>CAWJPY010000010.1:0-3074 GCA_963844865.1 uncultured Holophagae bacterium
ATCATCACGAGAGCAGACAGGGCTCGTGTTCGGTGCATGGGTGGGATGTCGAATGTCATGTCAACACCTTTTTGCTACCGAGTAGCGCCGGCCTCCCGCCTCCTTGAGATCCGGCGCATCCGTGACAGGGATAGAGGGCGACGCCTCGGGCCGTCGCTGACCTCCCGAGCAGCCCAAGTGTCACATTCGAATGTGACGGCCCCGTGACGGTGCGGAGGCGGCGTCCAGTCAGGGCTCCAGGGCGAAGGTGACGGTCGCGCCGCTCTCCACCGCGAACCCGTTGTCCGCCTCGATGGTTCCTCCAGCCTGGAACGTGACGTCGGCGGTCGCCTCCACGGTGACTGCGGGCCCGATGTGGATGTCGCCGCACCACTGGATGATCCGGGTGTCCGAGATCGTCTCGGAGGACACCACCAGCGGCGTGGAGCAGGGCAGGACGTCGAAGACGAGCTCCTCGGAGCAGATGGCTTCCGGGGTCCTCACGGTCGCCGTCACCGTCGCCGGTGAGGCCGGCGCCGTGAAGGCCGCAGTGTAGGTGCCGTCACCGGCGTCGACCACGGCCCCCACCGAGCCGGCGCTCGCCAATGCGTCAAGATCCAGCCCGGCCACGGGCGAGCCTTCCGGGTCGGTCGCCGAGATACCGAGCGTTCCGGAGCCGCCGGTCTGGACCGGATCGGGCGTCATCGTCAGCTCGAGGGTGGGGCAGACGATCTCGACCGTGCCGGTGGTGTCGCAGGTTTCGTCGTTCACGGTGACGGTGATCTCGACGGTCCCCAGGTGCGAGCCGGAGGTGAAGGCTGCCTGGTAGGTGCCGTCACCGTTGTCGGTGAAGCTGCCCACCGTGCCCGTGTCGCTGGTGGCGGTCACCTCCTGGCCCGCCACCGGCTGGCCCACCACGTCGCGCACCGTCACCGTGATCGTTGACGTCCCCCCGATCAGAATGGTGGCCGGGCTCGCGACGACCTCCAGCCCGTTGCACACTGGGCAGGAGACATCCATGCCCTCCAGGTACACGCCGCTGGTCAGCCAGACCGTGGAGGTCGACTCGGACACCGCGATCTTCTCGGCGGGCCTGAGGGTCGGGATGGTGCCCATCAGGACGGGCGCGGCGGGGTCCGACACGTCCACCCCCACGGCCCCGTTCTCGTCCGCGATCAATGCGATGTCGCCGACGACCAGCACATCCTCGGCGTACTCGGCGGTTGCGGCGGAGCCCAGGATGGAGGGGGAGGTTGGGGTCGCTCACGTCGATCACCCTCAGGCTGCCGTCGACGACGTACGCGGTGCTCCCCGCGACGAACACACCGTTGGCAGATCCGGGCGTATCGACCGAGCCCACGAGGTCGGGAGCGGTCGGATCGCTCACGTCGATCACCTGCAGGTTTCCATCGGTCACGTAGGCGGTGCCGTCCTCGACGGCCACCCCGTTCGCCCACGAGGGGGTGTCCACCGAGCCCACGATGGAGGGCGCCGCGGGGTTCGACGCGTCCACCACCTGCAGGCCGCCATCATCATCGGCCACATAGACGGTGGTGCCGGACGCGGCCACGTCCCTGGGGAATCCAGGGGGTCGCCACCGACCCGAAAATGGCCGGTGCGGAGGGGTCGGAGATGTCAACCACCTGCAGGTCGCCGAAGTACTCGCCGACGTACGCGACGCTGCCGGAGACGGCCACGCAGAAGGGCGAGCCCGGAGTGGCCAGAGAACCGACGATGGCAGGTGCCGTCGGGTCGGAGAGATCAACCACCTGCAGGCCCGCGGCCCCGTCGGCCACGTAGGCGGTGGCGCCGACGATCGCCACGTCCGACGCGTCCCCCGCGGTTTCCACCGAGCCGAGGAGGGTGGGCGCCGTCGGGCTGCTCACATCCACCACCTCCAGGTCGTACATGTCAGCGACGTACGCGACGGTGCCCACGACGACGACGGCGTACGCATCTCCGGCCGTGGCCAACGAGCCGGAGATCGTGGGCGAGGCCGGAGTGGCCACGTTGACCACGTGCAGCCCTCCGAACCGGTCGGCGACGTAGGCGGTGGCGCCCGAGACGGCGACGCCGCGAGCAAGCCCGGGCGTGTCCACCGAGCCCACGATGGCGGGCGAGTCGTCCTCCGAGACGTCGATCACCTGCAGACCGGCATTCCAATCGGCCACGTAGGCGGTGCTGCCGCTCACGGCCACGTCGTAGGCGTGATCCGTCGTGGCGACCAGCCCTCGATCTCCGGGGATGACGGGTTCGAGACGTCCACGACCTGGAGACCTCCGTCGTCGTCGGCCACGTACACGATGCTGCCGGCTACGGCGACCCCCCTGGGGTGCCCGGGCGTCGCGGTCGTACTCGTGATCGTGGGCGACGCCGGGGTGGACACGTCCACTACGCGGAGCCCGTTGTCGTAGTCGGCCACGTAGGCCACGCTGCCCACGACCGCCACGTCGAGGGCCCATCCCGGGATGGAGACCGAGCCGACGATCTCCGGCGCCGTCGGGTCCGAGACATCCACCACCTGGAGACCGCCGCTGTGCGTCACATAGGCGGTCGTTCCGGCGACGGCCACGCCGTACGCGTAGTCCGGCAGCAGCACCTGACCGACCTGGGTCGGAGCGCCGGGCGCGCTGATGTCGTAGATGGTCAGGCCCACCTCGTCCGCGGCGTAGGCATAGTCACCCGCCACCGCCACGTCGTAGGGCTCCTGGTTGAGGGTGCCGAAGTCGGCGACCCCGGTCGGCTCGGGATTGCACTCTTGCGCCCGCGCGGGGGCGCCCAAGGCCATCAGCAGGGTGAGCACGGAAACGGCAACGGAGGACCGGACATGGGAACGCATGCTGTACCTCCTCGTCAGCGTCTTCATCACGAGGCCCCGGCTCATCCGGGCCGCCGTGTAGCGCTCAACCTCGTACCGCCAGGCATCCGAGACATGCCCGGCAACGGGGAGAAAGCCTGCGTCCAGACTCGTGGTGCGAGAACCGGAACGTATCAGAGGCGGCTCGAGCCGTCAACGCGATCCCGGCCGTGAGCGCGTGTGAGCCACACGTCACACGAGGGTTGGTGCCCCCAGGCCGCGCTCCTCGTCAGTGGAG
>CAWJPY010000011.1:0-250051 GCA_963844865.1 uncultured Holophagae bacterium
TCTCATCGGGACCCTGTCCCTGTACCCGGCGCGGGGCTCCGAGTCACCCTTCTCCTACCGCCTCGACACCCGGGTCGCCACCTTCCCCAGCACCGACGATCGGGATCAGGAGTACTCCGTCTACGAGGCCTGGGTGGGATGGCGGGCGCCGGAGGGGACCTGGAAGCTGCGGCTCGGCCAGATGTGGATCCACGAGCTCGGCGGCCTCGGCCAGGTGGGCGGGATCCAGGGCGAGTACTCGCCGGCCGGCTCGCCCTGGCGCTTCGGGCTGTTTGCCGGCCTCGAGCCCGAGATCCTCGATGCCGGCTATGTGGACGGCATCAAGAAAGGGGGGGTGTACGTGGCCATGGACGCCCCCCACGGGCGCCGCCACGTGCTGGGCTGGGCCCTGCTGCGGAATCACGACCTGACGGAGCGCTCGGTCCTGGTGCTGAGCAACTTCGTCCCCGTGGACACGAAGCTCTTCGCCTACCAGACGCTCCAGTATGACCTCCAGGGTCCTGGCGGAATGGGGAGCGCCGACCTGACGTACTTCTTCACCAACATCCGCTATCGTCCGGTGGAGCTGATCGAGGTCCAGGGCACCTATCACCGCGGCCGCTCCATCGACGCCCGGTCCATCAGTCACGACGTCCTCGAGGGTCGGCCGGTGAGCCCGGAGCAGCTCGACGGTCTGCTCTTCGAGTCCGAGCGGGTGCGGCTGTCGGTGTTGCCGCGGCGAGGCGTCCGCATCTGGGGCGGTTGGGGCCGCGACAAGAACAACCGCCAGGATCAGTGGTACGACCGCGTCAGCTACGGCGTCTACCTCAACGACATCTTTGACCTCGGCTTCGACCTGGTGATGTCGAACCAACAGCTCGACCGCGGCGACAGCTCCTACGACTCCACGTATGTCTCCCTGGGCAAGACCCTGGGCCGCAGGCTGTATGCCAGCCTCGACTACATCACCTCGCTCTCCGTGTTCGTCTTCAACGACGCTGACGGGGGGACTGTCGAGGTGCGTCCCAAGAGCACCCGGTACTCGCTCTCCCTCAACGCCACCGTGGGCCGGAGGCTCTCCCTGCTCCTCGTGGCCGAGCACACCGATCACGACCAGTACGACGAATTGAGAGTGCTGTCCGGCCTGGCCTGCCGCTTCTGAGGGCGGTTCTGGGGGATTCCCCTGGGGCTTGTTGCCAAATAGCCTATAATGAAGACTTGACAACAGCGGGGGAGTGAGGTCATGGCCCTCCGACGTTCGAGAAGGAGCGGGCTCGACAGAGGCGCGGAGGTCGTGCGCCGACTGGCCGAGGTCGAGGTCGCCACCGATCGCGGCCTGGACGGCTTGAGCACACAGGTGCTGCGGGCGGGCTGTGACCTGCTCGGCCTGGAGATCGGCGTCGTCGCCGAGATCGAGGGCCGCAGCTTCCGGGTCCTGTCGGTGGAGGGTCCGCCCGACGTGGGTCTGGAGGCCGGGATGACCCTGGAGCTGGACCGGACCTTCTCCTCGTTGATCGTGGAGGCGGACGGCCCCGTGGGTCTGCGGTCAACCCGGGGCAAGGGGCTCGCCTCCCACCCCGCCCACGAGACCATGGCCTACGGCAGCTACCTGGGCGTGCCCCTGCGCGTCGCCGGCACGGTGGCCGGGAGCCTGAGCTTCGCCGGCCGCGAGCCGCGGCGCCACGACTTCACCAGGGTCCAGGTGGACGTGGCCGAGCTGCTGGCCGCCCGCCTCAGCTCTGAGCTCGAGCGACGACGGTTGGAGCACCGGCTGAGCGAGGCCTATCGCCAGCTCACCGACGGCAAACGCGAGCTGGAGCGGCTGGCCACGCAGGACGCCACCACCGGCCTCCTCAATCGCCGCACGATCGTCGCGCGCCTCGCCCATGAGCGTAATCGTGCCGATCGCGAGGGGCGGCCGGTCGGACTCTTCCTGATGAACGTGGATCGGCTGCGCGAGATCAACGGCAACTTCGGATACGAGACGGGCGATCGCGTGCTCGCCGAGATCGCGCAGCGGGTGGCCGGGAGCCTCCGCGGCTACGACCATCTCGGCCGATTCTCGGCTGATGAGTTCCTGGCCATCCTCCCCGGCTGCAGCCTGCAGCAGGCCGCGGAGATCGCCGAGCGCGCGCGCGAGGCGGTGGCGGACTCGCCGTTCGCCACGGGCGACGACGTGCTCACCGTGACCGGCTCCTTCGGCGTCACGTCGAGCGACGACCACCAGCTCACCATTGACGCCCTGCTGGGATTCGCGGACAAGGCGCTGTACCTGGCCAAACAGGGTGGCCGCAACTGCATCAAGGTGACCGCCTCGATGGAGATGGCCTCTCCCTGAGCGTCATGACGCCCCGTCGGGGCAGTGTCACATGCGATGACAGAGCGTGCGGAGGACGGGACCGTGGTCCCGTGTCCGAACCCGAATTCCGACGTCCCGTCGGACGCGGACTCGGGCGCGGATGCGGGCGGTCCCGCAGACGTGCATGTCATGAGGAGGTCTGAACGCAGCAGCCATCGGCGACAGGGACGGCCACGGGGGCGACTCGCTCCACTGATCTCTGATCGCTGACTCACGCGACTGCCACTGATCACTGAAGCGGACGCTGTCCGCTGCCGCTGATTGCCGCCGCTTGGTCCTGTCAGTACCGGTACCACTCCGGTTTGAAGGGGCCGTCCATCGGCACGCCGATGTACGCCGCCTGTTTCTCGGTGAGCGTGGTGAGCGTGGCCCCGAGCTTGTCCAGGTGCAGGCGGGCCACCTCCTCGTCCAGGTGCTTCGGCAGGGTCGTGACCCCGATGTCGTGCTCCGAGCTCCACAGCTCCATCTGCGCCAGCACCTGGTTCGTGAAGGAGTTGGACATCACGAAGCTGGGATGGCCGGTGGCGCAGCCGAGGTTCACCAGGCGGCCTTCGGCGAGCAGGATGATGGCGTGCCCGTCGGGGAAGGTGTAGGTGTCCACCTGGGGCTTGACCGTGGCCCGCCGGATCCCGGGCCAGCTCTCGAGGGCATCCACCTGGATCTCGTTGTCGAAGTGCCCGATGTTGCAGACGATGGTCTGGTCCTTCATGCGGCTCATGTGGTCGGCGGTGATGATGTCGCAGTTGCCGGTGGCGGTGACGAAGAGATCGGCGTGGGGGAGGGCGTCCTCCACGGTGGTGACCTTGTACCCGGCCATGCACGCCTGCAGGGCGCAGATGGGGTCGACCTCCGTGATCCAGACCTGGGCGCGGTGGGCGCGCAGGATCTCCGCGCAGCCCTTGCCCACGTCGCCATAGCCGCAGACCACGGCGATCTTGCCGGCGATCATCACGTCGGTGGCACGCTTGATGCCGTCCACCAGGGACTCCCGGCAGCCGTAGATGTTGTCGAACTTGGACTTGGTGACCGAGTCGTTGACGTTGATGGCAGGGACCAGGAGCTCACCCTTGGCGGCCATCTGGTAGAGGCGGTGCACACCGGTCGTGGTCTCCTCCGAGACGCCCCTGAGGTCGCCCACCAGCTTGTGCCAGAAGACCGGGTCCACGGTCTGCGTCGCCTGGAGCAGGCGGTCGACGATCTCCTCCTCCTTGTTGCCGGCGCCATCCGTGAGGAGGCCCGGGTCCTCCTCCGCGTAGTAGCCGCGGTGGATCAACAGCGTCGCGTCACCGCCGTCGTCCACGATGAGCTGAGGGCCTGAGCCGTCGGGCCAGGTGAGCGCCTGCCTGGTGCACCACCAGTACTCCTCGAGGGACTCGCCTTTCCACGCGAACACCGGCACGCCCGCGGCGGCCATGGCGGCGGCGGCGTGATCCTGGGTGGAGAAGATGTTGCAGGAGGCCCAGCGCACATCGGCGCCCAGCGCCCGCAGCGTCTCGATCAGGACGGCGGTCTGGATCGTCATGTGCAGGCTTCCCGAGATCTTGGCGCCCCGCAGGGGTTTCTCCGGGCCATACTTGGACCGTGTGGCCATGAGGCCCGGCATCTCCTTTTCCGCCATGTCGATCTCGCGCCGTCCCCAGTCGGCGAGGGCGATGTCCTTGACCTTGTAGTCGGTGGCGGTGGTCGTGCTCATGAGGTGTCCTTTCACCAGACGGCGGGCGCTGTGCACCCGCCCTCTTGGAACGACGAGGCTCAGGGGAAGATTCTAACCCGGCGGCGGAGACGGTGCTGACCACCATGGTGCAGGGGTCGGCGGGCACCGTGGGACCGTGGCGCCCGGCTCACGTAGAATGATGGAGCAATGAACACCTCCACCTCTGCTGCAAACCCCGTTCTCGTCACAGGCGTCGCCGGATTCATCGGCTTCTTCCTCGCCAAACGGCTCCTCGATGACGGCCGCAGGGTCATCGGCCTCGACAACCTGAGCAGCTACTACGACGTGACGCTGAAGCAGGCGCGCCTGGCTCAGCTTCGCGACCGGGATGGGTTCGAGTTCGTCAAGCTGGACCTGGCGAACCGGATCGGGATGGAGGCGCTGTTCGCGGCCAACCGCTTCCAGAGCGTCGTGCATCTGGCTGCGCAGGCCGGAGTGCGCTACTCCCTGGAGGACCCCCACTCCTACGTGGACAGCAACCTGGTCGGCTTCTTGAACGTGCTCGAAGGTTGTCGTCGCCAGGGAGTCCCACACCTGGTGTACGCGTCGTCGAGCTCGGTGTACGGCGCCAACACCGCGATGCCCTTCTCCGTGCACCACAACGTGGATCATCCCGTCTCCCTGTACGCGGCGAGCAAGAAGGCCAACGAGCTGATGGCCCACAGCTACGCCCACCTCTACGGCCTGCCGTGCACCGGGCTGCGCTTCTTCACGGTGTACGGGCCATGGGGCCGGCCGGACATGGCCCTCTTCAAGTTCACGCGCAAGATGCTGGCGGGTGAGGCCATCGATGTGTACAACCACGGCAATCACCGCCGGGACTTCACCTACATCGACGACATCGTCGAGGGGGTGGTGCGGGTGATGGACCACCTGCCTCAGCCCAGCGAGACGTGGAACAGTGACCGACCCGACCCCGGCACCAGCCGCGCCCCGTGGCGGGTGTACAACATCGGCAATCACAAGCCGGTGGAGCTCATGCGCTTCATCCAGGTGCTCGAGGAGTGCCTCGGGGTCGAGGCCGAGAAGAACATGCTGCCCATGCAGCCGGGGGACGTGCCCGCGACCTATGCCGATGTCAGTGCCCTGGCGGACGAGGTGGGCTACAAGCCGGACACGCCCATCGAGGTCGGGATCGCGCGTTTCGTGGACTGGTATAGGGAGTACTACGGCGTCGATCCCCGGCGCTGACATCAACCGTCCGACGGGACGGCCCGGGATCAGATCCAGAGAGCGTCCGGATCGTCGGTCTCGAGACTGCCGAGGAGGTCTCGTCCCGTCAGCGGAGCCGCGGCCCCGAGCGTCGGGTCGGCAGCGGCCGGAGGGCCGAGCTCGAGCTTCAGCCCCATTTCCCTCAGCTCGCGCACGACCACCGTCACCTCGACGCCGCGGTCCTGCGCTCGACGTTTCAGCAAGGCCACCGTCTCTTCACTGAGGCCCGCGACGCGGAGAGCAGCCACCTCCATATGTCCTGCCTTTCGCCGAGAATCCACTGGCCAGCATGGAGCGGTCCGTGCTCGCGCGTCAAGACGACACCGGCCGGAGCTGTCTCCATCCCATGCCCGCCGGTGATCCGGTTCACACTTTCCGGACCCGGCGGGAGGCCGATGAACTTCCAGTGGCGACTCGACGTCCGACCCCACGCCGACGGGACTGGCGCCGTGTGCCCGACGTGGCGCCCCCGTCAGTCCGCATCCCCCAGGGTCCCCGACAGCAGCGGTTCAGCGGCGGGCCGCAACGCCTCGAGCTCCGCCGCCGTGGTGCACAGCTCCATCAGGACCTGACCGGCGGCGTGGTCGGCCCCAGGCCGCGTCCCTGCCATGGCACGAGCTCGAGGACGGCGGAGAGCCTGTCGATTCTCAGCGTTCCGGCTCCCGATTGACGACCACGTCACAGCCCTCTGCTTTCACGTGGCACCGATATCCAGGACTCGGGTCGGCCGGAACGAGCTCCGCGAGGGTGGACGCACGCCGGGGACGGTGTTCGCCGAACATCCCTTGACGGATGGTGGCGCTGCGCGGAGGATTGTGCCGAGATGGACGACAAGGCGATGCCTCCCTCCGCAGCACCCCACAGATCGGCATGGATCGGGATCCTGGCGGCATTGGCCGTGACCCTGGCCGTCGTGCTGAGACTCCTGCTGCCCTTCGTGTCGGTCGTGCTGCTGGCGCTGGTCGCGGTGGGGCTGCTGGTACCCGCACACCGGCAGCTGGCCAGGGCCCTCCACGGGGAGCGCCGTGTGGCGGCGGGTCTCATCTGCCTCGTGTTGGTGGTGGCCCTGCTGCTGCCCCTGTTCGTGATCGCCCGGGAGGTCTCCCAAGAGGCGCTGAACTTCTACCAGCTCAGCGTCGCGCAGTTCACCGAGGAGAACATCCGTGAAGCCATCGTCGAGCACCAGGACCTGCTGGACAGCGCCAACCGTGTGCTCCGTCCGTTGGGCCTGGCGGTCACGCGGGAGGATGTGTACACGGGTCTGCCGGCTCTCGGCGCCAGGCTCGGCAGGTTCCTGTACGAGCAGGGCCTGTCCATGGCCAAGGGGCTCGTCCGCTTCGTGATCAGCTTTCTGATCTGGCTGATCGTCGTCTACTTCCTGCTCGTGGACGGAGCCCGCCTGCGCCAGTGGTTGTACCAGGTCCTCCCCCTGCCCGCGGCCGAGCAGGACATGCTGCGGCGACGATTCATGGACATGGCGTCGTCCCTGGTGGTGGGCAACGGGGTCGCGGCGGTCATCCAGGCGACCATCGGGGGCGTGCTGTTCGCGGTCCTGGGCCTGCCCGCCCCCGCGGTGTGGGGGACCGTCATGTGGGTCCTCGCCTTCATCCCCGTGATCGGGATCTCCCTCGTGTACATCCCCGCGTTCTTCCTCCTCCTGCTGGTGGGAGAGAACGCCAAGGCGTTCGCCATCCTGATCCCGCTGATGATCGTCGCGACCGTGGTCGAGTACTGGCTGAAGCCCGCTCTGGTGGGACGCCGCGCGCAGCTCCACACGCTCCTGGTGCTGCTGTCGCTCCTCGGTGGCCTGGAGGCCTTCGGACCGGTGGGGCTGCTGCTCGGTCCCTTGATGATGACCGCATTCCTGACCCTGGTGAGCATCTACCACGAGCACTACCGGCCATACATCCCCACGCCACGGCTCCGCCCCGGCGGCCACTTCTTCGAGGATGACGAGTAGCTCCTGAGCTCCTAGCGATCCTTCTCGCCGGGTGGATCGTCGGTGGAGGAGGCAGCGTCGGCGGCGGGTTCGACGTCCGGTTGCTTCGTCGCGGGCCGCTTCGCGTCTTCGCCCTTCCCGGCCCGGTCACGCCGGGCGGAGGAGGTGGTGACGGAAGGCCCGCCCTTGCCGTCGCCGGGCCGGGCCTCGCGCATGAGGACCTGACCGTCGAAGGTGGCCCCGTCGTTGATGAGGATGCGCGCGGAGGCCATGTTGCCCTCGACCTTTGCCGAGGGCTTCAGCTCGATGCGCTCGGACGCCGAGATGTCGCCGACCACAGTGCCCGCGACGATGACGCGACGGGCTGAGACCGTGCCGCGGATGGTCCCCTGGGAGGCCACCATCAGGCCACTGGAGATGTCCACGGCGCCGACGATCTCTCCCTCCACCTGCACCTCGCCCGATCCGTACAGGGTTCCCTCGAAACGGTTGTCGGCGGCGATCACGGTGTGCGGTGAACCGGCGGCGGTGGTCTGAGAGCCTCGAGCATGGGTGATGGCGCGGTCATCCCCGTCGGCGTGTTCATCTCGATTGAAGAGGCCCATGAACTCACCTACCACTGCGGTGCGGGAATCTGGAGCGGGCAACGGGACTCGAACCCGCGACGTTCAGCTTGGGAAGCTGACACTCTACCAACTGAGTTATGCCCGCCCACGCGGAGACGAAATGTAGCACACGGTGGTGGGTGCGGCAAGACAGGCTGGGGGGCGGTGCCCCGTGCGCCTGCACCGAGGTCGCCTGACTGTCCTTCCGTCGGCGGGTTGGTGTGGAATCAGCGCCAGACGGGGAGGGAGACGGTGAAGCTGGATCCCTTGCCCTCGACGCTCTCGCCGGTGAGCCGTCCGCCCAGGGCCATGGCCAGCCGCTGCGAGACCGCGAGCCCGATGCCCGAGCCCCGCCCGCTGCCCCCGCTCGTGGCCCGCTCGGCACCCGGCCGCAGGATGGATTCCAGGCGGTCGGCGCGGATGCCGACGCCGGTATCGCTCACGGTCACCTGGACCGCGCGGTCGCGGCAGATGGCGGACACCGACACCGTGCCGCCGGCGGGTGTGTGGCGGACGGCGTTGTCCACGAGGTTGCGCAGCACCTGCTGGGTCCGGCAGGGGTCGGTCCGGACCGGTGGAACGGTGCCCCGGCCGGCGATGTGGAGCGTTACCTCTGCATGACGCGCCAACGGCTCCACTTCCTCGAGCACTGCGTTGATGATCGGGAGCAGCTCCACCCTGGCGAACGCGAGCTGGATCTCGCCGCTCTCCAGAGCCGCCAGATCCACCAGGTCGACCACCAGGCGGCGGAGGCGAAGCGCGCTCTCGTGGCAGATCCGGAGGAAGGAGAGCTGCTCTTCTGTGAGCCCCTCGGCGAGGTCCTCGAGGAGGGTCTCCAGGTAGACCTGGAGGATGGTGAGGGGGGTCTTGAGCTCGTGGGCGGAGGCCGACAGGAAGAGCCGGCGTGCGGACAGCAGGTCATCCACCTGCCGCTGGAGGCTGTGCACCTGCCCCAGCCGCCGTCGCAGGGAGGTCGCCAACTCCACCTCCCGGGCGGTGGCCGCCGGTCCCAGGAGCGCCTCCGTGTCGTCGTCCTCGGCCACGGCCCACTGGCCCCGCGCGGTTGAAGGGACGGGCATCGGTCTGCCCAGGGAAGCGAGGGGACGTCCACCTGCGGGCGGCCTTCGTCCCGCAACGCCGGAATCCAGGGGGCGGATGGCGATGAGCGCGCCGTCCGTCGTGCCCCGGGCAGGTCGCGCCGCGACCCGGACCCAGATGGACGTCCGGTCGGGGATGCGGAGCCTCAGCCGTGATCCCATGGGAGGGGCCCCGCCGGACATCAGCGCGGCGAGCTGGGGGCGGCCGTCGTCGGCCTGGGTGTCCTCGAGTACGTCGGAGATCATCGCTCCCTGCTGTTGGGCCAGGATCAGGCCGAGCTCGTCGCCGGCGGCGGTCGCGACCGACGTGATGTGTCCGTCCGCGGCCACCACGAGCACCGCGCTGCAGCTCGCGAGCAGGAGCTCCCGAAGGTCGTCGCCGAGGCCAGGGCGCGTCCGGTCGGATTCTCCATCGGGGAAGGTCGGAGGCATCTCGGTCATGGCCGCACGCTCGAGTATATCCCGCCACCGCCCGAGCGAACCTCGGTCCCGCTAAGATGTGACTGTCAGAAGATGGTTGGGCCGGGGGACAGGAAGGCTCGTGCCGGTGCTGCGCCCGAGCACGCGACACCCGTGATCGCGCCGCGGGCGCGCCGGGTCGGTCGGGGTGACGGCGAACGTCGTCGGCTGGGGGTGTGGTCATGGCCTGCGCTGCTGGTGTTGGCGGCGATCACCGCCGCCGCCGCGCCGGAGGGGCCACGACGGCTGGAGGTGCAGCTACCCACCGGCGGTCCGCTCCACTGGGACCGGGGCGGACATCCGGTGCTGGTGGTCAGGCCGATGGCTGGCGACGGTTGGATCTCGCTCGCCCGACGTTACTGCAGCTCGGCATCGTCGGCGGCTGAGGTGCGGGCCGCCAACGGTGACCTCGAGCATCCGCTCCGCGACCGCGCCGTGGCGATCCCCATGGCGGCGCTGCGGCCCGCTCTGCGGCTGGCTGCCGTGCAAAGCCTGTTCGTGGCGGACCGCCGGGTGCAGGAGGGGTGGGAGCATTGGCCCCTGGACCCCTTCGGCAATGGCGAGGAGAGCTTCGAGTGGCTCGCCGAGGTCTTCACCGGCCGGCGCGGACACGGGGCTGCGCTGCGGCGGGCGACGGGTGCACCGGCCGGCGCGGCGCCGCGGCGGGGGCGGCCGTTGCTGATTCCGGCGGGCGACCTCCTGAACGTCTTTCGCGCCGTGACGCCGGTTGCCACGCCCACTCCCAGACCGACGCCGAGCCCGGCGCCGACGCGGCCCCCCGCGGCGGCGGTCACGACGCCCCCGACCTCGCAGCCGATCGTGGGGCCACTCAGGTTCTCGTCCGACGAGCGCGGGCCCTACGCCGAGTATCGCCTCCGCCGCGGTGAAGCCCTGTACTCGGCGGTGGTGGTGAGGTTCACGGGGCAGGTGTACGCCAAGCAGGTGAACGCCACCGCCGCCGAGATCGCCGAACGCTCCGGAGTGCGAGACGTCACCTCGATCCCGGTGGGGTTCCCGGTCAAGATTCCCCTCGAGCTGCTGCTGCCCCGCTACCTGCCGCCGGACCACCCGCGGCGGCTGGAGTGGCAGCGAGAGCAGCGTGAGCTGGGCCGTTTCCTGGAGGTCGTCAAGGCCACCGACCTGTCGGGTGTGCACGTGGTGGTGGACGCCGGCCACGGCGGAGTGGACACCGGTGCGGTCGTAAACGGAATGTGGGAGTCGACCTACGTCTACGACATCGCCTGCCGCATCAAGCGCAACCTGGAACGGCACACCCGGGCCACGGTGTGGCTGACGAGGGAGGACGCGGGCGACGGGTGCGAGATCGGCACACAGGATCGACTGGTCCAGGATCGGGATCAGTTCCTCCTCACCCAGCCGCGGTACGATCTCTCCGATTCGGTGATCGGCGTCCACCTGCGCTGGTACCTCACCAACGACATCATCCTGCGGCGGCTGGGAAACAAAGTGCCGCGGTCCAAGACCGTGTTCATCTCGGTGCACGCGGACTCGCTCCACCCGAGCGTGCGCGGCGCCATCATCTATGTCCCGTCCCGCTATCTCCGCCCCGATCGGTACACCGTGAAGCGTCGCGAGATCCGGGCCTACGCGGAGTATCGTCACCATCCGACCGTCCGGCTCAGTCCCGACTTCAAGGCGCGGGTGGAGGCTTCCTCCCGCCACCTCGCCGACAGCATCGTGGCGTCCCTGCGGGAGGGCCACGTCGCGGTCCACTCCGAGGAACCGGTCCGCGACCATGTGCTGCGGGGCCGGTCGAGCTGGGTGCCCGCGGTGCTGCGCTACACGGCGGCGCAGAATGCGGTGCTGGTGGAGTGCTGCAACATGGCCAACAGCGCCGATCGCGTGCTCCTGGCCGACCATGCCTGGCGGGAGAGATTCGCACGGGCGGTGGTGGAGGGCGTGGCGGGCGCATTCAACGGCCAGAGGTGAGCGCACCGGATCCGGACTGTGATCGGGGGCCGTATTTACAGGAACTTTGCCGTCGTGGGGCAGATTCGCGGGCGGCTTCCTGTTGACGCAAGCGATGGCGAGGACCCACATTGAATGTGAGTCTCCATGAGGAGATCAGATGACGGAAAGGGGGTGACCATGAGAGCCTACATGGTGTTCATCGAGACGGGCCCGATCCTCGTTCTCACCTCCGGCACCGACATCACCCAGGGCTCCCTCCTCGACACCCTGCACGGGAGAGGGATCGACAAGTTCATCGCCTACGAGGTCCCGGTGGACGAGGTGCAACGCAGCTACGGCGTCCCGTTCGAGGTCGTGGCGGACGACCTGGCCCGGGGCAAGGAGCTGCGGGTGCTGGACTTCAACGGCTCGCGGATCTTCGACACCGTTTCGTTCTCCGAGCTGGGGCGGCCCATCCCGTACGAGCAGTAGCGCCCGGCGCGTCTGCGAGGAGTGAGCACGGTGCAGGTGGCGCAGGTCTCCAGGCCACGGGCCGGTGCGCAAGCGGTGAAAGGACTGCGCGCGTTCATCCTGTTCACCGGCTCCGGTCCTGTCCTGCTCGTCAGCAGCTACCGCGACGCCACCGATCCACGCCTGATCGGGAAGCTCCGCGACAGGGGCATCACCAAGTTCATCGCCTACGAGGTGCCGATCGATGCCGTGGACGCGGTCTATGACGCCACCCTCCGCCTCGTGGCCTCCGATCTCGCGGCGGAGGAGGACGCGAGGGTGCTGGACTTCAACGGCCACCGCATCTTTGCCAGCTTCTCCTTCTCCGATCTCGGTCGGGCCATCACCTGGGGTGATGCGCCGCTCCCGTCGTAGCCCCTGTCCGAGCCGCGCCGCGAAGGTGCCCATCCGCCGGGCGCGGATCGGGGGAGGTCGGTGCGACCAGGTGTGAACGGCACTCCGTGGCCGGTACCACCTGAGGCGCGCCACGGTCGGCCGTGCCGGGCGATTGCTGACTACGGCCGGAGGAAGCGCCGGAAGTCGAGCCCCACTCCGGCGAAGAGCTCCGGAAGGCGGTGCAAAGCCAAGCCGATCACGGTGTGGGGCGATCCCTCGACCCGGTCCACGAGCAGGCCCCCGGCGCCCTGCACGGCGTAGGCGCCGGCCTTGTCCATGGGCTCGCCGGTGGCCACGTACCAGGCGATGATGTCGTCGGTCAGGGTTTGGAACCGCACGCTGGCGGTGTCCACGAGGGAGCTGCAGCCCGCGGTCGCGGCGAGGGCCATGCCGGTGTGGACGGCGTGCGTGACCCCGGACAGCCGGCGCAGCATGCGCTTCGCCTCCTGGGTCGATCCCGGCTTGCCCAGCACATCGCCGTCGATCTCGACGACGGTGTCCGCCGCCAGCACGGGGAGGGCGGGGCAGGGGCCCGCGACCGCGAGGGCCTTCTCCCGCGCCGCCCGCACCGCGTAGGCCGCGGGGCTCTCCCCCTCATGGCGCTGCTCCTCGATGTCGGCAGGCTGCGCCCGGTAGAAAATGCCCAGCAGGTCGAGGAGCTCCCTTCGCCGTGGCGATCCACTGGCGAGGATCAGGGAGGCGGCGGCGTCGGAGGGGACCTCGGTCACGCCTGACAGGGGATGACGACCACCACCGACTCCTGGCGATCCAGCACGCTGACCTCGGTGCCGCTGTGAATGCTCTGGCCGTTGCCTGAGCGCGCGGCCAGCTTGAAGGGGACGCCCGAGACCATGATCTCGACCTGGCCGTACCCGCTGGCCGGAATCTCCCGCACGACGGTGCCGGTCGTGCGGTGATTGGCGAGCGCCCGGCTCGGGTCGCAGACGCGGCCGACCCAGACGCGCAGCGAGACCAGCCCCACCGCACCCGCGCCGACGCCGATGGCGAGCTCGTGAAGGGGATCCAAGGCTGCGACCCCGTGGGCGACGAAGGTGGCCGCGCCGAACGTGGTGGCAAAGGAGATGATCTTGTCGGTGGTCGGCGTGTAGGAGGCGAACCAGTGCTCGTGGGACGGAATGACCACGCCGTCGCAGAGCTCGGTTGGATGCATCAACCGCCGGACGAAGCCTGTGACCAAGGCGAGGGTGAACCCGAGAAGGAGGACCGCGAGATAGAAAAAGCCGAGGGTCACGAGCCGATTATACAGATCGGGAGGGAAACCGTCTGTGCGAGTCCTCGGGACGAGCGGGTCCTACACCCCACGAAACCTCTCCCCGAGTGGTCCCAAGAACGCTGTCAGGTCCTCCGGCAGGGGGCTCGTGATGCGGAGGGTGCCCCCTCCGCCGGGGTGGGGTAGCGTCAGCGACGCTGCGTGGAGGAGGGGACGAGGTGCGAGATTCCCGAGGCGCGAGCCGTACAGTCGGTCCCCCACCACCGGGTGGCCCGAAGCAGCGAGGTGAACGCGCACCTGGTGGGTGCGCCCGGTGAGGAGCCTGCACTCGAGCACGGAAGTGCCGTGGGGACCCGCACCGAGCAGACGCACCAGCGTCCGGGCCGGTCGTCCCTCGGCGCTGACTCGGAAGCGCCAGGCGTGGTCGAGATCGCGGGTAATCGGTCGATCGACCTCGAGGTGCGTCCAGGATGGCGCGCCCTCCACCACCGCCAGGTACCGCCGGTCCACGACGCCGCCGGCCCAGGCGTGGGCCAGAGGACGCAGGGCCTGAGCGGAGCGGGCGCCGAGGACGATCCCGCTGGTGAGTCGGTCCAGCCGGTGCACCAGGCGGAGGTACGGTCGTCGGCCTTCGCGCGCGGCGAGGCCGAGCAGCAGCAACTGGTCGAGGGCGAGCTCCGCCGGGTCCTGGCTGGCCGCCGCCTGCGAGAGGATCCCCGCGGGCTTGTCGACGGCGATCACGAGGCGGTCCTCGTACAGGATGTCCAAGGCCCGGATCGTGGGTCTCGCCGGAAGAGGTGGGGAGCCGGTCTCGTCCGGGACCTCGACCACGTCCGCCGGCGTCACGGTGCGCGACTGGACGCGGACCGGGGTGCCGTTGCGGACGACGCGCCCGGCCGCGATGAGGCGCCGGGCCGCGCGCCGGCTCACCCCGGCGGCGACGGCCAGGAAGAGGTCCAGGCGCATCCCCTCCTCCGACGGCAGCACGAGGAGACGGATAACGCCGTCCGGACGCCGCCACGCACTCGGGACGACTCCCGGCTGGTCGGAACGGGAGGTGTCGGAGGCGCTATCGGTGGTGTCGGAGAAGTTGGTCACCTTCGCTGGTTCCTGTGTGCGTCGCAGGCCCCGCCGGCTGGAGGTCCTCGATGGGATTCATGCTCCGGCGTCGACTGGCCGACTCGGGAGCCTGAAGCGCGCCACGGTGCCTTCTCCCACCCTGGACTCGATGGTCAGGCTCCCACCGAGGGCGTGGGCGAACTTCGCCGCCACCGCCAGACCCAGGCCCGGTCGGCCGCTGTGCTGAGGGTAGAACGGGAGGAAGAGCTTCTCCCTGATCTCCTCGGGGATGCCGGAACCGTGGTCGCGGACGGCGAGCTCGATCTCGGACGGCCAGGCTTTGAGCTCGATGGCGATCTCGTGGGGCGATGGGCTGTGCTGGATGGCATTGGCGAGGAGGCGCTTGAGGACCACGGTCACCGCGTCCGGGTCACTGAGGAGGAGCACGGCGTGATCGTCTCCCACCGTCTGCACCTCGACCACCTCCCCGTGCTCACCGCGGCGATAGGTCTCGGCCATCCTCCGCACCAGACGAGTCAGGTCGAACTGCCGCGGCTGCAGCCGCGGCGGGCGGCCATAGAGGAGCATCTCGTTGATGTCGGCTTCCAGGCGCTTGAGCTGGCGGTAGACGAGCTGCGCCGCGTTGGCGACGTTGCTGCCTTCCCCCAGCCTCAGCGTCATGGCCTCGGCCTGCACCATGGCGGCGAAGATGGGGTTCCTGAGGGTGTGGGCGATCTGGTTCACCAGCCACTCGGCGTCCGGTGGCGGCACCGTCGTCGAGGTCATCGGCCCGTCTGCCATGGCCGACCTCACATCTCCGGGGCGGTTGCGCGAGTTGCGGGGAGGGCGCGGGTGCGGGCCCAGGAGCGGATGGCCTTGAGCTGGTCCTCCATGGTCCTGGAGAGGGGGATGATCTTGGCGAAGGCGGCCAGCAGGTCGTTCTGGGTCACCTCGGTGCCCCGAGCGTGGGCGGTGATCCTGGCCTGTGACACGGCCTGCTCGATCTCGGCGCCGTTCCAGGCTCGGGTGGCCGAGGACAGCAGGATGAGGTCATAGCGCGCGGGATCCAGGTTGTTGCGCTGCAGGTGGATGGCCAGGATCTCCTTGCGTTCCTCTTCGTTGGGCAGGTCCACGAAGAAGACCTGATCGAAGCGGCCCTTGCGGATCACCTCGGCGGGCAGAAGGTTGATGCGGTTGGCCGTGGCGGCCACGAACACCTCCGAGCGGTGCTCCTGCATCCACGTGAGGAAGGTGGAGAAGATGCGGGTCAGGGAACCCCCCTCGCCCTCGTGATAGCCGGCCACACCCATCTCGATCTCGTCGATCCACAGCACCGCCGGCGCCACCGACTCCACCGCCTCGAGGGCGCGGTGGAAGAGCCACTCGGCGGACCCCTGGACGCCGGCGAACACGAGATTCATGTCGAGCCGGAACAGAGGCAGCTTCCACTCCTGGGCGATGACCTTGACGGCGAGGCTCTTGCCGCAGCCCGAGATGCCCATGAGCAGGACCCCCTTGGGGCTCGGCATCCCGCGCTTGCGGGCCTCGGGCTCGAACAGGGTGGCGCGCTCCCGCACCCACTCCTTGAGCTGGTCCAGGCCGCCCAGGTTGACCAGGTTCTCGTCCGGCGGCACGAACTCCAGGATGCCCTCGCGTCGGGTGACCTGCTCCTTCTCGTCCAGCACGTCCTGGAAGAACGCGCCGTCGAGGCTCTTGTGCCGTGACAGCAGGCGTCGCAGCAGGTGCTCGACCTCGGTGAGGCTCATGCCCTTGAGGGACGCGTGGAGCTGCTCGAAGGTCTGCTGGTCATGGGGCCGTCCCTTGAGCGAGGCCCGCAGCAGCTCCTCCAGCTCCGCCTCATCCGGGAACAGGGAGAGAATCACGTAGCTGATGGGCTTGAGGGGCTCCGGCAGCATGGCGTCCTGCTTGAGGAGAAACAGGAAACGGCCGCTGTTGCGGATCCTCATGGACGTGTCCCGGAGGCGCCGTAGGAGGCGGCGATCGTCCAGGAACTCGCCGAGGTCCTTGAACAGGTAGATCCCCCGGGGTGAGTCCTCGGCCACCCAGGCCAGGGCCGCCATGGGGTCGTGGAGGTCCTCGTGGCCGCTGTTGATGAAGCCTTCTACGCAGTTCCAGACCGTGACCGGCAGGGGCTCCGGCTTGGCGGAGGCGGCGAAGCGGCCGAGGAGACGCTCCAGTCGCTCTTCCTCCTGGCTCACCAGCACGGTCAAGGGGTAGGCGGAGGCGAGCGCCGTCCGGATCTGGTCCATGGTGGTCCGCATGGCAGGTCCATTGTAGCCGGATTAGTTGTCGCCCAGCCATCCGTCCCGTGAGGTCCACCCACCCGACCACCCCGTGAGAAGTTGGAAGTGAGAAGTTAGAGGTGAGGAGTCGGACGTGAGGAGGGCGTTCCACTGCCGCTGCCGCTGTCACTGCCGCCGATCGCCGTCGCTGTCCGCTGTCACCGCCGCTGACCAGGGGTGGGCCGGGGCGCTCCCAATGACACACCCTTGTTCTGTCATGGTGAGCGAGGAGCGAGCCGTCTGCGGCGAGGGACGAGTCGAACCATCCCCTGAAGGCCCGTGGGACGCCTCCCCACCGCGACTCTGGTGCTCTCGGGGGATTCTTCGACTCGCTCCGGCGGACCGACCCTCGCTCAGAATGACAGGCGACTCGGACGTCCCACTGTCTCCGCGCGGTCCCGTGTTATCCCATGAGACACCGCCGCGAAGCGGCGTAAGGATGCTCCTAACGTCTAACTTCTAACCCCTCACGCCCTCACGCCCCCACGTCCTCACGGCGTGGGTGGGCGGGGGAGGCGGCCAGGAGCGCTCTCGTGACGGAATGCGTCGGCCGGGACAGGACGGCCGCGGTGTCACCCTCCTCGACGATGGCGCCCGCCGCCATGACGGCCACCCGCTCGCACAGGGCGCGGACCAGGGCCAGGTCGTGGGCGACCACCACCAGGCTCAGTGAGAGGCGCTCCCGCAGGCGGCGGAGGAGCGCGAGGATCTGGGCCTGGGTGGAGACGTCCAGGGCGGAGAGGGGCTCGTCGAGGATGAGGAGGTCCGGTCCGCTGGCGAGGGCGCGGGCGATGGCGATCCGTTGGCGTTCACCGCCGGAGAAGGCCCCTGGATAGCGGCTCGCGGCATCGGCGGGAAGGCCCACGGAGGTCAGCAGATCGCCGACCCGAGCGCGCCGCTCGGAGCGGTCGCCGAGACCGTGGGCCACCAGGGCCTCGGCGACGATGACGCCGACCTTCAGGCGCGGGTTGAGGGACCCGATGGGATCCTGGAACACGGGCTGGAAGCGGCGCCGCAGCGGGCGCACCTTCCTCTCGGGCAGGTGGCTGACGGCGTGGCCGTCGAAGAGCACGCGGCCCCGGTCCGGGCGCTCCAGGGCGAGGAGTAGCCGGGCCAGGGTGGACTTGCCGGCGCCGGAGGAGCCGACGACGGCCACGGCCTCGCCGTGCCGGACCCGGAGGCTGACACCGTTGACGGCGCGGACGAGATGCCCCCTCCCGTCGTGGGCGTGGTAATCCCGCACCAGGTCTTCCGCCTCCAGGAGCGCGTCAGGCATCGGCGGGCTCCTCCCGGGTGTGCCCCGCGCCTGCAGTCACCGGACAGCGCACGAGCCGGCCGGGATGGACCGCCGTGAAAGGAGGCTCCGAGTGGACGCAGGACGGCTCGACGAGGGGGCAGCGGGGCGCGTAACGGCAGCCCACGGCGGGGATGTCTGCAGACGCCGAATGCCGCGACTCCTCCCGATGGAAGGAGGCGGCCAGGAGTGCTCTGGTGTAGGGATGTCGCGGGTCCTCGAAGATGAGGGTGGTGGCGCCCTGCTCCACGATGCGCCCCGCGTACATCACCGCGACCCGCTCGACCGTCTCCCGGACCATGGCGAGGTCGTGGCTCACCAGCAGGAGGGAGATCCCCGTCTCGGCGGTGAGCTTCGCCAGCAGGTCCAGGATCTCTGCCTGGGTCAGCCGATCCAGCGCGGAGGTGGGCTCGTCCGCGATGAGCACCTGCGGTCGTCCCGCCAGGGCGAGGGCGATGAGCACCCGCTGCAGCTGCCCGCCGGACAGCTCGTGGGGATAGGCCCCGGCGATCCGCCCGCACACCGGAAGGGCCACCTGCTCGAGGAGCCGACGCATCTCCGTCGAGGTGTCCAGCCTGTTCATCCCGTGGTGGCTCCGGATGGTCTCTCGAAGCTGGAAGCCGATGGTGTAGACGGGGTTGAGGCAGCTCGCCGGCTCCTGGAAGACGAGCCCGACGACGCCGCCGCGGAGGTGCCGCAGCTCCTCGGGGGTCGCGGTGGCGAGGTCGACGCCGGCGACGGCCACCCGGCCCCCCGTGCGTCGCCCGGGAGGGTGGACCAGACCCAGGCAGGCGAGGGCGGTCACGCTCTTGCCGCTGCCGGAAGAGCCGACCAGACCCAGGCGCTCGCCCTGTCCGAGCGTGAGGGACACGCCCTCCACCACCGGCTGCCAGCTCCCGTTGTCCCTGGGGTAGGACACCGTCAGGTCGTCGACGAGGAGGATGGGCTCACGAGACATGGCGTGCGAGCTGGAAGGCGCCCTCCGCGGGAAGGCCGTCCCGCAGCGTGCCAACGGTCGGCGGGCTGCGCCAGCACCAGGTGGCCGTGTCGCCGATGTCGAGGACCCCGTTCCCGTCGTCCGCCACCAGGACCAGCCACAGCCCGGCGCCGTGCAGGAGGTCTCCGGGCTTGACGTCGGTCCCCCAGCGCAGGGGTCGCCCGGGACCGCGCAGCACCCCCGCGCTCATGCGCACCGCGCCCAGTCTGGTCAGCCCGCCGGGCTCTAGCGTCGGTGCTCCCGTGGCGGCCACGGCGGCGAAGGTGCCCGAGGAGGTCACGAGACGCCGCTGGACCATGTCGGTGAACGTGAGCCCGAACGCCGGGACGGTGACGTCGTTCGGGCTCGCACCCGCGGCGGCCTCGGGCTCGAAGCCGGGGAGGTTGAAGAGCTCGCCGACGACGTCGTCAATACCGCCCGCGATGTGGACGGACCTGTAGACCGCGGGGTAGTCCGGGTCGAGCGCGTGCTCGGCGGCCGCCGTGGTGGCGGCCTCCAGGGGCACCGACTCCCGATCGGGGTCGTACACCTCCGCGCGCGCGTACAGGCGGATCGTGCCGCTCCCCGGGGGGGGCGCCACGATGCCTTCGAACTGGTCCTCGTTGTGTGCCTGCGGGTAGGCGGCGGCGCGCAGGGAACGGCCCATCTCGGAGGCCAAGAAGGTGCGGTAGCGGAGCCGCTGGCCGGCATTGGCCGTGGTCAGGTCGCCCCCCACGTTGCTGGACTCCACCGTGAACCAGAAGACCCGCACGGCGCGGTTCCGGTCGGGCCAGACGTCACTCTGGATGTGCTGGATCGGCGTGCCTCCCAGCTCGAGCGTCCGGACCGGAGCCATCCAACGGCCGGAACGGCCGGCGCGGCCCACCCGCAGGGCGGCTGCGATCTGGACCCGTGACGCGGCCGGCACGTGCCGGGGACCGTCCCGAAAGACCGGGTCACGGTCGGTGGCGGTGGTGATCCGTACCTCGAGAAGGCGCGGCGCCATCGCCTCCCGGACCTGGTGGGTGACCACGGGGACGCCCACCAACACCACCACCAGGACGACGAAGATGATGATCGCGAGACGGTTGTCGGATCGCACGACCCGATTCTACCTTCCGCGGGCTCCGTCCGTCGCCGGCGGTCCTCGACGAAGGGCCTCAATCGCGATGCAGGTCGACCTCCGACTCCGCGTCGGCGGCGCGCCGTTGATTGCGCTCGCGAGCGGCGGCGACCACGAGGTAGATCCCGACCGCCACCACCAGCAGCGGCCACCAGTCGCGCAGCCAATCCAGATCGAAGAGACCCAGGTTCTCCACGAGGAGGAGTCCCCCGACGACGGCGAGGAAGATGCCGAAGAGGAGTCGACCATTGTTGCTGTCGGACCGCGTTGGGATGGGTTCGCGTTCATCCAGGGCCATGATCTGCGCCTCCCTGTAGCTGTCGAACATGCCGTAGAACCAGAGGAAGGTGCAGCTCAGTACCGACAACGCGACCGGGAGCGCGCCCCGGGCTGCGGCGAAGATGATGAGGACGAAGCTGGCAAAGACCATGGCCCCGCGCTGATAGGCCTCGGCGTACAGGTGGCCGAGGCCGGGGAGGATGAGGGACAGGATCACCGCCACCGCCGGGGTCTTGTCGCGCGAGGTGGACGGCCGAGGTGTGGCAGTGGCGGAGACCGGCTCCGATGGCGGAGGCGGCGGCAGCGGCGGTGTCGGCGGCTCGGGTGGCGGCGTGACCGCTCCCTGCTGAGGATCAAAGCTGTCGTTCGTCATGGTCATGACTCTCCTTGCTCTGCATCGGGCCCACGGTCATCGCCCGTCGGCTCGACGAGTTTGCGGACGGTGTCCACCTGGCGGGCGCCCCACTTCCAGATCCTCCACACCATGACCCGCAGCTCTCCGCGGCTGTCGGTGGCCATCTGCTGGACCTCGCTGGTGACGCTACCCGCCAGGTCTTGAACCACCGGGCTGCGGGCGATGGACACGGGGTTGCCGATGGTCAGCGACACCAGGACGGCCAGGATGTAGGCAGCGGCGGTGGCTGCGCGCCGCCCGTAGATGAAACGCTGCTTGGGTGGGCGGCGGCGGACGTTGACACAACGGGCGAGGAGACCGGGCGGTGGCTCGAACGCGTCGGCGACCTGATGGATCAGGGTGAGGTCCGTCCACGCCTGACGACACCCTGGACAGCTTTCGAGATGGGACAGGAGGCGTTCCAGGTTGCCGTCCGTGATCTGGCGGTCGACGGCCCCGAACAGCAGGCCCAGCCAACGCCCGCAGGGGGAGGCCGCCACTTCCGTGGCCAGCTCGTCCGGCGGCTGCAACGTGTCGAGGCCGTCGCCGACGCCGGTGATCGTGCTGAGGATGTCGGCGAGCTCCGAGCAGTCCTCGCATCCGGCGAGGTGCTCGCGCAGCCGGTCCCGATCCGGCTCGCTCAGCTCTCCCTCCACGAAGGAGGGCAGCAGCTCGCGGACGGCCTCGCAGGAGCTCTTCACCTCAACGGTCCTCCATGACCTCGCCCGGCGGGGGTACGGCACGGATGTGGAGGCGCCGGCGGACGGCCGCTGCCAGCTCCAGCCGGGCCCGGTTGAGCCGTGACTTGACGGTCCCCAGGGGCAGCTCCAGCGCCTCGGCCATGTCCTGGTAGCTCATGCCGGCGAAGTCGCGCATCAGGACCAGTACGGCCAGGTTCTCGTCGAGCTGGCGCAGGGAGGTGGCGATGAGCCGCAGGCGCTGCCGGTGCTGGACCTCCTGGTGTGGGTCGTCGCTCGCCGGAAGTCGGTCGATCACCTCCGGGTCCAGCCATGCGGCGGAGCGTTCTCGGCGTGCGCGCCGGTGGGCGTCGATGAGCAGGTTGCGGGCGACCCGCCACGCCCACGCCATGAAGTTGGACCCCGCCCGATATTGATGGAGGTTCTCCCAGAGCTTGAAGTACACTTCCTGCGTGAGCTCCTCGGCCTCGGCGGCCGAGGGCGCATAGCTCGCGCACAGCCGGTAGATGGGCCGGAGCGTGGCGTTGACCAGGGTGGTCCATGCGTCCTCGTCTCCTTCACGACAGCGTTCGACAGTGGCCTCCAGGCTCGAAGGTTCCATCCTCATGCCCGTCTAACGGTGGCGCACGCCGAAAGGTTCGCCGGCGGCCGAAATACCGACCGGGGGTCGGGGGTTGCGGTTGACGACGAACGGCGGCGATGCACGACACCTCCCACCAGCGCCATGCTACACGACGGTTGAGCGCTGTGCAGACGCGCAATCGCGAACGCGGGGGGGAAAGGAGCGAGGTGAACTGGCCAACGGGGACCGTCGAGCAGCGGGTGCGGGCCGCCCTGGAGGAGGTTCGTCCCGGCCTGCGGGCGGACGGCGGTGATGTGGAGCTCCTGCGCGTCGAGGGCGGTACGGTGTACCTCGACCTGCACGGCGCCTGTCACGGCTGTCCCATGGCCCGGTCCACCCTGGCAGACTTCGTGGGCGAACGGATCAAGCTCTACGCTCCCGAGATTGAGGACGTGGTCGCTGCGGAGGGTGAACCGTAGCGGTTCCTGCGACCGAGGCGACGGGCCGCGCGCTGCCGAGGATGGGGACCGCCTTCCACACCGGAGCCTTTCCCCTGGATCGGTGGTCCGAAGCCACCTGGCCTCCGGTGTTTCGGTCGTTGGTCTGCCGCGGCCGGACGCCGCTCAGGCTCTCGCGCCCGAGCTGGCGTTGCGGGAGCGGTGGAGGCAGGCGGCGCAGGATCCCGAGAACTCGATGCGCTGCTCGTCCACGCGGCAGCCCACCAGCTCCTTGAGGGCTCGCCAGTCGATCTGGAGCGGCCCGAACACGTCATGGATGGCGCCGCAGTGCGAGCACACGAAGTGTGCGTGGGCCGACGTCTCGGCGTCGTAGTGCGCCTTCCGGTCGTGCCCGTACAGCTCCCGGATCAACCCCTCGTCCCTGAGGACGGCCAGGTTGCGGTACACCGTGCCGAGGGAGACGTTGGGGATGGTGTCGCGCACCTTTTCGAAGATCCAGTCGGCGGTGGGATGGCTGTTGGTCGTCTTGACCGTTTCGTAAACCACTCGGCGCTGGCGGGTCTCGCGGGTCCGCGGTCGCTGGCTCATCGCGCCTCCTTGGCGTGTCCTAGCGTCGGCACCACATTGATAGCACAGTGGAGGCGCAAAGTCGAGCACGTATCTCGTTCTTATTACAGGATGTTTGAGCGAATGAGCAAGTGTTAATCCGGGACCCACACCGGGGGCGCCGCTCCCCGGTCTCGCGGGCTCGTGTCCGGTCGCGACCATGCTAGCCTGCCAGCATCCTCGGAGGTGAGCCATGGTCCAACGGATCCGTGAGATGGACCCGTCGCAACGGCCCCGTGAGCGGCTCCTGGACCGGGGACCGGCCGCTCTCTCCGACGCCGAGCTGATCGCGGTTCTCCTGCGCACCGGCCGACCGGGGCGCGGGGCGGTGGCCACCGCCCACGAGCTGCTGGCCGAGGCCGGTGGGCTGGGCGGGGTCGCGAGGCTCGAGATGGCCGAGCTCATGACGCGGCCGGGGGTGGGCCCGGCCAAGGCGGCGGCCCTCCTGGCCGCCCTCGAGCTCGGCGATCGTCTGGCCCGGTCCCGGGTCCGGCGGGGGGTGCGCCTCGACCAGCCCGAGGCCGCGGCGGACTTCCTGACCCGCCGCCTCCAGCGGGAGCGGCGGGAGGTGTTCGGTTTCTTGAGCCTGGACTCCAGACACCGCCTGCTGCGTTGCCGGGAGCTGACGCAGGGTACGCGGACCCAGGCGCCGGTGGACCCCGCCGAGCTGCTGCGACAGGCCCTGGTGGACGACGCGGCGGGCCTGCTCCTCTATCACAATCACCCGTCCGGAGAGCTGGCGCCCAGCCGCGACGACTGCGCGCTCACCCGGCGCCTCGCCCAGGGTGCGGAGCTGGTGGGGCTCCACGTCCTCGACCACCTGCTCCTCGCCGAGGGCCGTTGGCTTTCCTTGCGCCAGAGCCGACCCGACCTGTTCGTCTAGGCCCGAGAGGCGGTGCCAGGCACCGTTCGGGAAGCGGCGCGCCACCGTGTCTGAGCGCACGACCCGGTGTCGGGCACCGGTCTGCGAGTTGGATACGCGAGAGGCACTCGCTCCGGGAGCACCGGAGAGGGTGCCAGGCACCGTCACGATAGCACCGAGAAGGGTAGGCGCCGCATCTTCAACGGTGCCTGGCTCCCACTCTGGCCTCCCCGAAGTGAAGCTTCTCTCAACGCGCCGATCTCTCGGCGCGTTCCCCGCGGTTGCCACTCTTGATGATCCTCGGACCCCACGCCCGCTGCACGTCGATCTCCCGCCCCCGAAAATCATCAGGAGTGGCACGCCCGAGGGAGGGGCTCTTCTGATTCGGGCCCGGACGGGGGGGGAACTTGACCCTCGTCAAGGCGCTGCGCCATCGGCTCCTCCATCCTGATCCCAGGAGGCGAGGTGAGACGACTGCCCAGGGTTTTGCCGGCCAGGCGCGCGCTGCAGTGGACGATGTTTGCCGTGACGGTGGCCATCGGCGTCCGCTTCACGCTCTGGGTCGTGCCTCACCTGGAGGGGCGTTGGCCGGGGCTATCGCGGCCGGCGGGCGTGGAGGCCTTCCTCCCCATCGACGGCATGCTGTCGCTCCGCCATCTCCTGCTCACCGGTGTCGTGGACGCGATCCATCCCGCGGCCCTGGCCGTCTTCCTCGCCGTCTGCGTGATGTCCCTCATGGTGGCCAAGTCGTTCTGCTCGAACGTGTGCCCGGTAGGGTTGGTGTCGGAGCTGGCGGGGCGTCTCGGGGTCCGACTCACGGGCCGTTCCTGGACTCCCCCCCGCTGGCTCGACGTGCCCCTGAGAGGCGTCAAGTTCGTCCTGCTCGGCTTCTTCGTGTGGGCGGTGTGGATCGCCATGGACGGCGCTGCCGTGGCCGCCTTCCTGGCCAGTCCCTACGCCAAGGTGGTGGACGCCAAGATGTGGGCCTTCTTCGCCTCACCCTCCCGCCTCACGGTGGCGGTGCTGGGCATGCTGTTGGTGGGCTCGGTCTTCATCCGCGATCTCTGGTGTCGGTACCTGTGTCCGTACGGCGCCCTGTTAGGTCTCCTGGGCAGGCTGGCGCCGCTGAAGGTGACGCGCGACCAGGCGCTCTGCACCGGCTGCAGGGCGTGCACCCGGGCGTGCCCGGCACGCCTCGCCGTGCACCGCGCCTCGCGCGTGCGCTCGGTCGAGTGCTCGAGCTGCCAGGACTGCGTTCTGGCGTGTCCGGTGCGCGGCTGTCTGGCGATCCGACCACCGACGCCCGCGTTGCGCCGCCGTTGGCTGCGGCCGGTGGTTGCCGCGGTCCTCGCCATGGCGGTCTTTTTCGGCATCCTGATCGCGTTCCGGCTGACCGGTGCCTGGCAGTCCAGCGTGACCGAGGCCGAGTACCACCGGCGCCTGCCCCAGATGACCTCCCCCGCCTACGTCCATCCTCGCTGAGAGTCCGTGTGAGGCTCGTCGATGCGCTCGGCGAGGGCCTGCAGCGCGGTGGGGTCGTGGATGGTGATGATCTCGCCGGCGCTGGACAGCACCCCGTCGTCCTCCAGCCGGCGCAGCGTGCGGGAGAGCACCTCGGGCGCCGTGCCGCACTGGGCCGCGATGAGCTGCTTGGCCTCGGGCAGCCGCAGGACCGCCCCCGCCTCCAGGGGACGCCCTCCAGCGCGCCCCAGGAGGTAGATCGCGAGCCGCTCCTCGACCCGCCGCTGGGTGAGCAGCTCCAGCTTGCTGGCCAGCCTGCGGGTCCACATGGACAGGGACGCCACCATGGACAGGCCGAGCTCGGGAGAGCGCCGGAACTCCTCCAGGAGCCGCTCCCGGGGGAGGCCCCACAGTCGCGAGTCCTCCACGGCTTCGGCGGTGGCGGGATAGGTGCCGGGTCCGAACAGGGCCGCCTCGGCGAAGGAGTCCCCCGGCCGCGCCAGGTGGAGGAGCAGCTCCTTGCCACGGGGCGAGTATCGGACCAGCTTGATCCGTCCCGCGAGGACGATGTACATCGCCTCGGCCCGCCCGCCCTCGTGGAACAGGATCTCGCCCTTGGCCAGCACGCGCCCCACGCCGGAGGCCACGACGCGCGAGCGCTCCTCCTCCGGCAGACGGCGGAGGAGGGGGTGCGTGAGCAGGGCTGCCGCGCCGGTTTCGTCCCTCACCATCACACCCGATGCGGGATCGCGGCCGATGGAGGCCCGCAGCGCGCGCCGCCCATCACGCCGACAGGAGCTGGATGCGTTGGATCTGGAGGATCCCCGCCTTCACCAGCGTGTCCGGGTTCTGGCACGCGAGGGGCACCAGGTCGGACTCTGGGATCCCGGCTTCCGACATCTCAGGGCCGCGCAGAAGCCCGTATCCGAGCGCCCTGGCATTGGCGTCGCCGCGGTGGCTCATGCGCCGAGCCAGATCGATGAGGGTGCTCCAGCGCTCCACCGGGAAGTTCGCCTGGGTCGACAGAGGGTAGATCAGGTAGCCCACGCAGGTGCGGATGCCGGCCTCCTCGAGCTCGTGGGAGCTCGCCGCGGAGGCGAGGAAGCGCTGGGCGACAGCGTAAGCGTGCTGCGGGTCGATGTCGCGCAGCACGGCGAGATGCTCGTGCTCGGCGATGTTGGCGGGGATGTCGGAGTCCCTCAGCACCTCGCGGAGCAGGTCGCTCACGTGCTCGGCGATGGCCGCACCACCCTCGTCCCTGGCCGGGAAGGAGAATCCGGGTAGCGTCTCGAGGCGCACCAGGTAGAGGCCGATGAACAGGTTGGGGATCCGTTCGGACGCGGCGGAACCCCACACCAGCGCACGGCGCTGGGCGAGCACCAGCTCGTAGGGAAGGAAGGTCTCGAGAAAGCTGACGGAGACCTCCGGCAACCGGTGTTTCTGTGCGCGCTGACCCGAGTCCACCCGTCGATGGTTGCAGAAATGGGGATCAGCGTCAATAAAGGCCTGCCACCCGCGGACCTTCGCAGGTCGCGGGCGGCACGAACGGCCGCATGACCCCACCGGGGTCCTCGGACGCGGGTCGGACTGGATCGAGGGGCCAAAGGGCCGCCCGCCGTGGCGGGCGGCCCCACTCGTACTCTCTTACTGCTTGCTCCGCAGGACGTTCAGTGCCGACCCCTTCTTGAACCACTCCACCTGCTCGGCGTTGAAGCTGTGGTTGAGCCGGACCCTGTCGGAGCTGCCGTCGGCGTGGTGGATCACCGCTTCCAAAGGCCTGCCCGGCTCCAGCGAGTCGAGCCCGTGGATCGAAATCCGGTCCGTGGCCTGCACCTTCTCGTAGTCCGCCCCGTCGGCGAAGGTCAGGGGCAGCACGCCCTGCTTCTTGAGGTTGGTTTCGTGGATCCTGGCGAACGAGCGGGCGATCACCGCCACCCCACCGAGGTGGCGGGGCTCCATGGCGGCGTGCTCGCGGGACGACCCTTCGCCGTAGTTCTCGTCGCCCACCGCGACCCAGCGGATACCCCGTTCCTTGTAGTCGCGGGCCAGCCGTGGAAGCGACTTGGTCTCCCCGGTCTCGAGGTCGATCCCCTGACCCGGTTCGGAGGTGAAGGCGTTGTTGGCCCCCAGGAACAGGTTGTCGGAGATGTGGTCCAGGTGGCCTCGGAAGCGCAGCCAGGGCCCGGCCTGGGAGATGTGGTCGGTGGTGCACTTGCCGCGGGCCTTCAGGAGGACGGCCAGGTCCTCGTAGTCGGAGCCGTTCCAGGGGGGGAAGGGCTCGAGGAGCTGGAGACGGTCGGAGTCGTCCTTCACCTCCACCGTGACCGTCGAGCGATCGGCCGGCGGTGGGACGTAGCCCTCGGCCTTGAACACGAAGCCGGACGGCGGGATCTCGGGGGCCGGAGCAGGCGGACTGAGCTTGAAGGAGCCTCCGTCCGACTCCACCTCGTCGTGGAGAGGATCGAATCCGAGGCGACCGCTCAACGCATAGGCGACCACGATCTCGGGGCTGCCGATGAAGGCGTGGGTCTGGGGGTTGCCGTCGTTGCGCTTGGCGAAGTTGCGGTTGAACGACGTGATGATGGAGTTGCGCTCGCCCTGGTCGATGTCATCCCGCTTCCACTGCCCGATGCACGGCCCGCAGGCATTGGCCAAGACCGTGGCGCCGAGCTCGACGAGGGTCGCCATCTGGCCGTCCCGTTCGATGGTGGCCTCCACCTGCTCCGAGCCCGGGCTGACCAGCAGCGGCGCCTTGACGTGTGCTCCGTGATCGAGGGCCTGCCTGGCTACGTCGGCGGCGCGGCTGATGTCCTCATAGGAGGAGTTGGTGCAGGAGCCGATGAGGGCCGAGCTGAGGTTGTCCGGGTAGCCGTTGGCCGCCACGTCGGCGGCCATCTGCGAGACCGGTCGCGCCAGGTCCGGCGTGTGCGGACCCACGAGGTGCGGCTCCAGGGTGGAGAGGTCGATCTCCACGACCTCGTCGAAGAACTTCTCGGGTGCGCTCTCCACCTCGGGATCGGCGCTCAGCAGGTCCCGGTTGGCCTCGGCCAGGGCGGCGATGCGGGCGCGGCGGGTGGCGTCGAGATACACCTTCATGCGCTCGTCGTACGGGAAGATGGAGGCGGTGGCGCCGAGCTCGGCGCCCATGTTGGTGATGGTGCCCTTCCCTGTGGCGGAGATGGAGCGCGTCCCCGGTCCGAAGTACTCGATGATCCGGTTGGTGCCGCCCTTGACGGTGAGGATGCCCAGGAGCTTCAGGATCACGTCCTTGGGGGCGGTCCACCCGTTGAGGGTGCCGGTGAGCCGGACGCCCACCAGCTTGGGCTGCAGCACCTCCCAGTTGAAGCCGGCCATCACGTCCACCGCGTCGGCGCCGCCGACCCCCACCGCCACCATGCCGAGGCCTCCCGCATTGGGGGTGTGGGAGTCGGTGCCGATCATCATGCCGCCGGGGAACGCGTAGTTCTCCAGCACGACCTGGTGGATGATTCCCGAACCGGGGCGCCAGAAGCCGATGCCGTAGCGGGCCGAGGCCGACTGCAGGAAGTCGTACACCTCGCGGTTCATGTTGATGGCGTTCTCCACGTCCTCGGCGGCGCCCGAGCGGGCCACGATGAGGTGGTCGCAGTGCACGGTGGTGGGCACGGCGGTGGAGTCCCGCCCGGAGAGCATGAACTGCAGGAGGGCCATCTGGGCCGTGGCGTCCTGCATGGCCACCCGATCGGGCTGGAGCTGGACATAGGCCTTGCCCTCCTCCAGCCGTTCGTGCTCGGGATCGCCGAGGTGTCCGAACACGACCTTCTCGGCCAGGGTCAGCGGCCGCTTGAGGCGGCGCCTGACCACGTCCAGTCGCTGCCGGGTGCGGTCGTACACGGATTGAACGAGCTCCGGGCTGGTCTCGATGGTTGGCATCAGGGTCTCGCTTTCTCCCGAGTCGGGACGGGGATTGCCGCACCCGAGGCCGCACGCGTCTGTGCTGGTGGCGCCCCGAGGCGCGGCGGGTATTCTAACATCGACCTGGGGCCATGCGTCACTTCGGACATCCCTTGTTGTGGGCGCTGATCGCCGCCACGTTGCTGGTGGCCTGGGCGGCGCTCCTGGGTGCGCGGGGCATGCCCTCAGACGATGCCCTGATCACCCTCACCTTCGCCAAGAACCTGGCCCGGGGAGCGGGCTTCGTCTACAACCATCCGCCACCGGTGCTGGGGACCACCACGCCCCTGTTCGCGCTGTTCGTGGCCGCTCTGTCCTGGGTGACGCCCCTGACACCCGTGACCTCTGCCATCATCCTGTCAGCCCTGGCGTGGGCGGGTTTGCCGTGGCTCTTCTTCGCCTTCCGGCGGGACCTCGGTCTGTCGGACTGGCAGGTCGCATCCATCGCCGTCCTCCTCGTGGCAGGCCCCTTCGCCCACCACCTCGCCATGGAGGCGTCCCTGTTCGCGTTCCTCCTGGTGCTGGCGACCGCCCTGGTCTGGCGGGGCCGGCCCCTGGCCGCCGGGGTCGCCATCGGCCTGCTCTTCCTGACCCGCGGCGAAGGCGTGCTGCTGCTGCCCGTCCTCATCGCCGTGGTGCTGATCGAAGATCGGCGCCGGCGGCGCGAGGGCGTGGCGCGACCGCCTCGATCCGAGGCGGTGGCGTTGACCGCCGGGTTCGCGGCCCCGGTCCTGCTGTGGACCGCCTACGCCCTGCCCACCTTCGGCGAGATACTGCCCAACACGCTTGCGGCCAAGATCGCCCAGGGGAGCACGGGGCTGTGGCGTCCCTTCGCGCCCGTGCTCTTCGGCGAGTGGTTGCCCCATTGGGGAAGCGGGCTGCGATTGGGGGGTCTCGCCGCGGCCAACCTGTGGGTTGCGGGGGTGCTCCTCGGTCTGGCGGTGATGGTGTGGAACCGGCGCCGTCTGCTGCCGCTCGTGGTGTGGGGTGCGGCCTATGTCGTGGGATACTCCCTGCTCGGCGTGCCGGCCTATCCCTGGTACGGCGTGCCGGTGCACTTCCTGCTGTCACTGGCCTTTGGGGTCGGCTTGGGAGCGATCCTGGACCTTCTCGCACGGCGGGGCCGAAGACCGTTGGCGACCGGCCTGGCGGTCGTCCTCCTCGGCCTGGTGGTGATCCGGCTCGGCACACCTCTGGCGCGATCCCTCGCGTCGCCGGCCGTCACCGACCGCCACCTCGCGTACCGGCGGCTCGCCTCCTGGCTGGCCGACCACGCCGGGCCCGACGCGAGCGTCGCCTACCACGAATCGGTGGTCCTCGACGGCTACGAGGGCCGCACACTCACGGTCTTCGCGGGGCTCGGGGGTCGGCGGCCATCATCTCCCGCCGGAGCAGACCGGGCTGGCCGGTCGGCGCGATGAACGGCGGCGCGCGCGGGACCCGGTCATCGACCCACGCGGGGGACCGGCCGCGGTTCCTTTGTGACGCCATGCTGGGCAGCCTGGCGCGATGGCTACGCTTCTTCGGGTACGACACCCTCTTCTGTGAGCCCGGGCTCCCCGACCGGGACCTGGCCCGCCGGGCCTGCGAGGACGGTCGCTGGTTGCTCACCCGCGACCGGGAGCTGGCGGCGGCGGGCCCCAAGACGTTGATGGTGCGCGCGGAGGACCTCGAGGCTCAGCTCGAGGAGGTGTTCCTGCGCCTCGAGCTGTCGCCGCCGCCGGACCTGGAGAAGGCTCGCTGCGCCGCGTGCAACGGGGAGTTGGAGCCGGTCCCCCTGGAGGCGGTGGCCGACGTGGTGCCACCCTATGTGCGGCGCACCGCGCCGCGGTTCAGTCGCTGCCGCCGCTGCAAGCGGGTGTACTGGCCCGGCAGCCACAGCGAGCGCATTCTCGCGACCATGGAGGGTGTGGCCCGCCGTGTGGCCTCTCATCGCGGCGTCGCGGATGGGGACGGGTAAGATGGCGCCATGGTAGCGCCCCTGGAGGAGCTCGAGCAGATCGTGGGCTATCGCTTCGCAGACCGGGAGCTCCTCGCTCAGGCCCTGCGTCACGGCTCGGCGGCGCCCGCCGCTGCGGAGTCCTACGAACGCCTCGAGTTTCTCGGTGACGCCGTGCTGGGCCACGCCCTCGCCCTCCTGCTGTTCGAGCGGTTCCCCGACCTCGACCAGGGCGGTCTGACCAGGATGCGGTCCCACCTCGCGCGCTCGCAGACCCTGGCCCAGAAGTCGACCCTGCTCGGCCTGGAAGGCTTCATCGAGCTCGGGCCCAGCGAGGAGTCCACGCGCGGCAGGGAGCGCTACGCTCTCCTGGAGGACGTGTTCGAGGCCCTGGTCGCCGCGCTGTTCCTGGATGGGGGCTGGGAGGTGGCGTTCGGCTTCGTGGCCGGGCAGTTCGGGGGCGACCTGGCCGAGCTCGACGAGCGCACGCTGACCCTGGCCAACCCCAAGACCGCCCTCCAGGAGGCGGCCCAGTCCCGGGGCCTGGCGGTGCCCGAGTACCGGGAGGTCGGGGTGACGGGCCCCGATCATCACCGCCTGTGGGCCTTCGAGGTCTGGTGGGACGGCGAGGAGGTGGCGCGGGGCGAGGGCCGCAGCAAGCGCCAGGCGCAGCAGCAGGCGGCGCGGCGGGCGCTGATCCGGCTCGGGCTGGTGCCGGAGGAGTGATGCGGCGATGGTGGGCGCCGGGAGCATCAGAGTGGCTGCCGGGCACGCCGGCGACGCACGTTGCGACGTCAAAGCCGGTGCCAGGCACCGTTCGGGGAGCGGCGCACCACCGTCTTTGAGGGCAAGACCCGGTGCCAGGCACCGGCCCGCGAGTTGGACACGCGAGAGGCACTCGCTTCGGGAGCATCAGAGAGGGTGCCAGGCACCGTCACGACCGCGCCGAGAAGGGTAGGCGCCGCATCTTCAACGGTGCCTGGCTCCCACTCTGGCGAACCCGACGGGTGCAAGATTCGCGGGCACCGAGCTCGCTGAACGCTGCCGCTGAGCGCGGACGCGGGTGCGGACTCGGGACTCGGACACGGGACTCGGACACGGGAGGAGGGGGTATACCATGTCCGGATGGTCGAGCACCCGCTCCTCGTCAGGGCAAGACAGGCCCCCGAGCAGCCGGGCGTGTACCGGTTCCAGGACCGCACGGGACGGGACATCTACGTCGGCAAGGCGCGCGACCTCAGACGCCGCGTGCTCTCCTACTTCTCCCGCTCGGACCTGCCGGAACGGACGCGAGCCATGCTCGAGCGGGCGCGCAAGCTGGACTTCACGGTCACCGCCAGCGAGGTCGAGGCGTTCATCCTCGAGAACACCCTCATCAAGCGTCTGCGGCCGCGCTTCAACGTCCTGCTGAGGGACGACAAGACGTACCCGTACCTGAAGCTCACCACCGGCGAGGAGTGGCCCCGTGTGGAGTTCGTGCGCCGGGTGGCCGAGGACGGCCACACCTACTTCGGGCCCTTCATGGGGCAGTACATGGCGCGCCGGCTCATGGACCTGGTGAGGACCCACTTCCAGGTCCGGACCTGCCACATCGACGTCGACGGCACCCTGCCGCGGCCGTGCCTCTACTACCACATGAAAGCCTGCCTCGGACCGTGCGTGGCGGGTCTCACGACCCATGAGGCCTATGCGGACGCGGTGGAGGAGGTGCGGCTCTTCCTTTCCGGTCGCCATCGGGAGCTCCTGCCTCGCCTGGAGCGGAGCATGTGGGCGGCCTCCGAGCGGGAGGACTTCGAGCTCGCCGCCCGGTACCGGGACCTGATCAACATCGTGGGCCGCCTGTCCGAGCAGCAGAACGTCGAGCTGCCGGGGCGCGGCGACGCCGACGTCTTCGCCGCGTACTCCGACGGCGCCAACGCCACCGTGTGCGTGCTCCCTTATCGGCGAGGCAAGCTGGTGGACAAACGGGAGTTCCACTTCGAGGGGGTCGGCGACGTCGGCGTGAGCGAGCTGCTGACCACCTTCCTCGCCCAGTACTACGAGGCCAACCCTTCACTCCCCGGCGCGGTGGAGACGGCACAGCCCCTGGAGGAGGAGGAGAGGGAGCTGCTCGCCCACTACCTCTCCGACCGCCGGGGCCGCAAGGTGACGGTGGCCACCCCACAGCGGGGGCCGCGGGCACGGCGAACGGAGCTCGCCCAGGACAACGCCCGCACTGCCTTCGAGCTGCGGTTTCGGGCCGCCCTCAGCCAGGCCCAGCACCTGGAGCGCCGCCTCGGCGAAGCGCTGGGATTGCCGGGCCCGGTGCGTCACCTGGAGTGCTTCGACATCTCCCATGCCAGCGGCAAGGAGACCACCGCCTCGTGTGTGTTGTGGCAGGGAGGACGGATGGACAGGCGGGGCTACCGCACCTTCAACATCCGCGACGTGGAAGGGGTGGACGACTTCAGCGCCATCGCCGAGGCGGTCCGCCGCCGCTACCGGCGGCAGCGCGACGAAGGCCGCGAGCTGCCGGACCTGGTCCTCATCGACGGCGGCGTGGGCCAGCTCAACGCCGCCATGGCGGCCCTGGCGACCCTGGACCTGGAGCTGCCCGTGGCCGCCATCGCCAAGCGGGAGGAGCTGGTGTGGTTGCCCGGCTCCTCCGAGCCCCTGCGCCTCGACCCCTCGGACCCCGCCCACCTGGTGCTGCGCCGGGCGCGAGACGAAGCCCACCGCTTCGCGGTCAGCCGCCACCGCCGTCGGCGGCGCACGCGGACCCTGGCCACCGAGCTGTTGAACATCCCCGGCGTCGGCGCCGGGCGTGCGGGCGCCCTGCTCAAGCGCTTCGGTTCGGTGCGCGGGGTCCAGCAGGCCAGCCGCGAGGAGCTGCAGAGCGCCCTCGGCCCCCGCCTCGGCGCTCACGTGTGGCAGCACCTCCACGCCGGGGAGTGACCGTGTACGTGGCCGAGACCTTCGTCAGCCTGCAGGGGGAGGGGATGCTGGTGGGCACGCCGTCCCACTTCATCCGCACCTCCGGGTGCAACCTGCGTTGCCGCTGGTGTGACACCCCGTACACCTCGTGGCTGCCGGAGGGCGAGAGGCGGAACGTGCCGGCCCTCGTGGCGGAGGCGGTCTCATCCGGGCTCGGGCACGTGGTGGTGACCGGTGGCGAGCCCCTGCTGCAGCGCGAGATAGGTGAGCTCACCCGCCGCCTGCGGGCTGCTGATCTGCACGTGACGGTGGAGACGGCCGGCACCCTCGCCTCCGACTTCGAGTGTGACCTGCTGTCGGTGTCACCGAAGACATCCAACTCCGACCCCCTGGGAGAGCGGCGAGCCGTCCATCGCCGGATCCGGGGCGACCGCGAGCCCCTGCGTGCTCTTCTGGCCCGCTGCGGCGAGCATCAGGTGAAGTTCGTGATCTCGGACGGCGATGACATGCCGGAGGTCCTTGCTCTCCTGGACGAGATCGGTCCGGTGTCCCCGGACCGCGTGCTCCTGATGCCCGAGGGGCGCTCGGCGCGAGAGGTGGCGGCGAAGGCACCGCTGGTGGCCGCCTTGTGCCTCCAGCACGGCTTTCGCTACACTCCGCGCCTGCACCTGGACCTCTTCGGGGGCGGCAGGGGGGTGTGAAGAATGGCCTACTACCGGATCGCCAAGACCTTCGAGGTGGAGTACGGACACCGCCTGTCGAAGCATCCGGAGAAGTGCCGTTTCCCCCACGGCCACAGCCTGCGCATCGAGGTCGTGGCCCGGCGCACCCGCCTCGACGACCACGACATGGTCTGTGACTACAAGGCCCTCAAGATGGTAGTGCGGGAGCTGGTGGGCCGCCTCGACCACGCCATGGCCCTCAACTCCTCGGACCGCGAGCTGGATGCGCTGCGCGCCATGGGTGGGCGGGTGCTCCTGTTCGAGGACCAGGACCCCACCACCGAGGTGCTGGCGCGCTGGCTGTACCTAGGCGTCCAGGAACGGCTGGCCGCTGGGGGCTCGGTGGAGAGCCCCGGTGGAGCGCGCTACGAGCTCCCGGCCGACCTCGAGCTGGAGCGGGTGCGGGTGTGGGAGACGCGCACCTCGTGGGCGGAGTATGTGGGCGGTCCCTGAGGCGCACGACGCTGTGCCAACCGTCGACGGGTTCCATGTCCGCGCCCGCGCCCGCGTCCGAGGAACCATGACAGCAACGGCGACCGTGATCAGCGACGGCCCTCAGCGCCAGCCGGCGGCGCCAGCGACCGCGGTCCGTGACAGACATCAGCGATCTTCGGTCGACGTCAGTGGTCATCCAACGGCGAGAGGTCGTGGGAGCACCAGAGAGGGTGCCCTGCGCGACACGCCGTTTTGTCGATGCCTTCCCCGCGGACATCGCGTTGGGAGAAGACTCCGTCCCGGTGGGCTGCACGCCACCCCGGCTCTGCCATGACGAAAGGTGACCGGCGTCCCGCAGGCCTCCGTGACCACCGTGACCAGGCCTTGGTCAGCGCGGACGAGGCGCGTCCCTGGCTGGACGATATTCCACGGCCCATCGCCCTGACCGGGGGCACGGGCTTCGTCGGCTCCCACCTCGTGGACACGCTGTGCGCGGCCGGGCTGACGCCGCGGGTGCTGGTGCGCGACGTCGCGGCGCCGCGCTGGATCGCCGGCCGGGCCGTGGACTGGGTGCCCGGGTCGCTGGCGGACCCGAAGGCGCTCGTACGGCTCGTCTCCGGGGCGGGTACGGTGCTCCACCTGGCGGGAGTGGTCCGAGCCACGACCCCCGCTGAGTTCGACCACGGCAACCGGGTCGGCACGGCCAACCTGGTGCAGGCCATCGAGCACCATGCCCCTCAGGCGCGGCTGGTGCATGTGTCCTCGCTGGCGGCGGTGGGACCGTCCGCCGATCCCAAGGGCGTGGAGCCGGGGGCCGAGCCGCATCCGATCTCTGCCTACGGTCGCTCCAAGGCGGCGGCGGAGGCCGAGGTCAAGGCCATCGGCGACGGCGGCTGGTGGACCGTCGTGCGACCACCGGCGATCTACGGCCCGCGCGACGTGGACGTGTATCAGTTCTTCAGGATGGCGGCCCGTGGCCTGGTCCTCATCCCGCGGGGCGATCGCTTCATCACCGTTGCGCATGTGGCCGACGTGGTGCGCGGGATTCTGGCCGCGGCGGTCTCGTCCCCTCATGGATCGTTCCATCTCGGCGAGCCGCAGCCCTACCAGCTGGCAGGCCTGGTGCGCGCCCTGGCCGACGCCGGAGAGGTCAGGACCCGGATCCTGAGCTTGCCCGCGGTCGCTGTTCGCGCGGCGGCCGCGGCCAGCGCCGCGCTGGCCGCCCTGGGCGTGGCGACCGGGCCCCTGACCCCTGACAAGGCGCGCGAGCTGCTGGCGCGGCACTGGACCGCGCACACCGAGGGCTCCCTGGCGGCGCTCAACCTGACCACGACGATGCCCTTCGCGGCCGGCGCCCGTGACGCCTGGGTTTGGTACCGGGGGCAGGGCTGGTTGGGTTAACATGACACCCGGTCGTGGCGGAGGCCAATTGGACATCTTCAAGAAGTGCTTTGAGTGGAAGGACCCGGACACGGTGCGGGAGATGGGCCTCTACCCCTACTTCCGCATGATCGCCTCGGGCCAGGACCCGGTGGTCACCATGAACGGCGGTCGGGTGATCATGCTCGGCTCCAACAACTACCTCGGTCTGACCAATCATCCCGAGATCAAGAAGGCCGCCGCCAAGGCGTTGTCCGTGTACGGTACCGGCACCGCCGGATCGCGCTTTCTCAACGGCACCCTGGACATCCACGTGGAGCTGGAGGAGCGGCTGGCGCGGTTCATGAAGCGGGAGGCGGCGCTGACCTTCTCCACCGGCTTCCAGGTCAATCTGGGCGCCATCGCCAGCCTGGTGGAGCGTCACGACGTGGTGGTGCTGGACAGCCTCGACCACGCCTGCATCCTGGACGGCGCCCGGCTCTCCTTCGGGAGGATGCTCAAGTATCAGCACAACGACATGGCCTCCCTCGAGGAGCGCCTGCGCACCATCGAGCCCGATCGCGGCACCATGATCGTGGTGGACGGGGTGTTCTCCATGGAGGGAGACCTGGCGGATCTTCCCGCCATCGTGGAGCTCAAGAAGCGCCACGGCGCCCGGCTCATGGTGGACGACGCCCACGGCGTGGGCGTGATGGGCGAGCACGGCCGCGGCTCCGGCGAGCACTTCGGGCTCGAGGACGAGGTGGACCTGGTCATGGGCACCTTCTCCAAGTCGCTGGCGACGGTCGGGGGGTTCATCGCCGGCGACCATGCGGTCATCGAGTGGGTCAAGCACAAGGCACGTTCCCTGATCTTCTCCGCGGCGCCGCCACCGGCCTCGGTCGCATCGGTGATCAAGGCCCTGGAGATCATCGAGCGCGAGCCGGAACGGCGGGCCCAGCTCTGGGACAACACCCGCTACATGAAGCACGAGCTGCACACCCTCGGCTTCGACACCGGGCTGTCGGCGTCGCCGGTGATTCCTCTGGTGGTGGGAGACGACCTTGCCGCGTTTCGCATGACCATCCGCCTGCAGGAGGAGGGGGTGTTCGCGAACCCCGTGGTGTCGCCTGCGGTCCCTCCCGGCAGGGCGATGATCCGCACCTCGTACATGGCGACCCACACCCGCGAGCACCTGGATCGAGCCTTGGATGCGATCGCCCGGGTCGGACGTGAGCTCGAGGTCATCCCATGACGATCCGCCCGGTTCGCTCCAGGAGTCAGCGCGCCCAGTTCATCCGGCTGCCGTGGAAGCTGTACCGCAACGACCCCCTGTGGGTGCCGCCCCTCCGCTCCTCGGTGCGCGCCCTCCTGGACGTGAGGAAGCACCCCTTCTACGACGGCGGCCGGCGGGCCGAGGTGGAGCTCTTCGTGGCCTACGAGGGGCATGACCCCGTAGGTCGGGTGGCCGCAATCCTGAACCATGCCCACAACGAGGTGCATGAGGAGAAGGTGGCCTTCTTCGGCTTCTTCGAGGCCATCCAGCGGCCGGACGTGGCCCGTGCGCTCCTGGGCGCGGTGGAGAGCTGGGCGGCGGAGCGCGGCGCCACCGCGGTTCGAGGCCCGATGAACCCGTCCACCAACTACGAGTGCGGCATGCTGATCGAGGGCTTCACCCGGCCACCGGTGCTCATGATGACCTACAACCCTCCCTACTACCCACGCCTGGTGGAGGGGGCCGGGTACGGCAAGGCGAAAGACCTCCTGGCCTACATCTCGCCCGTGCACGGCGCAAGCCTCGATCGTCTCCGCCGCCTCGCCGACCGCACCCGGCGTCGCATGCCCGGTCTGGAGACCCGAGAGGCCGACCTCAAGCACTTCGCGAGCGAGGTGCGGCTGGTCCAGGAGATCTACAACGCCGCATGGGAGCGGAACTGGGGCTTCGTGTCCATGTCCGACGGCGAGATCGAGTGGCTGGCCGACGAGCTCAAGTCGCTGGTCCACCCGGGCCTGACCCGGTTCGCCGAGGTCGACGGGGAGCCGGTCGGCTTCCTGCTCTGCGTGCCGGACTGGAACCCCGTGCTGGCGGAGCTGGACGGCTCACCCTTGCGCCACCCCCTGCGCACCCTCAAGCACGTGATCCACACCCGCCCGGAGTCCCTCGAGGGGCTGCGCCTCATCCTGCTGGGGATCAAGGCGGAGTTCCGCAACCGCGGGATCGAAGGGTTGCTGTTGCTGGAGGGGCTCGAGGTGGCGGTGGACGCCGGCTATCGGTGGTGCGAGTACTCCTGGATCCTGGAGGACAACGAGCTCACCAAGCGGTTGGTGCGACTGATGGACGGCGAGCTGTACAAGACGTATCGCATCTACGAGAAGGTGCTCTGAGCCCGGAAACCATCGCCAGCCTGCTCACCGCTCGACAACTCCCGCACCCGGGTCTGTTCAACGGCGGGGGGCTTCGGGCGCACCTGAGAGGGTGCCCGGCACCAAGTCCGATCCCACCGAGACGCGGGACTGCCCGCTGCCACCGATCCCCCCCGCTGATCACTGACACTGATGGCTGCCGCTGATCGCTGCCTCCTCGTCGAGGCCGAGAGCGGGTGGAGCATCAGGAGCCGCAGAGGGGCTGAACCTCGCTGGTGACGCCGCCGGTGGCGCGCAGGAAGCGGCCGATGAGTGCCTTGACGAGGCGTTCCCTCTGGCGCTCGTCGGCCACATTCGGGGGCAGGGGGATCTGGGCCGCCGCCAGGGTCTGGTGGCCGCCGCCGTGCCCGCGCCGACCCGCCAGGTTGCGTGCGATCTTGCCGGCGTGGGGATCGCGGGCCGTGCTGCGCAGAGACAGGTGGATGGTGCCGTCGATGGTGCCGAGGCACATGGACCAGCGCACCTCCTCCACGCGGAGCAGGAGATCCGCGGCCTCGGCCACCATCTCCTGGGAGTCGAGCTGGCCGAGGTAGGAGACGATGCGGTCACCGTAGATGGTGGCGTTGGCGATGGCGACCCTGAGCTTGGAGAAGTAGCTGCGGGGCAGGGGGGCGGACACGATGCGCCCCAACATCTTGGCGTTGGCCAGCGGGTAGAGGGCCAGGAACGCTTCCACGTCCGCCTTGGTGGTCTCCCGACCCAGCTCCTGGGTGTCGGAACGGATGCCGTACACGAGGGCGGTGGCCAGGGGAGTGGGGATCTCGATCTCCGCCTCGTGGAGGTACTCGTACAGGATGCTGGAGGTGGCGCCGTAGCGGCTGCGGATGTCCGTGAAGCGAGCCGATCTGGTCTCGCGCCGGATGGGGTGGTGGTCGATCACCACGTCCAGGCGCACGGCGGCGTCGTACGCCACGTTGCCGGCGCCGGGCTGGGCGTCCACCATCCCCAGTCGATCGAAGCGATCCAGCTCCAGATCCTCCAGCGGGCGGGTGTTGAGGCTCAGGTAGCGGAGCAGCGCCTGGTTCTCGGCCCGTCCCACCGTGCCCGAGTAGGCCAGAGAGCAGGCGATGCCGTGGCGCTCGTTGGCGATCTCGCGCAGCGCCGCCGCCGCGGCGATCGCGTCGGGATCGGGGCTGTCCTGCATCACGATGAGCATGCTCTTGGCGCCGTCGAGGACGGCCGACAGCTTCTCGAGGCGGGTCGCCGCCCGGGTCATCGGGACTGACCTCCCCCGGGGGGCGTCGCGTGACGGGTGACAGGGATCATCTTCGAGCTCCAGGAGGGCGAGTATAGCGCTCCCGCCCGGTGGCACCGGGACCGAGGGGCCGCCGGGGTCGGCAGATGCAACCCGTCGGGCTCGGGCAAACCTTCCCGTGTCCCTGGCCCGGAATCCGCGGGAGGGGCTCGAGCTCCCGGCGGTGATACGCGATCCGGGCGTCGGGTGTGAAAGATCCTGCCCGCTGATTTCCCGGTACCATCGGGAAGGTGGGTGCACAGGTAGAATGAGCCCGTCGTGAAATCGCGGTCGTGGCTCGTGGTACTCGGCTTGGGCACGGCTGCCGTGGTCGTCGTGGCAGTCCTGCTGGCCGTGGTGCGTCTCGCCTCCGCAACCAGCCGCCTCCCCGAAAGGGGGAGGTTCGCCGAGAGCCCGAGCGGGTGTCCGGGGCCGGTGGAGGTGGTGCTCGACGGCACCGGAGTGCCCCATGTCAACGCCACTCGTGAGAGTGCTCTCTGGTTCGCCCAGGGCTACATCCACGCCCGCGACCGCTTCTTCCAGATGGAGCTGGCCCGCCGCGCGGCGAGTGGGCGCCTGGCCGAGCTCTTCGGCGGCGCGGTCGTGGCGCAGGACCGGGCCGCCCGCACCTGGCGACTGGACACCGTGGCCCGCCGGCAGTCGGTGCAGCTTCCGCCCGATGCACACGATGCGCTCGTCGCGTATGCCCGCGGCGTGAACGCGGCCCTCGAACGGTACGGGCGCCGCATCGCGCCCGAGATCTGGCTCCTCGAGTCCTCTCCCGAGCCGTGGCGTCTCGAGGACACGCTGAGCATCGCCGTGCTGATGCAGATCAGCATGTCACGGGCCATGGGCAGGGAGCTGGAACGCGCTGTCGTGCTCACGCGGCTCGGTGAGGAACGGGCCGTGGACCTCTGGGGGTGGTCGCCCCGCGAGGCCCGCGAGTGGATCCCGGCGGGGGAGCCGGCCACCGCGCCTCCACGTGCCGAGGAGCCGATCGTGCCGGCTCGACATCTCGGCGGCTCCAACGCCTGGGCGGCTGGGCCGGCGCGGACCTCCACGGGCCGACCGCTCCTCGCCAACGACCCCCACCTGGGGCCGCGCATGCCGGGCCCGTGGTACGCCATGGGCCTGCGTTGCCCGGGCCTCCATGCGGCGGGCCTGACCGTGCCCGGACTGCCCGGCGTGGTCATCGGCCACAACGAGCGCGTGGCGTGGGGGCTGACCCTCGCCATGATCGACGACGAGGATCTCTTCGTCGTGACCCTGGACAAGACGGGGGGCAAGGAGCTCGTCGACGGCGCCTGGCAGCCTCTGCGCACGGTTGCTGAAAGCATCGAGGTGCGCTGGCAGGAAGAGCCCGAGCTGCTCAAGATCCGTCTCTCCGAGCGCGGGCCCCTGGTCCGGGACACCCGCCGCGAGGCCCTGGCCCTGGCCTGGACGGGGTTCGACGGGCCCAGCCCTGTTCAGGCGATTCTCCGCATGGACCGGATGACGTCGGTGCGGGACCTGGCCGCCTCCTGGGAGGGCGTCATCAGCCCGGCGGTGGCGGCGGTGGCCGCCGACGTGGACGGGCACGTGCTCCGGCAATACCTGGGTGCGGCGCCGCGGCGCGGCCGGGGTGCCGGCCGCCTGCCCGCTCCCGGCGCCGAGTCCCGGTGGGCCTGGCGGGGGTTCGAGCCCCTCGCCGAGAGCCTGCGCGAGCTCGATCCCCCCTCCGGCATCGTGGTGGCGGCCAACCAGGATCCCTTTGCGGAGGGTGAGCTGCCGGCGGGTCTCGCCGTTCCGGGGGAGTACGACCCGCCGTGGCGGGCGCGGCGCATCCGCGAAACGCTGGCGTCCGGCTTCGACTGGACGGTGCCCTCCTTCGCCAAGCTCCAGGGCGATGTCCGCTCGGATCTGGCGGTGGCCATGATCAAGAGCCTCCGCGGAGAGCTCGATGAGCATCCCGGCCTGGCCGTCTCCCAGCTCGCCGGTTGGGACGGACAGATGCGAGCCGACGGCGTGCCGCCCCATGTCTTCGACCAGCTCCTCCTGGACATGGAGGCGGCCATCGGCGGTGACGAAGCCGCGGAGCATGGGCTGACTCTCTCTCCGTTCACCGCCGACGACGTGCTCCGCCTCCTCGTGGGTGGCATGGACGAGAGCTGGTGGGATGATGTGCGGACGCCCCGTCGTGAGAACCGGAAGGAGATCCTGGCCGGAGTCCTCGCCGGTCTCGAGGCGGGCCGCATCCGGCGGACCTGGGGGGAGGTCCACCAGGTCCAGTTCGAACATCCTTTCGGGCGGATTCCGGTGTTGGGGAGCATGCTCGGCCGGGCGTGGGGCCGGGGGCCGTTCGCCGCCGGGGGTGACTCCGCCACCGTGAACGCCACCGCCTGGAGCCGCGAGGCGCCGTTCGGCGTCGTCACCCTGCCAAGCGCACGGCTCATCATGGACGTGGGGAACTGGGACGCCTCCCTCGTGATGACGGCGCCTGGACAGTCGGGCCGCCCCTGGTCGCGGCATTACGCCGACCAGATCCGGGCCTGGGAGGCGCTGACGGCCGCCCCCTTGCCGTTCAGCGAGGCTGCGGTGTCGGAGGCGGCGGTCGCGCGCCTCATCCTGCGTCCCGAGGCCGGCGCGGGCGACGGCGGCCCCGAGCTCCGAAGCCGAGCGGGGGCTGAGCCGCACCCGTCTCCGTGAGCCCGCTCTGGCCCATCCAAGGCGCAGCGGGACCGTGACGCGCCCTTGTCCGGGCGCCTCCCCCGCGGTCGTTCGCTGTCGCCTACCCGGAGTGGTCCTCGGATGCGACGCGCTTGGTCATCACCAGGGCATCCTCGCCGTCGTGGTAGTAGCGGACCCGTCGCCCTTCCCGGCGATAGCCGAGGGCGTCGTAGAGGGCGATGGCGGGGACGTTGTTGGTCCGCACCTCCAGTGTGATGGTGTCGCCGCCGCTGGCGCGGGCGTGGTCCTCCGCCATCAGCATCAGGCGCCTCCCCAGCCCACCGCGGCGGTGCTCGGGCAGGCAGGCCACCTTGAGGACGTGCAGATCCAGGTACTGCCAGGCGCAGAACAGGTAGGCCACGAGCTCGCCCACCTCGTTCACCAGGAGGCGGTGAAAGCGTCCCGGCGCCAGCATCTCCGACACGAAGAAGTGAGCGGGCCAGGGGTCCGTGAAGCATCGGCGCTCGGCGCGCTCCAGCATCCGGACGTCGCCGGGACGGGGCACGCGGGCGCTGACCCGAAGGGCGAGATCAGCCATCGGCGGCTCTCCGATGAATGGGTGGTGCCTCCACATAGAGGGGCTCCAGCGGCTGCGCCGGAGCGCCCATGGCGACGAGCTCGAGAAGAGCCTCGGCAGCGCTGCACACCGCCGGCACGCGCTCGGCGGCCGCGAGGTCCAGTGAGTCCGGAGCGATCCACGGTGAGCGCTCCCGGGCCTGGTGGATGGCGACGATCTCGATGGCGCCCTGGGGTTGCGGTGGCCGGGTGGGCGTGATCAGGAAGGGCTGTGCATACACCTCCCCGCGTCTCCCCGGCTGGGCGGCCCACACGGTCTGAGCTGTCCGACACCGGGCCGCCTGGACCGTGAGGGAGTCCCATGCGACGGCGGGAATGCCGAGGGCCGAGTGCAGGCCGGCGGCGGTGGCGAGGCCTGATCGGATGCCGGTGAACGAGCCCGGGCCGCGGCTCACCGCCACGCATTCCAGAGCGTGTGGTTCGAGGGACGCGTCGGCCAGCAGGAGGTCGAGAGCGCCGAGCAGCAGCCGGGACCGCGGCGAACCTCCCGCCAGGCGGACCACGGACGGCGCCGGGCGGCCGGGGACCGACAGCGCGACCTCCAGGTCGGGGCCGCAGGTGAGGAGGGCCAGGGTGGCCATCACCGCCGCAGTCTACACGTCACCCGTTGGGGTGGGTCATATCCTCGGGCCGCACCGCCCGGTCGAAGTCTTCCGCCGACAGCAGTCCCAGGGAGACCGCCGCCTCCTTGAGGGTGGTGCCCTCCTGGTGCGCCTTCTTGGCGACGCGGGCGGCGTTGTCGTAACCGATGGTCGGGCTGAGCGCGGTGACCAGCATGAGGCTCGACCGGACGAGCTCCTGGATGCGCTCGCGGTGGGGTTCGATGCCGACAACGCACCTGTCCGTGAAGCTGATGGCCACGTCGCCGAGGAGCCGGATCGACTGCAGGAGATTGTGGATGATCACGGGCTTGAACACGTTGAGCTCGAGCTGGCCGTTCGACCCTCCGACCGCGACCGCGGTGTCGTTGCCCATGACCTGCGCCGCCACCATGGTCACGGCCTCGCATTGGGTGGGATTGACCTTTCCGGGCATGATGGACGATCCGGGCTCGTTGGCGGGCAGGATCAGCTCACCGATGCCGCAGCGTGGACCCGAGGCGAGGAGACGGATGTCGTTGGCGATCTTCATCAGGGACACCGCCACGGTCTTCAGCGTCCCCGAGGCCTGGACGATGGCGTCGTGGGCGGCGAGGGCGGCGAACTTGTTGGCCGCGGAGGAGAAGGGAAGGCCTGTCAGATCCGCGATCCTCGCCGCTGCCCGCTGCGCGAACTCCGGAGGCGTGTTGAGCCCCGTCCCCACCGCGGTGCCGCCGATGGCGAGCTCATAGAGGTCCTCGAGGCTCCCCTCGACCCGCCGGATATCCTGCTCGACCTGGCTCGCGTAGCCGCTGAACTCCTGGCCCAGGGTGAGCGGCACGGCGTCCATCATGTGGGTGCGGCCGATCTTGACGATGCCCGCGAAGGCGGCGCTCTTGGCGGTGAGAGCCTCCCGGAGGTGACGGAGCGCGGGCAGGAGGTGGTGCGAGATCCGCTCGGCGGCGGCGATGTGCATGGCGGTGGGGAAGGTGTCGTTGGAGGACTGGGAGCGGTTGACGTCGTCGTTGGGATGGATCGGTCTCTTGGAGCCCAGCTCGCCCCCGGCCATCTCGATGGCGCGGTTGGCGATCACCTCGTTGGCGTTCATGTTGGTCTGGGTGCCGCTGCCCGTCTGCCACACCACCAGGGGGAAGTGATCGTCCAGGCGACCGTCGATGACCTCCTCGGCGGCGGCCACGATGAGGTTCGCCTTGTCCTCGGGCAGGATCTCCAGCTCCAGGTTGGTGAGCGCCGCGCCCTTCTTGAGGATGCCGAGGGCGCGGATGAGCTCCCTGGGCATGCGCTCGGTACCGATGCGGAAGTTGTCGAGGCTGCGAGCGGTCTGGGCCCCCCAGTAGCGGTCCGCCGGCACCTCGACGTCACCCATGGTGTCGCTCTCGGTTCGTGTGGCCATCGTTCCCCCTCCGCGGAAGATCCGGTCCCCTTGAGCAACGCCCGGCGGTCCGGGGGCGTTCCCTGCGCGCGGATCCGGCGGAGCATCCGTGCGCTGTCCGCGCGCTGGACAGGGGTGAACCCGCGATGTGATACTGACTGCTCCATGAGACGACTCGGCGAGATCCTGTTGGACTGGGGCGTGATCGCTCTGTCGGAGCTGCACACGGGCCTGGACGCGTGCCGCCGCTCGGGCGGCCGTCTGGGGACCCAGCTCCTGAAGTTCGGGTTCGTGAACGAGCACTCCCTGCTCGAGGCTCTCTCGGAGCAGTGCCGCGTCCCGGCGGTGTCGGAGAGAATGCTGCAGCGCGCTCCCCAGGAGGTTCGCCGGCTGCTGCCCCTGAAGGTGGCCCGCCGTCTGGAGGCCGTGCCGTTCGGCAACGGCACCGACATCCTCCGGGTGGCCATGGTCAACCCCAACGACCCCGCCACCGTTGACGAGATCTCCCAGATCACCGGCATGCGCGTGGAGCCGTTCGTGGCCACCGAAGCGGCCATCAAGGGCCTCATCGCCGAGCTCGAGGACGACCTCGTGGAGATGGTTCCGGAGGGCAGGCAGGATGGGAGTGCCGCCGTGGACGAAGGTGCGGCCTGGGAAGAGCTGTGGTCGCCTCCCCGGCTGCGGCCCGCGCAGCTGCTCATCCCACCCAGGCGGCAGCCCGTGGTTTCCCAACCGTTGCTCGCCACCTTCCCGGGGCTCGAACCGGTCGTCGAGGAGGTGGCGTCCGAACCGGAGCACGCCATCGACGAGGACACCTTCCGCGAGCGGCTCGCGCAGGTCCGGTACCGCGACGAGGTGGCGCGACTGCTCCTGCGCCTGGCGGCCGGCTACCTGGGCCGGCTCTGTCTGTTCGCGGTCCACCGGGGCACGGTCGTGGGGTGGATGGCGCGGGGGCAGGGCGTGGTGGTGGACGACGTCCAGTCCTTCTCCCTGTCCGTGGCGGAGCCGTCCCTCCTCAGGGAGCTGCACCGGCGGCCCGAGCCCTGGCTCGGGCGGATTCCCGAGGAGGGCGCCGACGCCCTCCTGGGAGGGGCCCTGGGAGAGCCGCCCCCCCGCCAGGCGCTGATCCTCCCCGTCCGGGTGCGCGACCGGACGGTCGCGTTCCTCATCGGGGACAACCCCGGGGAGGAGGAGCTCGCCATACCCGTCGACGGGCTGGCGGAGGCCGCGCGCAGGGCGGGCCTGGCCCTGGAGATGCTCATCATGCGCAAGAAGATCCTCTCCTGAGCCGCCGCACCTTGTGAAGGTGGGAACGAGGCCCGGCCCGACTGTATCTTGGGCGAGGGCGAGCGTATACTCGCCGCACTGACGGAGGTGCCGATGAGCCAGCTCGAAGCGTACACAGAGACCTTCGTGGAGCTGATCCGAAGGGCGTCCACCGAGCTCCCCGCCGACGTGGTGGAGGCCCTGCAGAAGGGCCGGACCGAGGAGGCGGACGGCAGTCTCGCGGCCAAGGCGTTGGCCACGGTCCTGGACAATGTGGGCCTCGCCGGGGACGGGTCCGCTCCCATCTGTCAGGACACGGGAACGCCGGTGGTGTGGCTCCATCACCCGCAGACGGTGAGCTCCCGGACGCTGGAGACGGCCTTCAAGGAGGCGGTGCGCGAGGCGACCCGCCGCACGTTCCTGCGGCCGAACGCGGTCTCGACCCTGACGGGCAAGAACACGGGAACCGGCGAGGGGCGGGGCATTCCCTACCTGCACTTCGAGGAGTGGGACGAGAACCACGTCGAGGTGCGCATGCTCCTGAAGGGTGGAGGCAGCGAGAACGTGGGTGCCCAGTACAAGCTGCCGGAGCCCCGGCTGAAGGCGGGCCGCGACCTGGAAGGGGTGCGGCGGGCGGTGCTGGATGCAGTGGTCGATGCGCAGGGCAAGGGCTGCGCTCCGGGGGTGTTGGGGGTCTGCATCGGTGGCGATCGGGCCTCCGCCTTTGCGGAGTCCAAGCGACAGCTCTTGCGACCCCTCGGCGACGAGAACCCGGTCGCGGAGTTGGCCGAGCTCGAGAGCCGGCTGCTCCGGGAGGGAAATCTGCTCGGCATCGGGCCCATGGGCTTCGGCGGCCGGACCACCCTCCTCGGGGTGAAGGTGGGTGTGCTGGATCGTTTGCCGGCCTGCTACTTCGTGACCGTGAGCTACATGTGCTGGGCCGACCGGAGAGCCGGGGTGAGGATCGACGCAGGAGGAGAGGTGACATGGCTGAGCTGAAGCTACCCGTCAGCGAGAAGGCGATCCGCGAGCTGACCGTGGGCGACTACCTGGAGCTCAGCGGACGGATGATCACGGGTCGGGATGCGGCCCACAAGTGGCTGGTGGAGGAGTACCGGGAGGAGGTCGCCCCCTATCTGGAGGGCTCGGTGATCTACCACTGCGGACCGGTGGTGAGCCGCGGGGACGACGGCGCCTGGGCGTTCGTCGCCGCCGGGCCCACCACGTCCATCCGCGAGGAGCCCTACCAGGCCGAGGTCATCGGCCGCTACGGCCTGCGCGGCGTCATCGGCAAGGGCGGCATGGGGCCCACCACCCTGGACGGGCTGGGGCGTCACGGCGCCGTCTATCTGCACGCGGTGGGTGGGGCCGCGCAGGTGCTGGCCCGCGCCATCCCCAAGGTGGAGCGGGTCTTCATGCTCGAGGAGTTCGGCGTGCCGGAGGCCCTCTGGGTCATCCAGGTGGAGCGCTTTCCGGTGATGGTCACCATGGACTCCCACGGAGGATCGCTGCACCGGGAGGTGGAGGCCTCGTCGCGTCAGCGTCTGGAGGAGCTCCTCGCCACCTGACCGCAGAGCCCGGCAACGGCGGTAGCGGCATCATCGTGCCTCAGCGACGCCGAGGCCGGTGCCCGATACCCCGTCGAGACACGTCGTGAAATCAAAGCCGGTGCCTGGCACGTCGCCGGCCACCCCTGCGCCGAGAGGTGCATGTCACCGACTCGGGCCCCCCGCCACCAGACGAGCCGTGATCGTCGTAGCATGGGGGGGTGTCAGGCTTCGATGAGGGATGTGCCCGCCCACCTCGGCAGGCAGGCTTCAGCCTCCTGGAGGCGGCTGGCGGCCCTGGTGGTGTTCGGGCTCGCCCTGCTCATCGCCGCCAACGCGCTCACCGCTCAGGCGGCGTCGACCAGGCGGCTGGCGGCGCGCGGCGAACTCCTGCGCACCTGCGAGATCGTGATGGAGAGCCTCCGCGGGGGCATGCTGCCCCTGGTGAGCGGCCCGGTGCGGCTGGACCGCGACCTGGATCCATCCGGCGATGTGGAGGTGTACAGCTTCGTCCGCGTGGACCCGCGCTGTCCACCCCGAACCTGTACGAGGTGAACGTCCGGTCCTGGACCGAGATCCGCGGTGTGCGCGAGGAGGTCAGCCTCGCCACCATGGTGTGGCGGCCGTGAGCCGTCCGTCCGCCCGTGGCTTCTCGGTGGTCGAGCTGGTGGTGGCGCTGGCGTTGACGGCGGTGGTCGCCGCGGCCGCCGCCGAGCTGATCATGGAGGCGGTGCGGATCACCGAGGCGGCGGGGCGCTCCCTGCGCAGTCCCTCACTCGCGCTGGCAGTGGTCTCCGTGCGTCGCGATGTGGAGGCCTCGGTGGGGCTGCTGCACCCGCCGTCGGTGGGTTGGACCCAGGAGGACCTGGAGCTGGTGGGGTGGGACGGCACGCGCATGCGCCTGCACCTGGAAGGCCGTGACCTGGTGCGCGCCGCCACCGATGAGCTGGGACGCTGGAACCGCCGGCGCGTGCTGGCGCGGGGCGTCGCCTCGTGGTGGTGGCGAAGCCCACGACCGGGGGTGATCGACGTACGGATCACCGCGTTGGTGCACCCGGCCCCGGGCATCGCGGCCTCCTCTCAGAGGGCTCGACGCACGGAGGTGCGCAGGTTCGCCTTCAGAGGATGGCCCGGGGGACGGTCGTGGTGAGCGCGCGGGGCGAGGAGGGCGCCGCCCTGGTGGTGGCCCTGGCTGCAGTCAGCCTGATGGCGGCCACCATCCTGCTCCTGGCGGTGATGGTGGAGAGTCGGCGGGATACCGCCGCCTACGACCGCCGCGGGCTGGTGCTGTCCGAGCTCGCGGACGGCGTCGTTGCGGAAACCCTGGCCGAGCTGGCCGTCCAGCCGTCGTTCCCCGGCGTGGCGGAGCGGCGCTTCGGCGCCGGCACGATCCACTCCGAGGTGGGGATCGCGAACTCGGGGTTGACGGTGGTGACGGGGGTGGGCGCTGCCGACGGCTGGCGCTGCGTCGTGGTGGTCGACGTCCTCATGGAGGGCGGTCCGCGGGTGGTGAGCATGACCCGCCGCTTCCTGCCGCCGCGCGCCGGCGACGGTGATGCCTCCGTAACGGGTGACGTGGCCGTACGCCGGGGCCGACGACCGAAGGCCGGACGCTGATGGCGGGAGGTGGCGCCGAAGGTGTGTCGTCGGCCTGGCGTCACCGCCCGAAAGGAGGGTCCAGGGGCGCGCCCGCGGGGATCCAGATCCCGCGCCGCAGGAGGCGCTCCATCTCCTGAACAGCCCGCGCGGCGTCCGTGGCGGGCACCTGCGCGACGAGGGTGTGGACGTCGCGGCCGAACGGGATCGATCACGGTGAGACGGATCTCTGCGCTGCCGCCGACGTCGCGGATGGCACGCAGGGCGTGGAACGGTCCGACCTGGACGTCCTGTGAGCCCGGGCCCATCTCTGCGCGGATGCGGGTCCGGGCCGCCTCGACACCCTCGAAGGCCAGGAAGGGCCGGGCCTCGACCCACACGGTCAGGCCGTCGCGTCCGAGCCACCGCGAACGCTCGCCTGGCTGGCCGGCGCCGCCGCCAGTCGCTTGGACACGGTGACCCACCCAGGTGAGGTCCGGGGTCAGGAAGGCCAGATCCCAGCTGATCCGACGATCCGCCGCCGCCCACGAAGGTGAGGGGCGGCACGAGGAGGGCGGCGACAAAGAGGGGCGTTGCCATCGCCAGGAGTCGCCACCTCCTGTGGGCGGCGGGGCTGGCGGGTGTGGACCGCGGTGCGAGGAGTCGGGCCGAGGCCACCGCCTGCAGCTTGAGGAAACCCAGCACGAGGGTGCCCGCGACCAGTGCGAACACCCCGTGAAGGAGCGTGTCTGCGGTCAGGACCGCAGTCGTCGTGACGGCGTAGGCTCCGATCTCGAGGGCGGCGTGGACCAAGGCGGCCATCCACCGACCCGCGTAGAGGTGGCCGCCGCCCGGCAGGCCCACCGCCAACCAGGCCGCCAGACGTGGCGATCGTGGTTCCATGGCGCAGCGACGACAGGCCTCCCCCGAGGAGGGACGCTCCGCGTGGCAGTGGCCGCAGTGCTGGAAGGGCACCGAACGCTGGGCTGCCGACCGAAAGGTGGACACGGCCAGGTCCACCTGGCCCCGGAGGAGCTCCTCGACCTGCCCATCCACGAGGGAGCGGAGGTACCACCGGAAGGAGACCTCCGCCCAGGTCTCCACCTCCAGCCAACGCCCTCTCAGCCGCAAGGCCGGCACCCGGTCCCAGGGGAACGACCGGATCCGGCCCTGGGGGTGTCGGCCCAGAAAACCCAGGGCGATCTCGATGAGCCTGTGGTCGGTGAAGACCAGGGCCACCCGGTGGGTGGCCGGCCACAAGGCGCCGTGGGCCGCCCGATCCAGGAGGCCGCCGAGCTGGAGGCCCTCGGTGAAGGTCAGCACCTTCTCATCGGGCCCCGTGATCTGGGCGAGGACACCCTGAATCGCACGGGCGATCCGCCGCTGGTGGTGGGTGTGGGTGTGGTCAACGCGCAGCACCGCGCCGACCGCCGGAGAACGCTCCGCATTCTCCTGACGCCCGTCGGGTGCGGCCGTGTCGACCATGTTCATGTGCCGGCGGCGCCGTCGCGATCCAGGGCGACGGTGTAGCGGAGGGCGGGCCACGCACCCTCAGGGAACGGGTTTGGCTCGAGCGCGATCACGACCTGGCGACCGGCGATGTGGCACACCCAGGTCCCGCCCGTCACCGGGTCGGGCCAGGCAGCCGGCGACCCATCGATGCCGCCGCCCCCATCCCGGACACGCCGCCGGACGTCGAGGGTGTGCCGCGTCAGGTCGAGGGCCAGGGCGGCGTGCACGCTGCGCGGCCACGACTGCCAGCTCGACGGCATCGCCCGTCGGGCGAGTGCGTTCCAGCGAGGGATCAATCGGTCCAGGTCGGCGGCGAAGGCACCGCCGTCGAAGGTCGCCACCTGTGCCGGGTCGAGCCGCGTCACGGCGTCGACGACGGCGGTCTCCTGGGGCATGGTGGCGAGCACGGCGAACGGTTGCACGATGAAGCGCAGCTGGCGTTGTCGACCCCACTGCATGCGCTGCGCCCGGTGTCGCGACCTGCGTGCCTCGAAGAGATAGGCGCCGCGTACACCGGCCACCGGATCCACCGACGCCAACTGTCGCTCCGACACCGGCGAGGGATCCGGTGCGAGGCGGAGCATGGGGAGGAGGTCTTCGAGGACGGTCATGGCCGTCTCCTGTACGACGAGCTCCGGGCTCCCCAGGAGGGACTCGTTGATCCGCCATGAGGCATGCAGCAGGCGCGAGGCCGCCCGTGACCGATGCTCGACGATGGCGATCCACGCCTCGCTGAGGAGGATGTGCTGGAGCTGGAGCATGCCACCGAGGTCCACATCGGGTGGGGTCGGACGATCGGCGTCGATCTGCCACCGGGGGAGATCTCCCCGGAGGGCCACCGCCACCAGGTCGTCGACCTGACGGCTCGCGGAGGTGTGCCACGCAACATAGCGGGCGGCGTTCGGCCATGGTGACGGCCGCCGGGGATTCACGAAGGTGTCGGCCACCTCGGCCAGGGCCGCCGCCGTCTCACTGTCGGGTTGCACCCTGTGCGGCGACTGCAGGGGAGCCAGAGCGACACCGAGCTCGGCGGCGGCGGTCTCCAGCTGAAGAGCGGCGGAGTTGCGGGGGGTCGTGTGGTCGGTAGGCGCAGGCACGGACACGCCCTGGAGCAGCCGCGCCTGGCGGCGGACCCGACCGTCCTCCAGGCGGGGCAGCACGCCGCCCAGGACGAGGGAGGCGACGACGACCAGGACCAGGAGCGTCGCCAGGATCACTCCGAGCCCGCCGATGCCGAGGACGAGCGCCTGCTCGCAGGCTGCCCTGGCGCCCCAGCGCAGCATCCGCACCTGAAAATGCATGTCTCAAAATGATAGCACCGCGGGGTCAGTGTGCGCGACGCTGGAGCATCTGGTTCCGGGGGTCGCGGCTCTCGCCCACCGACGACACCCGGATGGCGGCCCGCTCGCCTACGGGGCAGCGGTTCTCGCACAGGCCGCAGCCGGTGCACATCTCGGGCTGGACGTGGGGTTTCTGCACGACGACCGGGGCGCCGTTCCGACCGACGACCTCGGTGTCCTCCAGCCAGACGGCCTTGGGAGAGGTCGGGCACATCTCCTCGCACACGATGCAGGGCGTGTCCATGGCCCACGGCAGGCAACGGCCGCGATCCAGGAAGGCAGTGCCGACAGTCACCTTGGCGGGACCGCCGATGGCCTGCTTGGCGGCGGGCTCGAGGGTGGCGATGGCACCGGTCGGGCAGACCTGACCGCAGCGGATGCAGGAGGGCTCGCACCAGCCGCGGCGCGTGTCGAGGACGGGAGTGAACAGCCCCTCCACGCCGGTGCGTCCGAGGTCGGAGATGATCACCCCGGTGGGGCAGGAGGCGACGCAGGCGCCGCAGGTGACGCAGCGAGCCAGGAACGCCTCCTCGTCCAGCGCGCCCGGGGGGCGGATGGCGTCGTGGGCTCGGGAGCCTCCTCCTCCGCCCGCCGCCCGCAGCACTGGGGCGATGGCGGCGGCGCCGACGACGCCGAGGAAGAAGCGACGGCGTCCCACGTCGAGGGCCGGTGTGGCCGGGGCCTGCTGTGCTCCCGGCAGCCCGTAGCGGAGGCTCGCTTCCCGGCACACGGGGAGGCAGTTGAGGCACACGTGGCACTCGCTGACCCGGTGCGCGCCGAGGGGCTCGTCCGCGCCCTGGCAGGGGATGACGCACAGGGTGCAGCCGCTGCACTCGGCTTCGCCGCGGCGGATCCGGAACGGGGCGAGGCGGGCGGTGACGCCCAGGAGGGCGCCGAGGGGGCAGAGGGCACGGCAGAAGAAGCGCGGCATCCATGCGCTGGCGAGGAGCACGGCCAGCAGCAGCGAGAAGCTCAACCAGCCGCCCGGGGCGAGACCGCCGTGCCACAGGGGGCGCAGGCCGCCCGCCGCGGCGCGGTGCAGGAGGGGGATGGGTCCCAGCCAGCCGAGGTGATCGGCCCCCAGGACGGCCCACGTCAGGAGCACGGCGAGGAACACGTACTTGGTGGCGAACCAGGGACGGTAGCGATTGATCTTGGGGCGCTTGCGGCGTTCGGGCCCCGCGATCCAGGAGGTGAGGTGCTGCAGTGTCCCCAGGGGACAGATCCAGCCGCAGAAGACGCGCCCTAGGAGCGCTGTGACGGCCAGGACGGCCAGGCCGGCCCAGGTCCAGCCGCTGATGGTCCAGTCGGCGAGTGCAGTGCCCACGGCTGCTGTGGGGTCCAGGGCCAGGAGCGCCGAGGCCAGGGCGCCCGGCACGAGGCTGACGGCCAGGCCCACGAAGAGCAACGCGAAGACGACCAGGAACAGCCCCTGGCTGGCGATGCGCACATGGCGGGCGCGGATCTTCACGGGGCTCACACCTGGACCAGCAGGGAACGCCAGTCGGCGGTGCCGAGGCCGAGTCGCTCGGCGATGGCGAGGTGCTGGAGCTGGTGGCGATCCAGCTCGAGCAGCGATCCCCCCCAGGCATCGGCGGCCACCGGATCGGTGGCGATCGCCACCAGGTCCGGCGAGGAGACCAGGTCCAACGAGCCGCCGGTCGGGCCGCCCCGGGCGAGCACCCGGGTCGCGTCCACGACGGTGAGGGTAGGGCGGAAGGCGGCCCCGAGCTCGGCGCAGACCTGGGGGGCCCGCTGATGGAGGCTGGAGCGGTTGCCGACCACGACGCCGAACCAGTTCTTCATGCCCAGGGTCGCGCGGGTGAGTGAGTGCTGCTTGACCACGGGGACGTTGATGACCCGGTCCGCCTCGGCGACGGGACGGAGCACCTGCCAGGGCCCCAGCCTGGTCCCGCCGAGGGCCAGCCGCACCGTCCCGGCGGTGCGCTGGTGGGCCACGCTGGCGCCGGCGGCGCGGGCGGCGGCGGCGATCCCGGACCGCGCGAAGGTGCGATCGGGGTCATGGCAGGTGTTGTCGGCCACCACCACCGAGGCCGCCCCCGCCGCCAGGCACAGCCGGACCAGCTCCGCGACCACCTCCGGGTCGGTGTTCGCCGCCTGCTCCGGCGTGCGGTCCCAGGCGCAGTTGGGCTTGATGAGGACCCGCTCGCCGGCCCTCACGAAGGCGCCCATGCCCCCCAGGGCCGCCACGGCGCGGCGGACGTTGAGGCGAGGGCCGGAGGCGCCGGCAACCGCCACGCGGCCGGGCCGGTCGGTCTCGATCCGCCAGTCACGGGGAGGAGGGGCGATGGCCGCGGACGGCGGCCGATGGCGGCCGGCACGTCCATGCAGGAGGGTGCCGACTCCCCCGAGACCCACCATGGCCAGGGCCGCGGGTCCGAACACCCCGAGCAGCTCCCGCCGGCTCGCGAGACGGTCCTTCGCTTTCCTGTCGTGGCTGTCGCCGCTCACGGCGCCCCCATGACGACGAGAATACGTGGTCCGGTGCGGGACTGTAAAGATTCCTGCTCCAGGTCGAACGCCCGCTGTCGGACCATCTCCAGATGACACGGAATCTCAGAAGGGCGCGCGCGGTTCCTTTGACCGATAAGGGGGAAGCTCGTGTCGGCTCTCAGAATCAGGCTGGTTCGTATCACTCTGCTCGACGCTCGGCGTCGGCGCGGTCCTGGCCACTCCGGTGGCGGCCCAGACCGCCGCGGATCAGCTCCCGTCGCAGCTCGAGCAGGTGGGCGTGGATGAACACCCGAACGCCACGCTGCCCCGCGATGTCACTTTTGTCGACGAGACGGGTCGTACGGTGCGGCTGGGCGACTACTTCGACGGCTCTCGCCCCCTCATCCTGACGCTCAACTACTACGAGTGCCCCATGCTGTGCGGCCTCCAGCTCAACGGCCTCGCCGAGGGCCTCAAGCAGGTGGACTGGACCATCGGTGACGAGTTCGACGTGGTCACCGTGTCCATCAATCCCCTGGAGACGCCGGCGCTGGCCCGCCAGAAGCGGCAGAACTACCTCTCCTACTACGGCCGCAGCGGCGCCGGCTCCGCCTGGCACTTCCTCACCGGCCGCGAAGGCGACATCCGCCGCCTCGCCGATGCGGTGGGCTTTCACTACGCCTACGACGCGAAGCAGAAGCAGTACGCCCACCCCGCCGTGCTCTTCGTGTGCACCCCGGACGGCCGCGTCGCCCGCTACCTGTACGGCATCGAGTACCCGGCCAAGAACCTCCGCCTGGCGCTACTCGAGGCGTCCGAGGGCAAGATCGGCGGCGCCATCGACAGGATCGTCCTCTACTGTTACCACTACGATCCCGCCAGCCACCGCTACGCCCCGGTGGCCATGAACATCATGCGCGTGGGCGGCGGGGCCACCGTCCTCCTCCTGGGGACCGCGCTGGGCCTGTTCTGGGTTCGGGACAGCCGCCGCAAGCGGGGCGGCGCCCCCATCAAGCGATGACCACCCTGGCGCTGACCTCGCTGCTCGCGGCCGGCCCGGCGGGGGCCGACGGCGGCTCCTTCTGGCTGCCGGCCGCGCGTTCCACCACCGCCGGCGAGGTGGACTCGCTCTTCTACCTCATCCTGGGCATCTCGCTCTTCTTCTTCGTCCTCATCGTCGCCGTGATGCTCGCCTTCGTGCTCCGCTACCGTCACCGTCGCGAGCGGCCGGCGGAGCCGTCCCAGGACCACAACCTCCCTCTCGAGCTCACCTGGACCTGATCCCGGTGGTGCTGGTGGCGGTCATCTTCTTCTACGGCTTCCGGGACTACCTGGACATCACCACCCCGCCCCGCAACGCCTACCAGGTCCAGGTGGAGGCCCAGCAGTGGAGCTGGAGCTTCACCTATCCCAACGGCTACACGGACCCGTGCTCCACGTCCCGGTCGGCGCGTCCGGTGGAGCTGGTCATGACCTCGCGGGACGTGATCCACAGCCTCTACATCCCCGCCTTCCGCATCAAGCGCGACGTGGTGCCTGGACGCTACGCCAAGGTCTGGTTCGAGGCCACCGAGCCCGGCGAGTACGACCTGTTCTGCGCCGAGTACTGCGGGACGAACCACTCCAACATGATCACCAAGGTCGTCGTCCACCCCACCGGGGAGTTCGAGACCTGGCTCGGCAAGGCGTCCAACTTCCTCGACCAGATGACCCCCGTGGACGCCGGGCGCAAGATCTTCCAGGTGCGGGGCTGTCAGCAGTGTCACTCGGTGGACGGCACGGCCAAGGTGGGGCCCTCCCTGCGCGGCGTGTTCGGCACCAGGTGCGCCTGACGGACGGGAGCACCGTGACCGCCGACGAGAACTACATCCGCCAGTCCATTCTGGAGCCCGCGTCGAGGTGGTGGCCGGTTTCGACCCGGTCATGCCCACCTTCCAGGGTCGCCTGTCAGGACCAGGAGATCACGGCCCTGATCGCGTACCTGAAGTCCCTGGACGGCAACTGAGGAGGTACCGGACATCATGGCCGTCGCCACCCCCGGCTCCCCCTGACCGACCGCGCAGCTCCCGCGGGCGCGACCTACCTGAACGCCGAGCGCGGTCTCCGGTCCTGGCTGTTCACCCTCGACCACAAGCGGATCGGGGTGATGTACCTGGTCTCGATCCTGGCCTCGTTCCTGGCCGGGGGCGATCTTCGCGCTGCTGGTGCGGACCGAGCTGCTGACGCCGGGCCCCACCATCATGGGTCCGGACACCTACAACAAGATGTTCACCCTGCACGGGGCGGTGATGATCTTCCTCTTCATCATCCCCGGCATCCCGGCCACCCTGGGCAACTTCGTGCTGCCCCTCATGCTCGGAGCCAAGGACGTGGCCTTCCCCCGCCTCAACCTGGCAGCTTCTGGATCTGGGTGATCGGGCGCCACGGTGGCCATCTCCGCCATCGTGCTGGGGGGCGTGGACACCGGCTGGACCTTCTACACCCCCTACAGCACCACCACCAACACCGCGCGTCATCCGCCATGACCCTGGGCGCCTTCATCCTGGGCTTCTCCTCCATCTTCACCGGCCTGAACTTCATCGTCACCATCCACAAGATGCGGCCCGAGGGCATGACCTGGTTGCGCATGCCGCTGTTCCTGTGGGGCATCTACGCCACCGCCATCATCCAGGTGCTGGCGACGCCGGTGCTGGGCATCACGCTGCTCCTGCTGGTGGCGGAGCGGGTCCTGGGCGTGGGCATCTTCGATCCCGCCCTGGGCGGCGACCCGGTGCTGTACCAGCACTTCTTCTGGTTCTACTCCCACCCCGCCGTGTACATCATGATCCTGCCCGCCATGGGCATCATGAGCGAGGTGATCGCGGTGTTCTCGCCGCAAGCACATCTTCGGCTACCGCTTCATCGCCTGCGTCCAGCATCGCCATCGCCATCCTCGGCTTCCTGGTGTGGGGCCACCACATGTTCGTCAGCGGCCAGTCCAGCTGGCCAGCTGGTCTTCTCGGCCCTCACCTTCGCGGTGGCCATCCCCTCGGCGATCAAGGTCTTCAACTGGGTGGCGACCATGTACAAGGGCTCGGTCCGCCTCGCTGACGCCCATGCTCTATGCCCTGGCCTTCCTGTTCCTGTTCACCATCGGCGGGCTCACCGGCCTCTTCCTGGGCGCCCTGGCCACCGACGTCCACCTCGCACGACACCTACTTCGTCGTCGCCCACTTCCACTACGTGATGGTCGGGCGGCACGGTGATCGCCTTCCTGGCCGGCCTCCACTACTGGTGGCCGAAGATGTCCGGCAGGATGTACAGCGAGCGCTGGGGCCGGGTGGGCGCGCTCCTCATCTTCGTCGGCTTCAACCTCACGTTCTTCCCCCAGTTCGTCATGGGCACCCACGGCATGCCCCGCCGCTACTTCAACTATCCTGCCGCGCTTCGAGGGCCTGCACCAGGCGTCCACGGTCGGCTCCTACGTGCTGGGGCTGGGCTTCATGGTCGTCGCCGCCTACCTGCTGCACTCGCTGTTCCGCGGCGCCCCGGCGCCGGCCAACCCCTGGGGCGAGCGCCACCCTGGAGTGGGAGACCAGCTCGCCGCCGCCGCACGACAACTTCGACGAGGAGTTCGAGGCCTCGGCGACCCCTACGACATCGAGTCGCTCGAGTACGACCCGGCCGGCGGCGGCTACCGGCGTCACGATCCGTCCGCGATCCGGCTCCGTCCCGCGGCGGCGGCCCGCTGATGGCCAGCCCGGCCCACGACCGGCGAGCCGCACCTGGCCCATCACTTCGCCAACCTGGACCAGCAGTACCAGTCGGCCAAGCTCGGCATGTGGGTCTTCCTGGCCACCGAGGTCCTGTTCTTCGGCGGCCTGTTCTGCGCCTACGCGGTCTACCGGGCCAACCACCCCGAGGTCTTCCTCTACGCCCACCAGTTCCTGGACAAGCGGCTGGGCGCCCTGAACACCGCCGTCCTCATCTGCAGCTCCTTCACCATCGCCTGGGCGGTGCGGGCCGCCCAGCTCAAGCAGGTCCGCCTGCTGATCCTGCTCCTGTCGCTCACCTTTCTGCTGGCGTCGGGCTTCTTGGGCGTCAAGTACATCGAGTACCGGCAGAAGTGGGAGCACGGCCTGCTGTGGGCGCGGCGCTACCACCCGGAGGTCCACCTGGTCCAGGAGAGCCCCGGTCACGACGTGGAGGTCCCCGGGGCGGCGCGCCCCGGGCCGGGCGCGCAGGCCGCGCAGGAGGCGCCCGTCACCCCGGCCGCCGACGGCGACGCCGACCGGTCGCGCATCGCGGATGCCGCCAGCGGCCCCGTGGGTCTGGCCGAGCCCATGCCGACGAGTGGCGAGCACAGGGTGGTGGCCGAGCCCCACAACGCCCAGGTCTTCTTCTCCATCTACTTCCTGATGACCGGGCTGCACGGCATCCACGTCCTGGTGGGGATGGGGCTCATGGTGTGGCTGATCGCCCTCGCCTGGCGGGGCGCCTTCGCGGGCGGCAACTTCACCCGCGTGGACATGTTCGGGCTCTACTGGCACCTGGTGGACCTGATCTGGATCTACCTGTTCCTGCTCCTGTACCTGGTGCACTGAGGAGGCGTGACATGAGCGAGCGGACCGCGAGCGGCGTCCACATCACCTCGTTGAGGACCCTGGTGGTGGTATGGATCGCCCTCCTCATCGGCACCTGGCTGACGGTGACCGCCACGTACTTCGACTTCGGGAGCCTCAACCTCTGGATCGGCCTCGCCATCGCCACCGGCAAGGCGCTCCTGGTGGCCCTGTACTTCATGCACATGCGCTGGGACAGGCCCTTCAACGCCTTCGTGTTCCTGACGGCCTTCGCGTTCCTGGCCCTGTTCATCGGCCTCGCGCTCATGGACAGCGCCCACTACCAGGACGTGGTGATCCCCGGCTACGCCCCGGCCCTCCAGCAGTGACCTCTCCCCGCCACGTTCCTGGGTTTGTGGCCGCCGAGGTGGCGCCGCCCTCCTCGCACCGGCGGGCGGGGGGGATCTCCGTGCGCCGCCTGGGCATGCGCCTGTTTTTGACGTCGGTCTCCGTTCTCTTTGCCGCCGCGCTGGTGGGGGTGCTGGTGGTCCGTTTCCGGGCCGCCGCCTGGCCTCCTCCCGGCACTCCCCCTCTTCCCCGGACACTGTGGGTGAGCAGCGGCATCCTCGTGGTGCTGAGCGTCCTCCTGGTGGGCGCGGGGCGGGCTGCGCGAAGGGGCCGCGTCGCCGACACCAGGCGCCGGCTCGCGGCGACCCTGGCCCTCGGTGTCGCGTTCCTGCTCTCGCAGACGGCCGGTTGGCTCCGCATGCTGGAGGAGGGATTCGCACCCCGCCACAGCCTGTTCGCCTTCGCCTTCTACCTCCTGACCGCGCTCCATGCCCTGCACGTGGCGGGAGGGCTGGTGCCCCTGGGTCTGGTGACCGTCCGCGCGGGCCGCGGCCGCTACCTGGGCGATCCCGAGCCGGTGGAGCTGGTGGTCTCCTACTGGCACTTCCTCGCGTTCTCGTGGCTGGGCATCTTCCTGATGCTGGAGCTGTAGCCCCCCGTCCGCGTCCCCGCCCGCGCCCGCGTCCGAATCCGCGATCAGCGTCAGTGGTCAGCGGCGGTAGCAGCGGGCAGCGACCAGGAGTCGGCGTTCTGGCCCACCCGGAAGGTCTCGCGTGCTCGCGGGTCTCTAGGCGGCATCGCGGCGGCGAGCGGTGCGCCACTCCCGCCAGGCGTCGGCGCCGAGCAGCCCGCGGTGATGGAAGAAGACGAGCTGGGCCGCCCGTCGCAGCAGCGGGCTGCCCAGCGCGGCGTCCAGCCAGCGGTCGGGCGGGTGGAGGTCTGCCAGCCACCGCAGCCGCCGCTTGAACGCGAACGACGGCACGGCCCGTCGCACCACCGTCGCCGGGTGCGGGCCACCGTCCAGGAGGTAGTCGGCCACCGCGATGCCGGCCAGGCGGCCCCAGGCGAGGGCGCAGTGAATGCCGCCCGCCGTCAACGGCGACACCCAGCCGGCAGCGTCGCCGACGAGCAGGACCCGCTCCGAGGCGACGCGGCGGAGGGGGCCGCCGACCGGGATGAGGCCGGCCCGGTAGCCGAGGATGCGAAGGTGCTGGAAGTCGAAGACGGTCCCAAGCTTGGCGAGCAGCGCCTCGAGGGGGAGGCGGCCGGGACGGCTCGAGGCGAGGCCGATCTGGACCGCCTCCACCCCCGGTACCGCCCAGGCGATGTAGCCGGGAGCCAGCTTCGAGTCCAGGAAGACGTGCAGGTGGTCCTCGTCGATCCCGGCGACACCCGCGCACTCGGCCTCGATGCCCGTGAGCAGGCGCCGGTTGAGGTCCAACCCCAGGCTTCGGGCGACCGTCGAGCGGGCTCCGTCGGCGCCGATGAGGAAGTCGCACTCCAGGTGGTGGGCCGGGATGAGGACGCGTCCGCCGGGAGCGGGGCGGCTGCCGGAGAAGCCGTGGCCCCACCGGATCTCGACTCCGGCATCCCTCGCTGACCGCGCCCACCAGTCGAGCAGACCGGGCGTGTCGGTGGCCAGGAAGTGGTAGCCGGGCCGGGCCAGGTCCAGTGCATGCAGGGATGGGCTGTAGAGCCGGACGCCGTGGATCTTGCGGGTCAGTCGCCGGGGGACGTCCCAGAGATCGGCGACCTCCTTGACCAGGATGCCGGTGGTCTGGATGGAGCGGTCTGCGGCGGTGCGGCGCTCGAGCACCGTGGTGGGCAGGCCGCGCAACGCCGCCGCGCGGGCGCAGGCGAGACCGGCGAAGCTGGCGCCGACGACGACCAGGTTGGGGGAGGACATGGTGTCACCTCCCCTCCATTGACGCCGCCGATCATGGCTCGAACGTGGCCGTCCTGGGGCGTCGTCGCGGCCTTTTCCCGTCGAGTCTGGGGCGAGGGCTCACGGACGTCGTGGTGCTCCCCGCCGCAGGCTGACCAGGACCGCCGGAATCGCCGCCAGACAGAGCAGGCCGAGGCCGCCCGCGGTGGCGACCATCCCCGCCCAGGGGAGGGCCACGATGCCCACCAGGAGAGCGGCGCCCGCGGCGCCGGCCTCGTCGGCGGCGAAGGCGATGCCCGCGGCCTGCCGGCTGCGTCCCCGCCCGACGAGGTCCGCCACGCCCGGGAAGGCCGCGCCGGTGAGGAAGCCGCCCGCAGCGAGGAGGACGGGCACCAGCAGCAGCGGGTGGAGCACCGGCGTCTGGCTGGCGATGAGCGCGGACACGACGATGCCCGCCCCCAACAGCAGGGGAACGCGACGGGCGGGCCGGTCCCACCGGGTGGCCGCCAGGGCGCCCCCGCCGAGCCCGGCCATGAAGACGGCGGTGAGGGCGCCGACCTCTGCGTACACCGAGCCTCGGCTGGCCTGCCAGGACGCGATCAGGAGCAGCCACCACCCCATGGAGGTGAGACCGATGACCGCAGCGGTGGCGCTCGCCGGCGGCCGCGGCAGGAGGGCGAGGATCAGGAGGAGGAGGCACGCGGCCGCGAGACCGACGGCGAGAGCGGTGGGCGGCCGACCTTCCAGCCAACGGGACAAACCGAGCAGAGAGCGGCCGGACCGGGCCTCCAGGAGGGCGGCCGCCAAGGGCACGGCCCGGGGCCGGGCCGTGGTGTTGAGGGAGGCCCTTGCCGACTGCACGAACTCGTTGAGGGCGGTGGCGCGGCCCGGGTCCGCGACCAGGGCGAGGGTGTCGGGGCTGAAACGGGGATCGGCGACGGCCCGCGCGCGCCACCTGCTCTCCAGCTCCACCGGATCGAGGGTGAGGCGGGCCTTCTCGCGCCCCGCGACCAGGAGGATCTCCTCGCCCGGGATGGCCACGACCTGCGGGAAGACCGCGCGCAAGGTGGAGGCCAGCACCGCCACCAGGGCGCCGCCGCCACCGCCGAGATAGGTGTCGGAGACCTCGACGCGCAGCACCAGGACCCCGTTCGGCCTCAAGCTGCGGCGGCAGGTGCGGAAGAACTCGACGGTGCGGCTGCGGTTGTGGCGGATGGTGGTCGGGTTGCCGTCCAGCAGCACCACCATGTCCCAGGGGACCGGGGAGGGAACGGCCCGGAGGGGATCCGCGGCGACGGCGTGGACCCGGGGATCGGCCAACGTCCGTTGCAGGTCCGGTCCGTACCAGCCGGGAAGGAGGCGGACCAGCTCCGGGTCCTCCTCCACCGCCACCAGCCGCCGGACGGGGTGACGGGCCATGGTGTTGACCGAGCCGTCGGCCAGGCTTCCCAGGGCGATCACACGCCGGGGGGCGGGGTGGAGGAGCATGATCAGGTGGGCGCGGGGCACGGTGCTGTAGGGGTCGGGGAAGGTGGCGACGAGGCGGCCGTCGGCGTACAGGGAGGACGGCGGCCCGGCCCCCAGCTCCAGGCGTTGCTGCCGGGTCTCCCGCCACGCCGCCAGATGCCCGGGATGCTCCCCCCAGCCCCAGCCGGCGCTCTCGAAGAGGTCCGCCGCCGGGGCCGCCAGGAGGGCGCCGGCGGCCGCGACCGCCACGGCCAGGACCGGCCTGCGATGGACGAGCTCCAGGGTGGCGACCACGGCGAGGCTCAGGACCACCGCGGCCGCGGCGCCCAGGGGGGCCAGGAGGATGCTGAGACCGACGCCGCCGAGCAGGGACCCGACGGCTTCGAGCCCGTAGGCGCGTCCCGGGCCCCGCGGACCGAGCCGGTGGGCCAGCAGGGGGAAGGCCATGCCGCCCATTACGGCGGGGGGAAGGACCGCCGCCGCCCACAGCCACAGGGACCGCCAGGTGGTGATCGCCTCGCCGGGGGTGGCGCCCAGGAGCGCCGGGGCGGCCCGGAAGAGCACCACACCCGCGCCCGCCAGGACGAGCACGAGGAGAGGGAGGGCTGCCGTTGGGACGCGGTCCCCGCGGAGCACGCCGATCCGGGCGCCGGCGCCCATGCCGAGCAGCCACAGGGCCATCACCGCGCCCCACGCCAGCTCGGAGCCGCCCATGGCCGCCATGGCCTCCCGGAGGAGGACGGTCTGTGCGATGACGGCCGCGAAGCCGAGAAGGACGACCCTGGCGCCCGCGGACGGTGACTGACGGAGGATGTGCACCACCGCCATTATCGCGGACCGTAGCCCCCGACACGAAGCTCCCGGCGAGATTCTCGGCAGAGACGGCACCAGGCACCTCTTGACGTAGGGTTGCCAGAGACGGTGCCAGGCAGCATCCGAATGAAGCGAGATTCGTGCTATCGAAGCAGGACGGGGCGCCTGGCACCGGCCGTGACGTCGGAGAATCTCCGACTCCGAGCAGAACCCGAGGGGGCCGATTGCCGTTAAAGCCAGGGAGTGAAGACGAGAAGGAGGAGAACCATGTCACGACGATCCCTGTGTGTGCTGGCGGTGCTGCTCGCGGTCGCTCCGCTGTCGGCGGAAAGCACCCGGACCCTGCACGCCTCGCTGCCGGTGGACTCCGGCACGGCGTTTGCGGTGGACAACCTCGCGGGCACGATGTCGGTGGTTCCCGGCCCGGGCAGCGAGGTGACTGCCGTGGCCACCGTCCATGCCGAGAACGAGGAGCTGGCGTCCCGCGTGCGCTTCGACGAGGTGAGGGGCAAGGACGGCCGGCGGACGTTGCGGGTGATCTACAACGATACCGGGCAGCATGTGTTCCGCTACCCCGCCGCCCATGGGACCTCCCGCGTCCACTACGACGGCCGGCGCGTGGGGGTGAGCTCCAACAGGGGAGACCTCCTGTGGGCCGAGGTGGTGGTGCAGGTGCCCGCCACGAAGGTGGACGCGGTCTTCCGGAACATGGTCGGCACCCTGCGTGCCGAGCGCCTGCAGGGTCGTCTGACCCTGGACACCGCCAGCGGCGACATCAAGGTCAGCCGCCTCAAGGGCGAGGTGAAGGCGGACACCGGTTCCGGGGACGTGGATGCAGAGCAGCTTTCCGGGTCGTTCGACTGCGACACGGGCAGCGGCGACTGCCGCATCGCCGGCTTCGACGGTGACACCCTGACCCTGGACACCGGTTCCGGCGACGTGACGGGACGTGACCTGCGGGCGGACCGGGTGAGCGCCGACACCGGCTCCGGGGACGTGGTGCTGCGCGATGCCGACGTGCAGTCCTTCGAAGGCGACACGGGCTCGGGAGGCATCCTGCTGGAGAACTCCGGTGATCGACTCCTGAAGATGGACGCGGACACGGGGTCCGGCGACGTCAAGGTGCGGCTGCCGTCGGATGCGACCTTCGAGCTTCGCGCGGACACGGGCAGCGGAGACATCGGGTGCGGCTTCTCCGACGCGCACCCCATCGCCCACGGCCGCGAGGTGGTGGGGTGGGAGCGGGGCGACAGGCGCACCAGGATCCGCGCCGACACCGGCAGTGGGGACGTGAGGGTGGAGCCCCTGCGCTGACCCCGGTTCACGGCGCACCATCGTGGTGGTTCGGGGGCAGGGGCGGCGGTGAGGGTCCGCGACGGCGCATCGCGCCACCGACCAGCAGCCGCGACCAGCTCATGCGGGATGGCGACCTTCGGCAGAAGGTCGCGTCCCGCGGTCGTGCCCCTCGCGCCGAGCAGCAGCGGTCCTCGAGAGGACAGCGCGTTCCTCTCGTCCTCTGAATGACACACCCTTGTTCTGTCATGGTGAGCGACGAGTCGAGCCGTTCCCCGAAGGCCCGTGGGACGACCCCAGCCACGAGTCTGGTTCTCTCAGGGGATTCTTCGACTCGCTCCGGCGGACTCCGCTCGCTCCCAAAGACATGGCTTTCTCCTGTCACCCTGAGCGAGCGGCCCTGGGCCGCGAGTCGAAGGGTCCCCCGATGTCTCCGGTGTGACGAGCCAAAGGCCCGGGTCTGGTTCTCTCGGGGGATTCTTCGACTCGCTCCGGCGGACTCCGCTCGCTCAGAATGACAGGCAACGTGGACGTGCCACCGTCTCCGCGCGGCCCCGTGTCATTCCATGTGACACCGCCGCGCGGGGTGTGAGGATGCTCAGGATGACACGCAGGCGGGTCGGTCCACCGTCTCTGAACGGCTCCGTGTCATGCCATGCGGCACCGCCACGACGCGGCGGAAGGATGCTCCTCATGACATACACGTCTGCAGCACACCCCGCGTCCACGTCCGCGTCCGAGCTCCGCACGCCCTGTCATCGCACGTGACACCGCCCCGAACGGGCGGACGGATGCTCACCATGACAGCGGATCGGCATGTCATTGGGAGTCAGCCGCGGTTGGAGGGTGCCTGGCGCCGCCCCCTGCCTATGCCAGGTCCTCCAAGAGGGACGTCAGCAGCCTGTAGAAGCGCTGTACCGAGGAGATCTGGACGCGCTCGTCCGGGGAGTGGGCGTTCTGGATCTCCGGACCGATGGACACCGCGTCCATGTCCGGGATCTTCTCGATCAGGAGGCCGCACTCCAGCCCCGCGTGGATCGCCTTGACCGCCGGCGGGTTCCCGAAGAGCTTCTCGTGGACCGCCGCGGTCCGCTTTACCACCGGCGAGTCCGGGTTGGGCTTCCACCCGGGGTAGGGATCGTTCTCCTCCACGGAGGCGCCGGCCTGCTCGGCGATGGAGCGTATCTGCCGGCCCACCGCGCCCAGGGTGGGCATGACCGACGAGCGGTGGGAGGTCACCACGGTGGCCGCGTCGCCTCGGGTGTTCACCACGGCCAGGTTGTTGGAGGTCTCCACCAGGCCCGGGACGTCGCGGGACATGGCGAGCACCCCGTGGGGCAGGCCGTCCAGGAGGCGCAGCAGGCGATCGCGGGCGTGGACGTTGAGGACCTCGGCGAACGCCTCGCCGTCGGCCGGCGTCTCCACCGCGACCTCCATGTCGGGGTCGGTGGCGCCGAACTCCACCCGGAAGTCGTCGAGACACGTGCCCGCCACCTCACGCAGGCGGTCCACCTGGTCGCGGTGGACGCGGCACGCGGCGGAGGCCTCGCGGGGGATGGCGTTGTGCTTGGAGCCGCCCTCGACGGACGCCAGGTCGACCTCGATGCCGTCCTCGATGGCCGCCAGCAGGACCCTGGTGACGAGCTTGATGGCGTTGGCCCGGTTCTCGATGATGTTCAGCCCCGAGTGCCCCCCGCGCAGGCCGCGCACGTCGATGCGCACGGGCACCGATGCCAGCAGGCCGCGGCGGGTGAGCAGGGGCAGGGTGCTCGTGATGTCGGCGCCGCCGGCGCAGCCGATGTAGACGGCGCCGTCCTCCTCGGTGTCCAGGTTGAGCATGATGCGGCCGGTGATGATGTGCGGGTCCAGGAGCTTGGCGCCGGTGAGGCCCGTCTCCTCGTCCAGGGTGCAGAGGATCTCCAGAGGACCGTGGACGGCGTCGGGATCCTCGGCCACGGCCAGGGCGCTGGCGACGCCGATCCCGTTGTCGGCGCCGAGGGTGGTGCCCTTGGCGACCACCCAGTCCCCGTCCACTCCGACGTCGATGCCGTCGGCCATGAAGTCCTTGTCCACGTCGGAGTTCTTCTCGCACACCATGTCCAGGTGTCCCTGCAGGACCACCGTCGGGGCGTTCTCGTGACCGGCCGAGGCCGGCACGGCGATGACCACGTTGCCAGCGTCGTCGCGGCGGACCTCGAACCCCCGTTCACGCCCCCATGAAGCCACGTGCTCGGCGATGCGCTCCTCGTGCTTGGATGGCCGCGGGATGCTCCGGATCGCGTCGAAGTGCGACCACAGGAGCTTCGGCTCGAGTGATTCCAGTGGGCTGCTCATCTTTCACCTCCTTGGGGCGGACGCGGTCGACCGCGTCGATGGTAACCGATCCGAAGCAATCCGCGGCCGCGGATCACTGCCGCGGACCGATTCGAGGCGTCCCATCGGACGCGGACTCGGGCGCGGCCGCGGGCGCGGGCGGGGGCTGCGCCGCAGACCCGTCTTCCACTACGAGCCGACCAGGGAGGCGAGGATGTCCAGAGCGGTGCGGGCGCCGCCGACCCGCAACCCATCCACCATGGCGGTCACGGCCAGGTGCTTCCGCTCCCGGGAAAGGCGGGGCGGCAGGATGACGACCTCATCGCTGTCGGGAGTTCCGTCCAGCCGAAGCGGCGAATCGGAGTGGATGATGCGGGCGTCGGACAGGAGGGCGTCCCGCACCTCCAGCTCGTCGAGACTCCGGGCGAACGCGAGGGCGATGTGCGCGACGTGGCCATGGAAGTGGCCCGACATCGAGCGCGTCACGGCCAGGTCCAGGCCCGGCAGCAGCAGCGCCGCGTCCTCGTCCAGGTCGGTGTCGTCGGTGGCGATCAGGTTGAACGCCAGGATGGCGCCCTCGATCTCCTCCTCCACGGGAGTGCCGCTGAGACGTCGGCTGGCCTGTTGGGCCAACCGCTCCACGGCGTCCCGGCCCAGGGAGGAGACCGGATCGACGGCCGCCACGCCGCCCCCGGCAGGCTCGAGATCGGCCAGGGCCGCGACCAGCACCGAGGTCGCGACCAGCGCGGGGTGGGCCACCCGCAGGTGGAGCGATGGCCAATGGGCCGCCGGCCCGGCGGCGGGGGTGGTCAGGGAGCGCAGTCGTCCCGGCCGGCCCACCACGACCACCGGCGTCCCGGGGTTGGAGCGGAGGAACTCGGCCACGTGGTCGAGCCGGGGGCTGTCCGTCTCCGCCGCCACCAGCACCGCATCGCAGTCGGTGAAGTCGTCCGGGCCCTCCAGAGGAGGGACCAGGGCCGGGTTGCCGGCCAGCTCGGCGATCTGATGCTCGGGGTCATCGTCGGTGTGGCGGTAGGAGATGTGCGCGATGTGGACCTCGTCCCGCTCCAGGAGGAGGAGGATCTCCCGCCCGATCAGGCTCAGAGGGTCCACCATGAGCAGTCTAGGCATCGACGGAGTCATCGGAGCTTCCTTGGGTGTGTGGAGGTGGCGAGCCGGCGGAGCGGCCGCGAACCATCTTCGCCAGCACCTTCAGCGGGGCGGAGAGGATGTAGATCGCCAGCAGCACCGACAGCACGTGGGGCGTCAGGGTGATGAGCGAGAACGCCAGAGCGATGATGAACAGGGTGGTGGCCGGCCACTGCCGGCGCAGGTTGATGTCCTTGAACGATGCGTAGGGGAGGTTGGAGACCATGAGCAGCGCCACGCAGAACACGAACCCCGCCACCACCGGGATGAAGGCGGGGTGCTGGATGGGGGCAGGGCGCAGGAGCACCAGGAGGGCGATGGCCGACGACCCGGCCGGGATGGGGAGGCCGACGAAGGTGTGGGTGTCGTGGGGGGTGCTCGAGAAGCGGGCCAGCCGGATGGACCCCGCCACCAGGAACAGGAAGGCCACGGCGATGCCCGCGCGGGGGACCCGCCACAGCCCCCACTGGTAGGCGAGCAGCGCCGGCGCCAGCCCGAAGGAGACGACGTCGGCGATGGAGTCGTAGATCTCGCCGAAGCCCGAGGTGGAGCCGGTGAGGCGGGCGATGCGGCCGTCCAGGATGTCGGCCACGTTGGCGACGAGGATCAGGATCGCGGCCCGCTCCATCTGGCCGCGGGTCGCCGAGATCACGGACAGGAAGCCGAAGAAGATGTTGGCCACGGTGAACAGGGAGGGCAGCAGGTAGATGCCCCGGCGGAGCCGCGGACCGGCCTTGCGTCGGCGGAGCCGTGGCGCTCTCACCGGTCAAGGGACCGACGAGGGATCGAGATGGATGTTCGCGGCGTAGGCAACGATCGGTGCACTCCTGGTGCTCGCGGTCTCGCGAGGCCGATGCAGAGCCGATGGGGGCGTGTCTACGACGCCGTCCGGCGCAAGCTCTCCATCTGGTCCTTCAGCCGTAGCTTCAGCTTCTTGAGGTGCTTCGCTTCCATCTCCTCGGCAGGGGTGAGCCAGGCCTTCTTGTTGAGCTCTTCCAGTCGCTTTTCGTGGTTCTGGTGCTCGGTGCGGAGATCCTCGTAGGTCGGCTCGACCTGGTCGTGGTGAGAAGCCATGCGTCGCCTCCTGAAGTCGATGCCGGGCACTTCCATCCTAGCAGGCACGCCGCCTCCCCTCAACGCCGGCATTCCCCTCTCTCCCCGCGCCCGCGCCCGAATTCCGCATCCCTGTCCGCGTCGGCGTCCGTATCCGCGCCCGACTCCGGTCGTCCCATCGGACGCAGTGACAGCGGCAGCGGCCGTGGCAGCGACGGCGTCCAGCGACCGCGACAGGGACGCTGATCGCTGCTGCTGATTGCGGACGCGGACGCGGGTGGGGGCGAGAATCAGAAGTAGGGTCGATACCCCAGGTCTTCCTTGTCGATGGGCCCCTTCTGGCGCAGCTCGCCGATGCCCACCACCGCCTCGTCCCGGGTCTCGAAGGCCATCTCGTGCTCGCGGCTCATGATGATCGCCTGCTTCGGGCAGGCGTCCACACAGTAGCCGCAGAAGACGCAGCGCAGGAGGTCGATCTCGAACACCCGCGGCCGCTTCTCCCACTCCACCGTGGCCTCGGGGTCCTCCTCGGCCTCGATGTGGATGCAGTCGGCGGGGCAGATCGTCTCGCACATGTAGCAGGCCACGCAGCGCAGCGACCCGTCCTCCTTGGTGGTGAGGATGTGGCGGCCGCGCATGCGCTCCGAGTACTGGCGCTTGACCTCGGGGTACTGGATGGTGGCCACGTCCCGCTGCCCGAACAGGTTGCGCAGGAAGTGGCGGAGCGTGACCCCCAGCCCTTTGATGACCGGGACCAGATAGATGCGCTCGCCGATGCTCTGGCTCGGCCGGTCCACGTTCACGGTCGGCACGTTCTTCATCGGTCGAGCTCCCCCGCGATGATGTTGAGGCTGCCCAGGATGGCGACGGCGTCCGGGACCAGGTGCCCCTCCAGGATGTGGGGGAACGCCTGGTAGATGGCGAAGCACGGGGGCCGCACCTTCACCCGGTAGGGCTTGCCGCCGCCGTCGGAGACGATGTAGTAGCCGAGCTCTCCGTTGGCGCCCTCCACGAAGGCGTAGGCATCTCCGGGCGGCACCTTGATGCCCTCGTAGATGAGCTTGAAGTGCCAGATCAGGGACTCCATCTCGGAGTAGACCTTCTCCTTGGGGGGCAGCGCGGCGTGGTGGTCGTCGGTGATCACCGGACCCGAAGGCAGGTCGTCGATGGCCTGACGGACGATGCGCAGGCTCTGCCGCATCTCCTCGATGCGGACCAGGTAACGGGCGTAGCAGTCGCCGTTGGTGGCCACGGGGACCTCGAAGTCGTACTCCCCGTACGTGAAGTACGGGTAGGCCTTGCGGACGTCGTAGGGGACGCCGCTCGCCCGCAGGCAGGGACCTGTCCACCCCCAGGCCAGGGCGTCCTCCGCGGAGATGGCGCCGACGCCCTCGGTGCGATCGCGGAAGATCTTGTTGGTGGTGATGAGGCGCTCCACGTCGTCGATGAACTTGGGGATGTAGCCCAGGAGGTAGCGGACCCGCTCGGAGAAATCCGCGGGAACGTCGTGGGCGAGCCCCCCGACGCGGGCGTAGGAGACGGTGAGCCGGCCCCCGGCGCAGGACTCCAGGAGACCGTAGATCTCCTCCCGGACCTGGAAGAAGTACCAGAAGTTGGTGAGGGCGCCCAGGTCCACCAGCACCGCGCCCAGGCACACCGCGTGATCCATGAGCCTGGAGAGCTCGGAGAGGATCACGTGCACCACCTGGGCCCGCGGAGGGGCCTCGATCCCGAGCATGCGCTCCACCGCCAGCGCGAAGCCGGCGCCGTTGAGGTGGCTGGAGCAGTAGTTCAGGCGATCGGTGTAGGGGATGACCTGATTCCAGCCGTGGGTCTCGGACATCTTCTCGAAGCAACGGTGGAGGTACCCGATCTCGGCCTCGGCCCTGGTGATCACCTCGCCGTCTAAGCGCATCACGGTGCGCAGGGTGCCGTGGGTGGCGGGATGGGAGGGGCCGAGGTTGAGCACCTGGGCCTCGAAGTGGTCGCCGTCGTCCTCGCCCTCCTCGTCGGTCCAGGAGGGGGTCATGGTCTCCTGATCGGTGAACAGCCACCGCTGGGCCGGGTCGTAGTCCTTGCGGAGGGCGTGGCCCTGAAACGCCTCGTGGCAGAGGATGCGGCGCAGGTTGGGGTGACCGTCGAAGCGGATGCCCATCATGTCGTAGGCCTCGCGCTCGAACCAGTCGGCGGCCTTCCAGATGCCGTAGGCTGAAGGGACGACCGGGTCGTTCTCCTCCACCGGCACCTTGACCCGGAAGCGGTGCCCCTTGTCGAGGCTCGTGAGGTGATAGACCACCTCGAACCGTGGCCGCCGGTCCTCGTAATCGACGGCGCAGACATCCAGCAGGAGATCGCAGTTCAGCTCCGGCGTCTCCTTGAGGCGCCGCAGCACCTCGAGCAGGTGGCCGCGATCCACGGTCAGGACCGTGTGGTTGTCGGCCGCGTCCTCGATCAGAGGCGCAGCGTCGGCCTCGAACAGCTCAGCTAGGGGATGCTGCCGGGTCGGCGTTTCGGGCCCTGAGACGGTCATAGTTCGTTTCTCCCTGCTGGATCATCTCCTGGAGCTTGAGCACGCCGTGCATGAGGGCCTCCGGGGTGGGTGGGCATCCCGGTACGTACACGTCCACCGGGATCAGCTCGTCCACCCCCTGGACCACGTGGTAGGCGCGGTAGAAGCCGCCCGTGCAGGCGCAGGCTCCCATGGAGATCACATACTTGGGCTCGGCCATCTGGTCGTAGATCCGCTTCACGACCGGGGCCATCTTGTCGGTGATGGTGCCGGCGACGATCATGAGATCGGCCTGGCGGGGCGAGAAACGAACCACCTCGGCACCGAAGCGCGACAGGTCGTAGTGCGAGGACACCACGGACATGAACTCGATGGCACAGCACGCCGTCCCGAAGGGCAGGGGCCACAGGCTGTTCTTGCGCACCCAGCCCAGCATCGCGTCGACGCGCGTTGTCAGGTGGGTCGAGCTTCCGTCGGGCTGCCGCATAGATCCTCCCTGGAGGCGTTCCAACGTGCGTGTAACAGTCGGGCCCCGCGGATTCATCCAGACATCGGCTCGACGCGGGTGGTCGTGCCGCGGGGCATTATACTTTTTTTCACAAGGTCTTCCAGTACGGAGCCGGCGTCCGGGACCGCGTCCGATGCGGTGACGGAGACTGCGACGGTGAACAGGGGCAGCGGCAGCAATCGGCGACAGCGGCAGAGAGCAGCGACCGCGATCAGCGAACGGGGACGGCGGCAGAGAGCGGCGACGGCGAGCAGCGATCAGCAGCTAGATCCGCTCATGGGGGCCAGCGGGCTTCGGGAGAACGGCACTTCGCGCGGGCGTGCCACTGGTGACCCGGCGCCGCTTGCAGCTTCGCCGTGGTCAGCGGTGGCAACCTCGGGGAAGGCGTCGATAGATTGGCGCGTCGCGAGCGGCCCAATCTCTCCATCATTGATTTGCCGTGGCGCCTGTCCAAGACCACTGTCGCTGCCACTGTCCCCCGCCGCTGCCGCCGCCGCTGCCCGCCGCCGCTGCCCGCCGCCATCGGACACGGATGCGGACGCGGACGGGGGCGCGGACGCGGGATGTGTCAGAAGTTCCAGGACAGTCCGGCCGCCACCTGGCCGCCGCCGAGGTCGATGGTGCCGAGCCCGGCGAGGTCTCCGCCCAGCTCGTCGTCCGCCCACCGGTAGCGACCCTCCACGAAGACCGACCACCGGTAGCTGACCTGGAAGTCGAGCCCCACCAGGGCCAGGGCCTCCCAGGTCCATCCCTCGTCGCGGTAACGGGCGAAGACGATGGGCATGTCGGGATCGACGAAGTCGATGAAGTCTCCCTCCTCGGTCAGACGCCAGTGCAGGAAGCCGCCTCCCACCCCGACGTAGGGTACGACCTGGCCCTGGCCGAGGCGCGCGACCCAGGTCGCGGTGAGGTCCCACTGATCCAGGGTGGTCAGGTGGGAGATGTCGTAGCCCCGCTCGTCCACGTAGTCCCGGTAGGCCTGGGTGGTCTGCCCCTCGTACGCGCTCGTACCGAACAGGACGCCGCCGCTGGAGGAGGTGCGCCACAGGTAGTCGACGCCGACCACGCCGTCCTGGAAATCGGACGCCGCCCCGGTGAAGTCGGCGAAGACGTCGTCCCAGTACCGGGAGTCCGCGGCCGGCTCGAAGACGCCCATCCAGACCCGCAGGGAGCCGAAGTCGCCGGGGCGCCAGTTGCCCTGCGCCCGGGCGTCCGCCGCAGAGATCGCCATCACCGCAGAGAGGAGAATTACGCCGCGCGTCAGCTGTCCTCGCATCATGACCTCCTTGTCGTCACCCGGCGTTCCGGGTCGTCGCCTCGAGCAGCGAGGAAGCAACTTGGATGCCAGCGGCGCTCGCCGTGGGCGAGGGACGATGTGGCGCGACCGTCCCTCACCGGACGTGCATGACCTCTGCAGGGGACGGGCGGAGGACGGCGCCGCCGCGGCCGGTGCTACAATGAAGCGCTCTTTCCGGCCAGCGGGGGCATGGATGAAGATCCCATCATTGCTCTTGAAGCAACTCTACACCTTCGGCAGCCTGTCGTCGGAGCCCGAGGGCGTGCGCTTCGCCCTCACGAACCGTCTCAGCGACGCCACGGTGACCGCCATCTCCGAGATCGCGTTCGACGGTCGGCCCGTGCCCCTGGACCAGCTCGAGCTGGAGATGGGCGACGGCACCCACCGCGGGGCGGACCAGGTCGCGGAGGCGCCCATCGAGTTTCCCCTGCGCCGGCAGATGCACGTCCTCTGGCGGGGCGGCGTCCTGGACGTGGGCAAGCACTCCATCACCATCGGCTTCGAGGTGCCGCCGTTCGGGAAGCTCTCCTTCGAGGTCGAGGACGCCGTCCGGGAGGAGCACGAGGAGCGGAGGGTGGTGCCCTGCGACAAGGAGAACAACTACGGGGCGGACATCATCAGGCGCCGCCAGGAGTTCATCGAGGAGCACACGGGGGTCCATCTCGAGCACCTCGAGGGGCTACTCGTTCGATCCCGCCACGACGCGCGGCAACATCGAGAACTTCACCGGCGTCGCCCAGATCCCGATCGGCTTCGCCGGGCCCATCCAGATCAACGGCGAGCACGCGGGGGGCGAGTTCCTGGTGCCCGCTGGCCACCACCGAGGGCACCCTGGTCGCCTCCTACAACCGCGGCATCAAGGTCCTGAACCTCTCCGGCGGGGTCACCTGCACCGTGTCCGACGACCGCATGCAGCGGGCGCCGGTGTTCATCTTCGACTCGGCCCGGGAGGCCCGGGACTTCCGGGGCTGGGTGGAGGCGCAACATGGACGCGATCCGGCGAGGCGGCGGAAGCGACCTCCAGCGTCGCCCGGCTGCTCGACATCGACATCCTTCTGTCCAACAAGTTCGCGTACCTGCGGTTCAACTTCACCACCGGCGACGCGGCCGGCCAGAACATGGTGGGTCGGGCGACCTTCGCCGCCTGCTCGTGGATGCTGGACCAGCCATCGCACCGTCCGCGCCGTTCTACCTCGAGTCGAACTTCGCCACCGACAAGAAGCCTCGCCAGATCAACATCATGCGACCGCGCGGCAAGCGGGTGACGGCCGAGGCGACGATTCCGCGCGACGTGCTCGTGCAGCACCTGCGCGTCGAGCCCGAGCAGCTGCGCGTACCACTCGGGTGGCCAACGTCGGCGCGCTTGCTCTCCGGCGCCAACAACAACGGCGCTCCACTCCGCCCAACGGCGATCACCGCGATGTTCATCGCCACCGGCCAGGACGTGGCCAACGTGGCCGAGTCGTCGCGCCGGCATCATCTACACCGAGGTGACGCACGACGGCGACCTCTACATCTCGATCACCATCCCGTCGTCTGATCGTCGCCACCCACGGCGGCGGGACCGGCCTGCCCACCCAGCGCGAGTGCCTGGAGATGCTGGGCTGCTGGGGCAAGGGCAAGGTGAGCAAGCTGGCCGAGATCGTGGCCGGCGTCGTCCTGGCCGGCGAGATCTCGCTGGCGGCGGCCATCTCCTCGTTGGACTGGGTCTCCAGTCACGAGAAGTACGGCCGCAACCGTTGAGGCGAGGTCGCCGCTGACGTGATGGAGGAGCACTCCTCGTCCGCCGCCCGCGCCCCATCCGCCGGCGCGCGGTCGACCAGCTCGTCGCGGCGCTACGTCAGCATCCCCGACCTCGCCCGCCGCGGCCGCACGACCCTCCGTCACTTCATCCTCCTGCTGGTGGGAGGCTTCGTTGCGTGGGTGGACGCCGATCGCGAGCGCGGCAAGCGCGGGCTGCTGCTGCGGCTGCGCTCCGCCCTGGCCTGGATGCTGCGGCCGCTCCTCGGGCGCGAGTTCGCGAACGAGCCGTTTCCGGTGCAGCTGAGACGCCGGTTGGAGCTCCTCGGCCCCACCTACATCAAGCTCGGGCAGATCCTGAGCCTGCGCCTCGACGTCCTGCCGGAGACGGTGACCGAGGAGCTGCGCAACCTGCTCAGCCGCCTGCCCCCGGTTCCCTTTGTGGCCATCGTGAACGTGGTGGAGGAGGACCTGGGCCAGCCCCTGGACGCGCTCTTCGCCGAGGTCGATCCCCAACCCATCGGCTCCGCCTCCATCGCCCAGATCCACCGTGCGCGACTGCCCACCGGCGAACGCGTACTGATCAAGGTGGTCAAGCCCGGCATCCCGGAGCTCCTGGACCGGGACACCAGCCTGTTGAGGATGCTCGCCGTGGTGCTGCAGCCGCTGCTGCCCCACTACCAGCCGCGCCGCATCATCGGCGAGTTCTGCTCCTACACCCTGCGCGAGATCGACATGGGGCTGGAGGCGCGCAACGCGGAGACCTTCGCCGCCAACTTCCGTGACAACGATGGGATCGTGTTCCCGACGCCCTACCATGCCTACTCCGGTACACGGGTGCTGTGCATGGAGTACCTCCAGGGCGAGGAGGTCACCTCGGCCGTGGTGCAGGGGCTGTCCCGGGACGTGCGCGAGAGGCTCGTGGACCTGGGGGCCGAGGCGGTGATCCGCATGGTGTACGAGGACGGCTTCTTCCATGCCGACCTCCATCCCGGGAACCTGCTCATCCTGCCCGGCAACCGGGTGGGGTTCATGGACCTGGGCATGGTGGGCCAGCTCGAGCCGGGTCTGCGCGACACCCTCCTGTACCTGTTCAACGCCCTCGTCACCGAGGACTTCGACTCCGCGGCACGCTACCTCGCCGAGGTTGCAGAGGTGGGACCGAGCAGCAACGTCGCCGGCTTCAGGAGCCAGGTGAAGGACCTCTGCCGGCGCTGGCGGCGCGACGCCAGCTTCGAGACCTTCTCCCTGGCCATGCTCATCCTGGAGGCCATCCGCATGGGGGTGCGCTACGAGATCTACTTCCCGGTGGAAATGGTGCTGATGGTGAAGGCGCTGGTCACGTACGAGGGCGTGGGCTACATGCTCGACAAGGACTTCAACGTCATCGAGGTGTCCCGCCGCCACCTCGGCCGCATCTTTCGCCACCGCTTCTCGCCGCGCCGTCTGCTGCGTGAGGGGGTGCGGCTGGCGCCCGACCTCCTGGATGCCGTGTCCCGGATGCCGCTGCTGGTCTCCGAGGGCCTGCGGTACCTCGAGCAGCGCACGCGGCGGGTCCCCACGAGCCCCCTGAGGGGCACCCGCGCCACCCTGTTCGGCGGCTTCTGCCTGGTCTCGGCCGCCATCCTGGCCGCCTTCAACGGTCCCTGGCCACTGTGGGTGGCCCTTCTCGTCATTGGGCTGCTGCTGCCGCTCCGCAGGGATTGAGGGAGCGGGAGCGGCCGCCACAATGCGGCCACAATCGTCCTCGCTGTCGCCATCCGGATGCCGCCGTCGCTTCCCGCGGGTCGCGTCTCATGGAAGTGGTGTGAAGGGAGGTGGGGCATGAACGCATCAGCCTGGTTGCTGTTGGGGTTCCTGCTCGTGGTGGCGGCGCTGGCGGGACGCCTCGAACCTCGGGGGTGGAGGTGACCGTGGGGTCTCACGGCGGTTCCACGTGCTCCGGGTCACCAACCTCAGGCAAACACAAGGGGTTGGTGAATCGATCTGAATCGTCTAAGATCGCTGCGGCGGGCCCGTCTCCCTCGCGGTCAGCCGCGCCGATCATGCCATGGAAGGATGCCGTCGCAGTGCGCAACACCGAGCCCCGAGTCGACGAGTCCGCAGGCTCCCAGATCCTGTTCCCGGTGGCGGTGGGGGCGATCTTCGTGGCCATGCTCCTCATGGGAGCCCTGTTCGGGTGATGGGAACTCACACGGCGAAGTCGACGACATAGTCGCCGTCTCGCATCAGCTCCACGGGACCATCGTCCGCCAGCGCCAAGCTGACCAGCTCGACCTCCACCCGGGGCTGCAGCTCCTTGAGGTACACGTAGTCTTGGTGGACCACATTCTCCGGCCGCGAGAAGGCGGCCGGTCCCACCTGGCCCCCGAAGTGCTCGCTGCGCCCGAGGGCGACGTGCAGCCCGAGCTTCTCGTCCAGGAGCACCGATCCCACCGGTCGCACACCGAAGCCCGCCAGCACCCCGAGGCCGAGCTCGGCGACGTTGCCGGCGGCGGGCTCCTGGGCGAGGCGGACGGCTTGCCGCCGGGCGTTCTCGCCAACACCCTCCACCGTCGCGACTCGGTTGGCCTCCACCCGATGCACCACCACCTCGTCCCCGAGCTGGATGGGCAGCTCACCGGCGCTGGTGGTGGGGTCGCCCTCCACCTCTCCCTCGTAGGGAACGATGAACGCCTCGCCCGAGGGCAGGTTGCCGGCAACGCCCGGCTCGCGAAGCAGGCCGCCGGAGACGTGAGCTGTGCGGTGCCTCAGGTCCAGGTGCAGGGCGAAGCGGGTCGTGGCGTCCACCACGAACTCCAGGTCCGCCGCCTGCGCTCGGTCCAGGAGCCCCGCGAGGAGGCGCACGCGGCGCTCCACCTCCACGTAATCCAGGCGCAAGGCCGGGATCATGGCCTCGGAGAAGCCGGGCATGGTGGCGGCACGGAAGCCCAGTCTCCTGGCCAACACCTTCAGGGGAGCGGTCGCCGAGAGCTGGGTCGGGGCGAGGACGAGCTGGTGGCGGGCGAGCACCTCCTCGAGGGGGAGGAGGGTCTTCTCCCGGAGGCGGTCGGCGGTGACGGTGGGAGCTTCGGGATCGATTCGCCAGGCCGTGGGTGGCAGATCGGCGTTGTTGGAAGGCGCGCGCCGGTAGGCGAAGAGGCTCACGTCCAGGTTGTGGAGCCGGCGCTCGGCGAGCAGGGCGCGCACCCATGCCGCCGCCAGCTCGCGGCGGCGATGCCATGGTGCGGTGTCGTCGGCCTCATCTTCCGGCAGGTCGATGAGGACCGCCAGCGCTCGATCCTCGGACCGCGGCTCGAAGACCCGCTCCACGAGCGCGGCCAACTCCTCACCGGACAGCGCGTCCACACCCATGTCGTCACCTCCGTCCCGGCGACCCGCTCCCGGCGGCGTCGACGGCCGGCTCCCCCCCTACGCTGGAGCCTGGTGCAAACCCCGCCGGACCGGAGCTACTCCATGACCGTGACCGTGATCCGGTCGTACCAGTCGATGGAGCCGGGCAGGGCGATGATAACGGTCTCGGAGCGATCGGGATAGAGTCGTTGGAAGGCGTGGCCGCTGGCGGTCTGGACCAGGGCCCCGCGGCGGTAGCCGGCGATCCAGAACCCCATCTCGGTGGGCTCCAGGATCCGGCCGCAGCGATTGGCCACGTCAATGGTGACCAGCACCTGGCCCCACGCCGCCGCCGACTGTCCGGCCGACCAGCGGGCGGTCAGGCACTGGGAAACAGCCGGTGTCGGGGTCGGGACGCGACGACGCGTGTCGGGCTCCGCCCGGGGAGGGGCCGGAGTGGGGGCGAGAGTCGGCGCTGCGGCGACCACCCAGGGCCCCTGCTCTTCCACCAGGGCGGGGGACGGCGGTGTCGAGGTCGGGGATGGGTCGGGTGTGGGAGTCGGTGTGGTCGTCGCGACGTCCCCGACTGGGGGGGCCGGAGTGCCCGTTTCGTGGTGCGTGAGCACGATGAGGACGGCCACCAACGCGGAGGCGGCGATGGCGAGCTCCAGGGACCGCAGCCGCGGGCGATGGGGCCGGCGGGCGGTGGAGGTCACGATCGGAGGATCGGGGTCGCGCATGTCCCTTCCAGCTTAGACCCTCGCCCCTGAGCCGCTCCGAGGACGCGAGGCGGTTCGTGGGCCGTGCCAGGCGGCGACCGGGGCGGGCATCAGGGGCAGTGGACAGCGGCAGCGTCCGCAGCGGTGACCAGCGTCGGCGCTCAGCGGCGCTCAGCTTGGGGAGGATCAGAGGGGGTGCCTGGCACGCCGTCTTGCTTCGGTAGGACGTGGATCGCTTCATTCGAAAGCGTGCCTGGCCCCCGCTCTGGTGGCACGGCCGAGGGACGCGCCGCTCTCTCGAAGGCCGCTGATCCGCGTGAATGGGGCTCCGCCGCCGTTCGCTGCCGTCGATCGCGGTCGCGGACGACGCCCGCGGTCGCTTGACGCGTTGCGGCACGAGGGGGAGAATCGCGACACCGGGAGGTGCGAGATGCGGTGGGTCGTGTTCAACCAGAAAGGGGGAGTGGGCAAGTCCACCGTGGTGTGCAACCTCGCCGCGGTCAGCGCCCGGCGGGGACGGCGCACTCTGGTCGTGGACCTCGATCCCCAGGCGAACGCTACCCAGTACCTGCTCGGTCGCGACGCCGAGGAGGCGACCCCGAACCTGGCCTCGTTCTTCGAGCAGACCCTGGGCTTCCGGCTGTTCGGCGCCGACCCCAAGGAGTTCGTGCACCACACCCGGTTCGAGAATCTCCACGTGATGGCGTCCTCGCCGGACTTGGACCCCCTGCAGAGCAAGCTGGAGTCCAGGTACAAGATGTACAAGCTCCGGGACGCCCTCCGCGAGCTGAAAGGCTACGGGGCGGTCTACCTCGACACGCCGCCTGCCTTCGGGTTCTTCACGCTGTCGGCGCTCATCGCCGCCGACCGCTGCCTCATCCCCTTCGACTGCGACGACTTCTCCCGTCGTGCCCTGTATGCGCTGATGGACACCGTGCGCGAGGTCCGGGAAGACCACAATCAGGACCTGCGGGTGGCGGGCATCGTGGTGAACCAGTTCCTGGCCAGGGCCAAGCTGCCGCAGCGTCTGGTGGACGAGCTCCGGCGCGATGGGCTGCCGGTGCTGGAGCCCTTCCTGTCCTCGTCGGTGAAGATCCGGGAGTCCCACCAGGCCTCGCGGCCCATGCCCTTCTTCGCCCGCAGCCACAAGCTGAGCGCGCAGTTCGAGCAGCTCTACGACGCCGTCGAGAGCGCCTGAGAACCGGACCGGTCGCTCCGACAACCGCGTCCGGGTCCGCGACGGCGGCGGCGATCAGCGACGGCGTCCGGCGTCAACAGCCCGCGTGCTGGCGGAACCAGTCGGCGGTGATGCGGATGCCCTTGTCCAGGGGGGTGTCGACCTTCACCGAGAGCTCGCGCTCGAGGAGATCCGATGAAATCGAGGAGCGCCGCTGCTCCCCCGCCTTGGCCGGGCCGTGGTGAGCGGGGACGTCGCTCCCGAGTGCGCGGCGGATGGCGTCGTACAGGGTGTTGACGTCGGTCTCGACGCCGGTCCCCACGTTCAGCACCCGGAAGCCCGGCCGACCCAGGGCGGCCAGGTTGGCCCGCACCACGTCTCCGACGTAGACGTAGTCGCGGGTCTGGCCGCCGTCGCCGTTGATCACCGGCCGCTCACCGGCGAGCAGCCGGTGCAGGAAGATGGCCACCACGCCGGCCTCGCCGTGGGGGTTCTGGCGGGGGCCGTAGACGTTGGCGTAACGCAGGCAGGTCGCATCCAGGCCGTACTCCCGGTGATAGAAGTACAGGTAGCGCTCGCAGGCGAGCTTGGCGACTCCGTACGGCGACAGTGGGCGCGCCGGGTGGTCCTCCGCCGCCGGGTGCACGTCCTGGTCCCCGTAGATCGCGCCGCCCGTGGAGGCGAAGAGCACCTGCCGCACCCGCGCCGAGCGGGCGCCCTCCAGGAGGTTGAGCATGCCCAGGACGTTGACGTCGGCGTCGAAGACGGGGTCGGCCACCGAGCGGCGGACGTCCATCTGGGCCGCGTGGTGAACGAGCACCTCGACCCCACGCTCGGCCAGGAGCCGGGCCGCCGCGGGGTCCCGGACGTCGCACACCACCAGCTCGGCGCCGGCGGGCACGTTCTCCTTGCGGCCGCTGGACAGGTCGTCCACAATCAGGACCCGGTGGCCGGCGGCGAGAAGCGCCTCCGCCACGTGGCTGGCGATGAAGCCGGCGCCGCCGGTGACGCAGATGATCGATCCCCCGGTGTCTTCTCCGCTGGACGTCAACGACCTCGCCTCCCTCCAGGTGCTGGCGCGAGGATTCTACCAGCGGCCGACGGCGGACGTGGCTCGCGACCTCCTGGGCAAGCTCCTGCTCCGCGCCACTGCGGCCGGGCTCGTCGCGGCGCGCATCCTCGAGGTGGAAGCCTACCTCGGGCCCCAGGACAGGGCCTGCCACACCTTCGGCGGACGCCGGACCGAGCGCGTTCGCTCGATGTGGGGCGAGGCCGGACACGCCTATGTGTACCTCATCTACGGGCTGCACCACTGCCTCAACATCGTCACCGTGGGGGGAGGCGCCGGCGAGGCGGTGCTGGTGCGCGGTGCGGCGATCGTGCACGGTCTCGACGTCGCCCGGCGGCGGCGGGGCGACGGCGTTGCCGATGGTCGCCTGGCGGACGGGCCCGGCAAGCTGTGTCAGGCCCTGGGGATCGACCGCGACGACGACGGCCGGGACCTGTGCGAGCCGGCGAGGGGCCTGTGGCTCGGGGACGACGGCTGGCCGGTGGAGGAACGGCTGGTGCGGCGGACGCCGCGGATCGGTGTCGGTTACGCCGGCCCGGCTGCCCGTTGGCCCCTGCGCTTCGTCCTCGGCCCCCACTAGCTCCGGAGCGGGTGCCAGGCACCGTCGGAGGCGGTTCGAGAGACCCATGCGCTTCAGTTGCCGCGGTGCCTGACGCCGTCCCGAGTGCTCCCGGAGACTCCTTGCGTGGCTTCGCGGTGGTGCCGGATGGCATGACACCAGGCGCAAGGGGGGCGTCTCGTCGGGCGCAGACGCGGGGTGTGCAGCAGACGTGTATGTCATTGGGAGCAAGGTTTCGCTGGTGGCGGCCGCTGATCTCTGATTCTCGAGCGCCTCCGATCTGCTACCGTACGTCCGCTGTGGGGAGGTGATGATGAAGATCGTCGTGTTGGGAGCGGGCAGAGTGGGCGCGGCCATCGTCAAGGACCTGGCCGCTCATGACGGGTTCGAGGTCCTCGTGGCCGACGTGGATCGGGCTGCCCTCGAGGGATTGGCGGGAGTGCCCTCCGTGGAGGTCCTGGCCACGGACCTGGCTCGACCCGAGGGGGTGCGGAACGCCCTCGAAGGCGCGGACCTCGCGGTCGGTGCAGTCCCCGGGCCTATGGGGCACGCCACGCTGCGGACGGTGATCGAGTCCGGCGTGACCATCGCCGACATCTCCTTCTTCGAGGAGAACCCGTTCACCCTGCACGACCTGGCCCGCGGGCACGAGGTGGTGGCGGCGGTGGACTGTGGCCTCGCGCCGGGCATCAGCAACCTGATCGTGGGGCGGGCCGCGGCGGAGTACGACAGGGTGACGAGCTTCACGTGCCGGGTGGGCGGGCTGCCCGCGGTACGCCGCCTGCCGTGGGAGTATCAGAGCGTGTTCTCGCCCATCGACGTCATCGCCGAGTACACCCGTCCTGCGCGCCTGATGGAGGGCGGCGAGCTGGTGATCCGGGAGGCCCTTTCCGGACTGGAGCTCATCGACGTCGAAGGCGTCGGCACCCTGGAGGCGTTCAACACCGACGGGCTGCGCACCCTTCTCGATACGGTGGACGTCCCGGACATGCGCGAGAAGACCATGCGCTTCCCAGGGCACGCCGACCGCGTCCGCATCCTGCGTGACATGGGGCTCTTCTCCGAGGAGCCGGTGGCCGTCGGGGGACACAACGTCCGTCCCGTGGACCTCGCGGCGCGCCTCCTCTCCCGGGCCTGGGCGCCGCGCCCCGGCGACACCGACATCTCGGTGCTGCAGGCCGAGGTGGTGGCGGAGACCGGGGGCCGGCAGGTGCGCGAGGTCTGGAACCTGCTGGACCGCCACGATGCGACCACCGACACGTCGTCCATGGCACGGACCACGGGCTACACCTGTGCGGCGGTGGTGTGCGCGTTGGCCGAGCACCTGTACGACACGCCAGGGATCACCCCTCCGGAGGTCCTGGGTCGGGACCCGGCCTGCTTCTCCTTCGTCATGGACTACCTGGCGAAACGCGGCATCGAGCTGACTCACAGGGTGGAGTCGGTGTCGTAGGGTCGGTGCTGGAGGACCCGGCGCACCATGCCGGCGAGGATCTCCTCGCGCCGAATGGGGTCCAGCTCCAATGCGCGCGCCAGGACCGGCCAGGCGGCGGTGAGGAGGAACACGGGCGCGGCCAGCTCCAGCAGGAGGCGTCGGGCGGGCCCGGGGACCCGATCGGCGTCGGTCATCCCGGTGATGGTGGCCAGGCCCTCGAGGGCGCTCCTCAGGGTGGGTTCCAGGGCCTCCACCGCCACGCTCCCGCCCTCCGCCAGGTCCCGCAGCAGCAGCCGCGTGGCGACCTCGTCCTGGCGCAGACGGGAGAAGAGCGCGCGGACGACCTCCTCCAGCCGTTCCTCGGGGCGCTGATCCCGCGCCGGCGGGGGGCCGGTGACCGCCATCAGGCGCTCCGCCGCCTGGCGGAGGACCGTCCGGTAGAGCTGTCGCTTGCCCCCGAAGTGGTAGGACACCGCGCCGGGGTTCGCCCGGGCCAGGTCGCAGATCTCGCGGATGGAGGCGCCCCGGTAGCCCTGGGCCGCGAACAGGCGGGAGGCGGCCTCGAGGAGTCGCTGCCGTGTGGATGAGTTCATACAGTTGTTTGTATAACTCGTCGCCCCGATCCGTCAAGGGCGGCCCCTTGCGGGACCCAACCTGGGCCGGTGATCTCTCGGGTTCGGCGGGTAACTCGGGCCCTCTGGACCCGCAGTTCCGAGCGGTTGGGGACGAGCCGTCTGCTCTTGGTACAAACGATTGTTTCACTTTCTGCACAAGCCTTGACTCGGTGGTTCACCGTGACTAGCATCGGACCACGTGAAGGGTCGAACCGGAAAGAATGCAATCGCCGTGATCCCGGCGCGGTGGGCGTCCACGCGTTTCCCGGGCAAGGCGTTGGCCGCCATCGCCGGTGAGCCCATGATCGCGCACGTGGTGCGCCGCGCGTGCACCGCGCGCAGCGTCGGCGCGGTGATCGTGGCCACGGATGACCGCCGCATCGCCGTCGCCGCCGGCGCCGCAGGGGCTGAAGCCGTCATGACCGGGGAGTGCCGGTCGGGGACGGACCGGGTCGCCGAGGCCGTGCTCGGTCGCGAGGACTGGGAGGTCGTGGTCAACGTCCAGGGGGACGAGCCGCTGGTGGCGGCGGAGAACGTGGATGCGCTGGTGGAGACCATGCTCGCCGCGCCCGAGGTCGAGCTCGCCACACTCTGTCGTCCCCTGGAGGAGGACCTCCTGGAGGATCCGAACGCGGTGAAGGTGGTGCGGGACCGTTCGAGGCGGGCGCTGTACTTCTCGCGGGCGCCCATCCCTTACCCGCGGCAACGGGACGTGGCGGCACGACTGTGGCGGTTGCATTTGGGTATGTACGGGTTCCGGCGCGATGCCCTGCGACGCTTCGTCGCCTGGCCGCCGTCGGATCTGGAACTGGCCGAGGGTCTGGAGCAGCTCCGGGCCCTGGAGCATGGGATGTCGATTCTGGTCGTGGACGCCCCTCGTCCCGGGTTCGGCGTCGACACCCCGGACGATCTGCGCAGGGCGGAGCGGCTGCTCGAGCAGGGAGCGGGCTAGGGAGGAAGCATGGCCACGAAGTTCGTTTTTGTCACCGGTGGGGTGGTGTCGGGCCTCGGCAAGGGAATCTCGGCGGCGTCGTTGGGAGCCCTCATGGAGGCCCACGGCTACTCCGTCACCATGCTCAAGGTGGACCCCTACGTGAACGTGGACCCGGGGACCATGTCCCCCTTCCAGCACGGCGAGGTCTTCGTCACCGACGACGGCGCGGAGACCGACCTCGACCTGGGTCACTACGAGCGCTTCACGTCGCGCGGTGATGGCGAAGAAGCACAACTTCACCACCGGCAAGGTCTACGAGCCGGTGATCGAGAAGGAGCGGCGGGGCGACTACCTGGGCAAGACCGTCCAGGTGATCCCCCACGTCACCGACGAGATCAAGGCGCGGATCCGCGCCGCTCGGCGACGACGTCGACTTCGTGATCGTGGAGATCGGCGGCACCGTGGGCGACATCGAGTCCCTGCCGTTCCTCGAGGCGATCCGCCAGTTCCGCTCCGAGGCCGGGCGCGGCAACGTACAGATCATCCACCTGACCCTGGTGCCCTACATCCCAGGCTCGGACGAGCTCAAGACCAAGCCCACCCAGCACTCGGTGCAAGGAGCTGCTCAAGATCGGCATCCAGCCGGACATCCTGCTCTGCCGGGTGGACCGCCCCCTGCCCCCCGAGCTGCGCGAGAAGATCGCCCTCTTCTGCAACGTCGAGTCGCGGGCCGTGATCCCGGCCCAGGACGTGGACACCATCTACGAGGTGCCGTTGAAGCTGGCGGCGGAAGGCCTCGACGAGATCGTGCTCGAGAACCTCAACCTGCCCAAGGGGCAGCCGGGAGCTGGATCGTTGGCGGCAGGTGGTGGACGCCATCCGCGGCGCCGAGGACGAGGTCGCCATCGGCATCGTCGGCAAGTACGTGGACCTGGCCGACTCCTACAAGTCGCCTGAACGAGGCGCTCGGCCACGGCGGTCTGGCCAACGGGGTCAAGGTGGAATCTGGTCTACATCGACTCCGAGGGACTGGAGGGGTCCGGCGTATCCCGAGGAGCTCTTCGTGGTCGACGGCATCCTGGTGCCCGGGCGGCTTCGGCAAGCGCGGCATCGAGGGCAAGATCCGCGCCATCGACTTCGCCCGCGAGGACGCAGGATCCCGTACTTCGGCATCTGCCTCGGCCTGCAGACCGCGGTGGTCGAGTTCGCACGCAACGTGTGCGGCATGGCGGGCGCCCACTCCACCGAGTTCGTCGGCCAGCCGCCCACAAGGTGATCTACAAGATGCGCGAGCTGGTGGGCGTGGACCAGATGGGCGGCACCATGCGCCTCGGCAAGTACCCGTGCCGGCTCAAGCCGGGCTCGTTGGCGTGGCAGGCCTACGGCGCCGACGAGATGTGGCGAGCGCCACCGGCACCGCTACGAGGTGAACCCGGAGTACGTGCCGCTCTTCGAGGAGAAGGGCCTGGTGATCAGCGGCAAGTCCCCGGACCGGATCTTCGTGGAGGTGATCGAGTACCCGGACCACCCGTGGTTCCTGGCCTGCCAGTTCCACCCCGAGTTCAAGTCCAAGCCCTACGATCCCCACCCGCTGTTCCGGTCCTTCATCGGCGCCGCCGTCGCCTACCGCGCGCGTCGGGCGGGTGAGGAGGACGAGGAGGTGGAGGCGGCCGCCGAGAGCCAGGGGGCGGCGTTGTCCGAGGTGGAGGCGGCCGAGACTGAACCGGCCCTCGCCGAGGAGCGGGAGGAGCAGTCCGAGGAGACGCCTGTCTCGTGAGGCTGGCCGCCCACCCAGTCCCGTGAGGACGTCAGGCCTGCCGCCCGCCCTCACTCGTGAGGCCCACCCACCCGACCGCCCCGTGAGGAGCAACAGGTTAGAAGTGAGAAGTGAGAAGTGAGGCGCTCCGAGACCGCCCCTTCAATGCCATTCGCCAGTACACTCCGGCATCCAAAGGGTGGGTGGGGGACTTCTAACTTCTAACCTCTAACTTCTCACGTCCTCACGTCCTCACGCCCTCCCTCCGCTGCTACACTGGCGGGCGATGGAAGGCTTCGAGCTCGCCCCCGGGCTGCGCATCGGCGGCGGTCGCCCTGTCTACATTGCCGGACCCTGTGTCGTGGAGTCCGATGAGCTCGTGTTCGAGGTGGCCGAGCGGCTCGCAGCCATCGCCTCCCGGCACGGCGTGCCCCTCCTGTTCAAGTCCTCGTTCGACAAGGCCAATCGGTCCTCCCTCTCCAGCTTCCGTGGTCCGGGCCTGGACGCCGGTCTGAGGACGCTGGCCGCGGTCAAGGAGCGGACCGGCCTGCCCGTCCTCACCGACGTCCACCTGCCCGAGCAGGCGGCTTCCGCCGCACAGGTCGTAGACGTGCTCCAGGTGCCGGCGTTCCTGTGCCGCCAGACCGACCTGCTGGTGGCCTGCGGACGCACCGGTGCGGCGGTCAACATCAAGAAGGGGCAGTTCATGGCCCCGGAGGACATGGTCAACGCGGTGGAGAAGGTCCGCTCGACAGGCAGCGAGCGGGTCGCGGTGACCGAACGCGGCTCCAGCTTCGGCTACCACAACCTGGTGGTCGACATGAGGGCCCTGCCCATCATGCGCCGCTTCGCTCCGGTCCTGTTCGACGTCACCCACTCGCTGCAGCTCCCCGGTGGGCTGGGACACGCAACCGGGGGGGCGCGTCAGTTCCATCGCCACCTGGCACGGGCGGCCGCGGCGGCTGGCGTCGACGGGTTCTTCGTCGAGGTGCACCCCAATCCCTCCAGGGCCCTGTCCGACGCCACCACGCAGCTCGACCTCGAGGAGTTCGACCGCCTCGTAGCCGAGCTGGAGGCGGTCAGCGCGGCGGTTGGGGAGAACGACGCGTGACGCTGGAGGTCGCCCGCCAGGTGCTGGACACCGAGGCCGAGGCCATCCGCCGGCTGCGGGATGCGCTGGACGAGCGCTTCGAGCGTGCCGTGGAGATGGTGGTTGCATGCCGGGGGAGGGTGGTGTGGACGGGCATGGGCAAGTCAGGGATCATCTGCCACAAGCTCGCCGCCACCATGCGCTCCACCGGGACGCCGGCCCTCCACCTGCATCCCGCGGATGCCATCCACGGCGACCTGGGGATGGTGACGGACCAGGACCTGGTGATCGCCGTCTCCAACTCGGGCACCACCGACGAGATCCTGCGCCTGGTGGAGGTGCTGAAGAGGCTCGGGGTGCCCCTGATCGCTGTCACCTCCTATCCCCAGTCACCCCTGGCACGGGCCGCGACCCTGCACCTGGATCTGGGGGTCCGCCGGGAGGCCTGCCCCCTCAACCTCGCTCCCACGGCTTCCACCACCGCCAGCCTGGCCCTGGGAGACGCCCTGGCCATGGCGGTGTCGGTGCGCAAGGGTTTCAGAGAAGAGGACTTCGCTCGCCTCCATCCGGGGGGCCGGCTGGGCAAGAAGTTCCTGCGGGTGGGTGAGCTGATGCACTCCGGCGACGCCGTGCCCCGGGTGGCGCCGGACACCCCGATGAAGGACGTGATCTACGAGATGAGCCGCAAGGGCCTCGGGCTGGCCACCGTTCAGGACGGGTCCGGACGCCTGCTCGGGGTCATCACCGACGGCGACTTGCGACGGCTCATGGAAAGGGACCGCGATCCCCTCGCGCGCACAGCCGGGGCGGTGATGCATCCCGGGGGGGTGCAGATCGACGGCGAGGAGCTGGCCACGGCGGCCCTGCGTCTCCTGGAGGAGCGGCGCATCACCTCCCTCGTCGTGTGCGCTGCCGACGCCACGGTGGAGGGTGTGCTCCACCTCCACGATCTCTGGGGCGTCGGACTCTTCTGAGGCGCCGCTGAGTTCTTGTCCCTGATACCTGGTCGCGAGAAGAGCTGGAGCGCCCCGCGGGGTCCGGAACGGCTGGGGGACGTGGAGGCGGGGTGGGAGGTCGCGCCGTCAGCCCCTTGCTTGTCGCTGCGTTGAGGTGCATCCTCGGTCGGCCGTCTTGCCCACGACGTCGTACCGGGCGGGCGGGGGCCGATGGAGAGCTCACGATCAAGAGCTTGGAATGCGAAGAGTACTATGCTGGGAAACGAGATGAAGCTCACCATCCTGACCACGGGGGGCACCATCGACAAGACCTACGACGAGTACGCGGGCAGCCTCAGCAACGTGGGCTCGGTGCTCGACGAGATCCTGGACTCGTTGCGCCTCCCGGACATGTTCATCCGCCACCTCGCGGTCATGCACAAGGACTCCCTGGATCTCACCGAGGAGGACCGGCACGCCATCGTCCAGGCCGTCAAGGACGCGCTGCCCACCTCCGACGCGGTCATCGTGCTGCATGGCACCGACACCCTGTCCAAGACCGGAGAGGTCCTGCACGCCGAGGTCCCCGAGCTGGCGGTGCCGGTGATCCTCACCGGGGCCATGCGGCCCTACGAGTTCCGCGACTCGGACGCCCTGCAGAACGTGACCGAGGCGCTGCTCGCGGCGCGCCTCGTCGAGCCGGGCGTGTACGTGGTGATGCACAACCGCGTGCTGTCCTTCCCGGGGGTCGTCAAGGACCGCCGGGCGGGTGAGTTCCGTCGCCGCAGCTAGGGCAGTGGCACGCCCGCGCGACGTGCCGTTCTCTGGAAGGCGGCCGGCACACGTGCGCGGACTGCCGCTCCCCCCGCAGAGCGCGGTCGCGGTCGCTGATCACTGCCGCTGATCGCTGACGCGGCTGCAGCCGCTGCCACCGGTCACGGACGCGGGCGCGGACTCGGCGAGCTGCTCTTTTCGAGGTTACTGGGAAGCCCGCTCCATCTGCTCCAGCCTCTGCAGCGGGCCCAGAGCGACGAGCACGTCGCCGGCCTCGATGCGTTCGTCCGGGCCGGGGTTGAAGGTGGAGGAATCGCCGCGTTTGAGCGCCACCACGATGATGCCGAAGCGGCGCCTCACCTCGGCCCCGGCGAGGGTTTTGCCGGCCAGCTCCGATGTGGGGTGGACGACGATCTCCGCCAGCTCCAGCTCGGAAGCGGTGCCCGGCAGCGACGCCTCGATGAAGTCCATGACCGTGGGCTTCAGTGCGGTGAATGCGAGGCGCATGCCACCCATACGGTAGGGGTTGATGGCGCGGTCGGCGCCGGCGAGGAGCAGCCGTTCCTCGGCGCCCTCGTCCACGGCGCGGGCGATGATGGTGGCCTGGGGGTTGAGCTGGCGGGCGAGGAGGATGGCGTAGACGTTGTGGGCGTCGTCGGCCAGGCAGGTGAGAAAGGTGCGCGCCCTGTCGACCCGGGCCGCCCGGAGCACGCTCTCGGCGGTGGCGTCTCCGTGCACGAACGGGATCCCTTCCTCATCCAGCTCGCGGCATCGGGCGTCCGATGCTTCGACCACCACGAACGGCACGTGCCGGTTGCGCAGCACCTCGACCACCGCCCGCCCCATGCGGCCGTGCCCGCAGACCACGATGTGATCGTGCAGCTTTCCGAGCATCTTCAGGTCCCTCCGGTAGCCGATGAGGGCGCGCAGGTCGGTCTGCAGGACCACCCTCCCGAACTCGCCGGCGATCAGCAGGATCACGCCGATGCCCGCGAACGCCAGCAGGATCGTGAACACGCGACCGCCCGCGGACAGGGGGAAGACCTCCTCGAACCCCACCGTGGTGACGGTGATGGCGGTCATGTACAGGGCGCTCAGCACGGGCTGTCCATCGATCGCCATGTAGCCGGCGGTGCCGGCCAAAAGCACCGCGACCCCGGCGACGATGGATCTCGTCAGCGCCTGTCTTCTCTGCAACGGCACGACCCAATCCTAGCCCGAAATCACCGCCAGGTGTCTGATACGATCCACATGTCGGCGCCGATCGGCGTCGTCCGCGGAGGCGTCATGGTCGAGGCCGAGGGCCGGCGATACGAGCTCGAGGGCGTGGATGCGCTCACTCCGGAGGTCCTGGAGACCTTCCCCTACGAGTACGAGGGACGGGATGCGCTGGTGGAGATCACCACCGACGAGTTCACCGCCGTCTGCCCGTACTCGGGGCTCCCGGACTTCGGCACCCTGCGCATCCGCTACCTGCCGACGGCATCCTGCATCGAGCTCAAGTCGCTCAAGTACTACCTCACCAGCTTCCGGCAGGTCGGCATCTATCAGGAGCATGCCGCGAACCGGATCCTGGACGACCTGGCCCGGTGCTGCGCTCCACGGTGGCTCGAGGTGGCCCTCGACTACCGGCTGCGCGGCGGCATCCACACCGTGGTGACCGTCGAGCGCGGGAGCCGCCCACCCGCCCTTCCGCCCACCCCGTGAGGCCGCCCACCCGCCCGACCCGTTAGGGGTCACGCCCCCACCCGACCGCCCTCGTAAGGCCCACCCACCCAGCCATCCCGTGAGGGGCCAGATGACGTGGCGGGCGGGTCGGGGGACTCCTAACCCCTCACGTCCTCACGCCCTCACGTCCTCACGTCCTCACTCCTGTTCACCGCCGGCCTCCCTGACGGCGGGCCCATCAGCGCGGCCGCCGCCGTGGCGACGATGATGATGGCGCCCCCGACCAGGGCCCAGGCGGTGGGCTGCTCCCCCTGGATCATCCACGCCCACACCGGGTTCAGCACCGGCTCGAGGAGGAGGAGCAGGGACGCCTCCAGGGCGGGGACGTGGCGCACGCCCCGGGTGAGGAAGATGTAGGCGACGGCGATCTGGAACACGCCCAAGAAGACGATGAGCAGCCAGTCCGTCGGGCCCGCCGAGGCCATGGGGAAGGCGAAGGGCAGGGCGATGGCGCACGCGATGAGGTTGCCGCAGCTCACCGCCGCCACCGACGGGTCGGACCCTGTTCCCGTTCCCTTGGCGAGCCAGCGCAGGCCCATGACCGTCAGGCCCCAGCAGAGCCCCGACCCCGCCGCCAGCAGGTTGCCGTGGAGGGGGTCGGGAGCCGTCATGGAGGCCGGCTGGCGGCCCACGAAGAAGAGCCCCATGCCCACCGCCAGGACGAGCATGAGGAGGAGGTCCCGTCGCCGGGAGGGCTCCCGGAGAAGCCACGGTGCCAGGAGGAGGATGAAGAGGGGGGCGGTGCTCTGCAGGAAGATGGTGTTGGCCGCCGTGGTGAGCTTGTTGGCGGACACGTACAGGAGCATGGTCGCGGCATAGGCGCAGCCCACCAGGACCGTGCGCCAGGACCAGCCCCTGCGGGCCCGGGGCAGGAGCAGCAGGAGCACGAGGGCGGCGATGCCGGAGCGCAGGCCGGCGATCTGCCAGCTCGAGAACGCGCTCGCCTTGATGGCCGCGCCCCCGGTGGAGAAGAGGAAGGCGGCGGCCAGGAGCTGGGCGCGGTGGATCGGCAAGGTGGTCGCCATTGGGCGCGCATCATACGCCGCCGGCCGTCCTCAGCAAAGGCCCGCCCCGTGTGCTAGCATGCGCCCGATGCACGAGACCACGAGCCCGACCTGACGATCCCGTTGGGTCGGCTCTTTTCGTGATCCCGAGGAGCGGGCGCTATGGACAGCGGCGGCGCGGCGACACAACAGCGGCTGCAGGTTCTCGACGGCGAAGGGATGCGGCGCACCCTGGCCAGGATGGTCGCGCAGATCGTGGAGCGCGACGGGGGCGACGTCCTCCTGGTGGGCATCCACACGCGCGGGGTTCCCCTGGCCAATCGGCTGGCCGGTCTTCTCGCCGAGGCCACTGAGGTCGAGGTCCAGGTCGGACGGTTGGACATCAGCCTGTACCGCGACGACGTCGGCCCGTGGCGGCCTGCCCACCAGCAGCCGGTCCTGAAGGAGACGCACCTGCCCACCGGGGTGGACAAGCGGATCGTGTATCTGGTGGACGACGTGCTATTCACCGGCCGCACGGTGCGAGCGGCCCTGGACACCCTGGTGGACTACGGGCGGCCGCGGGCGGTGCGCCTGGCGGTCCTCGTGGACCGCGGTCATCGGGAGCTCCCCATCGCGGCGGACGTGGTGGGCAAGAAGATCACGACCCAACGCGACGAGGACGTGCAGGTGCACCTGGCGGAGGTGGACGGTGACGACGGGGTCTGGATCGGCACGGAGGGACGCGGTGACGGTTGAGGCGGCGGCAGCTCTGGCCGGCAAGGACCTGGTGGGCATCGCCCCCCTGGACGCGGCCGAGATCCAGCTCGTCCTCGACACGGCCGAGGAGCTGCTGGAGGTGGCGCGGCGGCCCATCAAGAAGGTACCGGCGCTGCGCGGGTCCACGGTGGTGAACCTGTTCATGGAGCCGTCCACCCGCACTCGGTTCTCCTTCGAGGTGGCGGAGAAGAGGCTGTCCGCCGACACCCTCAACTTCTCTGCGTCCACGTCGTCGGTGACCAAGGGCGAGACGCTGGTGGACACGGCTCGCAACCTGATGGCCATGGCCCCGGACTTCATCGTCATCCGTCACCCCAACGTGGGCGCCCCGCACCGGCTGGCGCGGGTGATCCCGGCGTCCATCATCAACGCCGGCGACGGCATCAACGAGCACCCCACCCAGGCGCTGCTGGACGCCTTCACGATGCGCCAGCACCGGGGCCGCCTGGAGGGGCTCAAGGTGGTGATCGCGGGCGACATCCGCCACTCGCGCGTGGCGCGCTCCAACGCCCTCCTGCTCACCAAGATGGGCGCTGAGGTGCGGTTCGTGGCGCCGGCCTCCCTGCTGCCCGTGGGCGCCGAGGCCCTGGGGGCCACCGCCTACCTGCGTATGGAGCCGGCGCTGGAGGGTGCCGACGTGGTCATGATGCTGCGCATCCAGCGCGAGCGTCAGCGCAACGTCAGCTTCCCTTCGCTGCGCGAGTACTACGACTTCTTCGCCCTCACCCCGGAACGTCTGGCCCTGGCATCGCCCGATGCCATGGTGATGCACCCCGGACCCATGAACCGGGGTGTGGAGATCGACTCCCTGGTGGCGGACGGCAGCCAGTCGGTGATCCTCGAGCAGGTCACCAACGGCGTGGCGATCCGGATGGCGATCCTGTACCTGCTTGCCGGAGGACGGCGTGAGTCGGCTGCTGATTCGTAATGGTCGCGTCATCGATCCCTCCCAGGGCCTGGACCAGGGAATGGACGTGCTGCTCTCCGACGGGGTCGTCGCCCGCCTCGGCGAGCGACTGTCGGCCCCTCGGGGCACCCCCGTCATCGACGCCGCCGAGCTGGTGGTGGCGCCGGGCTTCATCGACCTCAACGCCTATCTGCGGGAGCCCGGGTTCGAGTACAAGGAGACCATCGCCAGCGGTCTGCGGGCGGCGGTCGCCGGGGGTTTCACCGCCGTGTGCTCGATGGCGAACACCGAGCCCGCCAATGACGACCCGTCGGTGACCCGTTTCATCCGCGAGCGGGCCGCCGAGGTCGGCCTGGCCCGGCTCTACCCCGTGGGCGCGGTGTCGCGACGGCGCGAGGGCCAGGAGCTCGCCGAGATCGGCGAGATGGTGCGCGAGGGTGCAGTGGCCGTCTCCGACGATGACCGCCCACTGACCAGTGCCCTCCTGATGCGGCGGGCGCTGGAGTACGCCCGCTCGTTCGAGGTGCCGGTGGCGGTTCACTGCCAGGATGTGGACCTCAGCGAGGACGGTGTCGTCCACGAGGGCGAGGTGGCAACGCGCCTCGGCCTGGCCGGCATGCCCGCCGCCGCCGAGGAGACCATGGTCGCCCGCGACCTGGTCCTGGCCGAGATGACGAGCGGCCGTCTCCACTTCTGCCACCTCTCCACGGGCGGCAGCGTCGAGATGATCCGCGTCGCCAAGGCGCGGGGCGTTCCGGTCACAGCGGCCGTCGCGCCCCACCACTTCGCGCTCACGGACGAGGCGCTCGCCGGCGCCAACTACCACCCCAACTGGAAGACCAATCCCCCCCTGCGCTCCGCAGCCGACGTGGAGGCGATCCACCAGGGCCTGTACGATGGCACCATCGACGTCATCGTCTCCAACCATGCGCCGCATCACCCGGACGAGAAGGAGCTCGACTTCTCAGAGGCGCCGTTCGGGGTGGTGGGTCTGGAGACGGCGGTGGCGCTGGCCCTGGACCGGCTGGTGCACGGCAAGGTGATTGGCCTGCTCCAGATGGTCCGGCTGCTGTCCACCCGTCCGGCCGAGGTGTTCAACCTTCCCGGGGGGACGCTGCGCGAGGGTGCTCCGGCCGATCTCACCCTCCTGGACCTCAGGCGGCGATGGAAGGTGGATCCCGCGACCTTCGCGTCCAAAGCCCGGAACACGCCCTTCGCCGGCATGACCCTGCGCGGCCGGGTGGTGACGACCATCGTCGGCGGCGAGGTGGTCTGGCGCCTCCACTGAGCCAATCGACAGGTCTCTGCGGGTCGTCGGGGACCTCCCGGCCTGTGCTATCCTCGTCCTCCGCACGCGCGCGCGCCGCGCGAGCCCTCAGGGAGATCGAGGCCCACCATGAGCGAGCAAACCACCTCTTACAATGAGTTTGAAGCCGCCCTCCGGGAGGGCTACGACGGTCAGAACATCGCCGTCGGCGACGTCGTCGAGGGCACCATCGCCGCCATCCACGGCGACGTGGCCCTGGTGGACGTCGGCGGCAAGTCCGACGCGGTCCTGCCCCGGGAGGAGCTGGAGCAGCTCGGCACCGGTGACCCGGTGGAGGTCGTGGTGGTGGCCGTGGACGAGGAGATCCGGGTGTCCCGGCGGCTCGCGGTGGAGCGTCGCCTCAAGGAGAAGCTGCGCGAAGCGGTGGCTTCCGGCGAGGCCTTGGAGGGCAAGGTGGTGGGTCGCCGCAAGGGCGGCTTCGACGTCACGCTGTCGGGCGTTCGCGGCTTCTGCCCCATCTCCCAGATCGAGGAGGGCCGCACCGAGGACGTCGACCGCCACCTCGGCCAGAGCTACACCTTCAAGGTGCTCGAGTACGAGCCGGAGGGGAGCAGGCTGGTCGTGTCGCGGGCCGCGCACCTCAGGGAGCAGCGCGAGCGGCTCAGCGCAGCCACCTGGGAGCGTCTCGAGGAGGGCGCGGTGGTGGAGGGCACGGTGTCGTCCCTGACCAGCTTCGGCGCCTTCGTCGACCTCGGGGGAGTGGACGGGCTCGTACACGTCACCGAGATCTCCCACGGCCGGGTGAACCATCCCGGCGATGCCCTCGCCCTGGGTCAGCAGGTGCAGGTGAAGGTCCTGGATCTGGATCGGCCGAAGGACAGGATCTCTCTCAGCATCAAGCAGCTCTACCCCGACCCCTGGGAGGGGGTCGAGGAGAAGTACCCACCGCGAAGCCGGTTCGAAGGCACCGTGATGCGCCGCACCGACTTCGGCGCCTTCATCGAGCTGGAGCCCGGCCTGGAGGGGCTGCTGCACGTCAGTCAGCTGCCTCCGGGCATGGAGCTGGATGGCGAGGAGTTGGCGCCCGGCGCAACGGTGGCGGGCTGGGTCCGCGACGTGGACCCAGAGGCGCACCGCATCGGGCTGACCCTGCGGATGCTGCCCGAGCGCGATCCCTGGGAGCGCGTGGAGATGCGCTACCAGCCCGGCCAGATGGTGGAGGGCACGGTGGAGAACGGGGCCGACTTCGGCGTCTTCGTGGAGCTGGAGCCGGGCCTCAGCGCCCTGATCCCCATCTCGGAGCTGGGCCTGGAGCGGGACCAGGATCCCCGCCAGGCATACAGCCGCGGAGATGTGGTGACCGCCAAGGTGCTGTCCGTGGATCCGTCGCGGCAGCGCATGAGCCTCTCGGTCAAGGCTCACCGCCGTGATCTCGAGCGCCAGGAGTACTCCGAGCACCTGGACAAGAAGCCCGAGGCGCCCACCATGACGGGCTTCGGCCAACAGCTCATGCAGGCCCTGTCCAAGGACACCAAGAAGGCCAACAAGAAGTAGGGCCCATCTGCCACCGGCGGCAGCGCACTGCGGCCGCGCCGGCAATCAGCGACAGCGATCAGCGGCGGCGAGCAGCGCCTCCCTCGCGCGTTCTGGTGGCCCTTCGAGAGAACAGCACGCCCCTCGGGCGTGCCACTGGTGACCCGACTTCGCTTGCAGCTTCGCCGTGGTCAGCGGTGGCAACCTCGGGGAAGGCGCGGGGAGAACAGCGCCCTGCGGTCACCATGCGCTTCGGGAGCACCAGACCGGGGTGCCAGGCACGCGGTCTTGCCTCGAGAGGACGCGGTTCATCGCCAGCCAGAGCGTGCCTGGCTCCCCCTCCCGCGAATCTGAAACGTGGGACCAGCGCCCCGGGGAGCATCAGCGGCAGCGGGCAGCCGCGGCGGCAGGGGACACGATGACAAGGAGTGGGCTGCTGGAGGCGACGCCCGGATTCGAACCGGGGGATGAGGGCTTTGCAGGCCCCTGCCTTACCACTTGGCTACGTCGCCCCAGGGGGCGGCAGTCTAGTCCCTCGCCCCGGCAAATGCAACGCTTCTTCACGTGAGGAGTTGAAACCCGCTATCATCTCCGGCAACCGGAACGAGCGCGTCAGGCGTCTGGGGAGGGGGACGGATGGGCATTGCGGGCGACATCATCATGATCGTGGTCGCCGCCCTCGTGGGCGGCGTCGTGGCGCACCGTCTGAGGCTGCCCCTCGTGCTGGGGTACATCGTGGCCGGTGTGCTGCTGGGCCCCTACACGCTGGGGGCGCCGATCTCCCGGACCCATGACATCGAGCTCCTGGCCGAGATCGGGGTCGCGTTGCTGCTGTTCGCCCTGGGGCTCGAGTTCTCCCTGCGCTCCCTGCGTCCGGTCTGGCGGGTGGCCCTCATCGGGACGCCCCTGCAGATCCTGCTGACCGTTGCCTACGGCTTCGGGATCGGGCACTGGTTGGGGTGGGGGTGGTCCTCGTCACTGTGGTTCGGGTGCCTGATCTCGCTCTCCAGCACCATGGTCATCCTGAAGACGCTCATGTACCAGGGCCGGATCGGCACCCTCTCCAGCCGGGTCATGATCGCCATGCTCATCGTCCAGGACCTGGCGGTGGTCCCCATGCTGGTGATCCTGCCGAAGCTGGGTGCGCTGCACGGCAGCGTCTCGGCCCTCGGCATCGCCGCGCTCAAGGCCGCCGTCTTCCTGGCCCTGATGATCGTCGTCGGCACCCGGCTGCTGCCGATCGTGCTCGCCCGCATCGCGGCCTGGGGATCGCGGGAGATGTTCCTGCTCGCCGTCACCGCCATCGGTCTCGGTATCGGGTACGGCACCTACCTGGCGGGTCTGTCCTTCGCCTTCGGGGCCTTCGTGGCGGGCATGGTCCTCTCCGAGTCGGACTACGGTTTCCAGGCCCTGAGCGACATCGTGCCCCTGCGCGACATCTTCGGTCTGCTGTTCTTCGTGTCGGTCGGCATGCTCCTCGATCCCGCCTTCCTGGCCGCTCATCTGGAGACGCTGATGCTCGTGGTGCTCCTGGTGGCGGTGGGTAAGGGCCTCATCTTCGCGCTCCTGGTGAGGGTCTTCGGCTACGGCAACGTGGTTCCCCTGGCTGCGGGCCTCGGCCTCTTCCAGGTGGGGGAGTTCTCGTTCGTGGTGGCGCGGGTCGGCCTCCAGAGCGGTTCCATCAGCGAGGAGCTGTACGGCATGGTCCTGAGCACGGCGGTGGTGACCATGGCCCTGACGCCGGTGGTCGCCCGTCTCACCGCACCTCTGTACGCCCTCCGCCGCCGATGGTCGCGAGCCGAGCCGCTGCAGACCCTCAACGTGCCCCCGGAGGGCCTGCACGGCCACGTCGTGATCGCGGGTGGTGGGCGGGTCGGGCAGGAGGTCGCCCGGGTGCTCCTCGAGCTGGAGCGACCGGCCGTGATCGTCGAGCTGGACCACCATCGCCTGGAGCGGGCGCAAATGGCCTCGCTGCCGGTGATCTTCGGGGATGCCGCCCAGCCCGTCGTCCTCGAGGCGGCGGGCGTGGCGGAAGCTCGCCTGCTGCTGGTCACCATACCCGCCATCAGCGTGGCCCGGGCGGTGGTCACCGAGGCGCGGCGGCTCAACCCCGACCTGAGCGTCGTGGCCCGGGCGGAAGGGGTCGAGCAGATGCGAGCCCTCTACGACTGCGGCGTCTACGAGGTCGTGCAGCCGGAGCTCGAGGCGAGTCTCGAGATCACTCGGCAGGCGCTCCTCCATCTCGGCGTCCCGGCCACAGACATCCAGCGGTACGCCGATGCCGCCCACCGGGAGCTTTACCCTCAGCCGGCCCAAGCGCATCCCCACGCGCCGCTGCTGGCCCGTCTGCGCAGTGCCGCCAGGAGCCTGGAGCTCACCTGGGTGCGAGCGGGTCCGTCCAGCCCGATCGTGGGCAGGACCATTCGCGAGCTCCTGCTCAGGAGCCGCACGGGTGCGTCCGTCGTGGGTGTGGTCCGGGGGACGGAATTCCTGCCCAACCCCGACCCGGACTTCCGCTTCGAGGCCGACGATGTGATCGCGGCCCTGGGCGAGAGGCACCACACCGCGGCTCTGGAGGCCCTCATCGAAGCCGACGCACCGTAGTGGCGCAGCGTTCTCGATCAGGGGCAGTGGACGGCGGCAGGGGACAGCGACCACGGTAGCGCTCAGCGGCAGTGACTGAAATCAGCGTCCGCGACCGTCGGCGGCGACCAGCGCTCGGTGGCCGGCCACTCACGCGGGACAGCGCTCGTCGCGAGAAGAGCACGTTGCTCGGGCGTGCCACTGGTGACACCTTTCCGAAGCGACGCGATCAAGATCGGCTTCGCACGCGGCCGGAAAGGTGTCGGCGGTGGCAACCTCGGGAATGGCGCCGAGAGAAGGGCGCGGCGGGTCTTCCGCGCGCTTCGGGAAGGCCAAAGCCGGCGCCAGGCACCCCGTCTTCTTCATCCGAACGGGTGCCTGGCACCCGCTCTGACCTACCTGAAGTGCGCGTCGTGCGGGTCGTGGAATCGAGGGAAGGGGTGGGGGGAACTGGAGCGGGAGACGGGATTTGAACCCGCGACGTCAACCTTGGCAAGGTTGCACTCTACCACTGAGTTACTCCCGCTCAGCGGGCGGTCAATCTACCAACCGCCCCGCGGCCCTGTCAACTCCCCGCCAGGACCGCGAGCCGGGAGCGATTACAATCGGGCGCCGCACGGGTGGCCATGAAGGGAGGGGAGCTCATGAAGCTTGGAGTCCTCCGCCAGCTGCCGGGGACGATGTACTCGGCCGTGGTGATGGAGCTGTTCGAGCGCCTGGCCTACTACGGGATGGTCCTGGTGCTCCCCATCTACGTCGTGGAGCACCTCGGCATCCGTGCGGATGTGTATGGTCTCGTGTACGGGATCTTCACCGCCGCCCTCTACTTCCTCCCCCTGGCCGCGGGGGCCCTGGCCGATCGTTTCGGGTACAAGCCGGCGCTGATGGTGGCGTTCGCGACCCTGACCGGCGGCTACTTCATGCTCGGGACCAGCACCCGGTTCGGAGTGATCTGCGGGGCGCTCGGGCTCATCGCCATGGGTGGCTCCATCATCAAGCCCACCATCTCCGGTACCGTGACCCGGACCACCGAGGTGGGCAGCACCCGGCCCGTGGGGTTCGGCATCTACTACATGATGATCAACGCCGGCGGCCTGATCGGGCCCGTGGTCGCCGCTCAGGTGCGCAACCGCACCGAGTTCCACTACGTCTTCTGGGTCTCCGCCGGGGCCTGCGCGCTGATGTTCCTGCAGGCCCTCCTCGCCTACAGAGAGCCGGTGTCCGCGGCGGACCGCGCGTCCGGGAAGCGTCTGAGCCAGGTGTTCGCCGAGGTCGTGATGGTGCTCAGCAACCGTCGCTTCGTGCTCCTGCTGGTGATCTTCTCCGGCTTCTGGGGCATGATCAACGTCCTCTTCGGGTTCATGCCGCTCTACGTCGAGTCGTTCACCAATCTTGCGAGTGTGGAGGCGGCCATCGACCGGGTGGTGCCCATCACCCCCTGGGCCGGGCACTGGCTGAACCCCGAGGTCTTCATCTCCCTGGACGCCGCCCTCATCGTGCTCCTGCAGGCCCTCATCAGCTACCTCACTCGGCGCTGGCCGACGATTCGCGCCATGCTCATCGGCACCACGGTGGCCACCGTGTCCTGGGTATTCCCGGCGCTGGCCCCCACCGCCGGCCTGGTGGCACTCGGCATCTTCGTGTGGTCCATCGGTGAGATGACCTGCTCGCCGCGCTTCTTCGAGTACTGCGGGACCATCGCGCCGTCCGACCAGGTGGCGGTGTACCTGGGCTACAGCTTCCTCGCCATCTTCCTCGGCAATCTCTACTCGGGCCCGTGGGCGGGGTGGCTGTACGAGCGCTTCGTGCGCGCGCCCGCAGAGGCCGGCCTGCCGCCGAGCCCCGTGGTGTTCTTCGCGGGCGTGATGCTCATGGGCGCCCTGTCGGCCCTCGGCCTGTTCGTGTACGGGCGATTCGTCGACCCTCGGGGGGCCGGCGCCGACGTGAGGGACGTGTAGAATGCCGGTTCGAATGGAGGAGAGGCGATGGCGTCCAGCGAGCCGCTCAAGCTGCCGGAGAACGCCTACCGAGAGCTGAAGCCGGGCGAGGTCTACACCCCCGTCATCCCGGCGGAGCAGGGGGTGCCCGAGGTCACCGTCCGCTCGGTGACCTTCGGCCTGGCCATGGTGGTGCTCTTCTCCGCGGCCGCGGCGTACATCGCCCTCAAGCTCGGACAGGGCATCGAGTCGGCGATCCCCATCTCGATCCTGGCCATCGGCTTCTCGGCGATGCTGGCCCGACGCTCGACCCTGCTCGAGAACGTCAACATCCTGTCCTTCGGGGCGACGGCAGGGATCCTGGTGGGGGGCTCGGTGTTCACCATGCCGGCCATCTTCGTGCTCCACTTGGAGCGCCAGTCCTCCTTCTTCCAGATCTTCATCGTCCCGTTCCTCGGGGCCGCCCTCGGCGTGCTCTTCCTGATCCCGTTCCGGCGCTACTTCGTGGCCGAGATGCACGGCAAGCTGCCCTTCCCCGAGGGCACCGCCATCACCGAGATCCTCATGACCGGCGAGCGCGGCGGCCAGCAGGCCAAGGTCCTGGTGTCCGCCATGGGGGTCGGCTTCCTCTTCGACGGGCTGGCGCTCACCCTGGGGACCTGGCGCGACGTGTTCACGACCTCCCTGGTGGACGCGCTGGCGCCGCTCACGCACCGGGTGAAGGCCGTCTTCGCCATCAATACGTCGGCCGCGGTGATGGGGCTGGGCTACATCATCGGCGTGCGCTACGCCTCCATCATCTGCGCCGGCTCCTTCCTGGTCTACTTCGTGCTCATCCCCCTGTTCGCCTGGGTGGGCAGCCACGCCGCCCTGCCCCTGAGCCCGAACCTGCCTCCCATCGCGGACATGAGCGCCGAGGACATCTTCTCCAACTACGTGCGCTTCATCGGCATCGGCGGCATCTTCATGGCCGGGATCATCTCCATCGTGAAGATGTCGCCGGTGATGGTCCAGGCCCTGGGCAAGGCCTTCACCGAGATCCGCAAGCTGGCCAGGTCCGGGGGGGTGGAGCGGAGCTCGGCGCGGGTGGACAGCGACATCCCCATGGGGGTGGTGGGCCTGCTGACCGTCGTGGTGGCCGTGGCCATCTGGGTCTACTTCCGATTCTCGGTGCTGGCGGATCTCCCCGGAGCGACCCGACTGGCCACCCTCGCCGCCCTCCTCACCCTGGTGGTGAGCTTCCTCTTCGCTGCCGTCTCGGCGTGGGCCGTGGCCATGATCTCGGTGACGCCCATTTCGGGGATGACGCTGACCACCCTCATCGTGTCGGCGGTGATCCTCGCCAGCCTCGGGCTGTCGGGGGAGAGTGGCATGCTCGCCACCCTCCTCATCGGCGGCGTGGTCTGCACCGCTCTCTCCATGACCGGCTCCCTGGTGACCGAGTTCAAGGTGTCCTACTGGCTGGGGGCGACGCCGCGCCGCATTCAGTGGTGCAACTTCCTGGGGGCGGCGGTCGCATCGGTGACGGTGACGGCCATGATCATGCTCTTCGCCAAGGTCTACGGCTACATCCCGAGCCCGGCCCACGCCACGCCCCTGCCGGCCCCCCAGGCCAACGCCATGGCGGCGGTGATCTCCAGCGTCATGGCCTCGGCCCAGGCGCCATGGCTGCTCTACGGCGTGGGCGCGGTCATCGCCCTCATCGTGGAGATGCTGGGGGTCTCCGCGCTGGCCTTCGCCCTCGGCATGTACCTACCCATCGAGCTCAACACCCCGATCCTGTTCGGGGCCCTGGTGGCCGAGTATGTGCGACGGCGCTCCCCCGACGAGGTGACCCGGAGGGCGCGCAACAACCGCGGCACCCTCATCGCGTCGGGCCTCATCGCCGGCGGGGCGCTGGCGGGGGTCGCGGACGGCGTCGTGCGCATGTGCAGCGAGTGGTTCCACTTCTCCATCTTCAGCTTCACGAACTACGGCTCTCTGGGCAACTGGCTGGGTCTCGGCATGTTCTGCCTGCTCGCGGTGTACGTGGCCTGGGACGCGGCCCGGGCCCGGGAGGAGGAGGGGGCGGGTCCCGAGATCTCGATGTAGCTGCAGCCAGCGGCAGCGAACGGCGGCGGCGATCAGCGTCGGAGATCACCGGTACCCCTCGGCGCGCCACCGCGGCGTGTCGGACCATGGGGCAGATAAAGCGACGCCGGGCTAGCCGAGATCGAGGGCGCCGGTAAGCACGGTGCCGTCCTCGATCGCGGCCGGCTCGCGCCCGGCGCGGACGTGGACCTCTCCGCGGACCACGACGTCGGCGCCGAAGCGAACGTCCCCCTCCACAGTGAGGCTGTCGCAGGCGACGAGCGACGGCGCGCCCGCGGGGAAGCGCGCCTCGAAGTCGTCGATGAGCTTGTAGTGGCGGCTGTCCAGCCCGATGGTCGGCGGCCGCGTACGGCCCGGGTTCAGGACGACGCGGAAGTCATCGGTGAGCCGGTAGGCGTCCGAACGGACCGCGAGCAGGTCGTCGGTGCTCTTGACCGGGGAAAATCGTCGGCGAGGCACCCGGACCGCCGCGGCACGGTGGAAGAGGGAGATGGCGCTGCCCATGGCGGTCTCGAGCTGCACCACCGGCGGCGAGGAGGGATCGCGGGGGTCCAGGGTCTTGTGGTTGACGATGGTGGCCAGGGGCAACACGCCGCCGTGGTCGTCGAGGAGCCGGGCCAGGGCCGGCAGGTGGACCCAGAGGTTGTTGGTGTTGAAGTACCGGTGGCGGCGGATGTCCTGGAACTCCTCCTCCTCTTCCGCCGGGCACTGCGCGGACTCCCGCAGGGCGAGGCCGTTCCCCCGGAGGCGGCACAGGTGGCCTCCCTTGCGGTCGGCGTGGGTGCGGTCGGCCACCTCCATCATGAACTCCAGCCCCTCGGAGACCATGTAGCCCAGCAATGAGGTGTCGATGACGGCGCCGAGATTGTCGGAGTTGGACAGGAACGCGATCTCGATGCCCGCGTCCAGGAGCTCCCCCAGGGTGCCCGACGTGCGCATCGCCGTGTAGACGTCGCCGTGCCCGGGCGGGCACCACTCCAGCTCGGGATCCGCAGGACACCGCGCCGGAGACCCACCGTCCACCAGCACCTTGGGGACGCGATGCTGCCGGAAGCCGAGGGGCAGTCCGCGGACGCTGAGCCCGGCATGGGAGGCCAGCGCCCGTTCGGTGTCGTCGGCGGTCCGGAAGCTGTTCATCAGCAGCAGTGGGACCTCGGAGCCGGTGGCCTCCCGCAGGGCGTGCACCTGGCGGGCGATGAGGTCGAGGAAGGTGAGGCCGCCCCGAACCTCGAGAAGCGACTTGGCCATCTCCAGGCCCATGGAGGTGCCGAGTCCTCCGTTCAGCTTCACCACGACGATCCGCTCGCAAGCGGCGACCCCGAGCTCTGCGAAGCCTCCGAGCTCGTCGGCGTCGGGCAGATCCGGAGCCGGCTCGATGCGATCGCGGCCGAGGGTCCCCCGGTCCCCGGCCAGATAGCGCCGGAGGTGGTGCATGAAGGTGGCCACCGCCTCCTCCGGCATGTCGGCCGCCCGCATCTTGTGCGCGAAGGGTCGGGTTCGTGGATCATCGTCCGTAGGGTCGGTCATGGGCCCTCCTGTCCGCCTTTCTGGCATAATGGTAAGCGGGAAGCGGCATGAGAACATTCTGGACAGTGATCCTGCTGTTGGGCATTGCTGCGACCGAGGTCGGTGCGGCGTCTCCCGGCGCGTTCTCGCCCCCCGCGACAGGGGGCGGCCTGCAGGGCATCGTCCATCGCATCAGCCGCGAGCATGGCGTGGACCCGCGGCTGGCCGACGCGGTGGTGCGGGTCGAGTCCGCCTACGATCCCAATGCGGTGAGCCGCCGCGGCGCTCTGGGACTGATGCAGCTCATGCCCGCGACCGCCCGCCGTCTCGCCGTGGACGACCCCTTCGATCCCGAGGACAACGTCCGGGGCGGGGTCCGGGAGGTGGCTCGGCTGCTCGAGCGCTATGCCGGGGATCTGCCGCTGGTGCTGGCCGCCTACAACGCGGGCGAGGGCGCGGTCGACCGCTTCGGCGGCGTGCCTCCGTTCGCCGAGACGCAGAGCTACGTGACCCGGGTCATGAGCCTCTACACCGGGCGCCCCTACCGACTCGCGAGCACGCGCTCCGCGCCGGTGCGGATGCGGCGGGACACTGCGGGGAAGGTCGTGATCACGAACGTGTCCCGCTCCGAGGGGGGCGCGACGCTGCCTTCCGGGGGGAAACGCCTGGCGGGGGGCTTCGGGTCGCGCTAGCGGTCGGCGGCCGTCCGCCTCACAGGAGCCGGCTGCTGATGAAGCGTTCGATCCGGAAGCGGCCGTCCTCCCTCAGGTGGAGGAAGCGGATGCCGAGGCCCTGAACCCCCTCGCGCTCGCCGGATGCGCGGCGGACGATCTCGGCCGTGCCCTCGATGGGGCGAGGATCCGCCGGAAGGCAGAACAGCAGGTCAAAGCGGGCCCCCGGGGCGAACTGCTCCGCGCCACGCAGGAGCATGCCCGAGACCGACAGGTTGACGGTCTGGTAGAGCGAGCGGTCGCGACCGCCCTGGACCTCCACGTCCGCGTACACCAGAGCGCGCATGGCGACCCTGGGGGCCACGTCGAGGAGATCGCCGATGGCCTGCCAGAGGCGGGAGGTGGCCCAGTCCATGCCCACCGCGCGGTTCGCGCCCAGGGCCACCAGGCTTTGGGCAGCCTCCAGGAAGCCCGGTTCGGCGAGGAGCAGGAGGCCGGCGTTGCGGCTGCCCGAGGTGGGGTCGCGCACCGCGTCCAGCAACGTGCCGATGTCGATCTGCGGGGCGGGGTAGCCCACGATGAGGAGCTCGAAGGAGGTCCCCATCACCAGGTCGGGCACGAAGTCGGTGGCGTCCACGGCGTGGACGTCGAACTCGGCCCGGCGCAGCATGGGTGCGACCTTGCCCACGCTGCCCTCGAGGGCACCCACCAGGAGCACGTGGCGGTGCCCGTTGCCGCTGCCGGCGTCGACTGGAACCTCGTCCTCTGGTCGTGTCCTGACGCTCATGGTCGCCTCGCGGGGTCGAGCCGTCCGCCGCGACGCAGGGCGTCGGCGTCGGCATTGGACCCTCGACCTCTCAGTACCCCCGTCCCGGTCGGCAAATACGGGGGCGTCTCCATGGGGCCTCGATGTGCTAGCATGCGCGCGACATGGGAGACGGCGAGGGGCACACGGCGAGTCCGGGACACGACACGGCGAGCGACGACGGGCGTACGGCTGACGGCCGACGGCGGCCCAAGGTGTCGGGCGTCGTGACCTGCTTCAACGAAGAGCACAACATCGCCGCCTGCATCGAATCCATGCTGTGGTGCGACGAGATCGTCGTTGTGGACTCCCACTCCACCGATCGCACGCCCGAGATCGCCACCTCCTACGACAAGGTCCGGTTCCTTCAGCGCGAGTACTACGGCGCTGGCGCCCAGAAGAACTGGGCGCTGCGGCATGTCACGCACGACTGGGTGTTCCTCCTCGATGCCGACGAGCGCTGCACGCCAGAGCTGAAGGACGAGCTGGAAGACCTGCTGGCCCGTGGCCCCGAGCACGCCGCCTACACCATCAACCGCGACGTGTACTTCCTGGGCCGGCGCATCCGCTACTCGGGGTGGCAGCACGATCGGGTGGCCCGTCTTTTCAGGCGGGGCGCTGCGTACTACGAAAACCGTCGTGTCCACTCGCTCCTCCACACCAACGGCGAGGCGCCCCTGCTCAGGCGGTCCATCGAGCACCACATGGTGGACCGCAGCTTCGACGAGTACGCGTTCCGGATCGCCCGCTACGGGTACTGGGGGGCGGCGCAGTGCTGGCGCGACGGCACCCGGTGCAGTGCCCTCGCCGTCGCCCTGCGGCCTCTCTGGCGGTTCATCCGCACCTACGTCCTGCAGCGAGGGTTCCTGGACGGCGCGCGCGGCCTGGTGTTCTGTGTCCTGCAGGCTTATGGGACGTACATGAAGTTCGCCATCCTCTGGGGCTGGCAGGTCAACCATGCCCGAGGCATCGACCCTCAGCTGCCCGACTTCGACGAGGACGACAGGACCTGGGAGGGTCTGCAGCGCATCGTCGGGCGGGAGTCGGAGGAGAGGGCGGCGGAGGCCGAGCCGGTGCGCTAGCCGAGAGCGTGTGCGGTCGCCCCGCGGCCACGTTCAGCCCATTCCTGGGTACACTCATGGCTGCCGCCCGCGAGGCGGCGAAGAGAGCGAGTGGTGAAAGAGTTCCTGAAACGGTTCGCGCCCTACTTCAAGGACTACATACCGCGCTTCGTGCAGGCGGTGATCGGTGTCGTCATGGTGGCGGCCTCCACCGGGGCCATCACCTACCTGATCCGATCGGTCCTGGACGACATCTTCATCCGCAAGGACCGCGCCGCCCTGATGCTGCTGCCCCCCATCATCATCGGCCTCTATCTGATGCAGGGCATCGGTCGCTACGCCCAGACGTACCAGCTCGCGTGGATCGGCGAGGACGTGGTGCGTCGGATGCGCAACCAGCTCCTGGAGCACGTGCTCTCCCTCGACCTCTCCTTCTTCAACACCTTTCGGGGGGGCGAGCTCATCTCGAGGGTCACCAACGACATCAACCGCGTCCGCATGGCGGTGTCCCAGCACATCTCGGTGGTGGCGCGGGAGAGCCTGGTGATCGTGGCGCTGATCGGCGTGGCCATCATCCAGAGCCCACGGCTCTCGTTCTTCGGCCTGGTGGTGCTGCCGGCTGCAGCCTACCCCCTGATGTGGTTGGCGACCCGGATCAAGAAGCTGGCGCACCGCTCCCAGGAGAAGGACGCGGACATCACCGCGCGGCTGTCCGAGATCTTCAACAACATGGAGATCATCAAGGCGCACCACTCGGAGGCCTACGAGAGTGAACGCTTCGCGCGCGACAACCTGGAGTTCCGCCGCATCAACATGAAGGGGGTCCGCGCCCGGGAGCTGGCGAGCCCCATCATGGAGTTCGTGGGCTCCATTGCCGTGGCCATGGTGATCGTCGTGGGGGGCTCCCAGGTCATCGACGGCAGGCTGACGCCGGGACAGTTCATGTCCTTCGCCGCCGCCCTGTTCATGATCTACACCCCGATCAAGCGGATCTCAGTGGTGTACAACGGCATGTACGAGGCGGTGGCGGCGTCGGAGCGGATCTTCGCCCTCATGGAACGTCAGCCGGCCATCACCGGTGGCGCCCGCCGGCTCGACGAGCCGGTGCGGTCGGTGGAGTTCCGGGGCGTCGGCCTCAGCTACGCCACCACTCCCGCCCTGCATGACGTCTCCCTGGACGTGCGGCGCGGCGAGACGGTGGCCCTGGTGGGAGACAGTGGCGGGGGCAAGACGTCACTGGTCAACCTGATCCTCAGGCTCTACGACCCCACCGCCGGGCAGGTGCTGATCAACGGCACGGATATCCGCGAGTTCAACCTCCGCGACCTGCGGTCGAAGATCGGTATCGTCACCCAGCGTGTCTTCATCTTCAACGACACCGTGGCCGCCAACGTGGCCTACGGCAGCGAGATCGATCCCGACCGGGTGCGGGCCGCGCTGGAGAGTGCGGGCGCATGGCAGTTCGTGTCCCGTATGCGGGGTGGTCTCGACGCCGTCCTGGACGAGTTCGGCACGAATCTCTCGGGCGGCCAGCGGCAACGTCTGGCGATCGCTCGAGCCATGTACAAGAAGCCCGACATCCTCATCCTGGACGAGGCCACGAGCGCGCTGGACAACCGGACCGAGGCGGCGATCCAGGAGTCCCTCCGGGGGATCACGCCGGACAAGCTCACCTTCATCATCGCCCACCGCCTGACCACCGTCGACCTGGCTGACCGCATCTACGTGGTGAGCGACGGGCGGTTGGTGGGTGCGGGCACCAAGAGCGAGCTGCTGCGCGACTGCCCCGAGTATCAGCGGCTGGCCACCGTCACGCCGCCTCGGCCCGGAACGCCTGCCCTCGGTCGCGGCTGACGACGCTCGCTTCGGGAAGACAGGACCGGTGCCAGGCACCGTCGAAGACGGTTCGAGCACCTCTTTCGCTCCACTTGCGGCGGTGCCTGGCACCGGCTCTGGGGCCTACCCGCTGCGGTCGGCGCCCTCGACCTCCCAGAAGATGCTCCGCCCCCGTGCGGAGATCACTCCCGCGACGGTGGCGAAGAGGGTCAGGGGAAGCTGCTTGTGCAGGTAGGGATCGCCGACGAAGCCGAGGAGGAAGACCGCGGCGAGGATGACCGCGGCGACGCGGTCCTCTCGGTCGGTGTAGGGGCCCCACACCAGACAGGCGAACATGCCGAGGAGCACGGCGGCGCCCACGAGCCCTACCTCGCTGGCGGTCTGCAGGTACTGGTTGTGGAGGTGGGGGAACCAGTACACGGCGCTCTTCAGGTCCTCGTAGCGAGTGTCGAGGAGGTGGCGGAAGCCCGTCATGTTGTCGACCGGGCCGGCGCCGAGGATGGGATGCTCGCGGATCAGGTCGAGGGCAACGATGATGCCCGCCACGCGCTTGCCGAGGTTCCCGTGATACTGATGCTCCACCAGGGCCCGGCGGAGGTCGGAGGCGCCGGTCTCCAGGCGGCGGTGCAGCCCCGGGATCGCAGCGTAGGTGAGGGCGAGCCCGAGCAGGACGGCGAGGAGACCCGCGGTCACCGTGCGCCCAGGACGCCGGGCGAGGTAGATCGGCACCAGGATCAGCAGCGTGCCCGCGAAGGCAACCTGGCCGCTGCGGCCGATGTTGATCACCAGCCCGCCGGTGATGACGGCGGACGCCGCGAGCCAGATTGTGCGCCGCCGCCAGCTCCCCGCGGCGACGATCGCGTGGTTGAGGGCGAGGAGGGCCGCCACCGCGAGGACGACGCTGAAGTCCAGGTGGGACATGGTGGGCGAAGGGTTTCCCGGATAAGCCTGACGGAACCGGATCACGCCCCAAAACACCGCGCTCTCCAGGAGCACGGCGAGGATCGTGCCCGCCGCCAGGGCCGGGAGTGCCAGCCGCCGGAAGGGACCTCGCAGGGAGGTTGCGATGACGGGGACCAGAAGCAGGTAACGGAACTTGCTGACGTAGTCGAAGGCCGCGCCGGGGTCGCTGGACCACGCGATCGACAGCAGGTAGAGAGCGATGAAGGCCAGCACGGCCAGGGTCAGGGCATGGTGGCGGAGGACCGCCAGCTTGGCCCTGAAGCGACCCTCGAAGAACCAGAGCAGGGTGACGAGGGGAGCGGCCAGGCCCGCCCACTTCCGGTACAGGGGGATCGAGAAGAGGAGGACCAGAACGAGAATGTTGAGGTAGGTGTTGACTCGACGCCCCGTCATCGTCACCGTCCGCCCGACCGCGCTCCGGCTCCGGACTATAGCAGAGGGCGTACGAGTCCCCTCCCGACCTAGGAGGCGGCGCTGGTGAGCTCCTCTTGCGGGGCGCGGGAGCGGCCGCGGCGGATGGAGCGCTCGAGCCGGCGCGCGACGTCGCGCTCGAGACGCTCCAGGAGGTGATGGCGGTCGATGCCCATCTCGGAGAGGTCCTCCGCAACAACGTCGAACATGGGCGGGACTCGGTCGAGGACGGCCCGCGCGCGGCGGTGGACGGTGGCCTCGGCCGCCGGTGACCCGGCACTCCCATCGGGTGCCAGCTCGCCGAAGACGTCCTCCATGTAGATCTGGTTGAAGCCGAGGTGGCGGGCCTCGTCGGTGAGGATGCCGTGGCAGATGTCGGACAGCACGGGATCCAGGTCGAGGCGCACGAGCTCTTCCAACACCAGCTTGGCCAGGACCTCGCTCACCAGGACGCCTGCGAGCCACTCGGCGGGCTCGCGGGAGGCGATCTGGCTCTGGAACAGGTACCCCGACTGGAAGCGGCGGATGGGCAGGGGCTCCCGGCCGAGGCGCACGTAGAAGCGGGTGAAGAGCTCGGTGTGGCGGGCCTCGTCCACGGCCCACGTCGTGAGGTAGAACTGGCCCTCCACCTCCGACCGATGCCCGAGGATGGGGATCAGGGAGGACACCGAGTACAGGGCCGCCTGCTCGCCCATGAGCACCGGCGTCAGCACCCGCGCGAGCTGGTCCCTGAGTCGGTCCGAGACCAGCCGCTGGGGACGGGACCAGTCAACGTCCTCCGCCGACCACTGGGAGCGCAACGCCTTGTGCCAGAGGGCGAGCTGCCGGCGCCGGTTGAGATCGGGGAGCACCTTGTAGATGTTCATGTCCACCTCGTGTCGTCTCGCAGCGGAAGGGGTACGAGGAATCAATCGTGTTCGTAACCCGAGACGGGAGAGGGCTATTCCGCGCCCGCGTCCACGGGAGGGCCCGACGACCACAGGGCGGGGGAAGACCGAATTGAGAGCCGCTCCTGAGCTGTGTTACAGTTCGCGCCGTCATGGAAGGGCCCGCTCAGCCTGCATGCGCCACGCGTGGCGGGACCCTCGGCGCTCAGCTCGGTATGGCTTTCCACCACGTGGGCGTGGCGGTACGCGACCTGGACGCGGCCCTCGACACCTACGTCGGGGTGTTCGGGTTCGAGCCCGTGGCGGAGCCTGTCGAGGTTCCCTCGGAGCACGTCCGCGTGTGCTTTCTGCGGGCCGCGCCCGGCGTCATGATCGAGCTCGTGGAGGGCCTGGACGAGCACTCTCCGGTCCGTGAGCTTCTCCAGCGCACCGGCGCCGGCACGTATCACATCTGCTATCAGGTGGACGATCTGGACGTCGCCCTCTCCACCCTGAGAGGCCGTCGTTTCCTGCCCTTCAAGCGTTTCCAGGTGGAGACCACGGGCCCCAGCCGGTTCGCCTTCCTGCTCACCCCCGACCGCCAGCTGTTCGAGCTCTGCGAGGCGCCCGCCGGAAAGGCAGTGGTCCATGAGTGACGGTTCCTACACCTTCAACAACCTCTTCTTCGAGGCGACCCGCCGCTGCAACCTGGCCTGCCCCATGTGCATGGCATCGTCGAATGACCAGCGGCGGGTGGCGGAGAGCGAGGGGAGGCAGCTCTCGACCGAGGAGATCGAGCGCCACGTGCTGGCCACCGCTCACGAGATCGGCGTCGAGACCATCACCTGGAGCGGCGGGGAGTTCGTCCTGCGGCCGGACGCGGTGGAGCTGGTCCGCCTGGCCACGGCGCACGGCTACTCCTCCATCATCGCCACCAACGGCACCCGCATGGACCGTGCCACGCTCCAGAAGCTCGACGCAGCGGCCGGCGGCTCCCTGGTGGTGGCGGTGGGCATCAACTCCATCGACGAGCACAACCGGCACACCAGGGACGCGGACTGCGACGTGGCGTTCTCCGTGCTCGACCTGTGCGAGGAGCTCGGCATCCGCCGCAACGTGGTCGTGACGATCGGCCAGCACAACATGGACAGCCTGGACGCCACCCTGGACTGGCTGGAGCAGAAGGGCATTCCCTACAATCGGTCTCCGTTCACCGCCCGGGGCGGGGGGCGTGCGTACTGGGAGAAGATGCGCTTCACCCGTGACGACATGGAGCGGGTGATCCATCCGGCCCTGCGCAAGCATCCCCTCGGCTACATCAGCTACACGCCGTTCTTCCTGGCGCCGGAGGTGCACGAGCGCTACTCCAAGGGCGCCCGCAACGTGACCGTGCCCCAGAACCCCTCCATCGGTTGCTGGTGTGGGACCTGGCTCGCCCTCTCCGCGGAGGGCGACGTGTCGCCCTGCGCCATCCTGCTCGACGACGTAGTCTGCGGCAACGTGCGTGACGCCAGCTTCCGGGAGATCATCGACGCCAGCCCCGTCTTCCAGCGCGTCCTGGACCGCACCCAGCTCGAGGGCAAGTGCGGTCGATGCCGCTACAAGTTCACCTGCGGTGGCTGCCGCGCCATGGCCTACTACGAGCACGGCGACGTCATGGCCGAGGATCCCACCTGCTTCTTCGAGCCGGTGGACGAGACGACGGTCTCTCCCCACGAGGAGGAGACCAACCGGATGTTCAAGCGCTACGCTTTCATGGTGCGGTACGCCGATTCCAAGCGCAACCTCATCGTGCGCGAGATCGGTCCGGACGGCGAGGTGACCGACGAGGCGGGTCCCTTCGACCAGAAGGGTCGCGCCTGAGCCCCTGTTTCCACCCGCGTCCGCGTCCGCGTCCGAATCAGCGGCAGCGAACAAAAACGCAGAGGCGCGAAGACGCAGAGCCGCCCACCCAGCCGACTCTTGAGCGGCGCCCGCGGCCCAACGGGCCTCGCGAGAACGGCGCGTCGCGCGGGCGTGCCACTGGTGACACTTTCGCGCGAGACCGCGAACCGATCCTGGGTCGTTTTCGGGCGGAACGTGTCAGCGGTGGCAACCTCGGGGAAGGCGTCCATAGAAGGGCCCATCGAAGCTCGCCATGAGGCCTCCAGCCGTGGGACTTACGCCTTCCAGCGGTCGTGCATCCACAACCACAGCTCCGGCCGCCGCCTGATGTCCTCCTCCACCGTCGCCAGGTAGGCGCGGGTCAGCCGCTCGACGGCCTCGGGCCCCTGACCGACGGCGGTGGTGATGGGTGGGCCCAACCGAATGGTGTAAGTGCCGTCGTCGTGGGGCCAGCACGTCATGGGTACCGCCGGGGTGCCGAGGCGAGTGGCGATGAAGGCCGGCACGTCGGTGCTGCGGGCGGGCCGGCCCAGGAAGGGGACCACGATGCCGGCGCCCGGAGGCGGTCGCTGGTCGATGACCACGCCCACAACCGCCCCCCGACGCAGCAGATTCACGACTCGGTGGCCGACGCCGGAGCGGTCCAGGACCACCGCCCCCCAGCGCTCGCGCAGGCGCATGAGGTCGCGCGCCACGAACGGGTTGTCGGGCGGCCGCGCCACCACGTAGAGGGGGGTGCCGAGGGCTCGAGCCAGGGGGTAGATGGCGGTCTGCCAGGAGCCGAAGTGCCCGCACACGATCAACGCTCCCCGCCCGCCGGCGAGGGCGTCCTCGACGTGGGCGAGGCCCTCGATGCGGAAGCGCTGCTCGAGCTCCTTGGCACTGAATCGACAGGCCGACAGGGGCTCGCAGAAGGCGGCGCCGAAGTGGCGGTAGCAGGCGGCCACCACCCGGCAGCGTTCCACAGCGTCCAGCTCGGGCAGGGCGAAGGCGAGGTTGCGTCGGGCGAGGGCCCGGTGACGGGCGTCCAGGGCATGGCCGAGCGCCCCCAGACCGCGGCCGAAGGCCCGCACCGCTCGGTGTGGGAGGACCATCAGGGCTCGTGACAGGGCCAGATAGGCGGAGTACTCGAGTCGGTGCCGCAGCGGGCGGTGTTTCATGGGCCGCGCCGCGGACGACGTCAGCGCACTTCGAGGTAGTGCAGGATGTCGCCGACGGTGTTCAGCCTGGCCGCGTCCTCGTCGTTGATCTCGATGCCCAGCTTGTCCTCGAGCTCCACCAGCAGCTCCAGGGCGCGGGCCGAGTCGAGACCGAGATCCGCCACCAGCTCCATGTCGGGTGTGATGGTGGCGGGGTCTGTCTTGCTGACCTGGGCAATCACCGCCACCGCCGTGCTCGTGTCGCTCATGGTAGGTTGCACTCCTTTGTGCCGGTCAACCGTCAAATCGCCGTCGTCGGCACGAAATTCCCGAGCCCGACTGCGGGGCTCGAGCCTCACGCCCGCTCGAGCCTGCCGTCAACGTACCGCTGTCTGAGCTCTCCACGCTGCATCTTACCGCTCGTGGTGCGGGGGATGCGCCCCCGGCGCACGAACACCAGGTCGGCCAGGGGCAGCCCGGCGGCGCGGCCGATCTTGGAGCGGATGGCGTGGCCCAGCTGGGACAGCCGTTGCGGATCGTTGTCGTCCACCTCGACCACCACCACCGCCTCCTCGCCGGTCGCCCCGCGGGCCACGGAGAACGCCGCCGAGCGGAGCAGCCCGCCGCCGCCGGTGACGCTGTCGGCGAGCCGCTCGATCTCGTCGGGCATGATGTTGTGACCGTGCACGATCAGGAGGTCCTTGGTGCGCCCCGTCAGGTAGAGCTCGCCGTCGTGCACGAAGCCCAGGTCGCCGGTCGCGAACCAGCCGTCGTGCATGCACTCCGCCGTCGCCTCGGCGTCGTTGTAGTAGCCGGAAAACAGGCCCGGCCCGCTGATCAGGACCTCGCCGATCTCACCGTCGGCACGGTCGCTGAGGTCCGGGGCGGCGATGCGTACCCGGGTGTCCCGAACAGGGCTGCCGGTGCTGACCACGTCGCTCATGGCGAAGCCGGCGTCGGCGCCCACCGGCGCTGGGCGAGTGCGCACGCCTTCCCCCTTCAGGTCGAAGGTCACCGCCAGGGTGGCCTCGGCCAGGCCGTAGCACGGGCGGAAGGCGGTCTCGGAGAAGCCGCAGGCGGCGAACTTGGCGCAGAACGCCCGGCTGGTCTCGGACCGTACCATCTCGGCGCCCGTCAGCGCGACCTGCCAGGAGGAAAGGTCGAGGCTCGCGAGCTGGTCCTCGGGGACCCGTTCCACGCAGAGCTGGTAGCCGAAGTTGGGAGCGGGCGTGAAGGTGGTGCCGCGGACCCCCAGGTTGTGCAGCCAGAGGGCGGGCCGGGCCAGGAAGGTCTGAGGTCGCAGCAGCCAGGTGTCGAGGCCGGTTACCAGAGGCAGGATGAGGCAGCCGATCAGACCCATGTCGTGGTACAGAGGCAGCCACGACACCATGCCGTCGGCCCAGTCGTCCGCCGGTGCGCCCAGGGGCGCGCCGATGGCCTCGGTGCTGGCCAGGGGGTTGTGGATGGCGGCCCGGTGGGAGATGGCCACGGCCCGCGGCACCCCGGTGGAGCCGCTCGTGAGCTGCAGGAAGGCGATGTCGTCGCCCGCGTCCCGGGGCCCCTGGAAGGCGCGCTCCGGCGCGCGCCGGTGTGCGTCGGTGGTGATGACGCCCCGCTCGGCGAAGGAGAAGCCCTGCTCCACGGCCTGGCGCTGGAACGTCTCAGAGGCCACCACGAAGCGGGCACCGATCTTGGCCATGACCCGTTCGACCTTGTCGAACTGGGCCTCCGCGGCCGCCATGGCGCCCGCTCCGGAGCTGGCGACGGGCCACGCGCCCAGCATGAGGAGACCGAACCACGCCTCCAGCCACTCCCAGGAGGTGGGCAACGCCACCAGCACCGGCTCTCGGGGCGCCACCCCCAGGCCATGGAAGCGACGGGCGCTGGCCAGGGCCAGCTCCTCGAGGTCGGCGTAGGTCCGCCGTTCCAGGTTGCGGGCCCGGCCGTCGAAGACGGCGATGCCCTGCTCCGGCGCGTCGCGGGCGGCGCGCCGGACGGCTTCGCTCAGGCTCGTGGGCCAGGTCCGGTCGATGGCACCCACGCCAGGTTCTCCCCATAGCTGTCATGCCGCGGGGCACGCCATGTCCCCACTGCTGCGGCGACCTCGCGGATCGCGACGAGGCTAGCCTCTGCGGCCCCGGAACGCAAGCGGGCTACGCCACGCTGCCGGCGCTCGTCGCCACCTTCTCCCGCACCTCGTCCATGTCCAGCTCCTTCACCTGCTCGAGGAGCTGCTCGAGAGACTGGGCCGGGAGCATGCCGGGCTGTCCGAACACGGGGATCTGGTCGCGGAACACGAACACGGTGGGGATGGAGCGCACCTGGAATGCCGCCGCGAGCTCGGGCTCGGCCTCGGTGTCGCAGGACGCGAACGTCACGTCCTCGTGCTTCTCCGCCGCGGCCTCGAAGATGGGCTTGAACGCCTGGCACGGGCCGCACCATGCCGCCCAGAAGTCGATGATCACGATGTCGTTGGTGCCGATGATGTCGTCCACATTGTCCTTGGTGAGCTGTTGAACTGCCATGTTTCCTCCTTGATCACTATTAACCACTTAACCATTCAAGAATATTCTAATGATCAACGAAGGCTCTGTCAATACCCTCGGGAGGCCGGTGCGGGCGCCAGGCACTGGTCGGCGGTGGAATGGTCAGCGACGGTGTCAGGCACCCACACGCCCTGCGTTCAGTTCACACCGTCGTCGCCTTCACCATCGTCCTCGGACAGGAAGGCGGGCAGACGGTAGCGGGCCACGCTCGGAAGGAGGTCGAGACCGTCGGACGGCCGCTCCGGCATCACCTGCACGCGTTCGGCCACGCCGTCGGGGAGCTCGCTGACGAACCGGGAGGGCTCCAGCACCACGTCCACTCGGTAGCGGTCCCGGGCGATCTGGGGTTGGAGCAGGTAGAGACGGTCCTTGGACCTGGTGACCGCCACGTAGAAGAGGCGGCGCTCCTCCTCCTCGTCCTCGGCGCGCACGGTGGGGAAGCGCCCTTCGGCGAGCCACAGGACGAACACTGCACGCCACTCGAGCCCCTTGGCGCGATGGGCGGTGGACAGGGTCACCAGCTCGTCGGGCGGGCCGCCGACGGCGTCCTCGCCGGACAGGTCGTTGAGGAGGGTCACCTCGGCCAGGAAGGTGTTGAGGTCGGGATGGGCATCGGCGAAGAGAGCGAGCTGCTCGAGGTCCTCGAGGCGGGCGCGGGCGTTCTCGAGGTGGTCGGTCGCCCAGGCCCGGTAGAAGTCCTCGACCACGGTGCGGATCGCCTCGCCGGGAGGGGCGGCCTCCCCCTCCGAGCGCAGCCGGCCGAGCAGCCGGACCACCTCGTCGAGGGATCCCCGGGCCGACCCCCGGAGGCCGAGGCCGGTTGGATCGGCGGCGAGGAGGCCCTCGAGGGCGTCGCTACCGGCGGAGAGTGTCCACAGGCGGGCGGTGAGGCGGGGGCCGAACCCGTCGCGCAGCCTCATCATGCGCGCGAAGGCCAGCTCGTCCCGGGGGTTGTCGAGGAACCGGAGATGGCTGAGCACGTCCTTGATGTGGCGCTGCTCGAAGAAGCGCACACCGGAGCGCACCCGGTAGGGGATGTTGCGCCGCGTGAGCTCGATCTGGAGGTCCAGGGAGTGGGAGTGGTTGCGATAGAGCACCGCGATCTCCTCCAGGTCGAATCCCTCCTCGCGCAGCTCGAGGATCGCCGTCGCGACCCAGCTCGCCTGCGCCTCCGGCGTTTCGACGGACACCAACAGCGGGGCTTCGCCGTCCTTCCGCACCGCCCGCAGCTCCTTGGGGAACTGCGCCCGGTTGTGGACGATGGATGCGTTGGCCAGGCGCAGGATCTGGGGCGTGGAGCGGTAGTTGGTCTCGAGACGGAAGATCTGGCACTCGGGATGGCGATCGGGAAAGCCCAGGATGTTGCTGAACTCGGCCCCGCGGAAGCCGTAGATGGACTGGGCATCGTCGCCGACCACCATGAGGTTCTTGTGGGGGCCGAGCATGGCGTCCACGATGTCGGCCTGGAGGCGATTGGTGTCCTGGTACTCGTCCACCAGGATGTGCTGGAAGCGCTCCGCCAGGTCGCGGCGGACGTCGGGGTGCCTGGTCAGCAGCAGCAGCCAGTTGAGCAGGAGGTCGTCGAAGTCCATGGCGTCGGCCTGCCGCTTGCGCTCCAGGTAGCGCCGGAAGACGCCGGCGATGGCGTCGGCGTCGGCCTGGAACTGCGGCGCCCGGTCGGAGAGGACGTTCCCCAGGTCGCGGCCGGTGTTGATCACCAGGCTGTAGACATTCAGGAGCAGGCGGGGGCGCGGTGTCCGCCGATCGGGCAGGCTGGGGCTCGCGTCGCCCAGGGCCTGCCCCATGAGGTCGGCCGCGTCCTCCTGATCCAGGATCGAGAAGCGCGACGTGTAGCCGAGGAGCTCGCCGTAACGGCGCAGGATGCGGTGCCCGACGGAGTGGAAGGTGCCGCCGGTCACCCGGCTGCCGCCCACCTCCACCAGACGCTCGACCCTGTCCAGCATGCTCCTCGCGGCCCGGTTGGTGAAGGTCAGCAGCAGGATCCTGGGTGGAGGCACCCCGTCCTCGATGAGGCGGCTGGCGCGGTAGACCAGGGTCCTGGTCTTGCCGGTGCCGGCGCCGGCGAGGGCCAGCATCGGCCCCCCGGGGTGCATCACCACCCGCAGCTGCTCCGGGTTCAGCTCCCCTGCGTAGTCCACCGTGTACTCGTGGGCGTCCCGGGGAGATGGCAGCGGCCGGGAGTCCCCGGTCATGGCAGGTCGAGGGCGCCCAGCAGGCTCCGGTCGAAGGCCAGGGACACCCCTCGCACGTGCACCGTGCGGATCGCCGCCAACCGTCCGCCCCCGTCCTGGATGGTCTCGATGGCGGGGACGAAGGGCGCCGGGACCGCCACCACGAGGGGCGAGGGATGATGGGCGGCCAGGGCGAGCCGGATGGACCAGCCGAGGCCGCAGAGCGCGGCGTCCTGGGTGGAGGCGCACACCGGGCCCACCTGGTCGGTCCCGCCATAGGCGTAGGCCGCGATTCGCGATCCCTGGCGCACGAAGGCGGCGCCGAAGCCCCTCTCCTTCAGCCAGTACAGGTGGTCCACCTCGCGGGTGATGTTGCGGGTGAGGCGGTCCAGCCGGTCCACGTCGGCCTGGCCGCGGCGGGCCAGGAGCTCCTCGGTGGCTTCGCGACCGGGCAGGAGACGGAGCAGGGACTCCCCCAGCGCGGCGGCCGCCGAGCGCTCGATCTGGAAGAGGTAGAGGGGGGCCAGGGGCCGGAACGCATGCCGCAGCAGGAGGCCCTGGACGGGCGGGTCCACGGGCGCCACGGTCAGGAACTCGCGGGCTCCGGAGCGCTCGCCATAGGCGAGCAGGCGCTGCATCAGGGCTTCGCCAGCGCCCTTGCCATGGTGCTGGGGAAGCACCCACAGCTCGGAGAGGATGCACTGCCGGGAGCGGACGTGGGCGGCGCCGAAGCCGATGGTCTCGTCCTTCTCCACGGCGGTGAAGAACCCGTCCGGGTCGTGCCTCATGAGGTGCGCCAGGTCCGGGGCCACCTCCATCTCCAGGTCGAGGACCCGACGGCGTCCCGAGGCCGACGGCAGACGCGCCGCCGCCGCGTCGCGGAGGACCGCGATCCCGGGGAGCTCCTCGCGATTGGTCCGCCGCACCTTGACCTTGGCCATCTGCTCATCCTCGGGAGCCGGCGCCCGTGACCGGCTGCCGGGCGAGTCTAGCAGAGCCTCATGGGGGGCGCGGTGCTACACTCCGCCCATGCCCAAGTCGCTGGCGACCGAGCTGGAACGTGACGCTGCCTACGAGACGAATCGAGACCACTGGCTGAACGAGCTGCGGATTCTCGCCGCCCAGGAGGCGACCATCGCGGGGGGGGGTGGCGAGCGTGCCGCGGCTCGCCAGCGGGAGCAGGGGAAGATGCTGGCCCGGGAGCGGGTCGAGGCGCTCATCGACCCGGGCTCCGAGCTGCTGGAGTTCGGTGCGTTCGCGGCCTGGGACCTGTACGCGGAGTGGGGGGGGGCCCCTGCCGCCGGCGTCGTCACCGGCCTCGGCCGGGTCAGCGGTCGAGAGTGCGTGGTGGTGGCCAACGACGCCACCGTCAAGGCCGGCGCCTGGTTCCCTCTCACCTGCAAGAAGATCCTGCGGGCGCAGGAGATCGCGGCGGCCAACCGGCTGCCGGTGATCTACCTGGTGGACTCGGCGGGGGTGTTCCTCCCCATGCAGGAGGAGATCTTCCCCGATCGCGACCACTTCGGTCGGGTGTTCTTCAACAACGCCAGGCTCTCCGCCCAAGGCGTCTACCAGATCGCCGCCATCATGGGCTCCTGCGTGGCAGGGGGCGCCTACCTGCCGATCATGTCGGATGAGGCGTTGATCGTGGAGGGGACCGGCACCATCTTCCTGGCCGGCGCTCACCTGGTGCATGCCGCCATCGGTGAGAAGATCGACAACGAGGCCCTGGGCGGGGCGGTGGTGCAGGTGGACATCTCCGGGGTGGTTGACGACCGTTTCCCGGACGACGAGGCGGCGATCGCCCACATCCGCGCCAGGATGGCGGAGCTCGCCCGGCCGCCCCTGGCGCCCTTCGATCGCATCGAGAGCAGACCGCCTCTGGCGGACCCCGAGGAGCTGCTGGGCCTGGTGCCGGTGGATCGATCGCGCCCCTACGACACCTACGCCCTGCTCGGCCGCCTGTTGGACGGGTCGGAGTTCACCGAGTACAAGGCCACCACCGGTCGCACCCTGATTTGCGGGACCGGGCGCATCCACGGTTGGGCGGTGGGCGTCGTGGCCAACCAGCGGCAGGTCGTCCACCGCACCCGCGGACTCGGCGCCTCCGAGCGGGAGATGCAGATCGGCGGGGTCATCTACGCCGACGCGGCCGACAAGGCCGCCCGCTTCGTCGAGCTCATGAACCAGAAGGGCATCCCGTTGCTCTTTCTGCAGGACGTCACCGGCTTCATGGTGGGATCCAAGGCAGAGCGGGAGGGGATCATCAAGTCGGGGGCGAAGATGGTCAACGTCGTCGCCAACTCGGTGGTCCCCAAGATCACGGTGTTCGTGGGGAACTCCTTCGGCGCCGGCAACTACGCCATGTGTGGGCGGGCCTATGACGCACGCTTCTTCTACGCCTGGCCGTCCTGCTCGATCGCGGTCATGGGCGGCCAGCAGGCGTCGGAGACCCTGGCGGCCATCCAGCTCAAGAACCGGGGTGACGACGTCACCGAGGAGGAGAAGGAGGCGTTGCTGGCCCAGACCCGTGAGCACTACGCGGCGGCCATGGACCCCCGGTACGCGGCGGCCCGGCTGTGGGTCGACGCCATCATCGACCCCCGCGCCACGCGGGACGTGGTGGCCCGCAGCCTCGAGGCGGCCGCCCACCAGCACGACGTCCAGCCTTTCAAGGTCGGAGTCCTCCAGACCTGACGGCGGGCGAGCGGACGGCGCCGGCGGTCCCGGTGGACGGGTGCCCGTCAGGAAGCTGGCCGCGGGCCACCGTGTCGAGTCCGATGGCTCCCGGTTCGGTTCGCCATCCTCACGGCCGAGACCGCCGCCTGCCATGGGTCGGTCGAGGTAGAATTCGGAGAGTGGGTATTCCTCCGGAAGCGAACGGTGGACGACGCGTCGTGACGGGAATGAGAATCTTGCTCCGGCCGCTGAGGGGGTGCGTGACAGCAGCGCTCCTCGCCGCCGGTGTGCTCCTGCTGGCTGCGACGCCCGCCGCCGCCGGCGACAAGGGCGCGCAGCCCTCGGCGGCGGACCTCCCCGAGAACTGGCGGCTGTGGCTCGAGGAGGAGATCTACCCCCTCATCACCAAGGAGCAGAGGCAGGCCTTCCTGGCGCTGGAGACCGACGCCCAACGCCGGGCGTTCGCCGAACGCCTGTGGATCCTGTGGGGCCGGCAGACCGGCTACGGCTCCTCGTTCCAGGGGATGTACCGGGACCGGCTCCAGTTCTGCCGCCTGGAGTTCGGCAACACCAAGGAGGACCGGGCGCGGGCGTTGCTCATCCACGGTCCGCCGGCCGTGCGCTTCAAGAGCCGCTGCAGCGAGTTCTTCGTGCCCCTGGAGATCTGGGTGTGGCCCTACCTGGAGGGCCTGGGCGAGGACGTGACCGTCCTCTTCTACCAGAACTGGGGCTCCGGGCCGTGGCGGATGTGGTACGCCATGCAGGGGCGGCGGCAGCTCACCAACCTCATGCCCGGCGCCGAGAGCCGCGGTCTCGCCGGGCAGAGCGGATCGCGCCTGGACAGCCCCCGCTACCGCTGCCCCGACGGGGACACCCTCATGAACCTCATGGCCGCCGCCGAGTACTGGAGCCGGGACCCGGCGGTGCTGCGCGCCATGACCCGGTTCGGCAACGCCGAGGAAGGCGGCCCGGAGTCGGCCACGAGCCGCTTCATGGAGTTCTCCGCGCTCCTCGACAAGAAGGCCGAGCCCCTCGAGGTCTCGGTGGGGGCGGAGTCGTGGGGGACCCGCGGCGGCTTGGTCCACGTGGGCTTCGCCATCGACGTTCCCGCCCAGGAGCTGGGCAGCACCACGGTGGGGGACGTCGACGTGGTGCAGCTCGACGTGATCGGTGAGATCTCCCACGCCGACCAGATGGTGGACAGGTTCCGCTACATCTTCTCGGTTCCCTCCTCGGATGAGGACATGTCGTTGCTGGTGGAACGCTTCGTCCGCCCGGGTGACTACGAGCTCCGCCTCAAGGTGGAGGACGTCCACTCCGATCACGCCGGTGTGGTGGAGAGCCCCTTCGAGGCCAGCATCGTGCCCACCGGGCATCCACCGGTGCCGGTCGCCGAGGCGGCGCCCGAAGCTGGAGCGGATGTCCCGACCGAGGTGGCGACCACCGCCGCCGGGACGGCTGAGGGCGAGGCGCCGCCCCTGCGTCTGCTGGGTCCGGAGGGCGAGGCGATCAGCGGCGTCCAGCGTTTCGAGGCGGTGACCACGGACGTCGTCGCGCGGGTCAGCTTCGTGCTCGACAACCAGGAGGTGCTGACCAAGAACCGACCGCCCTTCGACGTGGACCTGGACCTGGGGCCCCTGCCGCGCCTCACCACCATCACCGCGGTGGGCTACGACGCGCGGGGCGACGAGGTGGCGCGCCGGAGCATGTCCCTGAACGTCGGGAGGGAGCGCTTCTACGTGAAGCTGGCGCCGCTGTCGTCTGCGGACACCGGTGCCGACGGCCGCACCCGCGTCGCCGTCAACGTCAACATCCCGACCGAGAGCGCCCTCCGTACCCTGGATCTGTACTTCAACGAGCAGCTCCTGGCCTCGCTCCGGCAACCGCCCTTCGAGACACGGGTCAAGGTCGAGGGGGGTGGGCAGGTGGGGTACCTGCGGGCGGTGGCGACGCTGGAGGACGGCAGCGTGGCGGAGGACATCCAGTACGTGAACGCTCCCCAGTTCGGCAGCGTGGTCGACGTGACCACGATCGAGCTGCCGGTGACGGTGCTGGATCACGCCGGCCACGCCGTGGAGGACCTGGCCGAGGCGGATTTCGAAGTCCTCGAGGACGGGGTCGAGCAGACGATCACGCACTTCGCCCTCCATCGCGATGTCGCGATTCACCTCGGCATCGTGGTCGACACGTCCGGCTCCATGGAGGAGACCCTGCCCGCGGTGCAGGGGGTGGTGATGGGGTTCCTGCGCGACCTGCTGCGTCCCCGGGACCGTGCCTTTATCGAGACCTTCTCCGACCGGCCGGACGTGCTCGCGACCTTCACGGCCGATTTCAAGACCCTGGAGAACGCCCTGCTGTCGTTGTTCGCGGACCGCTCCACGGCGTTGCACGACGCCGTCATCATGGGGCTGTTCCAGTTCTCGGGGGTGCGTGGCCGCAAGGCGATGGTGGTGCTCACCGACGGCGAGGACAATGCCTCCAGCCACGACTACGACGAGGTCCTCGCGTATGCCCAGCGCGCCGGCGTCACCATCTACACCATCGGGATCGACCTGCCCCTCACCAAGATCTCCTCCCGCTGGCAGCTCTCCAGGGTCGCCGATCACACCGGCGGGAAGGCCTTCTTCGTGGGTCGCGACGCGTCGTTGGACCGCATCTATGACGAGATCGATCGCGAGCTGCGCACCCAGTACCTGCTCGCCTACACCTCCACCTCGGACAAACCTCCGAGCGAGCTGCGCAAAGTGGAGGTGCGCGTCGACCGGCCCAAGGTCAAGATCCGCACCCTGTCGGGTTACTATCCCGGTGGAGTGTGATGACCTTCAATCTGGGACGACCTCCGGGAGGAAGCTGGTGCACGCCATCCCTCGAGCTGTGACCGCCGGCGCCGTGCTGCTGCTGTGCGTCCTATCCGGGTCGGTGGCGGGGGCTGCCGGCCCCGAGGGCCAGGCCTCGGAGCAGATGAAGTTCGGCCTCAAGGCCGCCGGCCGGGGCTACTGGCTGGAGGCGCTGATGCGCTTCGAGCAGGCGAACAGCCTGACTCCCAACGACCCCCACATCCTCAACAACATCGCTGTCGCCCTGGAGGCGTCAGGACGGTACGAGCAGGCGTTGGTGGCGTATCAGAGCGCCCTCGCGGTCGCGCCACAGGATCGGGTGCTGCAACGTAACTACAAATCATTCAAAGATTTCTACGACGAGAATGTCGTCGAGCAGGACGCCGAGGACGAGGCCGCGCCAGAGGAGCCTCCCGAGGGAGCGGGAAGGGGAGGGGGAGCATGACGCGCCGTGGAGCCACCCGCCTGATGGTCGCGGCGCTCCTCCTGGCGGCGACCGGCGCCGGCGCCGGCACCAAGGAGGTCAGGGTCAACCTCATCCTCCAGCCCGATCTGAAGCTGAACGGATCGGAGAAGATCCTCATCGGTCCGATCCTCGTGGAGCCGCGGGGCGACGCCCCGGTGAGCACCCTGGACAGGACCGCCAGCCGTGAGTTCGAGGGCTACCTCCGCACCCTGCTGCGGCGCCGGACCCGCCTCGACGTGCTGGCCCGGGAGGCATCGCTGCGGCCGCCCAGCGACAGTGCCCTCGAGCTCGCCACCATGACGGACTTCTGGCGGGAGCTGGGAGAGCGCACGGGGGCCGACTACATCGTGTCCGCCGCCATCGACGTCCAGGTTCTGGACCGCGCCGGGTACACCACCGAGAAGTACGTCTCCCCCGCCGACGGCAAGACCTACTTCCGGCAGGTGCTGGTGGAGGAGACGGGTTTCAAGTTCAACGTGCTGCTGCTCATCTTCGACGGATCGAGCGGCGACAAGGTGTTCCAGGATCAGATCTCCGACTTCAAGGAGCGCAGCGAGCGCAAGCTCAACGTGTACACCGACATGTTCGGAGACCTCTTTCATTTGGAGAATCGGTTGGCGGGAGTGTTCGTGCCTCGAAGCGTGGTCGCGAAGCGAACCCTGTACACCGACTGACGATGCGCGGGGTCCTTTGCACCATGGCGTTCTTCGCTCTGCTCGACCGCGGCCCCTAGCGGTCGCTCGAGGGTGGGGAGGGGGCGGCCGCCGGCCGGGGTGAGGAGGCGATCGATGAGACGGTGGTTGTTCCTGATGGCTGTGGTGGTGGCGGCGATGCCCGCCGCCGCGCAGTACCAACCCATCGGCGGCAAGAACAAGATCCGCTACGACACCTTCGACTGGAAGGTCTACGAGACCCCGCACTTCAGGATCTCGTTCTACGACCGGGAGCAACCCGTCCTGGAGAAGCTCGCCTCGTTCGCCGAGAGCTCGTATGACGAGCTCGCCCGCCGCCTCAACTTCCAGATCCTGGAGCCCATCCCCCTCATTGCCTATGCCACCCACGCCGAGTTCGAGCAGACCAACATCATCGTGGGCTTCATCCCCGAGGCGGTGGGTGCCTTCGCCAGCCCCGTGCGGAACCGGATGGTCCTGCCGGTGGATCTTCCCGACCGCCGGCTGCAGCACCTCATCCAGCACGAGCTCACCCACATCTTCCAGTACGAGATCCTGTTCCAGGGCCGCGCGGGACGGGTGATGTACGCCCGGCCGCCCCTGTGGTTCATGGAGGGGATGGCGTCCTACTACGGCAACGACGAGGACTCCCTGGACGAGATGTACATGCGGGATGCCGCCATGTCCGACATGGTGCCGTCGGTGAAGGCGCCGGTGGGCGGCTTCTTCGCCTATCGCTTCGGACACAAGGTGTTCGAGTTCATCGAAGAGGAGTACGGCGAGGACGCCGTGCGCGACTTCGTGTTCGCGTTCCGCGGCGGCTTCGGCGGCAAGGTGGAGGGGCCCTTTGAGAAGGTCTTCAACCTGGACCCGGAGCAGTTCGACTCCGAGTTCCGGGCCTGGCTGCGCAAGAAGTACGCGCCCTTTGCCGAGCGCGGCAACCCCAGCGAGTTCGGGCGGCCGTTCCGCATCCACGGCGCCGCCGGGCGCGGCGTGGAGACCTCACCCACCGTGTCGCCGTCCGGGGAGCTGGTGGCGGCCTTCACCACCTACAAGGGGGACGTGGACGTGGCCCTGTTCGGGGTCCCGGACCGCCGCCTGTACAAGAACCTCACCGCCGGCTACACCACCAAGTACGAGTACCTGATCGCCCAGGGCCTCACCACCGGTCCCTCCGAGGGCCGCGACCTGGCCTTCTCGCCCGACGGCAACTACGTGGCGGTGTTCGCTCGCAGCGAGCGCTCCCGGTCACTGCTCCTCCTGGATGCGCTGCGGGGGGGGATCGCCAAGCGCTACGACATCCCACTGCCCGTCGACCAGCCCCAGCAACCGGCCTACTCGCCGGACGGCGGGACCGTCGCCTTCCACGCGGTGCGCTTCGGCCAGTTCGACATCTTCCTGCTCGACCTGGCGAGCGGCAAGATCACCAATCTCACCGACGATCCCTGGTACGACGCGGCTCCCACCTTCGCACCCGACGGGCACAGCCTGGTCTACACCTCCAACGTCTCCGACTACGGCAAGCTGGTTCGGATCTCGCTCGACGACCCCTCCGAGCGGGAGGAGCTGACGTCGGGACCCGGCAACGACGTGGGGGCCTCCTTCTCCTCCGACGGCAACCAGATCTACTTCGCGTCGGATCGCCAGGACGCCATCTTCGACGTCTACAAGCTGGACCTTCAGAGCCGAGCGCTGGACCGCATCACCTACCTGGCCGGCGGCGCCCTCAACCCCGTGCCCGCAGCCACGGTGGAGGGGGAACGAGTCGGGTTCCAGGCCTTCCATCACCTGAGCTGGGACCTGTACTCGGCGGACCCCAGCCAGGGCGTGCGGGTCGGGGAGGCCTCGGAGCCGGTGCTCGACTACGAGCCGGAGCCGTTCGTGCCGGCCGTGAGCATCGCCGTCAACCCGGACAAGGTGCAGGAGGAGAAGGGACGCAAGCTGTTCATCGAGGACGCCGCGGGCATCGCCGGCCTCGACACCGAGAACAACTTCATCTCCCAGGTCTACCTGTCCTTCTCCGACCAGTACGGCGACCGGCGGTTGGCCCTCCTGCTCAGCTCGGTGGACACCTTCTCCAACTTCCAGGCCGCCTACCTGAACATGAAGCGGCGGCTGCAGTGGGGGGCCTCGGTCTTCGACTACCGGGAGTTCTACCGCTTCGGTTACGACCCGGTGCGGGACCGCTTCCAGGACCGCCAGCAGGTGTACCGGGTCACCGCCGTAACCGCCGACGCCGTCTACCCCCTGTCCCGCTACTACCGCGTCCAGGGGGAGCTGGGCTACCTCGACCGGACCGCCGACCTCCCGCGCTTCGATCCCGCCACCGGCGACGTGACGTTCGCGAGCTTCTCGGACAACGCGCCCCTGGCATCCGTGGGCCTGGTGGGCGACACCACGCGCTGGCAGAGCTACGGCCCGCACCAGGGCTCGCGCTGGGAGGCCGATTTCACCTGGGCCTACGGCCTGTCCCGCCAGGTGGAGCTGGACTACCGCAAGTACCTGGCCACTTCGAGGCGCTCGGAGGTGGCGTTCCGGCTGTACGGCGCCGCGGCCAAGGGGGACAACCCCACCATCTTCGCGGCCGGCGGGCTCGACACCGTGCGTGGCTTTCCGGTGCGCTCCCTGGGCGGTACCCAGCTCGGGTTCGCGACGCTGGAGTGGCGCTTCCCCCTCATCGACCGCCTCGACCTCGCCTTCCTGTCCCTGGGCGAGATCCGGGGGCGGATCTTCGCCGACGTCGGCATGTCCTGCTACGCCTATCCCTACGGCCACTACAGCTACCTGGGGGAGTCCGGCTGTGTGTTCATGGGTGAGAAGACGCTCCCCGACGGGCGGGTGGTCGGCGAGGACGGTCGTCTCACCGACGGGGTCGCCTCCTACGGGTGGGGGTTCACCCTCAACGTCTTCGGACTGCCCATGCACTGGGACTTCATCCGGAGGTGGGACTTCAAGGAAAGCCTGGGGGGGATGGAGACCGCCTTCTGGATCGGCTACCAGTTCTGACGCCCGGTCCAGCGGGATACGACAGCGATCAGCATACAGGGGCAGCCCAACGGAGCGAGACGTCGGGAGCACCAGAGGGGGTGCCAGGTAACCGCGGTGATGCACGTTGCGACGTCAGAGCCGGTGCCTGGCACCGCCTCTGGCCCATCCGGAGTGGTGCGTCTCGCGACGCGCCGATTCTATCGACGCGTTCCCCGTGGTTGCCACCGCTGACACTGTTTCCGGTCGCGACGCGGCGCACGGCCGGCACGCGTCGCTCCGGAAAAGTGTCACCAGTGGCACACCCGAGGGAGGGGCCGAGGCGTAGCGCTTCGGGAGTACCAGACAGGGTGCCTGGCACGCCGTCTTGCTTCGACAGGACGCGGATGGCTTGATTCGAATGCGTGCCTGGCACCCCCTCTGACGGACCTTACGTCTGTCAGATTCGCGGGCACCGAGCTCGCGGAGCGAATGACCTGATCGCCGATCGGTTTGAGCTGCGCCGGCAGCCTCATGACGAGCTTGATCGCAGCGCCCGCAGCTTCGAGAGCCAAGCTATGAGCAGCAAGACCAGTGCCAGGGATCGCGTTGTGCATGGTCACCTCCGGGTCGTTCATGCCCTCCCTCACAAGCCGGTGGCCGGCCCAGGTCAAGGGTGCGAAGCACCGGGCTCCGAGCCCGGCTTGCCCTTGACCTGGGCCGGCCACCGGCTACGTTCTCAGACGAACGACCTGGAGTGACCATGCCGCTGCCGCTGCCGCTGCCGCTGCCGCTGCCGCTGCCGCTGCCGCTGCCGCTGCCGCTGCCGCTGCCGCTGTCGCTGCCGCTGCCGCTGCCGCTGCCGCTGCCGCTGCCGCTGCCGCTGCCGCTGCCGCTGCCGCTGCCGCTGCCGCTGCCGCTGCCGCTGCCGCTGCCGCTGCCGCTGCCGCTGCCGCTGCCGCTGCCGCTGCCGCTACTTGCCGGGGTAGTAGCCGCTGATGGTCCGCACCGTGACGTCGGGACGATCGACCTCGACGGTGACGGTGCGGAACGCCTCCGGGGGCCTGTCGGAGCTGGAGCGGTACCAGAGCACGTACTGGGAGCGCAGGAGCTCCGAGATGCGGCTGTACACCTGAGGGAGCTGGTCGGCCCGCTTGGGGTAGAAGGCCTCGCCGCCGGTCTCCGCGGCCAGGGAGTTCAGGACCCCCCGGCTGCCGAAGTCGAGCCTGCCCAGGCCGAGGCCGATGGGGAAGACAGGGATGCGCATGGTGTGGGCGAAGCGCTCCGCGATCTTCCAGCCGGTCCGTGACGTCGTGTCCTCGCCGTCGGTGAGGAGCACCAGGGCCTGGCGGCCGCGGCGCCCGCGGAACTCCTCCAGGGAGCGCACCACGGCGTCGTGGAGCGACGTGCCGCCCTCGGGGGTGAAGCGCGCCAGAGCCTCGTCGAGGCTGTCCTTGTCCTCGGTCCATCCCACGACCACCTCGGCGTCCCACGAGAATCGGACCAGGGTCACCTGGTCGCCCTCCTGGAGCAGGTTGTCGGCGAAGCCGGTGACCGCCCGTCGGACCTCTCCGAACTCCTCCTCCATGGAGCCCGAGGTGTCCACGGCGACGGCCAGGGAGAGGGGCAGGTCGGCGGTGGTTCCGAATCCCTCCAGGGTGACCGGACGGTCATCCTCGAGCACCGTGAAGTCGTCCCGGTCGAGGCCGGTCAGGGGGATGCCGCGGGCATCCAGAACCACCACCGGCAGCTCCACCAGCTCCACGTGCACCGCACCCACGAAGCCGCTGCCCCCGGCGAGGGTCAGCACGGCGTCTCCGCGCACGCCGTCGTCGCCCATGGCCTCTGCGGACAGGATGGTGGCCCGGTCGAGCTCCGCGACCGGGAGCTCTGCGATGCACGGGCACTCCGCCCAGCGGGCAACGGCCCGATCGTCGAGGCTGAGACGGATCTGGCGGACGCCGCGGAGGGAGGTGACCGCCACCGTGACCTGACGCTTCCCGTCGCGGATGGAGCCTTCCGGCGCCAGGAGGACCTCCACGCCCACCTGACCCGTCGGGTTGTTGAGCACCACCGCGTCCTCGCCCAGGAAGCGACCGCTCCCGTCGCGGGCCACTGCCCGCACGGTGGTGCGGCGCACGATCTCGCCGAGGGGGACCGAGACCGTCCACGGCGGCCGGTTGCGGCGGCCCATGGCCTCCCCATCCTGGAAGAACTCCACGCTCCGCGTGTCGTCAGGGGCCTGCACCTCGAGCTGGACCGCACCGATGCCGCCGATGTCGGGCGGCGGGAGGAATCGGACGGCACCGTCAGCGGGCGGGGTCATCTCCAGGGCCACCGCGTCGGGGGTGGCGCCCTCCGGCGCCGTGAAGGCCTCCTCGAGGGCCGGGACCTGGATGTCGCCGATCCACAGCCCCTCCGCGGCGCCCTTTACCGCGGCGACGCTCACCTGCAGCTCATAGGACCCCACCGGCCACTCCCGGTAGAGCATCATCGAGCCATCCTGCTGGACCGAGACCACCGCGCTGTGCCGATCCACGACCTGTCTGTCCTCGTCCACCAGGGACAATGCCAGCCGCGCGCGCTCGCCGAGACGGTCCCGGTCCTCGGGCGCGACCTGCACGACCATGCCCATCACCGTGCCCTCGGCGCCGTGTCCGAGCCCGGAGACCTGCACCGCCAGGGCCAGGGGGGGCGGGCCCTGGGCGGCGTCGCCCAGGGCGGAGATCAGCAATATCGGCAGAATGAGCCAGCTTCTCATGGGAAACATCCTCTTCGCGGCGGGCTGGGGCGCTCGGCCGCGTTCCCCCATCTTACGTGGGTGTCCAGAGACGGCGCCAGGCACCGCCGACGTTGAATCGGAGGAACCGGTCGCTTCACTTGCGGCGGTGCCCGCCACCCACTCCGGCCTCTGGGCTGGCGCCTCCGGCGGCCACCCAGGGCACGATCACCGGCCCGTCGGTCGGCGACGCCTTGTCCAGGCAGGCGAGCATGACCTGGGCCGTGACCTCGGGCTGCAGATGGGCCAGGACCAGGGTGTCGCAGGGCATGACGCCGAGGAGCTCGATCCAGTCCTGCAGGTGGCCGTGGCCGCCGAGCCGAGCCGCGACCCGGGTGCCGGGCTCGATGAAGCTGCAGTCCACCACGGCCGCCTCGGCGTCCAGGAGAGACGGGTCGGCGCGGAACGGCTCCACCGTGCCGTCCCCTGTGAACACCAGCACCGGGCGGGGTCGACCGGCCTCCAGGATCGTCCAGCCGAGGGAGGGGGTGGAGTGGTGTACCGCAAAGGCCCGCGCCCGACCGCCGCCGCCCAGCTCCACGGTGTCCCCCGGCTGGGCCGCCGTCAGTGCCCGGTCCAGGTCCACCCGCCGCCGCACACCGTCCAGGTCCGGCCACACCGCGAGGGCCTCGAGGAGGGCCTGGCGGCGCGCTGCCGGCACCACGACGCGGGTCGGCCGCTCCCGATGGCGCCGCGTGTGGGCCGAGAGCCAGGCCACCAGGCCGGCCACGTGGTCGGAGTGGCAGTGGGTGAGGAGGACCGTGTCCTGGGCCGCCAGCGCGGCGGAGCAGCGTCCCATGTCGATGGCAGTCGCGTAGCGGTCGACGGCGAAGGCCGTGGCCAGAGCGGACACCGAGGTCCCCGTCACGTCCACACCGCCGAGGCGCGCCCGCAGCTCACCGGAGTGGGTGATCTCGGGGAAGCGCACTGCAACGGTCATGGGCAGTCGCTCCTACTGCACCTTGAGCGCCCGGCGCGCCAGCACCTCGAGGTCCTCGCCGGAGATGTAGCGCACTTCGTAAGCCCCTGGTTCGAAGGGCGCCGCCAGGTCGGCGGGGTTCCCCTGGGCCGTGTACGCCCAGTCCAGATGCCGGTGGCGCGGGGCATCGGCGGGCGCCACGTCGATGAAGTCCTCCGGACCGTCAGGTCCCGTCCAGCGCACCCTGAAGCGGGTGCCGGCGGCCACCCGCGCCGGCGCCTCCAGGCGTACCGGAACCGGCACCACCTCGAGCGTGGCGCGGGCGAGGATGTCGTCGCCGCTGGCGTCCAGACACCGCACCTCGTAGGTGCCGGGCCGGCGGGGGGCCACCATGGAGACGGTGGCGGCGGCAGACCGCCAGAGGAGGTACTCCTGGGGAGCGGCGTCCGGGTGAGCCAGGAGGAGCAGGCTCCCGGAGGGTGGCTCGGGGTCCGCCTTGACCGCGAACTCCCGGCCCACGCCGACCTGAGTCGGGACCTGGAGGGTGATGGGGACGGGCGCCACCTCGAGCTCGGTGTGGGCGAGGACCTGCCCCGACACGCCGTTCAGATAGCGCACCTCATAGGCGCCCTTCGTGGCCGGGGCGGTCAGGGTGACGGGGTCGCTGCTCGTCACGGGCGCCGCCGTCAGGTGGTCGAAGGGCGGGGCGCCCGGGGCCGCGATGGCGACCTGGTCGCCGGGCTGGGTGGGGCCCTTCCAGGCCACGCTCAGGTCGCTCCCCGGCGGGGTGCTGGCCGCGACCTCGAGCTCTCCTTCGGGGGCCTGGGCCTCGAGCGGCGCGGCGGCCAGAGGCTCGAGCAACCCGTTGTCGAGGCGGTGCAGCAGGCGGACCTCGAGCGCCGGGGGCTCCGGTGGCAGGGGCAGTGTGACCGTGCCGGTCGCGCCCTCGGCCGCGACCCGCGCGGTCCAGGACGCAGCCGGAGCGGCCTCCGGGACCACCTCCACCCAGTGCCGGCCGGCGGGCGCGCCGGCGAAGTGCGCTTCGACCGTGCCTCCGGCGGTCCAGGGACCGCCGTCTACCGACAGGGTGGCCGCGGGGGCGCCGCCGATGCCCACGGTCTCGTCCCGGTGCGCTCCCGCCTCCAGGGTGAGGCCGTCCCGTTCGGCGAGTCGCTGCCCCTCGGGGTCGGTGACCACCAAGGAATACTGGCCCGGCGGGACCCGCGCATGGAAGCCGTCGTCCACGGCCGCCATGGGGTCGTCCTGCCGAGTCACCTGGCTGCGGAGAGTCGCCCTGGCTCCCGCGGGGACAACCCCGTCACCCGCCACGTGCACCGTGATTTCCGCCCTGGCGCGGCCCTCGTCCTCGTCGAGCACCGCCCAGCGGAGGGCGGCGGCCAGCTCCGCCGTCGACGTGGCGTTGTGGGTCGGCGCGACCGTCTGGAACGCGGTAACGGCGCCGGGTGGGAGCCCGAGCCCCACCACGCGGAGCTCGACGCCGTTGCGGAGCGCGGCGGCGGCGGCGGCGCGATCCCCGCCGCAGTCGTCGGAGCCGGCGGTGACCAGCACGACGCGGCGCCCGGGGGAGGATGCCTCGCCGAGGTCTCCTGCGGCGGCGACCACCGCCGCCAGGAGGGGCCGCCTGCCGCGGGGGGTCACGTCGTCGAGCAGGGCCGCCGGGGGCAAGGCCGACGGGGGGCTGGGCGGCAGAACGAGCTCGGTGTCCTGGCAGGCCTCCGGCGCCGTGAAGGGCTGCCGCGCTCCCATCAGGCGGACCCCGATCCTCACCTTGCCCCGGTCCGCCGTCTCTGCTGCCAGCTCGGTCATCGCGACACGGATCGCGACCAGGCCGGGGGTGTCGTCCCCCAGGGTCCGCCACGTGCCGATGGAGCAGTCGAGGACGAGCTGGACCGCGCTCGGGGCAGCGGCGGCGGTGCCGGCCACGGCCGCCGTCACCAGCAGGCACGCCACGACCGCCGGCAGGCAGCGCCGGCGGTGGGGGGCCGCCATGGTCCTCCTCCGCGCGGTCATGGGGGGATGTTACAGCTCCTTGACCGCCGCCAGCAGCTCGAGGATGGCCTTCTTGCCGTCGTCGAAGAACATCAGGGTGTTGTCGGCGGCGAAGAGCGGGTTGGGGATGCCGGCGAAGCCCGGGCTCAGGCTGCGCTTGATGACCACCACCGTGCGCGCCTTGTCGACGTCGATGATGGGCATGCCGGCGATGGGGCTGGTGGGATCGGTGCGCGCCACCGGGTTGACCACGTCGTTGGCGCCGATCACGATGGCCACGTCCACCTGGGCCATGGTGGGGTTGATCTCGTCCATCTCCTTGAGCTTGTCGTAGGGGACGTCGGCCTCGGCCAGCAGCACGTTCATGTGCCCGGGCATGCGCCCCGCCACGGGGTGGATGGCGTACTCCACCTGGATGCCGCGGCCCTCGAGCTGGGTGGCGAAGTCCCGCACGGCGTGCTGCGCCTGGGCCACCGCCATGCCGTAGCCGGGCACGATCACCACGCGTTGCGCCGACTCCAGGAGCATGGCGATCTCCTCGGCGGAGGTCGATTTCACGGTCCGCGTACACCTCGTCGGCCTCCGGCGTGTCTCCGGTGGGGCCCATGACGCCGAAGAGGACGTTGGCCAGCGACCGGTTCATGGCCTTGCACATGATGTTGGTGAGGATGATGCCGGAGGCGCCCACCAGCGAGCCGGCGATGATCAGGACCGTGTTGCTGATCACGAAGCCGGTGGCGGCGGCGGCCAGGCCCGAGTACGAGTTGAGGAGGGCGATCACCACCGGCATGTCGGCGCCGCCGATGGAGATGGTCAGCACCACGCCGAGCACCCCGGCCACCGCCACCAGGAGCCAGAAGAGCATCATCTCGTCGGGATGCATCACCACCAGGACGCCGAGTGCGAGGGACGCCGCCCCGCTCACGATCTTGACCGCATCCATCCCGGGGAAGCGGTCCTTCTTGATCAGCAGCATGCCGGCGATGGCCAGAGAGCAGACCATGATGAGGATCGCGAGCAGGTCGAAGCTCGACGCCAGCGCGAACCAGATGCCGCCGCCGGCGACCGCGGCCGAGAACGGGTACTTGACCAGCTTCTGCCAGGCGTGCAGCTTCCACTTCACGCACAGAAACTCGGCGAGCTTGCCGAAGGCCACGTAGCTGCCGAAGAAGGTGACCGAGCCGATGATGCCGGAGGCCACGGTGGCGATCTTCATCTGCAGGTCGGGGTGGGTGGCCACGGCAGCCACCACGGAGACCAGGGCCGAGCCGGCCACCAGCACCGAGGCGCCGCCGCCGAAGCCGTTGAGCAGGCCCACCATCTCCGGCATGGAGGTCATCTTCACGCGCAGGGCCGCCACGACGCCGATGACGGTGCCCACGGCGACGCCGATCACGATGTAGGTCCAGTCGAAGCGGTCGCTCACGAGGGTCGCGGCAACGGCGAGCGCCATGCCGAGGACGCCCACGAAGTTGCCGCGCACCGCGGTGCGTGGGTGACCCAGCATCTGCAGGCGAGGATGAACAGCACCGCGGCTGCCAGGTACAGGAGGTTGACGAGGTGGAGGTTGAGCATGCTGAACCGCCTACTTCCGCTGGAACATCCTCAGCATGCGGTGGGTCACCAGGAAGCCCCCGACCACGTTGATGGTGGCGAAGACCACGGCCACCAGCCCCATCGCCTGGCCAGGGCGGGGTGGGTGGTGGATCCGGCCAGGATCAGGGCGCCGATGAGGGTGATGCCCGAGATGGCGTTGGATCCCGACATCAGCGGCGTGTGCAGGGTCGGCGGCACCTTGGTGATGACCTCGAAGCCGACGAACATCGCCAGCACGAAGACCGTGAGCAGGATGACGATGTCGCTCATCAGGCGGGGCTCCCTTCGCCGGCGAGGCCCATGGCCTCCCGGACCTGTGGATGGACGACCTCGCCGTCCACGGTGACCAGGGTGCCGGCCGTGATCTCGTCCTGACGGTCGACGGTCAGCTCGCCGTCCTTGACGAGGTGGAGCAGGAAGGTCGCGATGTTCTTGGCGAACATCTGGCTGGCGTGGTAGGGCACGTGGCCGGCGAGGTTGATGGGGCCGAGGATCGTGACGCCGTGCTCGGTCACCATCTCGCCGGCCCGGGTCAGCTCGCAGTTGCCGCCGCGCTCGGCGGCCAGGTCCACGATCACCGAGCCCGGCGCCATCGCCTCGCACCATGTCGGCGGTGACCAGCACGGGCGCCTTCTTGCCGGGGATCGCGGCCGTGGTGATCACGACGTCGCTTGGCCGCCACCACCCGCGTCATCAGCTCCCGCTGCTGCGGTAGAAGCTCTCGTCCAGCTCCGTGGCGTAGCCGCCCGCTGTCCTCGGCGTCCTCGGTCTCGAGCGGCAGCTCCACGAACTTGCCGCCCAGGCTCTGGACCTGCTCCTTCACCGCCGGCCGCACGTCGTAGGCCTCCACCACCGCGCCCAGCTTGCGCGCCGTGGCGATGGCCTGCAGGCCCGCCACGCCCGCGCCGACGACGAAGACCTTGGCCGGCGCGACCGTGCCCGCCGCCGTCATCATCATCGGGAACATCCGCGGCAGGGCGTCGGCGGCCAGCAGCACCGCCTTGTAGCCGGCGATGGTGGCCATCGACGACAGGGCGTCCATGCTCTGGGCGCGGGTGATGCGGGGCACCAGCTCCAGCGAAAACAGCGACACTCGTTTCTCGGCCAGAGCCCGCGTCGATTCGTGGGCCAGGAGCGGATCGCAGAGGCCGATGACCGCCTGGCCGGCCCGCAGAGCGCGAGGTCGGCCCGGCCCTCGTCCGGGTTGGCGCCCGGCGCCCGCACCTGGGCGATGACCTCTGCCTTGGCGAAGACCTCGGCCCGGTCGTCGACGATGGTGGCGCCCTTGGCGGTGTAGTCCTCATCGGCGAAGCCGGCGGCCTCGCCGGCCCCGGCTTCCACCAGGACCTCGATCCCGGCGCGGTCGAGCTGGCCCAGCACGCCGGGAACCAGCGCCACCCGGCGCTCATCTGGAAACGACTCTTTGGGGACTCCGACGATCATCGACCCACCCTTTGGCTGGAAAACCGGCGGCGCGGGGTGCGGATTCCAGAGACACGGAGATGCGTCGCGACGCGCCGAGCACTGTGCGGTGTCAGCCGGGCCCGGCACTGTCGACACACTGTGCGACGTCAAAGCCGCTGCCAGACACCTCGCGACACGCCGCCAGCCAAAGCTGGTGCCAGGCACCCCGTCTTGATTCGATAGACGCAGATCGCCGACGGGGCCGGCAGCAGTCCAACGGAAGCGGACGCGAAGGCCGTCGCGGAACTGTCCCTTCCGCGATGGGCAGGCTGACCACCACCCGTGTGCCCTCGCCGCTCGCGGGGCGAACCGACACCGAGCCGCCGTAGCCGTCGACGATGGCCTTGACGATGGCCAGGCCGAGGCCGGTGTGCCCGTCGTCCTCGGTCCCACGGTGGGGCCTGTAGGAGAAGAAGCGACTGAAGATGCGGTCCCGGTGCTCGCTGGGGATGCCCGGCCCCTGGTCGGTGACCACGACCTCGGCGTGATCGCCTGCCCGGCGCAGGAGGACCGTGACGGCGGCGCCGGACGGCGAGAACGAGGCCGCGTTCTCCAGCAGGTTCTCGAAGACCTGGGTGAGGCGAGCAGAGGAGGCGAGCACCACCAGCGGCGCTTCGGGCAGCTCGAGGGCGAAGGATGGGCCTGCTTCGTCGGTGCGGAGCCGGAAGCTCTCGACGAGATTGGTCAACAGCTCACCCAGGGGCACGGGCTCGCGGTCCTCGTCCTCGAGCAGGGCGTCGATCCGGGACACCTCGCGGGCGCCGGCGAGCAGCCGCTCCATGCGGGCCACGTCGCGTTCGATCATGCCCAGGAAGCGGAGCCTTTCGTCGGATTGCCCGACCTCCCGGGCCATCTCCGTGGCGCTGCGGATGGCGGCCAGCGGGTTCCTGAACTCGTGGGAGAGATCGGCGGCGAAGGCCTCGGTGGCGCCCAGGTGCTGCTCCAGCCGCTGGGTCAGCTCGGCCAGGGCCCGCTCCAGCTCGCCGATCTCGTCCGCGCGGCGGCTCGGCGCGAAGGAGCCGCGGAGCCGCCCCCGCCGGTCCAGGATCTCCCCGGCCCGGGCGCGCAGCCTCGCCAGCGGCCTGGAAATGGTGGTGGCCACCACCAGGGTCAGGGCGAGGGCCACGGCGAGGCTGGCCAGGAAGACCCGGAACACGTCCAGGCGAACGGCGTACAGGGCATCCAGGATGCGGCTGGTGGACTGGGAGACCACCGCTGCGCCCACGACCTCTCCGTCGATGCGAATGGGGATGGCGATGGACAGGACCACGGTGCGCGGCGCACCCGGGAGCAAGCGGGTGGCGGCTCCGTAGCGTCCGGCCAAAGCGGCCGCCACCGCGGGACCGGCCAGGTTCCCCGTGGAGTCCTCGGCCTCGACGCGCTCTTCGCCGGGAGCGCCGGCGAGGCGCCGGAAGACACGCACCGGCAGTGAGCCCAGGCGGTACAGCCACGTCCCCCGCGGCCCGGCGGTGGAGGTGTCGGGGTCGGACGCGTTTGAGACCTCGCGGCGCGGACCGAGCAGGGCGGAGTCCGCCACCACGCCGCCCCGGGAGTCCACCACGCGGAGGCGTGCCTGGTGGCGCTGGCCGAGCTGTACCAGGAGGGTGCGAGCGCGGCCCGCGTCCAGCTCCGGCTCGAGCTCGAGGGCGGCCGCCAGGAGCCGCCCCTCCTGGCCCATGGTCCGCTCCTGGGCCTCCAGGAGGTGCCGTTCGTAGGTGTCCAGGAAGAGCATGCCGGCCGCGGGCAGGAACACGAGCAGGATGTTGAAGGCCAGCAGGCGCACCGAGATCCTGGACAGGAAGCGGCCGGCGCGGCTCATGGCGACCGCTCCGGGGCGTTCCCATCCCGAGGTTTCGGGATCGACTCAACCTCCTTCGCGGTAGCGGTAGCCGAGGCCGTAGACGGTCTCGATCCCGTCGAAGCTCTCGTCCACGCTCACGAGCTTCTTACGCAGCCGCTTGATGTGCGAGTCGATGGTGCGGTCCGACACGAAGGTGTCGTGGGGATACCCCTCCTGCATGAGCTGCTCGCGGGTCTTGACGTATCCGGGATGTCGGGTGAGAGCGCGCAGGATGAGAAACTCGGTCAGGGTGAGCGGTACCGGCGTGCCGTCCAAGCGCGCCTCGTAGCGGCGCAGGTCCAGCGTCAGGCGGCCCGCCTCCTGGAGCTCGTCGTCGGCACCCGGAGGTTGCCGGCTGAGCGCGAGCCTGCGGAACAGCACCTTGATGCGGGCCACCAGCTCCCGCATGGAGAAGGGCTTGCAGAGATAGTCGTCGGCGCCGAGCTCCAGACCCAGCACGCGGTCGATCTCCTCGTCCCTGGAGGTGAGGAAGATGATGGGCACCTGCTCGGAGGCCGAGCGCAGCTTGCGGCAGAGCTCGAGACCGTCCATGCGCGGCATGATGATGTCCAGCACCGCGAGGTCCGGGAGCCTGGTGGAGAACGCCTCCCATGCGGCGAGCCCATCGGGATACGTCTCGACGGCCCAGCCCTCACGGCGCAGTGCGAAGCTGACGCTGTCGCGGATGTTCTCCTCGTCCTCGACGATCGCCACGGTCTCGCTCACCGGTCATCCCCCCTTCAGAGGGTATCCGAGGCGTGGCGGCTCGCGCAATGAAAACGGCGCCGCTGCACGGCGCCGTTCGTCGACTCGGGCCCACGGGGGTCACTTCTTGGCGGTCGAGGTGCTCTTGCGCGTGGTCGTGCTCTTCGCGGCGGTGGTGCTCTTCGCGGCGGTCGTGCCGCTCCCCTGCGTGGTCCGGAGCTTCTCGACGCTCTTGGTGAGACCGTCCACCTTGGCGGTGAGGTTCGCGATCTCGTCCTTCGTGGGCACGCCGAGGCGGTGGATGACCGCCGTGATCTGCTCGTCCATGGTGCGGCCCATGGTCTCCCAGTAGCTCTCGGCGACGGTGCGGAAGCCTCCCACCGTGTCCTTCGCCTTCTCCACCTGCTGCCGCCCCTTCTTCTCAACGCCCTCGCCCTTGTCGACCAAGGTCTTGAAGGCCTTGCTGCCCTCTTCCTGCGCCACCACCATGGCTCCGAGCCCGGCCAGCCAGATCCGGTGGGCCGACTCCATCATGTCTTCCTGCAACTCGCGGGCCTTCTTCCGACGTTCCATGTCGATCCTCCTTGCCGGCTCGTTCCCGGCACCAGGTCTGGGTTGTTGATCGAGACCGTTTGCCGCTCTGCGGCATTCCGTCACGGGCAGAATATAACGCACTGCGGCAAGGATGTCAAGGACTGATTGCCGCAGAGCGGCAAATTCTTAAACTTTTTGAAATAAACACATACGTTCAAAGCCCGGGCGGCGACTGGGGTCGAATGGAGCATGGGAGCCAGCGGGAGTTTGCCGCAGAGCGGCATGACCTGGGCTCAGGGACACCATGGCCGCGGTCGCCGGCGGGATCAGTGGGATCAGTCCCAGCCCTCGGGGTAGGAGGTGTCGACCCGGCCCGCCGACCTCACCAGCTCCTTGGCCGCCTTGGCGTAGGGCAGCAGGGCGAAGAGGCTGCCCTTGGCGAGCTTGAGCTTGCCGCCCATGAGCCCGACGATGGGATCGGTCTTGCCGGCGAGGACGCTCTTCCAGGTGGCCGGCGAGGCGCTGATCTGGTAGGGCACGTCGGCCAGCTCGGCGGTCGTGGCCGCCCGCGCCCCCCGGCACTCGCCGTGCCACAGGTCGGCGATGACCACCCTCTCCTCCGGGACGCCCATGCCGGCCGCGGCCGTCATCACCATCCCGATGGCGCCCTCCCACTTCTTGGCGGCGTCCCGGTAGGCCTGGTTGGCGTTGATCTCGTCCGCCCACAGTCGCGCCCACGCTTCGTTGAAGATCTCGGCAGCCATGGCTCCTCCCTGCGGATGAGTTGTCGGGAAGAGCATAGTCGAAGGCGGCCCTCGTCATCAATGAACGGGCGGCTGCTTTTGGCTCGCCTCGAACCGGAAGGGGACCCCGCAGCGCACCGCGGGGAAGGGAGCATCACCGACCGCGGAGCGTGGTCACGTCTCGGCGCGGGCGTGATGGACGGCGGGGGAGCTGGTGCGCCCGAGGTAGGGGCGGAAGGGCTCGGTGAGGCTCCCGCGGGAGAGGCACGTAGGCGAGGGTCCCGGCGGCCTCCGGCGGGCCTCGAAGAGCCAGGCCGCCACCTGATGGACGTTGGCGCGCACGATGTCGCGGCGGCTGAACGCGTTGGCCAGGTAGAGCGGGAGCAGGTTCCGCGCCTGGGGTTCCTCCAGGCTCACCGCCCACGGCCTCGGGTCCTCCTCGAGGGGAAAGCGCTCGCCCGACAGCGTGGGGGGGCGGCGCAGGGTGTGCACGAGGAGGTGGTGGAACGCACGGGCGGTGAGGTTGGGATGGATGCACCGGAAAGCCGGGACGAGCACGGCGTGCTGGTGGACCGCAGCGTCCTCGCCGATCTGGTCGAGGGTGCCGTCGATGCCGTCCTTGAGGTGCCTGAGATCGGTGAGCAACCGGCCGTCGCCGGTGCGCAGCCGGAGGGGGAACGTCCAGAACGGAACCAGCTCGAAGGCCTCCTCCTCGGGCATGGGCTGGTGGCGGTAGGGAACGTGGGCCTTGTGCTCCCCCTCCACGCGGCAGACGCGGTGGCAGTTTCGGCAGAAGTGCAGCACCGCGTCCACGTCGAAGGAGAACTCGCTGCCGCAGGTTGGGCACTCCATGGGGACGAAGCGCAGGCCGCTCCCGGGTCGCCTGGCCCGCTCCGGCAGCTCTTGGAGCGTCCCTCCGTCCAGGAACGGCGCGGTTCCCGCAACCGAGCCCGCGGCGCTGTCCACCAGCAGCGTGTCGGCGATGCCGGCGCCCTCTGCGCGTGCGATCCAGTAGGGTCGCCACACCACTGCGGCCACCTCCTCGGTGAACGAGCTTCCGATGCGGATCACCTGCAGGTCACGGGTGAGCTGCTTGCGGTCCAGGTTGCCGTAGGCGTGGCGCAGACCGTCGGCGTCCAGATCCAGGGGGAGCGTCTTCACCGCCGGCGGCGCATCGGCCGCGGGGACCAACGCCCGCAGGTAGCTGAGCTTGCCCATCTGGGGCAAGGCCATGGCGTCGGTGGCGAGGACGGCTGCCTCCACCGTGCCGACCGCGAAGCGGAGGCGCTTCTCCTGGTCGGACGGGGAACGCCCGAAGGCCACCTGGTACAGGGAGCCCATGCCGTGACGGTAGGGCGCCAGGAAGTGGTGGACGGGCGTGACCTGGAGGGAGCCCGCGAGACGTGCCCGGTAGCTGTCCGCCTTGGCCGACACCACGGCCTCTGCGGCCGCCGCCGCCGCGTTGAGCTCCGGGCGGCTCACCAGTGCGCCGCTGGGGCTGACGTCGGAGGCGTTCCGCTCCAGAGGCGCGACGGACGCCCGGTAGAGACGCAGGTAGTGGATGTAGCGATAGTGATCCAGCACCGCCTCACGCAGCTCGTCCGGCCCGGCGACCTTCTCGGGGATAGTGACGTAGAGGGTCTCCTCGTGGCCGACCACGAGGTGATGGGAGCCGCAAAAGGCGCACCGCGCCATGCGCGCGAGGACCGGGACCTCCACCCCGGCGCCGCACTCGGTGCAGCGCACCGACACGGCGTAACCGCCCTGCTCGGGTGCGGCCGGTCGCTCGGGCTCCGGAGGGGCACCGGCGGCGGGGCGTGGCGGCGCCCTGGGCGTGCGGCGTTGCGGGTCCAACCACCTCGGGGGACGGCCGGGGCGTCCGGGCGCCGGAGATGAGGCCGGCATAGGGGGTGTACATCAGTGCCCAGACTCCCCCGGCCACGGCCATCACGACCAGGACGCCGGGGCTGTGTCTGCCACCGGCTATGAGCAGACCCCCCACGGCGACAAGCACCCCGAGCACGACCTCCAGGAAGGGCCGTCCGGCGGCCGCCAGGCCGCTGCCCGGCATGACCGCGTTGAGGACGACCGTGGCGACCGGCGGCGCGCGGGCGGGCTCGGAACGCGAGCCCGGCCGCCACCGCCGCGCCGACCGGAAGCCAGGAGCGAGGCCAGCATCCAGAGCGTCGTCACAGGAGCTCCTCGGGGCTGAGGCGGCCCCGCGCCAGGTCCTTGAGCACGGCCACCACGGTCTGGGCATCCGAGATGTCGAGCCCGGGGTCGGCGAGCGCCCCCTCCAGAAGTACGCACAGAGCCGTGAAGGCGGTCTCCCCGCGCTGGGTGGCGTGCAGCAGGGCCCGGCAGGCGTCGAAATCGTGCCCGTGGGGGATGCCACCGGCAAGCAGCCGCTGCACCAGCTCGTGGCCGGCGACCGCGTGCTCAGTCGGCGAACGATCCGGGCTCATGACTGATCCTATAATATCCGGTCGCAGCGACCGAGCGCTGAACCCGAGAGGACCGCGAGATGGCCGACATGAGTACGCGACGGTTCGTGATCACCGGAGGGTCGAGCGGCATCGGGCTGGCCACGGCCCGCAGGCTGGCCAGCCTGGGGGCCGAGGTGTGCCTGGTGGCCCGCGGCGGCGGCCGCCTCGAGGCGGCGTGCGGGGAGCTCGGTGAGCGCGCATGGGGCCACCCTGCAGACGTCGCCGTCCAGGAGCAGGTCGCCGCCCTGGAGGCGGCGGTGCGCGCGCGCTGGGGGGCGGCTGAGGGGATCGTGAACGCCGCGGGCGTCGCCACCATGGGCACCCTCACCGAGACGGACCCCCAGGCGTGGGACCAGACCTTCGCGGTCAACGTCCGGGGACCCTACCTGGTACTGCCGCGCCCTCGAGCCCGTCCTTCGTGCGGGACGGCAGCCGGCGGTGGTGAACGTGTCCTCCAACCTGGCGGCGAAGGCCATCCCGGGGATGGCGGCGTACAACGCCGCCAAGGCCGCCCTCAACCAGCTCACCCGCTCCCTGGCCCTGGAGTGGGCACCGGAGATCCGGGTCAACGCGGTCATGCCGGGGGTGGTCGACACCCCCATCCACTCGAGCCGCGGCCTCTCCCGTGCGCAGGTGCGAGGCCATGGCGGGCGTGCATCCTCTCGGACGGATCGGGCGACCGGAGGAGATCGCCAGCCTGATCGTCTTCCTGCTCTCCACGGGGGCGTCCTGGATGACGGGGGCGGTCATCCCGGTGGACGGGGGCGCGCTCGCGGGGATGTGAGGCTCGGTGGCGCCTGCGTCCTCGCCCGCGGCCGGCGAGCAGCGGTAGGGACGGTGGCCACAGCCAGCGATCCGCGGCGAAGGGCTTTGGGAGCACCAGACGGGGTGCCAGGCGCCGCCGTAAATGACGCGAAAGGGATTCTCGAGCCGTCTTCGACGGTGCCTGGCACCCGCTCTGGCCTACCCGAAGTGATGCGTCTTGCCACGCGCCGATTCTGTCGACGCCTTCCCCGTGGTTGCCACCGCTGACCACGGCGAAGCTGCAAGCGAAGCCGGGTCACCAGTGGCACGCCCGAGGGACGTGCCGACGTCAGAGACCCCAAGAGCACCAGAGACGGTGCCTGGCACCCCCTCTCGTGTATCAGACAGGTGCGCTGATCTCGATCTCCCGGACGTCCTCCTCCAGCACCGTCAGGACGACCCGCCACACACGGCTGTCGGGGGGCACCCAGTCCATGACGACCTCCTTCGGCCACTCGAGGGCCGCCACCGCCCGCGGGTCGGAGAGCAGCTCGTCCAGGCCCAGCTCGCGCAGGTCGGGGAGGTGGTCCGCCATGCGGTAGAGGTCCACGTGGTGGAGGCGTTCGATGCCGGGCCTCTGGCAGGGATAGGTCTGGACGAGCACGAACGTGGGCGACGTCACCTCCCCGGCATCGCCGCCCAGGCCCGCGACGAGGCCGCGCACGAACGTCGTCTTGCCGGCGGCGAGATCGCCCTCCAGACGCACCAGATCGCTGGGCAATAGGCGCTCCGAGAGCCGTCGGCCCTCCTCCTCGGTGGCCGCGGCGGAGGTCGACCGTCTCCTGCTGCCGCTCACGGCTGGGAGAGCTCCAGCCAGGCGTCGGCGAGCAGCGCCGCCGCCTCGGAGGGAGGAGTGGCGGCCGGGAAGCGCTCGCCGCCCAGCTCACCAGCGCGGCCGTGGAGCCAGCAGCCCACCAGGGCGGCCCGCACGGGTTGCAGGCCCTGGGCCAGGAACCCGGCCACCGTCCCGGTGAGCACGTCGCCGGCGCCCCCTGAGGCCAGGTGGGAGTCCCCGGTGGGGTTGACCCACGCCTCACCCTCCGGGTCGGCGATCACGGTCCGGTAGCTCTTGGCGATGACGACGGCCTGAGCGCGGCGGGCAGCCTCGCGGGCCGCCCCCAGCCGGTCGGTGACCACCTCCTTCGTGGAGACGCCCAGGAGGCGTCCGAGCTCTCCGGGGTGGGGCGTCAGCACTGGTGGCACGTCGCGGCCGGCCAGGCGCTCGGGCTCACCGGCCAGCAGGTTGATGGCGTCGGCGTCCAGGAGCAGTGGTCCCTGCCAGTGCTCCAGGAGCCAGCGTAGCGTCTGAGCGGCGCCGTCCCCGGTCCCCATGCCGGGGCCCGCGGCGACGGCCGTCATGCGCTCCAGCATCGCCTCCAGGCCCTCGGGCCCGGCCACCGCCCCGGCATCGTCCGTGGGGAGGGGGAAGCTCATGGCCTCCAGGCACGCTGCGTCCACCACCGGCAGCACCGGGGCCGGAACCGCCATGGTGACCAGCCCGGTTCCCACCGTGACCGCCGAGCGGGCAGCCATGGCCACCGCGCCGCCTTTGCCCACCGCGCCCGCCACCACCAGGAGGTGTCCGAAGTGGCCCTTGTGCGAGTCCACGGCCCGCTGGGGGAGCATGCAGCGCCGCGTCCTCCTCTTCCACCAGCCACAGTGAGCAGCTCTTCTCCAGGGCGGCCGGTGGGATGCCGATGTCGGCCACCGCCACCTCGCCGCACTCCAGACAGGCCGGCGGCAGGACGTGGCAGCGCTTCAGGGCGGCGAAGGTGACCGTGAGGTCGGCCGAGAGCACCGGCCCGGGGAGCTGGTCGGAGGAGCCGTTGAGCCCGGTGGGGACGTCCACCGCCACCACCGGGAGGTCGCTGGCGGCGATCATGGCCGCCGCCCGGGCGTACCGGCCTGCCAGGGGTCGGTCCAGGCCGGTGCCGAGGAGGGCGTCCACCACCAGGTCGGGCGCGAGCTCGTCCAGGGCCCGCTCCAGCGCGCCCAGGTCGTCCCCCTCCACAAGCGTGACGTCGACCCCGAAGGCGCGGGCCAGCTCAGGTTGGTGGCGGCGTCTCCACTCAGCTTGCTTTCATCGGCGAGGGAGATCACCACCACCTCCTGGCCGCCGTTGACCAGGTGGCGGGCGACCGCCAATCCGTCGCCGCCGTTGTTGCCGGAGCCGCACAGCACCAGGACCGCCTGGGCGTCCCCGAAGCGTTGCCGCAGCGCTTCCACCACGCCAGTTGCGGCGTTCTCCATGAGCACGATGCCGGGCACGCCCAGATCCGAGATGGTGTGGCGGTCCGCCTCGCGCATGAGATCGTTGTCGAGCACCGGTAGCATGTGAACCTCCCCGGGGGGCACCGTCCCACCCGCCCCGCGCATCCCGTCCGCCCTCTTTGGTCAACTACGGTACACTGGAAACGAATCCGGTGATCAGGGAGATGTGGACATGCACATCAACGACATCCTGAAAGTCGCCGTGGAGCGCAAGGCGTCGGACGTCCACCTCAAGGTCGGCGCCCACCCGGTGCTGCGCATCGACGGTGAGCCGTCTCCACGTCGTGACCGAGTTCAAGCGCCTGATGCAGGAGGACACCATCGCCATGGCGTTCTCCATGATGTCGTCCCGCCAGAAGGAGCGCTTCAAGAACACCCTCGAGATCGACATCGCGTACTCGGTGCCGGGGCTGGGGCGATTCCGCTGCAACATCTTCCAGCAGCGCGGGTCGGTGGGCCTGGTGCTGCGCGTCATCCCGGCCCGGATCCAGACCTTCAAGGAGCTCATGCTGCCGGCGGTGCTGGAGAAGATCTGCGAGGAGCAGCGCGGGCTGGTGCTGGTCACCGGCACCACCGGTTCGGGCAAGTCGACCACCCTGGCGGCGATGATCGACTACATCAACGCCCGCCGCACCGAGCACATGATGACCATCGAGGACCCCATCGAGTTCCTGCACCGGGACAAGAAGTCCATCATCAACCAGCGCGAGGTGGACGTCGACACCAAGCAGTTCTCGCAGGCGCCCTGCGCTCGGCCCTGCGCCAGGATCCCGACGTCATCCTGGTCGGCGAGATGCGCGACTACGAGACCATCGAGACGGCGCTGCTGGCGGCCGAGACCGGCCACCTCGTCCTGTCGACCCTGCACACCCTGGACGCCACCGAGACCATCAACCGGATCATCTCGGTGTTCCCCCCGCACCAGCAGAAGCAGATCCGGATCCAGCTCGCCGCGGTGCTCAAGGCCATCATCTCGCATGCGGCTGCTGCCGCGCGCCGACGGCCTCGGCCGGGTGCCGGCGGTGGAGGTCCTGATCTCGACCACCTACATCCGCGACTGCATCGAGAACAAGGAGAAGACCAAGCTCATCCGGGACGCCATCTCCCAGGGCACCAGCCAGTACGGGATGCAGACCTTCGACCAGTCGCTCTACGTCCTCTACAGCAACGGCCTCATCACCCTCGAGGAGGCCCTGCGCCGGGCGACCAACCCCGACGAGTTCCGGCTCAAGATCCAGGGGATCCAGTCCACCTCGGAGATCTCCCGCGAGGAGATGGAGGGGGTCCTCGACGTGCCCGGGGAGACGCCCCTGGACCCGTTCGCCGAGGATTCGCCCTTCGAGTTCGGCCACGCCGAGTAGCGGGCCGGCGGTGGGTTTCGCGCGTAGGCGTGGCGGGGCCGCGCGCCCGCGCCCGCGTCCGCGTCGGACGGACAGCGACAGCGGCCGCGAACAGCGGCCGCGATCGGCGCCAGGGTCAGCAGCCAGCATCAGCGAGCAGCTGTCGGTGATCAGCGGCCACCGAGTAGAAATCGGCAAGCGGTGGGCAGCGGCATGTCCACCGTCTTCGCGCCTTTGTACACCTCGCTTCTTCGGGGCCCGTGTCATGGGCAAAGGCGGGCCGGCCGCCGCGGAGCTCGCCGGGCAGGAGGGGCGGCCGTGAGCGACCCCGCCTATCAGGCGGCCCTCCGGCTCCTGGCGCGCCGCGACTACTTCCGCGCCGAGCTCGAGGAGCGCCTGCTCCGGAAGGGGTTCACCCGGGACGAGGTGGAGCGGGCCGGTGGGCGCTGCGCCGAGCTCGGTCTGGTGGACGACGGGCGCCTGGCGGCCCGCTTCGCGGAGGTTCGCGCCGTCCAGAGGGGCTGGGGGCCGCACCGCCTGGAAGCCGAGCTCAAGCGGCGCGGCGTGGACGCCGAGCTGGCCGAGACCGCTGCGAGGCTGGATCCGAAGCAGCTGCGGGCCGCGCTCGCTCAGGCCCTACGCCGTGCCGAGGTGCGGGCCCCCGCAGGCTGGTGGCGCCTTCCCGCCCGGCGGGGACGGATGGTAAGCTCGCTCCTCGCCCGCGGCTTCGAGACCGCCGACGCCATCCGAGCGGTCGACGAGCTGGCGGCCTCCCGGGAGAGTGAGCACGATGCGTTGGATGACCAGTAAGGAGATCCGCTCCGCCTTCCTCGACTACTTCGCGGCCAACGGGCACACCGTGGTGCCGTCCTCCTCCCTGCTGCCCGCCGGTGACACCACCCTGCTCTTCGCCAACGCCGGCATGAACCAGTTCAAGGAGGTCTTCGTGGGCCGCGAGCAGCGGGCCTACAGCCGCGCGTGCTCGGCCCAGAAGTGCGTGCGGGCGGGGGGCAAGCACAACGACCTGGAGAATGTCGGCTACACCGCCCGCCACCAGACCTTCTTCGAGATGCTGGGGAACTTCTCCTTCGGCGACTACTTCAAGGAGGAGGCCATCCGCCTCGCCTGGGAGCTGATCGTCGACGTGTACGGGCTGCCCCTGGAGCGGCTGTGGTTCACGGTCTATGACGACGACGACGACGCGGCGCGGCTCTGGGAGGCGGTGGGCGCGCCCCGGGAGCGGATCCTGCGCTTCGGGGACTCGGAGAACTTCTGGTCCATGGGCGAGACCGGTCCCTGCGGTCCCTGCTCGGAGATCCACTTCGACCGCGGCCCCGATCCGGCCTCGCCCGACCGTGCCGAGCTGGTGAACGGCCCCGGCGACGACATCGTGGAGATCTGGAATCTGGTCTTCATGCAGTTCGAACGCGACGCCGACGGCGCCGCTGCACCCCCTGCCACGCCCCTCCATCGACACCGGGGCCGGCCTGGAGCGCCTGGCGGCGGTCATGCAGGGGGCGGCCTCCAACTACGAGACCGACCTCTTCCTGCCCATCCTGGGCGCCGTGGGCAAGCTGGTGGATCGGCCCTACCGCCCGGACGGCGAGCTGGCCCCGGCCTACCGGGTGATCGCCGACCACGTCCGCGCGTCGGCGTTCCTCATGACCGACGGGGTGGTGCCCTCCAACGAGGGGCGCGGGTACGTGCTGCGCCGGATCATCCGCCGCGCCCTCCGCTACGGGCGCAAGCTGGGTCTGGACGGGGCCTTCCTGCACACGCTCCTGCCCACGGTGGTGGCCGAGATGGGGGACGTCTACCCCGAGCTGGTGGAGCGGCGGGAGGTCGTCACCACCCAGCTCCGCCAGGAGGAGGAGCGCTTCGCCCGCACCCTCAACACCGGCACGGACGTGGCCCAACGGGAGCTGGAGCGGCTGAAGCGGGAGGGCGACGCGGTGGTCCCCGGGGCGGTCATGTTCGACCTCTACCAGACCCACGGCATCCCGGTGGAGCTCCTGGAGGAGTTCGCCCAGGAGGAGGGCCTGAGCCTGGACCACGCCGGCTTCGAGGCGGCGCTGGAGCAGGAGCGCGAGCGCGGCCAGGCCTCGTGGAAGGGCAACCTCCAGGCCCGCTTCCGGCCCGAGTACGAGGAGCTCGCGGGGCGCGGCCTGCGATCGAAGTTCGTGGGCTACGATCGGCTGCAGGCCTCCGGCCGGGTGCTGGCGCTGGTCGGTGACGAGGGCGAGGTGCGGGAGCTGCGAGCGGGTGCGAGCGGCGAGGCGGTCCTCACCGAAACCCCCTTCTATGCCGAGGCGGGGGGCCAGGTGGGCGATCGCGGGGACGTCGAGTGGCCCGGGGGCCGAGCGGTGGTCTCGGACACGCAGCGGCCCTTGGGCGACCTCGTCGTCCACCGCCTGGAGGTCACCGAGGGTGTCCTGGAGGTCGGCCAGGACGTCGAGGCCCGGGTGGCCCAGGAGGCGCGGCAGGACACCCAGCGCAACCACACCGCTACTCACCTCCTGCATGCGGCCCTGCGTCGCGTCCTCGGACCGGCCGCCCAGCAGGCGGGCTCCCTGGTGGCTCCCGACCGCCTGCGCTTCGACTTCAGCTGGGGAGAGGCGGTGTCTGACGAGGACCTGCGCCAGATCGAGCGCCTGGTCAACGAGGAGATCCTGCGCAACCAGCCGGTGGACAAGCGCCTCATGCCCATCGAGGAGGCGCGGGCCGCCGGGGCCATGGCCCTGTTCGGCGAGAAGTACGGCGACGTGGTGCGGGTGGTGTCCATCGGCGGCGGTGAGGTGTCGCGGGAGCTGTGTGGCGGCTGCCATGTCGACCGGACCGGCGACATCGGGGTGTGCACCATCGTCTCCGAGCGGGGCATCGCCGCCGGCGTGCGCCGCATCGAGGCGCTCACGGGGCACGGCGCCCTGGCCTTCGTGGAGGAGCGCGAGGACCTGGTGGAAGGCCTGGCGGAGCGCTACCAGACCGCCCCCGAGCAGCTCCCCGAGCTCCTGGAGGGCCGCGAGCGCCGCCTCAGGGAGCTGGAGGAGGAGGTGCGGGGGCTCAAGATGCGGCTGGCGGCGGGCGACGCCGGCGGCGGCGAGACCCGCACCGAGGTGGCCGGAGTGACCGTGCTCTCCCGGCGCGCCCCCGAGATGAGCCCCTCGGAGCTGCGCAACCTGGCCGACACCATGCGCCAGAAGCTCGGCTCCGGTGTCGTCGTGCTGGGCATGGAGAGCGGGGGCAAGGCGACCCTGCTGGCGGCGGTGACCGACGACGTCCAGGACCGGGTCAACGCCGGCGCCCTGGTGCGGGAGCTGGCGCCGGTGGTGGGGGGCCGGGGCGGCGGCCGGCCCAACCTCGCCCAGGCGGGCGGGCCCCAGGCGGATCGCCTCGACGAGGCCCTGGCCAAGGTCCCCGAGGTGGTGGAGTCCCTTCTCGCCGGCTGAGCCGAGCTAGAAGTCAGAAGTTAGAAGTTAGAAGTTAGAGGTGAGACGTGCCTCCGCACGCCTCCGTTGCCGGGACCTGCTGCGGCAGTGTTCAGCGCCGGCGGCAGCGTCAGTGAACAGCGGCCGCGGCAGCATACGGCGCCCGCGATCGGCGCCGGCGGCAGTGGGCAGCGGGCAGCACCGAGCCGCGGAATCGCAGTCTTCGAGAGGAGGGCGCTTGCCTCGGACGTGGGCGCTCTCGGAGCGAGGGTCCGCTGATCGCTGCCCGCTGGCGCAGACGCTGGTTGCTGCCGCTGATCGCGGATGGCTAGCTCTGGCCCCCCTCGACCTTGAACGTCGTGGTGTGCTCGCCCATCTTGACCGGCGCCCACTCCTCGTCCGGCACGCCCAGGAACCGGGCCACAGAGGATGGCAGCCGTGAGTACCAGACGGTGGCCGTTACCCGCACGTCGCCCTCGGGGAGACCCTTGGGTAGCTTCCAGGTGAAGGTCTCGTTCACTCCCTCAAGCGGAGCCAGGCGGTAGTCGGGACCGAAGCTGGCCGTGTTCCACTGGGCGATGGTCATCCGACCCTGGGGGTCGAGGTAGGGCAGCCGGAAGATGCGGTCCCCGGCCGGCACCTGGCCGTCGCGGGCCAGGCCCGGAAAGTCCTCGAGCCCCTGGATGTCGCCGATGTCCTGGTAGGCCATGGCGTCGGCGGAGGCGATGGTCAGCTCCTCGCCCTGGAACCCCTTGGCGTCCACAGGCAGGTGGTAGCTGGCACCGGCGGCGTCCTCCGCACTCACGTGCAGCCACACCACCCGCTCCTCGGCCGAGCCGCTGGGGATCATGTGCCCGGCCTTGGCGTTGAACACCGTGGCCTTGATCACCACCGAGCCCCCCGGCTCGACGCTCAGCAGGGACGGGTGGATGCGGACCTCGGCCGCGCCCTTCAGCTTGCCGGGGTCGTGGGCGCCGTGGAACAGGTGCTGGCGGACGTCGGGGTGGTCGGCGCCGCCGGCCTCAGGGGCGCTGTTGCCGGCCGCCGGTGGCATGTGGCAGTCCTGACACACGATGCCGGCCCGGGCCTGGGGGCTGTCCTTCCACTCCAGGTGGGTGGCCTTCACCCACTGGTCGTAGGGGTCCTTCTCGTTGTGGCAGGTGCCGCAGAACTCGGCGGTCATCAGGAAGGGGTTGGCCGCGATCTCGTGCGCCGGGCTCTCGGTGCCCGACCGTACTCCCTGCTTGGTGTCCCCCGGCTGGACGCGGTAGTTGAAGTTGAACGGGACGTCGCCCTCGAAGCCAACCATGGTGTGGCAGACCTCGCAGGAGACTCCCTCGTTGGCGCGGGTGCCCTCCGCCGGGCGCTTCGGTGGGATGTCACCGGCCAGGAAGGCGAGGGGAGCGTGGCACCCGTTGCAGCCGGCCTTGATGCCGGCCACCTTGGCGTCCTTCGCCGCGTGGGGGAGGGCCAGGGAGAAGTACTCGATCTCGTCCCAGTGGTGGGTGTAGGACTGAGACATCATGGCCTGGTGGTGTTGGCGGGTGATGTCCACGTGGCAGAGCGCGCACACCTCGTCCGACTCGAAGTCGTCGTAGGAGTAAGCCCCCTGGGCGGCATCGCCCGCCGGAAGGTCCCCGGCGATCCCGACCAGGGGTACACCGATGATGAGAGCTGCACACGCGAACGACCGCACGCTCATCCTGACCTCCTTCGCCCGTTGGGACGTCCTCTGAGGGATACCGACGAGCTTGACGGGGCCGGGTGTGAATGTCAAACCCGGGTCGAGGGCAACATGCTCCCTGGCAGGGGGATGCGGTGTCCGAGAAGCGGGCGCCAGCCGCGGGAGGATGGTCTCAGCGCTCGAGGCGGCGGCGGACCAGGGCCTCCAGGCCGCCGGCCAGGATCAGCTCCTGGGCGGTGGGGCCCAGGGGAGAGACCGGGTAGGAGGCGTCGTTCCACCGCGCCGTGGAGGTCGGGAAGTCCACCGTCACCTCACCGGCGGGGATGGTGCGGGCGCCTGCGGCGGCCTCCTCCCGGCAGGCGGCGCGCATGGCAGCCACCAGGGCCGAGCTCTCCAGGCAGATGAAGCCGTTGTTGAAGGCGTTGCGCAGATAGGTCTGGGAAAAGGAGGCGGCGATCACCATGCGCACGCCGCGGTGGGCCAGGGCGGTGGCCGCCTGCTCCCGGGAGGAGCCGGTGCCGAAGTTGGCGCCGGCGACGATGACGTCGCCCACGGCCGCGATCTCCTGGAAGCGCGGGTCGTAGTTACGCATGGCCTGGGCGCCCATCTCCTCGGGGGTCAAGTCGTCGCGGTAGGTGACGTCCTTGCCGTAGATGCCGTCGGTGTTCAGGTTGTCCGTGGGGAGCAGGAGGGCGCGGCCGGTGATCTGCTCCGAAAAGCCGTCGAGAATCTGGACTCTCCTGGTGGGCGGCCGAACCCCGCGGTCGGTGAAGTGATACGAAGGCACCAGGTCGGCAGCGGTGTCGGGGGCCGCGATGTGGCCGGTGACCGCCGAGGCCGCCACCACCGCGGGGCTGGCCAGGTAGGTCTCCGCGTCCCGGGAGCCCATGCGGCCCTTGAAGTTGCGGTTGGTGGCCGAGATGCCCACCTCGCCCGGCTCGAGCAGACCGGCGCCGAGGCCGATGCAGGCGCCGCAGCCCGGAGGCAGGGGCCGGGCGCCGGCTGCCAGCAGCTCCTGCCACACCCCCTCTGCCTCGGCCTCGGCCTGGACCTCGGCGGAGGCGGCGGCCAGGTACAGCTCCACTCCTGGGGCCACGTGCCGACCGCGCAAGACCTGGGCCGCCGCCGTGAGGTCCTCCAGGCGCGAGTTCACGCACGAGAGGAGGTACGCCTTGTCGATATGGATCCGCTCCCGGGCGATGTCGGCCACCGTCCGCATCGTGGTCACCGTGTCGGGGCCCGACACGCTGGGCGACACCCGGCCCAGGTCCAGGGTGATCTCGGCGGCGTAGGAGGCATCCGGGTCCGGCGCCGGCGGCTCCGTCTCCCAGGCGGCGATCTGCTCCTCGCTGAGCCGGTCGCTGATGCCGCGCCGCTCGAGCACGGCCAGACGCCGTCTGAGATACGCCGCGGTCACGGCGTCGAAGGGGAACCATCCCACCAGGGCACCCCACTCGGTGGTCATGTTGGCGATGGTCATGCGCTCGGCCATGGACAGCCCGGCGATCCCCGGTCCCGCAAACTCCACGGCGGCGTTGAGGACCTCACCGGAGCCGTAGAGACCGCACAGGGTGACGATGACGTCCTTGCCCGCCACGCCCGGGCCCAGTCGGCCCTGCAGCACCACCTTCACGGTGCGTGGGACCTGCCACCAGGTGGTGCCGGTGGCCCAGATGGCGGCGGCGTCGGTGCGCACCACCGGCGTGCCCACCGCGGCCAGGGCGCCGTACATGTTGGCGTGGGAGTCGGACGCCACCACCAGGGCGCCGGGGTGGACGAAGCCCTCGGCGCACATGAGCTGGTGACCGATGCCGGCCCCGGCAGGGTGGAAGACGATGCCCTGCTCTTTCGCGAAGGACTCGATGGTGCGGTACTTGGACAGGTTGCCCTCTGAGGTGTCCTGGACATTGTGGTCGAGGGCGAACACCGGCTGGCCGGGATCGGCCACCTGCGCGGCGCCGATGGCCCTGAACTTCGCCAGCACGGCGCTCGAGTTGTCGTGGGTCATGACGTGCCGTGGCCGGACGGTCACCATGTCGCCGGCGCGCACCTCGTGTCCGGCCTCCAGGGCCACGGCATGGGCCTGGACGATCTTCTCGGTGATGGTCTGACTCATGGCCGCGCTCCGCCCATGACCAGGTCGGCGGCCAGCCGGCGGACGCTGTCGAAGCCGTCCGCTCCGGCGATGGCGGCTGCCGCCCGCTGCACGTCGCCGGGGCCCGCCAGCCCCTCGGCCAGAGCCTCCATCTTGGCCATGATGTCCTCTTCGGTCAACGGGTTGCGGTAGTCGCCCTTGGGGTAGTCGAGGGCGGTGGCGAGGCGGCGCCCGTCGCTGGTGTCGAGTGTGACCCGCACCTGCTGGAGCTCGGGGAAGGCGGCCTCGATGTCGGGATCGGCCACCACCTTCACCTTGCCGAGCTGGGCCCGGATGACCGGGTCGGCGATCCGTTCGGGGGTGAACTGGGCCGGGGTCACCCGGCGGTCCACGATGGCGGCTGCGATCACGTAGGGCAGGGAGTGGTCGGCCGTCTCCTTGCTCCTCGGGTCGTACTTGGAGGCATCGGCCAGGATGTCCGCGGCGCGGGCCAGGGAGTGGATGGTCACCGAGGCGATGTCCTCGGGGGCCAGGTCGTGCTCCCGCACCAGCTCCAGCACCGCCGTGATGGGCCCGTGGGTGAGGGCCTCGGTGGGGTAGAGCTTCATGCCGCAGCGCAGGATGCGCCAGTCCGAGCCGAGGCCCTCCGTGAGGTGCTCCCACCGCCAGTCCGTGGCCAGCAGGTGGGAGAACCCCTCCTTGCCGTCCAGCACGTGCTCGGGGCCGGTGTAGCCGCGCTCGGCGAGCAGGGCGGCCAGCACCCCGGCCTGCACGGCGAAGGGGTCCGCGGTGTTCTTCATCATGGTCAGCTTGCCGGCGGTGACGGAGCCGGAGGACAGCCGCGACGCCGAGATGCCGACGGCGTGCTGAATGGCGGCGGCGTCCAGACCGAGCATGCGGCCGGCCACGATGGGTGCGGCCACGGCGGTGAGGCTGGCGTGGTGCCAGCCCAGCTCCCGGATGCCCGGGTGGGCCGTCTCGCACAGGCGCTGCTCGATCTCGTAGGCGAGGGCGATGCCCAGGATCAGGTCGCGACCGGAGCGGCCGGCGCGCTCGGCGGCGGCCAGGGCGGCGGGGATCAGGTCCGACGGGTGCGAGGGGTCCTGCTTCCAGTAGATGTCGTTGTAGTCCATCACCCGGATCATCAGGGAGTTGAGGAACGCCGCCGAGACCGCGTCGAGGCGCTCCCCCGTGACGAGGAGGGTGACGTCGCCGCGGCAGGCGAGCTCCGACATCACGGAGCGCGCGATCTCCACGTCCGGCTGCCGGGCACCGCCCACGGCGCAGGCATAGGCATCCAGGAGGAAGCGCTTGGCGGCGGCCACGACCGCCGCCGGGAGTTGCTCGTAGGTGGTGGTGGCGGCCCACTCCGCGAGGGTCCAGGTGATGTGAGGCATGAGGGCGATCTCCCGAGACAGGTTCCGCGTCATCGCGGGTCCGAGATTGTACCGTGGGCCCGCACCACATCGGAACACGGGCGGGCGCGCTATGATTCGCCCCGGGAGGGTGCGCCATGGCGCCACTGGCAACCGCCGCCTGCGTCGCGGTGGGCTCGGAGCTGTTGGGTGAGCGGCGGCTGGACTCCAACTCCCTGCGCATCACCGCCACCCTCGCCAGGTACGGCATCCGCGTGCTCGAGAAGAGGGTGGTGGGGGACGACGAGGTGCGTCTCGCGGCGACCATCCGGGAGCTCGTGGGAATGGTGGACGTCGTCGTGCTGACCGGTGGCCTGGGCCCCACGGCCGACGACGTCACCCGGGAGGCGATCGCCCGTGCCCTGGGTCGCTCGCTTCAGGAGGACGCCGAAGTGGCGGCCTGGCTGGCCGATCGCTTCGCGGCCCACGGCCGCGTCATGCCCGATGTGGCGAGGCGTATGGCGCGGGTGGTTTCGGGGAGCCAGGTGCTGCGCAACCAGCGCGGCGCCGCCCCCGGCCTGCTGGTCCGCCTGGACGGGCGCCTCCTGGTCGCCTTCCCGGGAGTGTCCTGGGAGATGGAGGAGATGCTCGAGCGGGAGCTGGGGCCGGTCCTGGCGACGGCCAACCCCGACACCAGGCTCGTGACCAGGACCCTGGTGCTCGGCGGTGCGCTGGAGTCGGACGTGGAGGCCAGGGTGGCGCCGCTGTACGAGCGCTTCGGCCGCGAGCGCGTGACCATTCTCGCCCACTGCGGTGTGGTGCGTCTGGTGCTCACGGCGGAGGGAGCTGCCGACGAGGCGCGAGCCACCCTCGACGAAATGACCGAGACCTTCTCGGATCTCGTCGCAGACGACCTGGCGGGCATCGACGTGCGCGGCGTCGAGGAGGTCCTGGTCGCAGAGCTGCGGCGACGAGGTCAGACTCTCGCCGTGGCCGAGTCATGCACCGGCGGTCTGGTTGGTGCGGCCATCACCTCGGTGCCCGGTGCCTCCGACGTCTTCGAAGGTGGTGTCGTGAGCTACTCCAACGCGGCGAAGGAGCGCCTGCTGGCGGTACCGTCGTCGCTCCTGCAAGCCCACGGGGCGGTCTCCGAGCCCGTGGCGGAGGCCATGGCCGCCGGCGTGCGGGAACGGTTTTCCGCGGACTGGGGGCTGGCCATCACCGGCGTCGCAGGACCCGGAGGGGGCACGCCCGACAAGCCGGTCGGCCTGGTGCACTGGGCGGTGGCGTCCTCCGCAGGAACGGTGGCGCGCCACCGGGTGTTCCCCGGCGGGCGGGAGGTGGTCCGGGAGTGGAGCGTGAACATGGCCCTGGACCTGCTGCGGCGAAAGCTGCGGGAGGGCGGCTGATGCCGGACACGATCCGCGCATTCTTGGCCCTGGAGATCCCGGAGACGGTGAAGGCCGCGCTGGCCGCCGGCCGCGAGCGCCTGCGGGCCGAGCTGCCGCGGGCACGGTGGGTGCGCCCCGAAGGGCAGCACCTGACCCTGAAGTTCCTGGGGGAGACGGCGACTGATGTCCTGGATGGTCTGGAGACCGACCTGGCCCCGCGCCTCGCCGGACTGCCGCCCGTGTGGGTGACGCTGGAGGGCGCAGGTTTCTTCCCGACTCCCCGACGGTCTCGCGTGGCATGGGTGGGCGGCCGCGCCGACGGAGTCGCCGAGGTGGTGGCGCGGATCGAGGAGACTGCCGAGATCCATGGCTTCGCGCGGGAGCGGAGGCCCTGGTCCCTGCACCTCACCCAGGCGCGGATCGACCGGCCGTGGCCGCCGCAGGCGGTGGAGCGGTTCCTCGGGTGGGGCTCGGAGCTCGAGATCGAGCCCTTCGCGGCCCATGAGGTCGTGCTGTTTGCCAGCGACCTGCGCCCGGGGGGAGCCGTCTACGAGGTGCTGGCGCGCCTGGAGCTCGAGTGACCGGGGAGGTTGTCCTGGTGGCCGCGGCGTACCTGATGGGCTCCCTGCCCACGGCGCTGCTGGTGGTCCGGGTCATCTCCGGCAAGGATGTGCGTCGCCTCGGGTCCGGGAACGTCGGCGCCACCAACGCGACCCGGGCGGCGGGTCTCCAGGTGGGCATCGTGGTCACCCTCGTGGATGCCGGCAAGGGCGCCGTGTCCGTGTGGCTGATGAACGCCTTCGATCCGGCGAGCGGCTGGCTCGCGGCCGCCATGCTGGCCGCGGTGGTCGGGCACTGCTTCCCGGTCTGGCTCCGCTTCCGCGGCGGCAAGGGCGTGGCCACCCTGTTCGGCGCCCTCCTGGTCCTGATGCCGTCCTCCACCCTGGTGGCCGCCGCGCTGTGGTTGGTGGTCCTCGCGCTGTGGCGTTACGTGTCCCTGGCCTCTCTCCTGGCGACGGCTGTGGTGCCGGTGCTGGTGGCCTTCATCGACCGTCCGCCGGGGGTGCTCCAGGGTGCGATCATCGTGGCCGCGGTGCTGGTCATTCTCAGACACCGCGACAACCTGCGCAATCTCGCGACGGGCGTCGAGCCCAGGATCGGCGGCGGGCAAGGAGGGGACGAGTGAGACTGACGGTCATAGGCGCCGGTTCGTGGGGGACTGCTCTCGCTCATCAGATGGCGCGGCGGGGCCACGACGTGAAGCTGTGGGCGCGGGAGCGGGAGGTCGCCGAGGGCGTCAACAGCCGCCACCGCAACCCGCTCTTCCTGGAGGACCTGGAGCTGGATCCGCGGCTCCGTGCCGTCAACGGGCTCGAGGACGCTGCCCACCACGCCTCCACCTGGCTGTGGGTGGTGCCCGTCCAGTTCAGCCGGGGCGTGATGGAGCGTCTTCGCCCTGCGGCCCCTGACGGGCTGGTGGTGGTGTCCTCGTCGAAGGGGATCGAGACCGACAGCCTCCGCCTCATGGACGAGATCGCCGGCGAGGTGCTGGGGGTGCCGCGGGAGCGCTTCTGCTCCCTGTCGGGGCCGACCTTCGCCCGGGAGGTGGTGCAGGGGGATCCTTCCGCGGCGGTGCTCGCCTGCCCCGACCTGACCCTGGCCCAGAGGCTGCAGGAGGAGTTCTCGGATCACCACCTCCGGCTCTATGCCGGCGACGACCTGGTGGGAGTGGAGCTGGCCGGAGCGCTGAAGAACATCATCGCCATCGCCGCCGGCATCATCGACGGGCTCGGGCTGGGCGCCAACACCCAGGCGGCGCTCATGACCAGGGGGTTGCACGAGATCACCCGCCTGGGCGTGGCCATGGGCGCCGACGTGACCACCTTCCGCGGTCTCGCGGGCATGGGGGACCTGGTGCTCACCTGCACGGGGGGGCTGTCCAGGAACCGTCGCGCGGGACAGCGGCTGGGTCGGGGCGAGTCCCTGGAGGACATTCTCGCCTCCACCCGCGAGGTGGTGGAAGGGGCGCGAACCGCACCCGCCGCCGCGATGCTCGCCGCCAGGCTGGGCATCGACATGCCCATCACCGAGATGGTCACCCGCCTGCTCCGCAGCGAGACCGATCCCCGCACCGCCCTGTACGAGCTCATGACCCGTGAGCTCAAGGTCGAGACCGCGCTGTAGCTCGATCCCGTGCGCGGGATGCCCCCCACGTCCGCGCCCGAGTCTGCAGTCCGCGACCGCGATCGACGGCAGACGCACCACGCAGCGCCAGCGGGCTGCTGCCGATGTCCGACGTGGACCCTGGACGCGGTCGCTGATCACTGCCACAGATGGCCGATCACTGCCGCCGTTCGCTGTCGCTGCCCCTGTCGACGGCCTGGTCTGATGGTGTTCGGGGCAGCCTCAGCCGGGGGTGTACTCGGTCTTGGGGACCCGCAGGCCGGGCACCAGCAGGCGCTCGGCGACCACCTGGATGGCCTTGGGCTCCTCGGGGCAGGCGTACTCGCAGAGGCCGCAGCCGGTGCAGGAGCTGCTGTTCACGAGAGGACGCAGCCCGATCATCATGATGGCCCGGTCCGGGTAGGGACAGACCTTGTGGCAACGGTCGCAGCGTTGCCCGCGGAAGGTCACGCAACGTCTCGGGTCGACCTTGGCGATGCCGATGCGCACCCGCTCGGGGCCACCGGGGTCGATCAGCGCACCGTCGGGGCAGGCTTCGATGCAGGGGAGTCGATCGCACAGGTAGCAGGGGGTGCGGGTGGGGGCGATGGCCGGGAGCAGGCGGCCGTCCTCGCGCTTGATGGGGAAGATGGTGTCCGCGGGACAGACCGGCAGGCAGTCGCCGCAACCGCTGCAGCGCTCGAGGAAGTCCTCGTCCGGACTCAGGGCCCCCGGCGGCCGCAGCAGGGTCTCCACGTCGGGGTTGCGCACCGTACGGGCCCGCTCGCGGACCGCATCCAGCCACCCGCTGAAGAGCTCGCGACGGGACCGCCGCCGATTGTCCATCGCTCAGACCTGCGCCGGATCTGGCGTGAGCGCCTGGTCACTCCATGGCGCTCCTTGCAGCGTCGTGACCACGGCGGCGGCCACGGCGCCGCGGACCAGCTCGGACACCTCGAGGGCGGACTCCGCCTCCTCCAGCTCGCGGGCGCTGGAACGGATGGCGGGTCGGTCCGGCATGAGGAACGAGCAGCAGTCCATGTGGGGCTGGATCGAGATGTCGTAGGTGGAGATGCGGCGGGCGACGGCGATGATCTCCTGCTTGTCGAAGCCGATGAGCGGGCGCAGCACGGGTAGCTCGGCGGCCGCCTCGACCGCTGCGAGGTTCTCGATGGTCTGGGAGGCCACCTGCCCGAGGGCCTCCCCGGTGATGAGGGACTGGCCACGCAGGCGCCGCCCGATGCGGTCGGCGATGCGGAGCATGAAGCGTCGGTACAGGAGCACCCTCAGGGCAGGCGGGCACTGGGCGACCACCTGTTCCTGGATGTCGAGGAGCGGAACGACCGCGAGCCGCGACCGGGTTTGGTAGCGGTTGAGCAACATCACCAGCTCGCGGACCTTGTCGACTCCGGCGGAGTCGGTCCGGGGCATGGAGTGGAAGTGCACGAAGTCCAGGCGCATGCCGCGCTTCATCATCAGGTAGGCGGCCACCGGGGAATCGATGCCCCCCGACATCAGGCACACGGCGCGTCCGCCCACCCCCGTGGGGAGGCCCCCCGGCCCCTCCACCCTGTCGGTCCACAGGTACAGGCCGCCGACATCCACCAGCACGTGCACCGTGAGGTCCGGGGCGCTCAGGTCGACGGGCCAGCCGGTGCGCTCCTGCACGGCGCGCCCGAGCCGGCGTTCGATCTCGGGGGAGGTATGGGGGAAGCGCTTGTCGGAGCGAGTGCAGCGGACGGCGAAGCTGGGCGCGTGGACGTCGGCCAGCCGGTGCAGCACGGCGCGTTCCAGGTCTTCCAGCCCCCAGCCGGCGCGGTGGACGGGGATGATGGCGCCGAGCCCGAACACCGTGCCCAGGCGCCGAGCGACGCGCTCGAAAGGGATCGCCTCGGCAAAGGTCAGCAGCACCCGCGACGAGGGCCGGCGCAGCTCGGCCAGAGGCAGGTCGGCCACGGCGGCGCGCACGTTGTCGGTGAGGTGGCGTTCGAACCAGCCGCGGTTGTCGCCCTTGAGGCTGATCTCGTTGGTGGTTGCGAGGACCTGGGTCACCATCTCCATCCGCATGACTCTACCACCGCGGGCGCTGCCCCGATTCTGTCGATGCGCTCCCCGCGGTTGCCACCGCTGACCACGGCGAAGCTGCAAGCGAAGCCGGGTCACCAGTGGCACGCCCGAGGGAGGGGCCGAGGCGTAGCGCTCCGGGAGCACCAGACAGGGTGCCTGGCACGCCGCAAATGAAGCGAAAGGGATTCTCGGACCGTCTTCGACGGTGCCTGGCACCCCCTCTGACCTCCCCAACGATCTTCAGGACTTTGGGTTCAGCAAGCGCCACGTCATGGCCCGCACGCGGTCAAAGCCGTCGATGGCAGCCTGAGCCGCAAATGGGTTGACCGCTCCCGTGGCGGCGAGAAGCCGTAGGTGAGAGTCGACCTCCTTGGCCGAGGCATAGGCGATCCTCCACATGTGCTGCCGGTCTCTCCCTGACCGTCCATGACCTTCGGCGAGATTCGCGGGCACGGAGCTCGCCGAGCGAATGACCTGATCAGCGATCGGCTTCAACGGAGCCGGCAACCTCATCACGAGCTTGATCGCAGCGCCGGCCGCTTCGAGCGCCAAGCGATGAGCAGCGAGACCAGTGCCAGGGATCGCGTTGTGCATGGTCACCTCCGGGTCGTTCATGCCCCCTCTCACGAGCCGGTGGCCGGCCCATGTCAAGGGTGCGAAGCACCGGGCTCCGAGCCCGGCTTGCCCTTTACTTGGGCCGGCCACCGGCTACGTTCTCAGACGAACGACCCGGAGTGACCATGCCGCCGCTCACTGCCGCCGCTCACTGCCGCCGCTCACTGCCGCCGCTCACTGCCGCCGCTCACTGCCGCCGCTCACTGCCGCCGCTCACTGCCGCCGCTCACTGCCGCCGCTCACTGCCGCCGCTCACTGCCGCCGCTCACTGCCGCCGCTCACTGCCGCCGCTCACTGCCGCCGCTCACTGCCGCCGCTCACTGCCGCCGCTCACTGCCGCCGCTCACTGCCGCCGCTCACTCCGCCGTCGCTGCCGCCGATCGCTGCCGCCGCCAGCGGACGCGGGCGCGGGCGCGGACGCGGACGTGGAGGGCTTCGAGCGTAATCAGCGGGTCAGGGCGCGATCCAGACGGGTACGGGGGTGAAGCTGAGCACGAGCACCGCCAGGGCCAGCCAGCCGACCCACCGCCGTCGCCGGTCCAGGGGCAGGTGCTCGTCCAGCACCATCGGGTGCCGCAGGCCCAGGATGAGGATGATGATGGCCCACAGCCACCACCCCGGCCACAGCAGGCCGAGACCGAGCAGGACCGCGTACAGGCCCCAGACCACCCGGCGGTGCCATCTGCCGAGGAGCGCGTAGCCGACGTGGCCGCCGTCGAGCTGGGAGAAGGGCAGCAGGTTGAGCGCGGTCACCAGCAGGCCGAACCATGCCGCCCACGCGGTGGGGTGGAGGAAGATGTCCTGGTCCGGTCCGAGGTGGGGGAAGAAGACGACCCGGGCCAGGAAGCGGAAGAGAAGGGGCTCGCCGAAGTAGATGAGCCCGCTGGAGGCGGTGGTGACCTCCTGCACCCGCGACAGCGCGAGGCCGATGAGAAGCACGGGGATCAGCGTCACGAAACCCGCCAGGGGCCCGGCGGCGCCCACGTCGAGGAGCGACCGTCGGTTCCGGATGGAGGCGCGGATCCGAATCACCGCTCCCATGGTGCCGGGGCTGTAGGGGAAGGGGATGGGCATGGGGATGAAGTACGGCAGCGTGGCGGGCAGCCCGTGCCGGCGGGCGGCCAGTACGTGCCCGGACTCGTGAGCCAGGAGGATGGCCAGCAGGGGCAGCGAGAACTTCAAGCCCTCGGTGATGAGGCGGGGATCGGCGAGGCGGACCAGCAGGTCGGGGCTCTCCAGCCAGCCGTAGTAGAGGCCCCCGCAGAATGTGGATGTGATGAGGGTGAGGACGAACAGGAGGATGTGCACCCACAGGCGCCGCGGTGGAAAAGCCCCGACGGACGAGCCGTCGGGGCTCAAGAAGGATCGTGGATCGTGTGGATCCACAGCCTACTTCATGTTGCGGAGCGCCTTGCCTGGCTTGAAGCGGATGGTCTTGCCGGGCGGGATCTCGACCTCGCGGCCCGTCTTGGGGTTGCGACCGATGCCCCGCTTGCGGTCCTTGACCTGGAAGACCCCGAATCCGCGCAGCTCGATGCGGTCGCCCCGCAGCAGGGCTTCCTTCATGCCGTCGAAGAGCGCATTGACCGCCTCGGTGGCCTTCGGTTTTGGCAGGTCAGCCGCGTCCATGACCTTCTCCACGAGATCCGACTTGATCATCCCCTCCTCCTTCTCCTAGCGGGAACTCAGACCATAAATCCAAACCCATCCGGTGTCAAGGGGTTAGCTCGCACACGGCGAAGCCGACGGCGGACGCTGAGGAGGCCCGCCGCCGGTGCTCGGCATCAGAAGGGGATGTCGTCATTCTCGTCCGGAAAGCCCTGGGGAACATCGCCGGCGACGTCGTCACGGCCGCCTCCGCCCCCTCCGCTCCGCCCCGGGGAGCCCAGCATCTCCATGTTCTGGACGTGGATCTCGGTGAAGTACTTCTTCTGACCATCCTGCTCGTAGGAGCGGGTGCGGATCGAACCCTCGATGTACAGCTGCTTGCCCTTGGTCACGTACCGCTGACAGATCTCGGCCAGCTTGCCCCAGGCGACGATGTTGTGCCATTCCGTGCGCGGGTTCCCGCTCTCGTCCTTGAACCCTCTTTCGGTGGTGGCCAGCGAGAAGGTCGCGATGTTGGTGCCGCTCGGCAGCGAGCGGAAATCCGGGTCGCGGCCGACATGCCCCACCAGGATGACCTTGTTGATACCCATGAGAGGACTCCTTCCCGCGTGGACGGGTTGCGAGAATGCTACCACAGCGGTCGCGTCGTCGGTCTCGTGCCGAGGGGTCACAGCCATGCCATCTCGGCGCCACATGAGCGGCGCCGGCGGGTGGTACTCTTCCGGCATGCCAGCCGAGGATCGGCTTCTCCATCACGCCTCCCGCATGGCGGCGGTGACGGTGGTCAGTCGGGTCACCGGGTACATCCGGGACAAGGCGCTGGCCTCGGTCCTGGGTGCGGGTGAGCTCAACGACGCCTTCCGGACGGCATTCCGCATCCCCAATGCGTTTCGGGCGCTGCTTGCCGAGGGTGCGCTCCATGCCGCCTTCGTGCCCTCCCTGTCGCGTCTGGTTGAGGACGGGGAGCCCGGCCGCGCGGCGCGGGAGCTGGTCCGCGGCCTGGCGGCGGCCCTGCTCCTGGTGCTCGCCGTCGTGGTCGGCCTGGGGATCCTGCTCTCGCCCTACCTGGTGCGGCTCTATGCGCCGGGCTTCGAGGCCGAGCCGGGCAAGCTGAGCACCACGGTGCTCATGAACCGCCTCATGTTCCCGTACCTGGCGTTCATTTCCCTGGCCGCTCTCTCCCAGGGCGTGCTCAACAGCCGAGATCGCTTCCTGCTGCCGGCCGCCACGCCCATTCTGTTCAACCTGACGCTGGCCGGAGGGGCGTGGCTGGTGGCACGGCGCGTGGCGTCGGCCCCCTACCTGCTGGCGGCGGCGGTCCTGGTGGGCGGGATGCTGCAGTTCGCCGTCCAGCTCCCCGTGGTGCGCCGCCTGAGCTTCCATCTCCGCCCTCTGTGGCGGGCCGTCTCCTCGCCGGAGGTGCGGCGCGTGATGGTCCTCATGGTGCCCGGCATCGCCGTGCTCGGCATCAGCCAGCTCAATCAGTTCGTCACCAACCGCTTCGCCTCCTACCTCGGGCAGGGGGCGGTGACGGCTCAGTTCTATGCCTACCGGGTCACGGAGCTGATGTACGGGGGCATGGTCGTGCAGCTGACCACGGTGCTGCTGCCGGTGATGTCGCGCCAGCTCCGACAGGACGCGGACTCGGCGGGCACCACGCTGTTGGACACGGTTCGCCTGGTCAGCTTCATCACCCTGCCCAGCGCCACCATGCTGATGCTCCTGGGGCGACCGCTCATCGGTCTCCTCTTCGGCGGTGGCCGCTTCGATGCCAACGCGGTGATCGTCACCGGCACCACCCTCGCCGCGTACGCGTTCTCCCTCGTGGGGCTCGCCCACGGTCGGGTGATGGCGAGCGCCTTCTTCGCCCAGCAGAACACGCGCACCCCGATGTGGGCGAGCGCCCTCGCCCTGGCCGTGTTCATCGTCGCGAGCTGGCTCCTCGTGGGCCGCCTGGGCGTGCCGGGCCTCGGGGTGGCCAACACCATGGCCATGCTCCTCTATGCCGCGGCGCTGACCCTCATGTACGGCCGGTGGTACGGCTTCAGCGCAGGCGCCGTCCGGCCGACCCTGCTGGCCATCCTGCGCCAGGGGGCAGCTGCCGCCGCGGTGGGATGGGCGGTGTGGCGGGTCGCACCCTGGCTCGCAGGGGTGATTCGCACCGGGGGGCACGAGGCGCTTCGGGTGGGGGCCGTCATCCTTCCCGCGGCTGCCGCCTACATCCTCCTGGTCATGGTGCTTGGGGGAAGGGAGCCGGCCGCTCTGGTGGCGGCGGTGCGGGGTGGGAGGTCACGGTGAAGCTGGTGATCCAGAGGGTGTCGCGCGCCGGTGTGAGGGTCCAGGGGCGCTCCGTGGCGCGCATCGGGCGGGGGCTGCTGGTGCTGGTGGGCTTGGAGAAGGGCGACGGTCTCCCCCAGGCGGAACGGGCGGCGCGCCGGGTGGCGAGCCTCCGCGTCTTCGACGACGAGGACGGCAGGATGAATCGCGGGCTGGACGAGATCGCCGGTCAGGTGCTCGCGGTCTCCCAGTTCACCCTCGCCGGCTCCATCCGGCGCGGGCGGCGCCCCAGCCTCGACGGGGCGATGCCCTCGGAGCAGGCGGAGCCGCTCTTCGATCGCTTCGTCGAGCTGGTGGGGGAGGGCGGCCTCGAGGTCGCCACCGGGTGCTTCGGGGCGATCATGGAGGTCGAGCTGGTCAACGACGGGCCTGTGACCTTCCTCTGGGAGGACTCCCCGACGAGGCCGTAGCCTTCGCCGGCGCCTGCGCTTCCCGGTTGTAGGTCTCCAGCATGCCCTCGGCGACGTCGAAGTTGTCGAGGGCGGCCTCGAGCTGCTCGTCAGCCTGCAACGCCACCCGGTAGCCGGCCTCCAGGCCCACCGTGGAGTTGAGGACCTCGATCTCGATGGCGCGGCGCACGTCGGATGTGGCCACGGGATCGGCCCGCATCGCCGCCACGTCGTCGTCTGTGGCGATGTCGCTGTCAGCCACGAAGCGCCAGAACTGGTCCAGCACCCCGTCGTCCTCCTCGAGCGCAGTGGCGAACGCGGCCTGGTCCTTCTCGGGCACCCCCTGGAGGAGGTGGATCGCGAAGCGGAAGAACGCGGCCTCGCCGTAGAGCTTCACGACGGGCTCGGAGAGCGTACGGGCGGTGATCTCCAGGTCGGGAGCGATGCCGCCGCCTCCGAGCACGGTCCGTCCTCCGTCGGTTTCATAGGTCGCGGCGCCGGGATCGTCGGGGTGGACCCCGTTGCGGTGGGTCATGTAGTCGATGAACGAGTCATAGTCGCGCTGGATGCAGCGCCCCGAGGGCGTGTAGTAGCGGGCGGTGGTCAGGGCGAGGCCGGTGTCGCGGACCGTGAACACGGTCTGGACCAGCCCCTTGCCCCATGTCGTCTCGCCGACCACCAGGCCCCGGTCGTGGTCCTGGACGGCGCCGGACACGATCTCCGAGGCCGAGGCCGAGCCCTCGTTGACCAGGACGACGAGGGGGCCCGTGAAGCGCTCGCCGAGGCCTGGCGCGGTGAACGTGGAGTTGTTGTCCGGGGTCCGGCCCCGGATGGAGACGATGAGCTGACCTTCGCGCAGGAAGGTGTCGGCGACTCCGACGGCAGCCTCCAGGGGTCCCCCGGGGTTGTTGCGCAGGTCGAACACGAGCTTCTGCATGCCCTCCCCGCGGAGGCGGTGGATCGCGTCCTTGACCTCGCGGACGCTGGTGTTGGTGAACTCGGAGAGACGGATGTAACCGATGTCTCCGGAGAGCATGAACGCGAAGCGCACCGAGTTCTGGGGGATGCGGGTGCGCGTGATCTCCACGTCGAACGGCTTCTCCATGCCCGGCCGCCGGATCGTGAGGTGGACGGTGCTCCCCTCCGGGCCGCGCACCAGGTCCACGACCTCGTCGAGGGTGAGATCCTCGGTGCTCTGCGCCCCCACCGCCGCGATCACGTCTCCGGCGCGCAGGCCGACCCGGGCCGCGGGCGTGGCGGCCACCGGGGCGATCACCGTCACCTTGCCGTTGCGTCGCGAGATGATGATGCCGACGCCGAAGAAGGACCCCTCCTGGCGGGTTCGCATCTTGCTGTAGGAGCGGGGATCGAGGTAGTTGGAGTGCGGGTCCAGGACATCCAACATGCCGCCGATCCCGTCGTACACCAGGTCCTCGGGCCGGCGCTCCTGGGGGAGCCAGGTTTGGAGCTGGCTGACGATCCGCGATGCCCTGAGCACGATGTCGGTCTCGTCGTCGGTGATGGAACGAGCGCCGAAGATGGCGCCGGCGGCAGCCGAGCACGCGACCACGGTCATGGCGCCGACGAGAAGTTTGAACTGGTGTCTCCTCACGAGCCTCTGCCTCCACCGGCGGACGCCGCCGCCGGTCTCCTCACTGTAGCCGATCTGGCGGTGAACCCCAATGGCTGCGGTGCAGGGTGTGGCGCCGTGCCACGGATCGGTGACCCCCCCGCCGGTGGCGGGAATGATTGCTACTCGCGACGGCAGCCGGCGTATACTGTGCGCGGAGGTACGTGTGTTCGGCACCTTGGGTGTTCCGGAGCTGGTCCTCATCTTCGTGGTGGCGCTGCTGTTGTTCGGCCCCCGCAAGATGCCTCAGATCGGTCGTTCCGTGGGCAGGGCGCTCAGCGAGTTCCGGCGGGCGTCCAACGAGTTCAAGCGCACCATCGAGGACGAGGTGGCGGCGGCGGACATCCGCGACGTGGAGCGGGACATCAAGGAGGTGAAGACGGTGGGCCGCGACCTCGTGGATGATGTCAAGGGCGCGGCCGATTCTCCCTCGAGCGGCGCGCGAGACACGATGTGAGCTCCACGACGACCGAGATGCCCGAGCGGGAGAGCTGGGACGAGGAGGACGAGCAGCTCCCGCGCATGACGTTGCTCGACCACCTGGACGAGCTGCGGCGGCGACTCCTGTACTCGGTGGTGGCCATCCTCGTGGCCTTCCTGGGTTGCTGGTGGCTGTCGCCGACCATTTTCCACTGGTTGGAGCAGCCCTTCCTCGCAGCCGTGCCCAAGGGTGAGCAGCTCGCCTACACCGAGCTCATCGGACCGTTCATGCTCTACGTCAAGGTGGCCCTGCTGGCCGCCATCTTCCTGGCCTCGCCCGTGGTCCTGACCCAGGTGTGGCTGTTCATCAGGCCCGGTCTCTACCGCCGCGAGCGCCGCCTGGCCATCCCGTTCATCGTCTTCACGACCCTGTTCTTCCTGGCGGGCGGGTACTTCGGCTATCTGGTCGCGTTCCCCATGGTGGTGAGGTTCCTGCTCGAGGTGGGCAAGGACTTCAAGCAGGTGGTGACGGTCCAGACCTACTTCGGCATGATGACCAAGATCCTGCTCGGTCTCGGCCTCGTCTTCGAGCTGCCCATGCTCATCTTCTTCCTGGCTCGTCTCGGCCTCGTCACCGCGCGCTGGCTGCTGCGCTGGTTCAGGTGGGCGGTGCTGCTCATCTTCATCGCCGCGGCCATCATCACCCCCACCCCCGACATCGCCACCCAGACCGTCTTCGCCGTGCCCATGATGCTGCTCTACCTCCTGGGCATCGGGGTCGCGGCCCTGTTCGGGAAGAAGCGGGACCCGGAGGAGGGCTAGGCCCTGGTCGACGCGGCGCGTCTTGACCGCTGCGCGGGGCGCCTGATCGGGAAGCTGCGTCGCACCTGCCGGCGGTGGCCGGTCGTTCCCGAGGGCCGCCGGATCGCCATCGCCGTCTCGGGCGGCCTGGACAGCCTCTGCCTCGCCTACCTCCTCCAGTCCCACCGCAGGAGCCTGCGGCGCCCGCCCGAGCTGGTGGGGCTCCACGTCCGCCTGGATAGTGACGGGGCGACCCCGGGGGTCGGAGAAGCGGTCCATGACTGGTTCGGTGACCTCGGCATCCAGCTCGTGGAGGTGCCCGCCCGGCTCGACGGCGGTGAGGAGCTGCCCCTGGACTGCCACCGCTGCGCCACCATCCGCCGGCGCACCCTGCTGGAGGCGGCGGAGGCCCGAGGGTGCAGCCACGTGGCGCTCGGGCACCACGCGGACGACGTCGTCGAGACCTTCCTGCTGTCCCTCTTCTACACGGGGAACGGTGCTCTGATGCCGCCCGTGCGAAGCTACTTCGACGGGGCGATGACGCTCGTCCGCCCCCTTTTCGAGATCCAGAGACGGGAGCTGGAGCGGCTCGCGCGCCTGGGCGCCTTCCCGGTCCAACCGGAGGGCTGCCGGGCCGCCGGGGAGGGACGCCGGCAGCGAGTCGTGAGCGCCCTGGCCGCTCTCGGCCGCGACCAGCGACTGGTGCGCCGACAGCTCTTCTGGGCGGTGGTGCGCCACGGTGAACAGAACCAGGAGGCGGGGGATGGATGAGGACCAGATGACCACCGACGGCGACGCCACCGGGTCGGGTTGGGAGGACGCCTGGGAGATCGACGTCGCGGTCCGAGGGCCGGAGGACATGCTGACCGCGATGCTCATGCGCGATTTCATGCACGGACAGTCCGTGGACGTGGACCTCGCCGATCAGGGGGGCGTCGTGGAGGTGGACTACCTGGCGGGGGATGAGGAGGATACGGGCACGTACCGGCTCCTCCTCACCGCCCACGTGCGCGGTCCCGTGGAGCGGGCCCTGATCCAGGAGCTCACCCGGAACCTCCTCGAGGAGGCCCTGACCGAGGCGGAACGGCTGGCCGCCGACCGCGAGCCCCTGGGGGCACGTCCCCTCGCGGAGCTGCGCTTCGCACCGGTCCGGGAGAACGAGGAGCGCTGGGACCTGGTGGTGCCCGACTGGTTGGCGCCGGATGGCGCCGAGGTGCCGTTCGGGTTCCGGCCGTTGATCGCCGCCAGCGGCGAGCCATGGCCGAGCGACACCCAGCTCGACGCCCACGGCCGGGTGGTGGCGGTCGCCCACGACGACACGCTCCACCTCTACGGCGTGCCGGCGCCTTCCGTGGTCGACGAGGAACGTCGCCTTCCGGTCCACCCCTCCGGCTGAGTGTCCCCGTCCTCGCCCGTCCGAGCCGAGGCGTCAGCGGGCAGCGGCGGCGATTGTGACCGCGACCGCGAGCAGCGGCTGCGACAGGGGCCGGCCACCGGCCACGTCTTCCCACCAGCGACCCGGAGCCACCATGGTGCAGATCGCTGCCGACGAACGTTGCCGCGGACACGGATGCGGACACGGATGCGGACACGGGAGGGGATGGGGGAGCTTGTAGCGTCAAAGAGGGCCGTGTATACTCCGCCCCCGCGAATGGTGATCTCTCACCTGCGGAGGCGGGATCATGGATCTGATTCGAGAAGCGACGCAAGAGTATCTGAAGAGCGACATCCCGGACTTCCGTGCCGGTGACACGGTGAAGGTGCACGTTCTCCTCAAGGAAGGCGAGAAGGAACGGATCCAGATCTTCGAAGGCCTGGTGATCTCGCGCAAGCATGGCGGCGTGGCGGAGACCTTCACGGTGCGCAAGATCTCGTCCGGCATCGGTGTGGAGCGCACATTCCCCCTGCACACCCCCTCCATCGCCAAGATCGAGGTCGGTCGTCGGGGGCGCGTGCGGCGGGCGAAGCTCTACTACATCCGAGGTCTGCGGGGCAAGGCGGCGCGCATCAAGGAGCGGGCCCGAGCCCGCTGACGGGCCCTCGGGGCCGAGAGCCGGACCCAGCGGCAACGCTTTCCTCCGCGCCGACACCCTTCGGAAATCACCAGCCGTTCCGCCTGGCGCGTGGTCGCCAGGTCGGCTGCGCGCCACCGGTCGATCATGGTCGAGGGCGGTCCCCGGCGTTCCCGGCGTCGTGGCCGCAGCTCGTTGTGGTGCAGAGCTTTGACGCTGGGCCTGTGTTACCATGAGACGAACCGACGAAGGGGTCGGAGAGCAGTGTGCCATGGCGGCAAGTCGGGACAGAATCCTCCGCGACGCTGAGAAGCTCGTCCAGAAGGGCAAGCTCGATCAGGCTATCCGCGAGTACGAGAAACTGCTCAAGAACAACCCGAACGACCCCAACACCATCAACCGGGTCGGCGATCTCTACGGGCGTGTGGGGCAGGTCGACAAGGCGGTCGAGCTCTATGAGCGGATCGCCGACCACTTCACCCAGGACGGCTTCACCACCAAGGCCATCGCGATCCTGAAGAAGATCAATCGGCTGGCCCCACAGCGTCTCGACATCTTCGACCAACTGGCGGAGCTGTACATCCAGCAGGGCCTGGTCGTGGAGGCCAAGGCCCAGTACCGGATGCTGGTCGACTGGTACCTGAAGAACGGCGACCTCGAGCGTGCGGTCACGACCCAGGAGAAGCTGGTTCAGCTGGATCCCAACAACCACATGGCCCATCTCCGCCAGGCCGACCTGCTGATGCAGGCCGAGCGTCCGGAGGATGCGCTGGCCGTCTATGACAACCTGGGGAAGGTCCTCCTGGAGAGAGAAGCTGGACGAGGCCGAGCGCCTGTACCGGCACGCCCTCGACCAGGACCCTCCGCACGGTGAGTTCGTCGCCCCGCTGTGCGAGGCGTTGCTGGACGCCGGCCGCACCACGGTGGCCCGGGAGTTCATACACGCCGGGCTGCAACGGTCCCCGTCGTCGCAGCTGCTGCGGGCCCTGGAAGTGCGGGTCCTGGTGGCGTTCGGGGAAATCGACGCCGCCCTCGGCAAGGCCGACGACGTGCTCTCCGACCGGCCGGACGATCACCGACTCCGAGCGGTGGTCGTCAACGCGCTGGTGGCCTCGGGGGATGCCGAAAAGGCGCGGGAGACCGTTCTGCCGTCGGCCGAAAAGATGCTGGATCGCGGTGAGTTCGGGGCCGCTCAGCGGCTCCTCGCGGAGCTGCTGACATCCCTGCCGGACGACCGTGCCGTGCTCAATCTGGCGGTTCGCGCCTACCGACCGGCGGGCGATGACGAGATGCTCCACGAGCTCGTGGCGAGGCTGGCTGACAGCTACTTTGAGGCCGGCGAGCACGAGCCCGCCCAGCGGTTATACGTGGAGCTTCTGGAGGCGCAGCCCAAGAACAACGCCTACCGTGAACGGCTCGCGACGATTCAGAGCGTGGAGCCGGATCAGGTCATCATCTCGGCGCCGGCTCAGGAGGAGGCGGTGCTGGTACCGCCCCGCGCTGAGATGTCGACCCCGGCGGAGCCTCCGCAGGAACCACGCGATGCGCCTGCTTCCGCTGTCGCGACGGGGGAGTTCGATCCCGACGAGCGTCTCGCGGAGGCGAAGGTCTTCGCCAAGTACGGCCTGCTGGAGAAGGCGACCGCCCATCTCGAGGAGATCATCCGCTCCTACCCGGACCGGATGGAGGCGCGCGCGATCCTGGTGTCGCTGTATGTGGAGCAGGATGACAAGAGATCGGCGCTGACGGTGGCGAGGCCGCTGGTCGACCACTACCGGACCGTGGGGGACGGTCAGGCGGTGGAGACGCTCCTGAACTCCCTGCCCGAGCTCTCTGGAAGGGAGGAGCCCACCGAGGGCGCGGACGAGGACGTGGTGGTGCTCCTGGACCTGGATGACACGCCCGAGGAGGCCCGGCCGGCCGAGACGGAAGGGGCGGCCGCGCGTGCGGACGACCTCCCGGAGGTTTCCTTCGACGAGGAAGAGTTCGTCATCGATCTCGACGCGTTGGAGGGGCCGGCGGCCGAGGAGACGATACCCCAGACCGCGGAGCCGGCTCCGCAGGCGCCCACGGCGACCGACGAGGACGGCAGCGAGGAGCTGGTGGAGATCAGCGAGTCGTTCGATGGACCGCCGGTCGCGGACCTCGATCAGCTCGACTTCTTCATCGACCAGGCGCTCCACGAGGACGCCATGCGCCTCCTGGGACGGCTGGAGGAGGAGTTCCCCGGTCATCCCGAGGTGACCGAGCGGCGGCTCGCCCTCAAGGCCAAGGGCGTGCTCCTGGAGGAGGTCGTCGCCGGCGCCGAGGAGCCGGAGCAGCTCTTCGCCGACGAGGAGGAGTCCTACATCGATCTCGCCAAGGAGCTGGAGCGGGAGCTTGCCGAGGAGGAGGCGATGGTGGACGAGGCCACCGGCCGCGGCAAGGAGGAGGCCATCCTCGAGGAGGTCTTCCGCGAGTTCCAGAAGGGTGTCGCGGAGCAGCTCTCGGAGTCCGACAGCGACACCCACTTCAACCTCGGGATCGCGTACAAGGAGATGGGCTTGTTGCCCGAGGCGATCCGCGAGTTCCAGGTGTCGTCGCGGGACGCCAAGCTGTTCGTGGAGTGCTGCTCCCTGATCGGCATCTGCTACGTGGAGCAGGGGATGTGGAGCGAGGCCGCCGGCTGGTACGAGAAGGCCCTGGATTCTCCGGACATCAGCGGCGACGCGGAGCTCGCCCTCCGCTACGATCTCGGCACGGCTCTGGAATCGGCCGGGGACCATGACCGGGCCATGGACATGTTCGAGCTCATCGCGGCCGCCGATCCCGGCTACCGGGACGTCGCCGACCGGCTCAGCTCCCTCAGCGAGCACCGCCAGGCCAACTGACGCGAGGCCCGGGGTTCACTGGGAGCGGTCGCGCCGGGCCACGGCGCGATTCATGGACTGGGCGCGCTGAATGGCCTGGCGGAGGATGACGCCCACGATGTGTCCCTGAGCATCCACCACGGGCGCCACGTCCCGCTGCTCCCGCTCCAGCAGGTCCAGTGCATCGGAGAGCGAGGCGTCCCCGGCGATGGCCGCCGCCATGGGCGACGCCGCCTCGCCCGCCGTGCCCGGATGGCCGGGATGCTGGCGCACCGACGCCCACAGGCGCGCCGCGGGGAGAAAGCCGAGGGCGCGCGTCCCGTCGTGGACGACGTACTCGCTGCCCGGTGCCTCGCGGGACGAGGCCGCAAGCGCGGCCAACGAGGCATCGGGTCCCACCAGCTCGACGTTGCGAAGCATCACCTCCTCCACCCGGCTGCGATCCAGAGCCCGCAGCTTGAGGGCCAGCCGGAGCTCGCTGTTCGCGCCGGGGAAGAGGAGCAGGCCGGCAAGGAAGAGCCACGGCTCATGGAGCACGCCCGCCACCATGAGCGCCACGGCGAGTGCCTGGCCCGCGGACGCCGTCCACACCGTGGCCCGAACCCAGCCCAGCCGTGAGGCCAACGCCCCCCTGGCCACGCGGCCCCCGTCGAGCGGGAAGGCGGGGAGCAGATTGAAGCCCGCGATCACCAGGTTGCCCCAGAAGAGGAACGACAGGACGTCGTGGAAGCTGCTGCCCGACAACGTCAGCGCGCCTCCGCCGGTAGCCGCGAGCACGATGGCGGCCAGGACCAGGTTCACCGCCGGGCCGGCCGCTGCGATGGCGCGCTCGATGCTGCCGGAGGGCGGCCTCCGCTCCATCTGGGCCACGCCGCCGAAGGGGTAGAGGGTGATCTCGCTGATGGGGATGTCGTAGTGCAGCGCCACGGCGGCGTGGCCCATCTCGTGGAGGACCACGCAGGCGAAGATGAGGACCAGGAGGAGCGACTGCAGGGCCGCGAGCCTGAGATCGGCGGCGGTGCCCATCCGCCAGCCCAGGAAGGCGGGCAGGAGGACGAAGCTCAGGTGGACCCTGATGGGGACCCGACGGAAGCGCAGGATGCGAACCGAGAGCCGCATCGATGCTACCGGTGCCGGCTGACACCCACGCGGGGGCACTCCTCGGCGAGGGGGCAGCCGGTGCAGCGCGGCGACGTGGGGTGGCAGCGATGCTGTCCGAAGGTGACGAGGAGATCGTTGATCTCGATCCAGTGGGCGCGCGGCAGCACCCTCTGCAGGGCGCGCTCAGTGGCCTCGGGCGTGCCCGTGTCCACCAACCCCAGCCGGTTGGAGATGCGGTGGACGTGGGTGTCGACGCAGATCGCGGGGATGCCGAACCCCAGGCCGAGCACCAGGTTGGTCGTCTTTCTCCCCACCCCCGGCAGTGCGAGGAGCGCCTCCTCCGAGGACGGGACGAGACCATCGAAGTCCGCGCAGATCCTCTCGGCGATGGCTCTGAGCTGGCGGGCTTTGGTGTTGTAGAAGCCGGCCGGGTAGATGGCCTCGGCGATGGCCTCCGGTTCCAGCGCCGCGAGGGCCGCGGCTGTGGGCGCGGCGGCCAGGAGTCGACGGCTGGCCGTGCGGGTGACCTCGTCCTTGGTTCGCAGCGAGATGATGCAGGACACCAGGAGCCGAAAGGGTGACCGGGCGGTGAGAGCGCTCTCGCCGAGGGCCGTCGCCCGCCATTGTTCGCGGTACGCCCGCAGCCTGGCGATCAGCTCCTCGATGCGGGGGCGGCTCCAGCGCGCCGTCATCGGCGTGCCGCTCCGTCGATCGCAGAAGTGGCGCGGCGCGTCTGCGAGACGGACGCAGCGGTCACCCCGACGGCTGCCGCCCCCGTGGAACCCGATTCCCGGGACGGGCCGGTCAGGTGGACCCGAACGACGCGATCCGTGGCGGTCCGAACCAGGCAGCCCGTCGTCTCCGCGACGGCGACGAGGAGCGGCTCCGGCGCCTGGGCGATGGGGCGGGAGCACGTCAGCGTGAAGGTCACCACCGGGGCTCGTGCAGAGGCCACCCAGGGATGATGGAGGGTCGCACGGGGTGCGTCAACAGCATCGGGGAACGCCCCCGGGATATCGGTGCCATTCCCGCAGTGACCAGGGGGAGCTCCGCCGGAAGGACCGCCATTCGTTGACCGGCCTTGGCGGTGGGGTGTACCCTCCGGGTTTCGAGGGAGGGTCGATGGCGCCCAACGGCAGGCACGTGTTCACGTCGGAGTCGGTCACCGAGGGTCATCCCGACAAGATCGCCGATCAGATCTCGGACGCGATCCTGGATGCAGTGATCGCGGACGACCCCCGGGGCAGGGTGGCCTGCGAGACCCTGGTGACGACCGGCCTGGCCTTCATCGCCGGGGAGATCAGCACCACCACCTACGTCGACCTATCGAGCGTCGTCCGGGAGACGATCAAGAACATCGGCTACACGCGCGCCAAGTTCGGCTTCGACTACGAGACCTGCGCCGTGATCTCCTCCATCGACCCCCAGTCGTCGGACATCGCCCTCGGCGTGGACGGCGGCGGGGCCGGGGACCAGGGCCTCATGTTCGGCTACGCGTCCGACGAGACACCCGAGCTCATGCCCATGCCGGTGATGCTGGCCCACAAGCTCACCATGCGGCTGAGCGCCGTCCGCCGCTCCGACGAGGTCGACTGGCTCCGTCCGGACGGCAAGAGCCAGGTGTCCATCGAGTACGACTCCACGGTGCCGAAGAGAGTGGAGGCGGTGGTGATCTCCTGCCAGCACGCCGACACGGTCACCATCCGTGATCTCCGGGAGGAGATCCGTGAACGGGTCATCCGCGCCGTGATTCCCGCCCACCTGATGGACGACGACACCAAGGTGTTCATCAACCCCACGGGCCGTTTCGTGGTGGGAGGGCCCCAGGGTGACTGTGGTCTCACCGGGCGCAAGATCATCGTCGACACCTACGGCGGAGTGGGCTCCCACGGTGGCGGGGCGTTCTCGGGGAAGGACCCGTCCAAGGTGGACCGGTCCGCGTCGTACATGGCGCGGCACGTGGCCAAGAACATCGTCGCCGCCGGCCTCGCAAAGCGGGCGGAGGTGCAGCTCGCCTACGCCATCGGTGTGGTGGACCCGGTGTCGGTCATGGTGGACACGCTGGGCACCGGAGAGGTGGGGAACGAGGAGCTCACGATCGCCATCCGCGAGGTCTTCCCCCTGACGCCGCTCGGGATCATCGAGTACCTGGACCTGCTCCGGCCGATCTACAGGAAGACGGCGGCCTACGGCCACTTCGGCCGCGACGATCCGGACTTCACGTGGGAACGCACGCACCGGACCGCCGATCTGCGGACCGCGTGCAAGATCTGAGCCCCGCCCGTCTCGTCGCGGCGCGGTGGAGGTCCTGAGGGTGTCCTCGCTCATCGCGCGCATCTTCGGTCGCCGAGGCTCGTTGCAGCGGCAGTACGCACTCGCGACCGTGGTCTTCCTGATACTGGTGACAGGCATCATCCTGGCGTTCGGTCACCTCATCTCCCGCTCGCTGTCGCGGCGCTACCTGGAGGACATGCTCATCAGCGGTCGTGACGAGGCCCAGCGTCTAGCGAACGAGCTGGGCGGAGGCCAGATCGAGGACCTGGACGTCCTGGCGACTCGCCGGGAGCAGCTCATCCGGACCTTGGAGCGCTACGACAAGCGACAGGTCATCGAGTCGTTCAAGGTGATGAACGACAAGGGCGAGGTGGTCTTCGAGTCGTACTTCCACTCCGAGGAGAAGGTGCCCAAGCAGGTGGTGGAAGATCTCGACCTGGGGGGGCAGGTCGGGGACCAGAACGTCGTCCAGACCCGGGACACCTTCAAGATCTCGGTGCCCCTGGGCGAGGTGGGCGAGGTGGTGGTCAACGTGAGCAAGGCCCGAGTGGCCGAACGGCTGGCCCGCTTGCGCCGGGAGCTTCTGGTGCAGACCATCGCCGCCGCCGTCTTCACCCTGGCGACGCTGGCGGTGGCGTTCGTCCTGGTGTGGGTGATGATCCAGCGCACCCGCCGCCTGGAGGCGTCCACTCGGGAAGCGGAGGAGTTCGCCGCCCTGGGCACCCTCGCGGCCAACCTCGCCCACGAGATCCGCAACCCGTTGAACTCCATCAACCTCAACCTCGAGCTCTTGGAGGAGGACCTCAGCGGCGAGGAGGCGGATGTGCGGGGCTCCCTGTCCTCCACCCGACGGGAGGTGGGCCGGCTGGCACGTCTGGTGTCGGACTTCCTGGCCTACGCCCGCCCGGCCGCGCCGGTGCTGGAGGAGGTTCGGGTGGCGGCGGTGCTCGCCGATGTGCGGGAGTTCCTCCGTGCCGAGGCGCGGGCCGCCGGCGTCCACCTGCGCCTGGACCCCGATCTGCCGGAGGCGATCGTGCACTGCGACGAGGCGCAGCTGCGACAGGTGCTGTTGAACCTGGTGCTGAACGCGGTCCAGGCCGTGTCGGGTCTGGACGCGGAGCGCAGGGTGGTGGATCTGGCCGCGACGAGGCAGGAGGACGAGGTGGCGATGGTGGTGCGGGATCGCGGCGACGGGATCCCGCCCAACGAGCTGGACCGGGTGCGCCGGGCCTTCTACACCAAGCGCCGCGGCGGCACCGGGCTCGGGCTGGCGATCGCAGAGCGGTTCACCCACGCCCACGGTGGTCACATCGAGCTCGTCAACCTGGAGCCGTCCGGTTTCGAGGCGCGCGTCGTCTTGCCGCGCGCCACCGGCGGTGGCAAGATGAACGCGCGTCGGCCGGCCAGGACCGAGCCGTCAGGGAGGACAGGATGAGAGCAGGATGGTGGCGGTGGGCCGGTGTCGGGGTGGCCCTGGCGTTGGCGGCGGTGCCGGTCCGGGCCGGGTTCCAGGCGTCCGATCTTCTGTACGTGCCCGCGGCGGCCCACAACACAGGGCTCGAGGACAGCGTGTGGCGCACTGACCTGTACATCACCAACGTGGACAGCGTGCCCATCGACGTCATCATGGTGTACCTGCCGTCGGGCCTGAAGGACAACTCCGCCTCCTTCTACGATCGCAGCATGTGGCTCGGGGGACGGGAGAGCGATGGCGTCGGTTTCGTCGACGAAGCCCTGGCCGACATCCCCCCAACGGCACCGTCGTCCTGAAGGACGTGGTGGGTGAGTACTGGGAGAGTCAGCTCGGCGTCAACGGGCTGGGGGCGATGGTGGTGTTCGCCCAGGAAGCGGGATCTCTCCAGGAGGACGGCAGCCGGGTGTACGCCAACGCCGTGGTCAATGCCCGGATCTACAACAAGACGGTCACCTACCAGCCGGATCCCGACAACGAGGGGGCGTATGTGCAGGTCCCCGTGACCTACGGCCAGGGCATGCCCGGGGTTCCCTGGTACAACCTGGCCGATCCGGCGGCCGTGACGGACGAGGTGAACTTCAGCTACCAGATGCTGAGCGGGGCCGTCCAGAACAGCTCCTACCGCTACAACCTGGGCATCCTCAACGCGTCCGACCCGGACACGACGATCGCGGTTGCGATCCAGGCCCTCAAGCCGGACGGCGAGCTGTTCAGGGACGAAAACGACAACCCGGTGCGCACCCTCGTCACAATGCCGCCCCTGAGCCATGTCCAGTACACCGAGATCCTCTCGTCCCTCGGGATCGGCACGGCCGATCAGGTCACCATGAGGGTCTCGTTTGTTGGCTGGTCATCGACCGGCTCCGACCCGAGGCCGGCCTTCACCTCCTACGGCTCGGTGGTCAACGCCGGCAGCAATGACCCGGCCACGGTCCTCCCCACCTTCGCCTTCCCGTTCAACGTGGACTGCATGTTTCCGGACACATCGACGACGACGCTCGAAGGCAAGAGCGGGTCGGAAATAGGCAGTGGCGAGCGCCGCACCGACAGGCCTCTGGAGGTGCCGCCCCGCTAGGCCGGGGCCCAATTGACAGGCCCTGCTCCTGTGGTAGCATCGCGCGCGACCGTCTCCCCACGGGGGGCGGTTGGGAGAAAGGAGACAGGGAAGATGGCGGATCCCGACGACAGACTCCCGGACAACGTGCCCGGCAAGTACTACGTGGACTCGAACTGCATCGACTGTGACGTCTGCCGCACGACGGCTCCGAACAACTTCGAGGCCAATGAGGACGAGGGGTACTCGTTCGTCGCCAAGCAGCCCGAGGATGACGAAGAGGAGTCACAGTGCCAGGAAGCCCTGGAGTCCTGCCCGGTGGAGGCGATCGGAGACGACGGCGAGTGATCGTGGGCGCATGACAGCAGATTCCCGGCCGGCACCTTCGCCGGCCGTTACTTTTCCCGGAGGCCCGCTCTAAGGTGCTCGGCGCGTTTGGCCGGGAGTGCGCCTCGGGAGCGGGGTGGGGGTCTGGTATGATCCGCGGCCGGAGGAGCCCATGCGTGTCCTCTCCGGCGTCCAACCTTCGGGCGCTCTTCACATCGGCAACTACTTCGGCGCCATCCGGCAGTTCGTCCAGCTCCAGGAAGCGCACGAGTGCTACTACTTCCTGGCCGACCTGCACGCCCTGACCACGGTGCAGGACGCGGTGCGCTTCCGGCCCCTGGTCCGAGACCTGGCCGCCGCCTTCCTGGCCCTCGGCATCGACCCGGGGCGCAGCGTCGTCTACCGCCAGTCGGACGTGCCCGAGATCCCCGAGCTGGCCTGGTATCTGTCCACGGTGACCTCCATGGGTCTGTTGCAGCGCTGCCACTCCTTCAAGGACAAGGTGGGCCAGGGCGTGATCCCCAGCCACGGTCTGTTCGCCTACCCCGTCCTGATGGCGGCCGACATCCTGATCGTGGGCGCGGACCTGGTGCCCGTCGGCCGCGACCAGAAGCAGCACCTGGAGGTCACCCGCGATGTCGCGGCCTCCTTCCACGCCACCTATGGGGTGGAGATCTTCACCCTTCCGGAGCCACTGATTCGGGACGAGGTGGCGGTGGTGCCGGGCATCGACGGCCAGAAGATGAGCAAGTCGTACGGCAACACCATCGACCTGTTCGCCCCGGAGAGAGAAGTCAAGAAGCGCATCTTCTCCATCGTGACCGACTCCACCCCCGTCGAGGAGCCGAAACCGACGGCGGGCAACCCCCTGTACGAGCTGCTCAAGCTGTTCGCCCCTCCCGAGGACCGGGACTGGGTGGAGAGCGCCTTCGCGGAAGGGGGCACAGGGTACGGCGACATGAAGAAGCGGCTCCTCGCGTACTTCCTGGACACCTTCGGGCCCGCCCGCCGGGAGTATGAGCGCCTGAGCGCGGATCCCTCTGAGGTGGAGGCCGTGCTCTCGGACGGCGCGCGACGGGCCCGGGAGACGGCGGCCCCCCTGATGGAGGGCGTGCGCGAAGCGGTGGGGATCAGGTAGCTCTCCACACCCCTCCGCTGCCGCTGGCTCAGGGCAGGCCGAGGGCGGCGCGCATGACCGCCTTGGGCGGTAGCTCGCCGGTGAAGGCAGCGAACTGCGCATACCCCTGGTACGCCAGCATCTCCCGACCGTCGAGGCAGGTGGTGCCGGTACTGCGGCAGAGGACGACCAGGGGGGTGGGGCGGGGCGCGTAGATCATGTCCAGGACGGCCTCGGCCCCGACGACCTCGAGCTCGCCGAAGGGGCTGCCGTCCCCGTCGGTGGCGCCCAGAGGGGTCGCGTTGACGAGCAGGGTCGCGTCGTGGCCGCAGTCCCCCGGCGCGATCCAGGCCACACCGAGCTCCTCCGCCACGGTTCGCGTGCGCGCCTCCTCCCGCCCCCGCAGCAGGACCTCGGCTCCGGAGAGGTCGAGGCCGACGGCGGCGCCCCGCGCCGCGCCCCCCGTGCCCTGCACCAGGACCCGACGGCCGGCCGGATCGAGGCCGTGGGCTGTCAGGCAGCCAACCACCCCGTCGGCGTCGGTGTTCTCCGCCACCAGGCGGCCCGGCTTGAGGAGGAGCGTGTTGGCCGCCCCGGCGCGGCGCACCCGGGGCGCGGCGAAGGTGGCGGCGCGCGCCGCGTCGGCCTTGTAGGGCGTGGTCACGGCGAAGCCGTGGGCCGGCAGCCCGCAGCGGTCGAGCACGGTTTCCCCCAGGGGCGCGAAGAGGCCGGACAGCTCCGCCCGGTGGGGCACGCTCAGCGGCAGGAAGAGGTAGGGCAGGCCGAGGGCGGCGAACCCGGCCGAGTGGAGGACGGGGCTGAGGCTCGAGGCCACCTCGGCGCCGATCACCCCGTACACCCGCTCCGGTGGGTGCCTCAGGTGGGAGAGCACCGACGTCAACTGCGGGATGGTGGGCTGCCCCGGGGCGGCGGCCGCCCCCTCCACCCACGCGGCGAAGGCCAGTGGTGCGCCCATGAGGGGCGCGACGAAGCGGGTCGCCAGCCCTACCGGGCCCATGGCGAAGGCCAACAGGCGCCGTCGTCGTGCGCCGGCGGTGTCGAAGAGCCGCAGGACGCGCTCCAGGTCTCGGAGAGTGCGCGCGGTGGGGACGACCTTGATCAGCGAGGCTCCGGCCGCCACCATGGCGGCTGTGGTCTCCGCCAGGCTGTCGGGGGTGCCCTCCGTGTCGTGCCAGGACAGGACGATCTGCTCCGGAGGCAGCCCGAGGTCCCGCAGCATGGGGAGATCTCTGGCCTGCTCCAGGTCCACCATGGCGGCGCCGGTCTCACGTGCGGCCTCGAGCACCGGCTTCCGGAGGGCAGGATCGTCCGGGCCCTGTCCCCCCTCGGCGGTGGAGCGCAGGGTGACCAGCACCGGCAGTGGACAGGCGGCCACGGCGGCGGCGGGATCGAGGCCGGGGAAGAGGTCGAGCCGCAGCTCGACCATGGACGCGCCTGCGGGGGGGCGGCCGATGGCAGCGAGAGGATCGGCTCCCGCCGCCGGGGTCAGGCTGGCGACGTACTCCACGGGCGAAGCGTAGCAGAGGCGTGGCACACCCCCGCTGCCGCCCCCGATCCGCGCCCGTGCTCAGCGGCAGCGAGCGGACACAGCGACGGCATTCGGCGGCAGCGCCAGTGGACAGCGTCGGTGGCAGCGTTGAGCGGTTGCCTTGAGCGGCATGGTGTGCTCCGGGGCGTTCATCTGAGAACGTAGCCGATGGCTTGCAGCGGGGAGCATGGACGACCCGGAGGTGACCATGCTCGACGAGATCGCCACGTCCAGAGACGTACCCGGTGGCGCTGATCGCTGTCCGCTGTGGATTGATCGCTGATTGCTGTGCGCCGATCCTGAACGCCGACGCCGATGCCGATCACCGACGCCGATCACCGACGCCGATCGCCGATCGCCGATCGCTGACGCGGAATCTGTCCGCTGCCGCAGACTGCTAACGCTCCGGGGGTGGGTCGAAGGCTGGGATCCCGGTGAGATACCTGCCCAGGGTCAAGGTGTGGATGTCGTGGGTGCCTTCGTAGGTGTACACGGTCTCCAGGTTCATGAGGTGGCGCATGACGGGGTACTCGTTGACGATGCCGTTGGCGCCGTGGATCTCGCGGGCGAGCTTGGCGCACTCCCGCGCCACCCAGACGTTGTTGCGCTTGGCCAGGGACACGGCCTCGTGGCGGAGCTGGCCCCGGTCCTTCATCCTGCCCAACTGCAGGGCCAGGAGCTGGCCCTTCACGATCTCCGAGTACATCCACGCCAGCTTCTGCTGCTGGATCTGGTGGGCGGCGATGGGACGACCGCCGAACTGGACTCTGCTACCGGCGTAGTCGAGGGCGGCCGAAAAGGTGGCGATGGCCGAGCCGAGGGCCCCCCACACGATCCCGTAGCGGGCCTGGGTGAGACACATGAGGGCGTTGGTGAGGCTTGACGTTCCGGGCAGCACGGCGTCGCCGGGCAGGCGGCAGTCCTGGAGCACCAGCTGGGAGGTGACCGAGACGCGCATGGAGTACTTGCCCGTGTGGTCGACCGCACTGAAGCCGTCGGTTCCGCGCTCCACCAGGAAGCCGCGGATGCCCTCCTCGGTGCGCGCCCACACGACTGCCACATCGGCGATCGAACCGTTGGTGATCCACGCCTTCTCCCCGTTGAGGACCCAGCCCTCACCGTCGCGCACGGCCCGGGTGCGCATACCGGCGGGGTTGGAGCCGAAGTCGGGCTCGGTGAGACCGAAGCAGCCGACCGCTCTACCGGCGCCCAGGGCCGGGATCCAGCGGTCCTTCTGCTCTTTGCTGCCCCAGGTCAGAATCGGATACATGACCAGTGCCGACTGCACCGATGCGAAGGAGCGCAGCCCCGAGTCGCCGCGCTCCAGCTCCTGGCTGATGAGGCCGTAGGCCACGCTGCCCAGACCGGGCAGGTCGTACTCGGTGTACGTCGCTCCCAGGAGACCGAGCTCCGCCATCTCGGCGATCAGGTGGGTGGGGAAGACGGCCTCCCAGGCCCACTCCTCGATGTGCGGCAGCACGCGGTCCCCGACCCACCGGTGAACGGTGTCGCGGACCATCCGTTCCTCCTCGGTGAGCTGATCGTCGACGTGGTAGAGGTCGAAGTCTTCGAAGCGTGTCACGGTGGACTCTCCCGATGCGGGGTGGCGGAATCCGGCACGACGGACTCGCCGGCAGTTGGCCCCGGCGCCGGCGCGCGGTAGGATCTCTCCATGTCACCCTGGGCCCTTGCGGCTGGATGGTACCACGCTGCCCTGCTGGCGGCGCTGCCGTGGGTGGCGGCCTTCCAACCCGCATGGGCGCCCCTCGTGGTCGCCCTCCTGGTCATCGTGCGCCCCCCGGCGCTCCGCGCGCGGAGGTTCGAGCCCTGGACGAGCGCGGTGGTGGCGGCTTCGGCGGTGGCGTTCCTGGTCGTGCTCGGGGGCTGGGCGGTGGCGGGCGGTTGGCTGATCCTGAGCGTGGCGGTGGCCGGGGTCGTGCTCGGCATCCCGGGCGGCCGGTCCGGCCGGCCCGATGCCGGCGACGTGGCCCTGGTGGTGGGGTGGGCCACAGCGATCGCAGTCCGTCCGAGCCTCATGGAGCTCGACCACGGCGGCTGGCTGGCACCCCTGGTTCTGGTGCTCGCGGCCCGCGGCATCTCCACCCGGCTGCACCGTCGACCCGGCCGCCGTGGCGACGAGCCACTGCCTCCCTCCCGCAGCGTCCGTGGGACCCTCAGCCTGCGCTCGGCGGTGGCCGCGGACGGCGACGGCAACCCGCGGACCGTCCCCCTGGACCTGGAGCTGCGGGCGGGGGACTCGCTGGCCTTGCTGTGCGACGATCCGTCCGATCGGGAGGCCTTGGCGGAGCTCCTGGCGGTTCGCCGGGCGCCCCTGGCCGGAGAGGTCGCCGTGGACGGTGCGTCGGTGGCGCCGGGAGACAGAGTGGTGGCGGTCGTGGCGCCGGGCGAGCGTTTCGTCCCGGGAGACCTGGCGGCGAACCTCGCCGGCCTGTGCGACGAGGAGCTGGATCGCTCGCAGATGGCGGCCATCACCGAGGCCTGCGCCCTCTCCGAGGTGGCCGACGCCCTGGGGGACGAGCCGTTGCGCCGCGACGGGTCGCCCCTGTCCGCCCACCACCGCCTGCTCCTCCTCGCCGGGCGCGTGATCCCATCCAGCTACCGCCTGCTGGTGGTGGTGGATCCCATGCCGTGGGTGAACTCCGTGCGGGGCGAGCTGTGGCGGGGCGCCGTGGTGCGGGCATCGGTGGGCCGGACGTCGGTGTGGATCACCGCCGACCGCGAGCTCGCGGCCAGGGCTGACACGCTGCTCCAGTTTCGCCAGGGAGCGCTCAGGCGGCCCCTTGCGCCCTTGGCTCGGGAGAGCGGTTCCGATACGATGCAGTGATCGAGGCGATTGCGGAGGGGGGAACATGGGGAGCTTTCTGGGTGGCTCGGCCCCCGCCATGGCGCGGCAGATCTGTGACGGCTTCAGCCTGATGTCGCAGACCCTGGTCAAGCGCCTGACCGCCGATCAGATGCAGACGCTCGAGTTCGAGCTCGACAAGCGCCTGCGGGAGACCCGCTCCGAGGCGATGGACTTGGAGGACCAGGAACGGGTCCAGGCCCGCAACCGTCGGATCAGTCGTATCGAGAACGCCCTGCGGGTGCTGCGGCACACGTTGCAGCTGCGACGCATGGGACGCCTCTGATGCCCGCCCCAGGCACCTGCAACCAGGGGTGGGAGGCACTGCGTGCCGATCCCTTGCCATGGCTCCTGGAGGGATACCGTCCCGAGCTCCAGTGGCGGGTACTGGTGGAGCTGGTGCGCAGGCCGCCGACGAGCCCTGCCGTGGAGCGTGCGCGCGGCGCCGCGGGCGCCGCCGAACCGGTGGCCTCGCTGCTGAAGGACCTCCACCCGGACGGCCGCTGGGCGGTCTCGGGCGCATTCTGGCGGCGCTACCAGGGGCCGGGGTGGCGGATGGCGGCCGCGGTCCAGCTCGGCGCGGACCCCGCGGATCCACGCCTGCAGGCGGCGGCCCAGCGCCTCCTGGAGGAGAGCGTGGGGGAGGGTGGGTTCGCGCCCCGGGTCGGGGCAGCGCTGTCGGCGGTCCTCACGGCGCGGATGGTTGCCATGCTGGCCGTCCTCGGTTGGTGTCGGCACCCGCGGGTCCAGGAGGCGCTGGCCTGGCTATCCGACGATGGACGCGCGTGGCGGGGGAGCTGGTGGCAGCGTGCGATCACCGCCGTGGGCGTGCTCGCGGCGCTGACGGAGGGGGGAGAGCTGGACCGCCGGGACCTGCGGCGGCGAGCCACCGGCGAGATCGAGGCGGTGCTCGCGGTGACCGAGGGACGGCGCCTGGGCCGGTTCGGTCATCCCAACCTCGCCCGTACCGATCTCGCCGAGATGCTCTGGGCACTGGCGCGGGCCGACGCGCCGCTCACGGCCAGCTCCCGACCCTCCGTGCTCGCGCTCCAGGAGGCACAGGACACCATGGCGAGGTGGCGGCGGCGAGCGGTGGTGGCGCCTTCCCTCCCCATGCCTCGACCGGAGGGGGCGGCTGCCGGCGCATCGCGCTGGATCACCCTCCACGCCACGGTGGCTCTCCTGCGCTACGCGGTGGAGGCCGAGCTGCCCCGTCTCGCACCCCGCCTCGAAAGCTGATATTGCGTCCCGTCCCGCCTACAGCTCGACCTTGAGGGGCCCCTTGAGGGCGAAGGCGATGATCATGGTGAGCACGAAGAACAGCGTCATCCATGCGTAGCGCCACTGGAAGCGCCATCCGAGGAGGTCGAAGGTGGCCTCCGGATAGGCGACGGTGATCTCGCGCACCGGCGAAGAGGCGGCCAGGGGCGCTTCCACCGGCCACTCGAGCTGGTCGAGCAGTGAGGACCGGGGGCGCACCGGTGACACCGCCACGATCCGGTCCGTGGCCTGCACACGCTTGGTCACCTCTGCCCCGGGGAGGCTGAAGCGGACGTCGTAGCTTCCCCACCTGTCCACCGCGATGCGCCAGTCATACTCTCCGAGCGCCGGCACCCACACCGGGGGCGTCGCGGCGTGCAGGCCGCTGGGCAGGTGCAGGGTGACCTCGGGCGGCTGCCCATCCTGCGGCGCCTCGTCCAGAACCAGCCGGAGAATGGTGTCCTCGCCCGGGTGCAGGGCGCGGAAGCCGTAATAGGCGTGGAGGTGGACCATGAGCAGCAGCAGCGGCGGCAGGATGAAGACCATGGGCTTGAGGGCATGGGCCTGGTATCGCAGGACCTGCCCCATGATCTCGACCTGCGCCCGCAGGATGGCCCGCAGGTCGTCGTTGAAGAGTCGGATCTCGAACAGGCCCGCCTGGATGCGCCGTTTGGCGGCGGAGATCCGCTCCTGGTTGGAGGTCCACTTGAAGGCCAGCAGCGCCAGCACGCCGGTGGGGATGGACCACAGCACGACGCCGAGGAGGGGCGGCAGCCCGGCCAGCGGCGACATGAGTGGTTCGAGCACGGCCCGGAGCACGGTGTTGAGGGTGGTCATGGCTCCCGGCGCCCGTCAGGACATGTAGCCCAGGCCCTGCAGGCGCTTCTTGATCTCCTCCTCGGAGTCGGCGTCCTCCAGCTTGGCGAGCTCCTTCTCGAGGGCATGGGTGATGAACTCCTCGGTGGACGAGTAGCCGGCGATCTCGGCGAAGCGGCGGATCCTGTCCACGAGCGAGCTCTCCAGCTTCACCTTGGTGTATCCGAACATGGCCGTGGTCCTCTCCGGCGCCTCCTCAGGGGCGCCTGCGGGTGGAAGTGGTTCCACCAGGGTGGTTGTCGTGCCTCGTCGGGGGTTGCTGCGGCTTGTCCTCGCCCGAAGCGGTTGCCCCCCCGGCGGGTGGCGATGCGGGAGGGAACGCGGCGGCATCATAGAGCGATCTGCCCTCCATGTACGGGGGTGGCGTGACGCCGAACAGACGCAGGATGGTGGGCGCCAGGTCCACGATGTGGGGATCGGGGAGCGCGATGGGACGGCTGGCCAGCAGGATCCCGGGCACGATGCGCGGATCCACGATGTGGTCGCCGCTCCAGGCCTTGTCGTTGTCCTCGAAGGCCGGCCCGCCGACGACGCCGCTGGCGCCGTCCCAGGAGATCCGGTACCCGTGGTTGTAGCCGACCAGCAGGTCGGGAGCGTTGCCCTTGTAGGGCCCCCGGTAGAGGCGGTCGGTGTCGAAGATCTCGTTGATGGCCACCGCCCCGGTGTCCGGATCCACCAGCCCGTTCAGCTTGCCGGCGAGCTCCTGCTTGAGGGCCTGAGCCTCGGCGCCGGGGGCCACGATGCCGTGCTGCTCGCGGCCGGCGAGGTTGAGGAAGATGCCCACCAGCCCCACGGCGTAGGCGCGGGTCTTCGACCAGTCCACCGCCCGCAGCCACTCGTCCTGGCCCTCGGTGCCCTCCGCCAGGGTCAGGTAGCCGTGATCGCGGAGCCAGGCGTTGAGGTTGATCCCCCGCCGGAAGGACGTGCAGCCGTGGTCCGAGAGCACGATCAGCAGGTCATCGTCCCGGAGCCGGGCCATGACCGAGCCGACGATCTCGTCGTTGCGCTCATACACCCGCTCGATGGCCTCGTGGTGGTCTGGGTCCTCCCCTTCCCACCGCGCCGGGTGGTCCTCCTCCAGATAGCGCCAGAACATGTGGTTGACCCGGTCGGCGGCGTCGAACACCGTCACCAGGGCTCCCGTGGAGAGGCGATCCAGGGCGGCGGAGAGCATCTGCTCCCGCTCCCGGTCGATGTCCATGGTCTGGGTCCAGAACGTGCGGTCGTCGGTCACGCGCTCGTTCAGGGCCCAGGTGTCCTCGGCCAGGCCGAGGGTGGCGTAGGGCCCAACCCGCTTGCCGAGATAGGCCGAGAAGTACGAGGGGTGCGAGATGGGCATGGCGGGCTTCTCGGGCTGGATGTTGATGGGCGACACGTACAGGGAGACGTGCTCGTCGGCCTCCTTGAGGAGGAGGCGGCAGAGCCCCTCCACCTTGACGCCGGCGATGGCGGGGAAGCGCAGCTTCACCCAGTCGGAGAGCTCGCCCACGGCGAGCTCGGTGCGGCTGCCGTCGACGCTCACCACGGCCGAGCGGCCGGAGGGATCGGGCTCGACGGCCAGCGGCAACACCATGGGCGGGCTGCCGGCGCGGAAGGCGTTGTCCGGTCCCCGCACCTCGCCGGTGAAGCGGCCTTCCGCGGCGGCGCGGAGCTCGCTGCGGATGCCCCCTTCCCGAATCCTGCCTGCCGCCGGACGGGTGGTGAAGAGCTGGAAGGTGCCCTGGGTCCCCAGGAGATCGGGGACGCACATGGCCGCGAGCTGGGCGCCGTAGAAGCGGTCCGGGGGGAAGGTGATGGGCACGCGCAGGATCGTGCTCCAGATGTTGTGGTCCCCGAGGATCGACCACCAGGGTCGTGACTTCCGAAGCAGCCGGATGTCGGGGCGAGCGAGGGGGATGCGGTAGGAGCCGAGCTTGAGGACCCGTTTCACGTCGCCGATGTGGGTCGAGGACAGGCGCGGCAGGTAGGTCCGGGGGTCCCGGTCGAGGAAATCGAAGATGTTGTGGCGGCCGGGATTAGTGCCGGTGGCGAAGGTGGACCACGCGACCGGCGTGATGGAGGGATAGGTGGTTTGCAGCCGCCGGTAGCAGCCGCCCGCGGCCAGGCGGGCCAGGTTGGGGAGCTTGCCGTCGGCCAGCATGCGCTCGGTCAGCGTGGCGTCCTGGCCGTCGAAACCGAGGACCACGACCCGGCGCACCAGGGGTTTGGAGCGCTGGCGCCGGCGCAGTGCGCGCCACAGGGTGCGGAAGGGCCACAGCAGGATCGAGACGCCGGCCAGGATCGCGGTCACCAGGAGCACCGCGAAGGAGCCGAAGACCGCGAACCCGGCCCCGGGTCCGATGTACGCGTCGGCCGGCGCGGCGATGGCCACGGCTGCGATGGTCGCCAGGACCATCAATGTGGCTCGCTGTGCCGAAGATGTCCTCACGAGCAGCTCTCCCTCCCCTCGTCCACCGACCGCGGCAGGCGAATCGACCGCTCCACCATACCGCCGCCGCGGCGGTGTAGTATAGGGGGCGTGCCGCGGCTGGACAAGCGAACGGCGGGCGCTGATCCGGCCGTCGCCGATCCCGGCAAAATGCGAGGAGGGAGCGACCCGATGCTGGAGCTGTGGCGACGTGTGCGGGCCGGACGGCCGGTGGTGGTGGTATCGGGCCTGCCACGTTCCGGCACCTCCATGGCCATGAAGATGCTGGCCGCCGCCGGCCTCGAGCTGGTCACCGACGAGGTGCGCACGGCCGACGAGGACAACCCCAAGGGGTACTTCGAGGACGAGCGGGTGAAGGACCTCGCCGGAACAACCGACCGACGCTGGGTCGCGACCGCGCGCGGCAAGGTGATCAAGGTCGTGTCGTCCCTCCTCCTGTACCTGCCTCCACAGTACCGGTACCGGGTGGTGTTCATGCGCCGGGACCTGGACGAGGTGCTGGCCTCCCAAGCGAAGATGCTCGAACGGCGCGGGGAGGGTGCAGCCGGCGGTGACGAGGAGCTGCGCGACTCGTACGTCCAGCACCTGGAGAAGGTGGCGTTCCAGCTCCGGTACCGGCCGAACTTCGAGGCCCTGTACGTGGACTACCGGGACGTGCTCGAGCATCCCGAAGCCCAGGCGCGACGGATCGCCGACTTCCTGGGGGGCGGCCTGGACGTGGCCCGGATGGCCGAGGCGGTGGACCCGAACCTGTACCGCAACCGCCGCGAGGACCTCGTCTCCTCCTGAGCTGATCGCTCCGTGCTTCGGGTCCCTCCGAGGGTGGATCAGGTCCCCGGCGAGTAGAAGCACACCACCTTGGGCTCGGTCATCTCCTGCAGGGAGAAGCGGATGCCCTCGCGGCCCAGGCCCGAGCCCTTGACGCCTCCGAAGGGCATGGAGTCGAGCCGGTAGTCGGTGGAGTCGTTGATCATGACGCCACCGCACTCCAGGCCCGACGCCATGCGGTGGGCGATGTCCAGATCGCGGGTGAAGCCGGCGGCGTGAAGGCCGAAGTCGACGCTGTTGGCGGCCGCGATGGCCTCGTCGAGGTCGTCGACCGGGTACAGGTTGACGGTGGGGCCGAAGACCTCGTCCCGGTGGAGGTGGGCGGTTTCGGGGACCTCTTCGAGCACTGTGGGCTCGAGGAGAGCGCCCTCGCGGCGCCCGCCGCAGAGGACGCGCGCGCCGCCCTCCACGGCCTCCCGTATCCAGCTCTCCACGCGCTGCGCCTCATCCCGGGTGATCATGGGCCCCATGTCGGTGGTCTCCTCCAGCTTGTGGCCGGGGCGCAGGGCGCTGGTCCGGGCCACCACGAGATCCCGGAACCGGTCGTACACCGGGCGGTGGACGTAGATGCGCTGAACGCCGATGCAGTTCTGGCCGGCCGCCCAGAAGGCTCCGGAGACCGAGGAAGAGGCCGCCCACTCGAGGTCGGCGTCGGACCAGACGATGACCGGGGAGTTGGAGCCGAGCTCCATGCCCACCTTCTTGAGCCCGATCCGGGCCATGATGTGGCGGCCGGCCTCCAGGCCTCCCGTGAAGGACACCATGCGCACCCGCGGGTCCGACACCAGGGCGTCACCGAGGGCCGCGCCATGGCCCGTGAGGGTCTGCAGCACGGTGTCCGGGAGCCCGGCCTCGAGGAGCGCTGCGGTGAGCTTGATGGCCGACAGGGGCGTCACCGTGGCGGGCTTGAGGATGACCGCGTTGCCGCCGGCGATGGCCGGTCCCAGCTTGTGGGCGACCAGGTTCAGCGGGTCGTTGAAGGGCGTGATGGCCAGCACGACGCCCACCGGCTCGCGCGAGAAGTAGCCGTGGCGGCGCTCGCCACCGGGAAAGGAGTCGAAGGGGATGGTCTCGCCCGCCAGTCGCTTGGCCTCCTCCCCGGCGACGGTGAGGGTGTTGACACACCGCCCCGCCTCCTTGCGCGCCTCGCGGATGGTCTTGGAGCTCTCGCGCGCGATGGTGACGGCGAAGTCCTCCAGCTCCCGCTCGACGATGGCGGCCGCTCCCAGCAGGACCCGGGAGCGCTCGTGGCTCCTCATGGCGCGGGCGACGGCGGTGGCGGCGGCGGCGGTCGCGAGGGCGCGCTCGACGTCGTCGCCGGATGCGGACGGCACGGTGTCGATGAGCGCGTCGTCCCAGGGATCGCGAACCTCGATACGGTCGTCCCGGTCGACCCAGGCGCCGGCCAGCAGCATCTTCATCTCTTCCTCCCGATGGTCAGCAGGTCGTTGAGGAGGGCGAAGCCGGTCTCCCGCCGTCCGGCGCCGGGGCCGACCACCGTGACCTCGCCCAGGGCGTCGCTGCTGATGGTGGCGGCATTGGCGGCCCCGGTGACGCCGGCCAGGGGGTGCTGGCGCTCCACCAACGTGGGGGCCACGGAGGCGTGGACCGACCCGCCGTCCCTCCACACCCGCCCGATCAGCTTGTAGCGCATGCCGTCGGCGCGGGCGGCTGCGATGTCCTCCAGGGTGATGTCCGTGATGCCCGTGCAGGGACTGTCCGTGGGCTTCAGATCGGCCCCGAGCACCATGTTGGCGAGAATGGTGACCTTGGCGAGGGCATCCCACCCCTGTACATCGGCGTCGGGCACCGCCTCCGCGTAGCCCAGCTCCTGGGCCCTGGCGAGGGCACGCGCGTACTCCATGCCCCCCTCCATTGCGGTCAGGATGTAGTTCGTTGTCCCGTTGAAGATGCCCCGGACCTCGCTGATCTCGGCGCCGGTGAGGCCTTCCCGCACGAGGTTCAGCAGCGGGGTTCCGGCCATGACGGTGCCCTCGAAGAGAAAGCGCTTCCCGCGCTTTGAGGCGAGCTCCAGCAGCTCGCGTCCGGCCAGCGCGACGGGGCCCTTGTTGGTGGTGGCCACGTCCAGCCCCCGCGCGAGCGCGGCGCGGACGTGCTCGGTCGCGGGCTGGCCGGTGCTGATGTCGGTGTAGGTGACCTCCACCAGGGCATCCGCCTCGGCGCGCTCGATCATTGTCGGGGCGTCCCAGTCGCAGCCTCCGGGATCCAGTCGGGACAACGAGGTCCCTTCGGTCGCCGCGGCCAGGGCCCGGGCGAGGTCCACACCGGCCGGGTTGTAGACGCTGCCCTTCGCGGTGTCCGCGATGCCCGTGACGGTCCAGTGGAAGCCGAACTCCGAGGCCAGGCGGTCGCCCTTGTCGAGCAGCAGCTCGGCGAGCCCCTGGCCCACGGTCCCGAAGCCGATGATCAGCAGACGCATAGCCGCAGTCCCTCCCCCCTGCTCGAGCCGGTCCCCGCCGAGCCCGTCGATGGTAGCCGCGCCGGCCTCCTCGTACCACCCCGGTGGAAGGGGACAGCGGCCGAGGTTCGACGATCTCCGCCTCGCTGCCGACGCCGCGGCGCCCGACGGATGACCGACGGCGGATCGACTAGAATCGCGGCCGGTGCAAAGCCCATGGGAGGGAGCTTTCGTGGATCACCTCATGCCCGCCTACGGCGGCACACTGGTCAACCTCATGGCGAGTGCGGAACGCGCCGCCGAGCTCAGGCAGCATTCCCGGGACTGGCCTTCGCTGGACCTCGAGCCGCGCCACCTCGGCGACCTGGAGCTGCTGTTGAATGGGGGGTTCTCGCCCCTCGACGGCTACATGGACCGGGCGGACTGGTCGGGTTGTCTGGAGGAGATGCGACTGGCGGACGGCACCCTGTGGCCCATCCCCGTCGCCCTCGACATCCCCCCTGCGCTCGCCGAGCAGCTCGAGGGCGGATCGATGCTGGGCCTGCGGGATCAGGAGGGCGTCCTGCTCGCCGCGCTGCAGGTGAGCGAGGTGTGGCGGCCCGACTGGGCGCGGGAGGCGCGGGTCGTCTGCGCCGGGGCCACGACGACGCAGGCTGAGGTGGAACGAGCCGCCGGCGAGCGCCACACCATGGCGGTGGCGGGGCAGTTGGAGGGCGTTCAGCTTCCCGTGCACTACGACTACCGGGAGCTGCGCTCGACCCCGGCCGAGCTGCGCCGCACCTTCGCCCGCCTGGGATGGCGCCAGGTGCTGGCCTACCAGACCCACCAGACCATGCACCGCGCCCATCAGGCCCTCACCCAGCGCACCGCCCAGGAGCTCGGCGCAAACCTCCTCATCCACCCCCTGGTGGGGCACGGCTTGGCCGGGGATCCCGACTACTACACCCGGGTGCGCTGCTACCGGGCGCTCCTCGCCCACTACCCCAAGGACATGGTGCGGCTGTCCCTCCTGCCCCTATGGTCGCGGGGTGGGGGCCCGAGGGAGGCCGTCCTGGCGGCCATCGTCCACCGCAACCACGGCTGCACCCACTTCATGGTGGAGCACGACACCGGCGACTCCATCCTCGACAGCAACGGCGCGCCGGCCTGGGAGCCGCGCGAGGCGCGTGCCCTCCTGGACGAGCTCCGGGAGGAGCTCGGCATCGTCATGGTCCCGTTCCGGGAGATGGTGTACCTGGAGTCGGCCCGTGAGTTCGTGCCCGCCGACGAGGTGCCGCCGGAGGGCAGGACGGCGAAGCTGTCCGCGCCCGAGGTGCGCAAGCGCCTGGCGCGTGGGGCCGAGCTCCCGGACTGGTTCAGCTTCCCGGAGGTGGAGCGGGAGCTGCGCCGCCGCCACCCCCCGCGCCATCAGCAGGGGTTCACGGTCTTCTTCACCGGCCTCTCGGGCGCCGGCAAGTCCACCATCGCCAATGCGCTGAGGGTCAAGCTGCTGGAGGTCGGGGGACGGGGGGTGAGCCTTCTCGACGGCGACCTCGTGCGCAAGAACCTGTCCTCCGAGCTGGGGTTCTCCAAGGAGCACCGGGACCTCAACATCCTGCGCATCGGCTTCGTGGCGGGTGAGATCACCCGCGCGGGCGGCGTCGCCATCTGTGCTCCCATCGCCCCGTACGAGGCGGTCCGGCAGCGGGTGCGCGACATGGTCAGCCCGTGGGGAGGCTTCGTCCTGGTGCACGTGGCCACACCGCTCACCGTGTGCGAGGAGCGCGATCGCAAGGGGATGTACGCCAAGGCCCGCGCCGGGCTGGTGGACAGCTTTACCGGCATCTCCGACCCCTACGAGGAGCCCGTCGATGCCGAGGTGGTGGTCGACGCGTCGGCGGTCACCCCCGAGGAGGCGGTGCGGGAGGTGCTGCTCCACCTGGAGGCGGAGGGGTACATCTCGGCCTGAGGGGACGCACACCGCGCCTCACGGCTGGCGGGGGCGGCGATTGCGCGGCCCCGGCGCCGCCGATAGAATCCGGCCTTGGGGCGCGCGGTCTGCGACCGCCGGCAGAGGGCGCCGCGGCGGGCAGATCGCGGCGCGGCCGATTCCCCAAGGAGAGGCCGAAACGTGGGAGGTCGTGGGTGAAGAGGGGTGTGCTGGCGCTTTCGCTGGTGGCGGTCGTGACCGTGGTCCTCGCCGTGCTGGTCGGGCAGCGGCGGGCCGCCGACCTGGCCGCAGTGGAGCGTGCCGCCTCCGTCGACGACCTGCACCTCGAGATCCCGGCTCTGGAGCCGGAGACGTGGGTGGAACGTTGTGACCCGAACCGCGCCTCCCGGGGGTACACCCTGGTGCTCTATCGGCGGCGCGTGCCCATGCTCATCGACATGGCGGGGCGCATCGTGCACCTGTGGCCGAAGGTGCGCGTCATGGGGCGTGCCCGCCTCGGCCGCGATGGACGCCTGCTGGTGATCGGGACCGACGACGTCATCAAGGAGTACGACTGGGATGGGCGGCTGCGGTGGGTCCACCGCCTGCCCGAGGGCGACAGCCCCCACCACGACGTGAGCTGGACGGCGAACGGCGACGTGCTGGTGGTGGGCCAGAACGGGGGCGACCACCGGGACTACCTGCAGATCGTCGACCGGCGCGGTCGCGTGGTCTGGGAGTGGCGCGCCGCCGACCACCTGGACGGGGACTTCCCGTACTGGGACCGCAGGTCCCACGACCCGACCCACATCAACTCGGCTCGGGAGCTGCCCCCCAACCGCTTCTTCGCCGCGGGTGATGCACGCTTCCGTCCCGGCAACCTGCTGGTGAGCGCCCGCAACCTGGACACGGTGTTCATCATCGACCGCGCCAGCGGTGACGTGGTGTGGCGGTACCGGCACGGGCTCGACCGGCAGCACGAGGCGCTCATGGTCCCCGAGGGCCGGCTCGGGGCGGGTCTCATCCTGGTGTTCGACAACGGGCTGCGCAACCGCTACGCCTACCGCAGGAGCACGGTGCTCGCCGTCCAGCCCGCCACCGGCGAGGTGGTGTGGCGGTACGCCGACCCAACCTTCTTCTCGTCGGTGGCGGGCAGTGAGCAGCCGCTTCCCAACGGCAACCTCATGATCTCCTCCAGCCAGGGTGGCCGGGTGTTCGAGATCACCCCCAAGGGGGAGGTGGTGTGGCAGTGGACGCCCCCCTTCCCCCCCATGCGGCCGGAGCGGTACCCCCCCGCCTACTGCCCGCAGCTCGCCGCGCTGCCGCAGCCGAAGCCCGTCCTCGTCAGGAGCCGCCTCGGGAGGCCGTTCGTCGACCGCGAGCTGCACCAGTTCGCGCTCCCCGAGGAGTTCGACGTCCGCTTCGTGGCCGGCACCAAGCGCATGATCCTGGATCCCCCCGAGGGCTGCCGCCGGCTCGTGGTCCCCCCTCGGGCCACCATCTTCGTCGGGTACGGCCTCGACCGGGCGCGGCTGGGGCGGGACAGCCTGAGCGCTTCGTTCCGGTTCGAGCTGCGGCCGGCGGGCGGTGGCCCCGCCGAGGTGCTGCTCGAGGACACGGTGGCGTCCGGTGATCCAGAGCTCTGGCGTGAGCGGTGGTTGGGCGTGCCCACGCCGGGCCTGGGGCAAGCCGATCTGTGCATCGACGTGCGCACACAAGGGGCGATGCCGGAGCGGAGGGCGCGACGCATCGTCGCCGTGGACAACCCCCGCGCCGACGACGGGCAGAGTCCGCAGCTGCCCGCCCAGCTCGAGGGGCGAGCGCTCAGCCCCCAGGAGCAGGCGGTGCGGGAGAAGCAGCTGCGCGTGCTCGGCTACGTCAACTGACGAGCGCCGCCGGGCGTCCGACGAGATCCGGAGGGACACGTTCGCGGGGTCGCGGAGCAGCCTGACCGCGTCCCTTCTCGCGGCGGACTACGGGGCCTCGGCGGCGACGGGCACCGTGAGCACGAAGACCGCTCCCGTGGTGCCCTCGGCCAGGGCCAGCTCGCCGCCCTGAGCGCGGGCCAGGGAGCGGGACAGGGCGAGACCGAGCCCGAGGCCGGCGGTACGGTCCGCGTCCCGCGCGAAGGGCCTGAACAGGCGGCGGCGGAGGCGCCGCGGCACGCCCGGCCCGGTGTCGGACACCGTGACCCGCAGCTCGCCGCCGCCGTCGCTGACCGCCACCGTGCAGCGCCGCGGGCTGGCGTCCCGGGTGTGCTTGTCCGCGTTGTCCAGGAGGTTGTCCAGGATCTGGCGCAGGGCGTCGGGGTCGAAGGAGGCCGCGGGGAGGTGGTCCTGGATGACGACCTCCAGGTCGAGACCGGTGCGCTCCAAGGCGGGCTCGAGGCGCGCGACCGCGTCGGTCACCGCCTGCGCCAGGTCCCCCGGCCGCGGTTGGGCGAGGGTCGCACCACGCTCCAGACGGCTGAGGTCCAGCATGTTGGCCACCACGCGGCCCAGTCGCCTCGCCTCGGAGGCGATGTGGCCGGCGGAGCCGGTCACGGTCGCCGGGCTGCCGAGCCCTTCCGCCAGCATCTCGCTGTGCAGCCGCAGGGCCGCCAGCGGCGTCTTCAGCTCGTGGGCCGCGCTGGCCGCGAAGGCGCCCCGTTGGCGGGCCAGGCGGTCGGTCTGGACCACGATGAAGAAGACGGCCAGCGCCGCACACAGGATGGCGCCGGCCGCGAGGGCGAACACGCGCCGGAACTGGGCACGGGCCTGCTCCCCGCGAGCGCGGGCATCCCGGAGGGCGGTCCCGGCGTCGGCCAGGAGGTACCAGCCGGTGTCCGCCACCGGCGTCGAGATCCGGTCCGGTCCGGAAGGGGCCACGGGGACGAAGCGCTGGCTGGAGCCCAGCCACTCCGTCACGGCCGCGGGCGCGATGGCGAAGCCCTGCAGGCGGAGCCCGGCGGGGGTGGCGACCCGGCGCAGGGCGGCCAGGGTGGGACCGCTGCCGACGACGATGGTGTGCCAACGCATGGGGCCGACGCGGACCGCGACCGTGCCCGAAGGCGTGTCCACCCCCCCGGGAGGAGCGGCCGAAGACGCGTGGGTGCGCCCGGTGAGGGTGGCGTAGACGCTGTCGGCGAGGTTGATCTGCTCCCATGTCCTGCGGTCCAGCACGATGACCTGGTCCTGGTCGGCGTCGGCTCGCTGCGGCTCGTCCGAAGCGGTGGGCACCAACCCGTCCTGGAGCTGGGTGAGGACGTCGCAGAACGTGGACAGCCCGTCGTCGGAGCTCAGCTCCGGGAAGCGCTCGTTGACCGTGGGCAGGCTCACGGCGCCGTGCTCGTCGATCTGGAAGTGGGCCCAGACCAGGGGGTCCGCCGTTCCCTGGGCCAGGGGCGACGGCGCCACGGCCAGCCCCTGGGCGGCCCCGCGGGGATCGTGGAAGAGGTTCTGATAGTGATAGAAAGGTCGGGCCGCCTCGCGCGCCTTGAGGGCTCCGAGCCGAGCCTCCAGCCGAGCCGCGGCCCCTGCCTGGGCCGCCCGGACCCCGGACACCGCCTGCTCCTCCAGCTCGCGCAGCCGCCGCTCAGCCTCGCGGGATCCGCTCACGTACCACGCCGAGGTGGGAGCCAGCACCGCTACCGCCAGCAGCACGCCGGCCAGCAGGGTGTGGCGGTGGGCGACCACTCTAGGCCTCACCCGCATTCCCCCAGGCGTACCCGACTCCGGTCACGGTGACCACGATCTCGGGCTTCGAGGGGTCCCGCTCCACCTTCTGCCGCAGCTTGGCGATGGTCATGTCCACGGTGCGGGTCTGGAGGTCGGCCCTCAGCCCCCAGATCTCGGCCAGGAGCTCGGCGCGGGGTACGGCCCGGTTCCGGTGCTGATAGAGCCAACGAAGAATGCCGACCTCGCGGGGGGTGAGGCTGACGGAGGCACCGTCGCGGTGGGCGATGAGGCGACCGAAGTCGAACCGGCAGCCTGCGACCTCCACCACGTCTGCTTCGGCGGGGGCCGTTCGGGCGCGCCTGGCGAAGGCGTCGATCCGCGCCAGCAGCTCACGGATGCCGAAGGGCTTGGCGACGTAGTCGTCGGCACCGGCGGCGAAGCCCGCCACCTTGTCGTCCTCGGAGCCGCGGGCGGTGAGCATGAGGACCGGGAGCTGCGGGCGCACCTGGCGCAGACGCCGGCACACCTCGAGGCCGTCCAGACCGGGGAGCATGAGGTCCAGGAGCACGAGCTCGAAGCTCTCCACGGTCCCGATCTCGAGGGCGGTTCGGCCGTCCGCCGCGGTCACCACCTCGTGCCCGGCGCCGGTCAGGAGCTCCTCCAGACCTTCCCGCAGCGACCGCTCGTCCTCGACGACCAAGATCCGCACCGCGACAGGATATCCGATGGACCCGGCAGGCATGTCACGATGGTGTAAATCCAGCGGTGAAGTGTCGGCCGGCGAGGGGCTTGAATGCGAGGTTGGGAGGACTCGCGGGAGCAGGCCGGAGGATGGGGGCGTCCGTTGCGTGGATCGGATGACGCCTGTGGGAGACACCCGATGCGGCGTTCTCCTCGATGCCGGGCAGGTGCCGCTGGCACTGAAGTTGCGTCGGAGTGAGCCGGGAGAGCGCGCTATGATCGGCGACGTGTGCCGGCTGCGATGCACCGTGATCGCCGCACTGGCCCTGCTGACGGGCTGCGCCTCGGCCGTGGTGCGGCAGGACACCGACCGCTACTACAGCCGAGGCGCTGAGCAGGTCTTGACGGCCCTCGAGTCGAACCCCGTTCGGCCTGCAGATCGGCTGCTGGCGCTCATGGACGAGGCGGTGGCCGAGCAGGAGCTGGGCCGGTATGAGGACAGCAACCGCGCGCTGGCGGCCGGTACCGAGGTGGCCGGCACCGAACCTCGCCCCGGTCCCGGACGAGCGGCCGATGACGACGGGGTGTACCGCGGCGAGACCTTCGAGCGGGTCTACCTGCGCACCCTGAGGATGGCCAACGACCTCGCGCTCCAGGACACCCGGGCCGCCGCCGAGGACGCCGACGACGCCCTCGCTGCCATCTCCGATGGGGGCTGTGCCCGGTGCCGCTACCCGTTCACCCGCTACCTGGCCGCCGTCTCCCTGGAGGCGGCGGGTGACGTGGACCGGGCGGTGGACGTGCTGGCGGAGGCCCTCGCCGAGAGCCCCGACCTGCCGTTTCTGGAGGAGGAGCTGGACCGGCTGCTGGCGGCTGACGAGGCGCGGCGCTCCGCCAGGGAGCCGGGCGGCGAGCGCGTCCTCTACGCCTTCTTCTTGCTCGGCAAGGGACCCCGGAAGGTGCCGGAGGTGCTGCCGGTCCCGCCGAACCGCGTGGTCCCGTGGCCCCAGTACGAGCCGCGCTGGCCGCCGGGAGTGACGGGCGCGACGCTCCTCGTGGACCGCCAGGACCACGTGGCGGCAATGCTCACCGACATGGAAGAGCTGGCGCGGGACAGCCTGGCGGAGCGGCTGGCGGCGAACGTCAGAGGCGAGGTGGGCCAGGCGGACGCCGCCGTGGCGTTGGAGTGGGCGGCGGCCGGGAACCACCACAGCCTCAACCTCGGCATGATGCTCGGCGTCCTGCCCGCACTCCGGCGCTGCGATCTCCGTCACTGGTCGACGCTCCCCGCCACCTGCCAGGTGGTGCGCGTGGTCGTGGAGCCGGGAACGAGCGGCTTCGAGCTGATCTACACCGCCGCGGACGGCGTCATCGTGGACCGGGAGGAGCTGGAGCTGCCCGCGTCCTGGACCGAGGGTCCCCTGTTCGTCACGCGCAGGCTCCCGTGACCCGCGGCGGGGAGCCCCCGCCCGGGGGAAGAATGAACGCAGAGGCGCAGAGGCGCAGAGCCGCCCACCCTCCCGAGGAGAAGACAAGGACAGGACGCAAAGGCGCGAAGGCGCAAAGCCCCCGCCCGCCAGAGTCAGGGGCGGCGGCCGTCGAGAGAAGGGCGCATTGCTCGGGCGTGCCACTGGTGACCCGGCTCCGCTTGCAGCTTCGCCGTGGTCAGCGGTGGCAACCTCGGGGAAGGCGTCGCCAGAGTCGGCGCGTTGCGGAACGTGCCACGACGCACGGTCTGGCCGATCGCCGCCGCTGATGGCTGCCTCGGCGCGTGCTCTCGAAGTCGTTGATAACGAAAGCAGTGACGTGCCGCGGGGAGTGCCGGGGTCGCCTACCGGAACGCGCGCAAGTACTGCGGGGGAATCGGCGGCTCCGCGCCGAGGACCCGTGCCGCGTGTAGCGGCCAGTAGGGGTCGCGGAGCAACGCCCGGCCCAGCATCACCAGGTCGGCCTGACCACGGGCCACGACCGCTTCGGCGTCCTCGGGCGTGGTGATGAGGCCCACCGCGGCGGTGGCCACGCCCGCCTCCCGCCGGATGCGCTCGGCGAAGGGCACCAGGTACCCAGGGGCGAGGGGTGGATCGGGCAGCCCCAATGCGGCCAAGGGCACCAGACCGCCGCCGGAGGTGTCCACCAGGTCCACGCCCAGCCCGCGCAGGCGTGCGGCGAAGGTCACGGTCTGGTCGATGTCCCAGCCCCCCGGCGCCCAGTCCGTGGCCGACACCCGGACCAGGAGGGGCAGCTCCGCCGGCCAGGCGGCGCGGACCGCCGCCGTCACCTCCAGGGGGAAGCGCATCCGCCCTTCGAGGTCACCGCCGTAGGCGTCGTCCCGGTGATTGGCGAGGGGCGACAGGAAGGAGTGCAGGAGGTAGCCGTGGGCCATGTGCAGCTCGACGACCTGGAACCCCGCGGCCAGGGCGCGGCGGGCGGCGACGGCCCAGGCCAGGCGCAGCTCTTCCAGGCCGTCCAGGTCGAGGGCGTGGGGGATGCGGCTGTTCTCGTGGTAGGGGACGGCCGAGGGGCCCACCGGCTCCAGGTCGGCGGGGGCGTGGACGCCGTCGTCGAGCTCCTCGTCGGCGAGGGCGTGGCCGCCCTCCCAGGGCCGATGGGTGGCGGCCTTGCGGCCGGCGTGGGCGAGCTGCATGCCTGGGACCGCGCCCTGGGCGACGATGAAGTCGACGATGGGGCGCCAGGCGCGGGCCTGGGCGTCGTCCCAGAGGCCGGTGTCCTGCAGGCTGATGCGCCCCCGGGGCTCCACGGCCGTGGCCTCGGTGAGGATCAGGCCCGCCCCGCCCACCGCCCGCGCCCCCAGGTGCTGCAGGTGCCAGATCCCAGGCATCCCGTCCCGAGTCTCCGAGGAGTACTGGCACATGGGGGACATGGCGATCCGGTTGCGGATCCGAACCGAGCGCAGCGTCAAAGGCTCGAGCAGGTGTGGCATGGTCGACGATTCTATGACGGTTCGTCGTGACCGCGAAGGAAGGTGTGGGGATCCGAGAACACCTTGGCGATGTTCATCCCCTTGCGCAGCGCCCCCAGGGTGACCTTCCCCGTGGTCACGGCGGCGGCCATCTGCAGATAGGTCCGCATTCGCCCTCGGTGGCGCAGACGCAGGTCGAGGGCCGCTCGCCAGAGCCGGCGTACTCCTCGTAGAACTCGTCAAGGGGCAGCCTGGTGGGCAGGACCGCGTGGATGATGTCGAACAGCTCCCAGTTGTCGGTGGTCATGCGGTCGCGCAGCTGTCCCAGAGGTCGGTGCCGGGAAGCGGGGTGAGCACCGAGAAGCCGCTGTTGTACGCGCCCGTCCGTCGATCCAGGCGCGCAGACGGGCGAAGTCGTCGCGGTCCCAGGCCGGGTCGACGATGAAGTTCGGCGTGAAGCCGACCCCCAGGTCCTTGAGGATCTCGATCGCCCGCATGTTGTTGGACGCCGTGTTCTTCTTGTTCACCGCGTCGAGGCCCGCGTCCGTGACCGCCTCCAGGCCGAGGAAGATCGCCAGGTCGCCGCACTCCTTCCACATCTCGATCAGATCGGGGAAGCGGCAGATGATGTCGGTGCGGGTCTGCACGGTGAAGTACTTGCGGATGCCGGCGCGCCTTGATCTGCCGCGCCAGCTCCTCGCCTCGCCGGACGTTCATCCAGAAGATGTCGTCGGTGATGAAGACGTTGGGCGCCTCGATCGCGGCGAGCTCGCTGGACGACCCGCTCCGGCGACTTCTCGCGGAAGCGTGCTCTCGTGGAACTTCCAGACCGAGCAGAAGTTGCACTTGAAGGGGCAGCCGCGGGCGGTCTCCATCAGCGCCAGGGGCTCGCCGGAAGTTGATGTAGTAGTGGGGAGCGTAGCTCCCGGATCAGGTGGCGGGCGGGCAGGGGCAGCGCGTCGAGATCACGTCGTCGGGAGGCAGCGGGCCGGTGCGGACGCGCTCGCCGCTCGATGCGGATCGCCAAGCCGGGGACGGACGCGAGGTCGCGCGCCGTCTCGAGGGCGTCGAGCAGGAGGGGGCAGGGTCTCCTCGCCGTCGCCGACGGCGACGGCGTCGATCGCCGGATCCTCGAACCACTCCGGTCGCGGGAGGCGTCGTGGCCGCCCAGCACCACGAATGCCGAGGGGAGGAGCTCTGCGACGGCTCGCGCCAGACGGATGGTGCGGTAGCGCTCGGTCGTGAAGTTGCACTGCAGCCCCACCACGTCGGGCGCGAACTCCCGACAGGCAGCCAGCCCCGCCTCCTCACCGTCGATCCGGAGGTCGAAGATGGCACATCGTGGCCATCGGCCTCGACCGCACCGGCCACGCACTCCAGGCCGAGTGGCTCGACGAAGGTGAGCATCTCCAGCCCCAGGATGCCGCCGATCGGCGACTTCAGGAGCGCGACCTTCATGAATCACCTCCAAGGTGGGCCGCCGAGGCTCACCCGGGCGCCAGGTGTCTGATCCTGTCGGCGACAGGAACAGTATAGATTCCCCTATTCGATTCCGGTGCCTGCAGGAGTCGACGAATCCTGGATCGGCGTCTCTTTCCTTCGACAGGCGCGGCCGAATACGGGATAATGCAGCCCGATTCGGCGCACCGGGCGCCGGGAGGAACCCTCGGTGGACAGCGTACGTACGTTCTGCATCATCGCCCACATCGACCACGGCAAGTCGACCCTCGCCGACCGCCTCATCCAGCACTGCGGCGGCGTGTCGTCGCGGGACTTCCGGGACCAGCTCCTGGACGACATGGACATCGAGCGCGAGCGCGGCATCACCATCAAGTCCAACACCGTGACCCTCAGCTACACGGCCCGCGACGGCGGGACCTACCAGCTCAACCTCATCGACACTCCCGGCCACGTCGACTTCTCACACGAGGTCCGGCGCTCCCTGATGGCCTGCGAGGGCGCCCTCCTCCTGGTGGACGCCTCTCAGGGGGTGGAGGCCCAGACGGTGGCCAACATGTACCTGGCCCTGGAGTACGACCTGGAGATCGTGCCGGTCATCAACAAGATCGACCTGCCGTCGGCGGACATCGACCGGGTCAAGGAGGAGATCGCCGACGATCTCGGCCTCGATCCGGATGGCGCGGTGCAGTGCTCGGCCAAGCTCGGCACCGGCATTGACGACGTGCTGGAGGCCATCGTCCACCGCCTCCCGACCCCGAAGGGCGATCCCGAGGCCCCTCTGCAGGCGTTGATCTTCGACGCCGAGTACGATCCCTACCGTGGCGCCGTCCTGCTTGTGCGGGTCATGCAGGGGCGCCTGCATGCCGGCCAACCCATCGAGCTCATGCACACCGATGCGCGCTACGAGGTGGAGGAGGTGGGGCTGCTGCAGCTCAAGAAGGTCCCGGTGTCCGAGCTCGCCGCAGGCGCCGTCGGCTACCTGATCGCCGGCGTCAAGTCCGTTTCGGACATCAACATCGGCGATACCATCACCGACGCCGAGCGCCCGGCGCCCACGCCCATCCCCGGCTACCGGGAGGCCAAGCCGGTGGTCTTCGCCTCCATGTACCCGATCACCAATGAGGAGTACGAGGACCTGGGAAAGGCCCTGGAGAAGCTCAAGCTGAACGACGCCGCCCTCATCTACGAGAAGGACTCCTCGGCGGCCCTCGGCTTCGGCTTCCGCTGCGGCTTCCTGGGCCTCCTCCACCTGGAGGTGGTGCAGGAGCGCCTGGAGCGGGAGTACGACCTCCCCCTGATCCTGTCGGCGCCCTCGGTGCGCTACCGCGTCACCCTCACCGATGGGCGGACGACGATGGTGGACAACCCCAGCTACTTCCCGGATCCCGGCGTCATCGAGCGCGTGGAGGAGCCCTACATCAAGGCCGCCATCATGATGCCGGACCGCTACATCGGACCGGTGATGGAGCTCTGCCGGGAGCGGCGGGGGGAGGGCACCACCTTCCACTACCTGGCGGTGGGTCGGGTGGAGCTGACCTCTCAGCTGCCCCTGGCCGAGGTGCTCTTCGACTTCTACGACCGGCTCAAGTCCGTGACCCAGGGCTACGGCTCCTTCGACTACCAGCTCACGGACTACCGGGACACCGACGTGGTCAAGGTGGACATCCTGGTCAACGGCGAGCCGGTGGACGCGCTGGCCCAGCTCGTCCACCGGGACAAGGCCAGACCGCGGGCCCTCCACTACTGCGAGCGGCTCGCCGCGACCATCCCCCGGCACCAGTTCAAGATCGCCGTCCAGGGGGCGATCGGGGGTCAGATCATCGCCCGGTCCACCATCAACGCCTTCCGCAAGGACGTCACCGCCAAGTGCTACGGCGGCGACATCACCCGCAAGCGCAAGCTCCTGGAGAAGCAGAAGAAGGGCAAGAAGAAGATGAAGATGGTGGGGAGCGTGGAGATCCCCCAGTCGGCCTTCGTGGCGGTGCTCAAGACGGACAAGAGCTGAGGCTCGCGGTGCGGCCGGATCTCCCAGGCTCCGCATCCTCCGAACGCGCCGGCCTCTACCTCCACGTGCCGTTCTGCACGTCGATCTGTCCGTACTGCGATTTCGCCGTCCTCATCGCCGGGGAGGAGCGGCGGCGGGAGTACCTGACCCGCATGGGGACGGAAGCCGAGCTCTACCGGGGCTGCGGCCTCGTCTTCGACACCGTCTACGTGGGCGGAGGCACCCCTTCGACCCTGAGCGGCGACCAGCTCGGGGGGCTCCTCGAGCAGGTGCGGTCATCGCTCGCGATCGATCCCGGGGCCCGGCTCCACCTGGAGGTGAACCCCGAGGACGTCGACCCGTCGCGGGTGCGGGAGTGGCGCGGCCTCGGGGCGACGTTCGTGAGCCTCGGGGTCCAGTCCTTGAACGACGAGGTGCTTCGCCGTCTCGGCAGGCGTCACGACGCCGCTCGAGCGCGGCGGGCCGCCACCCTGCTCCTGGAGGCGGGCCTGCCCACGGTGTCCCTGGACCTCATGTACGGCTTGGACGGTCAGAGTGATGCCCAGTGGCGACGCGATCTCGAGGAAGCGGTCGCTCTCGGGCCGCAGCACCTCTCCTGCTACCAGCTCACCGTGCACGACGGCACGGTGTTCGGCAGACGCGCACGACGAGGGGAGCTGCACGAGCTCGACGACGATGGTCAGGGACGTCTCTTCGAGCTCACCCACCGCTTCCTGGCGGACCGGGGCTATGAGGGGTACGAGGTCTCCAACTTTGCCGCCGGCCGCGAGCACCGTTCCCGCCACAATCAGAAGTACTGGGACCACACTCCGTACCTGGGTCTCGGGCCGTCCGCCCACTCCTACCAGGTGGGGCGCCGCTGGTGGAACCGGCGCAAGCTGAGGCTGTGGGCCGCGGACCTGGGCGAGGGTCGGCGGCCGCTGGCGGGAGAGGAGGTCCTCGGCCGGGAAGAGCTCGCCCTGGAGGCCGTCCTGTTGGGGCTGCGGACGTCGGCGGGCATCGACCTGGAGCGGATCCGTTCCAGCTTCGGGGTCGACGTGGTCGCCGCGAACCAGGAGCGGATCCGGAGCTGGTCGGCGCGGGGACTCGTCCGTCTGGGTGCGGGCCGACTGGCGCCGACGGTGGCCGGGATGGCGGTGGCGGATGCCCTGGCGCGCGAGGTGGAGCTTCCAGTGTGCGGGGGATGAACGTTGCGGACGGTGGTAACATCGTGTAGCTAGGACGTTTGGGTAGAAGAGGCTGTGCGGCTCGAAGCGCTCGGGAGTCCTCCCGGAGCGCCGATCGGCGGCGCGCCGGCGGTGGGAAGGAGCCAGGCATGGAGCAGAGCGACCAGCGATCCATCGGCGAGCTCATGAAGGACCTGCGTGACGAGGTCACCCTCCTCCTCCGGCAAGAGGCCGAGCTGATGCGCACCGAGATCTCGGAAACCGTCGCGAAGCTCGCCCGGAACGGCGTCATGGTGCTGGTGGGCGGCGCCGTGGCCTATGCCGCGCTGCTGGTGCTGCTGGCGGCGGCGGTCATGGGGCTGGGCGCCGGTCTGGTGGCCGCCGGCATGGGTGTGGCGACGGCGGTGTGGGTGGCGCCCCTGGTCATCGGTGCGATGGTGGTGACGGTGGCGCTCCTATTGGTGCGCCGGGGCTTTAGAGCGTTGCGTGAGCTGCGTCTTGCGCCCGAGCGGACCGTCGACTCGGTCCGCGCCCACGGGGAGTGGCTGAAGGGGAAGGTGACGAAATGAGCGCGCAACCAACGTCTTCCGCTCCCACCTCGGCCGAGGTCAGGGCCGAGATCGAGCTCACCCGGCAGGCCATGGACCGGACCCTGGAGGACCTGGGCGAGGTCCTGAACCCGTCGCGGCTGGTGAGCCTGGTACGCGGGAGCGTCGAGGGCATGGCGTCCGAAGCGTTCGGCGCTGCGCGGCGCTCTCCGGTGCTGCTGATCGGCTCGGGGCTCGTGCTGGGGTTCGTGCTCGGGCGGCTCGTCGCTCGACGCCGCTGACGATCGCCGCCGATCCTCGCCGCTAGTGCTCCGTCTGGACGGCCAGCTCCTTGCGGTACTGGTCCAAAAGGGTGGCCTTGGAGATCATCCCCAGGAAGTGGCCGTCGGCGACCACCGGCATGCTGAAGACGCCGAGCCGCTCCATCCGATCCAACACCGAGTTGAGGTCGTCGTGGGGCGACACGGTGGGTGGGTCGGGGTCCATGAGCTCGCCGACCAGGACCACGTCGTACAGGTGGCGGTTGAACAGGTAGGGCCTGAGATCGTCGAGGTGGAGGAGCCCCACGAACCGGCCCTCCTCGTCCTCGACCGGGAAGTAGTTGCGGCGTGAGCTCTCCAGGATCGGGACCAGCTCCCCGAGCCGCATCCGCTCCGACACGGGGACGCAGTCCAGCTCCAGGACCTCGTGCACCGTGAGGTCGGCGAGCACCCTGGCGTCGGTCCCGGGCCGCAGGAGCTGGCCGCGCCGGATGAGGTCGCGCAGGTAGAACGAGGCGGGCTCCAGCTGGTGGCAGATGGTGGCGGACACCACCGAGACCACGATCAGGGGTAGGATCACGCTCCAGCCGCCGGTGATCTCCACGATCAGGAAGATGCCGGTCAGGGGCGCCTGGAGCATGCCGCTGATCAGGCCGGCCATGCCCAGCAGGGCCCAGGCGCCGTCCGTCACCCACGCCACCGAGGGCCACAGAGCGACCAGGGCCCGGGAGTATCCGAGCCCCACCACGCTCCCGATCACCAGGGAAGGGGCGAAGATGCCCCCCGATCCTCCGGAGCCGATGGTCAGCGAGGTGGCGAGGATCTTGGCCAGGGCCGCCACTGTGAGCAGCAGGAGCGGTTGCGGGAGGCCGCCTTCGATGGCGTTGCGCACCGTGGCGTACCCCTCTCCCAGCACCATGGGCAGGACGAGGCCGATGGCGCCCACGAGCGAGCCGGCCGCGAGGGCCCGCACCCAGGTGGGAAGGGAGACCCTGTTCCAGAAGTGGTGGCTGGCTCTCAGCAGGCGGGTGAGCAGGATCGAGGCCACGGCGGCGCCCACGGCGAGGCCGAAGGCGGCCCCGATGTCGGCGGTGTCGATGGTGAACGCCGCCGGTCCGAAGGGGATCTGGTTGCCCTGCAGGAGGCGGCTCACCTCGGCGCCCGCCACCGATGCGATAGCGATGGATGCGAGGTTGATCCGGCTCCACTCGCCGAGGATCACCTCCATGGAGAACACCATGCCCGCGATGGGTGCGTTGAAGATGGCCGCGATGGCACCCCCCGCGCCGCACCCCACCAGGGCGACGCGCTGGCGCTCGTTGAGGGACATGAGCTTGGCGATGTTGGAGCCCAGGGAGGCGCCGCTGATCACCACCGGCCCCTCGGGTCCGGCGGAGCCCCCGCTGCCGATGGTCAGGCAGCTGGAGATGAGGCGGGACACGCTCGAGCGCAGCTTCAGGGACCCGCCCCGCACCGACACCGCGTAGATCACCTCCGGGACGCCGTGGCCGGCGCGCTCCTGGGCCACGTGTCGGAGGAAGACCGAGGCCAGAGCGGCGCCCACGCCGGGGATCACGAAGGCCCACCACAGGTGGCGGAGCCCGATGAGGAGGTCGGAGGACGCCTCGATGCCGCGGTTCAGCGCCACCGCTGCGAGGCCGCTGCAGCTGCCCACGATGAGGCCGTACACCATGAGCTGCAGACGATCGTCGATGCGTGGTCGGGGGATCCTCAGCCTCAGTGACGACAGGTCCGGCATGGCCTCAGCTCTCGGCGATGCCGCCGCTGCACCGGTTGACCTCCGCGAAGAAACGGTCGCGCTCCGGCGCCTCCTGGAGGAGCTGGAGGAACGTCCGGTCCCGCAGGCAGAAGGCCAACCTGGCCAGAAGCTTGAGGTGGGCCTTGGTGGTCGGCGCCAGAAGGACGAACAGGATCTGCACCGGCTGCCCGTCCACCGCGCCGAAGTCCACCGCCCGCTCGAGGAAGCAGGTGGAGATCATGGGGGCGGGGACGATGTCGGAGAGCGGGTTGCGGGGGTGGGGGACCGCCACGCCGCCGCCGATGCCGGTGGAAGACAGCTCCTCCCGTTGCAGCAGCCGCTCCAGCACCAGGTCGCGGTGCTCGTCCGGGAGGGGGATGCGGGCCACCGCCGCGGCCAGCACCGACTCCACGTCGTGGCCGCCGACACCGTAGTGCACGTCGCCTCGGCGCATGGTCTCGACGAGCTCCACCGGCGTGGTCTCCGGCCGGCGCTGGGGTGGTTGCCTGGTGGCGGCGAGGGAAAGGCTGTGACTGTCGGCCCACGCGGCCAGCTCGCGTTCATCGAAGTGGACCTCGTCACCCCAGCGGTGAGCGGGGATGCGGCCCTGGCGTACCCAGCGCTCGATGGTGCGCACCGGGAGATCGAGCCGCCGCGCCACCTCGTCGATCGTCAGCCTCATGCTCGTTCGCTCCGTCCTCCGGCAGGCGGGCGGATACTATACCGTACACGGCCCGTTGCCGCACGGACCACCCGCCAGGGAGATCCGTACCGGCCGGCGAGTTCAGGAGACGTGGCGGCCAGGGAGGAGCCGCATGAGGCGGGCGAGCGCGCGGCGCTGGACGAAGGACAGACGGTGCCAGCGCGCAAAGCTGGGGTCCGCAGCCAGCCGCGGGATGTGCTCGAAGAGCGGCGAGGTCGGCCTCGTTGACGAGGAGAATGGTCACCTGCGGTTCCATGACGTTGACAACCATCATATCGGCCTCCACGATGCCCGGGGGAATCCCCCTGATATCCTCTGCGCCATGGCGATGCGCGGTCCTCGCTCGCAGACGGCGGACGGCGTCTTGAAGGCGTCTCCGTCGATCCCGGTGGGGTCGTTCGTGGAAGACGGCTGGCGTGGCGAGGTGGCAACGTGGCTGTCGATCCCCGATCTGGCGGGTGAGGTGGCGCGTCTCACCGATCCGGCCGCAGCGGTGGAGACCGTCCACTGGGGGCGGAACTACCTCTACGCCGCCGTTCTCTCCACCCGAGCGGGCGACCTCGGTGTGGTCGTGAAACAGTTTCGGCCCGACGGCCGGCGCGATCGCGCCCGACGCAGCTGGCGCGCGGCCTGGGAGCTGGTGCGCTGCGGCATTCCCACCGCGGACCCCCTCCTCCTGATCGAGCCCGAGCAGGGGAACCGGCCCTCCTTCTTCGTGACCCGTCGCCTCGAAGGCGCGGCCGAGGTGCGGCACTTCTTCCGGCGCCTCAACCACGAGCCCGACGCGGGGCCTTTTCCGGAGGTGGACCCCCTCCTTCTCCTGGAGCGGTTGGGGCGGTTGGCCCGCACCCTGCACGACGCCGGCATCTGGTACCGCGATCTCTCCATGGGCAACGTTCTGGCTCGGCGGGATCGAGATGGCGATCTGAGGCTGTTCCTGGTGGACTGCAACCGCGTCCGGAGCGGGCGGCGTCTGGGCGTGATCCGGCGCTGTCGGGACACGTGCCGCTTCCCCATCCTCGAGCGCGACCACCGGGAGGCGTTCCTGAGGGGCTACTGGGGAAGAGTGCCACCCGCCTGGGCGTTCCGGCGGTGGTTCTGGGTGGCCTCCATCGGGGGATATCTGCTCAAGCACGCCGTCAAGAACCGCCTGCGCCGACTCAGGTTCCGGCGGCGGCACTCCCACGGGGGTCGAGCCCACCCCCACATCCCGCCGGCGGCGGGGGACGGCACGGCACGCGACAAGGCGGTGTGGGACCCGCTGTCGGACCAGCCCCACCAGCACGCGGGCCGCCGAGAGAAGCTCCTCATCCGCCTGGCGGACGCTCCCCAGCACCTGCGCGACGTCGCCACCGTGGCCGCAGCCGCTCCCGGCGTGTGGCGACGGTACCGCGCCCTCAAGTCCGAGCTGTATCGCAACCCCCATGTCTTTTCCGGCATCGGGCTCGCCCTCCGGCCGTGGCCGGAGGACCCCGAGGCCCACCTCGCGGCGGTGGCGGAGCTGGGCGTGCAGTCCGTTCTCCTGCGCCTGCACCCCTGGGACGATGACCACCGCGCCGAGGAGAGCCTGGCCGCCGGCCTGGCCGGGCGCGGCCTGGACGTCGCCTTCGCGATCCCACAGAACCGCGATCTGGTGCGGGACCGGGAGCGTTGGCGGGCCGCGGTGGAGGAGATCGCCGAACGGTTCGTCCCCTACGGCACGTCCTTCCAGATCGGTCAGGCGCCGAACCGCAGCAAGTGGGGGGTGTGGACGCCGCGGGAGTATCTGAGCGTGTTCGCGGACGCCGCCGACATCCTGCGTCGGCGACCGGGAGTCGAGCTGGTGGGGCCGGCGGTGATCGACTTCGAGTTCCACCACACCCTGGCCCTGGTGAGCCGGACGTCGCCGGGGGTGGCCTTCGACGCCCTCTCGGCGCTGCTGTACGTGGACCGCCGGGGAGCGCCCGAGAACCGCCAGCTCGGCTTCGACACCGTGGACAAGGCGGTCTTGCTGCGTGCCGTCGCCGAGACCAGCCTCACGTCCACCGACCGCTGCTGGATCACCGAGGTGAACTGGCCGCTCTGGGAAGGGCCCCACTCTCCGGCGGGCAAGGCCGCGGCGGTGGACGAGGAGCGCCAGGCGGACTACCTGACGCGGTACTACCTGTTGACCCTGGGCACCGGTCTGGTGGAGCGTGTCTACTGGTGGCGACTCCTGGCCAGGGGGTACGGGCTGATGGTGGCGGACGGCCGCGGCGGCCTGCGTCGGCGGCCCGCATTCCGGGCCCTGGCCACGCTGCGGCAGGTGTTGGAGGGGGCCACGTTCGTGGGGCCGGTCCCCGTCGAAGGCGATGGCCGCATGTACCACTTCCAGCTGGGCTCAGACGAGCTGGTGGTGGGATGGAGCGTCGCCGCACCGACGCCGGCCAAGCTGCCGCGGCCGGCACGGCGCGTCCTGACCCGCGACGGTGACGAGCTGCCCGCGCCCACCGGGACGGGCGTGGTTCTCACGCCTTCCCCGGTGTACTACCTGCTGGCTGAGTGAAGCGGCGCCCGGCGCGGCTGTGTGTGCCTGGCATTCCTCGAAGCTCTTCAGCCGTGGGAGGTTATCGCGCCTCCCGGGCGAGCGCGTTCCGCGAGCGGCGCCGGGCCGCCGGGCCGCGTGGGGAGAGGCGCGGGACCACGAGGATGGCGATCAGGATGAGGCCCCAGACGGCGACCCCGGACACGATGAAGGTGCGGTCGCCGAGGAGCCACGTCGGGAAGTCCGCCGTGCGGTCGAACATCTTCTTGAGGAGCTTGGTGCCGAAGACGAGTCCCCCGTGGAGCCCGATGGGCGCCCACAGCGCGCCGGTCCTCAGGTAGAGGACGGCGAGCAGGGTGGCGAGGAGGAACAGGCCGGCCATCAGGCGCAGATCGGGCAGCGGTGAGCCCAGCACGGTGAAGTACGTCTTGAACAGGGTCAGTCCGATGGTCGGGTTCCACCCGACGGGCACCCGCAGGCCCCCCGAGATGCAGTGCAGCACGGCGAAGACGGACCCGCTGCCCACCAGGGCCCAGGGCACCCCCCAGTCCCGCACCATGGCCCGGAAGTACACGCCCCGGAACATGGACTCCTCGAGGAGACCGATGAAGGCGGCGCCCAGTGCGAACTCCACGGTCCGGCCGGCGAGAGCGAGGGCGTCGGGATGGGCCCAGCCCAGGGTGCCGGTCGCCACCAGGAGGGCGCCGTAGATCGCGGCCAGCACGACCCCGGAGGCGACGCCGAACCGCAGGTGCCGGGTGGCGCTCACGCGGGGTGGGAAGCCACGGCGCAGCAGGGCACCCCAGGGCACCCAGCGGCGCAGCCCGATGAACACTGCCAAGGCGACCAGGAGGAGGTAGCGGCGAGAGATCCGCCCCAGGTCGTAGGTAGCCGGCGCCCCGCCCTGTCCCGCCTCGTAGTGGAGGAGATGCTGCACCCAGACGGGACCCGGCAGGGCCGACTCCAGGGCGGCCTTGAACAGGGGCATGGTGACGAGCGCGAACGCCAGGGCGAGCACGATCATCAGTAGCAGGCGCAGGCTCACGGAGGGCGTACGCACGACCGCGCCACTCTAACACTCCCTGATCGAGCCGGGGCGACGGACCGTCGACCCTTGCGGGCGGCGCCTTCCGGCGGGAAGGTGACGTCGGCGCGAGGGCAGGTGCCCGGTGCGTGCTACCATCCCGGGGTCCGACCGCTCGGACGCCACATGGTCGACTCCTCCCATGATCATCTGCCGGGCCCCCTGGTCGGGGGACCCCATCCACTCAAGGTCCGCAGCCGCCGCCGCACGACCCGGCTGAGACGGGCGATCAACCGCACGGTGGCGCCCCTCGTGGTGGCCCTGATCAAGCTGGCGTGGGCGAGCTACCGGTTCCAGGTCCACGACGAGGAGCCGGTGCGGCGCCTGCTCGGGGAGGGCCGCCCGCTCATTCTCACCTTCTGGCACGACAGCATCTTCGCCATGGGGTGGTATCTGCAGCGCCTCGGTGGACTCGGAGCGCGTGTGACCTATCTGGTGAGCCCGTCCCGGGACGGCGACCTGGCCGTCCAGGTGCTGTCGGTGATGGGGGCGGGTGCCGTGCGCGGGTCGGCGACTCGCAGCGGGGTCAAGGCCATGCACGGCCTCTACCGCGCCATCGTGCGCGAGCACGGCTCCCCGGTGGTGCTTCCGGACGGACCCCACGGGCCGCGCCACCACTGCAAACCCGGTTCCCTGTTGCTGGCCCAGATGTCCGGCGCTCAGGTGCTGCCCATGGCGTGTGCCGCGAGCAGGAGCTGGCGACTCCGGACCTGGGATCGGCTGCTGGTGCCGCTGCCCTTCGCCAGGGTGGCCGTGACCCTGGGGGAGCCGTACTCGGTGCCGAAAGGGATCGCCTCCGAGGAGCTGGAGCGGCAGCGGCTGGAGCTCGAGGCCAGGTTGCAGGAGCTCGCAGCCGAGGCGCGCCGGAGGGCGTCCGGGGGCGCCGAAATAGTCCATTCAGGTGAGCCGTTGCACAGACCGACCGCGAGGGGAGGCGATCGAGATTGAGCGCACAACGCATGACCACTGAAGAGCTTCGGTTGGATGAATCGGAGCTCTACCGCGAGGAGACCTTCACCGATCTCAAGGTCGGTTCCATCCGGAGGTTGTCGCCGGTGACCGCCGACGGGAAGCCGGACACCGGGCGGCCCATTCTCTTCGTGGGCCAGACCCAGCTGCTGACCCAGGTGGGCCCGTTGCCGGTGCAGGCTCGCATCGAGGCCCGGACCCTGGAAGAGGCCATCGCCAAGTTCCCCGCCGCCATCGAGGAGGCGGTGGCCGCCATGATGGACGAGCTGCGCGACATGCAGCGGCGCGAGGCGTCCCGCATTGTCGTGCCCGGCGCCGACACCGCCAGCAAGATCCTGGGTGGTCCCCAGGGTCCGACCCAGAAGTAGGGTCGATCCCGGCGGCTCGGAGGCTCAGCCTCCCGGCGACAGGGGGACGCGAGGCAGTCGGCGGCCACAGGCGCGGCGACGAACGGCGGCGGCTGCAATCAGCGACCGCGTTCAGAGACGAGGAAGGCGACGGTGGATGCGGGTGCGGGTGAGGGACCCGTCTCACGTTCCTCTGGTTGATCCGAGCTCGGGGAGCCGGTCCATCCCGGAGCGCTGCGCCGCTGCCGTCATCCGTTCCACGAGCGCGACCCGCGTCTGGTCGGTGACGCAGGGCGACTCCTCACCGGACAGGAGGCGCGTGACCTCGCCATGGGCGCGCTCGCCGAGGGTGCGTCCGCCCTCGTCCTGCCACCGGCGACGACCGGCCCGGTCGATGACCGACCCGGGGAAGCGCACCTCCTCCCGCAGGTGGCGCAGGGTGTGGTCGGCGATGAGGAGGTGGGAGTCGCGCAGCAGCTCCTCCATCAGGGGCGCCGCCGGGAAGTCCTCCCGGGGCTGGATGCCGTCGACGAGGCGCAGCGCCATGCCGCAGATCTCGTTGTCCACGACGAGCTTCTCCAGGCTCTGACAGCTCTCGAAGTCGAGCATGCCGGGGCCCGAGATGGAGTTGATCCCGGCCAGGACGGCGAGCACCGCGCCCATCCCCGTCTCGAGCCCGGCCTGGGCGTCCAGCAGCTTGGCGTCGGACAACGAGATGTACGCCTGGGTCGGAAGGCCGAGGCTGGCGCCGATCTGGGCGTAGGCGCAGTCGATCATCATGGTCTCCACCGCGCCCATGGGGGTGGTCTCGTAGCGGATGTCGAAGACGGCGGGCGAGCCCCCGTAGAGCACCGGCGTCCCGGGCCGGACGAGCTGGGTGATGACCAGCCCGCTCAGGGCCTCGGCGGTGTGCTGGACCAGCGTGCCCACGAGGGTGACCGGCGCCGTGAAGCCGGACAGCGGCATGGGGACGACCTCCACCGGGATACCCCAGTGGGCGCAGTCCGCGGTGTTCTGCGAGGTGGTCTCGCTCCACTTGAGGGGCGAGGTGGGACAGCAGGAGAAGACCGCGAGTGGTTTCGCCTGCAGCGCGCGGCGGTCGCCCCTGACCGCCAGCAGCAGGTCCTTCATGACCTCGAACCCCTCGATGGTGAAGGCCCCGGTGACCACCGGTTTGGCGCAGTACAGGAGGCTCAGGAAGAGCCGGTAGCTGTCGGAGACCTCCTGGGCGACGTCCGCCGGAACCATGCAGGTGCTCTGGACCTTGATGTGCTCCAGGCTGCGCATGAGCCGTGCGTAATCGATGTAGTCGGCGGTGGTCGGTGGGCGGACCCGGTGGGTGGAACCGTCGAGGATGGTGATGGCGGAGGACCCGGGGGTGAAGGCCGTGTTGTCGCCGGCCATCTCATGGACCGCGGTCCCGGTGCCGTCGTACAGGGTGAAGGCGTGGGGCGCCGTCGCGAGGGCGGAGTCGATGAGATCGTCACTGAGATGGACCCGACCGGCGGCGACGCGGCCGCCGTGGTCGGCGATCAGGGAGACGACCTGGTCGTTGTGGACCTCGACGCCCACGGTCTTCAACACCTCCCGTGCCTCCGCGACGATCCGCTCCACGAGGGCGTCATCGAGCATCTTCAGCCTCGGCCTCATGGGTCTCTCCTTTTCCCGACCCGTGGTCCGGAGATCTGCCTAGGTCGGTATCGGTGTGGGCACCGCTCGCGGCGGTGAAGCTGGTGGTTGGGAGCCGGACCCGGGGATCTCACGCCGACCGCAGCTCGGCCTCGATGTAGTTGGCCGTCAGGATCTGGAACAGCCTTCCGATGACCACGGCCTTGTGGAGGCCGGGGGCGTCTGCCGCCAGCAGCGGTGCGGCGAGCCCGTCGAGCAGCCGGCGCCGGGTCGCGGGCTCGAGATCCGGGCTCACGTGCCGCGTCCACCACCAGAGCTCGCCGTACAGGAACCATGCGGCATCCCGGTGGATCGCTTCCAGCTCCTGGTCCCACGCCCGGACGTGCTGCCGGGTGGCGAGAGCCATCAGGCCCTCGCTGAGCGCACCGGAAAGCAGTCGCAGCGCCTTCTCGGACGGCTCGCACCGCTCACCGAGATTCTCGAGGATGACGCCGCTGATGGCGCTGATGTCGAGCTTGGAGGCCAGGTTGCTGTAGTCCCGGGAGGCACGGCTGGTGGCCAGTCGGTCGAGAAAGCCGTGGAAATGGGAGAGCAGGGACCACAGCCGGGACTCCTCGGCGACTCCCCCCTCCAGAAGCTCCGCCCGGAGGCTCCACACGGCCCGGGCAGAAGGGGAGGACAGGACCTTCGCGAGCGATTCCCGGATGGCCATGATGGGTGAGTGTACACGCCTCCGGGCGGGGCGAGGAGAGGAGCTATAGTCGCGCCGTGAGGGAGGAGTCGCTGAGTGCTCGGGACGTGGTGGTCATCGCCGCACCCATCGTCGTCGCCAACGTCGCGGTGCCCCTGCTCGGCGTGGCCGATACGGCGGTCATCGGCCACCTCGGGCGCACCGCGCCCCTGGCCGCCATCGCCATCGGCGCCCAGATCTTCAACTTCCTGTACTGGGGCATGGGCTTCCTGCGCATGGGCACGACGGGCCTGGCCGCCCAGGCGCGGGGGGGAGGCGACGAGGGCGAGGTGCGGGCGGTCCTGCTGCGGGCCCTGCTGGTGGCGGGGGTCATCGGCGGCGCGCTGATCCTTTTCCAGCGCCCTCTCCTGGACGGGGCCCTGCTGGTGTTCCCGAGCAACCGGGAGGTGGCCACCCTGGTGCGCCAGTACGTGCTGGTGCGGATCTGGGACGCCCCCGCGGTGCTGGCCACCTACGCCGCCATCGGCTGGTTCATCGGCCGCAAGGAGACCCGGGTGGTCATGCTCCTGCAGGTGTTCATGAACACCCTCAACATCGCCCTGGACGTGGCCCTGGTGGTGGGCCTCGGCCTCGGGGTGCGGGGGGTGGCGGTGGGCACCCTGGTGGCGGAGTGGTCGGCCCTGGGGCTCGCGGGGGTCCTGATCGCCATGCGCCTGCGACGGGCGAAGACTCCCCGGGCGCCGCTCTTGGAGCCGCGCCGCTTCTCGGCCATGCTCCAGGTCAATCGGGACATCTTCCTGCGCACCGTGCTGCTCATCGCGGCCTTCGCCTGGTTCACCCGCCAGGGGGCGCGCAGCGGGGAGGTGGTGCTCGCCGCCAACCACGTGCTCCTGCAGTTCTTGGCCTTCAGCTCCTTCTTCCTGGACGGTTTCGCGTTCGCCGCCGAAGCGCTGGTGGGGCAGGCCTTCGGGTCCGGCGTCGAGGGAGGCGGTCACGCGGGCGGTGCGGCTGTCCACGATGCTCGCCGTCGGCACGGCCGCGGCGATGTCCCTGGGCTTCGCGGTTTTCGGCCCACTCATCATCGACGGTCTCACGAACGTTCCGGCGGTGCGGGCCACCGCGCGGGTCTTCCTGTGGTACGCGGCCCTGCACCCCCTGCTCGGGGTGTGGTGCTTCCAGCTCGACGGGATCTTCATCGGCGCCACCCGCACCCGCGACATGCGGAACGCCATGGTGCTGTCATTCCTGCTCTATCTGGGCGCCTGGTGGCTGGCCTTCGGACCTCTCGGCAACCATGGGCTGTGGCTGGCGTTCCTGGTCTTCTTCGTGGTGCGAGGCGTTACCCTCGGCGCCCGCTACCCCGCCCTCGTCGAAGCCGTCGAGCCCCCGCGGGGGGCCCCGGTCCCAGGCGCCGAAGGTGCGCTATAGTCGGTCCGGCTGGAGGGTCGGGGATGCCTGTCTTCGAGTATCGCTGCGGCGGCTGCGGCGCCCGGTTCGAGAAGCTGAGCTTCTCGCCGAACCCGTCCGTGGCCTGTCCCGGCTGCGGCTCCCGTGAGGTGGAGAAGATGCCGACCACCTTCGGGATGTCGGGGGTCGAGCACCGGACCACCTCGTCCACGGCGTGTGCCAGCTGCCACTCCGGCTCCTGCGCGAGCTGCGGCCGTTAGGGTCGACGACCGGCGCGCCCCCGGAGGCTCACCGGCGGCCCAGGCGTTGTCGTACCAGCTCGAGGTAGTGGTCGACGATGCGGCCGAGCTGATCCAGCCAGCGTTTCCCCGGCTCGTCCATGTCGATCAGGGAGGCGTGCACCGCGAGGTCGATGGGCGGCGCACCGGCGGTGGCGCTGCGCCCGGCGGTGGGGTTCTGATCCATGGAGACGTCGAGGCGTACGGCGGTTCCCTCCGCGTCCAGCCGGCCGACGATGGTTCCCGTCTCGCAGTTGGCGGTGATGACCCGTCCCCCGAGGTCCTTCACCGCTGCCTGGGCGGCGATGCAGACCTCGTAGCGGGTCCCGGTGTAGACGGCGCGGCGGCCGACGCCACCGGCACTCATGCACGCGACGACGGCCATGACGGCGCCGGCGAGGGCGAGCTGGGGGAATCGCTGTCGTGTCATGGGCGCATGATAGGCGATCCGGTCGTCACCGGGTACTCTACAGTCTGGAGATGCAATGACTGACGTGCTCACCCTGGACGTCCACTATCAGGGGCGGCCGCAGGTGGTGGCCTGCTACCTGGTGCCCACCGGGGACGGGGGCTTCGCGCTCATCGAGTGCGGCCCGGCGAGCAGCCTGCCGGCGCTGGAAGGAGGCGTGGCAGAGGCCGGTTACGCCCTCCGGGATCTCCGTGCCCTGCTGCTCACCCACATCCACCTGGATCACGCGGGCGCCGCCGGCGGCCTGGCCAGGCGCAGCGGGTGCCGGGTCTGGGTGCACCCGGTGGGTCTGCCCCATCTCGCCGATCCTCAGGCCAAGCTGCTGCCGAGCGCCCGCCGTCTCTACGGCGAGTCCATGGAGGCGTTGTGGGGCGTGATGGAAGCGGTGCCCGCGTCCCAGCTCGAGGCGGTCCAGCACGGGCAGCGGGTCCCCGTGGGGGACCTGGAGGCCGTCGCGTGGCACACCCCCGGCCACGCCCGGCACCACGTGTGTTGGCAGGTGGGGGACGCCGTCGCCACCGGGGACGTGGCCGGCGTGCGTTTCCCCGGCAGCTCCCACGTCCTGCCCCCCACGCCGCCGCCGGACATCGACCTCGGAGCCTGGCGGTCGAGCCTCGAGCTGTTGCGCGGCCTGGAGGCGCGGCGCCTCCTCCTGGCGCACTTCGGAGCGATCGGCGATGTGGCGCGCCACCTGGACGAGCTGCAGGGGCGCCTCGGACGCTGGCAGGAGCTGGCGCGGACCGTGGCCGAGCGGGGCGGAGGGAGCGACGAGCTGGAGCGCGAGCTGACCACGCTGGACGATGCCGAGCTCTCCCTGGCCGGTGTGCCCGCCGAGGCGCGTCGCGAGTATCGGCGCCTGTGCTCCATGGCCGACGCCGCCGCGGGCATGCTACGCGCCGTGCGCAGCTCCGGGCCTCTGGTACCATGAGGCGTCCTCGGAGGGATCATGGCCAGAGCTCGTGTGTGGTTGGTGGGTGTCGGGTGTCTACTCGTCATTCTGGGGCTCGTGATCGTGGCCCTGGTGGTGCTCGGGCTGCGGGGGGCGCCCCTGAGCGGGCGGCTGGTGATCGCACTCCACCTCGACCGCCCCATCGTGGAGCGCACCGTGCCGGACCCCTTCGCCGAGCTGGCGGGGGAGCAGCCCACCAGCCTGCGTGACCTGCGCGCCGTGCTGACCCGGGCAGCCACCGATGACCGGGTCGTGGGCCTGCGCCTGCGGCTGGACAACCCCGGCGGCGGGTTGGCCACCGCGCAGCAGGTGCGGGGCCTCCTCGGGGGGTTGCGAAGCGCGGGCAAGTGGAGCGCTGCGTACCTGGACACCGCGGGTGAGTTCGCGCCGGGCAACACCATCTACTATCTCGCGACGGGCTGTGACGAGATCTCCCTCCATCCCATGGGCGACGTCAACCTGATCGGGCTCTCCATCTCCTTCCCCTTCTTCCGAGGTGCCCTGGACAAGCTCGGGATCAAGGCCGACTACCCCGGACGGGGGGCCTACAAGGATGCCCGCTTCCAGTACACCCACACCCAGTTCACCCCGGAGCAGCGCGCCATGTACGAGTGGCTGGGGGGCTCGTTGTCGGCACAGCTCGCGGCGGGGATCGCGTCCGGCCGGGGGTTGGAGGAGGACCAGGTCCGCCACCTCATCGACAGCGGGCCCTACGGTGCCCAGGAGGCGCTCGCGAAGCGGCTCGTGGACCACCTGGAGGACTGGGACGACTTCTCCAAGCGTGTCGCTGCGAGGGCCGACGGCGCCGAGGTGGTGGGCGCGCGCACCTACCTGAAGCGCGCGGTGCGGTCCCGCTCGGGGCCCAAGATCGCGGTCGTGACTGCCCTCGGCGTCATCATGCGCGGGGAGAACTCCTTCAGCGTGAACCCCCTGTTGGGTGGCCAGATCATGGGCTCGGAGACGGTGAGCCGGGCGCTGCGAAACGCCCGACGCACACCGGGGGTGCGCGCGGTGGTGCTGCGTCTCGACTCCCCGGGCGGCACGCCCCTGGCGTCGGAGATCATCCGCCGCGAGGTGGTGCGTACCGCGGCGGACCTGCCCGTGGTGGTGTCCATCTCCAACGTGGGCGCCTCCGGTGGGTACTGGATCGCCTGCGGCGGTCAGAAGATCGTGGCCGATGCGGCGGCCCTGGTGGGCTCCATCGGCGTGTTCGGCGGCCACCTGGCCACCGGCGACTTCTTCGCCGACAAGCTGGGCATCACCTTCGGGCAGATGCAGTTCGGGGCCAACGCCGACCTCTACGGGACCCTGGATCCGTGGACGGATCCCCAGCGCGCCCTGATGGTGCGCTCGCTGGACCAGATCTACGAGCGCTTCGTGGGCATCGTGGCCGAGGCGCGGGACATGAGCCGAGATCAGGTGGAGGCCATCGCCGAGGGGCGGGTGTTCACCGGCAAGCAAGGCAAGCAGAACGGCCTGGTGGACCAGGTGGGGGGCCTCGACGAGGCGCTGGCCGTGGCCCGTTCCCTGGCGGGGATCCCACCGGAGGCCAGGGTGGAGCTCGTGGACTTCCCGCGCCTGGTGCCGTGGTGGAAGCAGCTGCTGGAGCATCGGTCCGACGAGGAGCTGGCGGTGCGGGAGGCTGCGGAGCTGGCCTCAGAGGCATGGCGCACCGGCGCCGTCCGCCTGCCCGGTCCCACCTGGATGCCGCCCATCGTGGTGGAGTGAGGGCCTGAGCATCCGCCCCTCCTGAGGGTCAGCGGCGACCGCGCGAACCATCCACGGCCCGTGCCACACGACAACCCTTGGCGGTGGGGTGGTCAGAGACGGCGGCGGCGATCGGCGTCAGCCACCGCGCGCAGCGGCCGCGTCAGCGATCAACACCAGCAACGGCGAACAGCGGCAGGGGCGGTGATCGACGCCGGAGACCGTAACATCGATCCGCGATACTGGTGGGTTGGGGCGGCGGAAACCCAGAGAACACGGCCCGGCGGGAGCGCTCCCGCCGGGCCGTGACGGGGTGTGATCGAGGATCAGTGGGATGTCTTCAGGAGGGCGTCGAGGGGATCGCCGCCGTACCCCAGGGCCTTCCAGTCCAGGCGCCCCTCGGGACCGTGGCAGTCGAGGCAGCGGAGGGCCTCGGCCGCGGGCTGGACCTCGTGGAAGATGCCCATGTAGCGGCTGGTGTCGACCCAGTGGTAGGCGGCGTCGTCGACGCCGTACATGTCATCGGCCGCCTTCTTCACGGCCTCGTCGATGTTGCCGTCGGCGAAGAACTCCTCGACCACGATGGGAACGATCCATTGCTGCTCATCGAGCACGGGCAGCTTGGCGCGGTGGAGCTTGAAGGGGTAGATACGCGCCTTGGGGTCGTTCCTGTCGCCCTCGGGCACCATCATGCCCACGGTGCCGTCGGGACGCACGGTCACGGGATGGCCGGGGAGCTGCTCCCAGGTGGTCCCGTTGTACCAGGCGTAGGTGGGCGTGACGTCCTTCTCCAGGGTGATGGTCGCGCCGTAGCGATCGGCCTCCTCGTTGTAGTGGGGCGTCGACCAGTCACGCACCATGTCGGTGGCGTCCTCCTTGGCGAAGGTGGGGACGTGGCAGGTGGTGCAGTACACCCGAGAGGCATGGTGGTTGAGGACCGCGGCCTCGTGGGGGGCCGGGCCGTGGCAATCGGCGGCGTCACAGCTCAGGGGGGCGGAGGGCATGTCGGTGCCGGACAGGTCGGTGCCGCGTCCCCGGACCCGGTGGTCCTCGCCGGCGTGGCAGTCCACGCACTGCAGGTCGGCACCCGCGGTGGCCATGTGGACGTCGAAGGAGGGCTCCGGGTCGCTCAGTGCGTACTCCAGGTCGCCGCGCTTGAAGTTGGGGCCGCCGCCGGAACCGGAGTGGCAGCGCAGGCACATGGCGCGGGTGGGGAGCGAGATGCGCTTGGCCACGGAGTCGAGACCCTCCTGGTTCTTCCACAGGATGGGCTTCCACTGGAGGCTTCCGTCCTCGTTCTGGTAGAGGTCGCGGCGGTAGCCGGAGGCGTGACAGATGAGGCAGTCGATGTTTGAGAGCTGGGCGGGGCTGACCTCGGGGGTCGGCACGAGCCCGAGCCCGGCGTGGCACTTGGAGCAGCCCTTGGTAATGACCTCACCCCGGGAGTTGCGCACGAGCCCGATCCAGTTGGCCATGGGGTTCGTGCAGAAGTCGTTGATGGTGTTGCGCTTGCCGAGCTTCTTGCCATCGGCGTTGACGATCTGTGGCGCATCGCCCTGCCACTGGTAGTGCTGGGAGTGGAAGAACGACTCGGCCTCGTCGTGGTGGCAGGCAAGACAGGTGCTGGTTCCCTCGTAGTGCTCGAAGTACTCCTTGTGGGTGGACTCGGCGGCGGCCGCGGGAAGGGCGGCGAGAGCCGCCAGCGCCACCGTGAACAGCCGTGCTGACATCATGGTGTCCGTCCTCTCTAGAAGCTCGCCATCATGCTCAGGGTGACCATGGATGCGCTGTCGTAGGTGGGGAAGCCGAGCACCGGATTGGCGTCCAGCTTCTTGGGCGCTCCCATCATCCAGCCCGACCCCGAGTAGTCATAGCTGTAGTCGATGTAGTCGAGCTTGGCCTGGAAGCGGCGGTTGATCTTGTGGATGAGGTAGGCCTCCCACACGTCGCCGCGGGTGGCGGTCTTGGGGGCGATGATGTCGTCCTGGGCGGGGGTGAAGTTGAACCAGTACTTGGAGCCGTGGTTGTACTCCAAGCCGACCATGGTGTGGTCGTCGTTGAAGCGGTACCGGCCCCCCAGGTAGAACATGTCGCCGTGCTGGGACTTCGGAGTGTCGAAGGGGTCGGAGAACAGCCCGCCGAAGGGCGTGGTCACGGGCAGGGGGTCGGACGACATGTAGTTGTAGTTTAAGAACCAGTCCAGGGGCCCGGTGGTGCGCATCAGGAGGAGGCCGGCGATGTCGATGTCGCCCAGGGTGGTCGACGGGGTGAAGCGCATGATGAAGGGCGCCCCCACGGTCTGACCGGTGACCGGGTCGTTGGGCAGGACCACGAGGCCGTTGAAGCCGTCGGTGACGTCGAAGGCGCGGGCCACCGTGAGCTGGAGGAGCGTCTGCTCCGTCGAGATGACGTCCCAGTTGACGCCCAGGAACTGCGCATCGTCGAGGCGGTCCGCGGGCTGCTCCAGGATGTCGCCGTTGCCGAACCCGGACTCGTAGCCGACCCCGTAGCAGAGGCGGAAGGTCGAGCTCTCCGACAGGTGGTAGCCCCAGGTGATGCCGTCGAACTGGAAGTCGATGAGGGTCCCCATGGGGGTGCCGCCCCGCAGCTCTCCTTGACGGAGGTTCAGGGGAGGTCCACCGGTGGAGGGGCGCCGGCCGATGGAGAGGTACATGGGGATCCCGGCGATGTCGCTCCAGGTGAAGTAGGCGCGCTCCACCCGCAGGATGTCGGAGTTGGGCACGGTGGCCGTGTTGCCGTCGATGTCGATGCTGTTGGCCTGGCCGTTGAAGACCTGGACCGCGGTGGAGTCACCGAAGGTCTTGTACATGGCGAGGCGGCCGGCGAAGGTGACGTTGTCAGCCACGTCCGCGTTCATGTCGAGGCGCAAACGGTTGGTGTACAGGATGTCGTTGTCCACCGAGTAGGCGTCCACGTGGGTGGAGGGCAGGAGCATGGCGAAGAGCTGCTGCTGGGCGGTGGGGGGGAACATGCCCATGGCCTGCTTGAGCTGGTCGAAGGTGAGGTTGTGGGTGAAGTACAGGTAGTCGCCGTAGTGGCTGGCCACGAAGTCGCCGACGTCGTTGGGGGACGTGGGGAACTGTCCGGTGGCTCCGTAGAAGAACAGGGTGTCCACCAGGCCCTTCTGCAGCTTCATGCCGTCGAAGTGGGCGGGGACGTCCGCCTGGATGGAGTGCGCCTCGAAGCGGAAGTCGCCGGTGAACCGGATGCGGTCCAGGGCGGAGTCGCGCTCCACGGACATGAGGCGCTTCTCGAGCTCCTTGACGGACTTCTTGAGCTTGGCAACGTCCTCTTTGGTGGCGGGGTTGGCCTCGGTTGCGGTCTCCTGGGCCCAGACCGGGGAGACAGCGAGGAGGGCGACGATGGTGAGCGTCTTGAGTGGGTTCATGGTGCGCTGCCGTCCTTTCGCGCCCGTCAGCCGCAGGTCATGGGGTGCTCGGAGTCGGCGGCGTGGTCCACGGCGAAGTCGCGGATCTCCTTGAGCTGCTCCGGCGTGATGACGTCGACGACCGTCTTGCCTTCGTGCCCCGGGTCGGTGACGTCCTCGTGGGACGGCACGTACTTCTCGTCGAAGAACCGGTTCCACTGGTCCTGGATCAGGGTCATGGGGGTGTACTCGCCGTTGGCGGAGTCCGCCTGGTGGCAGGGCTTGCAGTAGTCGCGGTACAGCTCCTTGCCCGAGGGTTTCTTGGCCGCCATGGCGAGCCCGCCGAGGCTGAGGGCCAGACAGGCCGTGAACATGATGGTGAGCAAACGGGTGAGTCGCATCGTCGTCCTCCTTGTGCCTTTTTTCACGAGACATTGTGTAAAAATTCACAATGCTGACCAGTGCCCCGATGGCAGTGGTCTCCCTGTTTGGGGCAGACATTATCGATCTATGATTATCTTGTCAAGTGGCCATATATAGATCCATGACGGCGCCCGAGTACGCGGACGGTGGCGCGGGCTGTTCCCGGGAAGATGCGGTGGGCGGCACCCTGGGATGGACCGAGCGGCATTGACAGGGGTCGGGGTGCGTGCTGCGATGCCGACAGTGAGCGTTCCTTTCCCTGCGACGGTGATCTCCTGCCGCGGACCGCGTGCCACGGAGCGGGCCCTGCTCGCCGAGATCGAGCGGCTGCGGCCGCGCCGCCTCGGCGAGCTGGCGGCTCCTCTGCGCGTGGTCGTGCCCTCCGCCAGCCTCCGCCGACACCTGGGACGTCGGCTGATGGTCGAGCATGCACGGGCCCTGGCGGGCATCACACTGCAGACCCTCGCCGGAGCGGCCCTGGAGATCGTGGAGCGCGCGGGGGAGACGCGCCTGGTGGGCGAGGCGACCTTCCAGATCCTGGTCCGGCGGCGGGCGCGGGCGGCGCCCCTGCTGCGTCGAGAGCTGGCGGATCTCGAGGACGGTTACCGGGCCGTGGAGGGAGCGGTGCGCGACCTCCTGGATGCGGGGTTCGAGGCCCCTCATCGCGAGGTCGTGGAGGACAAGCTGGCCAGCCTGGCGGGCCTGGTGACGCCGCGCCGCCTGCAACGAGTGGGGGAGCTGGCCCGCGTCGCGGCAGCGGTGTCCGAGGATCTCGAAGATCTCGGCGTGTGCCGGCTGGCGCAGGTCCCCCAGCTCGCCACCGCGGTGCTGCGCACCAAGGGGCCGTCGGTCCTCCCCTCCCGGGCGGTGCTGGTGCACGGCTTCGCAGATGCCACCGGCGTCGCGTCCGACCTGATCGAGGCGCTGTTGACGGTCCTGGGGGGAGCGCTCCTCCTGGACCGTCCGCCGGACCCGGCGGACCCGGGCCGCGACGATGTCGGCGTCGCCTTCCTGGAGCGCTTCGCCGGCCGTTTCGGGGCCTTCGCCGCGCGGACGGCGGATCGCGCCGTCCGGCCGGGACGCGTCGCCGTCATGGAGGCGCCCACGCGAGAGGCCGAGATCCGGCACCTGGCGTCGAAGGTCCGCGCCCTCCTCGACGGCGGCGCCGTCCCCGAGGAGATCGGGGTGGTGGCCCGCGAGCTCGCACCGGTGGCGAGCCTGGTCCGCCGCCACTTCTCCCGCCTCGGCATCCCGCTGGCGGGAGCCGGTGCCGCGCTGCCCGGGGGCGAGGCCTGGCGGCGGAGCCGGATGCTCGCCGAGCTGCTGCGCGGGGGCGCCGAGGCCACCGCCGAGCTGTGGGTGGAGGCGCGGCGATCGGGGGCGGGGGGCGACGGCGAGCTGCTGCCCGGCCTGCGCGCTCTCGGGGCGGTCCGGCTCGCGGACGTGGCAACCCTCGCGATGCGGCGACTGCCGGAGGAGCGGATCGAGCTGCCTCTGCCGGCGCCCCCGGACGGCGGCGAGCCCGCGCCACGGCGGCAGGTGGCCTCTTCGAGGCTGCGAGAAGCCACCCGGGAGGGCGCGGCCCTGCTTCGCTGGCTCACGGACTGGCCCGCCGCGGGATCCGCATCCACTCACCTCGGGCGGACCCTGGGGGTGCTGACGCGCCTCGGCTGGGAGATGAGGGCCGCTCCTGTCGAGCCGGCGGTGGCCACCCTCTCCCAGCTCGCGGCCCAGCTGCCGGAAGGCCTCGAGCTCGGCCGTGACGAGTGGATCGAGGAGGCGGCTCGTCGCCTCGAGCACGTGGGCGCCGCGCCCCTGGGAGGGCTCGGGGGAGGGGTCCAGGTCCTGACCGCTATGGAGGCCCGGGGGAGGACCTTCGAGCATCTCTTCGTGGTCGGGCTCAACCGGGGCGTCTTCCCACGGGTCGTACAGGAGGATGCCCTCCTGCCGGACACCGTGCGGGGGCATTTGGCGGCGGAGGTGCTGCGCGAGTTCCCCGTGCGGGCCCGGGGCCTCGACGAGGAGCGCTACCTGTTCGCCCAGCTCACCGCGGCGGCCGGGGTGGTGGACCTGTCGTTGAGCGCCTCCGTCGACGGCGCCAAGGCCTCCCCGTCGCCGTTCGTCGTCCGCCTGTGCCGCGAGGGGCAAGTGCGCGCCGTCCCCGTAGGCGACGTGCTCCACCTCCCGCCGGCGGACCGGCGGGATCCCCTGGCGCCGCGCCCCGCGTTCGAGCACGCCCTCCTGGCGGCCCATCGGACCGGTCGAGCCGGCCTGGCGCCCCTGTTGGCGGCAGCCCGGGACGAGGGGCGCGCGCGGGCGGCGCTCGAGCGCGACGACGGCACACGATGGGCCGAGGCCAGGCTCCGTGTTCTCGAGGAGATCGATGCCGTGGGGGCGGCCGCCGGGCCTGGCCCCTGGGCGGGCCTGATGGGGGCCGCGGCCTGGTCGGGCCGGCTGCCCTCGGTGACGGCCCTGGAGCTCATCGCGGCCTGCCCCTTCCAGGCGCTGTTGGTGCGGCGTCTCCGGGTGGAGGAGGGGGTGGACCCTCGCCACGGTCTGCCGGACCCCGGTGGCGCGGGACTTGGTCTTCTCGTCCACGGGGTGCTGGAGAGGATCGTGACGCAGGCAGGCGCGGCCGCCGGCGGGTCCCTGATCGAGCTCGAGACGCGGCCGCCCACGGCGGTCCCGTGGCCCTCGGACGACGACCTCGGACGCCTGCTTCGAGATCAGGCGGCGGCCGTCGCGGGAGCCCTCGGCATGTCCGCACGAGGGCTGGCGATGCTCCTCGCGGCGCGGGCGCGTCCCTTTCTGGAGGTGGCGCGGCGCGCCGACTGGGGCACCGGCGACATGGCCAGGGAGGTCCTCGGAGCGGAGGTCTCCGGCGAAGCCGCCGTGGACGGAGTGGACGAGCCCCTGCGTTTCCGCGCCGATCGGGTGGACCGGGCGGGAGACGGGCTGCTCCTGGTGGACTACAAGACCGGGCGCCCCCCTTCGGGGGCCAAGGGGGAGGGCAAGCGGCAGGAGCACCTGCTCGAGAAGATCGCCCGCGGGTCCGCGCTCCAGGGCCCGGCCTACGCGGCCGCCGCATCGTCGCAGCCGACGAGGGGGCGATACCTGTACCTGAGGCCGGATATCTCCGGCCCCGAGGCGAGCCGCCTGGTGGAGACGTCGCCCGCAGTGCCGGAGATGGAAGCGGCGTTCTCCAAGGCTGTGGCTGTGATCGCTCGGGCGTGGCGCAGCGGTGCGTTCTTCCCCCGGGTGGAGGAGGCGAACGGCGCCGTCCCGTCCGCCTGCCGCTGGTGTGAGGTGCGGGAGGCCTGCCTGCGTGACGACTCCGGCTTCCGATCCCGTCTGGTGGACTGGGTCGGGAGCGCGGACACGGGGACGTCGGAGGTGGCGCGGAGCGCCGCCGAGCTCTGGTGGCTGGGGCGTGACCGCCCCGAGGAGGGTCCGTGAGCGACAGCCGCGAGGAGCTGCTGCGCCAGGACGCGGAGGCGCGCGCCCGGGCCCACCTCCTGTTCGACAGGCCGCTGGTGGTGGAGGCCGGCGCCGGGACCGGGAAGACGGCCCTGCTCACGGCCCGGATCGTGGCGTGGTGCCTGGGACCGGGGTGGGAGCTGCACGCGGGTGCGGGCTTGCGGCCCGAGGTGGCGCGGCGGGTGATCGAGCGTGTGGTCGCCATCACCTTCACCGAGGCTGCCGCCGCCGAGATGGCGGAGCGGGTGGGAGGCGCCCTCGGCGACCTGGCCGGGGGCGACACCCCGCCGGGGTTGCAGCTCGAGCTGGTGGCCGTGCACGGGGACGAGCTGGGGCGCCGCTGCGAGGCGCTGGCGGACGAGATGCATCGCCTGCCCGCCATGACCATCCACTCCTTCTGCCACCGCCTCCTGCGGGCGTTCCCCCTGGAGGCGGGGGTGCACCCGGACTTCGCGGTGGACGCCGACGGCAGCCGGGTGGAGGCCGTCGTGGAGGACGCCACCCTCCAGGCCCTCCGCGAGGCCGATGGGGCGGCGCTGAGCGACTGGGAGACCATGGCCGCGGCAGGGGTGTCGCTGCCCCAGGTGGCGGCGGCCGCGGCGGCCCTCACGGCCGCCGGCATTACGGCCTCGGACCTCGGTCGGGACCCCCTGGGTGCGGACGAGCTGGCCGTGCTGGTGGAGGAGATCGCAGAGGCCCTGGCCGCGCTCCTGGGGACCGAGGACGGGCGCCTGACCGACGGCACCCCGGTCAGCGTCCACACCGTGACCGCCTTGCGGGACCTGGGGGAGCGTCTGGCCGGTCGTCGACAGCCGACGCCGGACCTCCTGGTGGCGGCCGCTTCGGTGATCGATGAGCGGGCCGCCAGACGCCTGGGCGAGTGGAGCAAGGGGACGTTCAAGGCCACCGACCGCAAGGCGCTCGGGGGGCGCACCGCATGGTTCGAACCCGCGGCGGGTCGCCTCGCCGTCGCCCTTGCCGGCGTCATCGGCCTCCGCCCGCGGGAGCTGACGGCGGCCCGCCAGGTGCTCGCGGCCCTCTTGGCGAAGGTTGCCGGCCGTCTCACCGCCGAGGGCATCGTCACCTACGCCGAGCTCCTGCGCGGCGCCCAGCGCCTGCTGGCCTCCTCGCGCCGCCTCCGTTCAGAGATCCGGCGCGGCATCGACCAGCTCCTGGTGGACGAGTTCCAGGACACCGACCAGGTCCAGTGCGACATCGTGGCCAGGCTGGCGCTGGAGGGCGGGCCCGGTGAGCGGCCGGGGCTGTTCATCGTGGGCGATCCGAAGCAGTCCATTTACGGCTGGCGGGGCGCCGACCTCGCCGCCTACGACGCCTTCAAGGCGCAGGTGTTGGCCGAGGGCGGCGTGGTGCGTCCCCTGGTGCGCAACTTCCGCTCGGTGGCGCCCATCCTGGCCGAGGTGGAGCGGGTGGTGGCGCCCGTGATGGCGGAGCGGGTGGGCGTGCAACCGCCGTTCCAGCCGCTGGAGCCGACCGGGGAGCGTGCCACGGGCTCGGGGTTTGCCGTGGGGGAGCGGACGCCGGTGGAGCACTGGTTGGCGTGGCCCGAGGACCCGCAGACCGGTGTCGCGAACGCCGAGGTGAAGAAGGGCGAGGCAACCGCCGCGGAGGCCGCCATGGTGGCCTCCGACATCCGGCGCCTGCACGACGAGGAGAAGGTGCCGTGGAAGGACATGGGCATCCTGCTCCGCACCACCACCGAGCAGGAGGCGGTGCTGGACCGGCTGCGGGAGGCGGGGGTGCCCTTCGAGGTGGCGAGGGAGCGGGACTACTTCCGCCAGCGCGAGGTGGTGGAGGCGGCGGCTCTCGTGCGGGCGGTGCTGGAGCCGTCGGACCAGCTCGCCCTGCTCACCGTGCTCCGCTCGGACGCGGTGGGGACGCCGGACGCGGCCCTGACGCCGCTCTTCGACGCCGGCCTGCCGGCGCTGATGGCCGAGCTCACGGGTCAGACGGACCAAACGATGGACGCCGTCGACCGCTGTCTGGAGCGGGCGCTCGCGGCGACGCCGGCCGATCTCCCGGGGGCGGGGGCGCTGCCGGACTGGCCCGCGGCGGTCCGGGCGGCGGCTCAGACCGTGCTCGACCTGCGTCGCTTCCTGCGGCGGGACCCGCCGGACATCTTCGTGGAGCGGCTGCGCACCCTGTGGCTGACCGAGGTCACGTCCTCGGCGCGCTACCTCGGGCGCTTCCGCCGCGCCCGCCTGGAGCGCTTCTTCGCCCAGCTCGAGGGCGCGCTCGCCACGGCCGACGGCAGCCTGGCCCAGGTCGCCCGCTTCCTGCGGCGGGCGGTGGAGGAGGCGCGGGAGCCGGAGGTGCCGATGACCCCCGAGACCCTCAGCGACGCCGTCCACGTGATGACCGTGCACGGCGCCAAGGGACTCGACTTCGAGCATGTGTACGTGCTCCAGATCCACCGGGGCGACGGCAGACCGGCCCGCCGCAGCGACGCGACGGTGCTGCGGGACCCCGGGGGCCTGTCCTACCAGCTCTTCGGCTGGGCGACCCCGCGGTTCGCCGCGGCCGAGATCGAGCAGCGGCAGCGCGAGTGCGCGGAACGGGTGCGCCTCCTGTACGTGGCCATGACGCGTGCCAAGCGGCGTCTGGTGCTCTCCGGACGGTGGCGGAGCGACGGCGCCCTCGTGGAGGCGGCGGCCGCCACCAGCTTCGCCGACCTGGCGGCGCACCGCCTGCGGCCCGAGGTGCTGGCCCAACAGTTGGTCAGGGGGACCGGACGCATCCTGGAGGACCCAGAGACGGTCCAGTGGGTGCTGCCGGCGGCCATGGTGGACATCGCGGCGAGGGGCGCGGTCACGTCGCCGCCACCGCCGGCGGACGTGGCGCACGTGCTCGCGGATGCGGCGCGGCTGGAGGCGCTGCGCGCCTCGGCCGCCCGGCGGCAGGGAGCCGATCTCGCCGCCACGGTGACCCAGCTCGTCGAGCATGATGGCACGCCCCACGAGGACGGCGAGACGGAGGCGCCGGGCGCCGCGCGTTCCTCGGCGCGGGCCATCGGCAGCGTCATCCACCTCCTGCTGGAGACCCTGGACCTGACGGACGATCTCGCGGCCCAGGTGCGGGCGCGGAGGGAAGAGCTCCGCACACGCGTCGCGGCGGCGGTCTCCGTCCGGGACCGCGATGCCGCCTGGCGCCGCCTCGAAGAGGAGCTGGCGCGTCTTGCCGGCGGCGCGTGTCTGGCCCGGTTGGCGGAGGTGGCCGGGTCGGTGGTGGCCCGGGAGCTTCCCTTCCTGCTGCCTCCCACGGGCGACGAGGTGGTGGGTTTCGTGACCGGGACGGCGGACCTGGTGTACGAGGAGAACGGCGCGCCCGTCCTCGCCGACTACAAGACCGATCGTGTGAGCGACGATGAGGGGCTGGCCGGGCTCGTGGCGCGCTATCGTCCGCAGCTCGCGTGGTACGCACGGGCCCTGCAGGCGGCCCTCGACCTGCCCGCGCCGCCCCGCGCCGAGATCTGGTTCCTCCACGCCGACCGCATCGTCCGGCTGTGAGCGCGTGGGCGGGGGCCGCGCGCGGCTACTCGTGGATGTAGCCGAGGGACTCGAGGCGCTGTCGCTCCTCCTCGGAGAGCTCGCGCGCGGGTCGGGGGGCACCGCGCTGCCCACCGGACGCGATGATCAGGTCGGCGAGGGTGCGGGCCAGAGCGTCGGCCCGCTCCCGGCGCTGGTGGACCAGGTCGTGGTGCTCGTCGGGGTCGGAGACGACGTCGTAGAGTCCTCCCGATGGGCGGGTAGGCTGAGGATGTACTTGTCGTCACCCGCCAGCACGCCGCGGCGGTCCACGGCGGCCTCCGGTCGGAAGGTCTCCAGCAGCAACGGCGGCGCCGGCCCGATCGGGCGGCCCTCCATGAGCGGGGACAGGTCGCGCCCGCGCCGCACGCCGCCGTCGTGGAGGTGGAGCAGGTGGTCGATCGTGGGTACGAGGTCGAGGTGGGAGACCACGTCGGGGACCACCACACCCGTGGGGAGGGTCCCGGGGAACGAGAGCACGAGGGGCACCCGCATCTGCGCCTCATACAGCTGGTCCACGTGGGCCATCTGGACGTGGTCGCCCAGGCCCTCGCCGTGGTCCGCCGTGAGCACCACCAGGGTGTTGTCGAGCCAGCCCCCGTCCCGCAGCCGCTCGAGGAGGGCGCCCAGATTGCGATCCACGTACTCGACCTCCTCGGCGTACGCCGCGCGCTTCTCGGCCACGGTCTGCTGCGCCTCGCAGGAGAAGCGGAGCTGCGCCGACAGCGGGCGCGGGCCCGGGTTGTGCAGGGTGAGGGACACGGGAGGGCGGGCCAGGTGGCCCGGGTTGCGGGGGTTGACGGTGCCCTTGTGCCAACCCGTGGAGAGCGCCACCTCCACCTCCGGCGGGTCGACGGAGGGGTAGCGGAACATCAGGGTCCTGCTGGAGCGCGCGTCCGCCGGGAGGAAACCGAGGCGGTTCTCCCCCGGCTGCAGCTCGAGGTCGAGGACGACGGTGCGGCCGTCGGCCCGGAAGCTCCCGGCCGGCCGCTCGTTCAGGCGGACCCGGATGTCGGGGTAGTCTCCATCCGGGGGCGCGTAGGGTTCGTGGGGATCGCTGTAGTGGACCCACAGGAAGAACCGCTTCGGGCGGTTCGCGTCCAGCCAGCGGAAGACCTCCGCGTTGACCTCGCCCGCGTTCTTCCACCAGTCGACCCCGAAGCTGTCGTCGTAGGTGTCGAAGCCCTGCGCGATGCCGTAGCGGGACGACAGGACGCCGAGGCTGACGAAGCCGGCGGTGACCCGGTGGTTGCTGCGGAGCACCTCGGCCAGGGTCAGCGCGCGCCGGTCCAGCACGTCGCCGTTGTTGTGGACGCCGTGCTCTCGCGGAAGCGTGGAGGTGAACATGGTCGCGTGGCTCGGCAGGGTGATGGGGATGTGGCTGTACGCCCGCTCGAAGCGGACACCGGAAGCGGCGAGGGCGTCCATGTTCGGGGTCCGCGTGCTGCCCCCGTAGCACGAGAGGTAATCCGCGCGCAGCGTGTCCACCACGATGAGCAGCAGGTTGTCGGCGCCGTCCGCGCGGCGCTGATCGCCCAGCAGGCGTGGCCGCACCCAGCGCACGGCGGCGTGCGGGCTCGTCGCCCTGAGGCGGAAGGCCAGCTCCACCTCCTCGCCGGCCAGGGTGGCGAGATCCACCCGCCAGCGGCCCGGGCTGCCGGGGCGCGTCGGCAGGTCGGCGATCCGCTGAGCTTTCCGCCCCGCGCGCCGCATCCACACCTCGGCCCTCGCTCCGTCGGTCGGCGCGCCTTCCGCGGACGCCACGCCGAGGTCCAGCACCCCGGCCGGCGGCACGACCACGGGGAACGCGACCTCCGTCCCGGGCGTCTGGACGAAGCCGTCGCCGTCCGCCGCCGGATCCGTGACCGCCGCCGCGCCGGGCACGTCCAGGTCGATGGCGTAGAACGCGGCTGCGAGACGCCGGACGTCCGACGAGCCCGCCAGGTGGTCGGCCGGGCGCTCGGCCCACGCGAAGTGGAAGCGCAGCACCGCTTGCCCGTCCAGGAGCCGCTCGGGCACCGGCAGGCGATAGGTGGTGAGGCCGGGGTCAAGGGTCACCCGGCCGAGCTCGACGTCTCCCAGCGTGACGGTCACCACCTGGGGCCGTGCGCCGGCGAGCCGGAGCGGCCGGCAGGCGAAGGCGAGCTCCATCCCCGGAACCGGCAGGATCCGGACGGGTACCTCGGCCAGGGTCCCGGTCGCCCAGGCGAACCTCCGACCGAGCTCCGGGTCGACCTCGAGCTCGCCCCAACCGGCGCCCAGCTGGTTCTCGTCGTCGGGAGTGAAGCGCAGGTGCTGGGCCGCGCGGCGCACCTCGGTCCCGGCAGACCCGAGACGGAGCTGGTCGATCTCCTCGAAGCCGGACGGGAGCGCTGCGTCTGCGGAGACCGCCGCCGGCGGAGGGATGTCCGGGCGCCACTGGCCCCGATCCCCGCATGCCGGGGCGAGCACCAGCCACAGGCCGAGGAGCGCCAGCCAGGAGGTGGACCTCGTCGCCATCGCGGTCGAGTATACGCATCTGCAGGCCCCGGTCGATTCGCGCAGGGCGCAGGGTCGGGCCGCCGCAGGCGCGCTCGAGGGGCGTGGCGGAGTCGGTGCGGGATGGCGAGGACGCGTGGTGGGCTAGTCCACGTAGCCGAGGGCCTCGAGCAGCTCGCGCTCGCGCCGTTCCACCGTCGTCTTCTCGGCCGCGATGGGTTTCGCCGTCCGGACCCGTTCCTCGATGAAACGCTCGAGCCCGGCGAAGAGACCGGGGCGAAGACCGGCCAGGTTGTGCTGCTCCCCGGGGTCCTGTGCGAGGTCGTAGAGCTCCTTGCGTCCGCCGGGACCGGTGATGACGGCGAATCGCGTGCTCCGTAACCCGAGGTCATGGCCCTGGCCTGCGGTCCGGGTCACGAAGAAGCGGTCGGCGGGACGCGGCGCCGTGAGGAGCAAATCGCGTCCCGCGAGATCGGGGGGGCCGGGGCGCCTGCCAGCCGGCACAACGTCGGCGTGAGGTCCGCCAGGCTGGCCAGCTGCGCCTCGTCCGCCTCGACGGGTCCCACGGCCGGCGGCAACCGGAGGATGAAGGGCACGTGCAGCATCTCGTCGTACAGTGTGGAGTTGTGGCCCATCCGGCCGTGCTCGAAGAAGGCGTCGCCGTGGTCCGCGGTAAGGAGGACCACGGTGTCCCGCCAGCGCGGGGACTCGCGGAGCACCGCCAAGAGCTGGGCCACCGCATCGTCGCCGCGGCGCAGGTTGCCGTCGTACAGCGCGCGGATGTGGTCCAGGTCCGCGGCGGAGGGCCGGACCAGACCGTTGTCGATGGCGCGGAGGCTGTCGACGGTGCCGTCCTGCGACCCCCGGTAGTCCGGATCCGTGAAGACGTCGAAGCGGGCGGGCGGGCTGTAGGGAGTGTGGGGGGGCACGTAGTGCACCAACAGGTGCAAGGGTCGACCGGGATCCCGGGAGCGGCGTAACCACTGGATGACGAGCTTCGTGAGGCGGTGGGGGTCGATGGCCACCGTCGGGCTGACGCCGCGCCAGACCTCATGGTACGACTCATATCCTTGGTCGCAGCCGGTGACGCTGGAGTCGTAGGGGCTCGGCGTGAAGGCGGCCGTCTGGTACCCGACCCCGTGCAACACCTCGGCCAGGGTGCGCGCGGCTGCCGAGAGGCGATCGCCGCGGACGAGCACGCCGTGCTGGAGGAATGAAAGGCCGGTGAGCATGGTCGGCACCGAGGTCAGGGTGTACGGCGCGAGCGCGTAGACCTGCTCGAAGCGCAGCGAGCTGCGGGCGAGGCGATCGATGTTGGGAGTGGTGTCTCGGGAGTAGCCGTAGCATCCGAAGTGGTCGGCGCGGGCGGCGTCGAGGATCAGCACCACGATGTCGGGCTGGGCGCTCGGGGGCGTGGAGGGGGCCGCGTCGCGCTCCACCGTCGGCGGGGGTCCCAGGACGAGACGGGGGTGGCCCAGCTCCAACGGGGACGTCCCGGAGGCCAGCTCGGCGGCGATCTCGAGCACCACGTCCCGCCCCCGCCAACGGTCGAGAGGGACGGCGTGCGTCGCCCCGTCCGGTACGGCGTCCAACAACACCTGCCGGGTTCCGTCCAGCTCTGTCAGGGTGATCGTGACCCGTCCACCCTCCTGCGGCCGACCGCCGCCGACAGCCAGGGCGAGGGCCCGGGCGCTCCTCGGCACGCGGCCGGAAAGCACCAGCTCGGCGGAGCGGTCGAACCGGATCAGGTCGTGGGCGTTGTCGAACCGGACGCTGGACGGCGGCGGGCCTGCGGACCCCTTCGTCATCACGCGCCTCACGCGCCCCAGGAGGCCGTCGCCGGACGTCGGTGCGGTGCGTACCGCCATCCAGTCGAAGGAGACGCCGAGGGGACGCTCGTCGGGGTTGATCCCCAGGCTTGCGGGAGAGGCCACGAAGCTGTAGGCGAATGACAGCGTGTTGACGCCGGGACGTTGGAGCCTCTCGGGGATGTCCACCGCCAGGGTGGCGGTCCGTGGTGGGACCGTGATCGTTCCGCAGGACGTCTGGTTCCAGGACACGGTCACGCGCTGGGTGTGGTTTCGGCTCGGGTCGCGCAGGCTCTTGGCACGCAGGAAGAGCGTGCGGGGACGGGGGGTATCGAGGGTCACCGAGACGGTGGAGGTCGCTCCGAGAGACCATCGTCCCGCCCCTTCGCTGCTCGCCCACCCGTCCTCGAGCTGGATCCAGGAGGAGCTGTGCTGCACAGGGCCCTCCCGCGCCGGCGCGGAGCCCGGACGCAGCTCGAGGGTCAGATCCTGGTCCACCACCCTCATGTTTCGAACCAGGGAAAGGAGCGGGATGGAGCCGGCGTTCGCTCGCGACGCGTCGTGGCGGCCACACCCTGCAGGGAGTGCCAGGGTGAGCAGGCAGGCGAGCGCGGCAAGGGGAGCTCGGCGGAAAGGGCGGAGCCTCATCGTCCGGGGAGTATATCGCGCCGGAGGAGTTCTCGAGAGGCTGCCGGGACGGGGCCGTGACCCGTCGAAGCACCACGTGGAGACGGTGCGTTGGTGCCGCCCCCGCAACCTCGTCCTCGTTGCCCCGTAGGACACCCGGTGCGGGGTATCATCTGGCGGGGCAAGGGGGGCGATCGGGTGGCGACGGGGGCATCGGACCATACCAACGGGGCGGCTCGGGATCCTGTGCCGCCACCGGCGCTCGGCGCCATGGCCGCCATCGGAGGCGCGACCCTCCTGCTCCACCTGGCCCTGGCCGGTCGCTACGGCTTCTTTCGGGACGAGCTCTACTTCCTGGACTGTGGAAGGCATCTCTCCTGGGGATACGTGGACCACGCACCGTTCATCGGGCTGATGGCGAAGGCGGCACTGCTGCTGGGTGGCTCCCTGCCGGTGCTGCGGAGCATCGCGGCCCTGTGGGGAGCGGCCCTCGTCGTGCTCACCATGGTCCTGGCCCGCGAGCTGGGGGGCGGCCGCTTCGCCCAGGCCCTGGCCGGGCTGGCAGCCCTGGCGACGCCCATCTATCTCGCCCTCGCCGGCCTGTTCACCATGAACGTGGTGGAGCAGGTGATCTGGGCGGCCGCCGTGCTGGTGCTGGTGCGGCTCCTGCGCACCGGGGACCAGCGCCTGTGGCTCCTGTTCGGGGCGGTCGCGGGCGTCGGCCTGATGAACAAGCACTCTACCGCGTTCTTCGGCGTCGCGGTGGTGGTCGCGCTCCTGCTCAGCCGTTCTCGCCGCCAGCTCCTCTCCCCCTGGGCGTGGGCCGGCGCCGGGATCGCGCTGCTCGTCTTCGCCCCGAACCTGATCTGGCAGGCGGTGCACGGATTCCCGACGCTCGAGGACCTGGAGAACGTGCGCGCCATGGGCAAGAACGTGGCTCTGCCGCCGCTCCCCTTTCTCGGTACGCAGGCGCTCATGATGCACCCGGCCCTGGCCCCCATCTGGCTGGCCGGTCTGGCCTCGCTCCTGGTGGGCCGCCTGCGCCGCTTCCGTCCGGTGGGCCTGATCTGGGTCGCGTTGCTCGTCATGTTCATGGCCATGAAGGCCAAGGACTACTACCTGGCCCCGGCCTACCCCCCGCTCATCGCCGCCGGCGGGGTCGCGGTGGCGGCCTGGCTGGAACGCTCGAGGCTCACACGTGGCAGGACGTGGCCGAAGGCCGTGGTGGTGGCGTGGGTGGTGGCGACCGGCGCCGTGATCGCGCCCCTGGCCCTGCCGTTGCTCTCCCCGGCGGGGTACGTGGCCTACGAGCGGCGCCTCGGGTTCGCGCCGCCGAAGACGGAGGTGGCCCACGAGGGACCTCTGCCCCAGTTCCTGGGTGACCAGCTCGGCTGGCCCGAGCTGGTGGCGGAGGTGGCGGCCGTCTACCACTCGCTGCCCCCCGAGGAGCAGGTGAAGACCACGATCTTCGCCAACAACTACGGGGAGGCGGGAGCGATCAACCACCTCGGCAGAAAGCTCGGTCTCCCGCGCGCCATCAGCGGCCACCAGAGCTACTGGCTGTGGGGACCGGGAGACGCTTCAGGCGACGTGGTCATCGTCCTCCAGTCCAACCGCGAGGACCTGGAGCAGGCCTGTGCCTCGGTCGAGGAGGCGGGCCGGCACCACCATCCCTGGGGCATGGCCGAGGAGAACGGCCCCATCTGGGTGTGCCGGGGCCTGAAGATGTCCTTTCCCGAGCTGTGGCCCGAGCTCAAGCACTGGAACTGACCCTCGCCGCGTCCGCGTCCCCGCCCGCGCTCCGGGCAGGCGAGAGGCGGTGCCAGGCACCGTTTGGGAAGCGGCGCACCACCGTCTTTGAGCGCAAGACCCGGTGCCAGGCACCGTCCCGCGAGTTGGATACGCGAGAGGCACTCGCTCGGGGAGCACCAGAGAGGGTGCCAGGCACCGTCACGATCGAGCCGAGAGGGGTAGGCGCCGCATCTTCAACGGTGCCTGGCTCCCACTCTGCAGGATGCAGAAATTGGAAAAGGCCCGGCAAGCTGCCGGGCCCGCGCACGAAACCCCCTCCTTCCAGGGGACCAAACGCCTTACTCCAGAGAGTGGGAGTCTAGCAGATTCTTCATGGTGATGCCGATCTCGGCCGGGGTCGGCGCCACGGCGACGCCGGCGTCCTTGAGGGCGGCGATCTTGTCCGCCGCCGTGCCCGCGCCGCCGGAGATGATCGCCCCGGCGTGGCCCATGCGCCGTCCGGGAGGCGCGGTCTTGCCGGCGATGAAGGCGACCACGGGCTTGGGCACGTACTCCTTGATGAACTCCGCGGCCTCCTCCTCGGCGGAGCCGCCGATCTCGCCGATCATGACGATGCCCTCGGTGTCGTAGTCCGTGGCGAAGGCTTCCAGGCAGTCGATGAAGTTGGTGCCGGGCAGGGCGTCGCCGCCGATGCCCACGCACGTGGACTGCCCGAGGCCGAGCAGGGTGAGCTGGTAGACGGCCTCATAGGTCAGGGTGCCGGAGCGCGAGACCACGCCGATGGTGCCCGGGGTGTGGATCTGGGCCGGCATGATGCCGAGCTTGCACTGGCCGGGGCTGATGATGCCCGGGCAGTTGGGGCCGATGAGCCGCGTGGGCAGGCCCTGGAGGATCTTCTGCACCCGGATCATGTCCCGGGCGGGGATGCCCTCGGAGATGCAGACCACCAGCTCCACCCCCGCGTCCGCCGCCTCCAGGATGGCGTCGGCGGCGAAGGCCGGCGGCACGAAGATGAGGGACGCGTTGGCGTCGGTCTCCTTCACCGCCTCCTCGACGGTGTTGAAGATCGGCACGTCGAGGGCGGACTGGCCGCCCTTGCCGGGCGTCACCCCGGCCACGATCTGGGTGCCGTACTCGATACACTTCTCGGCGTGGAACTGGCCCTCCTTGCCGGTCAGCCCCTGCACCACGACCCTGGTCTCGGAGTCCACCCAGATGCTCATGACGCCCTCCCCACCGCGGCCACCACCTTCTCGGCGGCGTCCGCCATGCTCTCTCCGACCGTCAGGTCGATGCCGGACTCGGACAGCACCCTGCGGCCCTCCTCCACGTTGGTGCCCTCGAGCCGCACAACCAGCGGTACGTCGAGCCCCACCTCCTTGGCCGCCGCCACGACCCCGCGCGCCACCATGTCGCAGCGCACGATGCCGCCGAAGATGTTGACCAGGACACCCTTCACGCTGGGGTCCCTCATCAGGATCCGGAACGCCGCCGCAACCCGCTCCTGGGAGGCGTCGCCGCCCACGTCCAGGAAGTTGGCCGGCTCCGAGCCGTAGTGCTTGATGATGTCCATGGTGGCCATGGCGAGGCCGGCGCCGTTGACCATGCAGCCGATGGTGCCGTCGAGCTTGATGTAGTTGAGGTTGTACTTGGACGCCTCGACCTCGAGCTCCGCCTCCTCGTGGAGGTCGCGCATCTCGACGATGTCAGCGTGCCGGAACATGGCGCTGTCGTCGAAGCTCGCCTTGGCGTCCAGGGCGATCACCCGGCCGTCCGTGGTGGTGACGAGGGGGTTGATCTCGAACAATGACGCGTCGGTGTCCCCGTAGGCCCGCGCCAGCGCGTACATGAGCTTGAGCCCGGCCTTGAAGGCGTCGCCCTCCAGGCCGAGGCCGAAGGCGAGCTTGCGGGCCAGGTAGGCGTGGAGCCCGACGTCGGGGTCGAACCAGGCCTTCAGGATCGCCTCCGGGTTGGAGGCGGCCACCTCCTCGATCTCCATGCCGCCGAACCTGGAGGCCATCATCACCGGGTAGCCGGCCGAGCGGTCGAGCACGATGCCCAGGTAGAGCTCACGGTCGATGGGCAGGGCCTCCTCGATGAGGACGCGCCGCACCAGCTTGCCCTCGGGGCCGGTCTGCTTGGTCACCAGCGTCATGCCCAGGATCTCGGAGGCGAGCTTCACCGCCTCGTCCGGATCGGCGGCCAGCTTGACGCCGCCGCCCTTGCCGCGCCCTCCGGCGTGGATCTGGGCCTTCACGACGACCCTGCCGCCCAGCTCCTGGGCCACCGCCCTGGCCTCAGAAGCCTCGGTGATCACCTTCCCCTTGGGCACGGCGACCCCGTAACGGGCCAGGACCTCCTTCGCCTGATACTCGTGGACCTTCATGTCTCCTCCTCCCGGAGTCCCCCCTGCGGCGGGTCCGGCTATTTTGCACGTTCCTTCACAAGGGGGCAAGGGCGCTTCGATCGCAGCGGGGTGGAGGAGCCGGGCGAGGACGATCACGGTACACTGCGGCCCATCGCGAGACCTTTCGGGGGCGGCGGCGTGTGGGACCGGAAGCTGTACAGCCTGCTGACGGACGACGACGGCGAGGTGCGGTCCTGTGAGGCCATCCCGGAGGGAGCCTGCTCGGACGTCCCGCGCAACTTCGTGCTCAACGCGGCCAACGGCTCCTGTACCAAGCTCGCCGAGCAGCTCGCCAGCCCGGGCCTGGTGCTGCCCTGGCTGCTGGACGCGGTGGGGGCCCCGGTGTTCCTGGTGGGATGGCTGGAGCCGATCCGCCAGGGCGGATCGCTGCTGCCTCAGCTCCTGGTGTCGGCCCAGATCCGGGCGCGCCGGGTGCGCAAGTGGTTCTGGGTGGCGGCCGGGACCGTGCAGGCGTTGCTCCTGGCGCTGATGGCCGTCGCGGTGGCGGGAATGGGGGGCGCGGCGGCCGGCGTCGCCATCGTCGGCCTGTTGGCGCTCTTCAGCGCCGCCAGCGGTGTGGGCTCGGTGGCCTTCGCGGACGTCCTGGGCAAGACCGTGCCCAAGGGCAAGCGGGGCCAGCTCCTCGCGGTGCGCGCCAGCGCCGGGGGTGCGCTCACCCTGGCGGCCGGCCTGGTGGTGCGGCGGGTGGTGGGCCAGGAGGCCGGGGTCGCGGTGTACGCCGCGCTGATCGGGGCGGCGGCCGTGCTGTGGCTGGTCGGCGCCGCGTTCTTCGCGGCGATCAAGGAGACCCCGGGGGCCACCGCCGGCGCCCGCGACGCCGTGGCCGAGATCGGGAGGGGCGTCCGGGCCGTTCGCGACGAGCGCGCGTTTCGCCGCTACCTCGCTGTCCGCGGCCTGCTCCTGGCGACGGAGCTGCAGATCCCGTTCCTGGCGCTGCACGCCCGCTCCCTGGGGCTGCCGGGCGACGCGTTGGGGGTGCTCATGATCGGCCTCGCCCTGGCCGATCTCCTGGGCAGCCCGGTGTGGGGCCGTCTCGCCGACCGGGCCTCGAGCCGGATGGTCATGACCGCGGGCGCGGCCACCTCCGGGCTCGCGCTCGTCATCGCCCTGCTCCTCGATGTCTTCGGTGGCCCCTCCGGCGCCTGGGTGGTGGCCCCGATCTTCGTGCTGGCGGGCCTGGCCAAGGCGGGCGTCCGCCTCGGGCGCAAGACCTACCTGGTGGACGCGACCCGGGAGCGCGACCGGGCCCTGTATGTGTCGACGTCGAACACCGGCATGGGCGCCCTGGCGTTCGCCTACGGCGTCCTGGGTTTCGTTCCCCAGCTCGTGGGCATGACGATGCTGCTCCTGGTCCTGCTCGGCCTGAGCGTGCTGGGGCTGGTCGCCTCGCGGTTGCTTCCCGAGGCCGAGCGGGCGGCGTTCGGCCGCCCGTGATGCGGCGGGCCCGCAGCGCCCGTCAGTAGGCCTTGGCGAAGACCCCCTGGGTCCGCGTCGGCCGCCCCGTGAAGAGGCAGGTCCCCTCCTCGTCCGGCGCGTCGAAGGGCAGGCAGCGGATGCTGACCTTGAGCTCCTTGAGGATCTCCTCCGTCTCGGGGCCGTCGGAGAAGTGCGCCAGGGCGAAGCCGCCGTGGATCTCGGGCCGCTCCTCGTTGGCGGGCGTGAAGAAGGCGCGCGAACTCGTCCAGGTCGGTGAGGCGCCGGGTGTGCTCCTCGCGCAGCGCCAGCGCCCGGTCGAAGAGACCCTGCTGCATCTCGGCCAGCAGATCGGAGACGGTGGCGAGCAGCTCGCCGCGCCCCACGCCGCGCTTCTCACCGGCTGTCGCGGCGGCCCAGGAAGACCCCGTCCTTGGCGATGTCGCGCGGCCCGACCTCCAGCCGCAGCGGCACGCCGCGCTTGATGTGCTGCCAGTTCTTCTCGCCCCCGCGCAGGTCGCGGTCGTCGAGCAGCACCCGCACCGGCTCGCCGGCGTAATTGCTGCGCCTCGAGCTCGCGCCGGAGCGACTCGCAGTAGGGCGAGCACCTGGGCGCGGTCCTCGTCGTTGCGGTAGATGGGCAGGATGACCACGTGCTTCGGCGCGAGCCGCGGCGGCAGCACCAGGCCGTCGTCGTCGCTGTGGGTCATGATCAGCGCCGCCGATCAGCCGGGTCGAGACGCCCCACGAGGTGGTCCAGGCGTAGACCTCGCTCGCCGTTCTGGTCCTGGAACTTGATCTCCTGGGCCCTGGCGAAGTTCTGGCCCAGGAAGTGCGACGTGCCGGCCTGCAGGGCCTTGCGGTCCTGCATCATGGCCTCGATGCTGTAGGTGGCCACCGCGCCGGGGAACCGCTCGCCGGCGGTCTTCTCGCCCTTGATCACCGGCATGGCCATGTAGTCCTCGGCGAAGTCGGCGTAGACGTCCAGCATCTGCCGGCGTCTCCTCCACGGCCTCCTCGCTCGGTGGCGTGGGCCGTGTGGCCCTCCTGCCAGAGGAACTCGGTCGTGCGCAGGAACATCCGCGTGCGCATCTCCCAGCGCACGACGTTGGCCCACTGGTTGATCAGGATCGGCAGGTCGCGGTAGCGACTGGACCCACCGGGCGTACATCGCGCCGATGATCGTCTCGCTGGTGGGCCGCACGATCAGCGGCTCTTCGAGCGGCGCCGGCCGGCACGCAGCCCGCCGTCGGGGCCCGGCTCCAGCCGGTGGTGCGTGACCACGGCGCACTCCTTGGCGAAGCCCTCGACGTGCTCGGCCTCCTTCTCCAGGAAGCTCATCGGGATGAACAGCGGGAAGTAGGCGTTCTCGTGGCCCGGTCTCCTTGAACATGCCGGTCCAGGGCCCGCTGGATGTTCTCCCAGAGCGCGTAGCCCCACGGCTTGATGACCATGCAGCCGCGCACGTCGGCGATGCTCGGCCAGGTCGGCCGCCTTGATCACCTGCTGGTACCACTCGGGATAGTCTTCTGCGCGGGTCGGGCTGATCGCGTTCTTGCGGTTGCTTGGCCATGGCTCGTCACTTCTCACCAGGGGTTCGCTTCGATCACGATGACAAACGCCGCCCGACGGTGCGGCCGGCGCCGCGACGGGCGCCAGTATACCCGCGCGCAGCCTGCGCCCGCCGGCACATGACAGGGTCAGTGGCCCCGGCTACACTGCCCGCCTGAGGAGGACGCCATGGTTCGGACGACCGTATCCATCGTGACGGCCCTGCTGCTGACGGCGGCGGCGACCGCCCTCGCCGGGGACTTCGACCGCTTCTTCACCGGCGCCACCATGCGCCTGGACGTCTCGCACACGGGCACCGCGGGCGAGGAGCACCTGGCCGTGGACCGGATCCGGGTGGAGGGCGAGTGGCCGGGCAGCCGCACCGTCCTGGAGGACGACAGCAACCTGGGCGCCTACCTGCTCGCGGTCGTCGACCCGGCGACGCAGCGGACCGTCTACTCCCGGGGCTTCTCGTCCATCTACGGCGAGTGGGAGACCACCGCCGAGGCCCTGGCCGGGACCTGGCGCACCTTCCAGGAGTCCTACCGCTTTCCCGAGCCCCGGGGGGAGGTCCAGGTCGTCGTGCGCAAGCGGGGCGCGGACGGCGCCTTCCGCGAGATCTTCACCACCCTCGTTGATCCGGAAGGCCGCGACGTGGACCGGGCGGACCCCGCCACCCGGGGGGAGGTCTGGGAGATCGCGTCCAACGGCCCGCCCGCCACCAAGGTGGACCTGCTGATCCTCGGGGACGGCTACACCGCCGCCGAGCGCGACCGGTTCCGCGCCGATGTGGACCACGCCGTGACCGCCATCTTCTCGGTGGAGCCCTATCGCAGCCACCGCACCGACTTCAACATCCGCGCCATCTTCACCGCCGCCAGCCAGTCCGGGATCTCCCGGCCGCGCGCGGGGGTCTGGCGCTCCTCGCCCCTGGGCCTGAGCTACAACGCCTTCGACTCCGAGCGCTACATCCTCACCTTCGCCAACCGCGACCTGCGCGAGGTGGCGGCCCAGGCGCCCTACGACGTGCTCGTCCTCCTCGCCGACAGCGACCAGTACGGGGGCGGCGGGATCTTCAACCTCTACCTGACGGCGGCGGCCGGTTCGGCGCAGTTCGACTACCTGGTGGTGCACGAGCTCGGCCACTCCTTCGCCGGCCTCGCCGACGAGTACTACACCTCCGAGACCTCGTACGAGAAGCTCCCGCGCCGGACACCGAGCCGTGGGAGCCCAACATCACCGCGCTTCTGGACCCCGCCCACCTGAAGTGGGGGGACATGGTGGCCGAGGGCACGCCGATCCCCACACCCTGGGACCAGGAGCGCTACGATGCGACCTCCATCGCGTTCCAGAAGCGCCGCCGGGCGCTGCGGGCGCAGGGGGCCTCGGAGGCGGAGATGGACGCCTACTTCGCCGAGGTGAAGGCGGTGACGGGCCCCATGCTCGCCGGCGAGCCCTATGCCGGCAAGGTGGGGGCCTTCGAGGGGGCGGGCTACCGAGCCCACGGCCTCTACCGTCCGGCCACGGACTGCATCATGTTCACCCGCAACCCGCAGTACCTTCTGCCCGGTGTGCGCAGCCGCCATCGAGCGGGTCATCGGGATGTACACGAGGTAGGGGCTCCGGCGAGCGCACAGCGCCACGACCCGGCATCGGACGGGGTCTCCGTGCCGGGCTCTCGACCGAAGACTGCCCGTAGTGGACGGTATGCGAGAGGGAGTATCATGCGCGTGGTCGCGGCCGGGGGGTCGAAAGCTCGATGCGTCCGGATGTGCTGTGGTGGATAACGGGGGTCGGCGTCCGCCCCTTGGCGGCCCGGCCACACAACATTGTTTGGGAGGGATGAATCGGATCGTCACCATGATCGTGGCTCGCTGATGGGACTGTTCGTTCTACCGGTGCTGGCGGCGCTCGTCGCGCCGCTGCCGTCACCGCCAACCTGCCGGGCTCACCGGACGGCACGGTGAGGGCCGTCACCGAGGCCCTGGCGGACGGTCATCCCGCAGGTCGTCTGGCCGGCCCTGCGGCCTCCTACCAGGAGGACGTCGCCGAGATCGCCCACGCCTTCGCCGCCAAGATGGACCCCGAGATCTGGAACGGCGTCTTCCGGGTCGGGCGCAAGGCGGTGGGCGTGCTCAGGACAAGAAGCAG
>CAWJPY010000012.1:0-312930 GCA_963844865.1 uncultured Holophagae bacterium
CACGGGGAGGGCGCCGGGAGAAACGCGCCTGCGCGTATTGCGTCGTCCAGAGCGACCACGAAGCGCCTTTGCCCGCTCCGGGTAGGCCAGAGCGGGTGCCAGGCACCCTTTCGAATGAAGCAATCTGCCCATTACCGAAGCAAGACGGGGTGCCAGGCACCCTGTCTGGTGCTCCCGAGATCTCTCGCCGTTGAACGCCACATGATCGCTCCTGCCACTGCCTCTACCCGCTGTCGCTGATTGCTGCCGCCGACAGCGACGGCGGCCATGTGATGATCCAATGTCTCAACAATCGGTCAGTGGAGCGCCTTGACGTCCAGGGTTCCTGGGTATAGCTTGTTTTACAAGAACAATTATCGCGCGAGTCAAAATTTGACTGGGTAAACGATGTCAGCCCCCGAAGCAACGGTGCGGGATCGCCGCCACCAGCCCGGATCGGAAAGCCGGTCCGAGCGAGGAGGACAGCCTGCACCGTTTCTTGCGCTGCGGCCACATCCTGGGTGCGCTGCTCCGTGAGCTCCTGGATCAGTCGTACCTCGGCGGTCGCTGTCCCGTGCCGCTCACCCGCACCCAGTTCTGCGTCCTCAAGCTCATCACGGTCAACGCCGATCTCCAGGTGGGGAAGGTGGCGCGCTACCTGGGAGTGAGCCCGGCGGCCATCAGCCGCTGCGTAGACAAGCTGGCCGCCATGGACCTGGTCCACCGCGAGCCGTCCAGCCAGGATCGCCGCGCCATCCTGCTGTCGGCGAGCGCGGCAGGGAAGCGGCTCGTGGAGGGCTACGAGACCCTGAAGGAGTCCTGGGTGGCTCCGGTCTTGGCGGGGGTGGACACCGCGGAGTTCGACCGCGTCTGCGAGGTCTTGGAGCTGTTGTGTGTGGATCTGCTGCAGCGTACCTCGCACTCGCCGGGGCAGTGCATGCGCTGCGCCGGGTACTTCAGCCCCGATTGTCTGCTGGGCATCGCCCAGGGTGAGTGTGCTCTGCGTTCCGAGGGAGGGATGCCGACGGCATGAGGTCCGACCGGCCCGACGGTGTCGTGACGGTGTGCCGCCCGCGCGGCGAGAGGAGGTTCGAGGCATGAGGTACTGGCGCAAACCCCTCGATGTGGACCAGATGAAGATCCCCCACGGCGAGGTGGTGATCATCGAGGACCGGTGCAAGGGCTGCGGCTTCTGCGTCGAGTACTGCCCCAAGGACGTGCTGGTCATGTCCGAGCGCTTCAACCACAAGGGCTACCACCCGCCCGAGGTGGTGAAGCACGGCGAGTGCGTCAACTGCAACCTGTGCGAGATGATCTGCCCCGACTTCGCGATCTTCTCGACGGCGGCGGCCCAAGCCGCGCCGGCAGCGCCGGGGAAGGAGGTGGCCAATTGAAGACGGACCCTGCTGGTGTGCTCACTGGCGTCCACTACCTGGACGGCGACTACGCCTGCGGTGAAGGTGCCATGGCCGCCGGCTGCCGGTTCGTCGCCGGCTACCCCATCACGCCGTCCACCGAGGTGGTGGAGCGCATCTCGCAACGGTTCCCCATGATGGGCGGGACCTTCATCCAGATGGAGGACGAGCTCGGAAGCATGGCCGCGGTGGTGGGAGCGGCGTGGACGGGCACCAAGTCCATGACCGTGACCAGCGGCCCGGGCTTCAGCCTGATGATGGAGAACATCGGCCTCGGGGCCATGATGGAGACGCCCTGCGTGGTGGTGAACGTGCAGCGCGGCGGGCCCTCCACCGGCCTGCCCACCATGGTGGGGCAGGCGGACATGATGCAGGCCCGGTGGGGTTCCCACGGCGACTACGAGCTGATCGCCATCAGCCCGCAGTCCCCCCAGGAGGCGTTCGACCTGACCATCGACGCCTTCAACCTGGCCGAGACCTACCGGGTGCCGGTGATGTTCATGATGGACGAGTGCGTGGGCCACATGACCGAGAAGGTCATCATTCCTCCGGCGGCCGAGATCGACATCGCGCCGCGCCTCTTCACCAAGGCCAAGCCGGACGAGTACAAGCCGTACAAGCTCAACGGCGCCCCGGTTCCGGAGATGGTGCGGGCCGGCGACGGCTACCGTTTCCACTCCACGGGCCTGACCCACGACGAGCGGGGCTACCCGGTGATGAGCGTCGAGTGCCAGGAGTGGAACGTCCGTCACCTGGTGGACAAGATCCGTCTCAACGCCGACAAGATCGTGCGCTTCGAAGAGGAGGACGTACAGGGGGCGGACGTCGTCGTCATGGCTTACGGCATCACCGCCCGGGTCACCCGCATGGCCATCGATCTGGCCCGCAAGGAGGGCGTGAAGGTGGGCTTCCTGCGCCTGGTGGTGGTGTGGCCCTTCCCCGAGAAACGGATCCGGGAGCTGGCCGCAAAGGTGAAGGCCTTCGTGGTCCCGGAGATCAACTACGGCCAGATGTCCCTGGAGGTGGAGCGCTGCGCCGCCGGAAAGTGCGACGTCATCCAGGTGCCGCACGGCGGCGGCGGCGTGCACGATCCCAGCGTCATCTGCAGGGCCATCGTGGAGAGCGGTGCAATGAGCGCGGCAGTCGACGACCCCGACGTCTCGACCCCCGAGCATCCGATCGCGCCGTTCCTGCGCATGGACCGGATGCCCCACATCTGGTGCCCCACCTGCGGCATCGGCACGGTGGTGAAGTGCTTCGCCACCGCTCTCGGCGAGGCTCGGCCCTCGACCTGGACAAGGTGGCGCATCGTCTCCGGCATCGGCTGCACGGGGCGGGTGGCGGGCTACATGAAGCTGGACGCCTTCCACTCCACCCACGGGCGCGCGGTTCCCTTCGCGACCGGGCTCAAGCTCGGGCGCCCCGAGCTGGAGGTGGTGGTGTTCTCCGGCGACGGCGACCTGGTGGGGATCGGCGGCAACCACTTCATCCACGCCGCCCGCCGCAACATGGACCTGCTGGTCGATCCTGGTCAACAACTTCATCTACGCCATGACCGGCGGCCAGAACGCCCCCACCACACCGCTCACGGCGCGCTCGTCCACCATGCCCTTCGGCAACTTCGAGCATCCCTTCAACCTCCCCCACCTGGCGGCGAGCCTGCGGCGCCACCTACGTGGCGCGGTGGACCAGCCTGCACATCCGGCGGCTCACCAAGGCGTTCTCGGAGGCGCTCGACCGCAAGGGGTTCCGGCTGATCGAGGTGGTGACGCCGTGCGCCACCCTGTACTCGCGCCTCAACCGCCTCGGCACCGGGCTCGATCTGATGCGCTTCTACCACGACAACGCGGAGATCCGCCACGACGCCGACACCAGCGAGCTCGACATCGCCTTCCAGCAGCGCATCATCTGCGGCAAGTTCGTGGACCGGGAGCGGCCCACCTACCTGGAGGCGAAGGACAGTCACTACCGGGACCGGCTCGGCGACCGGTATGTACCCATGGCGCCGGAGGGAGGTTGGCTCCATGACTAGGACCGAGATCCGCATCACCGGCTTCGGCGGCCAGGGGGTGGTCCTGTCCGGGCACATCATCGGCCACGCCTGCGCGGTCAACGCCGGCCAGCACGCCACCATGATCCAGAGCTTCGGACCCGAGGCCCGGGGCTCGGCCTGCTCCTCCACCCTGGCGGTCTCCGACCAGGAGGTGCTCTACCCGTACATCGCCCGACCGGACGTCTTCATCGTCATGTCGGGGAGGGCTACGAGAAGTACGGAAACGAGCTCAAGCCCAAGGGGACGCTGATCTACGAGAAGGACCTGGTCACGGTCGACGCCAAGAAGGGTCAGCCCACCTTCGGCGTGCCGTCGACCCGGATCGCCGAGTCCCTGGGCCGCTCCATCGTCCAGAACATCGTCATGATCGGCTTCGCCGCCGCGGTCACCAAGCTGGTGCCCCAGGAGGCGTTCCGGGACGCGGTCAAGGAGTCGGTGCCCCGTGGCACCGAGGAGCTGAACCTCCGCGCCTTCGACGCCGGCTGGGACTACTACCAGCAGGAGTACGGGGGCAAGGGAAAGAAGAAGAGCGCCGGCAAGGACACGGAAGGTGCGGTCGCCGCCCGGGCGGCCGAGTGATCGATCCGCGACGCCGGTGCACCGGCGCCGCGAGGAAGGACCGAGCGTATGGAAGCCCATGCCTCGAACGCGCACGAGGACATCGGCGGGCCGACCGGGAAGCGGGCCCTGGTGATCGGTGGCGGCATCGCCGGCATCCAGGCGGCCCTGGACCTGGCCAACGCCCGCATCCGGGTCACCCTGGTGGAGAAGGGCCCATCCTTGGGCGGGCGCATGGCCCAGCTGGACAAGACCTTCCCCACCATGGACTGCGCCATATGAATCCTCGGGCCGAAGGCCATGGATGCCGGTCGGCATCCCCTGATCGAGGTCGTCACCAACGCCGAGGTCGTCGGCTGTGAGGGAGAGCCCGGCGACTTTCGGGTGACGGTGCGGAAGAACCCGCGCTACGTGCGCGAGGACTCCTGCGTGGCATGCGGGCTGTGCGTTGACGCCTGCCCCCAGGTGGGCGGCAACGAGTTCGACGTCGGGTTGAAGGCGCGCAAGGCCATCTACCGGCCCTTCCCGCAGTCGGTGCCGGCCACGTACATCATCGACCGGAACGCGTGCCTGAACCTGGGCTACCTGAGCGACAAGCAGCGCCGGCGCCTGGACAAGGTCACCGCCTACAAGAAGAAGGTGGATCCCGCCTACACGCCCAACCTGCTTCCCTGCGGCCACTGCATGGCCGCCTGCGAGGTGGACGCCATCGACTTCGACATGCGGCCCGAGGAGACCTCTCTCGACGTGGGCTCCATCCTGGTGGCGGTGGGTTTCGACGAGTTCGACGCCCGCAAGCTGGGGAACTACGGCTACGGCCGGCTGCCCAACGTGATCACCAGCCTGGAGCTGGAGCGCATGCTCAACCCCTCCGGGGTGACCAGGGGCCACGTGGTCCGCCCCTCCGACCTGGAGACACCCCGACGCATCGTCTTCATCCAGTGTGTGGGCGCCCGCGGCGAGGGGGGCCGTCCCTACTGCAGCCGCTTCTGCTGCATGAACGCGGTCAAGGACTCCATGCTGATCCGCCAGCACGACCCGGAGGTGGAGGACATCAGCATCCTCTACACCGACCTGCGGGCCTTCGGCAAGGGCTTCGACGACTTCGTGCGCCGCTCCTTCGACGAGGAGAGCGCCATCTACCTCCGGGGACGGCCGGCCAAGGTCGACCACCTGCCCGACGGCGACACCCTGGAGGTTTTCGTGGAGGACACCCTGGGCCACTCCCAGCGGCGCATTCCCGCCGATCTGGTGGTGCTCTCGGTGGCGGCGGCGCCCAACGAGGGCGCCGTCGAGCTCGCCCGGACCCTGGGCATCTCAACCGACCAGTACGGCTTCATCGCCCGCGCCGACCCGGCCATCTCGGCGGTGGAGTCAACCCGCGAGGGGATCTTCGTGTGCGGCAGCGCCGTGGGGCCGCAGGTCATCCCCGACTGCGTGGCCCAGGCCTCGGCCACCGCGGCCCGCGCCCAGCTCTACCTGACCGGCGAGCGGGTGGAGGAGGAGACGACGCCGGTGGAGCCCATGGACCTGTCGGGTCCACCCCGGATCGGGGTCATGGTCTGCCACTGTGGGGTCAACATCGCCGGCGTGCTCGAGGTGGAGGAGCTCGCCGACTACGCCCGCAGCCTGCCGGGGGTGGAGGTGGCCACCACCGACCTCTTCTCCTGCTCCTCCACCGGCCAGGACGAGCTGGTGAAGATGATCTCCGAGCACCGGCTGAACCGGGTGGTGGTGGCGGCCTGCACCCCGCGCACCCACGAGCCGGTGTTCCGGGACACCCTGGCCCGCATCGGCTTCAACCCCTACCTCTTCGAGATGGCCAACATCCGTGACCAGTGCTCCTGGGTGCATGTGGCCGACCGCGAGGCCGCCCAGGACAAGGCGCGCGCCCTCATCCGGATGGCGGTGGCGCGGGTGCGCCACCTCGAGCCCCTGTCCGCGGGCTCCTCACCGGTGACCTCGGGCGCAGTGGTGATCGGCGGCGGCATCGCCGGCATCCAGGCGGCCACGGACCTCGCGGTCCAGGGCTTCCCGGTGACCCTGGTGGAGGAGACGGACCGCCTCGGGGGGCGCCTTGCCGCTCCCAACCTGAAGCTGCTCTACCCCAACCTGCGCCCCGCCAGGGAGGTTCTCGAGGAGAAGATCGAGCGGCTGCACAAGAGCGGCGCGCGGGTGCTCCTCGGAACCCGGGTGGAGGACATCACGGGCTTCGTGGGCAGCTTCCAGGTGGCCGTCGCCGGCGCCGCCAACGAGAGCATCCCGGCGGGCGCCGTGATCCTGGCCTTCGGGGCCGACCTCCACGATCCCACAGGGACGTTCCGTTACGGGGAGGCGCCCAACGTCATCACCTCCGAGGAGCTGGAGCGGGCCTTTTGCTCCGGCGACGACCTGTCCTTCGGCGGGCGCCAACCCACCAGCGCCGCCTTCGTGCTCTGCGTGGGCTCCCGGGACCCGGCCACCTTCGGCGGCTGCTCCCGCTACTGCTGCCCCACCGCCATCAAGCAGGCCATCTCGCTCGCCGAGCGGGGAATCGACACCACGGTGTTCTACCGCGACATCCGCACCATCTCCACCGGCGCCGAGGAGATGTACCGCAAGGCCCGGGGCATGGGGGTGCTGTTCGTCCGCGTCCCGCCCGAGCGCACGGTGGAGACGGTGGGCGAGGAGCGGGTGGAGGCGGTGCGCTGCTACGACGAGCTCCTGGCTCGAGAGCTTGAGGTTCCCGCCGACCTGGTGGTGCTGAGCGTGGGCATGCGACCGCGGCAGCCCGCCACCAACCACTTCCACGAGCTGCTCAAGGCCTCCCTGGGCCTGGACGGCTTCTTCCTGGAGCGACACCCCGAGCTGGCCCCGGTGGAGACGGCCGTGGAGGGGGTCTTCCTGGCCGGCACGGTGCAAGGGCCCAAGGACATCGTTGACTCGGTGGCCCAGGCGTCGGCGGCCGCCGCCAAGGCGTCGGTGTTGCTCGCCTTCGATCAGGTTCGCCTGGATCCGGCGGTGGCCGAGGTGGACCCCGAGCGCTGCCGCGGCTGCGGCGAGTGCGCCACCATCTGCCAGTTCCAGGCGCCGAAGCTGGAGGAGACAGCGCCGGGCATGTTCACCGCGCGCATCAACCCCTCCCTGTGCAAGGGCTGCGGCACCTGCGCGAGCTGGTGCCCGTCGGGGGCCATCACCGCCCGCCACTTCACCGATCGCCAGGTCAACGCCATGATCGACGCCTTCTTCGGTGAGGAGGCTGCGCCATGAGCGCACGGCAGAACACGACGCAGAAGGCGCCAACCAAGGCCGGTGCCGGCAAGGCTGCCGGGAAGACCGCGGCCAAGCGCGCCTCGAAGGCGGTCAAGAAAACGACGGCCAGGCCCGCCGCTGCGCTGCCGGACTGGAACCCGAAGCTGGTGGTCTTCGCCTGCAACTGGTGCTCCTACGCCGGGGCCGACACGGCGGGAGTGTCGCGGATCCAGCACGAGCCCCACTTCCGCATGATCCGGGTGATGTGCTCGGGCCGCATCCAGCCGGGCTTCGTGCTCCGCGCCTTCGAGCGCGGCGCCGACGGCGTGCTGGTGTCGGGCTGCCACTTCGGCGACTGCCACTACATCTTCGGCAACGAGCGGGCGGTGGAGCAGTTTGACAAGACCATGAGGATGGTGAAGCTGCTGGGCATCGAGGAGGGTCGGCTCCGCCTGGAGTGGATCAGCGCCGCCGAGGGCGCCCGCTTCGCCGACGTCATCAACGAGTTCACCGCCCAGCTCCGTGAGCTCGGTCCGGGTCCCTTCGCGCACTCGGAAGAGGCCGGCGGACGGAAGGTGGAGGTGGCGTGATGGAGACGCTCGCGGCACGGACCAACGCGTGGGCCTGCTACGACTGCGGCAAGTGCACCGCCACCTGTCCCATCGCCCGCAGCGGTTCCAGCTACAGCCCGCGTCGGCAGGTGCTCGCCACGAACCTGGGCCAGGAGGGGGAGCTGGTCTCCGGCGACGGCCTCTTCACGTGCCTCACCTGCGGCCTCTGCGACCAGCGCTGCCCCGCCCAGGTCGACTACACGACGCTGGTGCAGCAGCTCAGGGAGCTGGCCCACGGCGCCGACCGCGAGCCCGAGTGCCCACACGGGGGCGCGTTGCAGTCGGTGATGCGGATGATGGCCAAGGGGGGGACGAAGCAGGACCGCCTGGGTTGGCTGGACTCAGACCTCCACACCAGGCCGGCCGAGGGCGAGGTGTTCTACTGGACCGGCTGCGCCCCCTACTACGACGCCTTCTTCTCAGAGCTCCAGATCCAGGCGCTCGCCGGCGTCCGGGCGGCGGTGAAGGTCTTCAACGCCCTCGGCGTGGAGCCGGTCGTCTCGTCCGAGGAGCGCTGCTGCGGCCACGACCTGTTGTGGAACGGCGACCGCACCAGCTTCGAGGCCCTGGCCGAGCGCAACGTGGCCCTCGTCAAGGCCAGTGGAGCCAAGACGCTGGTGACCTCCTGTGCCGAGTGCGCCCGCACCTGGCGGCTGGACTACGAACCCTACCTGCGAGGCGTCAACCTCCAGGTCCTGCACCTGTCCGAGTACCTAGCCGAGCACCTGGCGGAGCTACCCCTGAAGGGCGGCGCCACCCGTCGGATCACGTTCCAGGATCCCTGCCGCCTGGGCCGCCACCTGGGTCTCTACGACCCGCCGCGACAGGTGCTGGGCGCGCTCCCCGGCATTGAGCTCTCCGAGATGCGACACAGCCGGGCGGGCGCCACCTGCTGCGCGGGCTCCACCTGGTCGAGCTGCGACCGCTTTGCCAAGAAGATCCAGGTGGACCGCCTGCGCGAGGCGCGGGCCACCGGCGCCGAGGTGCTGGTGACCGCCTGTCCCAAGTGCCAGATCCACTTTCGCTGCGCCATGAAGGACCCGAACATCGGCGGCGATCTCGCGATGGAGATGCAGGACATCGCCGAGGTCGTCGCCGAGTCATTGAAGTAGGAGGCCGAGCATGAGCGAGAAGCGGCAGACCGCGGGGGCCCTCGGGGATGGTTCGACGATGCGTGCGCGACGGGGGTCCGTCCCCGGGCGGCCCGCGACCGCGTCCGAGCCGGAATCGGAATGGTCCATCGGACGAGGACGCGGGCGCTGGCGGGGGCACGGGAGCCTCCGAGAGTGGGCAGCCTCCCGCGCCGGGGGCGAAGCCCCCGCCCGGTCTCGGAGCATGGGATCCAGGAAAGGAGCGTGACATGGCGACCCTTCAGAGGGACGACGGCCTGCGCATCGGGGTGTTCGTCTGCGACTGCGGGCTGAACATCGCCGGGGCGGTGGACTGTGCGGCGGTGGCGGCGTACGCCGAGACCCTGCCCGACGTGGCCTGCGTGGTCCGCAACAAGTACACCTGCGCCGACCCTGGCCAGAACGAGATCAAGGACGCGGTGGCGAAGCACAAGCTCAACCGGGTGGTGGTGGCCTCCTGCACGCCGCGCCAGCACGAGCCCACCTTCCGCCAGTGCGTCTCGGAGGCGGGCCTCAACCCCTACCTCATGGAGATGGCCAACCTCCGCGAGCACTGCTCGTGGGTCCACCCCGGGGACTGGGATGGCGCCACCGCCAAGGCCAAGGACCTGGTGGCCTCCGCGGTGGCCCGGGCGCGGTTCCTGGAGCCCCAGGAGGAGATGTCGGTGCCGGTGGCCCAGGCGGCGCTGGTGATCGGCGGCGGGGTGGCGGGGATCGAGGCGGCGCTGGAGCTCGCGGACGCCGGGCACCAGGTGGTCCTGGTCGAGAAGCAGCCGTCCATCGGTGGGATCATGGCCCAGCTCGACAAGACCTATCCCACCATGGACTGCTCCATATGAATTCTCGGGCCTAAGGCCATCGATGCCGGTCGGCATCCAAACATCGAGCTCCTGACCTACTCCGAAGTGGAGGAGGTCTCCGGTTACGTCGGCAACTTCACGGTCAAGATCCGCAAGAAGGCGCGTTACGTGGACCCGGACCTGTGCAACGCCTGCGAGGAGTGCGCGAAGGTGTGCCCGGTGGTGAAGCCGGACGAGTTCCAGATGGGGCTGTCCAGCCGCAAGGCCATCTACATCCCCTTCCCCCAGGCGGTGCCCTGCTCCTACATCCTCAACATGGACGACTGCCTGGGCATCAACCCCATCGCCTGCGGCAAGTGCGCCGATGTCTGCGAGAAGAAGGCCATCGACTTCGACGACCGGGACGAGATGGTGGTGCGCGAGGTGGGGGCCGTGATCGTGGCCATCGGCATGGAGCCCTACGACCCCACGGAGATGGACGAGTACGGCTACACCCGCTTCGAGAACGTCATCACCTCCATGGAGTTCGAGCGCCTGATCTGCGCCGGGGGCCCCACCGCCGGCCACTTCGTGCGGCCCTCGGACCACGAGCGCCCGAAGCGGATCGGCTTCATCCAGTGCGTCGGCTCCAGAAACCCCAGGATCGGCCGTCCCTACTGCTCCAACATCTGCTGCATGAACACGGTCAAGGACACCCTGCTCCTGGCGGACCACTATCCGGACACCTCGAACTTCGTCTTCTACCAGGACATCCGTGCCTTCGGGAAGAGCTTCGAGGACATGTTCCAGCGCTCGAAGGAGGCCGGCACTCGCTACATCCGCGGCCTGCCCGGGGACATCGAGGAGGACCCCGCTACCCGCAACCTCGTGATCACGGTGGAGAACACCACATCGGGGCGGATCGAGCGCCACGAGCTGGACATGGTGGTGCTGTCGGTGGGGGTGGTCCCGCCCAGGGACCGGGACAAGATCGCCGGCCTGCTGACCCTCTCCAAGACCTCGGACGGCTTCTTCCTGGAGTCCCACCCCAAGCTCAAGCCCGTGGATGCGCCCACTCGCGGCGTCTTCTTCGCGGGCTTCTGCGAGTCCCCCAAGGACATCAAGGACTCGGTCTGCCAGGCCGGCGCGGCCTCCTCCAAGGTGGGGGCGCTGCTGAACGCGGGCAAGGTCAAGATCGAGGCCATCACCAGCGTCATCGACGAGGAGCTGTGCAGCAAGTGCGGCATCTGCGCGTCGGTCTGCCCCTACGGGGCCATCACCTGGCAGAAGAAGGAGGTGGCCAGGGTCATCGAGGCGGCCTGCGCCGGCTGCGGAAACTGCGGTGCCGCCTGCACCTTCGGCGCCATCACCATGCGCCACTTCACCGATACCCAGCTCCTGGCCCAGGTGCGGGCTGTGCTCGCGGAACAGCCCGAGGACAAGGTCTTCGCGTTCGCCTGCAACTGGTGCTCCTATGCCGGCGGCGACATGGCCGGCATCTCGCGCATCAGGTACCCCTCCACGAACCGCGTGGTGCGGACCATGTGCTCGGCCCGGGTGTCCGAGGAGATGGTGTTGGAGGCCTTCCGCTGTGGGGCGCCGGTGGTCCTGGTCTCCGGCTGCCACTACGCCGACTGCCACTACATCAACGCCAACCGGCAGACCGTGGCCCGGGTGCAGCGGCTGTGGAACAAGCTGGAGAAGGCCGGGGTCCGGCCGGAGAGGCTGCAGCTGGAGTGGATCAGCGCCGCCGAGGGGCAGAAGTTCGCCCGGGTCATGACCCAGATGGAGGAGCTGCGCACGACGGTCACGGCGGACGAGATTGCCCATGCCCGCGAGGCACTGAAGCCCAAGCCCAAGAAGAAGGCCAAGGATGCCTCCGACGCCACGGAGACCGCGTCCGCATGATGTGCCCGTTGGCGTTGCGCCTCGTGGCCCTGAACCACTTCGGGAAGACCGGGGGAGGTGCGGCTCTCCGTCCCCGTCCGATGGGACATCCGGATTCGGGCACGGGCGCGGGGTCGGACGCGGGGAGGAGCGGATCGCGACCGGCGACGCGCCTTTGGTCGCGGCTCTGCCGCGTAGAAGAGGAGCGACCATGGCAACCGTGACCGTCGAGACGTTCCGCTGCATGATGTGCGGCCACGAGTACGAGGAGAAGGTGGAGAAGGGAGAGGACAAGGAGCGCTCCTGCCCCAAGTGCCGCTCCAACTCCATCCGCCACCTGAGGAAGAAGAAGGAGCCGGTGAACTGAGTGGACACGCCGGCACATCGGCCGTGAATGGCGACCGGGGAGGCTGTGATGGCCACCAAGGCTGAGCGAGAGCGTCCGCCGGTGCGGGTGGACTTCGCCTTCAAGCGAGAGCTCGCGGGCAAGATCGAGGGCAACCTCGCCAACTTCTGCTACCAGTGCGGGGCCTGCGTCGGCGACTGCCCCGCCTGCACCTACTCCGGCGGCGCCTTCAACCCGCGCGAGATCATGCTCATGGTGCTCTATGGCCTGGGCGGCGAACTCATCAAGGAGGACTCCATCCTGTGGCAGTGCACCAACTGCTACAGCTGCCACGAGCGCTGCCCGCAGCAGGTGAAGCCGGTGGAGGTGATCATCTCGCTCAAGAACATGCTCTCCGACGGGGGGTTCGCCCCGACCGCCGCCGAGCGGGTGATCAAGACCTTCCGGGAGACCGGGAGAACGGTTCCCTACAGCCCTGCCATCGACAAGCAGCGGGCCGCCTTCGGCCTGCCGCCCCTGCCCGAGGTGCCCATGGACGAGATCCGCGCCATCCTCGGCGACCGATCAGAGGAAGGAGGCGGCGAGTGAAGCGATACGCGTTCTTCCCCGGCTGCCTGATCCCGGCCCGCCACCCCGCCATGGAGCTGGCCATCCGCGAGACCCTACCCAAGCTCGACATCGAGATCGTGGACCTGGAAGGCGCCTCCTGCTGCCCCGACCCCATCTACTTCAAGTCCCGCGACAAGCTGGACTGGCTGACGGTGGCGGCCCGCAACCTGACGCTGGCCGAGGGACTCGGCCTGGACCTCTTCACCAACTGCTCCGGCTGCACCGCCACCCTGTCGGAGACCTACCACCTGCTCCAGGACCTCGAGCTGCGGGCGCGGGTCAACGAGCGCCTGGCCCGGATCGGTCGCGAGTACCGGGGCACCAGCAGGGTGCGCCACATCGCCACCCTGGTGCGTGACGAGGTCGGCTACGAGAAGGTGCGGGAGTCGGTGACGCGACCCCTGGAGGGGCTCAAGGTGGCCATCCACTACGGCTGTCACCTGCTGAAGCCCAGCCGCATCATGCAGGTGGACAACCCCGACGATCCCCAGGTCATGGAGCGCCTCGTCGAGGCCCTGGGTGCAACCCCGGTGCGCCACCGGAACTGGTACCTGTGCTGCGGCAAGGCGTGCCAGAGCGACGACATCCCGGCCAACATGATGCACGACCTCCTGGCCACGGTGCACGAGGAGGATGCCGACGTCCTGGGCATGATCTGCCCCACCTGCTTCGGCCAGTTCGATCACGGACAGCTCAAGGTGTCGCGTCAGTTCGGGGAGGATTACCACACCCCGCCCATCTACTACTTCCAGCTCCTGGCCTTCGCCCAGGGGATGCCGTACGACGGGCTGGGCTTCGAGAAACAGCGTTTCAAGCCCGAGGGCCTGCGTCGCTTCGAGCGTGTGGGCTCCGCTGCGGGCTAGATGCCGAGCACCCCCGCTGCCTCCTCGAACTGCTCGGCCCGGACGTAGACCACATAGCCGAAGCGGCCGCAGTCGGCGGTCACGCCGCTGGAGGCGTAGACGTTGATCTTGGCGTCATACAGCTGCCGGTGGATGTCGGCGAGCGCCCCAAGACGGTCGTCTCCCCGGCACAGCAGTGCGTTCTCGGGGCCTCTGAGCTCCAGACCACGCTCCTCGGCCGCCCGTGCCAGGCGCGGGGCCGACTCCGGGAACAGCATGAGCTGGGTGCGTTGCTCGCCCATGGGGATGGCCGAGAAGGCGAGGAGCTGCACGCCGCCCTCCGCGAGGCTGGACAGCAGCCGATAGGCCTCACCTGGTTCGTCGTGAACGGTGACGTAGTAGTAGCTGGCACGCTCGACCTTCATCGTGGCCCCCCCTGGAGATGGGTCGGTCGCCGTACGACCGCACCATGGGAATGGTACATCACCCCTGCGCGATGATGATCATAGGAAGCATTCTGATGGGAGGCGCGTTGACCTCAGCCGAGCGTCGCTTTAGGGTGGGCCCAGGTGATCCCCGCCGACTGAGACCGGCGCGAGCTGAACGGACGGTGGTGCCGGCGGGCGCAGCTCCGCGCGCCGGCCCGGGGAGAGGACATGCGGTGCACACAGTGTCGGGATGTGTTTCAGGTCATCGGTGACGCGTTCAACGCATCCGTGGGCGTGGAGGAGACGCTGCAGCGGGTCGCCCGGGCCATGGTCGAGAAGTTCGAGCTCAAGGGCTGCCAGTTCCGGCTGGTGAGCCGGGACCAGAGGGTTCTCGAGCACGCGGTCTCCTACGGGCTCAGCCAGGCGTTCCTGGACAAGGGGCCGGTGGAGACGGAGCGCAGCGCGACCGAGGCCCTCGAGGGCCACGTCGTGATGGTGGCGGACTGCAGCTCCGACCCACGCATCCAGTATCCGGAGGCCCACGCCAGGGAGGGCATCGCCTCCCTGTTGACCGTGCCGCTCAACGCCCGCGGCGGAGTGATCGGCGTCATGCGGCTGCTGTCGGGTGAACCGCGCACATTCACCGACGACGAGATCGAGTTCTTCAAGGTCGCGGCGCTCTTCTGCTCGAGCGCCATCACCCGGGCCATGTTCCAGAGCATCCTCGAGCACGTCACCCAGGCCATCCGGTCGTCCCTGGACCTCGACCGGGTCCTGGAGGCCATCGTGAAGGTGGTGGCCGAAGATCTGCGCGCCCGGGGCGCCAGCATCCGCCTGCTGGACCCCCTGGGCACCCACCTCGAGCTGCGGGCCGCCTACGGGCTCAGCGCACGCTACCTGGAGAAGGCGTCCGGAGATCCCGGTCGAGGCGTGTGGAAGGCGCTCGAGGGAGCATGCGTCCCGATCCTGGACGCGGCCAACGATCCACTGCTGAGGCACCCCGAGGAGGCGGTGCGGGAGCAGATCGCCTCCATGCTCTTCGTGCCGCTCGCGGTGCATGCCGAGGCCATCGGGGTCCTGTCCCTCTACACCCACCGCCGGTATCGTTTCTCCGACGACGAGATCCACCTCATGACCGCGATCGGCGAGCAGTGTGCGCTGGCCATCCGCAACGCCCAGATGTACGCCGACATCAAGCGCCGCTACGCCACTGTGGTGGACGAGTTCCAGGTGTGGTTCGAGCACTACTACACCCACCCGACCACGTAGCTGCCGCGACGGCGTCGAGCTGGCCAGAAGGGATGCCAGGCACCGTCGAAGAAGGTTCGAGAAGCCGTATCGCATCATGTGTGGCCCTGCCTGGCACCCTTTCTGGTGCTCTCGAAGCCTGTCGCCATTCCGCTGTCGCTGATCGCCGCATCGGCCCCGCTCCCGCAACGCCGATCTCAGCGAAGTGGCTCAGCCGGCAGAGGCTGACGATTCGGACGCGGACGGGGACGCGGGCGGGGGGAGCCCCGGTGGCGGGCCAGGCCGAGCGGAGGGAATCATCATCGGCCTTGAGGTGTCGTGTAGAGAGACAGGAACGGAGGCGTCATGGATGACAGTCAGTCTCACCGCGTGTTCCGGGTGATCGGTGAGGCCCTGAACCTGCCCATCGGATCGGTCGAGATCCTGAGCAGGGTGGCGAAAGCGCTGGTCGAGGAGCTCGACCTGAAGGGCTGCCACTTCCGCATGCTGAGTCGAGACGAGAAGGTGCTCGAGCATGTCGCGGCGTACGGCCTCAGCGAGGAGTTCCTCAACAAGGGTCCGGTGGACGCCGAGCGCAGCGTCGCCGAGGCGCTCGAGGGCCGGGTGGTCGCCGTCGCCGACTGCAGGTCGGACCCTCGGATCCAGTACCCTCAGGCATTCGCCACGGAGGGAATCGCGTCCTTGTTGACCGTGCCGCTGGCCACCCGCGGGCAGGTGGTGGGCGTGATGCGGTTGTTCAGCGCCACACCGCGGGAGTTCTCCGAGGAGGAGGTGGAGTTTCTCCGGGTCGCGGCACTCTTCTGCAGCTCGGCCATCGTCCACGCCATGTTCCACGAGATCCTCGAGCACGTGACGCACAGCATCCGGTCCTCCCTGGACCTGGAGGAGGTGCTGAACTCCATCGTCAAGGTGGTGGCCGAGGACCTCAGGGCGAAGGGGTGCAGCATTCGTCTCCTCGACGCCCACGGGGACCGGTTGGAGCTGCTGGCGGCGTACGGTTTGAGCCAGCGCTACCTGGACCAGACCGCCGCGGATCCCGGGAGCGGCGTCTACGAGGCGTTGCAGGGCGCCTGCGTGGCCATCCTGGACGCCGCCGGCGACGAGCGCATCAAGAACACCGACCAGGTGGCCAAAGAGAAGATCGCGTCCGTGGTGTTCGTCCCCCTGATGGTCCGTGACCAAGCCATCGGGGTGCTGTCCGTGTACACCCACCGTCGCTACGAGTTCTCCGAGGACGAGATCGAGCTGCTCTCCAGCATCGGCGAGCAGTGTGCCCTGGCGATCCGCAACGCTCAGATGTACGACGCCATCAAGCGCCGCTACGAGTCGGTCACGCGAGAGTTCCAGCAGTGGTTCGAGCAGTACTACGTCCACCCCTGAGGACACCTGGCGCACTCCCCTGACGCGGTGACGATGACGTGGATCGGCCTCGGAATGTATCCGAAGTAGGATCTGTTGTTGATTCGGAAGGTGTGTGTCGATGAGGGCGGCAGGAGAACGGCTCGCGCACAGGATCCGCTCGGCTGGCCTGAAGGTGACCGGCCCACGGCTCGCCATCTTGGAGCAGCTCGAGCGCGATGCCTCGCACCCCACCGCCGAACAGGTGTTGGCGGTGCTGAGGGAGGACCATCCCTCCCTGTCGCTGTCCACCGTCTACAAGACGCTGGAAGCGTTCCTGGGGGCCGGTCTTTGTCGCCGCGTCGTGGGCGATGACGCCAGGCTGCGAGTGGACGGTGTGATGAGGCCCCACGACCATGCGGTCTGCCGATCCTGCGGACGGATCTTCGACGTGGATCGGGCCCTGGATCCGCCGCCGCCGACCCGTCTACCCCATGGGCTGAGCGTCATCGGGATCAACATCCAGTACGACGTGGAGTGTTCGGACTGCGGGGACCGCAGCGCGGTCGCCCGTCAATCCTCGCGTGATCATGACGAGAGAAACCACAAGGAGGTGAACCATGGCTGAGCTGAAAGGAACCAAGACGCTGGACAACCTGAAGTACGCGTTCGCCGGCGAGTCCCAGGCCAACCGGCGCTACCTGTACTTCGCGAAGCAGGCGGACATCGAGGGCTACCCCGAGGTGGCGGGTCTGTTCCGGGATACGGCGGAGGGCGAGACCGGCCACGCCCACGGGCATCTCGACTACCTCAAGCAGGTGGCCGACCCGGCCACCGACATGCCGTTCTCCGATGTGGGGGAGATGCTCCAGTCGGCGGTGGCGGGGGAGACCCACGAGTACACCGACATGTACCCTGGGATGGCCAAGACCGCGCGCGACGAGGGCTTCGCCGAGATCGCGGACTGGTTCGAAACCCTGGCCAAGGCGGAGCGCTCCCACGCCGGCAAGTTCCAGAAGGCGCTCAACGAAATGTGAGAAGGTCTGAGCACGCGCGCCGGGGCGGGAGCAGCCGCCCCGGCGCCCGCACGACCTGAGCCGCGTCTGAGCCGAGGGGGGATCATGGGTGATGAGCAGGACAGGGCCGCGGACATCCGCTTTCAGCCCACCGACGGTCTCACGTACAACCCGAACCGGGACCTGTACTGGGACTCGGAGGCCCTCGCCAAGGAGATCGAGCGGACCTTCGAGCTGTGCCACAGCTGCCGCATGTGCTTCAAGTACTGTCAATCCTTCCCGACGCTCTTCGACGGGGTCGATCAGCACGGTGGTGTGCGCAGCCTGCCCCCCGACGTGGAGCGCCGCGTCGTGGATCAGTGCTTCCAGTGCAAGCTGTGTTACACCAATTGCCCCTACACGGAGGCCGAGGGCCACGAGTTCAAGCTCGACTTTCCGCGCCTGATGCTGCGCGCCAAGGCGGTGCGGCGACGCCGCGAAGGCGTTCCCCTGCGGGAGCGCATGCTCGCCGACCCGGACCGGCTGGGCAGGATCGGGACCCGCACCGCACGGCTCGCCAACTGGGGCAACGGGTTCGGGCCGCAGCGCGCCCTGATGCACGCGGTGGCCGGCATCCACCGCGACAAGAAGCTGCCCCCGTTCGCCAGCGAAACCTTCGAGGCCTGGTTTCGCTCTCAGACTGGGGGCGCCGTCGAGACCGCCGGCGGCTCTCATCCGGTGGTCCTCTTCGCCACCTGCTTCACCAACTACAACCGGCCGGCCGTCGGCCGCGCCGCCTTCCGGGTGCTGACCCACAACGACTGCCGGGTGGCCTGCCCACAGGTGGAGTGCTGCGGCATGCCCGCTCTGGACAGCGGGGACATCCAGCTCGCCCGCCGCAAGGCCGCGCGCAACGTGGCCGCGCTCGCACCGTGGGTGGAGAAGGGCTATCGCATCGGGGTCATCAACCCCACCTGCAGCCTCATGATGCGCTTCGAGTACCCCGAGCTGCTGGATGATCCCGACGACCGGGAGCTGGCGGCGGCGGCCCGTTCCGTGGCCGGCGCGGTTCGGGACCTTTCGGAGCTGCTCTTCGAGCTGCGGCGGGATGGTTGCTTCCGGGAGGATTTCAAGAGCACCCCCGGCGGGACCGTGGCCTACCACGCCCCATGCCACCTGCGCATGCAGAGCGTGGGCTTCCGCGGCCGGGACCTGATGCGCCGCATTCCGGGGGTGAAACCGCGCCTGGTGGCCGAGTGCTGCGGTCACGACGGCACCTGGGCCATGAAGAAGGAGTACTTCGAGGCCGCCATGGCCAACGGCGAGAAGGCGTTCGCCGGCATGCGGGATGCCGACGCCGACATCTGGACCACCGACTGCCCCCTGGCCGGCCTGCAGTTCGAGCAGGCGTGCGGCCACCTTCCCCTGCACCCCGTGGAGGTGCTGGACCGCGCCTACCGTGAGGATGGCTTCCCCCAGCGGGTGCAGCCGCAATCCGACGACGACGCCGGCTGAGGGGCCGGCCGCCAGGGAGAGGACGATGAAGCCCATCAGCCCGACCGACATCATGAGCAAGCAGGAGTACGCCAGCCGGCGCGAGGACATGCGGCGCCGGATCATGGCCCTCAAGGCGAAGCGCCGGGTGCCCCTCGGGGAGCACGTCACGCTCCACTTCGAGACCCGGGACACCATGCTCTATCAGGTGCACGAGATGCTGCGCGCCGAGGACAGCTGGGAGCGGCCCGACGCCATCGAGGACGAGCTGGAGGCGTACAACCCCTTGATTCCCGGCGGCAACGAGCTGTCGGCGACCCTGTTCCTGGAGTACGAGACGCCCGAGGAGAGGAACCAGCGGCTCCAGGACCTGCTCGGCATCGACCGCCACCTGTGGCTCCAGGTGGGGGACACCGAGCCGCTGCTGGCCCGCTTCGACCAGGCTCAGGTGTCGCCGACCAGGGTCTCATCGGTGCAGTACGTGAAGTGGCCCATCGATTCGGAGCGGGCGCGCCTGGTGGCCACCGATGGCACCGTGGTCCGGGCTCGCATCGACCACCCGGCGTACGAGGCGCAGGCGGTGCTGTCCGAGGAGACGCGCAAGGAGATCGCTCGCGACCTGGAGTGACTCGGTGCTCGAGGAACCCGCGTCCGAGTCCGCATCCGATGGCACCTCCTGACTCGGGCGCGGACGAGGGGGAGAGTCGCGTCACCTCGAGAGCGCATCGCAGGTCCATCCGGGATATAGTCGGGCCGCCATGGCCCCTGGATCAGACGTTGCCCCGGACGGTCTGCGCGTCCTCCACCTCGATACCGCCCGGACGTGGCGCGGCGGTCAGCAGCAGGTCCTGCTGCTGCACCGGGAGCTCCTCCGCCTGGGTGTTGACAGCCGCGTGCTGGTGCGCGCCGGCGGCGAGCTGGCGGCCCGTCTCCAGGAGCTGTCCGGGCGGCCCGCGCCCACCTTTGGGAGTCCGTGGAGCCCCGACACCGTGGCGTCGGTGTCCCGCCGTGCGCGTGGCGCTGACGTGGTGCATGCCCACGATCCCCACGCCGCCGGGCTCGCCGCCGTCGCCGGCGCCCTCGGCAGGAGCGCCCCCCTGGTGTGCCACCGCCGGGTGGCCTACCCGCTGCGCCGCGGTCTCGTGCACCGCCTCAAGTACCGTCGCGTGGCGCGGTGGGTGGCCGTCGGGGGCGCGGTGCGGCGGTCCCTGGTGGCGGGAGGGGTCCCGCCGGAGAGGATCCGCGTGGTGCCCTCGGCCCTGGATCTGGACGGCTTCCGACGCACTGCCACCACGGCCGACCTCGGGGGGCTGCGCCGAGAGCTCGGCGTGGCGGAGGACGCCCTGGTGGTCGGCCTCACCGGCGCCCTGGAGGTCCAGAAGGGACACCGCGTTCTCCTGGAGGCCGCGGGCAGGGTGCTGAGCGCCTCCTCGAAGGCCGTCCTGGTGTGGGTGGGCGAGGGGCCGTGCCGACGCGAGCTGGAGCAGGCAGCGCTCGGGTCCGGGGTTGCCGGCCGGCTGCGGCTGCTCGGCTTCCGGCGCGACGTGGCCGCCGTGACCGCCCTCTATGATGTGGCGGTGGTGCCGAGCGTGGACGGCGAGGGTTCGAGCGCCGCCCTGAAGGAGGCCATGGCCCTGGGGAAGCCGGTGGTGGCCTCGGACCTGGACGCCAACCGCGAGGTGTTGGCCGATGCCGGCCTGCTCGTACCGGTGGGGGATGCCGACCGCCTGGCCGGCGAGCTCGTCCGCCTGCTGGAGAACCGCGGCCTGCGCGCCGAGCTGGGAGGGCGCGCCGCGAGGCGGGTGGAGCGCTTCCGCCCCGCAGCCATGGTGGCGGCGATGACGGCCGTCTACCGCGAGCTGACGGCCGGCGTCCACGAGGCTCGGCGATGAGCGGCTCGGTGCCGGTGTCGGCGGTGATCATCACCCGGGACGCTCAGGCGCACCTGGAGCGGGTGCTGGCCGCGGTGGCCGTGTGCGACGAGGTGGTGGTGCTCGACTCGGGCTCTGAGGATCGCACCCGGGAGATCGTCCTCTCCGCCGGTGGGCGCTTCGCCGAGCATCCCTTCGACGGCTACGGTCCCCAGAAGCGGCGGGCGGTGGCCCTGGCCCGTCACGACTGGGTGCTGTCGGTGGACGCCGACGAGGTGCTCGATGAGGAGGCGGCCGCCGGACTCGCGGCCATCCCGTGGTCCGAGCAGGACCGCGCCACCTGCTGGCGCATCAGGCGGCGCCCCTTCATCGGTCGTCGCGAGATCAGGCATGGGCACTGGGTGCCGGACTATGTGGTCCGTCTCTTCCACCGCAGCCGGCACGGATTCACCGCCGACGAGGTGCACGAGTCGGTGCGACCGACCGGGCCGGTCAGGACCCTGCCCGGGAGCATCCTGCATTACTCCTACCCCGATCTTGCGGCCCTCTACCGGGCCGACTACCAGCGTCTCAAGGCCGCCGAGTACCGGAGGCGCGGGCGACGGGCCGGGGTTCCTGCCCTGGTCGCGCGGGCGGCGGGGAGCTTCCTGTACTCCCTCGTGATCCGGCGCGGGTTCCTGGACGGGCCCGCGGGGGTGGCGGTGGCGCTGGCGGGGGCGGTCAACGGCGTGACGGGGCTCGCTCTGGCCAGCGACGAGACCGTGCAGGGGCCCTCCCCCACGCCGCCGAGAGTTGACGGACGTCCCCGCCGACGGTAGGTTTGTCGGAGGAAGCTCCAGGCTCGGACAACGAGAAGGCATCAGGGAGCGGCGTTGCCAGCCGCGTCCCGGGAGGTCGTCGTGGAACGTACCGTCACACTGGTCGATGGCTACCCCGTCGTGATCCGTGACATGCGGCCGGAGGACGCCCAGCGTTCCTTCGACTTCTTCGCCTCCCTGCCGGAGGAGGACCGGCGCTATCTCCGGGTGGACGTGCGTCGGTGGGAGCTCGTGGAGCGCCGGATCTCAGACGTGGGAACGGGCCGGGCCGAGCGGTTGGTGGTGCTGGACGGGGATCGGGTCGTGGCCGACGGCTCCCTCGAGCTGGAAGGACACGGCTGGGGAGACAACATCGGTGAGATCCGACTCATCGTGGCTCGGGACTTTCAACGCCGCGGCCTCGGCACCCTGCTGGCGCGAGAGCTGTACTACCTGGCGGCGGAGCACAAGGTGGACCGCATCGTGTCCCGCATGATGGCCCCCCAAAAGGGCGCACGCAACATCATGAAGCGGCTCGGTTTCCAGGACGAGTTCGTGATTCCTAACCACGTCCGCGACCGGGAAGGGATCTGGCAGGACATGATCCTGATGCGCTGCAACCTCACCGAGCTGTGGCGGGAGATGGAAGGGCTGCTGGAGCAGTCCGACATGCGGTGGCACCGGTAGGACCTCGCCGGCCCCAGCACGTGAGTGGACTCGGTTCGGGGCGCGCGGTCCGCGGGATGAGCCTCGCTAACGGCGCTGCGCCGTAACGCGTATCATGAGGGAGATGGTGCGCGTCAACCGACGGGTCGTTGGATTGCTCGCGCCTGGTCTGGTGGCATTCGTGGTCGCGGCCCTGTCGGTCGCGGACATGTTCCTGCCGCGCCCCTACGACGGCGTCGTCCTGGAGCCCGACGCCCCTCAGGCGCGGGTGGTGCGGCAGGTGGTCGCGGGGTCGGGCGCCGACCGGGCTGGGATCAGTCCGGGGGACGTCATCGTCGGCATCGACCGCTCCTTCGTGAAGTCCAATGCACACGCCCAGCGGTTGCTCAACCAGCACAAGTACGGCGATCGCGTGCCGTACCTGGTGCGGTCCGGGGGGCGGATCTTCGAGACCGAGGTCGAGCTGGGCAGGCGACGGGTGGGGGACCTGGCCTACCTGGTGGCCTGCGTCCTGGGGCTGGTGTTCTTCCTCGTAGGCTCGTTCGTGGTGGTGCGTCAGCCGCGGCTGCCCGCCTCCCGCGTGTTCGCCAGCATGTGCAGCCTCTTCCTGCTGTTCTTGGTGTGTCGCCTGCGCCCTGCGTCCTACTCCTGGGTGGACACCTTCGTCCTCACCACGGGGACCGTGGCCCTGCTCTTCCTGCCCGCCTCGTTCCTGCACTTCTTCCTGATCTTCCCCCGCCCCATCTGGGAGTGGCGGGAAGACTTCATCTCCCGTCTGCTTCGGTTCGTGGCCCAGCGCAGCCCCAAGCTCCTGCCCATCTACCTGCTGCCGCCCATGGTGTACGTGGCGACCGTCCTGGAGGCGAAGGCCACGCACAGCTCACTGGCCCTGATCAGCGGCGCCCCCGCCGCCAACTGGTGGGTCATGGTGGGGTACATGTTGCTGGGCCTGGGCGCCCTCTACCTGAGCTCCCGGCACCTTCCCGAGGTGCAGCAGCGGCGGGGCGCCGGTCTGGTGTTCGCCGGCACCCTGTTCGGGGTGGTTCCCTTCACCCTGCTCGCCGTCGCGTTCCCCTCCTTCCTGCACACCGAGCGCTTCCTCATGTACGGGGTCGTCCCCCTGGTGCTGGTGCCCATCACCTTCGCCTACGCCATCGTGCGCTACCAGCTCCTGGACATTCGGGTCATCCTGCGCAAGAGCCTGCTCTACACCGTGACGACCGCCCTGGTGACCGCCGTCTACGCGCTGGGGATCGCCTCCTTCAACCTCCTCTTCCGGGGCACCACCCTGGCGGCCTCGCCCTACTTCCCCGTGGTGTTCGCCCTGGCCATCGTCCTCCTGTTCGAGCCGCTCAGACATCGGATCCAGGGCCCCGTGGACCGCTTCTTCTTCGCGGAGCGGTTGCGCCTGCAGAAGGCGATGGTGGAGATGGGCGATGCCTTCACCCGCGAGGTCGACATCTCCCCGGTGGTCACCCAGCTCGTCGAGCGCTTGCCAGGCCTGCTCAGGGTCCACTTCGCGGCCCTGTACATGATCGAGGACAACCACCTGCGCCGGGTGGCCGGTCCCGGCGAGCTTCCCGAGTTCCTGCCCAGCCTGGGCATCGTGTACGAGCACCTCAAGCGGCGCGGCGGGCTGGTGCGGGTCGACGAGCTGGCGCCCCTGCGGCTCCTCTCGGGTGCCGTGGACGGACTGGGCCGCGATCTGGTGGGGGCAGGGGTGGAGGTGGTGGGCCTGGTGGCCTCGACGCGGCGCTCCGTGGGGCTCATGGTGCTCTCCGCCAGCACCCGCCAGACGACCCTCGAGCGGGAGGAGCTGCAGCTGGTCCGCGGGCTGCTCAACCAGGCGTCCATCGCCCTGGAGACGAGCCTCCTGCTGGAGGAGCGTACCCACCAGGCCGAGCTGGAGCGGGAGCTGAAGATCGCGGCCGCCATCCAGTCCTCGCTCCTGCCGAAGCAGCTCGGCTCCAGGGGCGGCTGGGACCTGGCCGCGGTCTGCCGACCGGCCCGCGAGGTCGGGGGAGACTTCTTCACCGAGCTGCCCGCCGGGGCGGACGGGACCCGCGCCATCGCCTACGGCGATGTGTCGGGCAAGTCCATCTCCGGGGCGCTGATGATGATGGCGGCCCACGAGGTGCTGCACTCCCTGGCCCTGGCCCACCCCGACCCCGAGGAGCTCCTGCGCCTGGCCAACGCCCGCCTCCACAGCCTCAGGCGGCGCGGCTACGGCCTGCGGGGGGGCAGCTTCGTGGCCCTCGCCTACCTGGCGTTCCTGCCGACCAGCGGGACCATCCGGTACTCGTTGGCGGGCCAGCCGCCGCCCTTGATCCGACGGGGGTCGGGCGCGGTGGACGAGGTGCGGATGCCCTCACACCGCCTGCCCCTGGGCGCCTTCAGGGTCGGTGGCCACCAGCTGCTGGAGACCGCCCTGGCTCCGGAGGATCTCCTGATCGGATACTCCGACGGCGTGGTGGACGCCCGCGACCCGTCCGGTGAGGCGTTCGGGGAACAACGTCTCCACAGCACGCTGTGCGACTGCCCCGGCGAGCCCGAGGGAGCGGTCGCCTGGCTGCTCGAGTCCCTGGAGGGCTTCACCCGTGGTCACGTCCCCTATGACGACGTGACCATCGTGGCGGCGCGCTGGCGAGGTTGACGTTCGTCATCTCGTCGATCGCGTGAGGGCGCCGGGCACCCTCTGACGCTGGGCAGGCCGGAGACGGTGCCAGGCACCCTTTCGGATGGAGCGGTGCGCGTACGATCGAGTCAAGACGGGGTGCCTGGCACCGCCTCTGGATTCGTAGCGTCACTGCTGCTGGCGGCGCTTCATCATCTCCGCGAAGTCAAAGGGCTTGCTCGTGTAGCCCTGGGGCGGCTCGTACGCGCCCTTGGGCGGATCGCCCTTCTCGATGGACACCACCTGCTGCGTGGTCTTCATGGTGGTGTCGCCCATCATGGGCATGGTGGCCACCGCGTCCTGGGCGACCACGAAGCCGTCGATGGAGCGGAGCTTTTCGGCCACCTCGGCCATGCCCGGCTGGAGGGAGACCAGCCTCTGGAAGAGCGCGTGGAAGTTCTTGAGGTCCAGGCTCACATCCTGCGTCGCCCAGTAGGTCGCCTTGACGTTCATCATGGGTGAGGTCATGGTCACATCCCACCGATGGGCCTTCCAGTCGGCCACGGTCCGGGTCTCCTCCTTGGGGGTGACGTCGACCTTGAAGGTCATCATCTTCAGCATCTGCTCGCCCATCCCCGGCGGCATGAGGGCGGCGAGATCGATGGGCAGGTCCAGGGTGCTGATGGTCTTCGCCTGATGATTGATGATGAACATCTTCTGCAGGTCGAGGCGGACCACCGTGGAGGTGTCGCCCTGATCCATGCGCAGGCGGTCGCTGCCCACCCACAGCGTCTGCTCCTCGTCCTGAGCGGCGTGGGTCTGACCCATGACCGTGAAGGCATCCTGATGGGTGTGCTGGACGATCTTCGAGTCGGCGGCGGCCAGGCCGGCCACCAGGAGGAGAGCTGAGACCAAGAGGACGGGGCGGCGACGCATCATGATGACCTCCTCGGTCGAGCCCGTGTCGCAAGCTCGATCGGGGCGCATGTTAGCAGAGGAGGTTCCCCCTTGCCGCCCTGCGCCGGGACGGCTACAGCGTGGAGAGGTGGGTGCAGTGACGCACGAAGTCCGTCACCATCTCGCGGAGGCGGCGCTCGGCTGCCGGTTCCACGAGACGGCCGTCCTCGTCCAGGAGCTGCTTCACGGCGGGCAGGAACACGCGACGGCCGTAGAGGTGGGCGTGGCGGTACTGGAAGACCATCTCGAGCTGCTCCACGGCGCGCACCCCGCCCCACGGTCCGTTCGAGATGCCGATGAAGGCGGCGGTGGTGCCCACCAGGCTCTGGGGGAAGGCGAGCATGTCGATGAAGTACTTGAGCGCGCCGGGGAAGGAGCCGTTGTACTCCGGCACCACGCAGAGGACGCCATCGGCGGCCGACATGGCCTGCTGGAACGGGGCGAAGGCCTCGGGCGTCGCACTGTAGCTGGTGGGCGAGAACAGCTCCGATGGCAGGTCGCAGAGGTCCAGGATGGTCGCCTGCTCCCCCGCCTTGACCACCATGTCCGCCGCCACCGCGGCGATCCTCCGGGTGTTGGAGTCGGGACGGTTGGTTCCTGAAATGACGACGATCATGGTGCGTGCCGGCGGCTTCCGGCCGCCCATCGTAGCAGGGCGGGCCCGACGATGGTGCCGTAGAATGCTCGGCGGAGGCACGATGACGAAACTCAGCCCACTTGCCGTGTGCGTGGCACTGGCCGCCGCTTCGACCGTGACGGCGGAGCCGGCATCGGTCATCCACCACGCGATCGTGGCCCGCATCGACCCTGCCCACCACCTGCTCGAGGTCGAGGACGAGATCGTGCTGCCGGACGGTGTCCGGACCGACGCCGAAGGGGGCTTCCGTTTCCTCCTCCACGCCGGGTTGGCGCCGGAGGTGACGACGGCGGGGTGGCGCCTCCAACGGGTTCAAGAGCCGGCCGGTGGTGCGTTCATCGGGCTCAACGCCTCCACCGAGAGTGCGCCCCAGGTCGAGGTGGAAGGATGGCGGCTGGTGCCCCCGTCGGGGGTCAGGGGCGCGGTCCAGATGCACTATGGCGGGATCATCGATCACCCGCTTGCCGCCTCGGGCCAGGAGTACCAGAGGGGATTCTCGGAGACCCCGGGGATCATCGACACGGACGGCGTGTTCCTGGCCGGCGCCACGTTTTGGGTGCCCACCTTCGGCGACGAGCTGGTGAGCTTCCAGCTCGAGGTCAGGGAGCTGACCCCTCCCTGGGACGTGGTCAGCCAGGGGCAGCGCATCCGCCACGAGCTGGCTCAGGACGGCACCCGCACCACGGTGTGGCGGCTTGCCGAGCCGACCGAGGAGATCTACCTGGTGGCGGGGCCGTGGCACGAGTACGGCGGCCGCGTCGGCAAGGTGGAGACGTTCGCCTTCCTGCGTGAGGCGGACCCGTCCCTCGCCGACACCTACCTGAAGGCCACGGCGCGCTACCTGGCGCTGTACGACGACATGCTGCCGCCCTATCCCTATCCGTCCTTCTCCCTGGTGGAGAACTTCTGGGAGACCGGCTACGGCATGCCGGGGTTCACCCTGCTGGGGCCCCGCATCATCCGCTTCCCCTGGATCCTGACCTCCTCCTATCCCCACGAGCTCCTCCACAACTGGTGGGGGAACTCGGTGTACGTGGACTATGCGTCGGGCAACTGGTGCGAGGGCCTCACCGCCTACGGGGCGGACCACCTCTTCGCCGAGCAGCGGGGCGAAGGGGCCAGCTATCGCCGGGCGACTCTCCAGAAGTACACCGACTTCGTGTCGGCGAGCGACGACTTCCCTCTGACCGAGTTCCGGGCGCGGCACTCGGCGGCCTCGGAGGCGGTGGGCTACGGCAAGGCCCTCATGGTCTTCCACATGGTCCGGCGTGCGGTAGGTGACGAGGAGTTCCTCCGGGCCCTGTCGGCGTTCTGGGAGCACAATCGATTCCGGCGCGCCTCCTTCGCCGACCTGGCCCGGGCATTCTCGGACGTCGCCGGCGGCGACTGGGGCTCCTACTTCACCACCTGGACCACGCGGACCGGGGCGCCGCGGTTGGAGATCGCCGACGTCGTGGTGACTGCCACCCCCGAAGACGAGACGCCCTACGCCATCCGCCTCGATCTGCGGCAGGTGCAGGAGGGCGAGCCGTTTCCCATCACCGTCCCGGTGGCCGTGACCATGGAGGGGCGCACACAGCCGCTGTGGGTCGAGGTCGGCTCGTGCCGGGCGCAGTGCTCCCTGGACATCCCCTGCCCGGCGCGTCCCCTGCGCCTGGACGTGGACCCGGCCTTTGACGTCATGCGCCGGCTCGACCCCCTGGAGGTGCCGCCGGCTCTGTCGACCCTGTTCGGCGCCAGCGATCCTGTGTACGTGCTCCCAGCCGCTGCGCCGCCCGATGAGCTGGAGGCGTGGCGGAAGCTGGCCGCGGCCTGGGCGCGGCCCGGCACCCCCCGGACGGTGCTCGACCGCGACCTGGACGCCTTCCCACGTGGTGCCGCGTGGATCCTGGGCCGGGACAACCGCTTCGGGCCCGACGTGGTGGCGCGCCTCTCCGGTCATCCGGTCGCCGTCGGCGCGGATTCGGTGCACCTCGGCGGGGACGAGCTGCCCAGGGCCGACCACTCCCTGGTGCTGGTGGCGCGAGCCGCGGACGATCCGGCGAGCGCCGTGGGCTGGGTGGACGCGGCGCCGGCCGCCGCCATCGGCGGCCTCGCCCGCAAGCTGCCCCACTACACCAGATACTCCTATCTGGGCTTCGCCGGTCCCGAGCCCACGAACGTGGCCAAGGGCACGTGGCAGCCCCTGTCCTCGCCCCTGGTGCGCAACCTGTCGGGCGGTGAGCTCCCGCCCCTGGAGCTCGAGCCCCGCGCGCCCCTGGCCGAGCTCCCCCCGGCCAGCGATCCCTCCGCCCTGGCGGACATGGTGAGGGTCCTGGCCGGGCCGAACATGGACGGGCGGGGCCTGGGCAGCACGGGGCTGGAGCGTGCCACGGCGTGGGTGGAGGAGCGGATGGCCGCGCTCGCCCTGGAGCCGGCGGGGCAGCAGGGCTTCCGCCAGTCGTGGACCACCACCGCCGGCGAGCCGCCGCGGCCCATGACCCTGACGAACCTGCTCGGACGGCTCCCCGGAAGGGATCCCCAGCTTGCACATCGGCCCGTGGTGGTGATGGCGCACCTGGACCACCTGGGGCGGGGCTGGCCGGATGTGCGCGCCGGCAACCAGGGTCTGGTCCACCCCGGCGCCGATGACAATGCCTCCGGGGTGGTGGCGTTGCTGGCCGTGGCCGAGCTGTTGGCCTCGGAGCCCGCTCACGAGCGGCCGGTGCTGTTCGCGGTGGTGACCGGAGAGGAGGCGGGCCGCCTCGGCTCCCGCCACCTTCTGGAGAGCCTCCGGGACGGCACGGAGCCCATGGCGTGCGTCAACCTGGATACGGTGGGGCGGCTGGGGGAGGGCAAGCTCTTCGTGCTCGACGCGGGATCGGCGCGGGAGTGGCCCTTCATCTTCGCGGGCGTCGGCTACACCACGGGCGCGCCGGTGGAGGTGACGAGCCAGCCCCTGGACAGCTCGGACCAGGCGAGCTGCATCGAACGCGGCATACCCGCCGTGCAGCTCTTCACCGGGCCCAACGCCGACTACCACCGGCCTTCCGACACGGCGGACAAGATCGACCCGGCGGGCCTCGCAACCGTGGTTGGGGTCACCCGGGAGGCGGTGGCCTACCTGGCTGACCGCAGGGAGCCTCTGACCGGGACGGCGGACCACAGCTCCCTTGGGAGCTCCGGCAACGGGCCGCGCCGGGCCAGCCTGGGCACGGTACCGGACTTCGGCTTCGCCGGTCCGGGGGTGCGGGTCGCCCAGGTGGTGGCGAGCTCTCCCGCCGCCGCCGCTGGGATCCGCCCGGCGGATGTGGTGGTGGCTCTTGACGGGGCGGAGGTGACCGATCTCGCCGCGTACGCGCGCCTGCTCAAGGCCCACGCCCCCGGCGACCGAGTGCGCGTCACCGTCCTGCGCGACGGGGTGGAAACCGTCCTGGAGGCCACCCTCGGCGAACGCTGAGGGGGAGGAATGCCCCCCTGTACGGAAGAGGTTCTCCTGCTACTGGAGGGACGATGTCCGAGCAGAGTGTGCATGTGAGCTTCACCGACCGGGCCCGGGACAAGGTCCGGGAGTACATGGACATGACCGAGAACGGGTGCCTGGGGGTGCGGGTCCGGGTGGACCGCCTGGGGCGCCGCCGCCTCCGCTACAACATGACCCTGGTGCTGGAGGGGGAGACCGCGGCGGACGACCTGGTCCTGGATCAGGGCGCCTTCAGTCTCTACCTCGACCCCCACAGTGCCGAGCTTCTGGAGGGAACCACGGTGGACTTCACCTCCGACCTCTCCGGGGCCGGCTTCCGGTTCGACAATCCCCAGACCGAGGTGCGGTGGGACGACCCGATCGCGCAGCGGGTGCAGCAGGTGATCGACGACAAGATCACGCCCGCCGTGGCCGGCCACGGCGGCTGGGTGGAGCTGTTGGGGGTGGAAGGCGACGCGGCCATCATCCAGTTCGGCGGCGGCTGTCAGGGCTGCGGCATGTCCAGCGTCACCCTCAAGCAGGGGATCGAGAGTGCGATCCTGGGCGAGGTGCCGGAGATCAAGCGCGTCCTGGACGACACCGACCACGCCGGGGGCACCAACCCCTACTACGCCCGCCGCTGAGCCCGCCGCCCCCTCCCCGTGAGGGGAGAGGCCCGCCCACCCGTCCCACCCCCCGCAGCTGCAGCTGCACCGGCAGCAATCTGCGACGGCGATCGGCGGCAGCGGCAGTGAGCGGTGGGCAGCGTCAGCGATCGGTGCACGGCGATCAGGGACCAGCGGACGGCGGTCGGCCACGGTGGCACAGCTGCAACGCCTCCCTCACGACGCGGCGAGCGCGGGAGAGTCGAGCGCCTCTGTGGGAGCGGCTCAGATCCCCGACCCGTTCTCGAAGAGCTGCGTGCCGGGGCGACTCTGGGAGATGCGGCTGCCGGCCGCTACGCTCCTGGTGAGCCAAACGTTGCCGCCGATCACCGAGCCGCGGCCGATGGTGACCCTCCCCAGGATCGTGGCCCCGGAGTAGATGGTGACGTCATCCTCGATGACGGGATGGCGGGGGATGCCCTTGATGGGCTTGCCGTGCTCGTCGAGAGGGAAGCTCTTGGCGCCGAGGGTGACGCCCTGGTAGAGGCGCACCCGGTCGCCGATGATGCAGGTCTCGCCGATCACCACACCGGTTCCGTGGTCGATGAAGAAGCTCTCGCCGATGCGCGCGCCGGGGTGGATGTCGATGCCGGTGCGGCTGTGTGCCTCCTCGTTGATGATGCGTGGGATCAGGGGCACCTCGAGGAGGTAGAGCTCGTGGGCGATGCGGTGGCTGGTGAGGGCGGCCACCCCCGGGTAGCAGAAGATGGTCTCGCTGGTGGAGCTCGCGGCCGGGTCGCCCTCATACGCGGCCACCGCGTCCAGGGCCAGCAACCGTCGTAGCTCGGGCAGGCGGTCGAGGAAGGAGGCGGTGATCCGCTGTGCCTGCCGGGTGCACTCGGCGGGGATCCGGGCGGCCGGCGCCTTGGCGCAGGCGAAGCAGAGACCGCGTTGGATCTCGTCCACCATGACCTGGGTGGCACGGTCCACGGTGGCGCCGACGTGGAAGGGCAGGCTCTCTTCGGTGATGTCCCGGTTGCCGAAGTACCCGGGGAAGAACACCGACCGCAGCAGCTCCACCATCTGGACCACCTCGGCCCGGGAGGGCAGATGGTGTCCGCGGTACGTCTTGCGGAGTGGAGTGGCGAGGACGTCCCCTTGGGCGCACAGGCGCTCCACGACCCGCGGGACGGATCGCGCGAGCTCCTCGGCCTCGTCACGGCCCTGTACCGGTTTCACGTTGAGCTCGACCTCGGCCATCCGCTCCGCCTCCGTGGTTGGGGAACACCCCGCCGCGGGCAATCGTTCCTCAGAACATCCCCTGCGGGCTGCTGGGAGCGGAGGCGGCCCGGGCGGCGGAACGCCGGCGCTCGTCGCTATCCAGGTGACAGGACTTGTACTTGCGACCGCTGCCACACCAGCAGCGCTGGTTCCGGCCGAGCTCGGGGAGGGGGTCGCGCTGACCCAGGAGCAATCTCTTCACGGTGGCGGTAAGGCTCATGAGATGGTCAATCCCTTCACGATTTTGGACAAATCCGCCAATCGGCAGCAATCCAGCCGAGAACCCTAGCAAAAGGGTCATTTCCGGTCAATGGGACGGTGAGGGAAGCGCTTCCAGCTCGAGGAGACGGCCCAGGGCGGGTGCGAGCTCGGTGTTGTCGTGAGCGCCCCCGAAGCGGTCGGCGCCCGGACCGACGGCGAACAGTGGGACCCACAGGGCGGTGTGGTTGTTGACGAGCCAGCGGATGGTGGCCTCGCGACCGGCGTAGGGGCCGGAGACGATGCCGGGCCCGCCGGAGTCGTGGTCGGCGGTGACGATGACCAGCGTGCCGGGTCGGGAGGCGGCGTAGTCGAGGCCCACCCGGACCGCGTCGTCCAGCTCGTCGACCCCTCGAACCAGCATGTCCACGTCGTTCTCGTGACCTGCGCGGTCGATGGCGCCGCACTCCACCAGGAGCAGGAAGCCGTCCGGGTCGGTGTCGAGCAGCTCCAGGGCACGCCGTGCAGTGACCGCCAGGGGCGGGCCGTGGATGTGGTGGCTGCCCGGGCGGGCCGGCAGCAGGGCGATCAGGGGCGCTGCGGCCGTCCTCAGCGCACCCTGGGTCCGCACCACGGTGAGCCCCGCCGGGGCCGCGGCAGCGACGTCGTGCATCATCTCCGTGTACCGGGCGTCCACGCCGGCCGCGGCCCGGTCGGCCCAATCGCCGCCGATCATCACCTCGGTGCCCGAGGTCATCATCTGGGTCAGGATCTCCCCATAGTCCCCGCGGCTCGGGACGTGGGTGATGAAGGCGGCGGGGGTGGCGTCCACCAGTGCGGAGTTGGTGACGACGCCGGTGGACAGCCCCCGCCGCCGCGCCGCCTCGAACAGGGTCAGGGGCTGGCGCCCGTCGGCCAGGGTGGAGAGCGCACCGAGGGGGGCCTTGAAGCCGGTGGCCATGGCGGTGGCGGCCGCAGCGGAGTCGGTCACCTCGTTGTCGGCCGCGAAGGTCGAGTAGAGCCCCACCACCGGCAGGCCGGTCATCGCGAGCCCGCCGCGATCGCCGCGGTTGAGGGTGGTGGCTGTGCCGATGGCTCCGACTCCCATGCCGTCGCCGATGAAGAGGATGACCCGGACCGGCCGCTGGACGCGGCCGGCCGGACCTGTCTCCTCGCCTGCATCGCCGGCTGCTCGAGGCGCCGGGGGGATGAGCCCCCGCCAGGCGCTTGTCGCGCACGGGGGCGGCCGTCTACCCCATCCCGACCACAGGATGACCAGGCCGCACACCAGCAACGCGGCGGCTATGACCGCGATGACGAACAGGCGGCGGCGAGGTTGGATCATGGGCCCAAGGCGACGCCACCCTGCTCGACAGGACATGAAGCCACGTCGAAGGTCACAGCGCTCCGATGGCGTCCTCGAGACGACCGAGGGCGGTGTCGACCTCGGCCTCACTGAGGATCAGGCGGGCGGAAGCGGATGGACGTCGGCCGCAGGCGAGGGTGGCGAGGCCGTTCTGCCAGCAACCATGCGGACACGGTTGCGGGTCGCGCCGTGGGCATGTGAAGGCGAGCATGACCGCGGCCGCGGACGTTGCTCACCGCGTCGTGTTCGGCCTGGAGCTTCTCCAGCTCCTGCTTGAAGTACGCGCCGACCCTGGGCGGCGTTGTCCACCAGGCCGTCCTCCTGGATGATCTGGAGGTAGCGGGCGCCGCGCACCATGTCCACCAGGTTGCCGCCCCAGGTGGAGTTGATGCGGCTGGAGACGTGGAAGACGTTCTTCTCCACCTCGTCGATGCGGCCCGGTGCTCATGATGCCGCACACCTGGGTCTTCTTGCCGAAGGCGACGATGTCCGGGGTGACGCCGATCTGCTGGAAGGCCCACATGCTGCCGGTGCCGCCCGATGCCGGTCTGGACCTCGTCGAAGATGAGCAGCGCCTCGTGCTCGTCGGCGTACTCCCGCAGCTTCGGCGAAGAACTCCGGCCGGAAGTGGTGGTCGCCGCCCTCGCCCTGGATGGGCTCGATGAGGATGGCCGCGATGCCGTGGGGGTCGCGCGCGAAGGCCGCCTCGATCTCCTTGCAGGCCTGCGCCTCCTTCGCGGCCGCCCTCGCCTCGGTCCATGGGGAAGTCGATGTAGGGGCTGGAGATGCGGGGCCAGTCGAACTGTGGGAAGTCCCGGGTCTTCGTGGGGTCGGTGTTGGTCACGGACAGGGTGTAGCCGCTGCGGCCGTGGAAGGCGTCCTTGAAGTGGAGGATCTTGTCGCCGCGCTCGTCGACGGCCGGCGGCCCGGTTCTTCTGGCGCTTCCAGTCGAAGGCGGCCTTCATGGCGTTCTCCACCGCCAGCGCGCCGCCGGCGACGAAGAACAGGTAGCGGAACTCGTCGGGCGCGGCGAGCTGGCGGAAGGTCTCCACGAAGGCCGCGAACTGGCGCGTGTAGATGTCGCAGTTGGCGGGGTTGGCGATGGCCGCCTGGTGAGCGCGGCCATGAACTTGGGGTAGCCCGTCAGGCGCGGGTGGTTGTGCCCGACGGGCAGCGTGGCGAAGTAGCCGTAGCAGTCCAGGATCTCGCTGCCGTAGACGGCGTCCACGATCCACGAGCCGTGGGAGTTCTCGAGGTCGATGACGACGTGGAACCCGTCGGCCAGGACGTGGCGAGCCACGGTGTCATGGATGCTGCTCGGTGCGATGTCGGTTGCTGGCATGTTGACCTCCGAAGGGTGGATGTGGGGGGACGGAGTCGTCCCGGAAGACCTGCAGCCCGGCGGCTACAGCACCCGTTCAGGAGGCCCGAAGAGAAACGGCCGATCGTGGCGCGGCAAGCGCCACACGGACACGCAGCGGACAGTGTGGATCCGCCTCATTCGACACCTCGGCGGTAGTGTAGCGCACTTCCGTTTCAACGACGACGTTCGGGTTGCGTCCCGGGGTGGGATGGGGTTTTCCGGCCGAGAACAATCAGGCATACTCTGGCGTTGTGATGGGGAGACGGCGGAGGCCATCGCCGTCGTGATCTCCAGGGAGAATCCCGAGATGTTCTTCGATCCCATGTATCTGCTCTTCATCGCCCCGGCCCTGATCCTGTCGCTGTGGGCGAGTGCGAAGACGAAGTCCAACTTCACCAAGTACTCCAAGGTGCCCGCGGCCTCGGGGCTGACCGGCGCCGAGGCCGCGCGGCGACTGCTGGACGGGGCCGGTCTCGGAGACGTCCGCATCACCCGCACCCCCGGCATGCTGAGCGACCACTACAACCCCGTCAACAAGACCCTCAACCTGTCCGAGGGAGTCTACGGCGCACGCTCCATCGCCGCCATCGGCGTCGCCTGCCACGAGGCCGGGCACGCCATCCAACACGCCCGGCACTACAAGCCCCTGTGGCTGCGGTCCGTGCTCGTGCCCACCGCCAACATCGGCTCCGGGCTCGGGTACTTCGTGATGCTCGATCGGCCTCTTCCTCGGCGCGACCAACATGGTTCTCGTGGGTGCGGTCCTGTTCTCGGCGGTGCTGGCCTTCCAGGTGGTGACCCTCCCCGTGGAGTTCGACGCCACCGCCCGCGCCAAGCGGCTGGTGGTGGAGAACGGCATCATCACGCTCCAGGAGCGCCGGGGCATGGACAAGGTGCTGGACGCAGCAGCGCTCACCTACGTGGCGGCGGCTGTGTCGACGCTGCTGACCCTGCTCTACTTCCTCCTCCGCTCCGGGCTGCTCGGCGGCCGCCGCGATTGACGGTCCCGGACGGGTTCTCCGGGGGAGCTCGTCAGCGGCGGGTGAGTGGTTGCACGAGGCCGTGCAGCCATGGTCGGAGGCTGGCGGCCACCACTCGCTCGACCGTCAGGTGGTTGTACTCAAGGGTGTCGTCGAACGGCTGGCCCAGGGGGCTGTCGGTGGCGAGGTCCACGGCGGTGACGATCAGGCGGGCCTCGTACGCCGTGTCGCTGCGTCCCATGTAGCGGAGAGGCCGCTCACCCAGGTACTCCGCCCGCACCAGCACCAGGCGCCGCGCGTGGGGAGCGACCGCCCGCCGCAGGTCGGCTCGTGGTGCTGCGCCCTCGGGACCACCCAGCGCCTCCACCTCGGGTGCCGAGGAGCTGTCCACCACCTCCGCGCCCCCCCGCCGGAGAGCCGTCTCCAGGTACTTGCGGGCCTCGCCCGCGAGGAGGGGCTCGCCCAGGGCCACGACCATGACGCCGTGCGTCGCCACCGCGGGCGTCGGCTCCGGGAGGGGCGACGCCTCGGCCCTCGGCCGAGACCGGGATGGCGGCGGCGGGACCACCGAGCGCGGAGTGGGCGCCGAGGCGACTGCCGCACCGCCCCCGTCTGTCGTGGGTTGCCCGAGGCGGCCGGCCTGCGCGGGCGCTGTCGTGGCGGAGTGCGCCTCGGATGTCTCCAGGCCATCGACGCCGCTATTCACGCCGGTGCCTGCTGCGGCAACCGGGGTCTGATCTGTGGGTGCGGGCGGCATCGTGGTGGCGGTCGCCGGGATCGGTGGAATCGCAGCCTCCAGGGTCGTCGCTGGGGTCTCGGTGGATGGTGTCGCGGCGGTGTGCCCTCCCAGGAAACGGGCGACGGTCCGGGAGACCATGCCCTGTCGCCAGGCAAAGACCGCTCCCACGCCGAGGGCGGCCGTGGCCAGCAGCACGGCGAGCAGTACGAGCAGCAGGGGCAGGGCGGCGGATCGTTTCGGGGCCGACTCGGCGGCCACCTCCGGAGGAGAGGCCGGTGGAGGCGGGGTGGGGGGGAGGCTCGTGGTCACCGGCAGCGGCGGCAGTCCGCCGCCGGAGGCGACGGTGGGAGCCGCGTTGACAGCGGCGTCGACCGTGGGGCGTCCGTGCGGAACCTCGGCCGAGGCCGTGGTGCGGAGCTCCGAGCTGGGCGCGGCATGGACGCCCGGCAGAGCCTCAAGGTCGGCGATCACCTCGGCACAGGTGGCGTAGCGCTGGTCCCGATCCTTGGCCATCATCCTGGGGAGGATGCGACCGATGGCGGGGTCCACGGTGGGGTTGACGGCACACACGTCGGGGGGCTCGACTTCGACGATCTTCTTGATGAGGCCGAGGGGGCTGTCGGCCGCGAACGGTGGGGAGCTGGTGAGCATCTCGTAGAACGTCGCGCCGAGCGAGTAGATGTCGGTGCGGTGGTCGATATCCAGGTCTCGGCACTGCTCCGGGGAGAGGTACCCCGGCGTGCCCATCATGATGCCGGTGGCGGTCAGGCGAGTCGCGCCCGCAACCGCCAGCGCGAGGCCGAAGTCGGCGATCTTGACCAGGCCCCGCCGGTCGATGAGCAGGTTGGCGGGCTTGATGTCGCGGTGAACGATGCCCCGCTCATGGGCCGCGGCCAGTCCGGAGGCCGCCTGGACCACGATGCGGGCTGCGGCCGTCCAGTCCATCCTGCCCTGCTCCTGGAGCAGCCGCTGCAGGCTGGTGCCGTCCACGTACTCCATGACGAAGTACGGCCGCCCCTCCTCTTCGCCGATGGCGTAGATCTGCACGATGTTGGGGTGGTTGAGCGCGGCGGCGCTGCGCGCCTCGCGGGTGAAGCGCTCCACCGCGGCCGGGTCCTGGGCGAGGTGGTCGCCGAGGACCTTGATGGCGACGTCACGCCCCAGGGACTCCTCGTGGGCCCGGTACACCACGCCCATGCCCCCCCGCCCGAGCTCGCACGAAATCCGGTAGTGCGCGATTCGTTCCTTCATGGGCTGCTCCGCGTGCAGTGGTGGCTGGAAAGCCTCGGTCTGTCGTTGCCCCATGCTAGCACGTGGGATGCACCACTGGCGGGTGGTCCACCGGGCCCGCGTGTACCCCTCCCGGGGGGGCGGGGTTGTGCCTCGCGAAGCGCCCAGCCGTCCCCTTGAGGCCGCCGCACCGGACCGCGATCCATCTCGGCGCCCTTGGGCCTCAACAGTGGACGCGGTTCCTCCGTATATACCAATGAGAGACGACGACCCGCAATCGACGACTCTCCTCCTTCCTTGTACCCCGCCGGCATTCCCCGGCGGGTTTTTCTCGTTGGCTCTGGAGGGCCGGAGCTCCCCGCGGAGGCTGTGCTCGTGCGGTGGTCGCGGTACACTGCCCCACTCGAGAGGATGATCCATGCGTATCGCCGTCGCCCAGCTGGACCTCGAGATCGGCGCCTTTGACCGCAACCTGACCAGGATGGCGGATGCCGTCGGCTCCGCGCGCCGCGGGGGAGCGGATCTGGTCGTGTTCTCGGAGCTCGCCACCGTCGGCTATCCGCCACGGGACCTGTTGGAGCGCTCCGAGCTCATCGACCGCAACCTGGAGCAGCTCGACCGGGTCGCCGCCCTCTCCGACGCCGCCCTGGCGGTGCTGGTGGGCTATGTGGGTCGCAACCCCTCAGGGGAGGGCAAGCCCCTGCACAACGCCGCAGCGCTCTGCCACGGGGGAAGGGTCGTGGGCTCGTACCAGAAGTGCCTGCTGCCCACCTACGACGTCTTCGACGAGGCGCGCTACTTCGAGCCCGGGCCCGATCCCCGGCCGCTGCCCTTCAGGGGCCTGGCCCTCGGGGTGACGGTATGCGAGGACCTGTGGACCGACCCGGAGCTCCTGCCACGCCGCCTGTACCGGCGCGACCCCGTGACAGAGCTGGTCGAGGCGGACGCCGACCTTCTCATCAACATCTCGGCCAGCCCCTTCACCCTCGGCAAGGCGCAGGTCCGGCGCGACATGGTCTGTCGCAAGGCCAGGGAGACCGGGCGCTGGCTCGTGTATGTCAACCAGGTCGGAGGCAACGACGAGCTGGTGTTCGACGGTCACTCCATCGTCGCCGATCCCACCGGAACCGTGGTGGTGCGGGCCCGGGACTTCGCCGAGGACCTGGTGCTCTACAACCTTCCGGATCGGTGTCGCGACGGGCGGCCGGGCGAGCCGGGCACGCTGCGGGACGTCGCGGCTCATGCCGAGGAAGAGGCCCTGAACGCGCTCCAGCTCGGTCTGAAGGACTACACCCGCACCTGTGGCTTCTCGAAGGTGCTGGTGGGCCTGTCCGGGGGGATCGACTCCGCGCTCACAGCGGCCGTCGCCGCCCGTGCGCTGGGGCCGGCGAACGTGCTCGCAGTGGCGATGCCCAGCCGCTACTCCAGTGCCGCCAGCCTCGCAGACGCCCGTGCGCTGGCCCGCAACCTCGGCATCGAGCTGCGGGTGATCGAGATCGACCGCATCTTCCAGACCATGCTGGACGCGCTGGCACCGTCATTCGCAGGGCTGGAGGAGGACGTCACCGAGGAGAACCTCCAGGCCCGGATCCGTGGCGTGCTCCTGATGGCCCTCTCCAACAAGGAGCACCGCATGCTCCTGGCCACGGGCAACAAGTCCGAGCTGGCGGTGGGATACGCCACGCTCTACGGCGACATGTGCGGCGGCATGGCCGTGCTCGGTGATGTGCCCAAGACCCTGGTCTATCGCCTTGCCCGGCACCTGAACTCCGGGATCGAGGTGATTCCGACTTCGATCCTCGAGAAGGTGCCCAGCGCGGAGCTCCGGCCGGGCCAGACAGATCAGGACACCCTGCCGTCCTACGACCTCCTGGATCGGGTCGTGGAGGGCTACGTGGAGCGCCAGCAGTCGCCCGAGGAGCTGGTGGCGGCGGGGTTGGATCGTGAGGCCGTGGAGCTGGCGGTGCGGCTGATCGATGCCGCCGAGTTCAAGAGGCAGCAGGCAGCCCCCGCCATCAAGATCACCTCGAAGGCGTTCGGCAGCGGCCGGCGCTACCCCATCGCGGCCGACTACCGGAGCATCCACGGCGCACGCTGAGCTCGGACGCGAGATCAGTCGAGCCCGCCGAACTCCTCCTCCCACGCCCCCATCTCGGCGTCCGAGAAGCCGAAGTGGTGGCCGATCTCATGGAGGAGGGTGAGCTGGATCTGGCGGACCAGGTCGGCGCGGTTCTCACTGCCGGCCAGCAGCGGCTCGCGGTAGAGCACGATGATGTCCGGCAGCACGTTGCCGTAGGACCCGCCGCGGTCGTTGAGGGGGACCCCGGTGTAGAGACCGAACAACGTGTCGCTGCGGGGGTCGAGGCCGAGCTCCCGGAGGGTGTGGCGATCCGGCGTCTCCTCGACCTGCACCACGATGTTGCTCATGAGCTCGGCGAATGCGGTGGGGAGGAGGTCGAGCGCCTCCGCCACCACCCGCTCGAAGTCATCCCGGCTGGAGGGGGGCATCATCGAGCGACATCAGAACTTCTGCGCCCGTCCCTTGAACCAGTCGACGGTGTTCCAGCCGAAGACCGCTCCCACCACGACGCCGACCACCGGTCCGGCCAGGGCTCCCATCGATCCGAGGACCACCTGACCGTACTTGATGCCGGCGGCAGCTCCCACCGCCGCGAAGATGAGCGCAAACAAGATCCTGAGAAACCGGACAGTCTCGAAGTCCATGGCCATGAGCAATCTCCGCCGCACGCACCGCGTTCCCAGTGGCCGATTATACAAGCTGCCGGGCGGCCCGGTGTACAGTGGCCATGGTCGGACAGGGAGGAAGGACCCGTGCAGTTCATCAGCGTCGCAGGGCTGCTGGCCCTGCTCATCATCGCCTGGGGGATGTCGTACCACCGCAGGTCGGTGGTCATGCGCACGGTGCTGTGGGGCGTCGGCCTGCAGTTGATCTTCGCCGTCATCATCCTGCGCCGCGACGCCTGGAGCTACGCGGGCATGACGGCCCTCGGTCTGCTTCTGGTGATCTACCTCTTGCAGCGGGACCACGCGCGCCTCGGCGGCGGGTGGGGGGCCACCGCGGCGCTGGGAGCGGCGGCGGCGGTGGTGGGCGTGCTGTTCGCGACCTGGTTCGCCGTGGCCGCCCTGTACGCTCTGGGTGCCGTGGTGTCGGTGATGGTGGTGAACACATTCTGGCGCCGGTCACAGACCTTGCAGCGCTATCTGGCGGCCCTGGTGGTGGTGCTTGGAGTCAGTCTCCTGGTGTCCCGGGGCCTCTACGGCGAGCGCATCTTCGCCTCCTTCAGCAGCGGTGTGGCGAGCTTTCTCAATCTCTCCGACTACGGTGCCCGCTTCCTGTTCGGGAATCTGGCGGTGCCGGCGTACTTCTCAACCCCCGCCGGAGCTCAGTGGCCGGGCTTCGGCTACCAGTTCGCCTTCAAGGTGCTCCCGACCATCATCTTCTTCGGTGGCTTCATGGGGGTGCTGTACCACCTCGGGATCATGCAGCGGGTGATCGAGGCGATCGCGCGTTTCATGCGCTGGACGGTGGGCACGAGCGGAGCCGAGACCCTGTCCTGCAGCGCCAACATCTTCGTGGGCCAGACCGAGGCGCCGTTGCTGATCAAGCCCTTTCTGGACGAGATGACCTCCTCGGAGCTGTTGACGGTGATGGTGGGAGGGTTCGCCACCATCGCCGGTGGGGTGCTGGCCGGTTACATCGCCCTCGGGATCCCGGCGCAGCACCTGATCGCCGCCAGCGTCATGTCGGCGCCGGCAGCCCTGGTGGTGGGCAAGATCGTGTTCCCCGAGCTCGGGCACTCCGCCACCGCCGGTGACGTCCGGCTCCCCAAGGTCGCCTCCAGCGGCAACGTCATCGAGGCGGCGGCCACTGGCATCTCCGACGGGATGAAGCTGGCCTTGAACGTGGGCGCGATGCTCATCGGTTTCATCGCCCTCGTGGCGGTCCTGGATGTCATCCTGAGTCTGCTCGACTCCCTCATCGACGGCAGACTGCTGCACGGTGCGTGGGTGGCGTACAGCTCCGGCGGTCTGTCGCCGGTCCAGGGGGAGTACCGGGGGATCTTCCCGGGCTCGCTCCAGACTTTCTTCGGAACCGTCCTCCGCCCGCTCGCCTTCTTGATGGGCGTGCCCTGGGTGGATGCCGCCCACGTGGGGCACCTGCTCGGGATCAAGATCTCTCTGAACGAGTTCGTGGCGTACGGCGACCTCGCCGGCTACATCAAGGACGGCGCCATCGGCCAGCGGGCCGAGATCATCGCCACGTACGCCCTGTGCGGCTTCGCCAACTTCTCCTCCATCGGCATCCAGATCGGGGGCATCTCGGCCCTGGCTCCGGAGCGCAGGGCGGAGCTCGCGCGGCTGGGGTTGCGGGCGATGTTCGGCGGCGCCCTGGCATCGTGGATGACGGCCACCATCGCGGGGATGCTGCTGTGACGGGGGTCTTTCAGGAGTCTCGGGTACCATTGGTCGAGGGAGGAAGGTCGTGATGAGCAAGTGGCTGGCCATGGGGTGCGCGCTGACCGCGGTGCTGGTGGCGTTGCCGGGCTGTGATCTCCTGGATCCGGATCGTCCCGTTTCCCACGCCGACACCGAGGTCTTCGGGAACCTGCTCCAGGTGGATGAGGTGCGCGCCGACGAGCACGCCTGGGTGGCCAAGATCCGGGTCGGCGTGCCCCGGGAGCTGGACGCGGCCAAGGCGGCGAGCGGACAATCCGCCCCGGAGCTGGAGGAGGATCTCCTCGCCGAGATCCTGGTGACCCCCGAAACCGTGGTGCTCGCCCACGGCGCGCCCGCGGCGCTGGGTGACATCAATCCCGGGACGGAGGTCGCCGTGCTGCCGGTGCTCGGAAGCACCCGCATGATGGGGACCTCCACCCTTTCCGCCGAAGCCGCGTACCTCACCGACTTCGAGACCTATCGTCGCTGGCGCCTTCCCGGCATGAGGCGTCCAGATGATCGCGCCCAGGTGAGGAACGATCCCGCGCGGATCAACTCGGACGGCATCGAGCACGCTCCCGTGCCGTTGGCCGGGGGCAAGATCCTGTACTTCGCCGCTCGTCTCCGGCCTCCGGTGCGACCCGATGAGCCGTGGCAGGGGGCGCGGCGGGAGGGTCTGCCCGATCCCGGTCCGGACGGCGGGGCGGTGGAGAGGTCCTACCGCACCGAGCTCGGGGAGAAGGGGTGGACCACGCCGCGCCTGGTCAGCTTCCCGGGGCTCGACGATGCCCGCACCGTGCGGGTCAGCTGGGTGGCCGGCGACGAGACCGCCTGTCTGGTCACCGTCGAGGAGCATGACGGGTCGCGCTGGATCGGCCGGGCGAGCAGGCCCTCGGCCGCGGCCCCGTGGGGCGAGGTGGCGCGGCAGACGTTGGACGAGGAGGTTCTGCCCAGCGACCCGGTGTTCCTGGCCGGGAGTCGGTCGAAGATGGTCATGTCCGTGCAGAGCTCGCCCGGCGCCCCGGCCGACCTGTGGCTGTTCGATCCCTCGGCGGAGACCTCCTTCCTGCCCCTGCAGCCCGCCATCAACAGCGACGCGTCCGAGTGGGGCCCCAGGGTGGGACCCGGGAACGAGCTCCTCTTCACCCGCGGAGACCGGCAGCTCGTGTTCGCCGAGGGCGCGCTGCGGCCGCTGCGGCTTCCCGGCCCCCAGCGTGTCGTGCTGACCGAGGCCGCGCCCACCGGCGATGGTCGCTTCGTGTTCTGCTGCCTGCCCCGCTACGTGGCGGGGGAGCTGGACCAGGACATCGAGGTCGCCGCCTGGGTGGGCCCGACGGCCCTGGGCCCGGCCGTGCCGGTGGATGACTGGCGCCCCGGAGAGATCTCGGCACCGTGACTTGACACTGCATTAAGAAAATTCTAAAATAACGATATGGAGAAGAACCGCGGCCGCCGTGGGAAAGAGATCGGCGTGGAGAGCGGGGTGCTGGACTGCGTGTCGCCGGAGCGCACGCCCGGCGAGCTGGCGGCGCTGCGCCAGGTGCTCGCCGGCAACCGGACTCCCCTGCGGCGGACCTCCGAGCACTTCGCCCTCCTGGCCGGGGAGACCCGCCTCAAGATCCTCGTGCTGCTGCGCCACGTCGGGGAGCTCTGTGTCTGTGACCTGGCCACGGTGTTGGAGATGACGCCGGCCGCGGTCTCGCAGCACCTGGCGCGACTACGCTCCGGTGGGCTGGTGGCGTCCCGGCGGGACGGCATGACGACGTACTACCGCTGCACCATGGCGAGCTGCCGCCCTCCGGAGGTACCCGAGCTCAAGCCCTGACGGCCCGCTATACTCCAGCCGTGGGGAACGGGCTGTTCAGCGATCCGAGCGTGCGCAGCGCCTATCTGCTCACCAAGGCTGGAGTCTTGGTGCTGGCGGGTCTCGCGACCTGGCCGCTTTCCAAGGTGCTGGGACCGAAGGCGTGGTGGGGCTTCGGTGCCTTCGCGCTGCTCATGCTCCTGATGACTGCCGGCGTGGTCCTGGCGGGGGGGCGCGGTTCTGGGGAGGTCGAGAGCGGCGCATACGCCGCCGACGGCGGGGGGGAGGATCTCGACGGCGGGGAGCCACCGGAGGCCGAGCTGGTGGTGCTGCCCATCGAGGACGGGATCGACCTCCATCCCTTCGCCCCCAAGGACATCCCGTCGGTGGTCGAGGACTACCTGGAGGCCGCTCACGCCCGCGGCATGCGCGAGGTCCGGCTGATCCACGGTCGCGGCATCGGGGTGCAGCGGGAGCGGGTCCGGAAGGTCCTCGCCCACAGCCCCCTGGTGCAGAGCTTCCACGACGCCCCTCCCGATCGGGGTGGGTGGGGAGCCACCATCGCCTACCTGCGCGGCGACGTGAGCGGCCAGCAGTAAGACGTGAGACGGCGACCCCGCCAGGCTCTCCGTTCCGACCTGCAACGCGGCACAGCCGCAAGCACGGGAGAGCAGGGCTCGCGGCGCTCGAATGTGCGGGCCTCCCCCACGAGAGAGCTCGGCAACAGAAGCAGCCGGCACGGCGATCAGACTTGTCGTGCGCATACCGGCTCCACTGAAGCCCATCGCTGACCAGGTCATCCGCTCCGCGAGCTCGGTGCCGGCCAACCTGAGACGCGTGAGGTTCGCCAGAGGGGGTGCCAGGCACCGTCGAAGACGGTTCGAAAGACGCTTCCGCTTCATTTGCGGCGGTGCCTGGCACCCTCTCTGGTGCTCCCGGAGCGAGAGGTCCAGCCACCTGCGGCTCCTCGCAGCGCTGACGGGTTACGGGTAGAGGCGGTTCAGCATCCGCGGGTAGGGAATGGTCTCGCGCAGGTGCGGCACGCCGCACAGCCAGGCGACGACGCGCTCGATGCCCATGCCGAAGCCGGAGTGGGGGAAGGTGCCGTAGCGGCGGATGTCCAGGTACCACTGGTAGGCTTCGCGGGGCAGGTGGAAGGCCTCGATCTGCCGCTCCAGGTGGTCCAGGGAGTCGGAGCGCTCCGAGCCGCCGATGATCTCGCCGTACCCCTCGGGCGCCAGCACGTCCACGGCCAGGGCCCGGGTCGGGTCCGAGGGATCGGGACGCATGTAGAAGGCCTTGACGGCCGCCGGGTAGCGGGTCACGAGGAGCGGGCGGTCATACAGCCCGGCCAGGACGGTCTCCTGCTCGGCGCCGAAGTCGTCACCCGGACTCAGCTCCTGCCCGCGCCGGGCGAGCTCGGCCACCGCGTCGCCGTAGTCCAGGCGAGGGTAGGGCCGGTGGGTGGCGGGCTCCAGGAGGGTGACGTCCCGCTCCAAGCGATCGAGGTCCTCGCGGCAGCGGTCCAGCACCCGGGCCACCAGCTCGGAGACGAACTCCTCGCACAGATCGAGCAGTCCGGCGAAGTCCAGCCAGGCCACCTCCGGCTCCACCATCCAGAACTCGGTGAGGTGGCGGCGGGTCTTGGACTTCTCGGCGCGGAAGGTGGGGCCGAAGCAGTAGACCTTGCCGAGGGCCGCCGCGGCCGGCTCCAGGTAGAGCTGGCCGGACTGGGAGAGAAAGGCCGTGTCTCCGAAGTAGGAGGTCTCGAACAGGGTGGAGGTGCCCTCCACCGCCGCGGGGGTCAGGATCGGCGAGTCGATGCGGGTGAAGCGGCGGGCGTAGAAGAAGTCGTGGATCGCCTGCTCGAGCTCCGAGCGCACCCGCAGGATGGCGTGCTGCCTCCTGGAGCGGAGCCAGAGGTGGCGCTCGTTGAGTAGGAAGTCGACCCCGTGCTCCTTCTTGCCGAGAGGGTACTCGGGGGCGATCTGCACCGGCTGGAGCCCGCTCACCTTCAGCTCCCAGCCGCCGGGGGCCCGCTCGTCGGCCACCAGCTCACCGGTGACCTCGACGGACGACTCCTGGGTGAGGGCCACCGCCGCCTCCCACACGGTCTCGTCGACCTCGGGGCGGAAGACCACGCACTGGAGGTAGCCGAAGCCATCGCGCAGGATGATGAAGCGCAGCTTCCCCTTCTTGCGCCAGTTGTAGACCCACCCGCGCAAGGTGACCCGCTCGCCCGCGTGGGCGGCGAGGTCGGCGATGGTGATGAGAGCGGCCGCCATGAGCGTCGTGCGGCTGCCGGCCGGAGCCGGCGCCGGAGCGGCATTCTACACGAGCGTTCCCAACCGCCGGGGTCTCACGCCGCCGCGAACCCCAGGTGTGCGCCCGGGCGTGCGATGTCTCTGAGGTGCGGAAGGCTTATGATGGCGGTCTCGGGGTCGGTGTCAGGCGGCGGCGACCCCGACCGGAGACGCGTGATGTCGGAGCCTGAGCTGCGAGTGCGGCCCGATCGCGGCCGCTTCCTGGACCTCGCCTCCCGCTATCGGGTGGTGCCCGTGGTGTGCGAGCTGACCTCGGACACGGTGACGCCCTTCACCGTGTACTCGCGGCTGGCGCGAAACGGCCGCAACGCCTTCCTCCTGGAGAGCGTGGAGGGGGGCGAGCGGGCGGCGCGCTACTCCTTCATCGGCGCCGATCCACGGCGGATCGTGGAGCTGCGCCGGGGCGAGGTGCTTGTGGACGGCGCCCCGGTCGCCGGGCCGCCGCTGGAGATCCTGCGCCGGGTCACCGATTTGGGCCCGGCCGCCCCTCTGGAGGATCTGCCCCCCTTCGTCGGCGGCGCCATGGGGTACCTGGGCTATGACGCCGTGAGGGTGGTGGAGCGGATCCCGGACAGCGGGCGGGACGAGGGCGGACTGCCCGAGGCCTGGTTCGGGATCTACGACGCGGTGGTGGTCGAGGACCGCGTCCGGCAACGGTTGAACCTGCTGGTGCTGGCCCAGGTCGACGACACGCCCGAATCGGCGTGGCGGCAGGCTCACGAGCGACTGCGCTCCCTGCGGTCGGCGCTCCTCGTCGGCGCGGAAGGGCCGCGGCCGCACACCATCCCCCCCCCGGCGACGGACCCGTGGGCGGGGTGGCAGGTCACCCCGACCGACGATGCCTACCTCCGGGGGGTGCGGCGCGCCCGGGAGCACATCCTGGCGGGGGACATCTTCCAGGTCGTGCTGTCCCGGCGGTGGCGGCGCATGCCGCGCTGCACGTCCGCCGAGATCTACCGGATGCTGCGCCTCACCAACCCCTCGCCGTACATGTTCCTGCTCGACACCGGCCAGGCGCGGATCCTCGGCGCGAGCCCCGAAACCCTGGTGCGGGTGCGTGGCCGCGCGGTCACCACCTGCCCCATCGCCGGCACCCGGCGCCGCGGGGCGGACCCCGATGAGGATGAGCGACTTCGCGAGGAGCTGCTCTCGGATCCCAAGGAGCGCGCCGAGCACGTGATGCTGGTCGACCTCGGTCGCAACGACGTCGGCCGGGTGTCCGAGCCCGGTTCGGTGCGGCTCGTCCGGGAGATGGACATCGAGCGCTACAGCCACGTCATGCACATGGTGAGCGAGGTGGAGGGCCGACTGCGCTCCGACGCCGATGCCTGGGACGCCCTCTTCGCCTGCTTCCCCGCCGGCACCCTGTCGGGCGCGCCGAAGGTGCGCGCCATGGAGATCATCGACGGGCTGGAGGAGGTCCGGCGAGGCGTGTACGGGGGCGCCGTGGGCTATCGCAACCTGTACGGGGACCTGGACGCGTGCATCGCCATCCGGACCCTGGTGGAGCGGGGCGGCACTGTGCAGGTCCAGGCCGGCGGCGGGATCGTCTACGACTCGGTCCCGGAGCGGGAGCTGGAGGAGTGCCGCAACAAGGCGCGCGCACTGGTGGAAGCGGTGGCCATGGCGGAGGCCACGGGCAGGGGATCGCGGGCCGGGGGAACCGGGACATGATCCTGGTGATCGACAACTACGACTCCTTCACCTACAACCTGGTGCAGGCCCTGGCCGCGACCGCCGCCGCGGATGTGGTGGTGGTGCGCAACGATCGGGCCACCGCCGCCGACCTGCTGGCACGGCCGCCGCGGGCGATCGTGGTGTCTCCGGGGCCGGGCGTCCCGGAAGGCGCGGGCGTCAGCATCGACCTCATCCGGGCTGCCGGGGAGATCCCCGTGCTCGGCGTGTGTCTTGGGCACCAGGCCCTGGCCGTGGCGTACGGCGGCCGCGTGGGGCGGGCGCCGGTCCCGGTGCATGGCAAGACCAGCCCCATCTTCCACGGCGGAGACGGCCTCTTCGCGGGCCTCCCCAATCCCTTCGCCGCCACCCGTTACCACTCCCTGGTGGTGGACCCCGCGAGCCTCCCGGAAGAGCTGGCGGTCACCGCCTGGACCGAGGACCACCTCGTCATGGCCCTGGCCCACCGCACCCGTCCCCATCTCGGGGTGCAGTTCCACCCCGAGTCCTACATGTCGCGGGAGGGTGAGACGATCCTGGCCGGTTTCCTCGGGCTGGCCGGCGTCCCGCTGCGACGCCGACCGGCGGATCCAGGAGGTGGGATGGACCATGGCTGAGCACCGAGCGCTGTTGGAAAGGCTGCTGGCCCGCCACGACCTGACCGCCGGCGAGGTGGAGGACTTCGTGGGCGCCGTCATGGACGGCGGCATCGACCCCCACGCCGTGGCGGCGGTCTTGGTGGCGCTGCGCATGAAGGGCGAGACCGGGGTCGAGGTGGCGGCCGCGGCGCGCGCCATGCGGGCTCGAGCGTTGCCGGTGACGGTGACCGAGCCGGACCGCACCATCGACACCTGCGGGACCGGCGGCGACGGGGCGGGGACCGTGAACATCTCCACCGCCGCGGCCCTGGTTGCGGTCGCTGCCGGAGTCCCCGTGGCCAAGCACGGCAACCGCTCGGTGTCTTCGCGCTGCGGCTCGGCGGACGTGCTGGAGGCCAGCGGGGTGCGCCTCGATCTGCCACCCGCCGATCTGGCTCGCCTCCACGCCGAGCTCGGCTTCGCCTTCCTGTTCGCCCCCCGCCTGCACCCGGCCATGGCCGCCGTGATGCCAGTGCGGCGGGCCCTCGGTATCCGGACGGTGTTCAATCTCCTGGGACCTCTCACCAACCCGGCCGGGGTGGGCCGGCAGGTGGTGGGGGTGTGGGGGGCCGAGGTGCAACGCCTGCTGGCGGACGCCCTCGCGGTGCTGGGGACCGAGCACTCGCTCGTGGTGCACTCCGACGACGGTCTCGACGAGCTGTCGGTGGCGGCGCCGACGACGGTGGTGGAGGTGCGCGCCGGGGAGGTTGTCGGGAGCTGGCGGGTGTCGCCCTCGGAGCTCGGCATCGCGGCCGGTGACGCCGGCGGCCTCCAGGGCGGTGACGGAGAAGAGAACGCCGACCGTCTGCGCGCCATCCTGGGCGGCGCCGAGGAGTCGGTCGCGTCGGAGGCGGTGGCGTTGAACGCGGCGGCCGCCCTGTACGTGGGTGGGGCAGCGTCCGACCTCGCCGAGGGATTGGCGACCGCGCGGGAGGTGCTGCGCTCGGGCGCCGCCCTGGAGCGCCTCGAGCGCGTGGCGCGCCGGTCTGAGGAGCTGGCCCATGGCTGAGAACCTACTGGAGCGGATCGTGGCCGACGTCCGGGCACGCCTGGAGGCGCGGCCGGCGGCGCCGGAGCTGGAGGAGCGGGCACTGGCAGGGGCCACACGGAGAGGTCACGATCGCCGGTCGCTGGTGGCCGCGTTGACCGGGCCGGGGCCGGCGGTGATCGCCGAGTGCAAGCGTCGCTCCCCCTCGGTCGGGCTGCTGCGGGCCGACTTCGACCCGGTGGCTCTCGCACTCGCCTACGCCGAGGGTGGTGCGGCGGCGGTGTCGGTGGTGACCGAGCCGGACCACTTCGGGGGCGACGAGGAGTGGATCGGACGGGTCCGGCGGGCGGTGCCCCTGCCCGTGCTGCGCAAGGACTTCATCGTCAGTGCGGAGCAGCTCTACGACTCGGTCCTGGCCGGCGCCGACGCGGTGCTGCTCATCCAGCGCATCCTGGAGCCGGGGCGGCTCGAGGAGCTCCTGGATCTGTGCGCCCGCCTCCAGCTGGAGGCATTGGTGGAGGTCTTCGCGGATGAGAACCCCGGCCTGGCGGTGGCGGCGGGGGCGCGGATGATCGGCGTCAACGCCCGGGATCTCGCGACCTTCGAGGTCGACCTGGAGCGGGTCGCCACGCTGGCCGGCTCCATTCCCAAGGACCGCGTCCGGGTGGCGGAGAGCGGCATCCATGGGCATTCCGACCTCGCGGCTCTCCGGCGGGCTGGCTACGACGCCTTCCTGGTGGGTGAGCACCTGCTCCGCGCCGCCGACCCGGAAGCTGCCCTGCGCGCCCTGCTGAGCGGCGAGACGTGAGGACGAAAGGACGTGAGGGGTTAGGGGTGAGAGGTGAGAAGTGCGGAATCAGAGGTGACGAGTGAAGAGTCCAGAGATCAGAATCGAGCTGCGGGAGGTCAGGAGTCGCGAGTCGACAGGCTGGCCTCTGACGTCTCACGTCTAACTTCTAACTTCTAACCGGGGAGGGCGGGGGATGGTCCTCGTCAAGATCTGCGGGCTGACAAGCCCCGAGGACGCGGCGGCGGCCGTCGCCGCCGGCGCCGACCTGCTCGGCTTCGTGTTCGTGCCGGGGACGCCGCGGGCCCTGGACCCCGCCCGCGCCGAGTGGATCCGCGACCTGGAGGGCGTCGAGACGGTCGGGGTGTTCCGGGACGCGGACCTGGAGCTCATGGAGGCCACGCGGCGGCGCCTGGCGCTGTCCCGGATCCAGCTCCATGGCGACGAGCCGGATCAGGTGCTGGATCGGCTGGGGCCCGCCACCCTGCGCCGGGTGCGGCCGGTGGGCGGCGACCCGTGGCGGCGGGTGAGCGAGCTCCAGGACCGGTGCCTGCCGCTGCTGGACCCCGGGGCGGGGGATGGGCGGGCCTGGGCCTGGCACGAGCTGCCGACGCCGCCTGTGGGGTTGCGCTTCGGCCTCGCCGGCGGGCTCGGACCGGACACGGTGGCGGCCGCCTGCTCGTGGCTGCGGCCCGTGCTGGTGGACACCTCGAGCGGTGTGGAGCGGGCGCCTCGCAGCAAGGACTCGTCCCTGCTCGAGCTTTTCGTGCGGGAGGCGCGGCGGGCGGCGACGACGGACCCCAGCCGCCGAGCGTGACCGGCACCCCGCCCCCGAGGTGGGGTCCGGGTTAGAATCGGCCCTTGGTGGTGAGCGGATGAAGACCCTTCCCGATCGCAGAGGCTACTTCGGCGACTACGGCGGCAGGTTCGTCCCGGAGACGCTGATGGAACCCCTGGCCGAGCTCGAGGAGGCCCTGCGACGGGCCAAGGGCAGCCGCGACTTCGAGCGCCGTTTCTCGGAGCTTCTGGGCCACTACGTGGGGCGGCCCACCCCCCTGTACCGGGCCCGTCGTCTGTCCGCCCGCCTGGGGGGTGCGGAGATCTGGCTGAAGCGGGAGGATCTCTGCCACACGGGCGCCCACAAGATCAACAACGCCATCGGCCAGGCCCTGCTGGCCCGCCAGATGGGCAAGGGCAGGGTGATCGCCGAGACCGGCGCCGGCCAGCACGGGGTGGCGATGGCCACCGCTGCGGCGCTGCTCGGCCTGGAGTGCCGCATCTACATGGGGACCGAGGACATGCGGCGCCAGGCCAGCAACGTCTACCGGATGCGCCTGCTGGGCGCGGAGGTGGCGGCGGTCGACGCCGGTGCGCGGACCCTGAAGGATGCCATCAACGAGGCGCTGCGCGACTGGGTGACCAACGTCCGCGACGACCCACTACGTGCTGGGCTCGGTGCTCGGGCCGCACCCCTTCCCCGTGATGGTGCGCGACTTCCAGGCGGTGATCGGCGACGAGGCCCTGGCGCAGTTCCGCGAGCGCGACGGCCGCGATCTGCCCGAGATCGTGGTGGCGTGCGTCGGCGGGGGCTCCAACGCCATCGGGATCTTCTACCGCCTTCCTCCCCGACGAGCAGGTGCGCCTGGTGGGTGTCGAGGCGGGCGGACGCGGCCAGGGCGCCGGCGAGCACGCCGCCCGCCTGGCCGGCGACGGACGACCGGGCGTGCTCCACGGCACGCTGACCTTCGTGCTCCAGGACGCGGACGGGCAGGTCAGCGGCACCCACTCGGTGTCGGCCGGGCTCGACTACCCTGCGGTGGGCCCCGAGCACGCCTTCTGGCACGATCGAGCGGCCGGGTCAGCTACACCCGCATCGACGACCGGGACAGCCTGGGCGCGTTCCATCTCCTGGCCGAGACCGAGGGCATCATCCCCGCCCTGGAGTCGGCCCACGCCCTGGCCTACGCGGTCAAGGTGGCGCCGGCCATGGCGCTGGGCGACCGCATTCTGGTCAATCTCTCCGGGCGCGGCGACAAGGATCTCGAGGAGGTGGCCCGCCTCGAGGGGAGGACGCCGTGAGTCGCATCCGGGACGCTTTCGCCACGGCCCACAAGAGCCGGCGAGCGGCCCTGGTGGCCTACATCACCGCCGGGGACCCGAGCCTGGAGCGCACCCCGGAGCTGGCCCGCGCCCTGCGCCGCGGCGGCGCCGATCTCCTGGAGCTGGGTGTGCCGTTCTCGGATCCCATCGCGGATGGGCCGACCAACCAGCGGGCGGCCGAGCGCGCCCTCGCCGCCGGGGCCACCCTTCCCGGCGTGCTGGACTCGGTGCGCGCGATCCGGGCAGATGAGGACATCCCCCTCGTGCTCTTCACCTATGCCAACCCGGTGCTCCAGTACGGCGTCGACCGTTTCGCCGAGGATGCGGCCGCGGTGGGCGTGGACGGCGTCCTGTTCACCGACGTGCCCGTGGAGGAGCTGGGCCGCTTCGAACCGGCTCTCCGCCGTTCCGGCCTCGACCGGATCCTGCTGGTCACGCCCACGTCCACGAAGGAGCGGATCAAGACCGCCGCTCGTCGCGGCAGCGGCTTCCTCTACCTGGTCTCCCGGACCGGCGTGACCGGGACGCAAAGCGAGCTGGACGCCGCCCTGGCGGAGAACATCCGGGGCGTGCGCAAGCTGTCCCGTCTCCCCGTGGCGGTGGGCTTCGGGATCTCGACGCCGGCCCAGGTGGCGGAGGTGGCCACCCAGGCCGACGGCGTGGTGGTGGGATCGGCGATCGTGGACCGGATCGCTGCGGACGGCGACGCGGACGACCTGCCGGATCGGGTCCAGCGTTTCGTCACCCCCCTCGCCGAGGCCTGCCGGCGGTAGGGCGTCGGCGCCAATGGGACGGTCGAGGCGCAAGCGTCTGGGTCAACACTTCCTGGTCGACCGGTCGGTCGCACAACGGATCGTCGCGCTCCTCGACGAGCGCCCCCCGCGGATCTTGGAGATTGGACCCGGCCGTGGCGCGCTCACCGGCCTCCTGCTGGAGCGCTTCCCCATGGTGCGCGCGGTGGAGGTGGACCCCCTCCTGGCAGCCGATCTCGAGAGGCGGCTGGCGCCGCCGGGTCTCCAGGTCCGGCTCGGCGATGCCCTGCACGATCCCCTGGACGTGCTGCTGGAGGGGGCCGCGCGATGGCAGGTGGCGGCCAATCTGCCCTACTCCGTGGGGACGGCCATCGTGCGCCGTCTCATGCCCCGCGCGGACCGTCTCACGCGGCTGGTGGTCATGCTGCAACGGGAGCTGGCTCAGCGGCTGGTGGCCCGTCCCGGCGAGCGAGGTCACGGCCTGTTGGCGCTCGAGCGCGCGGCCTGGGCCGATGCACGGATCGCCTTCGAGGTGCCTCCCTCGTCCTTCCGGCCCCGCCCCCGAGTGGTCTCGGCGGTGCTCGTGGTGGAGCCGCGGGTCACGGCCGAGCCGCTGCTCGAGGACGCCCTCCGCGTGGCCGCGAGTGCCCTCACGAAACCGCGCAAGATGCTCGCGAATGCGGTGAGGCCCCTGTATGAGCGGGGAGAGCTCGAGGCGGCGGGTCTGGACCCCGAGGCGCGCCCGGGGACGATCTCCCTGGAAGGGTGGTTGGCGCTGGTAGGGCAGCGGCGGCCGACGCCCTCCCGGGCCGAACCGGCGGCCGGTGATACCATTCGAGGTGGACATGAGTGACGGAATGGACAGCCGATCGCACCCGTCGGAGGGGGTGCGCGCCCTTCCCCGAGGGTGGGCATGAGCGTGTCCGTCGCCCTCGCCCTCGGTGTGCTGCAGGGCCTGACCGAGTTCCTGCCGGTGTCCTCCTCGGGGCACCTGGCGCTGGCACAGATGCTGATTCCGGGGTTCGCACAGCCGGGGGTGCTTTTCGACGCCGTGCTCCACTTGGGCACCGCCCTGGCAGTGGTGTGGTTTGAACGCACTGCCATCCTGGGCTGGTTGGGCAGCGCAGAGGGGCGGCGACTCCTCGGCCTCCTGGCCCTGGCCACCCTGGGCACGGCGGCGTCGGGGTTCGCCCTGCGCGGCGCGGCGGAGCACGCCTTCGTGCAACCGCTGCTCATTGGCGTCGGTCTCGTGGTCACCGGGCTGGTTGTGGCGGTGACCCGCTGGCTCGCCGGAGGCGAGGTCGACGAGAGGCGCATCGGCTGGGGGAGGGCGGCGGTCCTGGGGATTGTCCAGGGCCTGGCCGTGTTTCCCGGTGTGTCCCGGTCCGGTCTCACCATCACCGCCGGTCTGGGTCTGGGTCTGGAGCGGACCTGGGCGGCGCGTTTCAGCTTCCTGCTGAGCGTGCCGGCGATCCTCGGGGTGACCGCCTTCGAGCTCCTGAGCGAGCGCCACGAGCTCGTTCTCGCCGGGCCGGGCCTGTGGTGGGCGTGCGTGGTGGGTGGCGCAGCGGCCGCGCTGTCCGGACTGGTCGCGCTCAGGGTCGTGATCCGAACCGTCGGCTCGCGGGTGTTTCACCGGTTCTCCTGGTACTGCCTGCCCCTGGGCGTGGTGGTGATCCTGTTCGGCGCCGGGGTGCTGTGATGCGTGAGCGCGCACTGCGGGAGGCGGGCGCGGTGGCCCTCCTGCTCGGTTCCATCCTGGTGGCCGTGGCGCTCCTGTCCCACTCTCCCCAGGACCCGAGCCCTTTCTTCGCGTCCACGATGCGCGCCGAACCGCACAACCTGGCCGGCTGGCTCGGGGCGACCCTGTCGGCGATGCTGTTCAGCGTCTTCGGGATCACGGCCTTCCTGCTGCCTCCCATCGCTCTGGTGCTGGGATGGCGGATGCTCCGGGAAAGGCCCCTGTCCAGCCCGGCGCTGACGGCGGTGGGATGGGTGCTCATGCTCCTCGCCCTGCCCGGCGTGGCCGCCCTGCTGGGCCGGGACATGCCCCTCCACGATGGCCACATCTCCCTGGGTGGCGTCATCGGTCTCGCCGAGGCGGACCTGCTGGAAGGGTTCGCCGGCCCTGTGGGGCGGGCGGTGATCCTGGTCTTCTTCCTGGTCGTGGGGGGCCTGCTGGCGTCCGGCCGGTCCGCGGCGAACTTCTGCGAGGCCGTGATCACCGGTGTCGGCGAACGCTGGGATTCGCGGCGCAGCGAGCGCAGCAAGCGTCGCCGCGAGCAGCGGGAACGGCAGGACAGGCGCAAGGTCCTGGAACGCCAGCTGAAGAGGCTGGAGCGGGAGAGCGGGTACCGCGGCCCCCTCACCGTCAAGGAGGTGGAGGGTCGGGGACGCTTCCGCATCGTGCGACGGACCGAGGGCGCCGAGGCCGCGACGGTGGCGGCCGAGGCTGCGGAGGAGCCCGCTGCGACGGAGAGCCCCGGCGGCGCTGCGGGCCGGCGCCGCTCCACGCGCGGCACTGGGTCGACCACAGCCGCCGCGAAAGTGGTGCAGGAGGAGTTTGACTTCGTCGACGACCTGACCAGCTACGACGTGCCCCGGCTGAGCTTCCTGGATCAGCCGGAGGAAGCTCCCGAGCGGGACACCACGGCGCTCATCGAGCGCTCCAAGCTCATCACGGCGAAGTGTCAGGAGTTCAGGGTGCGAGGGGAGGTGGTGAACATCCGGACCGGGCCCGTGATCACCACCTACGAGTTCCGGTTGGAGGCGGGGGTGAAGATCTCTGCCGTGCAGGCCCTGGCCGAGGACCTCGCCCTGGCGCTGAAGACCGAGTCCGTGCGCATCGAGCGCATCCCGGGCCGGGCGACGGTGGGGATCGAGGTGCCCAACCCCGATCCGGAGGTGATCCGGCTCCGCCCCCTCCTGGAGTCCAACGAGTTCCAGCGCTCCCAGTCCCTGCTGACACTCTGCCTCGGGGTCGACATCCGCGGCAAGCCCTTCTTCGCCGATCTGGCTCGCATGCCCCACCTGCTCATGGGCGGCTTCACGGGCTCCGGCAAGTCGGTCGGCATCAACGCGATGATCATGTCCATCCTGTACAAGGCCCGGCCGGAGCAGATCCGGTTCATCCTGGTCGACCCCAAGATGGTGGAGCTCGGGGTGTACGCGGACATCCCCCACCTGCTGACGCCCATCATCTCCGATCCCAAGAAGGCGGCCAACGCCCTGGGATGGGCGGTGGCGGAGATGGACGACCGGTACCGCCTGCTGGCCGCGCTGGGGGTGCGCAACCTCAGCCAGTACAACAACCTGGTGAGCGACCCGGTCCAGCTTCGCCGTGCGACCGCGCAGCTCAGGGGGACGGACGACGAGGAGCCCCTGGAGGAGCTGGAACCCCTCCCGTACATCGTCATCGTCATCGACGAGCTGGCGGACCTCATGATGACCTCCTCCCGCGCCGTCGAGGAGTCCATCACACGCCTGTCCCAGAAGGCACGCGCCGTGGGCGTGCACCTGGTGTGCGCCACCCAGCGTCCCTCGGTGGACATCCTGACGGGCATTATCAAGGCCAACTTCCCCTGCCGCATGGCCTACAAGGTGCGCTCCAAGTTCGATTCCCGGACCATCCTGGACTCCATGGGCGCGGAGCACCTGCTCGGCCGCGGCGACATGCTCTACCTCCCGCCGGGCACGTCGTCCCTCGTGCGCCTGCACGGACCCCTGGTCACCGAGAAGGAGATCGCCTCGGTGGTGCGCTACATCAAGCGCTTCGGCAAGCCCTCGTACCAGCGCGACGTGCTCTCCCACGCGCCACTGGGCGGCAACGACCGCGGGTCCCGGCGCACCACTGCGCCGGACGATGAGGAGGAGCTGTCGGACCCCATGTACAACCCCGCCGCAAGGCTGGTGGTGAAGACCCGCAAGGCATCAGCGTCCTACATCCAACGCCGTCTCCACCTTGGGTACACGCGTTCGGCACGTCTCTTGGATATGATGGAGAGGGAAGGGCTGGTGGGTCCGCTCGCCGGCTCCAAGGGCCGCGAGGTGCTGGTCCCGGAGAACTTCTTCGACGAGGTCGATGAGACCCGGGCACTCAACGGTGAGGACGACCATGACGAGGTGAGGCCATGAGCGTTGACTTCCTCGACATGAGCCCCGACGTGATGTTCAGGCTCGGCGCCGTCGCGGCCGTGTGCATACTCCTGGTGCTCCTGATCGCCAGCTTCGCGTCACGGGCGAGGGTCTTCTGCGAGTACCTGAAGCACATGACCGGCATCGAGCTCAAGCCGTCGGCGGTGCGGGCCGTGTTCCGGGACAAGGGGAAGGGCGGCGTCCGCGACGTCCTGATCTCCATGCTCATTCAGGAGGATCTGGCCGACCCGTCTCGGATCGTGACCCCGGACTCAGAGCCGGACACCTCCATCTACGAGTCCGATCTGTTCACATAATTCCCGCGTCCGCGTCCATCATCAGCGACGGCGGCAGGAGCCAGTGGCCGCGGTCAGAGACGGTGCCAGGCACCGTTCGGGAAGCGGCGCACCACCGTCTCGCAGCGGGCGACCCGGTGCCAGGCACCGGCCCGCGAGTCGGACATGCGAGAGGCATTCGCTTCGGGAGCACCAGAGCGGGTGCCAGGCACCGTCACGACCGAGCCGAGAAGGGTAGGCGTCGCATCTTCAACGGTGCCTGGCTCCCATTCTGACGCGGGGGTCGGTCGACCGTCTCTGAACGTCGCCGCTGAAAACGGATCGCGGACGCGGACGAGGACGCGGGAACCGGTCAGTGGGGCAGGCTATGATGGCGCGGTGGTGCGCATCCGCGTCCTCCCCGATGCCGTCGTCAACCGGATCGCCGCCGGCGAGGTGGTGGAGCGTCCCGCGTCCGTGGTCAAGGAGCTCGTGGAGAACAGCCTCGACGCAGGGGCGATGAGGGTCGACGTCGAGCTGAAGCACGGTGGGCGGAGCCTGGTCCGGGTCGCGGACGACGGCGAGGGCATGAGCCCCGACGACGCCCTCCTGGCCCTGGAGCGTCACGCCACCTCCAAGCTGGCCACGGCCTCGGACCTGGAGCACCTCACCACCCTCGGCTTCCGGGGAGAGGCGTTGCCGTCCATCGCCGCGGTGTCCCGCTTCGTCCTGCACAGCGCGGCCGACCCGGCCGACGGGGGGCTGCGCGTGACGGTGGAGGGCGGGCGGATCCTCGGCGCCGAGGCTGCGGCCCGCCCCCGGGGCACCACGGTGGAGGTCCGTGAGCTGTTCTTCAACACGCCGGCACGGCGCAAGTTCCTGCACGCCCCCGAGACCGAGCTGCGACACGCTCAGGAGACGGTGATGGCGGCGGCACTGGCGCGTCCCGAGGTCGCGTTCACCCTCCGCCACGGCGACCGGACCCTTTTCGAGCTGCTTGGGGTCACGGACACGGCGGAGCGCCTGACCCAGGTCGAGCGTCGTCTGGAGGGGTCGGCGACCCGCTTCGAGGCCGCCACCGGCGAGCACCGGGTGTGGGGGCTGCTGGCCCTGGGCCGGAGCAGCCGGCGCCCGCAGCTGACCACGATCGTCAACGGCCGTCCAGTGCGGGACCGACTCCTCGCCGGTGCCGTCCGGCGGGTGCTCCGGGAGCACGGCGCCGGTTTCGGAGGTGCGCGGGTGGTGCTGGTGGTGGAGCTCCCGCACGATCAGGTGGACGTGAACGTCCATCCCGCCAAGGCCGAGGTGCGCTTCGCCCGCGCCGGGTCCGTGTTCGCGCTCGTGGATCGTGCGCTGCGGGCCGGCATCGCCGGGGGGCGGGGGACCGTCCCGGTGAGCCGCGTGGAGCTTCCCGAGGCGGTGGGGGAGCCTGCGGAGGCGTCGTGGGCGTCCTTAGCGCCCCGGGGAGGATCCCCCCAGGCACTCTTCCGCCACCCCGTGTACGGGGAGGACGATGCGGCCCGAGAGTGGCCGGCCGGCGCTCGGCTCCAGCAACCGCCGGCGGCTGCGGGAGCGAAGCCCGGGGTGAGGGACACCCCGTTCGGCCGCCTGATCGGCCAGTACCGCGCCTCCTTCATGATCCTGGAGGATGACTGGGGCCTGGCCATCGTCGATCAGCACGTGGCTCACGAGCGCGTGCTGTATGATCGGATTCGCCGTCGTCTCGACGGCGAGGAGGTTCCGTCCCAGCGGCTACTGGAGCCGGTGCTCCTGGAGGTCGACGAGAGTCGGGCGGCCGCCCTGGAACGGGTCCGGGAGCTGCTCGGGCGGGCAGGCCTGGAGGTCGAGGCGTTCGGGGCCGCCACGCTGCGGGTGGTCGCGCTGCCGCCGGAGGCCGACGAGGAGCAGGCGCGCAGCCTGGTGGAGGAGCTGCTCGGGCTGGCCACCGAGGTGGACGGCGTCCCGGAACGCGCCACCGAGGCCCTTGCGGACCGCGTCGCCGCTGCCCTGGCCTGCCGCGCGGCGATCAAGATCAACCATGCCCTCACGGTCGAGGAGCAGCGGGCGTTGCTCTCCGATCTGGCGGGCTGTGACAACCCGTACCGCTGCCCGCACGGACGACCCATCGTTCTCCGGCTCAGCCAGGAGGAGATGGAGCGGCGGTTGGGGAGGCGCTGATGCGACGAGAGTACTGGCACCTCACAGAGGGCCTCATCTTCATCCACTTCGCGGTCTTCCTGCTGACCCGAGCGGACCCGGCCGGGGCCGGCTCCCTGGCGCTCATCCCCGGCCAGGTGGCGCAGCGCCCGTGGACCTTGGTCACCTACCAGTTCCTCCACCCCGAGGGGTTGCTGTGGTTCTTCCTGTCCATGCTCGTGCTGTGGATCATGGCCCGACCCCTGGAGGAGAGCTGGGGCTCGCCGCGCTTCGCCGCCTTCTGGGCGGTGGCCATCTTCGGTGCGGCGGGAGCCGCCCTCGCCATCGGCGTTCCCCTGGCGGGGGACATCTTCCTGGCGGCCTCCCTGCTGTTCACCTTCGCCACGATCTACCCCGACACCGAGTTCCTCCTCTTCTTCATCCTGCCGGTGAAGGTCAAGTACCTGGCCGTGGTGGCCGCCGCCTTCCTGGTGTGGAGCAGCCTCGGCATGGGCCTGCTGCGGGGGGCCGTGAACCTGGTGGGCATGTCCGCGGGCTATCTGTTCTTCCTCCTCACACGGCGCCTGCCCAGCCGGCGCAAGCTGACCTTCCAGCTCAAGCAGGCGAAGGCCGACCTGGAACGGCGGATGGACACGTCGGCCGCCGAGCAGCTCAACCGCGGCTTCGATGAGAAGGTCCGCGAGGCGGAGCGGCGGGCACGGAAGCTGGGCCGGGTGGCGGACGAGGACCGCCCTCTGCTGGAGGAGCTGGATGCCGCCAGGGACCCCTCCATCACCGTGTGCGCTCCGGAGGACTTCGGATACACTGACGACGAGGTCTGCCGGAGCTGCCCCGGTTACGCGGAGTGCGCTGCCCGGCGCATCCGCATGGCCGCCGAGGAGGGCGCAGCGAACGGCGGCGACGAGGAGGAGGAGCGGGCCACCGGCACCTGAGCTGCTGCGGTCAGCGACTGCGAACGGCGTCAGGAATCAGCGACCGCGATCGGCGGCAGGGGCGGCGATCAGGGACAGTTGACCGCGGCCGCGACTGCGCTGCCGCTCACTGCCGCCGCTCAGATGAGGGGATGGCGGCCGTGGTCGTTGCCCGGCCGCGCCCACTCCGCGGTGTCCTCGTGGTGCAGGCGCTGGAGGGCGTCCGAGAGGGTGTCGCGCAGGTACCGTCCCCAGACCTTGATGGGCAGCTCGTCCACGGTCACGGTGGGGGAGATGGCCACGTGGAGGAGGTACTCGATGATGTAGGAGGCGTTCTGGGCGATCCGGCCCGCGTAGCGGGGGTGATTGCGCTGGTCGAGGATGCGCACCTCGTGAATGCTGCGGCCGAACTCCGACTCCACGAGGTCGTCGAAGGTGGTGAGGACGAGCTCGATGCGGACGCTGCGGCTGCCGCTCTCCAGGTACTCGTAGAAGTCGGTCTCCAGGGCGCTCGGGGACAGGCCGCGGCCGGCGGCGAAGGACCAGTCGACGGCCCGCATCCCATCGGCGATGACGGCGGTGGACGGCAGCTCCAGGTCCACCAGGAGGTGGGTCCCCACATAGCTGCCGTCGTGCTGCTCGCGGTGGTTCACGGTGGTGCCGCTGCGGCCGACCAGACGTCGCTCCACCGTCTCCAGCTCCGCCGGAGTCCCCACCACCTTGACCCCGATGACGTCGTTGACCCGGACGCGGGAGGCGTCCAGGCGGACCTGGCCGGTCCGGATCCGATCGGCCACCAGGCGCTCGGCGGCCATGAACTCCTCCTCCATGATCGCGGGGGTTGACAGGAGCTGGTCGAGGCCCACTCCGGCCGCCTGAGCGCGCCGGGCGGCCAGCTCGCGGGCGGTGCTCTCGATCACTCCGGCCAGCTCCTCCGCCATCTTCCGGGAGGACTTCTCGGCGATGCGGCGCAGGCGCTTGCGCCGGATGACGGCGAACAGCTCGCCCGAGCCCTTGGTCACCAGCGTCATGTGGACGGGGGTCCGGGGGAAGAACTCCTCCGGGCGCCGCCTGTACTCCTCCACCAGCATGCGGGCGCGGGGCGTCGACCGGCCCGCGACCGCAGCGATGGCCTGTCGCACCGCATCCTTGCTGCCCACCCGCTGCGCGAACAGGGGGCCGCTGCGCAGCGCGATGCCGAGATCGGCCACCAGGGCCCGAACCGCCGGGGCGGTGATCATGCGCTCGAAGCAGAAGATCTCGGTGATGATGCGTCCGTCCGCGCGCTGCACGCGGTCGGAGAGCCAGCGGCTGGCCACGTCGAAGAGGCGGTCACGATGGATCAGGCCCGTCAGATACATTCCTGCTCGTCCGTCCAATGGGCGGCGCCCGGGCGCGTCGTGATCCCGCCAGCCGGCGCGTACAGCCCGACCTGTATGGGCTGGAGGTGACCCACCCACCGCCGCGTCATGCACATAGTCTACGTCAGAGAGGGCCGCGGGCCATCCGGCGTCGCCCCGCCGCCCGGGGGTGCGGAGTGGCGGTGCTGCACCGTCGCGACGGATCCGCGCCAAGGGCCCTTTTGTTGTTAATGCGTCTCAAGAGTGATTTGCTTTCCCCTTCGAGTTCACCTAGCATTCATGACGGCGACGGCTGGCCCGCCCTGGACCTGCGGACGCCACCGATCGCCGGTAGTGATCCTCTCGCACCGGAGCTTGGCGTTTGTTTTCGAAACGTGTCACCTTTCTGGTCGGACACTTCGGGAGCGGCAAGTCCGAGATCGCCCTCAACGGCGCCCTCGACCTGGCCGCCCGTGGTGAGCCCGTGACCCTGGCCGACCTCGACATCGTCAAGCCCTACTTCCGGTCGCGCTCCGCGCGAGCTGCGCTGGCAGACGCCGGCGTGCGGCTGCTCGCGCCCACGGGGGACCACACCCACGCCGACCTCCCCATCATCGTGCCCCACGTCCGGCAGGCGCTCCGCGACCCGGGCTGCCGGCTGATCGCGGACCTGGGCGGTGACGACAGCGGCGCCAGAGTGCTCGGGTCCTTCGCCGACGTCATACCCCTCGAGGAGAGCCACTGCCTGGCCGTGCTCAACTTCCGACGGCCCTCCACGCCGACTCCCGCCGCCGCGGTGGCCATGGTGCGGGCCATCGAGGCCTCCTCCAGGACGAGGGTGACGGGTCTCGTGGCCAACACCCACCTGCTGGACGAGACCACGGTGGGCCTGGTGCTCGAGGGTGGCCGCATGGCGACGGAGGTTGCCGAGGCGCTGGGCCTGCCCCTGATCGCCGTCACGGTTGCCGAGGAGCTCGCCGGTGAGCTCGCCGGCTCCGAGCTGGGGGCGCCGCTCATCCGTCTGCGTCGCCTCCTCCGCAAACCCTTCGAAGCTCCCGCTGGGCGGACGACGGGTCCACTCTTCGCCGTGAGCTGAAAGGAGTCCGCATGCCCCAGATCGTCATCGCCCCGGACCGCTGCAAGGGCTGCGAGCTGTGCGTGCACGCGTGCCCGCAGCAGATCCTGGGCATGGGATCGAAGATCAACAGCCAGGGCTACTTCTACGCCGAGGTGAAGGAGCAGATGCGGTGCATCGGCTGCCGTCTGTGCTGCATCACCTGCCCCGACCTGGCCATCGAGATGAGGGTGCATGGAACCATGTACCACTACGTCTCGTACTGAGGAGGCGCACGATGGCGAAGAAGCTCATGAAGGGGAGTGAGGCCATCGGCGAGGCCGCGGTGCATGCCGGCTGCCGCCTGTTCTTCGGCTACCCCATCACCCCACAGAACGAGATCCCCGAGTACATGTCGGTGCGCCTCCCCCAGGTGGACGGCACCTTCGTCCAGGCGGAGAGCGAGGTGGCGGCCTCCAACATGCTGTACGGCGCCGCCGGCAGCGGCGAGCGGGTCATGACCTCGTCCTCGTCGCCCGGCATCTCGCTCATGGCGGAGGGCATCTCCTACCTGGCGGGGGCCGAGCTGCCGGTGGTGATCGTCAACATCATGCGCGCCGGCCCGGGGCTGGGTGGCATCCTGCCCAGCCAGGGGGACTACTTCCAGGCCACCAAGGGCATGGCCCACGGAGACTTCCGCCTCCTGGTGCTGGCGCCGTGGTCGGTCCAGGAGGCCGCGGACCTGGTCCAGGACGCGTTCGACCTGGCCGACTTCTACCGCAACCCGGTCATGGTCCTGGGGGACGGGCTCATCGGTCAGATGATGGAGCCCGTGGAGTTCGCCGACGGGCGCGTTCCCTGCAAAGAGCTGCCGCCCAAGGACTGGGCCGCCACCGGCTGCGACGGCTCCCGCCCCACCAACATCATCAACTCCCTGTTCCTGGACCCGGAGAAGCTGGAGCGGCACAACCAGCGCCTGGCCGCCAAGTACGACGCCATGGTGCGGGACGAGGTGCGTGTCGCCACCCTCGGGACCGACACCGACTACGAGGTGCTCGTCATCGCGTACGGGACGGTGGCGCGGGTCTGCTCCACCGCCATCGAGGAGCTCGCCCAACGGGGACGGGCGGTGGCCATGGTGCGACCGATCACCCTCTTCCCCTTCCCTTACGACGCGGTGCGAGAGGCCGCGGCGAAGGCGCACGCGGTGCTGGTGGTGGAGCTCAGCACGGGGCAGATGGTGGAGGATGTGCGCCTGGCGGTCGGCCCGGGCGTGCCCATCCACTTCCACGGCCGTCAGGGCGGCATGCTGGCCACCCCGGAGGAGGTCGTGGAGCAGGTGGAACGCATCCTGGAGAGCTCGGAGGTGAGGGATGGCTGAGACCGTCTTCGCGCGCACCGAGGCGCTGGCCGACGTCCAGACCCACTACTGCCCCGGCTGCACCCACGGCGTCATCCACCGCCTGGTGGCGGAGGTCATCGACGAGCTCGGGGTGCGCCAGCGCACGGTGGGTATCGCACCCGTGGGCTGCGCCGTCCTCGCCTACAACTACTTCAACGTGGACTTCCACGAGGCCTCCCACGGGCGTGCACCCGCCGTGGCGACCGGCGTCAAGCGCGCCCGTCCGGACCTGGTCGTGTTCACCTACCAGGGCGACGGTGACCTGGCCTCCATCGGCATGGCCGAGATCGTGCACTGCGCCAACCGCGGCGAGAAGGTGACCGTCGTCTTCGTCAACAACGCCATCTACGGCATGACGGGCGGCCAGATGGCGCCCACCACCATGCCCGGACAGGTGGCCACCACCTGCCAGCTCGGCCGCGACGTGGCCCAGGTCGGCTACCCGATCCGTGTCGCCGAGCTGCTGAGCACCCTGCGCACGCCGGCCTTCGTGGCCCGCGCGTCGGTGCACACCCCGCTGGCGGCCGTGAACGCCAAGGAGATGCTCCGGCGGGCGTTCCGCCACCAGGTGGAGAACCGCTGCTTCTCCCTGGTGGAGATCCTGTCCACCTGTCCCACCAACTGGGGCCTGCCGCCTGCGGAGGCCTCGGCCTGGCTGGCGAAGACCATGCTGCCCTACTACCCGCTGGGGGTGCTCAAGACTCCGGACGGCGAGGACAGGGCGCCGCGCCCGGCGGCGCCGTGAGGAGGGGGACGCGATGCAGCACGACGTGATCATGGCCGGCTTCGGCGGGCAGGGGATCCTGCTTATCGGCAAGATCCTGGCCTATGCCGGCATGAACGAGGGCCGGCAGGTCTCATGGCTGCCCTCCTACGGCCCGGAGATGCGGGGCGGCACCTGCAACTGCACGGTGGTGATCTCGGACCGGCCGGTGGGATCGCCGGTCATCCGCTCCCCGCGCGCGGTGCTGGCCATGAACCTGCCCTCCCTTGAGAAGTTCGAGCCGGACCTGCGCCCCGGCGGGGTGCTCCTCATCAACACCTCGCTCATCAACCGGTCCGCCGAGCGCGACGACGTCACCGTGGTCGAGGTGCGGGCCAACGACATCGCCAACGAACTGGGCAACCCGCGCGCCGCCAACATGGTCGTTCTGGGCGCGTACCTGGGGGCGACCGGTGCGGTGTCCATGGACAAGGTGGAAGCGGTGGTGCGGGACAACTTCGCGGCCAAGCCGAAGCTCGTGGAGCTCAACCTCCGAGCCCTCCACAGGGGATTCGAGATCGGATCGGTCGCCGCCGGGCGCGCCGGCGCGGTGCCGGTTGGAGAGGAGTCGTGATGGCCCAGCCCTGTGTCGACCTTGCGCTCACGGACGAGATCCTCGAGCGCTACCCCCGCGCGGAGCCGTCGCTCATCCAGGTGCTGCAGGACGTGCAGCGGGCGTACAACTACCTCCCGTGCGACGCGCTGGTCAAGGTGGCCGAGACGCTGGAGGTCCCCCTGGCCAAGGTGTTCTCGGTCTCCACCTTCTACAAGGCGTTCGCGCTCGACCCCCAGGGCGAGACCATCGTCAAGGTGTGCACGGGCACCGCCTGCCACATCCGCGGCGCCGACATGCTGGTGGAGGAGCTCGAGCGCCAGCTCGGCGTCGGGCCGGATCAGACCACGGAGGACTTCAAGTTCACGGTCAAGACCGTCAACTGCGTGGGCGCGTGCGCCATGGCGCCGGTGGTGATCGTGGGCGAGAAGTACTGGGGCAGCGCCAAGCCGTCCCGGGTCGAAAAGTACCTCGCCGAGGGAGGCCGCGATGAGAATTGAGTCCCGCGCCGACTTCGCGGCGGCCCAGACCGCGGCTCGAGAGCGCAATGCCGCGCGCCGCCAGCAGGTGCTGGTGTGCTGCGGCACCGGCTGCCTCGCCTCGGGCTCGAAGAAGGTGGCCGAGGCCTTCTCCGCCGAGATCGCCGCGCGCGGCCTCGACGCCGAGGTGGGGACCTTCGTCAAGACCACCGGCTGCCACGGCTTCTGCGAGCGCGGGCCGCTGGTGGTGCTCCAGCCGTTGGGGATCCTCTACACCAGGGTCAAGCCGGGCCAGGTGCCGAGGATCGTGGAGGAGACCCTGATCGGCGGCGAGGTGGTCCCGCACATGTTGTACAAGAACCCGGTGAACGGTGAGCGCGTCGAGCAGTACGGAGACGTCCCCTTCTACGCGCACCAGGTCCGGGTGGCCATGCGCAACATCGGCCGCATCGACCCCACCGACATCTCAGACGCCCTCGCCGAGGGCGCGTACGAGGGGCTGGCGCGCGCGCTCTTCGACCTGACCCCCGAGCAGGTACTGGAGGAGGTCGCGGTCTCCGGCCAGCGCGGCCGCGGTGGCGCCGGCTTCAACACCGCCCGCAAGTGGCGTTCCTGCCGGGACGCCGAGGGCGAGCGCCGCTTCGTCCTGTGCAACGGCGACGAGGGGGACCCGGGCGCGTTCAAGGACCGCTCGATCATGGAGGGCGACCCGCACTCGGTGCTCGAGGGCATGGTCATCGGCGCCTATGCGGTGGGCGCCCACGAGGGCACCATCTACGTCCGGGACGAGTACCCCCTGGCGGTAGTCAACCTTTCAATCGCCATCGACCAGGCCCGCCAGCACGGCCTGCTGGGTGTGAACATCATGGGCACCGGCTTCGACTTCGACGTCTCCATCTCGCGCGGCGGCGGCGCCTTCGTGTGCGGCGAGTCGTCCGCTCTGATGCGCTCCCTGGAGGGCAAGACGGGGGAGCCCCGCGCCAAGTACGTCCACTCCACCGCCAAGGGCCTGTTCGACCCGCCCACGGTGCTCAACAACGTGGAGACCTGGGCCGGCATCGGCGCCATCCTCGCCCACGGCGGGGCCTGGTTCGCGGCCATGGGGACCGACCGCTCCAAGGGCACCAAGGCCTTCTCCCTGGTCGGCAAGGTGAAGAACACCGGCCTGGTCGAGCTGCCCATGGGCACCACCCTGCGCCACATCATCTACGACATCGGCGGCGGCGTCGCCGGCGACCGGCCGTTCAAGGCGGTCCAGACCGGCGGCCCCTCGGGCGGCTGCATCCCCGAGCAGCTCCTCGACCTCCCCGTGGACTTCGAGAAGCTCACCGAGGCGGGCTCGATGATGGGCTCGGGGGGCATGATCGTGATGGACGACCGCACCTGCATGGTGGACGTGGCACGCTACTTCCTCGCCTTCCTCACCGAGGAGTCGTGCGGCAAGTGCGTGCCCTGCCGTGAGGGCCTGACCCAGATGCTCCAAATCTTCGACGACCTCTGCCAGGGCCGCGGCCGTCCCGGAGACCTCGAGCGCATCGAGCGCCTCGCCCGAGCCATGCAGCTCGGCAGCCTGTGCGAGCTCGGCAAGTCGGCGCCCAACCCCGTGCTGTCCACCCTGCGCTACTTCCGCTCGGAGTACGAGGCGCACATCAACGACCGCGCCTGTCCGGCGGGGATCTGCAGGGAGCTGACGGCGTACGAGATCTCCCCCGACGTCTGTGACGGGTGCCATGTCTGCTTCACGTCGTGCCCCGTGGACGCCATCACAGGGACGGTCAAGGAGCTCCACACCATCCATCACGACGCATGCATCTCCTGCGGCGCCTGCTTCGACGTCTGCCCGACGGGGGCCATCCGGACCTTTCCCAAGGTCGAGCTCGAAAAGGAGGCGGTGTGATGGCCACGCTCAGTGTTGACGGCAGACGGGTGGAGGTGGCGGACGACGCCACAATCCTGGACGCGGTCCGCGCGGCCGGCGTCGAGCTGCCGACCCTCTGCCACTTCGACGGGCTGGAGCCCTGGGGCGGCTGCCGCCTGTGCGTCGTGGACATGTGGCAGCAGGGGTGGGACGAGGACTGGTTCAAGATGGTCACCGCCTGCAACCACCCGGTGGCGGACGGCATGCGGGTCCTGACGCATTCGGAGCGCGTTCTGGAGACCCGGGCGGTGGTGCTGGACCTGCTCCTGGCCCGCTGCCCGCACACCCCCCTGATCCGGCGCCTGGCCGCCGAGCACGGCATCGACGAAACCTCGTTCGTGCCCAACGAGGAGCCAACGGACTGCATCCTGTGCGGGCTGTGCACGAGGGTCTGCGACCACATCGGCGTGTCCGCCATCTCCTCGGTGGGACGCGGCTGGGGGCGCGAGATCGCGCCGCCCTTCGACGAGCCGCCCCCAGACTGCATCGGCTGCCTGGCCTGCGCCGAGGTCTGTCCCACCGACTGCATTCCCTACGAGACCTCCAATGTCACGCGGACCATCTGGGGACGCACCTTCGAGATGCTGCGCGACCCGGTGACCGGCGAGGGGATGATCACCAGGGCCCAGGCGGAGCACTTCGCAACCTCGAGCGGCGTGCCGGCCTCCTACTTCGAGCGCTCGGACGCGGTCAAGCGACGTCAGCTCGCGGGGGCCTTCGCCGCGTTGCAGGCGGCGACGGTGGAGGAGGGCGGCTCATGAGAGACACCGGACGAGGGACCGACGGGAGAGGCGGAGAGGGCATGGGGATGATCTTCAAGGTCTCGGTGGAGCGCTGTATCGCCTGCGGCAAGTGCGAGCTGGCGTGCGCCTTCGCCCACGGCAGCGAGGGGCGTCCCTCGCGCACGCGGATCAACATCCACCGCCGCGGCCCCGAGCTGGGCACCCCGGTGGTGTGCTTCCAGTGTCACGAGGCGGCCTGCCAGGCGGTGTGTCCGACGGGGGCCCTGATCAGGAACCGGCAGACCGGCGCCATCGAGATGGTGCGCTCCCGCTGCATCGGCTGCCGGACCTGCGTCGCCGCGTGTCCGTTCGGCAACATGCTGTGGGACGAGGGCTACCACGCCGTGCAGAAGTGCGACCTGTGCGGCGGCGATCCGAGATGCGTCCCGTTCTGTCCGACCGGCGCCCTGGCGTGGGTCCCGGCTCGAGAGGCCGCGGTCGCTCCGGCGCGTCTCGACCGGGCCGCGCTCGAGGTCGAGTGAGGCCCGCCGGCAAGGAGGATTCCGTGCACGAGGACATCCGCGAGGTGCTGCGCAAGGCCTACCAGATCGAGGTCGACGGGTACACCTTCTACTCCATGGCCGCCGACCGCGCCACCAAGCCGGCGGTGGGCGAGCTCTTCGCCAAGCTGGCACGGGACGAGATCGAGCACAAGGGCTACCTCACGGCGGTCATGGGCTCGCTGGACTCCCGCGGTGTGGCGGCCTTCGCCCTCGACCGCCGCGATCCCGACCTGAAGGCGTTCACCTCGACGATCTTCAGCGACCGCTTTCGCGAGCAGGCCAGAGGAGCCGACTTCTCCCTGGGCGTGCTGTCCATCGGCATGACCCTGGAGTCCAACGCCATCGCCTACTTTTCGGGCGCTGCCGAGGACGCCGGCGAGGCCGAGGTGCGCGACTTCTACCGTTTTCTGGCCGACTGGGAACGGGAGCATCTCGAGGCCCTGCGTGGGCTGTACGACGGCGTACGCCAGGAGTTCTGGGCGGAGAGCGGCTTCGCCCCCTTCTGACGTAGAGGCAGGGGCGAGTCCGGATGCGGATGCGGACTCGGACGTGGGCGCGGGTGGCGAGCGTCCCATCGAGATACAATGAGGCCTGTCGGGTAAGACACGGTGAGCGGGGACGGCCGATGACCCTTCAGGGAGAGCGTGCGGCAGGGGCCGGTGGACAGCGCTCGGCGATCCGGATCGTGGTGGTCGACGACGACGCATCCGACCGCGCGCGCATCGCGGGAATCGTGCGCTCCGACGTGGCCCCGGTCGAGATCGAGGAGGTCAACGACCACGTCAGCTTCTTCCGGACGTTGAAGACCCCCGACTTCGATCTCGTGATCACCGAGCAGGACCTGCACTGGTCCTCGGGCAGGGAGGTCGTCACGGCGGTCAAGAGCCTCGACCCCTCCATCCCCGTCATCATGGTGGCGCGGGCGGAGAGTGAGGCGGCCGCCGCCGCGGCGCTCAAGGAGGGGGTCGAGGCCTACATCCCCAAGTCGGGGGAGCTCGCCATCCGGCTCCGTTCGAGCATCCGCTCCGCCCTGCGGCGCATGGAGGTGGAGAGCCGCGCCGGCACGCTCCAGACCCGTCTCCAGCGACTGCTGGACCGGGTCAACGTGGGCGTGTTCCGGGCCGCGCCCGACGGCCGCGTGCTGGAGGCGAACCCCGCGTTCCTGCGCCTCCTAGGTCAGACGCCGGCCTCCGGGGGCCCCGCTCCCCGTTTGGACTCGCTCCTGGTGGGGGAGGGCGTGCACCAGGAGCTCATCGCCCAGCTCGAGGACGAGGGGCAGGTACGGGACTTTCAGGTCGAGCTGCGCCGTGCGGACGGCTCCACGGCGTGGGTGTCCCTCACCGAGAGCCTGCAGGCGGTGGGTGGCGGCGAGTGGGTGATCGACGGCCTCGCGGAGGACGTGACCGAGGCTCGCAAGGCCCAGGAGACCCTGAGAAAGGCCAACGAGGACTATCGGGCCGTGTTCGAGACCACCAGCGCGGCCACCACGGTGCTGGACCCCGACCTTGCCATCGTGATGGTCAACTCGGCGTTCGAGGCCATCTCCGGCGCCGGACGCGATGAGGTCGAGGGGAAGGTGTCGTGGCTGGAATTCGTCGCCGCGAGCGATCGTGGCCGCCTTCGGCGTGACCTCGAAGGTCTGCTTTCCTCCCCCCGGGATGCGCCCACCACGGCCCGCTTCGACTTCGCCCCGCGCACGGGCGAAGGCCTGCACGTGGTCGCCAACCTGGCGCTGCTGCCCGGTGCGCGGCGGCTCGTGGTCTCCCTGCAGAACGTCACCGATCGCCAGCGGGCCGAGGAGCAGCTGCTCCACAACGCGTTTCACGACGGGCTGACGGGGCTGCCGAACCGGCTGTCCCTGCTCGACCGGATGGAAGGACTGCTGGCGGAGAGCGTACCGTCGGAACCGTTCGCTCTCCTGGTGCTCGGCCTGGACCGTTTCCGGAGGGTCAACGACTGCCTCGGCCACGGGGTGGGAGATCTCCTCCTCCAAGGCGTCACGAGGCGGATCGAGACCGCTCTGGACGGCGCCCACACGGTGGCACGGTGCGGCGGCGACACGTTCGCCATCGTGCTGCACCCGGTCGAGGGCGCGGAGCAGGCGGTGGCGGCGGCGGGCGGCCTGGTGGGGTCCCTGGCCCATCCCTTCACGTTCGGCGAGCATGTCGTCCACTGCACGGTCAGCGTCGGCGTCGCCACCAGCGACACGCGACGCGACGCGGGGGCCATTTTCCGCGATGCCGAGGCCGCCATGTACGAAGCGAAGCGACGGGGCCGCGACCGTTGCGTCGTCTTCGAGCCCATCCTGCTGGATCGCGCCTGGCACGCGTTCTCCGTCGAAGGCGGCCTCAGGAAGGCCATCTCCAAGAAGGAGTTCGAGCTTCGATACCAACCCATCGCCTCCCTGGCCGACGGCGCCGTTGTCGGTTTCGAGTCCCTCCTGCGATGGCGTAGTGGCGGCGGGCTCCTGGCCCCGGACAGCTTCCTGGACGTTGCCGAGGCGACCGGCCTCATCGTGCCCATCGGGCACGGGGTGCTGCGCCGGGCCTGCGAGCAGCTGAAAGGGTGGCGGAGCGAGATGGGCGCCGCCAGCCCCCAGTTCGTGAGCGTCAACCTGAGCTCGCGCCAGCTCCGTGATCCCGACCTCTTCCACCAGGTGGAGGGCGTGATCCGGGAGGCGGGTCTCGCCCCTTCGGACCTGGTGCTCGAGGTGGCGGAGGGAGAGCTCCTGGTGGACGCAGACGCCGTGGCCGAAGCTCTGTCCAAGCTTCACGCGCTCGGAGTGGAGCTCTGCCTGGACTCGTTCGGTGCGGGCTCGTCGGCCCTGGCCTACCTCCACCGCTTCCCCTTCACCATGGTCAAGATCGATCGCGCCTTCCTGCACGGCGTGGGCGCCGATCAGGCCCGCTGGCGGCTCCTGGGCGGCGTGCACGCCCTCGCGCTGCACCTCGGGCTGGAGGTCATCGTGGAAGGCGTCGAGACGAAGGCACAGCGGAGCCGCCTCCTCGATCTGGGGTGCGCCCTCGGGCAGGGGGAGCTCTTCTCGGCGCCGGTGGACGGCGCGGCCGCCGACGAGCTCCTTCGAAGGAGCATCGCACCGAGCCCGCCATCGGAGGCTTGATCCGCGGACCGGGGCGCGGCCGACGTCGCGATGCGCGCTACAATGACGAGCGATAGATGCGACGAGGAGGTGGCGCCATGGCAGCGAAGAGCACGTCCATCGGGCTCTTGATCGTGGGGATCGTCCTGATGGTGGTCAGCCTGGCGGCGGATCCCCTCGGGATCGGCGCCGCCCCAGGGATGGGGTGGCGGCAGCTGGCGGGCACGGCAGTCGGCGTGGTGTTGGTGGTGGCGGGGATCGCCACGTTGCGGCCGGCGCGGACGTGACGCGCCTCATCGTCATCGACGGCGCCAGCCTCACCATCTCCGACGTCGAAGCGGTCGCGTGTGGCGGGGCGGCCGTGTCCCTGGCGGACGAGGCCCGCGAGCGCATCGCGCGCTCCAGGAAGGTCATCGACGACATCCTGGCCGCGGGCCAGGTGGTGTACGGCGTCAACACCGGTTTCGGCAAGCTGGCCGAGGTGCGTGTCTCCTCCGACCAGTTGAGCCGCCTCCAGCTCAACCTGCTCCGCTCTCACGCCTGTGGTGTCGGCGAGCCGTTCGCCGAGGCCGAGGTGCGCGCCATGCTGCTGCTGCGTGCCAACGTGCTGGCGACCGGTTTCGCCGGCTGCCGTCCCGAGGTCGTGGACCGGCTGCTGGCGCTGCTTGCGTCGGGCGTCCACCCCGTGGTGCCGAGCCAGGGCTCGGTGGGCGCGTCGGGGGACCTGGCACCCCTGGCCCATCTCGCGTTGCCGCTGGTGGGCGAAGGCCGCGCGATGTTCGGGGGCGAAGTGTTGCCGGGCGCCGAGGCGTTGCGTCGGGCCGGACTGCAGCCGCTGCAGCTCGAGGCCAAGGAGGGGCTCGCCCTCATCAACGGCACCCAGGCGTCGACCGCCGTGGGTGCGTTGGCCTTGGCGAAGGTACACCGCCTGCTGGACGCGGCCGACGTGGTGTGCGCACTGACCCTGGATGCCCTCGCGGGCACCGACGCTGCATTCGACCCCGCCGTTCACCGGGCGCGGCCCCATCCCGGGCAGAGCGCCAGCGCCCGACGGCTCCACTCCCTCCTCAGGGACTCCGCCATTCGCGAGTCGCACCGCAGCTGCGGGCGTGTCCAGGATGCGTACTCCCTGCGGTGTACGCCGCAGGTGCACGGAGCGGTCCGTGATGCGCTGGCCCACGTGGCGGGGGTGGTCTCCGTGGAGCTCAACTCGGCCACCGACAACCCCATGGTGTTCGCGGACGGTCGCGTGGTCTCGGGAGGGAACTTCCACGGCGCTCCGCTGGCGGTGACCTTCGACTACCTCACCGCGGCGCTCACCGATCTCGCATCCATCTCCGAGCGTCGTCTGGCACGGCTGGTGGACAGCTCCGCGTCCGGTCTGCCCGCGTTCCTGTCGCCCCAACCGGGGCTCAACTCGGGTTTCATGATGGTCCAGGTCGCCGCGGCTGCGCTGGCGAGCGAGTGCAAGACCCTGGCCCACCCGGCCTCGGTGGACTCCATCCCGACCTCCGCCGGCCAGGAGGACCACGTGTCCATGTCCACCTGGGCGGGCCGCAAGCTCGCTCGGGTCGCGGAGATGGTGCGCCAGGTGCTGGGGATGGAGTACCTGGCGGCGGCGCAGGCCCTGGAGTTTCATCGCCCGCTGCAAACCTCGGACGCCCTGGAGCGGGCCGTGGCGTTGCTCAGGGAGCGGGTGCCGCGCCTGGAGGAGGACCGGGAGATGGCGCCGGACCTGGAGGCGGCGGCGGAGCTGGTACCGACCCTGGGTCCCCTGGCCGACTGATCCCATTGAACGAATGAGCCACACCCCTCGTCCTATGAAATGGAGGACGACGGGAGGTGTGAACCAATCCTCGTCCCCTCCGTACAACTAACCCGAGGGAGGGCGGCGGTGGCCTGGCAGATGGCAGGGCGCCCACCACCGACGCCGAATCGGTAGACACGCACCGGGAAGAGCACGAAGAAAGGGGAAATGAAATGAAGCAGCAGATCAGGAGAGGTGTGCCCGTACTCGTGGCCGTGGTGATGGTGGTGGCGGCGGCTTCCGTCTTCGCCGGCCAGCCCATGGGCACCGACAACCAGCGCATCGACGTCTACTCTCAAGGGCCCGTGCCGCCTCAGGTGGCCGAGCAGCTCGGCGCATCGGTGAAGGCCGCGTCGGACGCTCCGGAGCACACAGTGGTTTCCTCCCACACGGTCAAGATGTACCGCTCGAGCTGGGTGCGCGTGCTCGACAAGGCCAGAGCCAAGGCCCAGACGGCGGACGCCGCCGCCATCGTGATCACGGACTGGGGATTCGATCCTTCCAGCACGACCTCGGTGAAGAAGACCGAGCGGGAGAAGAAGATCACCTTCGACGTCGTGCGCTACTGACAACCGGGAGGGGGTCGTGTGCGACCCCCCGGCCGAGGCGGCCGAAGACCGCAGGGGGGCGGCGCCACCGGGCGCCGCCGTTGTCATGCCCGACGGCTTCCGCCGAGCGGTGGCTGCGCTGGAAGGCGACAGGGGCCCCGCTTAGACCTCCACCCCGAGTGCGCGGCGAATGACCCAGCCGATGACGAAGCTGACGGCCGCGACGCCGAGGCTGATCAGGGTCATCTCCCAGAACCGGGGCCAGAAGCGGAGATCCTTCGCGACTGAGATGTAGAAGGTGAAGGCTGCGATGATGACCACCGCGATGCCCAGGGCCGCACCGAGAGCGACGAACAGGTTCGAGAGCAGGAAGTAGGGGACGATGAGCGAGATGACTGCTAGCACGTAGGCGGCGCCCGTATAGCCGGCGGCGCGGAGGGGGCTCTTGTTCGAGTCCTCCACGTGCTCCGACTTGGACGACAGGTACTCGGAAGACGCCATGGAGAGGGAGGCGGCGATGCCGGTGATGAGGCCGGCCATGGCCACGAGGCGGGTGTCGGCGAGGGCCAGGGTCAGGCCCGCGAGGGCGCCCGTGAGCTCCACCAGCGCGTCGTTGAGACCGAGCACGATGCTTCCGGCGTAGGCCAACGGCTCGTCGTGGAGCATGTCGAGGAGGGCGCGCTCGTGCTCTTCCTCCTCGTCGATGATGCGATCAATACCTTCCACCCCGCGCAGGGACGCGTACCCTTGTTGGGCGGCCCCCTCGCCGCGCTCCATGAGCTTGAGCGCGAAGGTGATGCCCAGCACGCGCGCCAGCATCACGTAGAACCACACCTGCCAGCGCCTGGAGCGGACCCTGCGGCCGCTCAGCCTGTGCAGGAAGTCGTGGTGCTTCCTCTCATCCTCCCCGATCCTAGCCAGGATGTGGGCATTGTGGGGGTTGGACATCTGCTCGGCGAGCCGGCTGTAGATCAAGTGCTCGGTGAGCTCCAGCCGTTGAGCGGCCAGCACCTGTGAGGTGGTGGTGGGATCCATCTGGTCCTCGCTGGATCGCGTTCCCGCGGGCAATGGCGGCGGGCCGAGGTCAGTCTAGCCTGGCCGACAGGAAAAGGGGACGCGCCGAAGCGCGTCCCCGAGTCAGACGGTCGCGAGGCGGAAGATCAGCTCGGAACCTTCACGATGGCGTAGAAGGATGCGTCAGCGCGCGGACGATAGACGTAGAAGCGCAGGTACGTACCCGCCTTCGCCTGGTCCACCGTGGAGCGCATCTGGTCCACGCTGGTCACGTCCTTGCCGTTGACCTCGGTGATCACGTCGCCGGGCTGCAGGCCGGCCTCGGCGGCCGGTGACACCGGGTTCACGTTGGTGATCACGACCCCCTGGAGATCGCCTGTGACCCCGAGCTCCTGGCGGACCTGGGGGGTCAGATCAGTGACGGTCAGGCCGATCTGGGTGGACGCGCCGCCCGACTGTTGGCTCTGACCGGTGGTCTTCTCCCCGCTCGGACGCTCACCGAGGGTGGTGGTCAGCGTCTCGTGCTTGCCGTTGCGGAGCACGTCGAGGGTGATCTTGCTCCCGGGCGACTCGGAGGAGATCATCTCGATCAAGGAGTGAGCATCCTCCACCTGGTTGCCGTTCACCTTGACGATGACGTCGCCGTGCTCGAGCCCCGCCTTGGCGGCGGCCTCACCCGGCTGCACCGACTGGACGAAGGCGCCCTTACGGTTGGGCAGGTCGAAGGCGGACTCGTACTGGGGCGTCACGTCCGACACCGAGGCGCCCAGGTAGCCGCGGATGACCCGGCCCTTGGTGCGCAGCTGGGGCAAGATCCGTTTGGCCATGTTGATGGGAATGGCGAAGCCGATGTTCTGGGCCTGGGCGTTGATGGCCGTGTTGATGCCGATGGCCTGGCCGTGGATGTTGACCAGCGGTCCGCCGGAGTTGCCGAAGTTGATGGCGGCGTCGGTCTGGATGAAGTTCTCGAACGAGGACGTCTGGGCAGACAGCCCGAGCTGACGGCCCTTGGCCGACACCACGCCGACGGTCACGGTCTCCTGCATCAGGAGCGGATTGCCGACCGCCATCACCCAGTTCCCCACCTCCATGGCGTCCGAGTCGCCGAAGGGCAGGACCGGATAGGAGCGGTCGGGGTTCTCCACCTTGAGCAGGGCGATGTCGGTGTCAGGATCGCGACCGATCACCTTGACCGCGTGGCGGGTGCCGTCCTTGAGCTCGATCTCGATCTTGTCCGCACCCTTGATGACGTGGTTGTTCGTCAACACCTCGCCATCGGACGAGATGAAGAACCCGGAGCCGGCGGACAGCTGCACCCGTTCCTGGGGCGCTCCCTGCTGCCCGAACCCGGGTCCGAAGAAGAACTCGAACGGGCTCATGGGACGCCGCTGCTCCTGTTTCACGATGTCGGTGCTGAACACCGACACCACCGACGGCACGACCTGCTTTGCCAGGCCTGCGAAGTTCACCGGGGCGCCGCCGACGCCCAGGGCGGGTGTCTGCGAGTCGGGGCTCTGGGCGAGAGCGGGTGGTGCGGGGATCAGTCCCCCGACGATGAGTGTGCCCGCGAACAGGACGGCGCCAACCGCCCGATGGAGCGTCGAGGTCGTCGTGGTCGTACTGTGCATGTGGTCACCTCCTGGAGCTGAGGCCGGTGCTGCGGCCCCTCGGCCGTGTTCCCTGCGAGAGTCATGCCAACCGCGCCGTCTCCCACCACGCGTGCCGCCGGGTCGGCGAGCCGCACCGCCCAGCGACGCGTCACCGCCGGACCGGGAGGCCGGACGGTGCCTTGGGCGGAGCGTGGGACGAGGCAGCCAGGATCGGCCGTGGTGCGGTCGTTTTCAGCCACCGTCGGCCGATCTCGACCACCGCGCCGTCTCGATATCTGTCTCCGCGCCGGAGAATTCGCTCCCCGGTCCTGGCACGGCTCTTGCCCGATGAAGGTGGCGTACGACCCGTGGCGGTCGCGGACGGAGCCACCGATCAGGCGGCCGACGAACGCCGGCGCCGGGATGGCTCACCCCCGGGACCCCGGCACGGTCGTGTCACGGCGAGGGGAGGACACATGTCAACGACGCAACCTCACGACGAGCACTCCGCCCATGATGTCGTCGAACGGCTGGCGGAGAAGAGCATCCAGTGGGCCGAGATCCGACAGGAGGTGGCGGCCGCGCTCCGGTCGGGGCACAGCGACGAGGCCGAGTTCCACATGCGGGACTTCATCACCGTCAACGGCGACTACGCCGCCGGCAACCACGAGCTGGGACGACGGCTGGGGGAACGCCTGGGATGGCCGGTGGCGGACCGCGAGCTGATCGACATGGTCGCCGAGGACTACCACCTCCCCGGCGCGGCGCTGGAGCTGCTGGACGAGGAGCAGAGCAACTGGGTTCGGGACGTCCTCGGTGACTTCATGCCCACGCAGGTGGTCAATCGTGACAGCTATGTCAGCCACCTGGGCAAGGTGATCAAGCTGCTCGCCATGCGCGGGCGGGTGGTCCTGGTGGGTCATGCGGCGCAGTACTTCTTGCCCCGCCGCGGCGGGCTGCGCATCCGGGTGGTGGCGCCTCCGGACCTCCGCCTGGAACGGGTCATGGCGGACGAGGGCGTAGGTGCGGATGAGGCCCGCAAGATCGTGGCCGGGCACGACCGCAAGCACGCCCAGTTCGTGGAGCACTACTTCGGGCAGGATGTCAGCGACGAGAACGGCTACGACCTCGTGATCAACACCCGCCTCCTGGGGCCCGCGGAGGTCCTGGACGTGGCCTACGCCGCCGCCGCGGCGCGGGGTCTCGTGAGCACCTCGCAACGGCGGGTGGCCGGGGAGTGAGGGGACGGGAGCCGTGGCCAAACGACATCAGCTCGGCCATGGCCGCCGGCAGTTGGGTCGTGTGGTGGCGACGCCGCTCGTGGGAGTGGCCGTCATCGCCCTGGTGCTCGCGTCTGGTGTGGGGTGCCATGGAAGCGACGGGCACCGCGCCCCCGGTGGAGTCAAGCGCGGTGCCCACCGCGGCGGCCTGTCAGCCGAGGATCGCAAGGTGGTGGCGCGCACCGCCCTCACCGTGATGGCGCGCCTGGCGACGGTCCGGGCCCAGGTGCGTGCCGACCAGGTGGGGCCGGCTGCCGATGGTCTGGCCCGGGCGCGAGACCTGACCCAGCTCATCGCCGCCAGCGCTCCCACCTTCAACCTGCGCGAGCGCGTGCAGATCGCGTGTACCCACCTCGGTTTCGAGGACCCTGCCCACGTCGTGCACGAGCTGACGCCGATCCAGCGGGAGCTCGGAGGGCTCGAAGGCGTGCTGCCGATCCAGGAAGCGGAGGAGCATCTGCGGCGTGCCCGGGAGGCGCTGGTCAGGGACGATCGACAGGGAGCGACGCGCAACCTCCTTGCCGTGGCGGACGCGGTCGTCTACCAGGAGATCGATCTGCCCCTCAAGGAGGTGGATGCGGACATCGTGGCCGCGCAGCAGGCGCTGCAGCTCGGGCGCCTCGACGAGGTCGACGGCCGTCTCGGGCGCGCCGAGTCGTCCCTGGACGTCCTGACGGTGTGGGCCAGGGGCGAGGACCGGCCGCCCCGGACCGGCGCCGCCCGGTCGCCGACCCAGTGAGCCCCGGAGCGCCCCCGGTCAACAGGTGAACGGCGCCGCGGTACACTGTGGCGGCCACATGTGGAAGCGAGCGCTGGACCGCCCCCTGCAGGGATTGGCCGTGGTGCTGCTGGTGGGATGCATGGTCTCGGTGGCCGGGGTCGGCCTGCTGGCGTGGAGCAGCCGCGAGCGCCTGCAGTCCATCCGCGAACGCATCGAGCACGCCAACCGACTGGAGATCGTCGGCCTCAGGGCACAGCAGTCGCTCCTCGCCCAGCCCCAGGATGACGCGTTTGTGGACCCGCTGCTCATCGCCAACCTGCGCAACGAGATCCAGGCCCTGCATGCGGAGCGCATGTCCCTGGATCCCACCGCGGAGGATCGCTTCACTCGGCTCGAGCTCCTCCTGGACGACAACGTCCCGACCACCCGCCCGCGGCTGGTGGCGGCGGTGGCGTTGCTGGGGGACATGCTGAGCGCCGAGACTGCCGCCCAGGGCGAGGTGTGGCAGAGCGTGGACCACGCCGCGCGCACCGAGATGGAGATCGTGCTCGGAGTGGGTGCGGCCGTGCCCGTGTTGGCGCTGCTCCTGTACGGGGTGTCGAGGCGACGGCTCATCAAACCGCTGGTGGATCTGCGGGGTCTCCTCTCGGAGCTGGCGGGCGGAGAGCGCCGGACCGTCCGCGCGGAGGGTGTGCATCCCGTTCTCCTCCCGCTGTTCGAGAACTACAACCGGTTGGTGACCCGCCTGGCCGAGCTCGAGGAAGAGCACTCCAAGCGCGCCCGTTCTCTCGAGGAGAAGGTGCGTGCGGCCACCGAGACCCTGCTCGAGCAGCAGATGACCCTCGCCCGGGCGGAGCGCCTGGCGGCGGTGGGCGAGACGGCGGCCGGTCTCGCCCACGAGGTGCGCAATCCGCTGGCGGCCATCCGGATGAGCCTGAGCAACCTGCGCACGGAGAGGTGCCTGGAGGACTTCACGGAGCGCTTCGACCTGATCATCGCCGAGATCGACCGGTTGGGTCGGCTCCTGGACGGGTCCCTGGCGGCGGCCCGCCACACTCCGGAGCGTCCGCGCTCCCTCAACGTCCGCGAGCTCGTCTCCGATCTGCTGTCGCTGCTGCGTTTCCAGCTGCCGGAGCAGGTCGAGCTGGAGTCCGACATCCCGGACGGCCTGGAGTGCTCGTTGCCCCGCGACCGCTTTCGGCAGGCTCTGTTGAACCTCGTGCTCAACTCTGTGCACGCCATCGGCCCGACGTCGGGGCGGGTGGTCATCAGCGCTCGTGAACGGGACGGCGCCCTGGAGCTGGAGGTCTGTGACTCCGGACCGGGGTTCCCGGCCGAGGTCCTGCGCTCGGGCGTCCACGCCTTCAGCACCGGCGGGTCCTCGGGGACCGGGTTGGGATTGGCCATGGTGCGGAGGGTGGCGGTGGACCTCGGCGGCGACATCGCCCTGGACAACCCCCCGCCCCATGGAGCGCGGGTCCGGATGAGGATACCCTGCAGCGATGGCTGACACCCTGCTGGTGATCGAGGACGAGACGCTGCTCGCGGACGAGCTGGCGAGGCACTTCCGCAACGGGGGATGGGAGGTGGAGAGCGTCGGCGAGCTGGCGGCGGCGCGACGGCTCCTCCTGGAGGACAGGCTGGGACCGTTGGTGGTCCTCTCGGACATGTCCCTGCCCGACGGCAACGCGCTCGATCTGCTGGAGGAGGTGCGCAGCCGTGCGATCGACGGGGAGTGGATCCTGCTCACCGCCTACGGCTCCATCCCGGAGTCGGTGAGGGCGCTGCGCCTGGGCGCCTTCGACTTTCTCGAGAAGCCCTGTCCCACGGAACGCCTCGACCTGGTGGTGGCGGGCGCGGCGCGCAGCGCCCGCGCCCAGCGTCGCCTCCACAACCAGACCCTGGAGCAGAACCGCCGGTACTCGCCGGACGCCTTCGTGGGCTCCAGTGCGGCGGCGGTCCAGGTGCGGGAGATGCTGCGCAAGCTGGCCGCTGTGCCGTTCACCGCGCTCGTGATCGCCGGCGAGACGGGGACCGGCAAGGGGCTGGCGGCGCGGATCCTCCACTACGCGGGTTCACGGGCGAGCGGCCCCTTGGTGGAGGTCAACTGCGCGGCCCTGCCGTCGGAGCTGCTGGAGTCGGAGCTCTTCGGGCACGAGGCGGGTGCGTTCACCGGCGCCAAGGGGCGACACCGCGGGATGCTGGAGCAGGCCCACGGTGGCACGCTCTTCCTGGACGAGATCGGGGAGATGGACCTGGGGTTGCAGGCCAAGCTGCTGAAGGCCATCGAGGACCGGCGCATCCGCCGTCTCGGCGCGGAGCGGGAGATCGCGGTGGATGTCCAGGTGATCGCCGCCAGCAACCGCGACCTGACCGCGGACGTGGCGTCCGGGGCCTTCCGCAGCGACCTCTTCCACCGGCTGACCGTGTTCCAGCTTCCCCTGCCGCCGCTTCGGGAGCGTCCAGAGGACCTCGACGACCTGGTCCACCTGTTCATCGCCGAGCTCAACCTGGTGGCGGGCAAGCGGGTGAGCGTGGTCTCAGATGAGGCGTGGCGCAGGCTGCGGGCCCACGCCTGGCCCGGCAACGTGCGCGAGCTGCGCAACGCGGTGGAGCGCTGCGTCCTCTTCTCGGAGGACGAGCGCTTGCCCGAGCGCTGGCTGCAGCTCGGAGGCGAGGCCGACGAGCCCATGGCCGCCGTCGTCCTCGACGGCGACTCCCTGCGGCTGCCCCTGGACGGCAGCACCAGTCTGGATGAGATGGAGCGGCAGATCATCGCCGAGGCGCTGACGCGGACCCGCTACAACGTCACCGCGGCGGCGCGCACCCTCGGCACAACCAGACAGACCCTCCGCTACCGGATCGAGAAGCACGGCATCCAGATCCCGGACGACACCTGAGGCGTCGTGTCCAACGAAGCGGTCTTCATCCTGCTCTTCAGCGTCGCCACCGCGGTCGCCATCGCGGTGCGCCGCCTCGCCATCCCCTACACCGTGGCGCTGGTGGTGGCCGGCCTCGGTCTCGGCGCCGTCCATGCCTTCCCCGCCCCTCATCTCACCAAGGAGCTCCTGTTCAGCGTCTTTTTGCCCGGGCTCCTCTTCGAGGCCGCCTTTCACCTCGATTTTGAGCAGTTCTGGCGCAACAAGGTGACCATCGCGTCCCTGGCGATCCCGGGAGTGGCGGCCGCCATGACGGTCACGACGCTCATCCTGACCGCCACGGCCGGCGCCCTCCACTCGGTGAACGGCTTCGGCTGGCGGCACGCCCTGGTCTTCGGGGCCCTGATCGCCGCCACCGACCCCATCGCCGTGACGGCCATCTTCAAGGAGCTGGGCGCGCCGAGCCGGCTGCGCATCCTGATGGAGGGTGAGAGCCTCTTCAACGACGGCACCGGCATCGTCTTCTTCACCCTCGCCCTGAGCCTGGTGGGCGGCGGCTCGGTGATGGTGGGGAGCTTGGCGCTCAGCTTCATGACCATCGCCGGGGTGGGACTGCTCATCGGCGTCGTGGTCGGCCTCGGGGTGTCCCAGGTGCTGCGCCGGGTGGACGACGCCATGATCGAGATCACCCTGACCACGGTGGCCGGGTACGGGGCGTTCGTGATCGCGGAGCACCTCCACTACTCGGGGGTGATCGCCACGGTCGCGGTGGGCATGTTCTGCGGCAACTACGGCGCCCGGGTCGGGATGTCACCTTCCACCCGGGTGGCGGTGGAGTCGTTCTGGGAGTACATGGCCTTCGCCCTCAACTCGGTGGTGTTCCTGCTCATCGGCTTCGAGGTACGGCTCGGTGACCTGCTCCGGTCGTGGCAGATGATCCTCGTCGCCTACCTGGCGGTCACGGTGGCGAGGGCCTTCGTGGTGTTCGGCTCGTCGTTGATGCTGCGTCCCACACGGGAGCGCATCCCCATGTCCTGGAGCGCCGTGCTCACGTGGGGCGGTCTGCGGGGGGCGCTGCCCATGGTGCTGGTGCTCAGCCTTCCCCCGCAGTTCCCGTTTCGCGACCTGCTGGTGACCATCACCTTCGGGGTGGTGATCCTCTCGATTCTGGTGCACGGGGTCACGGTATCCCCGCTCCTGCGCCTGCTCGGGGTGGTTCGCGGTCATCAGGAGCGGGAGGCGTACGAGCTGGCCCGCGGCCGCCTCCAGACGGCGCGGGCGGCGCTGGCGGAGCTGGACGAGATGGCGCGGGGGTCGCTCCGAGGCTCCGAGGTGGTGGAGCGGATCCGGACCGAGTACCGGGAGAGGATCTCCGACGACCGGGCGAGGATCGAGGAGCTGGACATCGATGCCTCCGAGCTCGAGCAGGAGCAGATCCGGTGGGCGCGGCGCCACCTCATCCAGGTGGAGAAGCGGGAGGCCCTCTACGCCTTCCAGAGGGGGCTGATGGACCGGACCGTACACGAGCGTCTGCTCGCCGACATCGACGCCCGCCTGCTCCAGATCGAGACCGAAGGCGCCTCAGGCCCTCCCCCAGAGGCGGAGGAGGACGACGGGTAGGGTCACCGGAGCTGGACGATCCAGCGCAGTCCGAACGCCCAGACGTGAGCCGCTCGACCCGCGCCGGAGTCGAACACCTGCAGGTCGGGCTGTACGCTCGCCCACGAGTTGAGGCGCACCAGGTAGAAGAGCTCGCTGTGGAAGATGTCCCGGCGTGCCCCGGGCGGCGCGGACAGGTTCCAGCGCGAGGTGGCAACCCCGATGCCCAGGACGTCGGCGCCGCGACCGGGCAGAACCCCCACGATCTTGAGGCCGAGCCCGACGTGACGCGACACGGTGCCGACGTCGGGGGGCGCCCATCCGAGCTGGACGAAGACTCCGGTCCCGCGCTGTCGTCCCTCGTCGGCCCGGGGAGAGAGCATCTGGTCGACGAGCAGGTAGGCGCCGTAGTCTCCGGGCATCCGCGGTCCGCCGTACTCCGGCTCGGGCCCGGGCACGTTGCCGCTGTGGTACCAGAGCCCGAGGTGCCAGGTTCCCGGCAGGTGGTGGTCGTGGCCGAAGCGTGTGCTCACGATCGGCTCCATGACCCAGAAGGTGCCGCCGGCACCGTCGAGCAGGGTGTCGAACCCCAGCCCGCCGATCCTCGGTCCACCGTCGAAGACCCCCAGGCGTAGGGACAGCGGCTTCTCGGGCGCGACGAGGAGCGCCGCACCAAGTGCGGGGGCGGGGAAGGTCGGCATGGGGATCGTGGGGATGAGAGTGAAGGGAGGGGAGATGAACTCCGCCCCGAGGCTGTTGACGGCAAAGACGTCATTGACGTCCTGCTTGCCGAGGCGCAGGCGCAGCAGGCCGGAGGCGAGGTCCTGTTGCAGACCCCACTGGTACACCTGGGTGAAGTCGGAGGAGTCGATGTCGCTGAGCTCGAGTGAGACTCCGCCCTCGAGCAGGGCGAAGCCCGCACCATGACCGTTCTGCAGGTCCAGGAAGAGCTGGCCACCTCCCCACCACCCCGCCGCCGAGGTGTCCAGCTCGACGTGGAGGTTCAGGTTCCCCCGATACCTGGTGGCATCTGGAGGCACCAGCCGCCGGGCGGTGAAGAGCTCTCCCAGGACCAGCACGCCGAAGCTGAGAGCGCGGGCCTCGAGCGCGGAGGGGAGGACGCTGCTCGGGTCGGCGGGGGCGGAGCCCGACCGCGGGGCACCGTGAGCGACGGGCGATCCGATCACCTGGGCGGCTGCACACAGGGGGATCCAGCACAGGCCCGCGGCCAGGATGCTCGACATCGCCGCCCGTCCGGCCCACCCAGCGCCTCGCCGTGTCACCATCTCTTCGGTACCGCCGACGCTGCGGTCCTATTCCGGCGGAATCAGGACCACGGCGTGCGACTCGATGGTCGAGGCCGGTTCCTCGACCAGGAGCTCATGGTGCCGGCTCGGGGCCTTGGACGACCTCCACGAACCCATCGGGCCGCACCCACTTGGCAAAGGCGGCCTGGACGTCAGCGGCGGTCAACGCCACGTATCGGTGTGCGGCCCGGGTGGGTTCGTCCAGAGGGAGATCGAGGGCGACCCGGTCCAGCAGCCCCCCGGCGATGCTGTCGAAGCTGGACTCGGCGAGGGGGATCTGGCGGAGCAGCATGGCCTTGGCCTGCTCGAGACGCTCGGCGGGAACGGGCTCCTTCTGCATCTGGGTGAGGTCGCGGACCACGATGCTGCGTGCCTTCGCCACGTTCGCCGGCTTGCACCCGAAGGCCACGGTGTAGGTGGACCGGGTGCGGCCGACGTCGAAGGAGGAGGAGACGGTGTAGACCAAGCCCGTCTTCTCCCGCAGGTCCTCATAGAGGCGCGTCGCGTAGAACCCCCCGCCGAGAACGTGATTGCCGAGCTCGAGCGCGTAGTAGTCGGGGTTGGAGCGAACCAGCTGCAGGGTCTGCGCCAGGGTGACCTGGTCCTGGACCCGGCTCGGGTTCGGCACGACCGTTGTCGACGGCTTGTTGGCAGGGACGGCGCCGAGGAGCGTGAGCGGCGCCGGTCCTACGGCCTTCCAGGTCCCGAAGTACTTCTGGATGACGTCCTTGGCGCCCTCCGGCGTGATGTTCCCGATCATGACGATGGTGGTGAGGTCCGGCCGGAAAACCTTCCTGTGATACGCCTTGACGTCGTCGAGGCTCAGGGAGGACACGCTGGCCGGTGTGGCCTGGCGCAGGGTCGGGTCCTCCGATGGATACAGACCCATCGTGATGGCCCGCCCGGTCTTGTATCCCGGACTGGACAGCTCGCCCGCCACGGCGCTGGCGGTCTGCCGCCGGACGACGGTGAATGCCGCGGGAGGAAGGGCGGGGTGGAGGAGGTTGTCCGCGAGCAGCTCGATGCCGCGGTCCAGGCCGTCGGCGGGCACCTCCAGAGAGAAGTCGGTACCGGCGGAGACGTTCGCCGCGATCTCGTCCAGGGCCTTCTGGAAGGCGAGGCGATCGAGACTGGTCGTGCCCCAGGAGAAGAGGCCGTCCAGCACCTGACTGACGCCCTCCTGGCCTGGGGGCGTCTCCAGGTCCGGTTGGTTCCGGATGTGACCGTACAGGGTCACCGTGTCACTCACCGACTCCGGCTGCACGATGAGCCGGATGTCGTTGTCGAGGATGGTGACCACCGGCTGGACCGTGGACGTGGGGATGGTGAGGCGGTGCAGGGCCTTCTCCGCCCAGTCGGGCAGGTTCACCTTGCCGACGTGGCCGGGGGAGAACGACTCGGTGCCCCCGAACCCCTTGCCGGACACGGGCTGGCCCGAGGGCTGCGGGGTCAGCACGGCGGTGACGGCGTGGTCGAGGTCGAGCCATGTGCGGGCGACGCGATTGACATCATCCACTGTGACGTTCTTGATCGCCTCCACGCCCTGGCTCGGTGACGACCAGCCCCGCACCGCCAGAGCATCGGACCAGGCCATGGCCTGTCCGAACATGGACGTCTTCTCGAGCTCGGCGTCCGCCGCGGCGCGCCGCTTGGCGGCGGCCACCAGGTCGGCGGGGACCCCGTTCTTCGCGATCTCGGCGAGGACCTGCCGGAGCTCGGTGCTCAGGGCCTTGGCATCGGCGCCCGCGGGAAAGGCCGCGAGCGCCTGGCCGAGACCCGACTTGGGCAGGGTGTCGAGCTGGAAGCCGGCGAACAGGGCCTTCCCCTCCGGGACCAGTGCGTAGAGCCGTCCGCGCTGGCTGTTGAGCACGTCGGCGAGCACCTCCACCGCCGCATAGTCCGGGCTGTCGTACCCGGGTGTGCGGAAGGTGATGGCGTCGATGCCCACGGGAAGATCGGTGGTCAGGGCGAGGTTGGAAGCCGACACCGGCTCGAGGTGGAACGCCGGCCGCTCGGGCAACTTCTTGCTCGGGATGCCCGCGAAGAGCTTCTTCACACGGGCCAGGGCCCGGGCCGGATCCACGTCGCCGGCGATCACCAGGATGGCGTTGTTGGGAGCGTACCAGGTGTCGTGGAACTTCTTCAGCATGGACCCCGTGGTGGCGTTGAACGAGGCCGTGGTGCCGAGGGCGTCATGAGCATAGGGTGTGCCCCGGAAGATGTCCGCGAGGAGCTCGGTGTAGAAGCGGTACTGGGGGTTGGAGAGATCCCGGGCAACCTCCTGCTCGATGGCGCCGCGCTCTTCGGACCACAGCTTCTCGCTGTCGAGGACGCCCCGCATACGGATGGCCTCGATGTGCAGGGCCACATCCAGGTCCTCGGCGGGGACGGTGAAGAAGTACTGCGTCACCATCTGCTGGGTGTCGGCGTCGAACATCCCACCCATGGCGGCGGTGACGGCGGCGAGCTGACCCGCGGAAAGCCCCGGGCTGCCTCGGAACATCATGTGCTCCTGGGCATGTGCCATGCCGGGGAAGCCGGCGGGCGCCTCGTTGGAGCCCACCAGGTAGTTGACGACCGTCGTCACCACCGGCGCCAGGGGGTTGTGCACCACCACCACCCGCAGGCCGTTGTCCAGGGTCGCGCGGAGCACGTCCGGACTGGCCGTCGTGGAGGTCGCCGGCGTCGGCGTCTCAGTAGATGTTGCGGTGGGGCTGGGAGTCCGGGGTGCGGCCAGGGCGGCGCCGGGCCAGATCGCCGCCGCCGCCAGGAGTGCGGTTGCCCACCTCACGGCTCTGGACCGATGGGACGAAGTGACGGGGGTGCAGGTGTCGACGTGTGTGGAGCGGGGTGTGCCGTGGAATCCGTGTGTCATGGTCGCCTTCCTGTCGCTGAAGCTGCGGATAATGTCGAGTGGGCCCTTGTGGCATGAGGCCACGGTACCGTCGGCGGCGATGGTGCCGGCGCCCTCAGAGGTGGAACGGGACGTCGATTGGCCTCGCCCACCCCCCGCCGTCGATCTCGAGGGTGACGGGCTGCTCCTCCACCAGCCCCGGCGGGCGCGGAAAGTAGAGGAGATCCACCGTCCACTGGCCCGGCTGGAGCGTCACGCTGTTGGACACCGGAGCGCGACCGGGGCCGACTGCGGCCGTGAAGAAGTTGGACGGCTCCAGGTTGGCGAGGTCCAGGACCGTCCCCAGGGGGAGGCCGGTGAAGCGGACCGCCGTCTGGTCGAAGAGGAGCATGGGGTAGCCTTCCTCCACCTCCCGAACCGTCGCCATGGGGAGGGTCTCACCGTCCGCTCCCACGACCTGGAAGGAGGAACGGCGGAGGGTGGTGGGCGCCGTGCCCGTGTTGCGCACCGCCACCAGCAGGGGCGTGTAGCTCTGACCGGTGCGATCCCGCGCCAGCCGGACGCTCACCCAGGCCTGGCCCTGACCGTTGCTTCCCGAGAACATGGGTGAATCCTGACCCTCTGCAGCGAGGCCTGGAGTTGCCTGGGTGAGCACCACCAGCAACGGTGCGAGCAGCAGGCACCGGATCACGACCTGTCGTACGGACTTCGATCTCTCCATGGGCTCTTCTCCCTGTGGCTCGATGAGCCGGGCTCAGACTCCAGCCTTTCCCGCCCACTGCCTCCAAAGCAAAGTGGGTGCCAGCGAACTCGTCGGCGATTGCGGCCTGGTCCGGGGGATCCGGCTCAAAACACGGGCGGGGGTGGCTGATTTGCGCCGTCCCCTCCCATCCCTCAGCCCCGACCGCGATCTGTCCGCGGGAACGTGAAAACCCGGGGCACTGCCCCGGGTCCGATTCTCATGGCCGGGACGGCCGTCACTGTTGGGCGGACGCCTCGAGGTCGAACGGGATGCGGATCTTGGCTTCCTTGAAGTCGATGCCCAGGACGTACCTGCCAGGCTGGGTCCCTCCGGGCACGTGGAAGAACAGCTTCCCTTCACAGGCCCGGTAGGAGTCGACGGAGACGGAGTCGAACGCGATGCCTTCCCCGGTCCCTCGGAAGAGCTGGAGCGCGCAGGGCTGCCGATCCGGGGGGAAGTACCCCATGGGGTCCCGGGCGATGTTGGCGCGCGCGATCTGGTCGCGAAGCTTGGGATAGGCGTCGAGGAACTCCTTCTCGCCCGCGGCCGGGACCTTGGTACCGTCGGGGGTGATGACGAAGATATTCTCCCGCTTCATGTCGGCGGTGTGGCCGGGCGGGGAGGTGAGGGCGAGCTCCAGGAGGAGCCACGGATCCCCCACGGACATGGTGGCGTAGCGGTAGCCGAGCACCACGTCCACGTCGGGCGTCTTCTGCTCCTTGACGTACTCGCCGACCGCCTTCACCTCGGAGGATCCAGAGTCGGCAGCCATGGCGACGGCGGTGAACGAGCACAGGAATCCCAGAATGACGGCGGATACCGTGAGCTTGCGAGCAACGGGCAGCGTGCGATGAGTCATCGGTGTCGGGCCTCCCTTCACGGCGGGGGCAGATGCAAGCCCCGTGCCACACCTGCAGCCCCGCTGCTTCCGGGGCCCGGTACTTCGTCGGGCAAGTGTCCCCCGGTTGTGGATTTGATGGTGCATTCCAGGGACGACCGGGCCGCTCTCCTCCCACCTTTGCGTCTCTGGGTGCCCGATTCCTGTCATCCATGGGTGGCTCATTTCAGCCGGGCCCGGACGGGAGCTGGTTCCACTGCGCCCTTCCTTTGGATGTGCCGCGCCCTGCCGGAGACCGGGCTCACCATCGCGGTGGGGCCTGTGCTATAAGACGGTGTCGGGAATCGAATCGATGTCAACCAGCCCCGAGCAGGAGCCGCGACCCCGAGGGGGGTCCGGGCTCGATCCCTTGGTGGTGAAGATGTGCGTGGCGGCACTTTGGTCCGACGGGGCCATGGCCGCGGCGGAGCGCGATCATCTCAGCCACCTCGTCGACGAGGTCGTGGGTGACGAGGAGCAGCGGGACGAGCTGCGGCGGCTCGTGCTGCACGGGATCGACCGTCATGCCGCTCTCGCCGAGCTGGGGCGTATCGAGCCCGCCGCGCGCCTCGACCTCTTCGACCACTGCCGGGCGGTGGTGACCAGCGATCGCCACGTGCGCCCCGGTGAGGTGCGCTTCCTGGCCGAGCTCGGGAAGGCCTGCGGTCTCGGTTTCGGAGCACGGCGACGCATGCTTTGGGCGCTGTCGCCCCGGCGGCGTCTGGCCGTCTTCGCGGTGGCCGCTCTGGCGGTGGCTCTCGCAGTGCTGCCACGGGTGCTGCGCGAGGAGGCGGGACTGCCGCCGCCGGAGATCGCGATGTTCCGGGAGATTCATCTGAATGCCGCTAGGCCCGAGGTCTCCCTCGACCCGGCGTCGCTCTTCGAGCGCGTGCGACGGTCCGTGGTGACGGTGAACGTGACCATCGACGGCGCCCGGCACGGCAGCGGATCGGGGGTGGTCATCGCCGTCGATGATCTGGGGCAGCTGTACATCCTCACGAATCGCCACGTGGTGTTTCACGAGCTCGCCCCCGGTCGGGAGCTGGTGTTCGATGCCGGGTTGGAGTCCGGGGTCCGACTTCCCGCGCTGCTCGATTTCTACTCCCGGCGCTGGGATCTGGCCCTGCTGGTGGTTCCCGGTCTCACCGGCTGGGCCGGTCCCCTCCCCGTGGCGCGGCGGGCCGCGGTGCGGGTCGGCCAGCGGGTGTATGCCGTGGGCAGTCCACTCGGCCTCGACCACACCTTCACCGCCGGAGTGATCTCGGCCGTGCGCGGTCAGTTCCTGCAGACCGATGCCACGGTTCACTCCGGTTCGAGTGGAGGGCCGCTGCTGGACGAGCGGGGTGCGGTCTGCGGCGTGGTGACCGCCACCCACCCCAGCAAGGACCTGTCGTTCGCTCTCTTAGCCGATGCCATTACCGACCTGGTGGAGGAGCGGAGGGATCTGAAGGGTCGGGGCCAGGTCGGCGCACCTCGGGGTTCAGCCGTTGGGAGCGCGCCGTGAGGCGGGGCTCGGGAGGGTCGTGATGCTCATCATCAGGCAGGCGGGCACGGTGACCTCGGCGCTCGTGCTGGTGGCGATGGTCGCCGGCTGCTCGGGCCGGGGCGCCATGGGTGACATGCAGTGGATGGTGCGTTTCTCGGCAGTGCAGCCGGCACCGTCCTCCTTCGCTCCGGGGGAGGCATCAGCGCTGCAGATCCAGGTCGTGGTCGATCGCATCGCATCCGGTGAGCGGGAGAGGGCGCCGGACGGCACGCTCGTGGAGTTCGGGAGCACGGGTGGCCGGTTCGAGAGTGGGGCGGCGACCCAGCAGGCGTGGACCAGGGGTGGCGTGGCGCTGGTGGTGCTCGGTGTCCCCGCGCCGGGGAGCTACGACGTCACCGCCCGCGTCGGTGAGGCCGAGGGTCTCCTCCACCTCGAGCTGTCACAAAACGGCACGGCGATCATCCGCTAGAGCTGCCGTCATCCCCCGGCCGCCACGATCGCCATGGCGATGGCGGAGGCGATGCCGAAGCCGGCCCGCAGACCCTGGCCAGGGGGGAGTGCTCCCCACGGCGTGCCGTCGAGCAGGAGCTGCACGCCGCGGTGGCGGGCGTCGCCCAGGGCCAGGGTGGTCATCCCGAGGCCCAGCGACTGGCCGCCGTTCACGAAGCCCTCGCGGCCCAACATCGCCTGTTGCGAGGCCAGGTTGTAGTAGAGGCGGCCGAGGGGCGCGTTCCACAGCTCGGCCCGCTGCTGGCGCTCACTGAGGTGCAGCAGCTTGGCCTGGTCCACCCACGGCAGCTGGCTGCCGATGGCATTCTCCAGATTCAAGGACATGTGGCGCTCGTGGGTGGCCTGCGCCGAGGACGTGTCGTCGTGGCGCGCGGGATCCACCCCCGGTTGCTGGGCGAGCGCGGCGCCGCAGGCGAACATCACGATCAGGCTGGCGATGGTGGTGCGCATGGCATCCCCCCTAGATTCCGATGTCTTGCAGGCCCCGTTCCAGAAGCCTCCATCTCACCTCAGTCAACATCGACGAGCCTGAGAATCATCCAGGGCCGGTCACGAGCCGATGCGGCCCCGCGGCCGGACGGTGCGACCGCCGGGAGGGGGCGACCGGGGTGCCGTTGGGGCTCTGCGCATCCGCCCGCTTCGGCGTCAACACCTACCATCTGGGCGCCGGCGATCGCCTCCTCCTCTACACGGACGGTGTCAGCGAGGCCGTCAACGAGCGCGGCGAGGAGTATGGCCTCTCCCCGCTCTGCGCCCTGATGTGCCGCTCCCGCGGGCTGTCAGCGAGCGAGCACACCCGTGCGGCGCTCGAGGAGGTCGAGCGGTTCCGCGGTTCGGCGCCGGTGGGTGACGATCTCACCCTGGCGGCCCTGCGCCGCACGGCGGCCTGAGCAGCCCGAGCGCTTCTCGGTGCGCCTGTCCGGCGGCGTCCCCGCCTGGTGGTCGCGAGGGCCCGGAACGGCGGTACCGAATTCGAGCGGGTCAGGGTATCCTCGTCTGAGGCGAGCGGGGGTCGGATATGCTCATCGTCGAGCTCGGACCTGCGGAATGAGCGTCATCCAGAGGGTCTTCCCCTTCCTGGCGTGGGCCGGGGAGCTGAACGCCGACACCGTGCGGCGGGACCTCATCGCCGGTGTGACCGTCGCTCTGGTGCTGGTCCCACAGTCCATGGCCTATGCGCAGCTCGCCGGCCTGCCCGCCTACTACGGACTCTACGCCGCGTTCCTGCCGCCCATGATCGCCAACCTGTTCGGCTCCAGCCGCCAGCTCGCCACCGGTCCGGTGGCGGTGGTCTCGCTGATGACCGCGGCCACGTTGGAGCCCCTCGCCACCGCCGGCAGCCAGCAGTTCGTGGCCTACGCCGTCCTGTTGGCTCTCCTGGTGGGAGGCTTCCAGCTCCTCCTCGGTGTGGCGCGGCTGGGGTTGGTGGTCAACTTCCTGTCCCACCCGGTGGTGAACGGTTTCACCAACGCGGCCGCGATCATCATCGCCACCTCGCAGCTCGACAAGATCTTCGGGGTCCAGGTGGAGAAGGCGGAGCACCACTACCAGACCGTGATCCGGATCGTGACCGCCGCGCTGCACTGGACCCATCTGCCGACGCTCGGGATGGCGGCGCTGGCCTTCGCGGTCATGGTGGGGCTGCGGCGGGTGAACCCCCGTCTGCCCAACGTGCTGGTGGCAGTGGTCTTGACCACGGCCATCTCCTGGGCCGTGGGCTATCAGCACGACGCGAAGGTGCCGGTTGAGGAGGTCGTGGCTCCGACGCTGGCGGACGACGTGCAGCGGTTCAACCTCACGTTGGCCGAGCAGCGCCGTATGGAGGAGCTGAGGTCGGAGGGGAATCGCACCTTCGCCACGGTGTCCGCCAGCTCGGCCGAGTTCTGCCAGCGCTGTCATCCGGCCCGCGACGTCGCCATGTTCCGCTCGTCCGGCGGGTCCCGGGACGCGGGCCTCACCGACCGTACCCTGGCCCTGCACCAGATGGCGGGGCTCCTCGACCGGCACATCTCGCAGCTCAAGGAGGAGGTGTCGGAGGGGCGCCAGGGGCTGCGCGACCTCGCCTTCGCCAGGGTCGAGGCCGCGGACGGCTCCAGCCGCTTCTACGAGCGGAGCCTCCTGCCCGAGGGAGCCGTCACCGACGGTCGGCGCTGGCGGCTGCGTGTCTCCACCAAGCCATTGGATCCGGCCGCCCTGACCATCGTGGGTGGCGGCGCAGTGGTGGGCGCGATCCCGCGCGGGCTGCCCTCGCCGAAGCTGCCCCACTTCGACATGACCGTCCTGCCCAGGCTCATCGCTCCGGCCATCATCATCTCGCTGCTCGGCTTCATGGAGGCCATCTCCATCGCCAAGGCCATGGCCGCCAAGACGAGACAGCGCCTGGACCCGGACCAGGAGCTGATCGGACAGGGGCTGGCCAACCTCGTGGGCTGCGTCTTCCAGAGCTACGCCGTCTCGGGCTCGTTCTCACGATCAGCGGTGAATCTCCAGGCCGGGGCCCGCACCGGGCTGTCCAACGTGTTCTCGAGCGGGGTCGTAGTGGTGGTCCTCCTGTTCCTCTCGCCGACCCTCTACTACCTCCCACAGGCGGTGCTGGCGGCGGTCATCATGATGGCCGTCATCGGTCTCCTCAACGTGAGCGGATTCGTCCACGCCTGGCAGACGAAGCCCTTCGACGGCATGGTCTCGGTCATCACCTTCGTCGCCACCCTCGGTTTCGCACCCCACCTGGAGTGGGGGATCTTCCTCGGCGTCGCCCTCTCCCTGGGCGGCTACCTGTTCCGCTCGATGCGGCCCCACGTGGCGCGCCTGACCCCCGGTCCCGGGGGCGTCCTCCGCGACGCCGCTCGGCACGGTCTGGGGACCTGCCGGTACATGGCGGTGGTGGCCTTCGACGGACCCCTCAACTTCGCTAGCACCAGCTACCTGGAGGACGAGATCCTGGCGCGGGTGGCGGAGCAGAAGGAGCTGCGCACCCTCCTGGTGTCGGGGCAGGGGATCACCGAGATCGACGCGTCGGGGGAGGAGGAGCTGCGGCACCTCGTGGAGCGTCTGCGCGCGGTCAACATCCAGGTCGCTTTCGCCGACCTGTCGGACAAGGTGATCGATGTCCTGCGCCGTTCCCATCTGTACGAGGTGATCGGCGAGGAGAACATCTTCGCCACCGATGTGCGCGCCATCGCCGCCCTGTACGCCCCCGCCCACCGCGAGGGTGCCGAACCCGACTGCCCGTTCCTGGGCGTGGTGCCGCGGCTGGCCGAGCTCTCACTGCACCCGGACGGGTCCCTGAGGGACGCGACCCGGCACCGCCTGCCGCGTTGCCGCCACATCGCCGCCCTGCGCATCGAAAGCCCGGTGAACCGGGGCAGCGTGCGCTACGTGGAAGAGTGGGTGCTCGAGCGGATCGCAGACCGGCCGGACCTGCGGCACGTGCTGTTCGTCACCAACGGCATGACCGAGCTCGACGACGCCGGTGCCGGCCGCCTGGCGGGTCTCGTGACCACCCTGCGCTCCCGGGGCCTGGGCGTGTCCTTCAGCGGCGTGCCGGAGGCGGTGGTCGACACCCTCGAACGGACGGGCGCCATGGAGGTGATCGGCCACGGGTCCCTGTACCCGACCCAGGCGGTGGCGGTGGCCTCGGTATGGGGGAGCGCGCACGTGGGGTCGGAGGAGACGGCGTGTCCGTTGCGACCTCTCGCCCCCCACCTCACCGAGCTGGCGCTCCACCCCCAGGGCACCCTGCGTGATGCCAGTCGGTACGGTCTCAACCTGTGCCGGCACGTCGCGGTGCTGCGCTTCGACGGACCGCTCAGCTTCGCCAGCGGCGCCGCCATGACCACCGAGTTCGACCGCTGGCGGCTGGATCGAAGCACCGTGGGCACGGTGGTCTTCATGGGAAGCGCCCTCACCGGCCTGGATTCCCGTCAGGCCGGCAACATGTTGGAGTTCATCCGCCATGTGCGGTCCTGCTCCACCCGCGCCGTGATCTGCTCCCTGCCGGACCACGTGTTCGAGGTGCTGGCGCGCACCGGGGTGGCGGACGCGATCGGGGTGGAGGACATCTATCCATCCGAATACGGGGCGCTGGCGGCGGTGTGGGGCTCCGCCCACGACGGCTCGGACGAGGACCCTTGTCCCCTCAAGCCCCTGCTCCCCCACGTCACGGAGCTGTCGCTCCACCCCGACGGGTCCCTGCGCGACGCCCGCCGACACGGTCTGGACCGCTGCCGTCACATCGCGGTGGTGCGGTTCGACGGCCGCCTCGACTACTCCACGGTGGACACCTTCCAGCGCGGGATCATGGAGGTGGTCGAGGGCCGCCCCGGTATCGGCTTCCTCCTGATCGCCGGCCACACTCTGGAGGACATCGATGCCATCGCGGCGGAGGAGCTGGTGGAGCTCCTGGATCGGCTCCGCCGGCGCGGGCTGCACGTCTGCGTCAGCGGCCTCCGGGACCAGGTCCTGGACGCTCTCGTGGAGACCGGGGTGCGCCGAGCCATCGGCGAGGAGTGCCTGTTCCCGACCCAGGCGCGGGCGTTGGAGAGGATCTACCCCGAAGCGCACAACGGATCCGGCGAGACCAACTGCCCGCTGCGCGGTGTCGTGACCCGAGACGACGGCGCTTCGGCCCCTGGGAAACCGCCTCTTCCCGTGGTTGACCCCGACCGTTCCGGCGGCCGCGATCCGCGACAGTAATCAGCGACCGCGGGGAGAGTTCCGCCCGAGAGTCACCATCCCCGGGTCTTGAGGATCTCGTCGATCTGCCCCTGGGTGGCACGGTCGCCCTCAGCCAGGCGCCGGGCGCGGGCCGCACGGATGCGCTCCACCAGGGTCTCGACATCGGTGGGCTTCTCGAAGATGTCGATGGCACCGAGCTGGATCGCCTCCACCGCAGTCTTCACCGTGGCCCTCCCGGACAGGATCATGACCTGCAGGTCGGGCTGTACCTCGTGCAGGCGGCGCAGCGTCTCCAGCCCGTCGAGGCCGGGCATGGCCAGGTCCAGCACGGCGGCGTCGAAGGTCTCGGTCTCGGCGATCCGGAGCGCCTGAGCGCCCGACGTGGCGCAACGCACCTCCAGCCCCCGCGAGCGCATGCGCTCACTCAGGATCTCGAGGAAGTCCGCCTCGTCATCGATCAAGAGCACGCGATCAGGTCTCATGGGAACCCTCCCGAGGGGCGTCGTTTTCGGAGCGGTGGGTCGGGGCGATCGCCGGCAGTGAGAGGACCACGGTCTCCGTCTCTCTCCCCCCGTCGCTGGTGATGGTCGCGCCCCAGGCGGCACGGCCCATCTCCAGTGCCGGCGCAACGGACCCGGGCTCTTCCAGGGGGGGCAGGGGGTCGGCGCTCTCCAACGTCACTCGGGCGCCTCCCGAAGCTGGTTCGGCGTCCAGGGAGAGTCGGCGCTCGGAGGCGGCTGCAGCGAGACCGAGCTCGATCATGGCGTACAGAGAGAGGAGAAGAGCGAACGGGTCGCCCTGCAGCGTGATGGGGGTGGTGGGACGATGGACGCGGAGCTCGACCTGTCCGAGGCGGGCGGCCCGGGCGGCGAGGGCCTCCAGCAGATCGAGGAGGTCTGCGAGCTCGAAGGCCACCGTGGCGCTGTCGATGGTGTGGGCGAAGGCGTGGAGACGTCGATTGAGGCCCTCGGCGCGCTCGATCTGCGCCCTGATGCGACCCGCGAGATCGGTGATCCGACCCGCTTGCGCCCCCCGGGCGTCGTCGGTGGCGGCCCCTGCGATGTCCTGCTGGAGCCCCGCGAGCTCGTTGATGATGTTGAGCACGTTGCTGAGCTCGTGGGAGAGGCCTGCGGCGATCTGCCCGAAGAAGCGCAGCCCCTCGCGCTGGAGCTTTGGCGAGCCACTAGGGGCGTTCACTCGGGCCTCCTTCCTCCACCGCCGAGCGGACCGTGTCCAAGAGGACGTCCAGATCGACGGGCTTCTGCAGGTAGGCGACGGCCCCGAGGGCGAGCCCGAGCTCGGTGTCCTTCACCGAGCCGTGACCGGTCAAGAGGATCACCTTGACCCCGGGATGGTGGTGCTTCATGCGCCGCAACACCTCCAAACCGCCGAGGCCGGGCATCTTGACGTCCAGGACGACGATGTCGAAGGGCCCGTCGGCGAGCCGGCGCAATGCCTCCTCGCCGGAGGTCACACCCACGCCGTCGATCTCCCGCAGCTGGAGACGCTCGATCACCGCGGAGACCAGCTCCTCCTCGTCGTCCACGAACAAAAGCCTCAGCCGGCTCCCCACCTCACACCCTCCGTTCGCGGGGGAGAAGGACGGTGAACCGGGTGCCGTGACCGACCTCGCTGGCGACCCGGATGTCCCCTCCCAGCTTCTTCACGATACCGTAGGTAATGGACAGTCCGAGCCCCGTTCCCGAGCCCTCCTTGGTGGTGAAGAAGGGCTCGAAGATCCGCTCCAGGTGCTCCCTGGGAATCCCGATGCCGTCGTCGGCGATGGTCACGGCCACCACGTCGTCGTTCTCCGGCGCGATCTCGATCGCGATGTCGCCGCCGTCGGTCACCGCCGCGAAGGCGTTGTTGAGAATGTTCAGGAAGACCTGTTGGAGCTGGCCGCGATCGCTGATGACGGTGGGCACTCCCTCGGCGACCCGGAAGCTGACCGACAGGTTCCGGTACTCGGCCTCCTTCTCCAGAAAGCCCAGGACCTCCCGCAGCAGCCCTTCCAGATCGATGGTCTCGGTCTGGATGTCCATGTGGCGGGCGAAGCCGAGCAGGCGATGGGTGATGGTCTTGCAGCGTTGCACCGAGCGCAGGACCGACTCCACGGTGGCGAGCAGCCTGCCCTGGTTGGGCGTGTCGGGATTCGCCTCGACCAGGTCGCGCAGCAACCCGGCCTTCTCGTTGATGATGGCCAGGGGGTTGTTGATCTCGTGGGCGACGCCGGCGGCCAGGCGGCCGATGGAGGCCAGCTTGTTGGTGTACTCCACCTGGTGGAGGAGGGTCGCGCGCCGTTCGTCCGCCTGCCGCATGCGGCGCACGAACTGCGCCGATCCCCACAGGATGACCCCGAGGATGAGGGCCGCACTCCCCACCACGAAGCCGATCAGCTCGCTGCGCAGCCTGAACCAGCGCCCCATGGCCTGCGCGGCGGGCTTGACCTGAACCAGGACGAAGGGAGAGTTGGAGATGTACGCCGAGCTGACGAAGATGCGCTGGTCGGTGCCGTCCACGAGCTCCGCGACCTCGACGCTGGGCGAGTAGTGCGGGACCGGCAGCGGGATCGAGGTCAGGATCTCGCCGTAGCGGCGGGATGGCGACTGCAGCACGCCCTGGCGGTTGATGAGGAAGACATCGTCGGAGGACGGCAGCCCCGGCGTGAGGATCTGCTCGCTCAGCATCTCGCCGTCGATGGTGGCCCGGACGACGTAGAAGCCGCCATCCTCGCGATCGTGCTTGATGGCGATGGCGAAGTGGGGTGAGTTGCGGAACCCGAGGAAGACGTCCGAGGTGTAGGTGCCGCGCCGTTCCACCTCGGCAAACCAGTCCTGGTTGCTGTAGTTGCGGCCCTCCAAGGGGTAGGGCCCCGAGTAGCAGAGCTGCTCGCCGTCGTCGTCGATGAGGCCGAGGTCGACGAAGGCGCCCACCTCCAGGGAGCGGTTCATGTTGGAGATGACGCGGGTCAGGGCCGCCGAGCTGCAGAGCTCGCCGAAGCTGCGATCATAGACCAGGAAGGTGAGGGTGGATCGCCGCTCGGACAGGAAGAGCTCCAGGGAGCGCTTGGTGTTGAGGGTCAGGCGGGTCATGGGTCGGACGGCCTCGTCCTGGAGGGCGGAACGGTACAGGACGTAGGCCATGAAGGTGGTGACGGCGAGGGGCAGCAGGGAAACCGTCGCCGTGGCGAGCACGGCCGCCCAGCGCAGGCGCCGATAGGCGCGTGCCGGGATCCGCCCGTCCGGGCCCTGGGGGTCGGGGTTGAAGGCTCGAGACAGGATACCGCGGAGGGCCGGCATACCGCCCCTCACTCCTCGCTGGTCTGCCGCCGGGACGCCTCCAGCTTGCGATAGGCCGCCTTCATGGTGTCGGTGAGCTCGTCGATGTCCACCGGCTTGCGCAGGTAGGCGAACGCGCCCAGCTCCTCGGCGAGCAGCTGCTCGGCGTCCGAGCCGTGACCGGTGAGGATGATGACCTCGGTCCGGGGGTGCGAGCGCTTCACTCGGCGCAGCACCTCGATGCCGTCGATGCCTGGCATCTTGAGGTCGAGAACGATCACCTCCGGCTCGTCGCTGGCCACCATGGCGAGGGCCTGCTCGCCGTCGTAGGCGATCGTCGGCTGCATCCGGCGGGTCTGGAGTCGCTCCGAGAGGGTGTGCACGAACTCCTTCTCGTCGTCCACCAGGAGCACCTTGGAGGGGACGTCCAGGTGGACGTCGAAGGAGATGCCGGGCTCGCGGTACCTGGGCCCGGGGCGCGCCGTCACCGAGCGCACCCCCTCCACGCCGCGCGCGAGCTCCTCCAGCTCCCGCTGGTGGCGGTCCATGAACATGGTGTGGTGCTTGATGAGGACCCTCACGTCGCCGTCGGCACAGGTCGTGTCCACGTCGTGCCCGGCTTCGGCGAGGGTGAGCCCCACCCTGGCCGCCGTCTGGAAGTCCTCCACCGCCCGACGCACGGGAGGGGTGAGGGCGACGGCCGGCGTCCGGGCGTGATCGACGATGGCGGACACGGCATCGTCGACCGAGGTCTCCTGCATGGCCAGGAAGATGTCGTACAGGGCCTTGTCCCACGGACCGCGCTCGAACAGGAGCCCGGTCCAGTCGGCGCGCTGCTCGTCGTCCCTGGCGACGCGCCGCTGGGCGTCACGCCGCGACACGCCCCGGGCCTGGGCCTGCTCCAGGCGGTAGTCGTGGGTGCCGCCCAGGCACACCTTGAGCACGTGGGTCAGTGAGGGTGGGACCAGGTGCCCAGCCCGACCCAGGTAGACCTGGTCGTTGTCCGCCACGGCCTCTGCCACGGCCACGCGCAGACCCGCGACGAGCTTGAACCGGTCGCGGCGCAGACCGTCGAGAAGGGAAGGGGAACCGTACAGCAGGCGCTCGAAACGCTCGGGGGAGACCCCGCAGTGTTCTGCGGCGCGCTCGAACAGGTCCTGGTCGGCGAGCTCGGCGGCCTCCAGGCGGTCCCGCACCCCCGCCGCGACCTCCGGTCCGTGACAGAAGACGCCGCTGTCGATGACCACGACTGCCATCGGCTCACCATCCTCTGCCGGCCCTCGTCAATGGCCGGCCCTCTCCCTCCGCACCGGCTGCAGGTGGCGGCTCGCCTGTGGGACGAGCATGCCCGGACTCGCGTTCGCCCGAGTGTACCATTGCTCCATCCGCCTCCCTCGGGGAGGCTCCACACGTGCGTGAGGGGCTCTCGGGTGTGCGGACCTGGAAGGGTCCGTCGGTGGGGGGCCACGTCGGGGACCGACGACCCCCATCGGTAACCTCGTGACCCTCTCGGGCATAGTGTGAGTCGGAGGAACGCGGAATGAGAGCGACATGGGGAGTGCTGCTAGTGCTGGCGGTTGCCGCTGCCGCCTTCGGTGCCTATCGCGCCTTCAACGGGCCGGCGGATCCGGCTCCTGCGGAGGACGCCAGGGGAGCGCAGAGCATGGCCGAGCACGGAGACAGGACCATGGGAGGGCCCGACGGCCCCGCCGTGACAGCGGATGCCGGTCGGTCGACCGAGGGGCGCGACGCCACCGGCGGACGCCGCGAGACTGCGACCCTGGCGGCGGGCTGCTTCTGGGGCGTCGAGCACCTGATGCGTCAGCTCCCCGGCGTGATCTCCACCCGCGTCGGCTACACGGGCGGGACGGTGGCGAACCCCACCTACGAGCGGGTGTGCCGGGGCGACACCGGGCACGCCGAGGCGGTGGAGGTCGTGTTCGACCCGGACCGGGTGAGCTACGAGGAGGTCCTGCGCTACTTCTTCCGCCTCCACGACCCCACGACCCCGAACCGCCAGCACAACGACATCGGCGCCCAGTACCGGTCGGCCATCTTCACCCACTCGGAGGAGCAGCGCCGCATCGCGGAGGAGGTGAAGGCGGAGCTGGATGCATCCGGAGTCTTCGAGCGGCCGGTGGTGACCCAGATCGTGCCCGCGGGCGAGTTCTGGGAGGCGGAGCCGTACCACCAGGACTACCTCGTCAAGCACCCCAACGGCTATAACTGCCACATCCTCCGGCCCGAGTAGTCAGCGACGACGAACCGCGTCTGCGACCGGGGCAGCGGACAGCTTCAGTGAACAGCGAACCGCGTCAGCGGCGGTGACCGGCGTCGACGCTCGGCGAGCGGTGGTCAGCGTCCTCGCCGGCGCGCCAGCAGCGGGTCGACGGCCCAGGGCCCGGACCCCACCAGGAGCAGGAAGAGCGAGCAGAGCAGCATGGCGAGGTCGGTGCGGGCCTGGTGGGCGGCGACCCACAGGCCCCGGTGGGCGAGGATCGGCGCCTTCGTGGTGGCGATGGCCACCACCATGATGGTGAGCAGGGGCAGCGTGGCCAGGCGGGTGAAGGCGCCGAGGAGCACCAGGCAACCGCAGACGATCTCGAACGATCCCACAAGGGGCGCCAGAATCTCGGGGGAGGGCAGCCCGATCTCGAGGAAGCGCCCGACCCCGAGGGCACCGGGGAACAGGAACTTCTGGAGGCCCTCCGAGAGAAAGACGGCGCCCACCAGGAGCCGGATGAGGATGGTCGGGGTGGGAGCGTCGGAGACGGTCAGCCGGCGCAGGAGCCTCATGGCGACACCCTCCGGTGACGGCCGCCACCTGCGCGGAGCGGGTCGGTCCCACTCCGTGTGCTTCGAGATCCGGAGCGCATTTCACACACCTCCGCGTCCCTTCCGCCCCGGCGACCACGGGCTGTTCTCGATGGCCGTGTGGACCTGATTGAGGAGTCTAGCACCACGCCGACCGGTGGCGACCGGCCCTCGATCCCGGTGGTTCCCGCTCCCTGGAGCGCCGGAATAGAGCACTTCCGGCGGGGTTTGACCGTGACGCAGGGACGCCGTCGCGAGTCGACCTGGCGTTGAAGTGCGACCGGGAAAGGAAGCGGATCATGGGGAAAATTCACGGTGGGCGGGTGGTGGCGAAGGCCTTGCACAACGAAGGTGTCTCCCACATCTTCACCCTCTGCGGAGGGCACGTCCAGAACATCTACGACGGGTGCCTGGACGAGGGGATCAGGGTGGTGGACGTACGCCACGAGCAGACCGCGGCCCACGCCGCCGACGGCTGGGCGAGGATCACCGGCCAACCGGGGGTGGCCGTGGTGACGGCGGGCCCCGGAGTGACCGACGCGGTGACCGGGGTGGCCACCGCCCAACGCGGCCAGGTGCCCATGGTGGTGATCGGCGGTCAGGCCCCCCGGTCCAACCAGGACATGGGCGGTCTGCAGGACATGAACGGGGTGGAGCTGATGCGGGCCGTCACCAAGTGGAGCGTCAGCGTGCCCGAGAGCGAGCGCCTCGGCGAGTACGTGCAGAGCGCCTTCCGGATCGCCGCCAGCGGGGTGCCGGGGCCGGTGTTCCTGGAGATGCCCTTCGACCTGCTCCTGGACAGCATCGACGAGGACGAGGCGGTGCTCTACCCCTCCTATCGGACCCGATCCCAGCCCGAGCCGGACCGCGAGGCCGTGGAGCGGGCGGCGGCCCTTATCCGCGCGGCCTCGAAGCCCATGCTGATCGTGGGCAGCCAGTGGTGGTGGTCGAAGAGACGCGCGGGGTTGGAACGGTTCCTCAAGGCCGCTCCCATGCCCGCCTATCTCAACGGCATGGCCCGTGGCGCTCTCGTCCCCGATCACCCGCTGCTCTTCGTGCAGAACCGCAGCCGATCTCTCGGGAAGTCGGATCTCGTGATCGTCTTCGGGACGCCTCTCGACTTCCGCCTCGGCTATGGCCGCCCGCCGAAGCTCAACCCCGAGGGGCGGGTGATCCAGGTGGATCTGGACGGCGGCGAGATCGGACGGAACCGGAGCATCGACGTGGGTATCGTCGGGGACACGGGCCTCACCCTGGAACGCCTCGCCGACGCGCTCGGCGACGGCTGCGAGTGGGCCGACTGGTTGGGGGAGGTCCGCGCCTCGGAGACCGAGATGTGGGCAGACATCGAGCGCCAGGCCGGCCAGGAGGGGGCGCCGGTGAACGCCCTCTTCGCCTGCAAGACGCTGGCGGACATGTTGGACGAGGAGGCGGTGGTCATCGGCGACGGCGGCGACATCGTGGGCACTGCCGCCAAGATCATCCGCTGCCATCCGCGGGGTCGGTGGATGGACCCCGGCCCCCTGGGGACCCTGGGGGTGGGGCCGGGCTACGCCATGGCGGCCAAGCTCGCCCGCCCCGACGCCAACGTGGTTATCGTGTACGGGGACGGGGCCTTCGGCCTCAACGGTTTCGAGTTCGACTCCATGGTGCGGCAGGGCATCAAGGTCACGGGCGTCATCGGCAACGACGCCGCCTGGTCCCAGATCCGCCGCGCCCAGGTGGCCTTCTTCGGGGAGGACCGGGCGGTGGCCACCCGTCTCGACTGCTCGCGCTACGAGAAGATGATGGAGCCCCTGGGCGTCCACGGGGAGTACGTGGAGCACTCCTCCCAGCTCGCGAGCGCCCTGGAACGGGCCTTCGCCTCGCCCAGGCCGGCCATCGTGAATGTCATGCTCGCCCTCAGCGAGTTCCGCAAGGACGCCATCAGCGTCTAGCCAACTCTCAGCAACAGCGGCAGCGACCGCGGCAGTGAACAGGATCCGCGTCAGCGGTCGGCGGCGGCGATCAGCGGGCGGCAAACAGCGATCCGCGCGCCCGGGACGTCTCAGGGCGTGGCGATCGCGGGTATCGAAGTCACGCGTCTCGCGACGCGCCGATTCTTTCGAAGCCTTCCCCGAGGTTGCCACCGCTGACACTGTTTCCGGTCCCCACGCGAGGCATGGCCGGCACGCGTCGCTCCGGAAAAGTGTCACCAGTGGCACGCCCGCGGCACGCGCAGTTCTATCGAGGGCTGCCGATCCGGCTTGCTGCCGCCGATCGCAGAGGTCCTGCGGGCGATCCTTTAGTAGACCAGGGTCTTGTCGGCCTCGAGGGCCACCTCGGCCGCCTCGCCGAGGTTGACCACGAGCACCCCGTCCATGAGGTCGGCGGCGGTCAGCCCCCGCGCCTCCAGGCAGGTGCGGCAGGCCATAACCGTACCCTTGCGCAGGATCGGCTTGAGCATGCGCTCCACGTTGTAGTAGCCGTCGGGCGTCTGCTGCCCGGTCTTGGCGCAGAGCACGGCGTCGTTGGCCAGATAGAGGGTGAGGTCGAGGTCCTCTTCGAGCTTGATCATGGCGTCCGCCATCCTCAGTCCTTGGAAGGTGCGTTCGTGGCCGTAGGGCGCGTCGTTGAGTATGACCAGGACCTGCATGGTGCCCGCCTCCGTGGGGGAAGCGTACACCAACCGGGAGCGGTGCGGGTCAGGGGGCGCGGTACGTCACGCGGTAGATGGCGCCGGCGTGATCGTCGGAGATCAGCAAGGAGCCGTCGCCGAGCACCTGCACGTCCACCGGCCGTCCCCAGGCCCGCTGTCCCTGGAGCCACCCCGTGATGAAGGGCTCCTTGCCGGTCGCCCTGTCTCCAGCGACGTGGATCAGCATCACCCGGTAACCGATCTTCTCCGAGCGGTTCCAGGAGCCGTGCTCGGCGATGAGGATCTGGCCTCGGTAGGAGTGCGGGAACATGCCGCCCTCGTAGAAGCGCATGCCGAGGGCCGCTACGTGGGGCCCGAGCTCGAGGGCGGGAGGCGTGAACTGGCTGCAGTCCGTGTCGTTCCCGTACTCGGGATCGGGCACGTCGTCGCCGTAGCAGGAGGGGAAGCCGAAGTCCATGCCCGCCCGGGGCGCCCGGTCCAGCTCGTCCGGGGGCAGGTCGTCCCCCATCCAGTCGCGTCCGTTGTCGGTGAACCACAGCACCTTGCTGGCGGGGTTCCAGTCGAAGCCGACGCTGTTGCGCACCCCGCGGGCGAAGATCTCGAGATGGTGACCCGTCGGGGCGCATGCGGGTGATGGTGGCGAAGATGGGCTTGGGGGGGACGCAGACGTTGCAGGGGGCGCCCACCGGCACGTAGAGCATCCCGTCGGGGCCGAAGGCGATGAACTTCCAGCCGTGATGGGTGGCGCCTGGAAACGCATCGCTGACCACGATGGGTTCGGGCGGACTGTCGAGGCGCTTCGTGATGTCGTCGTAGCGCAGGATGCGGTTCACCTCGGCCACGTAGAGGGAGCCGGACCGGAAGGCGACCCCGTTGGGCATCTCCAACCCGCGGGCGATCCGCCACCGCGACTCCGCGACACCGTCGCCGTCCCCGTCGCGCAGTGCCCACACCTCACCGGCGCCGCGAGTGCCCACGAACACCGTGCCGTGATCACCCACGGTCAGGGAGCGGGCATCGGCGACCCGTGCCCACACCGAGATGTCGAAGCCGGGCGGCAGCTTCAGAAGATGGACCGGCAGGTCGGCGGCGGCTGCGCCGCCCGATCCCGCCGCGGTGAGCAGGTGAGCCAGCACGAGGGGGAGGACCGATCGAGCGGGGGGCATCGAGGGGTGCAACAGCCCCCCGACAAGGGCTCTTCCCGTGCCTCACCGCGGGCCCGGCGGCGACGCGCGCCGGGCACACACGATCAGGGCGCCAGAGCCACGGCCAGACCGTCCGGGGTGGGAAGGCAGGCGCGGGTCGGGCAGCGCTCGGCGATCAGCCGGTGGAAGCGGCGCATCGCCGCGATCTCGTCGGCATCGGCACGCCCGTCCGGCGCCCGGCCCACCAGGTAGCCGAAGAGGAAGGCGTTGTCGGCCGCCAGCAGACCGCCGGGCCGGAGATTGGCCAGGGCCCACTCCGCGTAGGCGGGGTAGGAGGTCTTGTCGGCGTCGATGAAGACGGCGTCGAAAGGACCGTCCGGCTCCAGGCCCGGGAGCGTCTCCAGGGCCGGTCCCTCGACGAGGAGGACCCGGCCTGCGGTCTCCGGACCGCCCAGCACCCGGCGCGCCACCTCGGCATGGTGAGGATCGGCCTCGAGGGTCCACAGGTGGCCGTCGGTGGGGAGTGCGCGCAGCATCCACAGGGCGGAGTAGCCGGAGAGGGTGCCGATCTCCACCACCCGTCGCGCCCCCACCGCTGCGAGGAGCAGGGCCAGGATGGCGCCGTCGCCGGGACCGATCTGGATCGCCGGCAGACCCGCGCCCCGGATCGCCGCGACCGCGATCCTCATGGCCTCGTCCTCCGGGTGGTAGAGCTCGTCGATGAACTCCCGGATCTCGGGCTCCTCGTAGCTCGAGCCCTGGCGCGAGCTCGGATCTGCCACCGTGCACCTCCGTGGGTTGGGAACCTGCGGGGGCGGAGCGGGATTCCGGTCCGGAATCGTGCTGGTCGCGACGCCGTTTCATCGAGTGCGGCGGCGGCGGCCGCTGCCGCGGAAGGGACGCATCACCATGGCGGAACAGGACTTTCTCCCGCTGCGCGGCTTCGACCATGTCGAGCTGTGGGTCGGCAACGCCAAGCAGGCCGCCCACTTCTACGACAAGGCCCTGGGCTTCAAGCCGGTGGCCAAGCGTGGCCTCGAGACGGGGTGCCGCGACCGCGCCAGCTACGTGGTGCAGCAGGGGAAGGTGTGCCTGGTCCTGACGAGCGCCCTGGCGCCGGACCACCCCATCGCCCGCCACGTCCAGCTCCACGGTGACGGGGTGAAGGTCGTGGCCTTCGAGACCGGGGACCTGACGGCGGCCATGGCGGAGGTGAAGGCGCGAGGCGCGACCGTGCTCCAGGAGGCGGCGTCTGTGGAGGACGAGCACGGTGTGCTCGCCACGGGCGTCCTCAAGTACGCGGGCGACACCGTGATCAAGCTCGTGCAGCGTTCAGACTACTCGGGGGTGTTCGCGCCGGGGTACTGGCCGCTGGAAGCGACCGGCACCGAGCCCGCCGGGCTGGCCGCCATCGACCACATCGTGACCAACGTCTGGCTGGGTGAGATGGACCACTGGGTGGAGTGGTTCCAACGGGTGTTGGGGTTCTCCCAGCTCGCCCACTTCTCGGATGAGGACATCTCGACCGAGTACTCCGCCCTCATGAGCAAGGTGGTGGAGGATGGGCGACGGATCAAGATGCCCATCAACGAGCCCGCCGAGGGGCGCAAGAAGTCCCAGATCGACGAGTACCTGGAGTGGAACAACGGTCCGGGCATTCAGCACATCGCCATGAACACGCGGGACATCTGCGCCACGGTGAGGGAGCTCAGGCGGCGGGAGATCGACTTCCTCAGAGTGCCCGACACCTACTACGAGGACCTGGCCTCGAGGGTGGGGGCCATCGACGAGGACCTCGAGGAGCTCAAGGAGCTGGGCGTCCTGGTGGACCGGGATGCCGACGGCTACCTGCTGCAGATCTTCAGCCACCCCCTCCAGGACCGGCCGACCCTCTTCTTGGAGGTCATCGAGCGCCACGGCAGCCGCGGCTTCGGGGTGGGTAACTTCAAGGCCCTGTTCGTCTCCCTGGAGCGGGAGCAGGCACGCCGTGGAAACCTTTAGTCCGGCGGCAGCGGCAGCAAGCGCACGGAGCGGGCCCTACTCGTTCTCGAGCCAGCTCAGGTGGTAGTCCCGGTCCTCGACCTCCTCAGCGACCGTGGTCAGATGGAACGGGGCGTAGCAGTCGATCATGACCGCCAGCTCCTCGGTGCGCTCGCTGCCGATGGACGCCTCGTACGCTCCCGGATGGGGCCCGTGGGTGATGCCCGCGGGGTGGAGGCTGATGGACTGCGCCTCGATCCCGCGCCGGGAGGTGAAGTTGCCCTCCACGTAGTACAGGATCTCGTCCATGTCGACGTTGGCGTGGGCGTAGGGGCAGGGGATCGCCTGGGGGTGGTAGTCCACCTTGCGGGGCACGAAGGAGCAGACCACGAATCGCGGTCCCGCGAAGGTGACGTGGATGGTCGGTGGGAGATGGACGAGACCGGTCTTGGGTTGGTAGTCGTGGATGTTGAACGCCACCGGGTAGACGGCTCCGTCCCAGCCCGCGATGTCGAAGGGGAAGTGCCGATGGTGGTGCAGGGTGAGCCGCTCGCCCCGCTTGGTGATCACGGATCGAGCGTCCTCGCTGTCGTCGAACTCGAGCAGGCGCTCGGGCATCCGGAAGTCGCGGTGCGAGTAGGGCGCGAAGTCGGTGAGCTGGCCCGAGCGGTTCCGCCACTCGCCGGGGACGCCCATCCCCGGCCGGCCCTCCACCCACAAGAAGGTGGTGTCGTCCTCGGTCACGAGCCGATAGGGAGTGGACCTGGGGATGAGTAGGTAGTCGTGGCGTTGGAAGGGGAGGACCCCGTACAGGCTCTCCAGCCGCCCGCCGCCCTGGGTGACGAAGAGGAGCTCGTCGCCGTCACCGTTGGCGAAGAATCTGCGACCCTGCGCGGCGGGCTTGCACACCCCCAGCCTGAGGTCGGTGCTGACCAGGAGCGTGCGCCGGCCGCTCAGCCAATCCCCCCGGCGTCCGACGTGAGCGCTCCTGAGGTGGCGGCGCTCCAGGAGCTGGTCCGCGGTGAGCTCCACCGGGCAGAAGCCCGGCAGCTCGAAGGCCTCCACCCGGGTCTCCTCGGTGGGAGGGCGTCGGTAGTAGAGGATGCTGTAGGGCCCGTTGAATCCCTCTCGGGTGACCATCTGCTCCATGAGCAGCTTGCCGTTCTCCCGGAGCTGGATGTGATGCTTGGCGGGAAGATCGCCCAGGGCCATGCGGTGGATCATGTCGCGCTCCTCCGCCCTGTATAAGCGGGCGGCCGCGACTGCGTGTTCCCCCCTCGGCACGGATCGCGGAATCGGAATGCACCGTGCGCGGCCGCCCGTTGCACCAACAGAGCCCGCCTCTGAGGCGCAGCACGGCTGGGTGGATCGACGCGCCCGGCGAGGAGGCTGCGGCGACCCCACTCGTACGACGCCAGCGGGCCGAGGAGAGACGTCATGACCGAGAGCGAGCGATTTGAACACCTGCGCCGACTGTCCACACGCCTGAGGGAGCTGATTCTCCGTGCTCCGGCCCAGGCCGGGTCGGGCCACCCCACCTCGTCGCTGTCGGCGGTGGAGCTCATGGCCACCCTGCTGTTCGGCGGCACCTTCCGCTACGACCCTGATCGTCCCTCCCACCCCAACAACGACCGTCTCATCTTCTCCAAGGGCCACGCCTCGCCCCTGTTCTACGCCCTGTGGACCGTGGCCGGCCAGCTCAGCGAGGACGAGCTGATGACCTACCGGGAGTTCGGCAGCCCCCTGGAGGGCCACCCGACCATGGCCTTCCGCTACACCGAGGCGGCCACCGGCTCGCTCGGCCAGGGGCTGTCCATCGGCGTGGGGATGGCGCTGAACGCCAAGCGCCTGGACAACCTCCCGTACCGGACGTGGGTTCTGCTGGGAGACAGCGAAATGGCCGAGGGCTCCCAGTGGGAGGCCATCCAGCTCGCGGCCCACTACGGGCTCGACAACCTCATCGGGATCATCGACGTGAACCGCCTCGGACAGCGGGGCGAGACGATGTACGGTCACGACGTGGAGGCCTACCGGAATCGCATCGCCGCCTTCGGCTGGCGTGCCATGGTGATCGACGGCCACTCCCTGCCCGAGATCGCCGGGGCCTACGACGAGGCGTGTGCGGGGGACGGCGCGCCGGTGATGATCATCGCCCGCACCATCAAGGGCAAGGGTGTTTCCTTCGTGGAGGACAAGAACGGATTCCACGGGACCGCCCTCGAGGGCGAAGACCTCGAGCGGGCACTGGCCGAGCTGGGCGAGGTGGACCACGGGGCTGTGGGCGAGATCCGGCGCCCCGAGGACCTGGAGCCGGAGCACCGGCCCGCGGAGGCAGCTCAGGAGGACCTGGCCTACGAGAGCGGCAAGAAGGTGCCGACCCGCAACGCCTATGGCAATGCGCTCAAGCGGATCGGGCCCCGCTTCCCGACGCTGATCAGCCTGGACGGCGAGGTCTCCAACTCCACCCGCGCCGAGTACTTCAAGGAGGCCTTCCCCGATCGCTTCTTCGAGATGTACATCGCGGAGCAGAACATGGTCGGAGCCGGCCTGGGTCTGGCCCTGCGCGGCAAGATGCCGTTCCTGTCCACCTTCGCGGCCTTCTGGACACGCGCCTTCGACCAGATCCGCATGAGCCAGTACTCTCAGCCCAACCTGAAGTTCGTGGGATCCCACGCCGGCGTCTCCATCGGCCAGGACGGCGCGTCCCAGATGGGGCTCGAAGACCTGGCCATGTTCCGCTCCCTCCTCGGCAGCGTGGTGCTCTACCCCTCGGATGCGGTCTCCACCGAGCGGTTGGTGGAGCGGGCGGCCGAGCACGACGGCATCGTGTACCTCCGCACCACCCGCGCCGGCACGCCGGTCATCTACACGGCGGACGAGGACTTCCAGATCGGCGGCTCGAAGGTGCTCAGGGCCAGCGACGACGACGTGGCCACCGTGGTGGCGGCCGGCATCACGCTGCACGAGGCGCTGGCCGCCCACGAGATCCTCCAGGGGGACGGCATCGGGATCCGGGTGATCGACCTCTACAGCGTCAAACCCCTCGATCGTGCCACCCTCTCAGAGGCCGCCCGGGCCACCGGCGTGGTGATCACCGTGGAGGACCACTGGGAGGAGGGCGGCATCGGGGAGGCGGTCGCGGCGACGCTCGTCGGCACGCCGGTGCGGTTCCGCTCCCTGGCGGTGCGCTCCAAACCGAGGAGCGGCAAGCCCGGGGAGCTGCTGGCCTTCGAGGAGATCGACCGCGCTGCCATCGTCAAGGCGGTGCGGGAGCTCACCTGACGGGAGGACGGTGATGAGCCCGCACGGCACTCCGCCCGCCACTCCCCTCGCCCTGCATGCCGCCCGCGCAACGGACGCCACCTCCCCCGAGGGGGACGGGGAGTCTGTGCTGCTGCTGTGTCAGCTCGCCCACGCCGCCAAGGTCGTGGCCAGAGAGAGTCGGCGCGCGGCCCTGGTGGGGAGGGTGGGCTTGGTGGGCTCCTCCAACGCGTCCGGGGACGCGCAGCACGAGCTCGACACCTTCGCCAACCGCGTGTTCGTCGAGGCCCTCGCCGCCACCGGCCTGGTGGCCGGTGTCGTGTCCGAGGAGCTGGAGGAGATCAAGCTCGCTCACTGTGAGGGCGAGGCCCCGTGGATCGTGGCCATCGATCCCCTGGACGGCTCGAGCAACATCGACGTGGGGGGCAGCGTGGGCACGGTGTTCGGCTGCTACCGCCGCTCCGGGAGCGCGTCCTGCGAGGCCCTGGAGGAGGAGCTCCTCCAGGGTGCTCCGCCGGTCGTCGCGGGCTATGTGCTGTACGGTCCGGCGACGGTGCTCGTGTACACCGCAGGCGGTCGCGTGGACGGCTTCACCCTGGACCATTCGGTGGGGGACTTCCTCCTCTCCCACCCCGATATCCGCTGTCCGGAGCGGGGCGACACCTACAGCATCAACGTCGGCAACTCCCACCTCTGGGCGCCAGCCGTGCGATCCTACGTGGAGCACCTGGATCGGGTGGAGCCGGAGCGGGGCCGGCCCTACACGCTCCGCTACTCGGGCGCCATGGTGGCGGATCTCCATCGGATCCTCCTGGAAGGCGGGATCTACCTGTACCCTGCGGACGACGAGCACCCCGAGGGCAAGCTGCGCCTGCTCTACGAGGGGATGCCCATGGCCTGCCTGGTGGAGGCCGCGGGGGGCGCCGGCAGCACCGGCCGCGGACGACTCCTGGAGGTCCCTCGGCGTGCGTTGCACCAGACGGTCCCCGTGGCGCTCGGAAGTCGGCACGAGGTGGCCGAGTACGAGCGAGCGGTAGCCTCCCGGGATTGTTGAGCAGCGGCAGCGATCAGCGGCAGGGGTGACGCGCTCACCCGGGACGGTGGAGCCGAGAGAAGAGCCCGTCCCGCGGGCGTGCCACGTCCGGCACCTTCCCGAGGCGGCGCGCCCCACTCACGCAGCGCGTGGAGTCGGGAAATGCCCGGGGCGGCAACCGCGGGGAGCGCCTCGAAAGAAGGTCATGTCATCTCCGCGCGCCGGGTACGGAAGACCATTCGCGACGCGCCGTTTCTCGCTTCGGCCAAGACAGAGCACGAGCCAGGCACCGTTGAAGATGAGGCGATCGGGCCTCTCTACGAGGTCTCGACGGTGCCTGGCACGCTTCCTGGTGTTCTTGAGGCCGTTCCTCTCTCAGCGCCGGGTGCCGGGCACGCGGTCGTGACTCGACAGCACGCGGTTCGTCGCCTTCCGAGGCGTGCCTGGCTCCCCCTCTGGCCTCCCCGGAAGGTGCAGACCTCACCTGTGGCCGTCGTGGTCGCCGCCCTCGTGGCCCTCGTGGCCCTCGTGCTCGCCGCCTTCGTGGAACTCGCCCTCGTGGTGGTGCTCGAACTCGCCGCCACCGCCGATGTAGAAGTAGCTGTCGGGCCAGTACCAGCCCCACGGCCAGCCGTAGGGGATGCCGCCGTACCAGTACCCTCCGGGGCCGCGGTACCAGTAGTCCCAGCTCTCCAGGCGGGCGCTGCGACGGACCGCCGCGAGGTAGGTGTGCTGCATGAAATCGATGACCTTGTCGGAAACGCCCTCGTCGTGCAGCTTGGCGAGCTGGCTCGCATCGAGCCGGTACACCGTGCCGGAGTTGCGCATCTGGCGGATGATCTCGTCCGGCGGATCACCGGCCTTCGTCATCTGGAGAATCTGATCGACCGTCACCGGCGCGGGGACGACGGGCCGCTGGGTCGTCGTGCAGCCGGCCAGCAGCAGGGTACCCGCGAGCAGAGCGAAGGCGACGGTGGGTGCGGCGTTGTGAGTTCGGAGGAACAGACGGGACGTGAACGCGTGCATGGGCACCAGCCTTTCCACCCGACAGGCGCCGGGTGCGTCTCATCAACCTGAGAAACCGCCCCCCGAACGGCGTTGTTCCTATACACTCCTGGGCGGCGGATGGTGCCGACCCGGGGTTTCGGCGTCGCCGCAGGAGATGGAACGCTCTCCTGCATTCGTTGGACGCGCAGGGCGATGCAAGCGCCCGATCGGACCATCGCGGGTGTCGGAAGGAGGATCGACTCATGGAGAACTCGACCGGATCTGCAGGCGTGGACCTGGAGCAGACCTCCCCGCCGCCGGAGACGCCGACCCGGCGCCTGGGATCGCTGCAGCGGCTGTGGGCTGCGTTCCTCACACCCCGTGAGGTGTTCACCGACATCGCCGTCAAGCCCACGTGGGTGCTCGCCCTGGTGCTTCTGGTGGCGTTGGGGGTGGCGGCTCAGCTCGTGGTCATGCCCCACGTCGACACCGGGGCCACCCTCCGCGCACGGCTCGGAGAGAGGGCCCAGAGCCTCGACGACCAGCAGCTGGAGAGGATGACCGAGCAGGCCCAGAAGTTCGCCTTCGTGGGGCCGATCATGGGCGTCATCGTGGGTCCCATCGTGTGGGCGGCGATGGCGGCGGTGTTCTTTCTCATGCTCAAGGTCTCGGGGTCCGACACCGACTACATGCGGGCCCTCTCCACAACCCTCCACGCCTACTGGCCGCCGGCCCTGGTGAGCACGGTGCTCACCGCGGTGCTGGTGCAGCGGGTCGGGCGGCTGCCGGCGCAGCAGCTGGCGGATGTCGTCAAGTCCCATCTCGGTGCGTTCCTGTCGCCTGATGCCCCGGCCTGGCTGCGATCGGCGGCGACCACCATCAGTGTCTTCAATGTCTGGACGGTCATCCTGCTCATCATCGGTTTTGCCGTGGTGGGCAGGATCTCCCGCGGTCGCGCCGCCGTGGTCGTTCTCGTGCCGTGGCTGGTGTGGTTGGTGGGCAAGGCAGGCCTGGCGGCCGTCTTCGGGTAGACAGACAGCGGCACCGCCGCTACCCTGGTCGGTCGGGCGCTCATCGCCCGAGCGAGGAAGGTGTTCATGAAGAAAGCCCTCATCATCGTCGCCGCGCTCGCCGTGCTGGCCCTCATCGGGTGGGCGAGCCTGCGCGACGTCGGCCCCAAGGGTGAGGAGGTCGAGGCCCAGCCGGTGACGCGCCGCACCATCTCGGCGCGGGTCAAGGGAACCGGGGAGATCGCCCCGGAGAAGAAGGTGGAGATCTCGGCCAAGGTGATCGGCGAGATCATCGGCCTGCCCGTCGAGGAAGGTCAGAAGGTCCAGCAGGGACAGCTCCTGGTGGAGATCGAGCGTGACGTCTACGAGGCCGCGCGGGACCGGGCCCGCGCCGCGCTGCTGCAGGCGCAGGTGGCGGTCCAGCGGCAGCAGGTGCAGCTCGCGGACGCCGAGCGCAGCCTCGAGCGGGCCCGCCAGCTGCACAGCCAAGGTCTGAGCAGCCAGCAGAGCCTGGACACGGCGCAGCTCGCCGTGGACACCGCCAAGGTGGAGGTGGAGGCGGCGAAAGCGGCGGTGGCAGGGTCCCACTCCGCCCTCGACCAGGCTCAGGACGACCTGGCGCGCACCACCATCCGCTCACCCATGAGCGGCATCGTCATCCAGCTCGACGCCGAGAAGGGCGAGACCGTGGTCCCGGGCTCCACCAACCTGCCGGGCTCGGTGATCATGACGGTGGCCGACATGTCCCGTCTCCTCGCGGAGGTGGAGGTGAGCGAGGTGGATGTGGTCCAGCTCGCCCTCGGCCAGGAGGCGGTCGTCAACGTGGACGCTCTCGCGGACAAGCCCCAGCGCGGGCACGTGGTGGAGATCGCCACCTCGGGCCGCAAGGACGCCACCCAGGGCACCATCCGCTTCGCGGTCAAGATCGTCCTGGACGATCCGGATCCCGCCCTCCGCCCGGCCATGACCGCCAAGGTGGACATCCTCACGGCGACGCGGGAGGACGCGCTCACCGTGCCCATCCAGGCGGTGGTGAAGCGCACCCTCTCGGATGAAGGAAACGAGGTCCGGGGGACCGCTGCGAAGGGCCTCGACGAAAGGGACGTCGTCTTCCTCGTCAAGGACGGCAAGGCGGTGGTGCGCAAGGTCGACACCGGCATCTCGGACGAGCTCTACGTGGAGATCACCTCCGGCCTCGACGAAGGCGATCAGGTGGTGGTGGGGCCCTATCGGACGCTCAAGGCGCTGCACGATGGGGATCCGATCACCGTGGCCAAGAGTTCGGCGGAGGGGGGCTCCCAGGATGAGGAGGGCGGCGTGGAGGTGACGGTTTCCTGATGTTGATCTCCATTCGAGACCTGCGCAAGATCTACCAGCTCGGCGAGGTCGTGGTGCGGGCGCTGGACGGGGTCGACCTCGAGGTGGGGGCGGGCGAGTACGTCGCCATCATGGGGCCGTCGGGCTCCGGCAAGTCGACCCTGATGAACCTCATCGGCTGCCTGGACACCCCCACCTCCGGCGAGCTACCTCCTCAACGGCACAGCAGGTGGCCAGTCCTCGACGACTCCGAGCTCGCCGCGATCCGCAACAGCGAGATCGGCTTCGTGTTCCAGACCTTCAACCTGCTGCCCCGCGCCACCGCCCTGGCCAACGTCGAGCTGCCGCTGATCTACGCCGGGGTGCCCGCCGCCGAGCGCCGCCGCGCGCCCGCGAGGCGCTCGAGCAGGTCGGGCCTGGGCGACCGGCGTGGACCACCAACCCAACGAGCTCTCGGGCGGCCAGCGGCAGCGCGTGGCGATGGCCCGGGCGCTGGTCAATCGAGCCGTCGATCCTGCTCGCCGACGAGCCCACCGGCAACCTGGACTCCCGACCTCCGACGAGATCATGGCGCCTCTTCGACCACCTCAACGCGGCCGGCAACACCATCGTCCTGGTGACCCACGAGGAGGACATCGCCGCCCACGCCGGGCGGGTGCTCAGGCTGCTGGACGGCAAGGTGGTCAGCGACCAGCGGACGCCGCCCCGGGGGACCACCCCATGATCTGGGACAACTTCCGCATCGCCCTGGCCGCCATCCGGGCCAACAAGCTGCGCTCCCTGCTGACCACCCTGGGCATCATCATCGGCGTCGCGGCGGTGATCGCGGTGGTGTCCATCGTCCAGGGCCTCAACTACGTCATCTCCAGCCAGCTCGGGGGGGTCGGCGCGACCTACCTGATGGTCGTGCCGCGCACCGAGCGCAGGGACCCCGAGATGGCGGGGCGCGAGGTGAAGCTGACCTACGACGACGGGCTCGCCATCATGGAGCGCTCGACCGCTCTGGAGTACTTCAACCCCATCTTCTACCGCGGCGAGAACGTGAGCTCCGGCGGCCGCCGCCACGGCACCATTCTCCTCGGCGTCGGCCGCTACCACCAGGAGGTGGCCGACAACTGGGTGGCGCGGGGCCGCTTCTTCTCCGAGCTCGACATGGCGCGCGCCGCTCGGGTCTGCCTCATCGGCACCGACATCATCGACGAGCTCAAGCTCAAAGAGCCCGTGCTCGGCTCCGACCTCATCGTCGGTGACTCCAGCTTCACGATCATCGGCGTCATGGAGGAGCAGGGCGAGATGCTGGGCCAGAACCGGGACGACGTGGTCCTGATCCCCATCACCGCCGCCCGCGATCTCTACGGCGTCAAGGCCCTGGACCAGCTCCGCCTGGACTTCAAGGCGACGAGCACCGACACCGTCGACCTGGCCAAGGACCAGATCGAGGAGCTGCTGCGTCGGCGCCACCACATCCCCAAGGGCGCGGAGGACGACTTCCGGGTGATCATGCAGCAGGAGCTGGTGAAGACCACGGGCTCGATCCTGGGCACCATCACCAGCGTGGTCGCCGGGGTGGTGGGCATCTCCCTCCTGGTGGGAGGGATCGGCATCATGAACATCATGCTGGTGTCGGTCACCGAGAGGACCCGGGAGATCGGCGTGCGCAAGGCGGTGGGCGCCCAACGCTCCGACATCCTGATCCAGTTCCTCATCGAGGCGGTGACCCTGTCGCTCTTCGGAGGCCTGATCGGTCTGGTGGCGGGCTGGGGCCTCGGCATCATCGGCGCCAATGCCATTCCCGGCTTCCCGCCCGCCCACGTACCGCTGTGGGCGGTGGCCGTCGGCGTCGGTTTCGCGGCCCTGGTGGGGGTCTTCTTCGGCACCTATCCTGCGGCCAAGGCGGCGGCCCTCGACCCCATCGAGGCGCTGCGCTACGAGTAGAGACTCCAGGGGAGGTCGACCATGGGCGATGCCGAGGGCTCCCGCGCCATCTCCACCGTCGGGGCCATGGCCATCGGCGTCGGCGGCATGGTGGGCGGCGGCATCTTCGCGGTGCTGGGCCTGGCCGTGGAGCTCGCCCACGGCGGCACGCCGGTGGCCTTCCTGATCGCCGGCCTGGTGGCCCTCCTCACCGCCACCTCCTACGTACACCTGTCGGTGGCCTACCCCAGCCAGGGGGGCACGGTGACGTTCCTCGACCGGGCCTTCGGTCCAGGGCTCCTCACCGGCAGCATGAACGTGCTCCTCTGGCTGAGCTACATCGTGATGCTGTCGCTGTACTCCTTCGCCTTCGGAAGCTACGGCGCCACCTTCCTGCCGGAGGCGTGGCTGCCCCTGTCCAAGCACGCCCTGATCACCGTCAGCGTGCTTTCCCTGACCGGTCTGAACATGCTCAGCGCGGGCTGGGTGGGGCGCGCGGAGACCTGGATCGTGGCCGTCAAGGTGACCATCCTCCTGGTGTTCGCAGGCGTCGGTCTGGCCGGGGTGCGCCCGGCGCGGCTGACGGTTTCCTCCTGGTCGGATCCCCTCCAGCTCGTGGTGGGGGGCATGATCATCTTCCTCGCCTATGAGGGCTTCGAGCTGATCGCCAATGCGGCAGGCGACGTCCGTCGACCGGAGAGGTCCCTTCCCCGGGCCACCTATGGAGCGGTGGGCTTCGTCATCGCCCTGTACGTGCTCATCGCGGCGGTGGCGGTGGGCAACCTGCCGGTCGCGAAGATCGTGGCGGCCAAGGACTACGCGCTGGCCGAGGCGGCGCGGCCCTTCATGGGGCATGCCGGTTTCGCGCTCATCGCGGTGGCCGCCATGCTGTCCACGGCGTCGGCCATCAATGCCACCCTGTACGGCGCCGCGCGCCTGGCCTACGTGATCGCAAAGGACGGGGAGCTCCCCAAGGTGCTGGATCGCAAGGTGTGGAACGAGCCCCTGGAGGGGCTCCTGATCACGGCCGGTGCGACCCTCGTGGTGGCCAACGTGCTCGATCTGTCCAGCATCTCCACCATGGGCAGCGCCGGTTTCCTCCTCGTGTTCGCCGCCGTCAATGCCGCCGCCTACGTCCACGCGGGACGCAATGGAGGCCGTCGCTGGCTGCCGGCCCTGGGTGCCGTGGCCTGTACCGTCGCCCTGGTCGCGCTCGTCTGGCACACCGCAGCCGCCAGTCCCTGGCGTCTGCTCATCCTGCTCCTCCTCCTGGGGTTGGCCGTCGCCATCGAGGGCTCCTACCGGCTGCTGGCGAGCCGCGAGCTCCGCCTGCACCCGCCCTCGGACTGAGTGACGGCGAGCGGCGGCGGCAGCGTCGGCAAGCCGCGTCGGGAGTCAGCGCCGGGGACCAGCGCGTGCGTCGGAAACGCGAGACCGGTCGCGAGGCGCCATTTCTCGCTTCGGTGAGACCAGAGTGCGAGCCAGGCACCCTTGAAGATGAGACAGCTGTGTCTCTCCACGAGGTCCCGACGGCGCCTGGCACGCGACCTGGTGCTCCCGAAGCCTTTGGTTCATCGGCGTGGGGCGTGCGGCGCCCCACTCGTGGGGTCGAGCCGCGAGCACCTCACCGGCTCGAGCGTGTGGCCTCGAGGTCGGCATCTTCGACCATTGCGGCTTGGTTTTGCGATCCGGGAGGGGCACCTTATGATGGCGATCGTCATGAGAATACCCCACTGGCAGCTGCTGCGCACCAAGTCGCTGGACGAGCTGGTGGCCGAGACCCACGAGAAGGGCCATGAGCTGCGCAAGGCTCTGGGTCCGGTCAACCTGATCGCCCTGGGCATCGGCGCCATCATCGGTGCCGGGATCTTCGCCACCATCGGCACCGCCGCGGCGGGGGACGCGTTCCGTCCCGGCGCCGGACCGGCGCTGACCCTCTCCTTCGTCCTGACCGCCGTGGTCTGCGGCTTCACCGCCCTTTGCTACGCCGAGTTCGCGTCCATGGTGCCGGTGGCGGGCTCGGCCTACACCTACTCCTACGCCACCCTGGGCGAGCTGGTGGCCTGGATCATCGGCTGGGACCTGATCCTCGAGTACGCCATCGGCAACGTCGCCGTGGCCATCTCCTGGGCCAACTACTTCAACACGCTGCTGGAGGGCTTCGGGATCCATCTTCCGCGGTGGATCACCATCGACTACGGCACCGCCGTCAAGAAGATGCCGGAGGTGGTGGCCTCGGCGCCGCACCTCTTCGGCGTGCCCATCGTCTTCAACATCCTCGCCTTCGCCATCGTCGCCTGCATCACCATCGTGCTGGTGTGGGGCATCCGGGAGTCGGCGCGCTTCAACTTCCGTCATGGTCGCCATCAAGCTCGTGGTCCTGGGCTTCTTCGTGCTGGTGAGCTTCAAGTTCGTCAAGCCCGCCAACTGGACCCCCTTCATGCCCAACGGTTTCACCGGCATCGCCTCAGGCGCGGCCATCGTCTTCTTCGCCTACATCGGTTTCGACGCCGTGTCCACCACCGCCGAGGAGGCCCGCAACCCGAAGCGGGACATGCCCATCGGGATCATCGGCTCGCTCATCATCTGCACCGTCATCTACATCGTCGTGGCAGCCGTCTTCACCGGCATGATTCCCTTCGACGCCCTCCGCAACACCGTGGCCAGCAAGCAGGCCGAGCCTCTGACCATGGCCATGCAGTTCGTCGCCATGCCCAGCTGGATGGTGGGCATCGTGGCCTTCGGCTCGGTGATCGCCCACACCGCCGTGCTCCTCGTCTTCCAGCTCGGGCAGCCGCGGATCTTCTTCGCCATGGCTCGCGACGGCCTGCTGCCGCCCGTGTTCGCCCGTGTCCACCCGCGCTTCAAGACGCCTCACGTGACGACCATCCTCACCGGTGTGCTGGTGGGGGTGACCGCCGCCTTCACCTCCCTGGACGAGATGGTGGATCTCACCAACATCGGCACGTTGTTCGCCTTCATCCTGGTGTGCCTGGGCATCATCGTGCTGCGCTACCGCGAGCCGGAACGGGAACGGCCCTTCCGCGTCCCCTTCGGCCCGGTGCTGCTGCCGCTCCTCGGGCTGCTCTCCTGCGCCGGCCTGATCTACTACCTGCCCCCGACGTCCTGGTGGCGGTTCGCGGCCTGGCTGGCCGTGGGCCTGGTGATCTATGGACTGTACGGCTTCCGCCACAGCCGCCTGCGGCACCAGACCGGTGGACCTGCCAAGCCCGCTGCGCGCTGATCGCGGTCGCTGACCACTGCACCCGTGCCTGATCGCTGTGTCGCGCCCGCTGGTGCTCCTGGAGTCCGTCAGTCGCTACGGCTGCGCCGGCGCACGTAGACCACGATGGCCGCGGCGAAGACGATGACCGCGGCGGCGATCAGCCAGGGCTCGAGACGTTTGAAGGCCTCCAGGACCTGCTCGAGGTGATGGCCGAGAAGGTAGGCGCCCAGACCCCACAGGCTCACCCACAGGCCGGCCCCGATGGCGTTGAAGATGAAAAACCGCCACCAGGGCATGCCGCTGGTGCCGGCGATGATGCCGTTGAGCTGGCGCAGGCCCTCGAAGAACCGGGCGACGATCACCACCCCGCCGCCCCAACGTTGGAAGAACCCTTCCGCCCGTTCCAGGTGGTGGGAGCGGATGCCGATGCGCCTGCCGAGGTGGAGGACCAGGGGCCGGCCACCGAAGTGCCCGATGGCATACCCGATGTTGTCACCCGTCACCGCCGCGGCCCAGGCGATGGGCAGCACGAGCACGCTGATCTTTCCCTGGGCGGCGAGGAGGCCGCCGGCGATGACCATGGACTGACCGGGCGCCGGCACGCCGAAACCCTCCACCATGACCAGCAGAAAGACGGCCAGCACGCCCCACTGCTCCAGGTAGACCTGGGCGGCAGCCAGGTAGTGGTGGAGGAAGGTCGTGTGCTCCGTCGTGTCCTCCGTGCAGCCGCCGGTCCCGAGGCTGGGACCTGATGTCTCCGAGTGTGCATCATACCCATGCCTGCGGCCCGGTGGGTCGGGGACCGATTCGATGGGGCACGCCGCCGGTCTGCGACCGGGCCTTTCCCGGTAACCCTTGATTCTCCTCCGGCAAAGCCCAACCATAGAACGTACGCGTACGGATCGTGGCAGGCGATGGAGAAAGGTGATGATGTCATGCGACGTGCCGGTCTCGCACTCCTGATCGGGCTCGCCGTTACGGCGCCGATCACGGCGTTGCTGTTCCTGGCCAGTCGGCTGGGCGGGCTGCCCTTCGTCCCCTTCTCCCTGTTCGAGGCCGCCACCCGCGTCCTGCCCGGAGCGCTGGTCACGAGGGGCATCGAGGCCATGGTGGGTTTCCTCGGGCTTGTGCACCTGAGCGTGCGTGCCACCGCCAAGCTGGCCGAGGAGGCTCTGGCGGTGATGCTGTTCTTCGTGGGCTGCATCGTCGTGGCGCTCATTCTGCAGCTGGCCTGGGCCTGGCTGGGCACCGCGGCGCGCCGGGTGCGGGTGGCGGGAGCGACGTCGGGTGTGCTTCTGGGCGGGGCCGTAGCCGGGTTCAGCCTGGGCTTCGGCCCGGCGCCACAGGTCGGGGCGGCGGCCGTCGCGGCCTGGGTGGTGGCCATGGGGGCCGTGTGGGGGGAGCGGTGGGGTGGGCCTGGTCGTGGCTCCAGCATCCCCCGGTGCTCCCGGCCGCGGCCGCCGAGGTTCCGGCGGTGGAGGTCATCGATCGCCGCACCCTCCTGGTCCGGCTGGGCTCGGTCTCTGCCACCTTGACAGTTACCGGCGCCGTGCTGGGCCTCGCCCTGGGCAGGCAGGGGCAGGGGCGAGCGGCGGGGGCGGCAGAGACAGCCGGGGCATCGCCCCTGCAGCCACCCGAGGAGCCGCCGGTGAGCTTCCCCGAGCGCCAGGGCGCGGTGATGCCGGCTCCCGGCACCAGGCCCGAGTACACGCCCCTGCCCGAGTTCTACCGCATCGACATCGATCTCGCGCCGCCCGTGATCGACGGCGCCCAGTGGCGCCTTCCCATCACGGGTCTCGTGGACAACCCGCAGACGCTGCGGCTGGAGGACTTCTACGACGGCTCCCTGGGCGAGCCGCAGCACCTGTTCATCACCCTCTCCTGCATCTCCAACGAGATCGGCGGCGACCTCATCTCCACCACGCGCTGGACCGGGGTGCCCGTCCGCCGGGTCATGGAGCGAGTGGGAGTCCAGCCCGAGGCGTCCTACCTCGCGATCTCGTCGGAGGACGGCTTCCACGAGATCGTGCCCCTCGAGCTCATCGAGAGCGACGAGCGCATCATGCTCACCTACCTGTGGGACGGCAAACCGTTGCCCGTCCCCCACGGCTTTCCCCTGCGCATCTACATCCCCGACCGCTACGGAATGAAGCAGCCCAAGTGGATCACCCGCATGGAGGTGGTCGACGAGTACCGGCCGGGGTACTGGGTGGAGCGCGGGTGGAGCCGGGAGGCGCGCGTGAAGACCACCTCGGTGATCGACACCGTGGCTGTGGATGCGGTCGTCGAGCGGGGCGGCCGCAAGCTGGTGCCCATCGGCGGCATCGCCTACGCCGGCGACCGCGGCATCTCGAAGGTGCAGGTCCAGGTGGACGGCGGGGGCTGGACGGATGCGGAGCTGCGACCGCCCCTGTCCGACCTGACCTGGGTGATCTGGCGCGTCGACTGGCCCTTCGCCTCCGGCCGCCACACCTTCGCGGTGCGCTGCTACGACGGGACTGGCGCCCTCCAGGTCACCTCACCCAGTCCGTCCCATCCCGACGGGGCCACGGGGATCGACGAGGTGACCCGCGAGATCTGACGCGCCGATTCTGTCGACGCGTTCCCCGCGGTTGCCACCGCTGACCACGGCGAAGCTGCAAGCGAAGCCGGGTCACCAGTGGCACGCCCGAGGAAGGGGCCGAGGCGTAGCGTTTCGGGAGCACCAGAGAGGGTGCCAGGCGCCGCCGCAAATGAAGCGAAAGGGATTCCCGGACCGTCTTCGACGGTGCCTGGCACCCCCTTTGGCGAACCTTCGGCGAGGTTCGCGGGCACCGAGCTCGCCGAGCGAATCACCTGATCACCAATCGGCCTGAGCTGCGCCGGCAACCTCATGACGAGTTGGATCGCAGCGCCCGCCGCTTCGAGCGCCAAGCGATGAGCAGCGAGACCAGTGCCAGGGATCGCGTTGGGCATGGTCACCTCCGGGTCGTTCATGCCCCCTCTCACAAGCCGGTGGCCGGCCCATGTCAAGGGTGCGAAGCACCGGGCTCCGAGCCCGGCTTGCCCTTGACATGGGCCGGCCACCGGCTACGTTCTCAGACGAACGACCCGGAGTGACCATGCCGCCGCTCACTGCCGCCCTCCCGCCGCTCACTGCCGCCGCTCACTGCCGCCGCTCACTGCCGCCGCTCACTGCCGCCGCTCACTGCCGCCGCTCACTGCCGCCGCTCACTGCCGCCGCTCACTGCCGCCGCTCACTGCCGCCGCTCACTGCCGCCGCTCACTGCCGCCGCTCACTGCCGCCGCTCACTGCCGCCGCTCACTGCCGCCGCTCACTGCCGCCGCTCACTGCCGCCGCTCACTGCCGCCGCTCACTGCCGCCGCTCGCCGTCGCGGGCGGAGGTGCGGACGCGGGTAGCCGGTACCGCGTCGCTCAGGGCTCGATCTCCTCGTTGATGCGGCGGAAGACGTGGTGGGGATCGTGCTCGAAGTGATAGACCTTGGCCACCTCGACCCTGAAGAGGCGGAGGAGGGGCCAGCGGTGGATGGCCACTCCCAGGAGCGCACCGACCGTGGGGCCGACCCAGTACACCCACCAGGCCTCCCAGACTCCGCCCACCACGGCCGGTCCCAGGCTGCGCGCCGGGTTGGTGCTGGTGCCGGAGACGGGGGCCTCCAGGAAGACCATGAGCGCGTACAGGAGGGGGAAGAGGAGGGGGGTGAAGGGTCGCGTCCGCTCGTGGCCGAGGACGGCGAACAGGAGGACCACCAGGGCGAGGGTTGTGACCACCTCGCCGAGGAGCGCGGCGCCGGCGCCGTACCCGGTGCCCGGCGTCGTGGCGCCGAAGGAGACCGAGCCTCCGATGGGCCCCCAGAGCAGGAGTGGGAGCGCCCCGACAACGGCGCCGGCGAGCTGGGCGAGGACGTAGCCCAGCGCGTGATCCCACCCCATGGTGCCCTTGGCCCAGAAGGCCAGGGTCACCACGGGGTTGATGTGCGCGCCGCTGGTCTTTCCCAGGGGAGAGATCGCGATCAGCGCGCCGGTGCTGCCGAAGAGGAGACCGGTGAGCGCGCGGCGCAGGCCGGGATCGGGGAGCAGGTCGAGCATCGGGCTGTCGGCGCCGAAGAACAGGATCACGAAGGACAAACCAACCAGCACCAACAGCGCGGTGCCGGCGAGCTCGGCGGCATAGAGGCTGAGGGGCACCCTCACGCCCGCAAGTGTAAGGCCGTCCGTTGGTCCTTCGTCACGTAAGGCCACCGGGAGCGATTCGACGGGGCGGGAATTGATTTCGCGACTGTCCTGTGCCAAGGTCGATGCGGCCCTCGGAACTGACGGACCTGCGAGGACACCGTGGATCACGCCGCCCTGGCTGCAGCCCTTCGCGACCCATCCTTCTATCCCCACCCGGTGGACCACGTCGAGCACATCCAGACCCACATCTCGTCGGTCTTTTTGACCGGGCAGCTCGCCTACAAGCTCAAGAAACCAATGAACTTCGGCTTCCTGGACTTTTCGACGCCGGAGCTGCGGAGGCAGAACTGCGAGGCGGAGGTGCGACTGAACCGGCGTCTCGCACCGAACGTCTACCTGGGGGTGGAGCCCATCACCCTGGAGGGTGAACGCCCAGTCCTCGGCGGCAGCGGTGAGATCGTGGACTGGTTGGTGGTGATGCGCCAGCTGGACGGGGAGCTCCTCGGTCCGAGGGTCCTGGAGCGAGGGGAGCTGGGCGCGGTCCTCATGGACACGCTGGTGGATCTCCTGGTTCCCTTCTACGAGGATGCGGCGACGGGCGAGGGCGTGGACCGCTACGGGACGGTGGAGGCAGTGGCCTTCAACACCGACGAGAACTTCACCCAGACCGAGGCATACGTGGGCACGGCCCTGTCTCGGCGTCGCTTCGACGACGTCAGGGCCTACACCGACGCGTTCCTGAGAGATCGCGCGGATCTCTTCGCTCGCCGCATCGTGGAGGGCCGGGTTCGCGATGGGCACGGCGACCTGCACCTGGGCAACATCTTCTTCACCGCCACGCCCGTGATCTTCGACTGCATCGAGTTCAACGACCGCTTTCGCTGCGGGGATGTGGCCGTGGACCTGGCCTTTCTCGCCATGGACCTGGACTTCCGCGGCCGCTCCGACCTGGCCCGCCACTTCATCGACGGGTACGTGCGTCGAGCGGGCGACCACGAGCTGCCGGACCTGCTGGACTTCTACCGCTGCTATCGGGCGTGGGTGCGGGGCAAGGTGTCGTGCTTCGCGACCGGCGACCCCGACATCGGAGCCGACGAGGCGGCCCAGTACCTGGACAGCGCTCGACAGTACTTCCAGCTGGCCCACCGCTACGCAGGGGGCACCTCGCAACCGCTCCTGGTGGTCGTGTTCGGCCTCATGGGTACGGGGAAGACCTCCCTGGCCACCCACCTCGCACAGCGCTACGGCTTCCACCTCGTGAGCTCGGACAGCGTGCGCAAGCGCCTGGCCGGAGTGGGGGAGGAGACCAGGGTGTACGTGCCCTACGGGGCCGGCATCTACGGCGAGGACATGAACCGGCGGACCTACGCCGAGATGTGTCGCCAGGCGTCGAGCCTGCTCGCCGGCGACCTGCCGGTGGTGTTGGACGGCAGCTTCAAGGACAACGCCGAACGTGGGCCCGTCATCGACCTGGCCCAGCGCGCGGGCGCCAGGCTCCTGTTCATCCAGACCACCTGCACCGAGGTCGAGCAACGGTCGCGGCTGGAGTCACGGCAGGCGACGGAGACCAGGTCCGACGGCCGCGTGGAGCTCATGGCCAGGCAGCGGCGGGAGTTCGAGCCGCCACCGCCCGACCAGGCCCACCTCTTCCGCACCCTGGACACGGGCACGAGCAAGGACGAGACCCGTGCGCGCCTGCACGCGCTCCTGTGCGCCGAAGGGCTTTCGTAGGCGCTGGAGCGCGCCGTAATCTCTCAAAGACTTTGAGAGCAAGCACAGACGCAGCGATCAACGGCAGCGTCCGCGACAGTGAGCAGCGATCAGGGATCAGCGGACGGTGGGCAGCGATCAGCCCGAGCCACGCGAAACGCCAGTGAACGTGGCGATCATCACGGCTTGGGGTTGGGGAGGCGCCACGTCTTGGCCCGCGCACACAAACGCCGTGGAGCAGACTCCTGCGTCGGGCTGAGTCCCGGCGCAGGAGTGGCCTCTCGCCCCTGAACAGCTTCGAATACACGAGGCGAGCCCAGGTCCCGAGTCCGCGCCCCCGCCCGCGCCCGCGTCCGACGGGCTGTCCCATTTCGGACACGGACGCGGGACATCGGGTGCGGCTGTCCCGCGTTGGTTGCGGCTCCGCCGCGCCGCCTTTACCTCCCGGGGCCCATCATGAAGTGCTCCAGGTAGCGGTCGGTCAGCCACAGCAGGAGGGAGTCCGCCTCGTGGGGGCTGCCCAGCTGGCCGCTCTCGCCGCCCGGGATGGTCTGGTACATGGAGGTGATCTCCGGCGTCACCTCGCCCACGAACCTCCTCGCGGGGCCATGGCTGAACATGAAGCCGTTGAGGGTGTCGGCGCGGGCCGAGTGGGACGACGCGTCCACGGCGCCGAAGCCGCCCGAGCGGGCGATGCCGGGCAGATCGGGCGCCAGATCGGACAGCCCACCGGCGGGCGGGATGCTGAACGGCCCACCCAGGACGTTGGCGAAGACGATGCGGTGCAGGTACCCCCAGCGGTAGTCCTCCAGGTTCGTGGAGTTGTGGAACGCGGGCGCGAACTCGTCGCTCTGCAGCAGGGTGAGGGCCTGGGAGAGGGCGACCAGCATGGCCCCGTTGACGTCGCCGCCGGTGATGAACGTGATTCCCGAGGCGCCCACGCCGTGGTTGGTGTCGATGTTGTCCACCAGGTTGCGCAGGGCGGTCACGGCCAGGTCGCTACCGGGGGCGTAGGCGTCGATGCCGAGCTGCGCCAGCGGCGCGTCGATGACGTTTCGCACCATCTGGCCGCGCCAGGCGGCGTACACGGTGGCGGCCACGCTGGCGTCGATCTGCTCCTGGCTGGGCGCCGGGAGGTCGGTGGGGTCGTCGCCCGGGTCGTAGCCGGCCTGGATGCCCGTCGGGGTGCTGAAGTCCCAGTTGCGCAGATACTCCACGGCGTCATCCAACATCGGGTTGAGGCCACCGGGGAGGATGCTCGAGCTCGCATCGTAGGCCGCCACGATCATGGGCGCGAAGACCTCGGCGTCGAGGAGCTGGTTGTTGTGCTGGAAGGTCATGATGGTGCTGACGTCGAAGGGGACGTCGCTGGCGAGCTGGGCGTCGTAGAGACGCTGGATGCGTCCCGCCCGGAAACCCGAGGCGTAGCCGGGGCTCAGGTAGTAGATGCCGCCGCCGGTGCGGAGCTGGTTGATGGGGTTGTTGTCCAGGGAGGTGCCTACCGGATCGTTGTTGGCGCTGATGACGTAGCCCTTGTCGGGGTTGACCACCTGCGGCATCTCGTCAAACGGCAGGATCTCATAGGGCACATCCTGACCGGGCTGCGGGTTGGTCAGGGGCATCCACTGGTGGAGCGGGTTGGTGCCGTCCCGGATCAGATAGGGGGGAATGCCCTCGGCCGGGGCCTGCAGCGTCTGCAGGTCCTCGCGCAGGGGCAGCTCGGCGCTGGTGAAGTAGGCGATGTTGCCCTCGACGTCGGCGTAGGACCAGTTCTGGGAGCCGAAGTCGAAGTACGGAGAGCCCCTCCTTGAACTGATCCAGGTTGCTCGCCCGTGCCCAGATGCGGAAGGTGTCCACCTCGCGGGTGGGCCCCCACCCGGTGTACTGCACCGACAGGCCGGTGATGTTGTTGATGTTCGAGGTGTCGATGGAGACGATGGGGCCGTTGTTGCGCAGGGGAACCACGAAGGTCATGCCCCCGCCCGTGTACGGGACATGGCCGTCCACGATGTCGTCGGGGGTGCCGTTGCCGACCTGGTTGACGAAGTAGCGCTGGGGGATGCGCCGGATCACCTGCCACTGGCCGTCGAAGTAGGTGGCCATGGGGAGGAAGTCGGAGGGGTTGAGGGCCAGCTTCTCCTGGTAGACGTCGGTCACGTCCATGGGGTTGACGGTGGACCCCCAGCAGATGGACGTGTTGCAGCCCTGGACCACGATGGGCGTGCCGGGGAACGCCACGCCGAACACGTCCATGGGGTTGTCGCCCGCCGTCACCTTCATCCACACCTCGTAGAAGACGGCGGGCTGGCCGAGGCTCAGGTGGGGGTCGTTGGCCAGGATGGGGTTGTCCGAGGAGGTCAGCGACCCCGAGGTGACCCACCAGTTGCTGCCGATGTCGCCGGCTGGCCCGTCCAGGGCCTGACGGAGAACCGGGATGTCCGCGATGGCGTTCCGATAGCTGTCCAGCAGGCGGGCCGTTTTGGCGTTCAGGTAGGCGGGTGGAACGCGCGCGCGCTTGGCCAGCCCCCCGGAGGAGGGCACCGGAATGTAGCCGGTGAAGTTGGGGATGGCGATGGTCGGGTCGAAGGGGGCGGTCCGGTACAGGTCTTGGAACATCAACGCCGCACCGTCGAAGCCGGCGGCGGCGCCGACCGCCTGGAACGTCAGGTAGGCCCGGGTGTAGTCGATGTCGGAGAGGTCGAAGGACAGCCCGAAGGCGAGGCCTTTGGCCAGGACCAGGGTGTCGATCGGCGTCCAGGGCGCGATGGATGAGCGCGTCAGCTCCAGGGCTCCGTACTCCAGCGGAATGGGATTTTCAGGGTCCTGGAGGTAGGCATTGACCCCGTCGCTGTAGGCCTGCATCCACTCCCGGCTCTCCTGGGACACCACCGGCAGGGAGGCCTCCGCGGCTCGGCGCAGGCCGAGGGTGCGGAGCTGGATGTCGCTCGCCAGGGCGCCCTGGCCGACCAGCTCGGCCAGCGTTCCACTGAACATGTGCCGCTGCACGTCCATCTGGAACAGACGGTCCTGGGCGTGCACGTAGCCCAACGCGAAGATGACGTCATAGTCGGTGGGCCCGGTGATCAGGGGGATGTCGTTCTCCATCCTCTCCACGGTGGCATTGCCGACCTGGGCGACCTTGGCGGTGGCAGGCTGGGCCGCGGCGAGGCCGGGCGCCGCCGCGATGACGGCGACCACGAGTGACAGGAGCGCGGCACATCCGAGCATGGAACGGGAACCTCTCATCTCAACCTCCTCGTGTACGGAACCTGGGTGCGGACTCGCACAGTGTACATGGTTCTGCTGACACTCAGTGCAACGCCGCCGCCGCGGGCTGCGATTCCGATTTGCCACCGGCTGCGCCCGGCTGCCTCCCGGCGAGGGGGAAACCCGGCCGGCGGTGGTACCCTCCCCGGGTGCGCGGCGAGCCCGTCGACCCTGCCATCGGCGCGAGACCATCGGGACCGGGGAGCGTTCGCGGCGAGGCGGCCGCTCCCGGCGGCAGAGCCATCCTGCTGGGCAGGCTCGCCACCGCGGTCTGGGTGGTGATCGTCCTGGGCGCCCTCGGCTACCGGCTCGGTGCGCCCGCCCTCATCGATCCCGACGAGGGGCGCAACGCCGAGGTCGCGCGGGAGATGCAGGCCGGCGGCGGTTGGGTGTTGCCCACCCTGGACGGGTTGCCGTACCTGGACAAGCCGGTTCTCTTCTTCGCCGCCGGTGCGGTGGGCATCTCGGTTCTGGGGCCCACGGAGACAGCCGTGCGGGCGCCGGCGTTGCTGTTCACCGTCCTCACGCTGCTGCTCGTCTTCTGGTTCGCCCGGCGGGTGTTCGGGCCCACCGAGGCGTGGATCGCCGCCTTCGCGGCCGCCGCCTCACCCCTGACCATCGCCTTCGCCCGCACGGTGATCTTCGACTCCGCGCTCACCTTCTTCGTGGTGCTGGCCCTCATCGCCTTCTACACGGCCATCGAAGGCAGGGCGGCGAACCGCTGCGGGAGTGGTGGGCCGGCGCCACGGCCGGTGCTGCCGTGGACCATCCTGGCGTGGGCTGCCATGGGCCTCGGGATCCTCACCAAGGGACCGGTGGCGCTCGCCCTGCCGCTCCTGGTGGCGGCCCCCTACGCCATGTGGCGGCGAGCCGCCAAGGCCGTGTGGCACCCCCTCGGCATCGTGGTTCTGCTGGCGGTGGCGGTTCCTTGGGTCTGGGCCGTGGACCGACGGGTCCCCGGGTTTCTGCGCTACGCCCTCCTCACCGAGACCTGGGGGCGGCTCACCACCCAGGAGCTCAAGCGGGGCGGGCCGATCTGGTACTTCCTCCCGGTCCTGCTGTGGGGCGCCTTCCCTTGGGTGGTGGTGGCGGCGGCGGCAGCAGGGAGGCGCCTGGTGTCGTGGTGGCGGCGACGGCGTGTCCCCCCGCCCGAGATCTTCCTCCTGCTGTGGGTGCTGCTCCCCTTCCTCTTCTTCTCGCTCTCCCAGTCCAAGCGGCCGCAGTACATCCTGCCGGTGCTCCCGGCTCTGGCCCTGCTGGTCGCGCGATGGTGGGCCACGTCCGGGAAACGCCGCGCGCCTGGCGCCCGTGCGGGAGCCATCGCGCTCGTCGTGGCTGGTGGGCTTCTCCTGGCCGTGGGGATCGCGGTCATGCAGCGCCCCGCACTCGCACCCGTGGCTGCGGAGCTGGGGGCCCGCACCGCCCTGATTCTGGGTGGGGTCGCCGTGGTTGCGGGCCTCCTCGCGTGGACGTGGTCGGGGCGCTGGCGGCTCTGCCTGGTGGCGCTCAGCATACCCGCTCTGGCCATTCCGGTGGTCGGCATGCCCCTGCTCAGGGAGGTGGCTGCCGGGCGCTCGACCCGCACCCTGGCGCCCGCTGTCCGGCAGGCGGTGCCGGTGAGCGGCCGGTTGCTGGGCGTGGACGCCTTCGCGCCGTCGCTGCTGTTCTATCTGGAGCGGCCGATGCTGGTGGCCACCGGTGACGGCGCCGCACTCCGCAGCAACTACGTCATCCACGCCTACGATCGGCTGTTGACCGTCCCAGGGTCGCCGCTGCGGCGGGCGGGGTTCTGGCTCTCCGCCCTCCAGGAGTGCCGGGCGCCGACCGTGTTCTTCGTGGAGAGCCGCGACCGGGCGGTGCGTGACCGCCTGCATCAGGCGGGGCTGCGGGTCGTCGGGAGCACTCGCCACTGGGCGGCCTACGGTCCGTGCGCCCCCGCGACCGAGGCCGATGTCGCCGGCGAGGTTGCTGAGCCGCCGGAGACCCCACCGGCCGGCTGACGGGTGACCGCTCGCTCAGTCCAGGCCCACGGAGAACATGCGCTCGAGGTCGTAGCGGGAGAAGGCGCGGAAGGCGATCAGGGTCTCGGTGGAGAGAATGCCCTCCGACTTCAGCATTTGCTCGGTGATCAGGGAGGCGATCTGGTCGTCGGAGCGGGCGCGCAGGACCGCCACCAGGTCGTACTGCCCGGCGACCGAGTACACCTCGGCGACGCCGTCCAGCGCCACCAGCTCCTGGGCGACCTCGTTGATCCTGTCGTTGCGCACGTTGAGCAACACGATGGCGTTGACCATGGCCCCTCCCCGGTCTGAGAGCCGCGCAGCCGGGGCCCATGATACCGCGCCTCAAGGGGCGGTGGGTCGGGGATCGGCGTCAGCCCTCGGCGACGGCGGCGGCGACCAGCAGCGGCGACGGCGAGCGACGCCCCGCCCCGGGGAGCAGCAGAGACGGTGCCTGGCCCGCCGCCTGGTGCCTCCGGGGTCGCTCGTTTATCAGCGCGTCGTGCCTGGCACCCGCTCAGAGCCGCCTCGAGCGGGGCGAGCGGTCACTCGCTCTCGTTCTCGCCCCCCTTCGGGACGATACCCGCCTTGCGGAACGCCTCCAGGTACTCCCCGTATCCCTCGGCTTCGAGACGGTCGACTGGGATGAAGCGCAGGGCGGCGGAGTTGAGGCAGTAGCGGAGGCCGGTGGGGCGGGGACCGTCGGGGAAGAGGTGGCCGAGATGGGAGTCGGCACGGCGGGAGCGCACCTCGGTGCGGACCATGCCGAGGCTGTGGTCCCTGCGCTCCATGACGTTGTCCGGCTCCAGGGGCCGGCTGAAGCTGGGCCAGCCGGTGCCCGAGTCGAACTTGTCCAGGGAGCTGAACAGTGGCTCGCCCGACACCACGTCCACGTAGATGCCCGGCTCGTGGTTGTCCCAGTACCGGTTGTGGAAGGCCCGCTCGGTCGCTGCCTTCTGGGTGACCTCGTACTCGAGGCCGGTCAGGCGCTGCCTGAGGTCCTCGTCACCGGGCTTCGAATACTCGTCCTGTGTCTTGGTCATGGCGTCGCCCTCCCTGGGCCGGGCCGCATCCCCGCACGTCGCGGGATCGGCGGCGTGGGCGGGGTGCGCCACGACGCCGGAGGCGGCCACCGGAACGATCACGAGCAGGAGCCGTACGAGACGTCTCATGGTGTCCTCCACTGTCAGCTTGGCCGACGACCCCCAGGTGGTTACGCCGTGCGGGCGATCCGCTTCGGCCGCCCTCATGTACCATCGGCCGTGCCGGGAGGTGCATGGTGCGATGCAAGGACTACTCCGTCACCCAGGTGCGCATCGACATGCACCGGGTGGGCATCGTGGGTCTCGCGGACGCCCTCGAGGCCGCCGCCGAGTCCGGGCTCGAGGAGCGCTCGGCGATCGAGGACCTACTCCTCGACACCGTTGCCGCACGCAACTACGTGCCAGCGGACCACGTCGCCGCCTACCGCCGCGCCCTGTGGCGGGAGTTCGAGCGCCACCGGGGTCGTGACATCAGCCCGTACTTCGACGACGTGCATGTGACGGTACGCGGCCCGGCCGGGGAGTCGCGCGATCGTTTCGTGACCCTCCTGGCCGCGGTGCTCGCGGAGTTCGAGCTGCGCCCCCTCGTTCACTTCGAAGGGCAGACGACAGGCGACTCCGCGCTCCAGCTCGACCTGGCCGGGGACACCATCCTGCGAGGGATGCCCACGCGCCGCACGCTGCGCAGCGCCATCTACCGGAGCTTCTCCGACTGGTGACCCGGCTGAAAGTGAACACGGGACGCGGGTCGTCCCGCCGCCAGCATCAATCTCCGGACGCCGTGCAGTGGAGCTGCGGTCCGTCACCCGGACGTGGCTCGATCATGTCTGACCCTGCCCTCACTGCAGACGGTGGTTGACCAGGCGGTGCACGATCAGCCCGGTCAGCACGCCGCCCGCGATCCACACCGCGCGGGAGCTCCTGACGGAGCGGAGGGCGTCGCCGGCGACGCGGGTGGCCGGTCGATAGCGGATGTAGTCTGAGGTGCGCTCGAGGCGGCGTGCCACCATGTGGGCCTCGTCGGGGCGCTCGAAGCGCGCTCCGAGATCGCGGATCTGGTGGGCGACGCTTTCGACCATCTCGGCTGCGTTGAGGCGAAAGCTCTCGGAACCGGCCTCGACGCGCTCGGCCACACGGTTCGCCGCTTCGTGGGTGGCCCCTCGGGTGACCCCGTTGACTGCGTCCTTGAGTACTGCAAGCTCGGCCATGGATGGCCTCCTTTCTGCCGAGATCTGATCTCGGCATCCACCCCGTACAACGCACCAGGCGGGCGCGGCAATCCATGGCCCGTGCGCACTGGTGTCGCGGCCGGGATGGGTCTAGTGTGGTGGGTGGGGTGTCGCGTGTCGGACGAGCAGCTGATCACCTCGGCGGTGCAGCGTTTCCTCAAGCTGGGCGGTCTGATCGGCCGGGTGGGCGTGTCGGTGGTCGGCGAGCAGGTCCTGGACCTGGCACGCTCGGGGCCGGTGCGCCAGGTGCGCAAGACGGAGAACCTGGTCCGCAACGCCAGTCGCATCGTGGCCACGCTGGGGGAGCTCAAGGGCGCGGCCATGAAGGTGGGACAGATGCTCAGCCTCCACGAGACCCTCCTGCCCCCGGAGGTGGCGGAGGTGCTGCGCGCCCTGCAGAAGGAGGCGCCGGCGGTCCCCGCCGAGGTCATGCGCTTCGAGATCGAGGGCGCCCTCGACGACTACGACCGGCTGTTCGAGTCCCTGGATCTGGACGCCTTCGCCGCGGCCTCCATCGGCCAGGTCCACCGCGGCGTCCTCCGGGACGGTCGGCAGGTGGCGGTCAAGATCCAGTACCCTCTCATCGACGAGATCGTGAAGGCCGACCTCAAGAACCTGAAGACGCTCCTGGGCGCCCTGTTCAGCTTGATCATGGACATGGATTTCGAGCCCTTCTGGGGCGAGGTGCGCGACCGCCTCCTGGAGGAGCTCGACTACACCCACGAGGCCGCCAACATCCGCCGCATGGCCGAGCTCCACGCCGCCGTGCCCGAGGTCGTGATCCCCGAGGTGGTGGAGGAGGCCAGCACACGCAACGTGCTGACCATGGAGTACCTGCCGGGGATCCCCCCCGAGGAGGCGTGCTCCGACGCCTACGACGCCGAGCTGCGCAGCCGCTGGGGGATCGTGCTCTTCGAGTTCCAGCTCCGGGGGCTGCTCGAGCACGGCGTCCTGCACGCCGACCCCAACCTGGCCAACTTCGCCTTCCTCGAGGACGGTCGGGTCATCGTGTACGACTTCGGCTGTGTGAAGGATGTCCCTCAGCGCCTGGCCGCAGGCTATGCCAGGCTGCTGATGGCGGCGGCCGAGGGAGCGACCTCGGCGATCCCGGAGATCCTGTTCGCCATGGGCATCTCCAGGGAGGGGGACAGTCCCCTGCGGACCGAGCTTTTCGAGCCCTACGTGGAGCTCCTCGCCCCCATCCTCCGGGCGGCCCCCCCCTACACCTTCGGGGGAGACCCACAGCTGTATCGCCGCATCTTCGACCTCGGGCTGTCCAGCTTCGCCGAGTCCAGGGGGTGGCGGGTCCCCAAGGACGTGATCTTCATCGATCGCTCCCTGGCGGGCCACTTCGGCAACCTGTGCCGACTCGAGGCAACCGGTCCCTGGAGGGATCTGGTCCTGCGCTACGCCGCCGGGCGTGGGTGATCGGCCTGTCCCGGCACGGCTCCCGAGCTCGATCAGCGACGCGGGTCCCGGTCTCGCTCCGGTGGATGATCCAAGATTGACAGAGCCCAAGCCGCCGTATCATGCTGCCGGAGCCGCAGGAGCATGGACCTCTCGTCGTTGCCTCTCACCGTGGCGTCAGCCTTCGTGGTCACGCTGGCGACGGTGATCGTGCCCAACCCGAGCACGATCGCCGCCAGCCGGTTGGTGGTCACGCGGGGAGCGCGCGCTGCGGCCGCCTTCCTGTCCGCGGTGGTGGTCCTGGACGTGGCCGTCTTCTTCGTGATGGCCCTGGGCCTGCAGCCCCTGCTCTACAGCATCGGCGGGACCTCCTACCTGGTGCCCATCGCCGGCGCCGGCATGGTGATCGTGGGCGCGGTCATGATGGTCACCGCACCCCGGGCCGCGGCCAAGCTGCGTGCGCGCCAGCAGGGATCGGCCGCGGGCAGGGGCAACGGCGGTCTGCACGGACCGTTCCTGGCAGGTCTCCTGGTGCCCGCGGCCAACCCCGGCTTCTGGGTGTGGTGGACCACGGTGGGCACGTCGTTCATCCACGCCGCCCGGCAGTGGGGCAAGGTTGGGCTCGCCCTCCTGTTGGCTTCCTTCCTGGCGGGCGTGTCCGCCTGGTACATCCCCCTGGTCCTGGCCCTGCGGCGCGGCAAGGACGTGTTCTCGCCCCGGATCCTGCGCTGGGTGCTGTTCGGGTTCGGGGCGGCGCTGATCGCCATCGGCGCCCATCTCCTGTGGAAGGTCTTGCAGGGCGCGCCCTGAGTCAGTGCCGGGTCGCGCGGCCGAGGACGGCCCGCACTCCCACCGTGACCAGGGCCGGCACCCCCACGAGAAGGACTCCGAAGACCCAGGGTGGCACCCCCAGGGTGTCGTGGTACCCGGCGGCGCTGGCAACCAGGAAGAAGCTCACCAGACCCCAGACGGCGCCGGTGCGCAGGGGGTGTCGAGTGGGCAGCTCCACGTAGCGGATCGGTCGGGTGCTGCGGTCTGCGAGCGGCAGCAGCACTGCCGCCAGCAACAACAGGCCGGGCACCACGATCCCGCCCCACAGCTCGGGACCGAAGCCGGCCCCGAGCGCCTGGAAGTGCCACGACGAGGGGATGATCTCCAGGATGCCGTAGACCCACAGGAAGTACCAGTCGGGACGGACGGTCGGGGTGCTCGCGGTGGGCGGCCCGAAGGCCTGGACGGGGTGGGGATCCACGACGCCGGAGGTCACCACCACGACCGCCAGGTAGATGAAGAGGAGGGTGGTCATCATCAGCGCCTGGCCGGGGACCATGGGGACCCCCAGCATCCTGCCCGGCGCCACACGGCGCGCATAGGCCGGCTGCGTGTGGTGCTGCTTGATGATCAGGAGGAGATGGACGGCCAGGACCAAGGCGATCAGCACCGGCATGATGAAGATGTGCGCCGCGTACAGGCGGGGGACCGAGTAGGGTGTCGGGTAGTTGCCCCCGAACAGGAGATTGGCGAGCCAGGAGCCGATCCAGGGGACGGCGCTCGCGATCCCGTAGCCGATCTTCGTCGCCACCACCGCGAAGGCATCGAAAGGAAGGGCATAGCCGGTGAAGGCCGTGACCACGACCAGCACCAGCAGAGTCAAACCCAACCACCAGTTGATCTCCCTCGGGTTCTTGTAGCTCCCCGTGAGCAGGTGGCGGAGCAGGTGCAGGAAGGCGGCGGCGATGAAGATGTGGGCCGACCAGTGGTGGGTACCGCGGATGACGCGCCCGAAGGGAAGCGCGTCGATCCGCACCACCGAGGCGTACGCCGCCGGCACGCCCTGACCGCCGAGCTGGACGGTGCGGCTCGACGACTCGTAGTTGACCGCCAGGAAGATACCGGTGACGACGAGAATCACGAAGGCGAAGAGGGCGATCTCGCCCAGGAAGAAGCTGTGGTGGACGGGGAAGATCTTGCGCAGGTAGGAGGCTCGGAACCCGTCGACATCCACCCGTCGGTCCAACCAGCCTCGCACGCTTCCTCCTCTCATGTCGTGGAGCAGCCCGGTGGGGTCATGAACCCTCCGGCCACGGTGAGGTGGTCGCCGGCGAGGGCCAACGGCAGGGTGGGCAGGGGTCGCGGCGCCGGTCCCGCGAGCACCGTCGCCCCGTCCCAGGGGTCGTAGTGGCTCTTGTGGCAGGGGCAGAAGAGATACCCGTGGGGGTCGATGCCGAACGGCTTGCCCACCCAGTCCGACACCGTGCAACAGAGGTGGGTGCAGGTGGCGGAGTAGGCCGCGATCCGGTCCGCCGTGAACTGGAGGTGGGCCGAGCTGAACCAACCCTGGGCGGCCGCGCGAACGAGAAGGATGATGTTGAGGTGGTTCTGGTTGCGGATCACCTTGTTGGTGGGGTCCATGGGCCAGGCCAGCACCTGGGGCCCGTCCGCTGGCACGTCGTCCGGACCGATCACCTGGCCCTGGTTGTGGCCGCCGGCAAACACCAGGAGGTCGCCCTTCTGGGGGGGCGTGTTGGCGGGAGTGACCACGATCTCCGGCACCAGCCCGCCCACCGCCACGAGCAGGGAGATGCCGCCCACCGCGAGGCCGGCGCCCATGCCGGCCGCCAGGATGTCTCGCCGCGACACGCCGCCGTCGTCGTCTCGATGCTCGCTCACCAGGGGATCTCCTTCTCCCCGTCGTCGGCGATCACCTCTCGGGTCATGAAGAAGCGCTGATAAAGCAGGAGCACCCCGACGGCGCAGATCGCCATGCCGCCGGCGACACTGGCCTCGAGGAGAGGCGGCAGGCGGTGCCGGTCGATGCCGTACAGGATGACGCGGAAGAAGAGGCCCTCGCACGCCACGAGGAGGACGAGGACCGCCAGGCCGGCGGCGAGCGCCATCCGCCCCCGGCTCGGCACGTGCCGCAGTGGCCGGTGCTCCTCGCCCTCCAGCCAGATGGAGACGAAGCCGATGGCGGCGTACACCAGGAAGGTCATGGCGAAGGCCATGAAGGCGACCTGGAGCGAGCTCAGGGGGCCCGGAGGATGCCCCGTCTGGATGACCGTCTTCTGGCCGGACAGGAAGACGCTCAGGAACATGGCCACCGCAGCCAACAGGAAGAAGAAGGGGGCGACGGGGCTGTTGCGGTACATCGTGTGCTCCTCGCCGTGACCGGCCGGGCTAGCCGCCGGAGCCTTCGCCCGCCAGGTTCCTCTCGACCTGGGCCACGGTGACGCCGCCGAAGTCGTTGCCCCAGCTGTTGCGGATGTAGGTCGCCACCTCCGCGATCTCCTGGGCGGAGAAGCCGCCCCCGATGGGGGGCATGACTGAGTTGAAGCTCTTGCCCTCGACGGTGACGTGCCCCGTCTTGCCGGTCTTCACGGTCTTGGTGACCAAGGCCAGGTCCTTCAGGTTGCTGTTCCCCGCCAGGGGGGGGAAGGCGTCGTCCACGCCCTGGCCGTTGGCCTGGTGGCAGCTCTGGCAGTTCTGCGTGAACAGCTTCTTGCCGGCATCGTAGAAGTCCTTATTGACCGGTGTCTTCTGTTCACCGGAGGTGGCCGGGGACACCGCCGCCAGGAGCTGGCCCGCGGGGGGTGTGAAGGCGAAGAAGGCCCACACCCCGCCCAGCACGAGGACCGTCGACGCCGCGAACAGCACGGAACGGGCGGGTGCCCTCGGCGGCTCGGCCGGCGCACTCGTGACCTGCAGCTCCACCGTTCCCTGGACCACGTCCCCGGCATGGAGGCCGTCGACCGCCACCTCCGGCAGGTTGTCCACCGTGAAGGCGATCTCCCGCTCGTCGCGGCCGCCCCCTGCAAAGACGGTGACGACCCTCAGGGTATGGGGCCCGTCGCTGAGACCGGCGGTGTCCAGACGGAGGGTGAAGGGGGCCTGCTCGAGGACCTGCGTCGGCTCCGGACCGGCGTCGTCCACGTACATCTCGATGCGTTGGATCTGGCGTGCCATCGTGCCTCCCGTTGGCCTTGCGTGGTTCCGACTCGGCACCGGGGCCGCGATCAGAAGGCGAACCACAGGTTGACGTACAGCGTGTTGTTGTTCGAGGCGTCGCGCCCGAAGCCGTCGTAGTTCGAGCCGGCGCCGTTGAAGGTGTTGTAGACGGTGTACTGGGCTAGGAACTTGGTGTTGTACCAGGGCACCCAGTCTAGCTCGACCATGAAGCCGTCGCTCTTCGGGGAGCCCGTGCGGCTGCCGTCGATGGGGTCGGGTGCGTACAGGAGCGGGTCGGAGTCGCCGGTGGTGGAGAAGTAGGCCAGGGTGGCGCCGTACTTGCGATCGTGGTAGTAGGTTCCGGAGATCCTGAGGGTACGCAGGGTGTCCGACGGGTTGGCGGTGACGCCGAGGGGGAAGCTGGCGTCCCAGTCCTGCTGCTCGTGAATCCACGTGGCGTGGGCGGTGATGGTGTGTGTGGTGCCCGGCAGCCACTGGACCTGGCCGTCGACGGCGAGGTCCAGGAAGTGGTCCGTGGCGCCCGCCAGGGCCATCCCGCCTCCGGGGAAGACCTTGGCCGACAGCCCGTAGGTGCCCACCTCCCAGGAGGTGGTCCCGGCGTCATGGGCCCAAGCCAGCCGCCAGTACGGCATGACGCCGTCGATGATGTCGCTGTCGCCGGCGTCGGGTGGTTCGTTGCCCCCGATCTGGGAGGAACGATAGCCCGCCAGCAGGCCGTAGAAGCTGCTCTTCCAGGAGACGAGCCCGCCGAGACCGGCCACCTGCTGGGCGAGCCCACCGTCGATCAAGGCGGCGGCCGCGGGTGCCGGTGCGACCGGCGATGCGACGTAGGGATAACCCCAGGCGGGGGTGCTGTTCCAGAGGTCCTCTACCGTGGGGTTGTTGTTGAGCGTGGCGCCGATGATCAGGTCGCCCTGGCTGGTCTGGTGGGCGTAGCGGACGTCGGTGTTGTCCATGGAGAAGTGGTCGTCGACGCCGTCGTAGGTGATCTGGAGGAACGTACCCATCTCCGAGGAGATGCGCCCGGCATAGAAGAAGGAGAGCTGGTCCGGCAGGAGCACGTCGTCGTTCTGCGTCCCCGGTTGCTCCGTTCGGGTGGACGTGTACGACGTCATGAGCATGAGGGAGATCGGCGCCCAGTAGGCCTCCTGCAGGCGCGGCGTCTCCCCCTCGGTGTGACTGGCCATGGTGTAGCCCCGCAGCTTGAAGTTGCGGCCGAAGGGGGTGAGCTGGGGGAAGACGGTGTGGCAGGTGGAGCACGGGACCCCGAGCTGACGGGCGAAGCTGGGCACCGCCTCGACGCGGTCGGCGGACAGGAGCAGTGCAACGAGGACGACAGCGCCAGTCGACAGGACGAATCGGACACCGCTCCGCATAGCGAGCCTCCCCTCGGGCCAGATCCTCTTGGAACGTGCAACTCGCCCCTGCGGGCTGCTATTTCGAAAGAGAATGCCCTGTGCCGTGCGTGCCGGTGCTGTGTGCTCCAGTCCCGCTCTCCGGGCCTCCTCAACCCGCCGCGGTCTGCAGCCGTCGGTCGAGCTCTCGCGAGGCCCGGATCACCCGCAGATAGCCGCGGATGCCGATGGCGGTGACCACCAGGCTCGCGAGCACCAGGCCGGCGTCGAAGAGGCTCCACAGGGAGGGCCCGAAGAGCCGGAAGAGAGCGATGCCCAGGGTCAGGAAGGCGAGGCCGGTGCGGATGAGCGCCAGCGCGGTTCGCCCCCGGGCGAGCTCGGTGCGCAGGCGAGAGAGCAAGGTTCGGGTGGTGGCCAGGTCGTTGCGTTCCGACGCCAGGGTGGTGCGACGCTCGGACAGACCGGTGCGGGTGCGCGCCATGTCGGTGCGCTGCCCGGACAGGTTGGTCCGGGCCCTCCCCATGTCGGTGCGCAGCACGGCCAGGTCGGTGCGTTGGCCGGCCAGGCTCGAGCGCTCCCGGGAGAGGTCGGTGCGGATGCCGGCCAGCTCCGTTCCCCTCGTGGAGAGGCGGGTCTGCTCGCGGGTGAGGTCGGTTCGTTCCGCGGCCATCTCGGTCCGTTGCCGCGCGTACGTCGAGGTGCTGGCGGCGTACTCCAGCAGGCCCGAGCTGGTGGTGGTGCGCTCGCGCTCCAGCTCATGGATCCCCCGCTCCAGCTCCGTTTCGGTCTCTTGCAGCCGCACTGCGCGGTCCAGCAGAGAGCGGATGGCGGTGAGGTCCGATCGCACGCTGCCTTGGAAGGTGTTCTCGGCCATGATGACGTCCCCCTCTGTACGGCGCGATGGCGTCCCACCGCCGGGTGAGGACGGAGCGCACGCTCCTCACGCCGTGACGCCCAGATACGGTGCGTACCCGGGTTGATACTCGATGTCCGTGCCGGGCATGACCGCACCGGCGATGTCGAGCACGATCGCGCGCTTCTCGTCCTCCAGGTAGGGGCCGAGGAGGCGCAGGCCCTCGTCGGAGACGTGGGCGCTCATCTCCAGTGTGTGCGTGCGCGGATCGGAGACCAGCGCCGCCTCCACTGCGCTGGCGTCGTGGAGCCTGTCCATCCGGCGCCGTGCGTCCTCGCTGCAAGCGTACTCGGCGTCGCCCACCACCTCCATGAGCAGACGGCAGGCAGCGTCCATGGACATGCGCTCCAGGTTGAGCACGATGTCGTAGAGATGGGGGTTGCGGACGTCCTGGCCGTACATGAAGCGAGCCCATCTGACCCGTCGTGCGTCCTCCTCGCGGATGTAGTCAGCGGCTTCCTCTTCGTGGCAGCCCAGACGCTCCATGGTGAGGGACAGGCGCGTGGTGACGGGCGCCTCGATGCGGACCCTCACCATGTGCGGCAGGGTCGGCAGGAGGAGGTGGCCGGAGTAGCCGTGGTAGACGACCCCGTCGCCCTCGATCTTCTCCAGCAGGGCCTGCCGCATGAGGACGACGTAGGCTCGCCGGAGCTGGCTGAACTGCTCGTACGCCCGGTTGGCCTTGGCCAGGGTCTCCACCACCCGCGTGGCGAGCTCGCCGTGGCGGTTCACCACCTCCACCAGGTCCTCGCGAGACACGAAGCGCAGGCCGGGCCGACTCTCCAGGCACCCCACCAGCTTCCTCACGCCCGACATCGTGCCCCGCGAGATGAAGATCACCGCCATTTCGGCCGCCTTCCTGACGTCCCATGATAGCTCCGCGCACCGCGGTCAGGGTTGCTCTGCGGATGCGCCCAGCGCATGGATGAAAGCATCGAGCTTGTCTCGCGCCGTGGGTGCGGCGATGAGCAGGATCCGGTCGCCTGCCGCCAGCGGTGAGCGCGAGGTGGACGCCAGCATCTCGTGGCCGCGCATCACGGCCACCACCTCGATCTCCTCCGCATCGACGCTCGCATGGCTGTCGCGGATGGGAATCCCGACCCACGGGCTCCCTGCCTCCAACGACACCAGCATGAGCTGGTGGCCCTCGCCGAGATCGACGGGGATGTTGGACTCGAGCAGCGCCTGCAGATCGAGGTGGCCGACGGTCTCGGGACGCAGGATGGGGTGCTCGCCCATGAGGCGCAGAGCGGACCGGATGTGCTCCACGTGGTGGGCCGGCGAGTACACCGGAGTCAGGACCTGGGCCTCGTAGAGGCTGCGGTACCTCCAGCGGAAGCTGAGCTGGCGTTGCAGGAGGTAGCTGACCATGATGGACAGGGCCGCCGGCACCAGGAGATCGAAGCCGCCGGTCATCTCGGCGACCATGAGAAGGGTGGCGATGGGCACCTGAGCGGCCCCGGCGAACACGGCGCCCATGCCCACGATGGCGAAGGGTGCCGGTGGCAGTTGGAAGACATCGGCCAGGAAACCGCCCAGCATGGCGCCCACGAAGAGCGTGGGAGCGAAGACTCCCCCTGAGCCGCCGCTGGACACGGTGAGCGTGAAGGCCGCCAGCTTCGCGAAGATGAGGACGAAGAGCAGGGAGGCGACCAGCTTGCCGTCGATGGCGAGCTGGATCCAACCGTAGCCGCCGCCCAGCACCTGAGGGAGCGCGAGGGCCAGGAGGCCGACCCCGAGGCCACCGATCGCCGGTTTGACGTGGGGGGGCAGCGGCAGTTTGCGGAAGGCGTCCCTGGTCCCGTAGAAGACCACCGGCAGCACGCTGGCAATCAGCCCGGCGAGGACGCCGAGGACCAGGTACCAGCCGTAGTCCACGGCCCCCGGTAGAGAGAGCACGGGGGGCACGTGGAAGAGCGGTGACCAGCCGATGAAGAGGCCTGCCACCGAGTAGGCGGTGACCGAGCCGATCATGGTGTAGATGAGGGCCGAGGCCTCGAACTCCATCTCGCTGTACAGCACCTCGATGGCGAAGATGGCCGTGCCGATGGGGGAGCGGAAGATCGCCGACAGGCCGGCGGCCATGCCCACCAGGACCAGCAACCGCCGCTCCTGGTCGCTGCGATGGCCGAGGGACGCGTAGATGGAGCCCACGCCGGCGCTGAACAGGGCCGTGGGACCCTCGCGCCCTGCCGAGCCGCCGGCGCCGATGGTGATGGCGGAGGCCACCGCCTTGAGGGGAGCTACCCGGGCGCGGATGAAGCCGCCCGCTCGATGGAAGGCTTTCACCGCGGTGTCGGTCCCGTGCCCCTCGGCCTCCGGCGCCAGGCTGTACACCAGCACCCCGGACACCAGACCGCCGAGGGTGGTGGCGAGGGGAACCAGCCACAGACCGTGGCGCCCGATCACCTGCTGCAACGGTCCCCCCTCCGAGGGCAGGGTGGGCACCCGATACCCGGCGATCTCGCCCAGGAACAACGCTCCTGCCAGGTGCAGGAGATGCACGAACAGACCGGCCCCCAGGGCGCCGACCACGCCCAGCAACACCGAGTCCATGATGAGCCGCGTGCGGGTCTTCATGGGAGCCCCCCCCTCGCCCAGGTGCTGCAGACCAGCATACGAGAGTCCGCTGTCACCACCGACGGCTCCACGAGGGCAGTGGCTACCGTCCTTGCCCCGTGACGGCATGGAGGGCGTCCAGGAGCTGACGGTCCCCGCTCGCTTCGAGTTGGACGACGGTCATGCTGCGCTCGCTCTCGGGAAACGACGGCGCCACGCCCCCCGGGAGGTGGACGACCGTGGTCGGCGTGATCCCGTGGTGCCAGATGGTGTGCCCGTCCGGAGTCAGCCACTCCTCCACGGCGAGGAGCAGCGCGGAGCCGTCGGAGAGGGGGAACTGCTGCAGCACGGTGCCGGTGCCGAAGGTCGTCGTGCCGATGAGAGGGGCGCGCTTGGCGTCCTGGAGTGCTCCGGCCACGATCTCCGCGCCGCTGGCCGTGCCCCCGTTGACCAGAACGGCCATCTTGATGTGGAGTGCCGCGCCCCCCTTCTCGACCGGGACCGGGGAGATCGCGCCCTTGACGTTCTTTTCCAGGAGCACGTTGCCGGTGGCGAGGAACTGGCTCGCGGTCGCCACCGCCTCGTCGAGCAGCCCACCGGGGTTGTTGCGCAGGTCCAGGATGAGGCCGTCCAGCTTGGCGGACCCGATGGACTTCAGGGCCGCCACGAGGTTCTTGGTGACTCCGTCGGAGAAGCTGGCGACCCGGAGATGGGCGACCCGAGTCCCGGGGAGGCGCACCCACGTCACGTTGTGGATCATCACGGGCGCCCGCGTCATGGTCACGGTGCGGGTCGCGCCGCTTCCGGGGGAGAGGATGGTCAGGCTGACGGGGGTGCCCTTGGGACCGGCGATCTTCTTGACCACCTGGAACAGGCTCAGGCCCGTGACCTCGTCGCTGTCGACCCGGACGATGATGTCCCCCGGCTTCAGCCCCGCCTTCTGGGCCGGCGAGCCGTCGAAGGGGGCGACGATCACGACGTGACCGTCCTTCATCCTCACTTCGGCTCCGATGCCCACGTACTCGCCTTTGATCTGCTCCTTCTCCTCCTCGATCATCTGGGGAGTGAGGAAGGTGGAGTGCCCCGTGTCGCCCAGGGAGTCCACCATGCCGCTGATGGCGCCGTAGGTCAGGTTCTCCGGCTGGATGGCGGAGCGGTCCACGTAGCGCTCGTGGATGGAGTTCCAGGCTTCGGCCATGAGGCCGAAGTCCTTCGTCGCCGCGGCCGGGATCCTCTCCGAAGGGAGCGCATCTGCATCGTGGCGTTGGCCCACGGTGTAGGCGATGGACAGACCGACCGCTGCGACCACGACCCAGAGCAGGAAGACGCGGGAACTCCGTACGCCTGGCGCCATGCTTGCACCGCCCGAGATGAGATGGACCGACCGTCCTCGACCATCGGCAACTCCATGACGTCCTGAGACATTCCACCGTTTCGATGGGCGTTTGTTGGGGATCCCCCCGCGATCGGGCGCCGCCGCCACCGTCACAGGTGGACGAGGAGCCCGGCGAACCACTCGCGCCCCGGCCCCGGCTGGTAGGAGTTGCCGTCCGGGTCCGGCTCGGTGAACGCGATGTAGGACGCGCTGGTCAGGTTGCGGCCCGACAGGAGGAGCTCCATCGTGCCACCGAGAGCCTGGAAGCGGTACCCGACGCGGGCGCCGTACAGGGTGTAGCCGCCGATCCAGGTGTTGTTGGAGGGGTCGATGTAGGCGCGGCCGCAACCCCGCTCGGGACGGGTGGTCGGGAGATGGAACGGGATGCGGTGCAGATTCCGATGCAACTTCATGGCCGGAGATCGTATGCCCGTTCGGCGCGGGGGTGGCAAATGGAAACCTGCTATCAACGAGAGCCGGCGACTGTGTTCCAACCTGGACGACCATGGGGGCCGCCTCGCCTCGTGGCCCCTGCCGATCCCCCGACGCGCTCATGCGGCGTGACCCCGGGCACGTCTCCCGGCGGCTCATCGAGCCCTGTCATTCGACGTAATTGACACGATCAAGTCATAACGCTATATAGTCATGTATGGCTCCAAGCCTGCACAACCCAAGGGGGGATCGTCGCTCTGCCCGGATCGTGCGGGGTCGCTGCCCCGCATCGAGCCAGACGCGGCGCTCCCGTGGCTAGGCGCCGGCTGACCGCCCGCGAGGTCGGCCGTGCGCGCAGCGGAGGTGCTCCGTGTCGCCCCTGGCAATGATCGTGGGCGTGATCCTTCCCCCGGTCACATTCGTCCTCTTCGCAGGGGCCCTGCTGAACCGCATCTGGGTGTGGAGGCGGCCGCCGGAGGCGGACGCTGCTCGCTTTGCAGCTTCCTCCAGGGCCAGGGCCGCCGCCATCATGAAAGAGACCCTGCTGGTGCCCAGCCTGTTCCTGGGTGATCGCTTCCTGTGGACCCTGTCGTGGCTGTTCCACCTGATGCTGGTGCTGATCTTCCTCGGCCACGTGCGCGTGGTGGCGGATGTCCCCCAGCTCTGGGAGGGCTTGCGCCTGGATCCCTACACCATGTCCGGAGTGGTGGGGGGCGCGGCCGGTGCGACCATCGTGGTGATGATCATCCTGCTGATCGCGCGCCGCGTCGCCGCCGAGCGGGTGCAGGAGGTCTCGGCGCCGGCGGACTACTTCGCGCTCTTGCTCATCCTGGGCATCGTGTTCACCGGGAACGCGATGCGCCTGTTCGACCACGTGGACCCGAGCGAGACCCATCGTTACTTCGCGTCCTTCGCCATGCTCGAGTGGCCGACCGTGCCCGAGAACAGCTGGTTTTTGGTCCACCTCTTCCTGGGTCAGGTGCTGCTCCTGTACCTGCCGTTCAGCAGGATCGTGCACTTCGGAGGTGTGTTCTTCGCCCAGGCCGCCGTCAAGAGAGGTTGATCGAGCGGGGACCCGAGCGGCGCGGGCGTGCGGTGCGATCCGCGGTGCAGCGGTGGCGAAGGACCGTGGCCGATATTGCGACAACGTATGACCATTACTTTATGGATTTTATGGATTTTGTCCTTGACACGATCCAGCCATAGGCGTAAATAGTAATGCATGGCCTCAGGCCTCGACAACCAGAAGCGGGAGCGACTGCTTTCCACAGGCGGCGCGGCGAGGGCGCTCAGCGTCACGCCGGACACGGTGCTCAAGTGGATCAAGAGTGGCGTCCTGCCGGCGGTCCGCACCGCCGGCGGCCACTACCGCATCGCCGAACGTGACCTCGCGGCGCTCACGGGCGCGGCCGGGTCGCCGCAGCCCGCCCCGAGCGGTCGCTTCGTCTACTGCTGGGAGTACTTCGCGAGCGATCAGGGGACCGGCGATGCCTGCGCAGAGTGTCTGGTCTACCGCGCCCGCGCCCGCCGTTGCTACGAGATGAGCGGCCTCGCCAGGGAGTCCGGGTTTGCCGGCGCCTTCTGCGAGGGGAGCTGCGAGGAGTGCGCGTACTACCGGGAGGTGGTGCGTCGCGACCGCCGGGTGCTGATCGTGACCGAGCGCCGGGCCCTGAGGGACGGCCTGATGGAGGGTGACGCCACGAGCACCCTCCGGGTGCGGTTCGCGAGCTCTGAGTACGAGTGCTCGGCCCAGTGCGCCCAGTTCAGGCCCGAGTACGTGGTGGTCGACGCCGCCCTGCCGAAGCGGACGCGCGCGAGCCTGTGCTCCCACCTCGCCGCCGATCCCAGGGTCCCGGGGGTGCAGATCATCCTGGCGACGCGGGGTGGGGACGGTTCTGGGCAAGAGCGTGCCGCGGCCGAGCGAGCGCTGCCGTGCACGTTCTCACTGGCGGAGCTGGAGAGCCACATCATTGGACTGGAGGTGACGCCGAGGATGACCGCGTAGGGTTCGCCCGGGGGAAAGAAAGCCCGGCGGTGTGGCCTGGACAACCATGGACCGCCGGACTGTCGCAGGGCCGGACGCCGAGCCGCGAGGCGGGCTCGCGGGACGCCGTCGCCCCTTGTCGCCAAAGCTAGCTTCCACCCCCAGGATCGTCAAGATGGCCGACCCGCCCGGGGGCCGGCCCCCAACGGACCGGAGGTGCACCGTGTCGGCATTGGCAATCATCGTGGGAGTGATCCTCCCACCGGTGACATTCGTGCTCTTCGTGGCGGCGATGTTGAACCGCATCCTGACGTGGAGGCGGGCCCCCAAGCCGGGAATGACCCTCTTCCCGACCTCCCCCGGGGGAACGGTGGCGGGGGTCGTGAAGGAGACACTGTTCTTCCCCAGCCTGTTCCGGGGGGACCGTTTCCTGTGGGCCATGTCGTGGCTGTTCCACGCCATGCTCACCCTCATCTTCATCGGCCACCTGCGGGTGGTCGCCGACATCCCGGCGCTGTGGGCGACCCTCCACATCGATCCCGACGTCATGTCGGGAGTGGTGGGCGGGGCGGCAGGGGTGACCATCCTGGTGATGATCGTCCTTCTGATCGGGCGCCGCTTCGCCGTGGAGCGGGTGCGCGAGATCTCGGCGCCGGCGGATTACTTCGCGCTCTTCCTCCTCATGGCCATCGTCCTCACCGGCAATGCGATGCGCTTCCTCGGGCCCGTTGACCTCGCCGAGACGCACCGCTACTTCGCGTCCTTCGCCACGTTGCAGTGGCCCGTCGTGCCCGAGAACAGCTGGTTCCTCGCCCACCTGTTCTTGGGTCAGATGCTGCTGCTGTACATGCCCTTCAGCAAGATCATGCACTTCGGCGGCGTGTTCTTCACCCAGGCCGCCATCAAGAGGAGCTGACGTCATGGACGCAATGAGTCAACCGCGGATCGAGCCCGAGATCACCCAGCCGCCGCGCCCCCCGGAGCGCGACACCGTGCTCAAGGCGGTGGACGCGATCGAGAACGGCCCGGCGGCGCTGCTGGCCTCCATGGAGATCTGCGCCAAGTGCGGGACCTGCGCCGAGCAGTGTCCCATCTACTACGGCGCACCGGACAAGACCCACAACCCGGCCTGGCGCTCGGACCTCATCAGGTCCCTGTACAAGCGGCGCAAGACGCTCGGTGGCAAGCTCTTCGGCGGTCTGGCCGGAGCCCGGGACTACAGCGACGGCGAGATCCAGGAGTGGGTCCAGCGTCTGTACGAGTGCACCGCGTGCCGCCGCTGTGCGACCTTCTGCCCCTTCGGCATCGACAACTCGGTCATCACCCGCAAGGGACGGGCCATCGTCAACTCCCTGGGCCTGACCCCGAAGCGTCTGCTCGAGGTCGTGAACGTCTCCCTGGCCACCGGCAACACCGACGGCTGCGGTCGGGAGGGCTTCCTCGACGCGGTGGCCTTCCTGGAGGAGGAGATCGAGGAGGAGTGCGGGGTGGCGGTGCGCATCCCGGTGGACGTGGAGGGCGCCGACTACCTGTACGTGCCGCCTTCGGGGGACGTCCTGGTGAACCCCGAGGCGACCATGGGCGTGGCCAAGGTCTTCCACAAGCTGGGTGTGAGCTGGACCATGAGCTCGCGCTGCTTCGACGGCGCCAACTACGGCCTCTTCACCGGCGACGACGTCGCCATGAAGGCCGAGAACAGGCGCTACTACGAGGAGATCATGCGCCTGGGGGTGAAGAACCTCCTGTGCGGTGAGTGCGGCCACGCCTACCGCGTCTTCAAATTCATGATGGAGAAGGGCAAGTGGTGGGGCGAGCTCCCCTTCAACGTCACCAACGTCCTGCCGTTCACCGCCAAGCTCATCGCCGACGGCAGGATCACGCTCGACAGGAGCAGGAACCCCGAGCCGGTGACCTACCACGACCCCTGCAACTTCGGTCGCAGCTGCAACATCGTCGACGAGCCACGGAGGATCCTGCGGGCGGCGTGCTCGGATTTCCGCGACATGACGCCGTCGGGGACCCAGAACTGGTGCTGTGGTGGTGGCGGCGGGCTGGCGGCCATGGACCACATCCGCGAGTTCAGGATGACCGTCAGCGGCAAGAAGAAGATGGAGCAGATCCGGGACACGGGCGCCGTCTTCGTGGCCACGGCCTGCGCCAACTGCAAGCGGCAGATCACCCAGCTCATGGAGTACCACCAGATGGACGTGCGCGTGGGCGGCGTCCACGACCTGGTCTACACCTCCATCGTGATGTAGGGGAGGGCGAACGGAATCGGGAGGCGATGCACCGCCTCCCGAGCTCTCCCCCGTCAGTCGCTGTCGTCGGGCGCGCCGGAGAAGACCGGAGAGAGCCAGCTCCGACCATCGCGGACGAGGAGGGCCTCGGCGGTCTCGGGGCCCCAGCTCCCTGCGGGGTGATCGGGGAAGTCGGCGGCCGGGACGTCGTCCCATACCTCCAGGATGGGGGTGATGACCGCCCACGCCGCCTCCACCTGGTCGGCGCGCATGAACAGGGTGGGATCGCCCAGCATCACGTCCAACAGCAGGGTCTCGTAGGCCTCCGGCGAGGTGGACTGGAAGGTGTCCTGGTAGCGGAAGCGCATGTCCACAGGGCCGAGGATCATGCGTGTCCCGGGCTGCTTGGCCTGGATGCGCAGGACGATGCCTTCCTCGGGCTGGATGTGGATGGCCAGGCGGTTGGGCTGCCAGTTCTCCACCGCGGTGGAGGGGAAGGGCTGGTGAGGCACCGGCTGGAACAGGATGGAGACCTCTGACACCTTGGTGGGCAGCCGCTTGCCGGTGCGCAGGTAGAACGGGACGCCCTGCCAGCGCCAGTTGTCGATGAGGAGCCGCAGGGCGGCGAAGGTCTCGGTGTTGGAGGCGGGGTTGACGCCATCCTCGTGACGGTACCCCTTGACCTTGCGGCCGTCGATCGACCCTGCACCGTACTGACCGCGGACGGCGATGTGGGGCACCTCCTCCGGCGTGATGGCTCGCACCGCCTGCAGCACCTCCACCTTCTTGCTCCGGATCTCGTCGGCGTCGAAGGACACCGGAGACTCCATGGCGATCAGGCACAGGAGCTGCAGGAGGTGGTTCTGGACCATGTCCCGCAGGGCGCCGGCGTGATCGTAGTAGTCGGCCCGGTGGCCGACTCCCACCGACTCGGCCACCGTGATCTGCACGTGGTCGATGTAGCGACGGTCCCAGATCGGCTCGAAGAGGGCGTTGGCGAAGCGGAAGGCGAGTATGTTCTGGACCGTCTCCTTGCCCAGGTAGTGGTCGATCCGATAGACCTGCTCCTCGGCGAAGGCGTCGGTCAGTATCCGGTTCAGGGACCGGGCGGTGTCCAGGTCGCGGCCGAAGGGCTTCTCCACCACCAGCCGGTCGCGGTCGGCATCCTGGCAGAGCCCCGCTCCGCTCAGCGTCTGGACGATGGTCTCGACCAGGGTGGGCGGCGTGGCCAGGTAGAACACCCGGTCGGCGGGCTCGCTCCACTCCTTCTCGAGCTTGCTCAGCCGCTTGCCGAGAGCGGTCCCGGTCTTGGAGTCGGCGAAGTCCCCCTTCAGGTAGGTGATCCTGTCGGCGAAGCGGCTCCAGATCTTCGCGTCGGTCTTGCCGCGCCGCGAGAACTGGTCGACGCCCCCGTGCAGGTGGCGGCGCAGCTCCTCGTCGTCCATCTCCTTGGCGTCGACGACGATCACCGCCATGTTCTCCGGGAGCTGGCCGTCCAGGTGCAGGTTGTAGAGGGCGGGCACCAGCTTCCGCCAGCTCAGGTCCCCGGCGCCGCCGAAGATGATGAACGCGGTGGGCTCGGTGGCCTTGGTGAGCTTCATGGGAGCCTCGCCTCCTCAGTCCCGCCGCCACTGGGTGTGGAAGGTGCCCTCGGCGTCCACCCGCTCATAGGTGTGGGAGCCGAAGTAGTCGCGCTGGGCCTGGATGAGGTTGGCCGGCAGGCGCGCGCTGCGCAGCGCGTCGAGATAGCCGAGGGCGTTCATGAGGCCGGGAGCCGGGATGCCCATGGAGGCGGCCGCGGCCGCCACCGCGCGGAGGTCGTCCTGCCGGTCCATCACCGTTGCGGCCAGGTCGTCGTCGAGGAGCAGGTTGGGCAGGTCCGGTCGCCGCGCATAGGCGGAGCGGATGGGGCGCAGCAGCGCCGCCCGGATGATGCAGCCGCCGCGCCAGATGCGGGCCACGGCCTCGAGATCGAGGCTGTACTCGCGCTTTTTGGACGCGACGGACAGCAGGGCCATGCCCTGGGCGAAGGTGACGACGAAGGCGGCAAGGAGCGCACCCTCGAGTCGTTGCACCAGCTCCTCGCTGTCCCCGTCGTAGCTGGGCTTCGGCGCACCGAGGTGGGCCGCGACCTGGCGGCGCAGCTCGTCCCGGGCCGAGAGATCGCGCATGATGACCGCGATGTCGATGTTGGGCGCGGGGACCTGGAGGTCCAGGGCGCTCGCCGACGTCCACATCCCGGTGCCCTTCTGGCGGGCCGCGTCCAGGATGACGTCGATCAGGTCCCCATCCGTCTTGTCGTCCTTCTGGGCGAAGATGTCGGCGGTGATCTCCATGAGGAAGCCGTTGAGGTCACCCTCCGACCACTTCTTGTAGATGAGGTGGAGGCGGCGGTTGTCCAGGCCGAGGCCGCGCCGCATGAGGTCATAGCTCTCGGCGATGAGCTCCATGAGGCCGTACTCGATGCCGTTGTGGACCATCTTCACGTAGTGGCCGGCGGACCCGGTCCGAGCCAGGTCACGCAGGGCTCCCCGTCCACCTTGGCGGCTGCGGCCTGGAGGATCTCGCGGACCTGCTCGTACCCCTCCCTGGGACCGCCGGGCATCATGCTCGGGCCGCGTCGGGCGCCCGCCTCGCCGCCGGAGACGCCCATGCCCAGGTAGTGGATGCCCTTGCCCGCGAAGCGTTCGCTGCGGCGGTCGGTGTCCGGGAAGTGGGAGTTGCCACCGTCGATGATCACGTCACCCCGCTCCAGGTGGGGCTCGAGCTCGTCCAGAACCGAGTCCACCGGCTTGCCGGCCGGCACCAGCAGCATCACGGCCCGAGGCGTGGCGAGGTGGTCCATGAACGAGCCCAGGTCGCGGGCGCTGAGCACTCTGTCGCTGTCCCCCTCCCTGTCGAGCGCGTCGACCTTGTCCAGGTCCTTGTCGAATCCGGTCACGGTGAATCCGTGGTCGGCGATGTTGAGCATCAGGTTGCGGCCCATCACGCCAAGCCCGATCATCCCGATGTCCGCTCTCCGCTCCGCCATGTCGTGTTCTCCCTTCCCTGTGTCACCTCGGACTGTGTGGGGCAGCTCTGTTCGTCGGCCGTGAGGACGCCGTTCCGCCGGTGGAGGCGAGCGCTCCTGCCGGTGGCGCGGTGACGGCACGCACCGAGCGCAGCCTCTCTTTGCTCCAGCATGTACGACGGTCGAGCACCGCGGTGCATTCCCTGCGGCAACGCGGCCGTCACGGCCCGTATCTTGGCAGAGACCGGGGCCGTGGAGGATCCCTGGGTGGTTCCCCCTCGACCGATTCCGGGGCTCCCCCGGCACCGGGTGGTCTCGTTGTCATCCGGATGAGTCCATCGGATGCGGTCGCCGCCAGGCTGATCCGTCGTCCCACACGGTCGTGCTCCAGCTCCCGATGCCGAATGGGGGGGTGACCTCCCGGCAGGACGGGCGTTGGGGGAGTCTCCGAGGGCGGTCGTCTCGGGAATGGGCGCCACGAGGCCGGTGCTCTCTCGATCAGGATCGCCGGGAGGTGCAGTGGAGCGGGCACGCGTCGTAGTGACCGGACTCGGAGTCGTCTCCCCCGTCGGGCTCGACGTGGAGAGCACCTGGTCGGGCCTTGTCGCGGGTCGCGCCGGGGTCGGTCCCATCACCCAGTTCGACGCCTCCGAGCTCGACGTGCGGATCGCCGGCGAGGTTCGGGGGTTCGACCCCACGCGCTTCATGGAGCCCAAGGAAGCCCGCCGCACCGATCGCTTCACCCAGTTCGCCCTGGCCGCGACCGCCGAGGCCCTGACGATGGCCGACCTCGTCGTCGACGAGGCCTCCTCCCACGAGGTCGGCGTGATCGTCGGCGCCGCGGTGGGCGGAGTGTGGACGTACAACCGGGAGGTGGAGGTCCTCGCCCGACGCGGAGCGCGGGCGGTCAGCCCCTTCCTGATCCCATCCATCTCGGTGGACGCACCGGGGGTGCAGATCGCGCTCCGTTACGGCTGCCGCGGTCCCAACCACTCGGTCTCGTCCGCCTGCTCGAGCGGGGCGGACGCCATCGGCACGGCCGCGGATACCATTCGCCGTGGCGACGCCCGGGCCATGCTGGCCGGCGGCTCTGAAGCGGCCATCACGCCCATTGCCCTGGCGGCGTTCTCCAGGATGCGGGCCCTGTCCAGGCGCAACGACGAGCCGGAGCGTGCGTGCCGGCCCTTCGACGCCGACCGCGACGGGTTCGTCATGGCCGAGGGCGCGGCCATCATGGTGCTCGAGGATCTTTCCTGGGCCCAGGCGCGGGGGGCGCAGCCGCTGGTGGAGCTGGCCGGCTACGGGGCGACCGCGGACGCCGCCCACCTCACCAGCCCCGACGAGAGCGGTGAGAGCGCCGCCCGGTGCATCCGACGTGCTCTTGAGCGTGCGGGTGTGGCCCCCGAAGAGGTGTCCTACGTCAACGCCCACGGGACCGGCACGCCCACCGGCGATCCCATCGAGGCGCGGGCGATCCGGCTCGCCCTCGGAGGGCATGCGGACCGGGTCCCGGTCAGCGCCAGCAAGTCCATGACCGGCCACCTCCTGGGCGCTTCTGGGGCCATCGAGGCGCTGATCGCGGCGCAGGCCGTGCGCGCGGGCGTCATCCCTCCCACGATCAACCTGGACCACCCCGACCCGAGCTGCGACCTCAACCTGGTGTCCGGCAGGAGCCGCGAGGCGCCGGTCGACGTCGCCATCAGCACCTCTTTCGGCTTCGGCGGCCACAACTCCTGCCTGGTCGTACGCAAGGTTCACTCTCACTGACCCAGGTCCGCGCCCCCGTCCAAGTTCCGATCCACGTCGTCCGACCGCAGCGGCAGCGGCAGCGACCACGATCAGCGGCGGTGATCAGCGACGGCCTCGGCGGACGGGAAACCGCGGCCAGCGTCCAGTGATCAGCATCCCCTCACGTCTCTGGATATTATGCTGACCATGCCGCCGCCCACGGATGATCCGGCGTCTCCGCGCAGAGCCCCTACTGGGCGGTGGGGTCGTCCACGAACCCTTCGGGGTCGACCTTCCTCTCGGCGGGCACGCGGGCCATGAAGCCGAGGATCATCTCCTGGTGCTGGACCTCCTGAGCACGGAGATCCTCGAAGAGCTCCCGGACATCGCCCTCCTCCACCTTGCCGAGCGCGCTGTCGTAGAACCGGTAGGCCTTGCGCTCCGCCTCCAGGGCTACCTCGAGGGCATGTCGCGGTGACATGAAGGCCCGCACCTCCTCGTACTCGGGAGCTTCCACCTCGATGACGAGGCTGGAGTCCGCCGTGACCTCCTCGTCGTTGAACAGGGCCTTGCGACGCCGGCCCAACCGCACGGCGTGGTTGTGCTCGATGGCGGCCAGCTTGTGGAAAAACTCGGCGGCCTCATCGGTGTGGTGCTTCCTCATCTGGTCGGCGAACTCGCGGTAGCGCTGCTCGGCCTCCTCCTCCACGAAGACGGCCAGGTCGAGCATGTCTCGCAGGGAGATGTCGGCGAAGTCGATCTCAGGGCTCATGGGTGGCCTCCAGTCGTGGAGAAGGCTGCCCTCTGAGAGCCCGCTTGTCAAGAAGTGCATCCCTCCGCGAGGCGTGCCGGCCTCCGGGGAAGAACCACCTTGCCGTCTCGTCCATGCACCGGACGCGACCTCCCTGCAGGGCTGAACCGGGCAAGGCATGGAGGGCGAGTCGATGGGGTCATGGTGGTTCCACCGGGTGTGGAATGGGGGATGTTCCGATGCCGTTGACATGCCTCGGGCACGCCAAAATAATCAGGAGTCGTGCGAGCTCTGCTCCACGGGAAGCGGCGACCAGGTCTCAGCAGAGTGCGCTGTGTGTGGGGTTCAGGCGGGAGGGGGCCGAGGCGTGAGCGTGACACCGACAGCTCCGGCCGAGGAGCGCATGGGCACCGGGGTGCCCGGCTTGGATCACATCCTGCACGGCGGCCTGCCTGCGGGCAACGCGTACCTGGTGCACGGCGGACCCGGGACCGGCAAGACCACCCTGGGCCTGCACTTCCTGCGCGAGGGGGTGCGGCTGGGGGAACGAGCGCTGTACGTGACCCTCCTGCAGACGCCCGAGGAGCTGCGCTCGGCGGTCGCCTCCCACGGCTGGACGCTGGAGGGGATCGAGCTCTTCGAGTTCCCGACCCGGGTGAGGAAGGCGGCGGTGGAGGAGCAGACCCTGTTCACCGCCGAGGAGATCGAGCTCGGTGAGGCCGTGGACGCCATCCTCGAGGCCGTTGAGAGGCTGCGTCCGCAGCGTCTGGTGGTGGACTCGGTGGGGGAGCTTTCCCTGCTCGTGGAGAGCACGCACCGGTTGCGCCACTACCTGCTCAAGCTCAAGCTGAAGCTGCACGAGGCGGGCTGCACATCGCTGCTGGTGATGGGCGACGTGGCGGGGGCCGAGTCGTACTCCGTGGAGACCCTGGTGCACGGGGTGATCGCCCTCTCCCAGGAGGCTCCGGCCTACGGCAGCCCGCGCCGCCGCCTCGCGATCAGCAAGATGCGGGGGCTCGACTTTTCCGGCGGCTATCACGACTTCTGCATCCGCACCGGCGGCATCGACGTCTTCCCGCGAACCGAGGTCGGGAAGGGCCGCTCCCAGCGGCGCCTGGAGACCGTGGCCAGCGGCAACCGGGAGCTGGACGCACTCCTGGGAGGTGGGCTGGAGGGAGGCACCTCCTGTCTGTTCACCGGCACCACCGGCGCCGGCAAGAGCACCCTGGCCAGCCTCTACGCCATGTCCGCCGCCGCCCGTGGCCACCGTTCGGTGGTCTTCTGCTTCGACGAGCGCCGGGAGACGTTCCTGCGCCGGGCCGCCGGTCTCGGCATGACGGCCATGGCCGACCACGTGGAGCGGGGGGTGATCGACCTGCGCCAGGTCAACGTCGGCGAGCTCTCCCCGGGCCAGTTCGCCCATCAGCTGCGGCAGGCCGTGGACGCCGAGGAGGCAAGAATCGTCGTCATCGACAGCCTCAGCGGATACGTCCAGTCCATGCCCGGTGGCGGCGAGCTGGTGATCCAGCTCCACGAGCTGCTCAGCTACCTGGCGGCGGCCGGGGCGCTGACCCTCATGGTGGTCGCCACCCACGGCCTCTTCGGCACCGGCGACCAGGTGATCGACGCCTCCTACCTCTCCGACACGGTGGTGCTGCTGCGCCACTTCGAGGCCATGGGTCAGACCCGGCGCTGCATCTCGGTCCTCAAGAAGCGCTATGGATTCCACGAGTCGACCATCCGCGAGCTGCGCATGGTCCCCGGCGGCGTCGATCTCGGGCCACCCCTGGAGCGCTTCTCGGGGCTGCTCACGGGGCTGCCCACCTACCACGGCTCACAGCGTGAGCTGTTCCCCGCGGAGGATGTGGAAGGGGTGCACACCCGTGACGACGCCTGAGCCCCTGACGGCTGCCGCGGAGGGTTCGGTGCTGGTGCTCACACCCACCGGAAGGGACGCGGCGGTGGCCTGCGAGCTCCTGGAGGAGGCGCACGTGCAGGCGGCGCGCTGCGCCAACGTGGCCGAGCTCATAGCGCGGATCGAGGCCGGCGCCGGCCCGGCGGTGATCGCCCAGGAGGCGCTGGACGAGGCAGGCTGCGAGCGTCTGCGCTCGGCCCTGGAGGCCCAGCCGAGCTGGTCCGATCCACCCCTGGTGCTCTTCGCGGACAACGGCCGCCGCCGGCCCGGCCTGCGCTCTCTGACCCGACGCCGCAACACCACCGTCCTGAGGCGCCCGGTCCAGATGGCCACCTTTCTGACAGTGGTCCGCGCGGCGGTGGAGTCCCGCCGCCGCCAGTACGAGGTGCGGGACCTGCTCCTCGAGCTGAGGTCCTCCAACGATCGCCTGCAGCGGCGGGCGAGGCAGCTGCAACGTCTCACCCTGGAGGTTGCGGAGGCCGAGGAGCGAGAACGGCGGCGGCTCGCCGAGGTGCTGCACGACGATCTGCAACAGGTCCTCGCGGGTGCGAAGTTCCAGCTCGGGGCCATCGCCGCCCGCGCCGTCCGCGGTGAGGACGTGGGCGACGCCGTCGAGGCGGTGGAGGGGTTGCTTGATGAGGCGGTGGTGATGAGCCGCGGGCTCTCCCGCCGACTCGGACCATCGGCCTTGCGCGGCGCCGGCCTCATGGCTCTCCTGGAGTGGCAGGCCCGCCAGGTCGGCGAGCTGCACGGGCTGCGGGTCGAGGTCACGGGTCCCGACGACGAGGAGCTGGACGACGATCGCGTCAACCGGTTCCTGGTGCGCGCCGTGCAGGAGCTCCTCTTCAACGTGGTGAAGCACTCCAGCTGCGATCTCGCCCAGGTGGAGGTGCGGTGCCTGGGCGGGCGCATCCGGGTGGAAGTCCGGGACCGCGGCCGGGGTTTCGACCCCGCTGAGCTCGACGAGGCGGACGCCGGCACCGACGGTCTCGGGATGTTCAGCATCCGCGAGCGCCTGGATCTGTTGGGGGGCGGCATGGAGATCTCGAGCGCTCCGGGGGCGGGCACCAGCGTGCGCCTCGAGCTGCCCTATGCGGATGAGGCACGGGACAAGGCGGCCGATGCGGAGCGCGAAGACGATGCGCTGTCGCCCCAGACCGCGCCCAGGGAGGGGGACGATGTGAGGGACGAATCCATGATCCGGGTGCTTCTCGTGGACGACCATCGACTGATGCGACACGGCCTGCGCACCCTGCTCGAGAATCATGGTGGCATCGAAGTGGTGGGGGAGGCCGACGATGGCCAGCAGGCCGTGGAGCTGGCGGACGCCCTGGAGCCTGATGTGATCGTGATGGACGCCGCCATGCCGGTGATGGACGGCCTGGAAGCGACCCTGAGCATCAAGGCTCGTCATCCGGATGTGCGGATCATCGGGCTGTCCATGTTCGAGGAGGGGGAGATGGCGCAGCGAATGTTCGACGCCGGCGCCGATGCGTTCCTCAACAAGGCGGGTCCCAGCGAAGCCCTCGTCGCCGCCATTCGCGGCGAGAAGCACCAGGCCTGACGCGCACCGGGGCGGCGGTCAGCTGACCCCCGGCCCCGCGTCCGTGCCCGCGTCCATCTCCGATGCAACGTCCGCAGCAGCGATCGGCGGCAGCGACGGCGTCGGTGATCAGCGACCGCGGCAGGGTCAGCGATCAGTGACAGCGATCCGCGCTCCCGGCGCGTGTCTCGAGAGGCGGTGCCAGGCACCGTTCGGGAAGCGGCGCACCACCGTCTTTGAGCGCACGACCCGGTGCCAGGCACCGGCCCGCGAGTTGGACACGCGAGAGGCACTCGCTTCGGCGGCACCAGAGAGGGTGCCAGGCACCGTCACGATCGAGCCGAGAAGGGTAGGGGCCGCATCTTCAACGGTGCCTGGCTCCCACTCCTCAGTTCGCCTTCTCGCCAACCGGCACCACCACCGGTGCGGCGGCGGGCAGGACGCCGATCTCGAGGCGCGACGGATGGGCGGCTGTCCGCCACACCCGGTGCGTGGCCTTCACGAAGTCCTCGGGCCTCGCCTGGAAGATGTTGGGCACCCAGCTCTGGGGATTGCGGTCGAACAGGGGGAACAGGCTGGACTGGACCTGCACCATCACGCGGTGGCCGCGCAGGAAGGTGTGGAGCACGTCCTGCAGGGGAATCACCACCTCCGTGATCTTCCCGGGCTCGAAGGGCTCGGGGTGCTCGTAGGAGGCGCGATAGCGGCCCCTGAAGATCTCGGAGCGCACCATGCGCTGGGTGCCCCCCGGTCGGTGCCGCCCGCGTCGGGGTCATGGCCCGGGAGGCGACCCGGATACTCGTCCACCAGCTTCACGACCCAGTCCGCGTCGCGGCCGGTGGTGGCGACCCAGAGGTGGGCGGTGAGGGGCCCGGCCACGGTGAGATCCTCCTCCAGGGGCGGCGAGCGGAACACCAGGACGTCCGGGCGGTGGGCGGCGAAGCGCTGGTCCTCCACCATGTACTCCGCGTGCCAGGCGGTGGTGACCGCCGGCGTGTAGGGCACCGGGTTGGCCGGGTCGCTCACGAACTCCTCGAAGTCCTCGGCGTCGCCGACGGTGGGCGCCTCGAAGGCGAGGGCGCCGTGCTCCCGCAGGTAGAGGGTGCGTTCCTCGAGCCCCGTCGGAGGCCAGTGGGCGAACTCCCGCCAGCGGTCCGCCCCGGTCTCGAACATCCATGCCTCGGGCAGGTCGAGGTCTCCCTCACCCTTCAGGTAGTGGCGGAAGAAGGGCACCATGGCCCGTGCCCGGAAGACCTCGGCAGTGGGGAAGCCGAAGTCGGCGTCCCCCAGGGTCCGTCCGTCCTGCCGCAGCCAGCCGCCGTGGCGCCATGGACCCATCACCAGGACGTTGAAGATCCCCGGGTTCTGCGCCTCCACCGCCTGGTAGGTGTGGAGCGAGCCGTACAGATCCTCGGCGTCGAACCACCCACCCACCGTCATCACCGCGGCGCTGATGCGCCTCAGATGGGGCAGGATGGCGCGGCTCCGCCAGAAGGAGTCGTAGTCGGGGTGGCGCGCCATCTCGGTCCAGAACGCCACGTCGCCCTTGAGCAGGTCGCGGTCCACGTTGGCCACGGAGCCCAGGTCCAGGAAGAACTGGTAGCCGTCGGGCGTGGGAAAGTCGAAGCGCGTCGGCCACTCGGTGGTGGGCGCCGGATGGGGGTGGCCGAACCAGGCGAAGAAGGGGAACGACAGGGAGAGGGTGAAGGCTCCGTGGTGGTGCATGTCGTCGAAGAACCAGTCGGCGATGGGCGCGTTCGGGGACACCGCCACCAGGGCCGGGTGGCTGTCGATGGCGCCGGCCGAGGTGTAGAAACCCGGGTAGGAGTTGCCCCACTGGCCGACACGGCCGTTGTTGCCCTCCACGTGCTCGAGCAGCCACTCGATCGTGTCGTAGGTGTCGGTGCTCTCGTCGGTGTCTTTGGGCGAGCGCCGACCCTCCAGGTGCGGGCGCATGTTGACGAACTCGCCCTCGGAGAGGAAGCGGCCCCGCACGTCCTGGCACACGAAGATGTAGCCCTCGGCCGGGAACTGCTTGGTGGGGCCGAGGTGGTCGGGGTACCGGTCGGCGCCGTAGGGTCCACAGCTGTAGGGCGTGCGCAGCATCAGGAAGGGGTAGGCGGTGGCGTGGTCGTTGGGGACGTACACGGCCGTGTACAGGGCGATCCCGTCGCGCATCGGCACTCGGTACTCGTGCTTCTCATAGTGAGAGCGGATGAAGTCCGCCAGCTCCTGATCGCGCTCCTCGACCTGGGCGTGGAGGGTGGCCACGCTCAGGATGCACAGGACCGCCAGAGAGAGAGACCGTGCTCCACGAAGGGGATGCGTGCCGTCCGCCGCCATGTTCGACCTCCTGATCGGCTCGTCCCCCCATCCTAACGCGGCGTGTCGGCGCCCCTCGCGACCAACGCCGCCGACGGCTCCGGGGGACAGGAGCCGCCCCTGGGATGGAGACGAAATGGCGATGTCAAGGCAGGCGTTGGAGAGGGGGATGAGACAGCCCGCTGCACGTCCGCGAACGTGCCGCGTGTCGCCCCCGTGGTTCGCAGCCGCCGCGGCGGTGTCCGTGCTGGCGATGTCGCTGGTGGGATGTGCCTATCTCTTCCGACAGGGCACCATCGTCTACCTGGCGGCCGAGTCCACCTGGGAGGTGGCGACATCGAGATCGAGATCCGTCGTTCCTTCCTGGAGCGATTCGCCGACCGGATCATCATCGACACCAGCTTCACCGTGGATGAGGCGCGGTCGACCCCGAACCCGAACTTCGCCGACGGCGACCTGCACTTCGCCGGCCGCACCCCGAACATCGGTCTGCCCACGGTGGGGGAGATCGCCAACGCGGCCTCCCACCCCAAGGCGGTGATCGTGGTCGACCAGGCAGCGAGGACCGGTGAGCCTCTGCGCGTGCGCGGTGTGTGGAGAGTGTGGCCGGAGCATGCGGGCACCGAGGACGAGGAGCAGGGCGAGGGGACGGGCCCCGTCCGGTCCACGAACCCGGACCATGTGTTCGAGATCCATCCCGTGACCTGGATAGGGGACCTCGATCTCCGCGGCACCTTCCATCCCGTGCCCGGGTTCAGCCCGGGCAAGCCCGATCGGGTGTTCGACATCTACCAGCACGTTCGCTGTCGGTTGCGCGTCCATCCACACACGGTGTCCATCGTCACGGAGAAGGGTCTCTACAACGACGCCGAGTTCATCATGGAGGTCGGCCGGGACCGCCAACGGGTGGTGCGGGACGGTCGTTTCGTGTGGGCCAGGATCCTCGACGATGCCGGCAAGGTCCTCGTTCCGCGGTGCCGGATGGTGTTCGCCCGAGGGACGCCGCCGGAGGCCGCGGTGAGGGGGCTGAAACCCGGGGACCGGCTGCACGTCTACGGGATACCCCGGGTGAGCTTCGCCATCCTGGCGCAGCGGGTGAGGGGGTACCGTCAGCACCCCGAGGCACTGACCGACAACCTCCCCTACGAGATGATCATCCTGGGCGTCTACTCCGACTAAGGGCCTCGGGCGGGGGCGAGCCCCGTGCAACGGCGGGAGGCTTCGGAACACCAGAGGGAGTGCCAGGTGCCATCGACGACGGTGCGAGAAATCCTCTCGACTCAGCTGCTGCGGTGCCTGGCATCGCCTTCGGGCTGCCCGGCGACTAGGGCTCCGGAGCTACCAGGTCGCCGCCTTCTGATGACCTCAGCGTTCCGGGGGCACGGTCAGGTTGCTGGTCTGCCCGATGCCGGCGGCGATCTCGGGCAGGATGCCCAGGCGCTCGTACACCGGCCGCGCGGCGCGCCGCAGGCGCGGCAGCGCCCGCAGGTAGAGCAGCACGGCGACCACGGTGAGCGCACCGCCGAGGCGCACGGTCAGCGGGGCGCCGATGTGCTGCCCGAGCCAGCCCGCCGCCAGGCTGCCGAAGGGCATCATGCCGAGGAACGCCATCGTGTAGAAGCTCATCACCCGGCCCCGCACGCGCTCCTCCACCATGGTCTGCACGAGGGTGTTCGAGGAGGCCATCTGCAACATCATGCCGGCCCCGGCGACGACCAGCAGCGGCGCCGACAGCCACACCCACCGGGAGAAGGAGAACGCCACCAGCGACAGCCCGAAGCACGCCCCCGCGATGGCGATCAGACGCCCGAGCCCGAGGACGCTGCGCCGGACGCCAGCCACAGGGCCCCGGCCAGAGCGCCGACCCCGGTCGACGCCATGAGGAGGCCGAAGGTGTGCGGGCCGCCGTGCAGCACCTGCTTGGCGAAGACCGGCATGAGCACCGCGTACGGCATCGCGGTGAGGCTGACGAAGGCCAGCAGCGCCAGGATCGCCCGGATGGGGGCGAAGCCGGCCACGTAGCGCACCCCCTCCAAGAGGTCGGCGAGAAGTGGGCCTTCCCTCGGCGGGGCGCGGCCGCCGTGCCAGGCGCATGGCCAGCAGGGAGGCGATCACCGCGATGTAGCTCATCGCGTCGATGGCGAAGCACCAGCCCTCGCCGACGACGGCGATGAGGACCCCGGCCACGGCCGGACCGAGGAGGCGGGCGGTGTTGACCATGGACGAGTTGAGGGCGATGGCGTTGGGCAGGTCGGCACGCGATCTCGACCATCTCCACCACGAAGGCCTGCCGCCCCGGCGTGTCGAAGGCGTTGATCATGCCCTGGAACGAGGGCGAGGACGACCATCTCCCAGACGGTGATGATGCCGCTGATGGTGAGCGCGGCCAGCGCCGCCGACTGCAGCATGGCCAGCGTCTGGGTGACCAGCAGCAGCCGGCGGCGGTCAGTGCGGTCCACGAGCACGCCGGCCACCGGCGCGAGCAGGAAGGTCGGGATCTGGCCGGCGAAGCCGACCACGCCGAGCAGCAGCGCCGACCCGGTGAGCCGGTACACCAGCCAGCTCATGGCGACCCGGGTCAGCCAGGTGCCGACCAGGGAGGTGCCCTGGCCGAAGAAGTACAGCCGGTAGTTGCGGTGGCGCAGGGCCCGGCCCATGGCCGTGGCCAGGGAGCGGGCGCGTTCCGCGAGGGGCGGCATGAGCGGATCATACCCGTCGCGGCGACGGCACGCCCTTCTGATAGCGTCGCGGTAGGCATTGGGAATTAGGTGCGATTCCGTCTCTGCAGCGGGAGCGGCGCGGGAGTAGAATCAGTGCTTGTGAAGCAGTGCACTTGCCCCCCCCGGCCGGCCGGGACCCGTCCTCGAGCGGCGACCGCCTGCGCCCACCGACCCTCGAGCCTCGGGCCGCGTGGTGCGTGCCGAGCCGCGGCGCCGGGGACCCCGACGGCGCCGGCCGGGCGGAGAGCCCCGTCGGTGGTGAGGTGCGGTCCACTAGGAGAGGCGGTGCCATGAACCCCGGGCCGGTGACCGGCGCCGCGGTCGGAGCCCACTCCGACGCCGCCGTCGAGGATCCCGGCCTGGCCACCCAACGGGCCATCCTGGAACGTCCGGCGATCAGCATCCGGACCCGCATCGCGGGCGGCTTCGTCCTCCTGTTCCTGTTCATGGCCGCCATCACCGGCGCCGCGGTCGTGTTCGTCTCCAACGTCACCCAGAAGATGCACTTCCTGGAGCGGGCCGGGAGCTACCTGTTCGAGATCCAGCAGGCCCGTCGCTTCGAGAAGAACTTCTTCCTCTACGGCACCAATCTCGAGGACGCCCTGGCCAATATCCACACCGCCGAGTCGGAGCTCGAGCGGATCGCGGACCAGGCCTGGCCGGGGATCTCGGACGCTAGGTACACCAGCATCATGGACGGGCTCACTGCGTACGAGGACCTCCTGTACGAGCTGCGCGCGCTGCGCGATGGAAGGGGGCGCCAGGGCGGCCGGCGAGCGGCGCACTATCGAGGCCAGGTTGCGCAAGGCGGGGGCGCGGATCCTGTCCGACGCCGAGGAGATGAACGACCAGGAGCGGATCGCGATGCACGCGATGCTCCATACGTCGATGTTGGGCGCGGTGGGCTTCTTGGCGCTGATGGTGGTGGTCATGGCCCTCGTCGGCGTGCTGCTGTCGCGGGCGGTCGTGGCGCCCCTGGGCCGCTTCGTCGCCTACGCCCGGCGCATCGGCGACGGCGACTACTCCCCGGTGACCCCGATCCGCCGGTTCCGGGACGAGTTCTCCGACCTGGCGGTGGCCTTCAATACCATGCTGCGCCAGCTCCAAGAGCACCAGGAGCAGCTCCTGCAGGCGGGCAAGATGGCGGCAGTGGGGACCCTGACCTCGGGCATCGCCCACGAGCTCAACAACCCCCTCAACAACATCGGGCTCACCACCGAGGCGCTCATCGAGAACCTGGAAGACTACTCTCCGGAAACCAAGCTCAAGATGCTCAACCAGATCGACACCCAGGTGGAGCGGGCCTGCGCGACGGTGCGCAACCTCCTCGACTTCACCCGCAAGGACCAGCCGGTGTTCACCACGGTGGCGGTGAACGACGCGCTGCGGTCCACCCTCAACCTTCTCGGCAACGAGCTCTCCCTGGGGCAAATCGAGCTCGAGCAGGATCTCGGTGAGGACCTGCCCCTGGTGGCGGCCAACCCGCGCCACCTCCAGCAGCTCTTCCTCAACCTGCTGCTCAACGCCATCGACGCCATGCCCGAGGGGGGCCCGCTCAGCATCCGCACCTTCCTCGACGAGGACGGCTCGGTGCGGATCGACGTCGCCGACAGCGGCGTCGGCATCCCTCAGGAAAACCTGGACAAGATCTTCGATCCCTTCTTCACCACCAAGGAGCCGGGGCGGGGCACCGGCCTCGGCCTGTCGGTGAGCTTCGGGATCGTGGAGCAGCACGGCGGCCGCATCGCGGTGCAGAGCAAGCCCGGGGTGGGCACGACCTTCTCCGTGTCGCTGCCGCGCGCCACCGACCAGCCCTCGAACCGATCGGAGGAGACACGGCGACCATGAGCTTTTCCCTCTTCCTTCCCATCGCCGGCAACGCGGTCAACATCTTCCTGCTGCTGTCCCGGGGTGCGTGGTGGGCATCCTGTCGGGCCTCTTCGGGGTCGGCGGTGGCTTTCTCATGACCCCACTGCTGATGATGATCGGCATTCCGCCCACGGTGGCCGCGGCGTCCGACTCCAACCAGATCGTGGCCGCTTCGGCGTCCGGCACCTACGCCCACGCCAAGGCCGGCTCCGTGGACTTCAAGATGGGCGGTCCTGCTGCTGATCGGCGGCGTGGCCGGCGGCTCGGTGGGCGTGATGCTGATCAAGCTGCTGCGCGCCATGGGCCAGGCCGACTTCTTCATCGCCGTCACCTACGTGGTCATGCTGGCGGGGATCGGCAGCTACATGTTCTTCGAGAGCCTGGGTGGGCTGCGCGGCACGCGGCGCGACCTCGACGAGGGCGCCTCCGGCCCTCCTTCTACGCCCGGATCGTCGCAGCCTGCCCTGGAGGATGGACGTTCGCGCGCTCCAACGTGCGGACTGTCGGTGCTCATGCCCCTGGTGCCTCGGCGTCCTGGTGGGCGCGCTGGCCGCCATCATGGGGGTGGGCGGCGGCTTCATCATGGTCCCGGTCATGGTCTACCTGCTCCGCATGCCCATGCACGTGGTGGTGGGCACCAGCCTCTTCCAGATCCTCTTCACCTGCATCAACGTCACCGTCCTGCAGGCTACGGTCAATCACACGGTCGACTTCCTGCTGGCCCTCATCCTCCTGGTGGGGTCGGTGATCGGCGCCCAGATCGGTGCGCGGGCCAGTCGGCGCCTGAACGCCGACCAGCTCAAGATCCTGATGGCCATCATCGTCCTGGTCGTGGCGGTGAAGATGTGCCTCGCCCTGGTGCTCACCCCCGACATCCTGGTGACCTACAAGGGAGGGCATTGATCGTGCGCGGCCGCGTCCTCCTCGCCGTGACAGCCCTCGTCCTCCTGTCCCTCCCGGTGGCGGCCCAGGAGCCTCCGGGCGGTCCTGCAGCCTCCCTCGAGTTGGAGCCCACCGCCATTCCGGTGGACGTCTTCCACAACGGCGCCCGATTGCGAGTGCAGGGGGAGGTTCCCGTCGGGTACGAGATCGCCGTGGTCTGCCGAGGGGTGGACGACACCGTGGAGCTGACGAAGAAGGGCAAGCTGCTGGGCTTGCTGTGGATGAACGTTGGCGAGGCGACGCTCGAGCACGTGCCCGCGCTGTACCAGGTGAACACGGTGCACTCGCTGAAGGAGATCGCTCCCCCGGACGTGCGGCGGGCCCTGGGGGTGGGCTACGACGCCCTCGAGGCACGGGTGACCAGCGACCAGGAGGCCGGAGAGCAGAGCCGTCTGTTTGGCGAGCTCGTCAAGCTGAAGGAGCGGGAGGGGCTTTTCGCTACCCGCGAGCACGCGGTCCAGAGGACGGACCACGGCGCCGGGGAGGCCGCCATCGCGACCACGTTCACCATCCCGGCGCGGGCTCCCTTCGGCTCGTATGAGGTCGTGCTCTTCGGCTTCCGCGACGGCGTCGGTCGCAAGCTGGCCACGGCTCAGGTCGGCGTCCACCCCGTCGGTCTGGTGGCGTTCATGTCGTCTCTGGCCCGGAACCACGGGCTCGCCTTCGGGCTGCTGGCCGTGGGGGTGGCCATCGCCATGGGGCTCCTCACCGGGGTCATCTTCGGCCGCGGTTCGAAGAAGGTACATTAGGGGGAGGGAAGCGGGGTTCGATCGAGGTTGGGTTGCGCATCCTGAAGAAGCTGCGACGGCTCGGCGAGGGCAAGGACGAGCTGGCTCTGCTGCGGGAGCGGTTCGCCCAGTTCCGGGACCTGGTGGAGAAGAACAACCGCGTCCTGGAGCTGATCGCCGACGCGGGCGAGATGCTCGGCGGCGAGTACGTCTTCGACAGCCAGTACCTGAAGACCCTGGCGGCCAACCTGGAGAGCGCGGTGCGCAGCGTGGTCTTCGACCTCAACGGCGTGACCGGGGGGCGCTACCCCGCCCTCGCCGACACCCTGAGGAAGATCGCCGACGACGTCCAGATGATCCTGGAGTCCAGGGTGGTGGTGCCCAGGACCGACTACGTGATCCCCCTGGAGCGCCTGGCCGAAGACTCCACCGACGTGGCCGGCGCCAAGATGGCGCGACTGGCGGTCATGGGCCGCCGGCTGGGGTGCCGGGTGCCGGCGGGGTTCGTGATCTCGACCTACGCCTGCCAGCAGCTCCTGGTCGAGTCGGGGATCGACGCCTTCGTGGAGCGCCGCTTCGCCCCGGGAGAGAACGTTGGCGAGGAGGAGTTCGAGGAGATCGCCGACGAGCTCACCCGGAGGGTGCGCGCCCTGCGCATGCCCCGCGATCTCCGTCGCGCCATCACCCGGGCCGCGAACCGGCTCGGCAAGCTGTCGGGGGGCGCCACCCTGGCGGTGCGCTCGAGCGCCCTGGGGGAGGACAGCGAGCTCAGCTTCGCCGGACAGTTCACCACCATCCTCGGGGTGATGCCGTCCGGCGTGGTCGATGCCTACAAGGAGGTGGTGGCCAGCCTGTACTCGGTGCGGGTGATGCAGTACCGGATGAGCCACGGCCTCCACCCGGCGCGCGGCCTGATGGGTGTGGGGTGCCTGTGCATGGTGCCGGCCCGAGCCGGCGGAGTGCTGCACAGCGTGGATCCCATCCACCCGGAGCTGGACGTCATGGCGGTCGCCGCCGCCCGCGGGCTGGGCAAGACGGTGGTGGAGGGTTCCGGACCCGTGGACCGTTTCGAGGTCTCCCGCCGTCCGCCGCACGACGTCGTGTCGCGCACCCTGGCCAGGAAGGAGCAGATGCTGGTCCCGACGGGCGCAAACGGCGTCGAGCTGGTGGGGGTGAGTGCCGACGAGCAGGAGCGGCCCGCCCTCAGCGAGGGCCAGCTGGCGACGTTGGCCGCCACCGCCGTCCGCATCGAGAAGTACATGAAGTGCGCCGTGGATGTGGAGTGGGCGATCGACGACCGGGGTGGCCTGGTGATCCTCCAGGCCCGCCCCCTCAGGATCTCGTCTCACGCCGTCACCCTGCCCGGCGACATCACCGATCAGGTCCGCGAGGCCGAGGTGCTCCTTCGGGACCGGGGGGCGGTGGCGTGCAACGGGGTGGGCCACGGTCGGGTCCACCTGGTGCGCGAGGACGATACCCTCGCCAATCTCCCGGAGAACCCGGTGCTGGTGGCGAGGACCTCGAGCCCCCGCCTGGCGGCGGTGCTCCCGGGCGCCGCGGCGGTGGTGACCGACGTGGGGACCTCCACCGGCCACCTGGCGGCCATCGCCCGCGAGTTCCGGGTGCCGAGCATCGTCGACACCGGCGTGGCCACCGAGGTGCTCTCCGACGGGGAAGAGGTGACGGTGGACGCGGAGTCCAACGTCATCTATCGCGGCCGCGTGAAGGCGCTGCTGGACCACCAGCTCCTGCGCAGCTCGGTGTTCGAGGAGTCCCACGAGTACCGGCTGCTGCGCCGGATGCTCAAGAAGGTGGCGCCCCTCAACCTGAGGGACCCGCAGTCGCGGGACTTCGCGGCCGCCAACTGCACCACCTATCACGACATCGTGCGCTTCGCCCACGAGATGGCGGTGCGGGAGCTCGGCGAGGGCTACTGGGTGGAGCCGTCCACCCGCAACCGGTACGTGCGCCGGCTCGAGCTGGACCTGCCCCTGGACCTGGTGCTCATCGACATCGGTGGCGCCCTCGAGCCGGGGCTCGCGGAGCAGGGCGCGGTCCCCGTGGAGGCCGTGCACTCGGCGCCGTTGCGGTCCGTTCTGGCCGGCCTCACCGCAAAGGGCGTGTGGATCACGGCCCCGGCGCGCATGGACGCCAACGCCTTCATGGCCAGTGCGACCCGCTCCGCTCCCTGGTTGGGACCGGCCGCGACCCGTCCCGGCATCAACCTGGCCATCGCCTCCTCGGAGTACCTCAACCTCAGCCTCCGGCTGGGCTTCCACTTCAACATCGTGGATGCGTACATCGGCGCGGCCCGCAACGACAACTACATCTACTTTCGCTTCACCGGCGGCGTCACCGAGCTCACCCGCCGCTCCCGGCGGGCCGCGCTGTTGCGGCGGCTCCTGGAGCAGCACGACTTCCTGGTGGAGGCCAAAGGGGACCTGGTGGTCGGCCGCATCAAGAAGATCTCGAACGAGGCCATCTCCAGCCGCCTGGAGATGATCGGACGGCTCATCGGCTTCACCCGCCAGCTCGATATCCTGCTCGATGACGACGCCGTCGTCGAGCGTTGCTATCAGAGCTTCATGGAGGGGCGGTACGATCTCTTCAGCGGGCGGACGTCCGGGGACGACAACGAGGAGGCAGGCATGGCGAAGCAGACCGATGTGCTCATCATCGACGATGAAGAGATCGTGTGCGAACGGCTGAGGGAGCATCTCGAAAAGGAGGGCCTGGCGGTGGAGTCCTTCACCCAGAGCGACAAGGGCCTCGCCAGGGCGGCGGAGAAGTCGTTCGACGTGGTGGTCACCGACCTCAAGATGAAGGCCCCGGACGGGCTGGACGTGCTGCACGAACTGCGCACGACCAGCCCCGGCACCCAGGTCATCATCATCACGGGCTACGGCAGCATCGAGTCCTTCAACGAGGCCCAGTTCGGCGGCGCCTTCGAGTTCGTGCCCAAGCCCTTCAAGCTCGAGCAACTCGCGGCGCTGGTCAAGAAGGCCGGCAAGCGGGCCGCCCGCGTCAAGGGCCGATGATCCGGCGCAGCGCGCCCCGCCGTGACCCGGCGACGGGTCCGCCGCGGGGTCGATCGTCTGGAGCCGCCGGGGCCGGCGCCGCGGCGGTCAGGAGACGTCAGCCATGAAGACCAAGAAGAGGGTCCTCGTTCTCGACGACGAGGCGATCGTGTGCGAGCGGCTGCAGCCGGCCCTGGAGCGGGTGGGGTTCATCGTCGAGACCTTCACCGACAGCCAGGCGGCCGCGGACCGCGTCGCGCAGCAACGCTTCGACATCGTCATCACCGATCTGAAGATGCAGAAGCCCGACGGTCTCGACATCCTGCGCTTCGTGCGCGAGCAGTCCCTGGACACCAAGGTCATCGTGATCACCGGCTTCGCCACCGTGGAGACGGCCCGCGAGGCGCTCAAGAGCGGGGCCGTGGACTTCCTGGCCAAGCCGTTCAAGATCAGCCAGCTCCGTGACCTCGTGCTGCGCATCTCCGGCTCCGAGGGCGAGCCCGCCGACGGCTGACGCCTCCGCGGCGGCAGCCGCGCTCAGGCGCACCCGATGCGAGAACTCTCGCAGCGCGCGGTGCTGCCGATGCGCTCCCCGAGGTTGCCACCGCGGACACTTTCCCTGTCCCCACGCGATGTGCGGCCGGTACACGTTGCTCCGGGAAAGTGTCACCAGTGGCACGCCCGAGGGAGGTGCAGTTCTGTCCAGCGCTGGTGTGCACGCGAGGGGGGTGCCGATCGCTGTCACTGATGGCCGCCGCTGTGGCAGTCACTCTCCAGTCGGGTCGGCCGGATCGGCGAGCTGCCAACCGTTGTCGGTCAGGATCATCCGGCTCGGGCCCTCGGCCAGGGGGTGGTCGGCGGGGATGGCGGCTCCTTCTCCGGGAGCGGTCGGGTACTCGGCATCCCACGGGAGCAGGAGGGCGAAGCCCCCCGGGGCCCCCCTCGCGTCGACGATCTTGGGGGTGACGGGATGACGACCGCGGGCGCGCTCTTCGGCCAGGGCGATGACCGCCTCCACGCCCGCGGTGGCCGCGTGGCAGAGATCGTACATGGTGCGCACCTGGGGGGGAGGCAGGCGCAGCTCGCCGGCCCGGGCCAGGGCCTCGGAGGGAGTCACCCAGATCTCGTCCACCGTCTCCACGGCATCGAAGGCCGGGGTCTGCCCCTCTGGCAGCGCGGCGACGAAGAAGATGACGTCGAAACGTTTCGGTTCCACGGACGGGGTGATCCAGTGTGCGAAGTAATGCAGGCGCTCCCGTGCGAAGCGAGCTCCCACGCGCTCGAGGGCCGCTGTGAAGGGGCGGCCGTCACGGTGGGCGCGGCGCGCGGCCACCAACGCGGCCGGTGGCAGGGGCCCCTCGGCGAGGAGGACCCCCGCTTCCTCCAGCAGCTCCCGGGCGGCGGTCTCCCGGAGATCGCGGTCTTGGGCGTCCGCGGCGCCCCCGGGAAACACGAAGGAGCGCGCCATGAAGGTCGAGGCCGCGTGACGGCGGAGCAGGAAGACCTCGGCCTCGCCGCCGGGGTCCCGCCCGCGGATGAGGATCACAGCGGCCGCCTTCCGAGGTGGTGCAGGTGTGGCGCTGGCTGCCTTCGTCACGGCTGTCGACCCTAGCACGTGCGGATGGCCCGCGGTGCGGACACGCTCGGGGTCGAGGACGTTCCCATGGCCGTCGGAGCGTGAGCGGGTTACAGTCGGTGATGCCGAGCAGTGGAGCTGGAGAGCGAGAGCAGGGGAGATTGAACGTCGTGAGGTCGCAGACCGACCATCCATCAGGAGGACGGCCCCGGCGTTCCCCGCGCGTGTGGGCGGGAGCTGTCGCCCTCGTGCTCGTGGTGGGCGCAGGGGCGTGGGGGGTCCGCTTCGGCGGTGACAACCTCCGGCAGGTGGTGCCGGGGCAGGTGCTGCGCTCGGCCCAGCCGACGGCGGACGATCTGGCCCGTCTGGTGCGGCGTCACGGGCTGCGGACGGTGCTCAACCTGAGGACCAGCGGGGTGCACCACGAGTGGTTGAAGGCCGAGGAGGCGGCCTGCTCCACCCTCGGCGTCGACCTCTACAACATCGGGTTCGATCCCTCGGAGTGGCCCCGCCAGCACCGCGTGCGGGAGCTGGTGCGCGTGCTCGACAGGGCCCGCCGGCCGATCCTCCTGCACTGCCGGCGAGGGATCGACCGCGCCGGCTGGGCGTCGGCGGTCGCCCGTCTGCTCGGTGGTGAGCCGCTCACGCGGGCGGTGTCGGAGCTCGACCTCTGGCACGGCCATCTGTGCGACCGGGCGACCTGTCCGCTGCACCGCTTCTTCGCGAGCTACGAGGGCTATCTCGAGCGCTCCGGCGTCGGCCACTCGGCGGCCGCCTTCCGCCGCTGGGCGCTCCGCCTCTACTGCCCCGAGCCCTACCACGCCGAGATCGAGCTGGAGGAGATCATGCCGGCGGCGGTGGTGGCCGGGGAGCCGCTCCAGGCCGCAGTGCGGGTGCGCAATCGCGGTCAGGAGGGATGGATGATGGGGAGAGGACCCGGCGACGTCCGCCTCGGAGTCCGGGCTCTCGGCCCGTTCGTGGCCCTCCCTCCGATCCCGTCGCGGCCCTGCGCTCGGCGGAGGGAGAGGCCTTCGACCTCGGCCGGGCCGACGCCGAATCGGGACCTCTCCCGCCGGGTGGCGAGTGGCGCGCCGAGGTCCGCTTCGCGGCACCGCGGGAAGCGGGACTCTACGTTCTTCAGGTGGACATGGTCGAGGAGCATGTGCACTGGTTTTCGGAAATGGGCGGCCCCGGCGTCGTGCAGACAGTGAACGTCACCCCAATCGCCGACACCGGGGATTGACAGACGTGCGACCAGCTCCATAATCGATCCGATTCGTGGCACAAGGAGGCACCATGCGAAGGTCCGTTGTCGTTCTGGCGTGCGTGGCGATGGCGTTCAGTCTGGCGGCGTGCGGTGGGGCACACGGCACCGCGAAGGAGGGCCCTGTCGCGCGCGGCAAGTACCTGGTGACGACCATGGGGTGCAACGACTGCCACACGCCGTTCAAGATGGGCGCGAACGGCCCCGAGCCGGACATGGCGCGGATGCTGTCGGGGCATCCCGAGGACATCGTGATCGAGTCCGCACCCTCGGTGGGGCCGCCCTGGATGGCACTGGGCTCTCAGACCTTCACCGCCTGGGCGGGACCCTGGGGCATCTCCTTCTCCGCCAACCTGACCCCGGACGAGGAGACGGGGATCGGGGCCTGGGACGCGCAGGTCTTCGTCTCGGCCATGCGCAACGGCAAGATGATGGGCGCCGGGCGTCCTCTCCTGCCGCCCATGCCGTGGCGGTGGTACGGACAGATGACGGACGCCGACCTGGCGGCGATGTTCGCCTATCTGAAGTCGATCCCTCCCATCACGAACCACGTGCCCGCAGCCGTGCTGGCTCCTCCGGGACCGGAGACCGGCTCGCCGCCCATCGGGGGGTGACAGGCCGTCACAGACGTCGCGCCCAAGCGCTGAACCCGGTCCGCCCCACCCGCAGGGGGCCCGGTCGATCCGCAACCGTCGCCGCCCAGGGCCGAGACTCGAGGGCTCCACGCTCGGCTGACCGGGTCCCTTCCCAGGCCGGATCGGGAATGCCCTCCATGGAACGCGGCCCGAGACCTCTCTAGGCTCGGGAGGTGTCAGTGGGTGCATCTCGGCGCAGACCGTGGGCGCCGGACCGGGGTCCTGGGAATGGACTTGGTCCCGGCCCTGCCGTATGCTCACCGACGCCATCAACGAGCAGTCTGAGGGGCAGCCGCCGTCGGGCCTCACCGGAGCCATCGCGAGCGGCGGTGGAGCGCGTACCGCTCGCGAGCGGCGCACCCGCCCGAACGGAGGGGAGAAAGCCATGAGCGAGCCGAGAGCATCGTCCGACCCCTGGACCCGAGAATCCATGGAGGCACTTGTCAAGAGGCAGCGGGATGCCTTCCTGGCCGAGCTTCCGGTGCCGGCGGCCACCCGGATCGGCCGCCTCGATCGCGCCATCGATCTGCTGGTCCGCCACGACGACCGGATCGCCGAGGCGCTGAACACCGACTTCGGCTGCCGGCCGCGCGACTTCTCGCGCTTCGTGGAGGCGGCGGCCAGCGTGGTCTGCCTGAAGCACGCGCGCAAGCGGCTCAGGCGGTGGATGAAGCCCGAGCGGCGCAGCCTCGACTTCCCCCTCGGCCTGCTCGGCGCCAGGGCCTGGGTGGAGTTCGTGCCCAAGGGCGTGGCAGGCATCATCAGCCCCTGGAACTTCCCTGTCTACCTGACCTTCGGTCCCCTCACCGGGGCCCTGGCGGCGGGCAACCGGGCGCTGATCAAGCCGTCCGAACACACGCCCGCGACCTCGGCCCTGATGGCCGAGCTGATCGCCTCCGCCTTCGACGAGGACGAGGTGGCGGTGTGCCAGGGCGGTCCCGAGGTTGGTCAGGCCTTCAGTGGCCTGCCCCTCGACCACCTCCTCTTCACCGGCGGCACGGCCATCGGCCGCCACGTGATGCGCGCCGCCGCCGAGCACCTGGTGCCCGTGACCCTGGAGCTGGGCGGCAAGTCACCGGCGGTTGTGGGGCGCTCCGCAGACCTGGACCGGGCCGCCCAGAGCGTCGCCATCGGCAAGCTGGTGAACTCGGGCCAGGTGTGCATGGCTCCCGACTACGCCTTCGTGCCCACGGAGAGCGTCGAGGAGTTCGTGGCGGCGGCGGAGAGGCACATTCGGGCCGCCTATCCCTCCCTCAAGGAGAACCCCGAGTACACCGCTGTGATCGACGACCGCCACTTCCAGCGCCTGCGCCGGGCCGTGGAGGAGGCGCGCACGGCGGGGGCGGAGGTCCGGGAGATCAATCCCGCCGACGAGGACCTGTCCGACGGCCCTCTCCGCAAGGTGGCGCCGACCGTGGTGCTCGAGCCCGCGGACTCGCTGCAGCTCATGCGCGAGGAGATCTTCGGTCCTGTGCTCCCCGTCAAGGGGTACCGGCAGATCGACGATGTCATCGATTACATCAACCGTGGTGACCGGCCGCTGGCCCTCTACTACTTTGGCCGCAACGCCGAGGAGAGGGAGCGCGTGCTGTCCCGCACCATCTCCGGCGGCGTCACCGTCGGCGAGGTGATGGTCCACGTCCTCATGGAAGGGTTGCCCTTCGGCGGCATCGGCGCGAGCGGGACCGGCGCCTACCACGGCATCGACGGCTTCCGGACCTTCAGTCACGCGAAGAGCGTCATGAAGGCGCCGTGGCCCAACATGTGGAAGCTGCTCGGCCTGCTGCCGCCCTACGGCAAGACGCTGCGACGCATGACCGAGAAGGAGCTCAAGGCCTGATCGAACCAGCAGAGGAGGCACGTTGATGATGGATACCGAGATGTTCTGGCTGTCCCTGGTCACCGCCTTCACGGCCGTGATGTGGGTCCCTTACATCCTCAACAGGATCGTGGTCCGGGGCCTGGTGGACACCGTCGGCTACCCGGAGCACCCGAAGCCCATGGCCCCCTGGGCCGAGCGCATGAAGGCGGCCCACGCCAACGCCGTGGAGAACCTGGTGGTCTTCGCGGCCCTGGTGTTGATCGCGCAGGCGGTGGACGCGCTCAACCCCGTCACCGCGACCGCCTGTGTCGTGTACTTCTGGGCGCGGGTGGCGCACTTCTTCGTGTACGCGCTGCGCATCCCCTGGCTGCGGACCCTGGCGTTCTTCGTCGGCTTCGGGGCGCAGATCGCCGTGGCCTGGCAGATCTGGGCCCACTGAGCTCGCACCGCGTCAGTCGGTGACCGGGGCCGGCTGTACGGTGCGCTCGAGGCGTGCGGGGTGGTAGCCCTTGCCCGGCAGGTGCGGCAGGATCGCGCTGCAGGTGGCCTCGTCCATGACCGGCGTCCGGCTCAGGATCCAGAGGTATGTGCGTGTCGGCTCACCAACCACCGCCCAGCGGTACGCAGGATCGAGGTCGCTGATCCAATACTTCCCCCAGAAGGGTCCGAAGCAAGACACCTTCAGCTTGGCGTTGCTGTGACAGCCGGCGACCATCGAATCGTTCCCGCTCGGCGATCACCCCTGAGGTAGAGTGGTAGCAGAGGGAGTGGCCAGGTGGACGGGACGCTTCGGGTCCTGCATCTGCCGGCGGCACGCCGGGGAGGTCGCTGATGTTTCGCAAGGTCGTCTGGCTCATCGCCCTGCTGGTGGTCGCTGCCCTCGGCCGCTTCGCCTTGGAGCAGGTGGCGGGCTCGATGCTGCGGACCGCCGACGTGCTGGTGGCCAGCGGCGACTACGACGGCGCCCGGGAGCAGCTCGACCGCATCGATGGCTGGTTCTCCTGGACCGACGCGGGGAAGGGCGTTGCCGGGGTGCGGGCCGAGCTGAGCGCCAAGATCGCTGAGGAGCAGCGGCGCGCGGAGGCGGAGCGGGAGCAGCGGGAGCTCGAGCGGGCGCAGGCCGCCAGCGCGGCGAGCTCCGGCAGCGAGGGTGGAAGCGGCTCGGGAGGCGTCTACCTGGGGCTGAACCGGGCCGAGCCCCTGCGCCAGAAGAAGCGCTAGCCCGCCAGCCTCGCCGTCCAGTCGAGGACCCCGGTCAGGGGCCGGCTCACCTGGGCCGCCACCGGCTCGATGAGCAGGAAGCGACCGTCGTCGGCGACGGGCGAGTAGCGCATGTCGGTGCTCTCCGGGGTGGACAGCGGGAAGAGCGTCTTCGGCGTTCCCAGGCTCAGGGTGTCGCCGCGCGCGTCGATCGGGGTGGCCTCGATGCCGCCGTTGGGAGCGCGGTAGAAGATCTCGCGACCGTCGCTGCGCCACAGCGGCCACGAGCCGCCGCTGGTGGAGACCTGCCACTTCCTCCCCGGCCCCGGGTAGGGCTGGACATAGATCTCGTTGTGCCCTGACTCGTTGGAGCGGTACGCGACCCAGCGGCCGTCGGGGGAGAAGCTGGTGGGCAGCTTGGGGTTTTCGGACTCGTACAGCAGCTCCTCCAGGGCATGGAGGGTGGCGATGTTCGGGTGGTTCAGGGACCCGAGCACCTTCGCCTCGCGCTCCAGGCGCGCCCGCCGCTCGGCGTCGAGGATGAGGTCGGAGGGCAGCAGCTTGAGGGCCACCTCCCGCTCCAGGCGTTTGTCCCTGGCCTGCCACACCTCGCCCATCCCACCCGCTCCCAGGGGGGACGTGATCTCGTAGGGTCCGAGGCGCTCGCCGGCCGCGATCATGCCGCGTTCCCCAGATCATGGACGACGATGTCGGCAACCCCGGAGAGGGCCGGCACATGCGTGTCGCAGGTGCGAGCGATGCTCGGCGACACCATCGATCGGCTGATTCTCGGCGGCTAACGCCGCCGGAGCTCGGATCGATTCCTCGCGGTTGCTGGCACGGTGGGAAACGGCGGCACGCTCATTCGTCGGGGGGGCCCATTACCTTGACGACCGTCCCCGGCGGTGGGTTCAACACCTCGGGAGGTGGCGGGCCCGGCGTGTAGGGCACCACGATCTCCTGCACCGGCGAGCTCACTGCGGGCGTCGCAGTGAGGGCCTCGTTCGGCGGGATGGGCAGGAATCGTCCGTTGACGTTCACGTAGCAGTAGGCGGTGCCGGTCCCGGACTCACGGGTTGCGAACGCCGTGATGCCTCCTCCGGTTACGTTCCGATCCGCGTACAGCCTGGTCATCAGCGATCCGATGTAGGTCGGGCCCTCGAAAGGGTCGTTGCCGTGGTACGAGAGTGGGACCTGGAAGCGGCCGCTGACCGAGGTGGACGGACTGGTCAGCTTGGTGACGGAGATGCCAGCGCTGATAGCAGGGCCGGTCGGCACATTGCAGGTGACGGAGACGAACTCGACGACGGCCCTGTACCCGTCCGGGACGTCCACGACCGGGACCCCGGCTACTGCGACGAAGTTCGAGGTCATCTCAACCGTCGCTTCGGCCTGGAAGGTGCCGGCGACCTCGTTGGTGGCGGCGGTCGTCTGCACCGTCCCGTCGGGGAAGGTGACTCCCTCCTGGGAGAGGGACAGCCCAGCCGCCGGGGCGATAGTGGCGGAGAGGACCGCCAGGCCGATGATCGCTCCCACGAGCACACCTCTCTCATGTTCCATTGACTGTCTCCTTTCAGGCCGTTCTCGAGGCCTCTGTGTCGACGACGATAACGCACCCTCCACGTCGGGTGTCGGCGAGCGCGCCCACTCGCTTGATGAGACAAGGTAACCGTACAGCTCTCATCGTCGCAACCGCGCAGCCGGTTCCCCTGATTCCGGTGCATCGGGTGGTCCGCGGATCCCGGCGAAGGACGCGGGCATCCCGGAAGCGTCTGTGGAGGCCGGGCGCTGGAACGCAGCCTGCCGACCACTCGCGGCTACAATGCCCTGGGCACGTTGAGCTTCCGCGATCACTTCTCACGTCTCGCCGCCACGTATGCCCGGCACCGGCCGCGGGCGCCTGCAGCGCTCTTCGACTACCTGTCGCTGATCGCTCCCAGGCGGGAGCTCGCCTGGGACTGCGGGACGGGCAACGGCCAGGCGGCGGTGGAGCTGGCGCGCCACTTCCGGCGGGTCGTGGCGAGTGACGCCAGTCGGGAGCAGATCGCGCTCGCCGAGCCCCGCGATCGGGTGGAGTATCGAGTCGAGCCGGCCGAGCGGACGACGCTCCCGGACGGGTCGGTCGACCTCATCACGGTGGCGGTGGCGGTGCACTGGTTCCTCCCCGAGATAGCTCCCGCCGTCGACGCAGTTCTCCACCGTCTGACCACGGAGATCCTCGCACCCTACTGGCCGGAGGGCTTCCATCATCTCGAGAGCCACTACCGATCGTTACCGTTTCCCTTCGTCGAGCTCGAGCCGCCACGGTTCGAGATGACGGCCCGCTGGTCGCTCGACGAGCTCGCCGGCTTCCTGGGCACCTGGTCGGCGGGGGGCGCCTATCTGGATGCCGGAGGCGAGGCGGGGTTCCGTCGGATCTGGGAGGATCTCTGCAAGGCGTGGGAGGAGGGGGCCTCCCGGCGTGTGATCCGGTGGCCGCTCTACCTTCGCGTCGGTCGCGCGTCGTGAGACCACCGAAGCCGGCTACACTTCAGGCTGCCGGGGGAGGGGAGGCCGATGGACGACCTGTGGGCGAACACGGTGGCGGTGACGCGGCGGGCGCTGGAGACCGGTGCGCTGGAGCCCATCGCCACCGACAAGGTGACGGTCGAGGACGGCGGCATCCCCTTCATGGTCCACGTCCTCGCCCAGCAGGAGCCCAAGGAGCAGGCCCGGAAGGCGCAGGACGAGGCCGGGACCAATCCCTTCCTGCCGCCGGACCCGGACCTGGTGGTGGCCGACGTGTCCGACAGCCACCTCTGCCTGCTCAACCGGTTCACCGTCTTCGACCATCACCTGCTGATCGTGACCCGACGCTTCTCGGACCAGCTCTCGCTTCTCGACTCGGCTGATTTCCACGCCCTGGCCGCCTGCATGGCGGAGGTGGACGGGCTCGGCTTCTACAACGCGGGCGCCGTGGCGGGGGCGAGCCAGGAGCACAAGCATCTGCAGCTCGTGCCCCTTCCCCTGAGCGCGGGGCCGCTGCCAGCCCCCGTGGACGCCGTGCTCGGAGAGCTGGCGCCGATGACTCGCGCGACCACGTCGACCGTCCTGCCCTTCCCCCACGCCGTGATCGGTCGCGACGGGTCCCGGATCGCACCTGGAGCGGCGCTCGAGCTGCACCGGCTGTACCTGGACCTGCTGGCCGCGGTGGGCATCCACGGGCCGAACCGTCCCTACAACCTGCTCCTCACGCGACGCTGGATGCTGGTGGTCCCCCGCCGCGCAGAGCACTTCGACGGGGTGTCGGTGAACGGCCTCGGATTCGCGGGGTCACTGCTGGTGCGGAACCGACGGCAGCTCGACCTGGTTCGCCGCTGCGGGCCGTTGCAGGTCCTCGCCAGCGTCAGCGGCTGACGCATCGCCGGTGAGGGGTTGACGCACGGCGCGAGTCGGTCCATTGTGGCGGCGGCGGGAGGGGCGGCTCGCGCCGGCCCCGCCGGAGGGACCTTCCCCCGCCGCACAAATCCACAGAGAGGAGCCATGAGACATGGCCAAGTACAAGATTGAGATCGACCGGGACGCCTGCATCAGTGACGGTCTGTGCGTCAACGAGGCGCCGGGGACCTTCGAGATGGACGACGACGACATCGCCATCGTGATCGACCCCGAGGGCGACGACGCCGACACCATTCTCGAGGCGGCCCAGGCGTGCCCGTCGGAAGCCATCATCCTCTACGACGCCGAGACCGGCGAGAAGGTCTGGCCCGAAGACTGAGGGAACGGGACGGGCGTCACCCGTCCCGAGCAGCTTCCCAACACGAAGGTCCGCACGGCGGAGTGGGGGTGGCGGGTCCAGCCGCGACCGCGCTCCGTCCTGCGGGCTTTCCATTTTTCGGGCGGCGACGCGGGGCGGCAGCTCAGGCGGTGGTGGCGAGGCCCGACAGCCAACGCCGCCAGGCGAGGGTGGTCTCCTCAGGGGGAGCGGCCAAGAACTCGAGCGCCAGCTCGGCCACCCGCCGATCCGCAGGGGAGGCGGCGAGCACCAGCAGCACCTCGGGCACGACCGACGCCGGATCGTCCGCCGGCAGGTTGGGCAGGACCACGGCATCGACGATGGCGGCTGCCCAGCGGGACACGTCCGCGAACGACGCGTCGCCTCGGCGCCAGGCGTCGATCTTCAGCGCCGCCTCCGCCCGGGTCGGCACCCGGACCTCTGCGTCGGACCCCATGCTCGTCCAGGGCCGGACGTGGTGGCCGAGGACCATCTCCTCGGCGAAGCAGCTCGGCGGCACCGCCGCCGCGAGCTCCTCGAGCCGCGCCTCCAGGCGCCGCCGCGCGAACGCCGCGGCCTGGCGCTCGCCTTCACTGCCGGGCGCTCCTTCCAGCGTCTCCACGGCGGCCAGCTTGGTGATCAGCTCGAAGCGGTCCACGTCTCTTATCGTACCGCCGCCGCCCGCTCTGTGGGAGCCGGCGGGCGGGGGTTGACCGGGGCCACAACGCCGCCCATGATCGAAGCAGGACCATCGTGTGCGTCGAGGCAACCGGGAGGGAGTCGATCATGAGCCGGGTAGGCCGTGGACGAGCGGGAACGGTGGCGATCCTGGCCGGCGTGGGCGTCTGTCTCGCGGCGGGGGGTGGGCCGAGGACGGCCCGCGCCGCCGGGCCCCGGGCGCCCGTGTGGTACGGGGCCGAGGGTGAAGCGCTTCCCTTCCAGGACGCGGCCGACATCGAGGACTTCCTGCGCGCTGCGGCGGTGGTGTCGGTGAAGGAGCTGTCGGTGGGGATCACCGGGCCGAAGAAGCTGCTCCTGGAGCGAGACGGGGTCCACGCCCACGCCGTGTTCAAGGACGTGGACAAGGTGAGCCGCGGCAAGACCGACCTGGACGGCTACGTCATCATCGACCTCAAGGACTCCCACCTCTTCGACTGTGCCGCCTACCAGCTCGACCGGCTGCTCGGCCTCGGCCGGGTGCCCCCGGCGGTGCCGCGGGACCTGGACGGCCGCTCCGGGACCGTGAGCCTCTGGATCGAGCACGCCATGACGGAGAAGGACCGCAGGGACCGCGGTCTCGAGCCCCCGGACCCGGCCCGCTGGGAGCAGCAGAAGCAGATCATGTACGTCTTCGACAACCTGATCGGCAACACCGACCGCAACCTGGGCAACATCCTCATCGACCGCTCGTGGCGGCTGTGGCTCATCGACCACACCCGGGCCTTCGTCACCAGCCGCGCCCTGCCCGACCCCGGCCGCATCACCCGCTGCGAGCGGAACCTTTACGCCTCGTTGGAGGGGCTCGACGAGGCCGAGGTCACGAGCGCGCTCTCCCCCTACCTCAATAGGCGCGAGATCCGCGCCCTGCTGGCCCGCCGCGACGCCATTGTCAAGCGCCTCGACAAGGAGATCGCCGCCCGCGGTGCAGATGCCGTTCTCTACGACTTGGCGCCTTCCGGCCCGGAGCGCGACCACGACTAGGCGGGCTCGGTCCCTTCCCTGCACGCTCGGTTCGGAGCGTCAGGGTTTGCGGCGATCCGGCGTCGACTGGTCGTCCCCAGCTTCGGATGGCGGCGCCTCGGTGTCGCGCCACACGGCGCCGGAGCGGGGCTGGATGGGCCGGCCGCGGTGGGCCGACCGCACCTGGGTGAGCTCGGCGCCGAGGAGCAGGATCATGGCCGAGTAGTAGACCCACACCAGGAGCAGGGCCAGGGAACCGGCGGCGCCGTAGGCGGAGCCGAGGTGGCTGTGGCCCAGGTAAGCGCCGATGAGGAACTGGCCGAGAACGAACAGGACGGCGGTCACGAAGGCGCCGATCCACACGTCCCGGGCCGCCACCTTGGCGTCGGGCAGGATCTTGAAGACGGCGGCGAACAGGAGGGTGATCACCGCCAGCGAGAACGCGGTGTGCAGGATCCACAGGAAGCCCCCGGAGAGACCGGCGGGGAGGGCGTCCGCGATGGCCTCGCTCGCGGCGGAGAGGGCGGCCGAGCTGACCATGGACACCAGGAGCAGGGCCGCGACGCCGACGAGCATGGCCAGGGAGAAGGCGCGTTTGATGAGCATGACCACGATGCCGCTGCGCTCGGGGTCGGGCCGGACGTCCCAGGCGCGGTTGAGGGCCTTCTGGAGCTGGACGAAGGCGCCGGTGGCGCCGAACAGCAACCCGGCGATGCCCAGGACGACCGTCACCGGGCCCCCGCTCCCCGGGCGCCGGGCGTGCTCCATCATGACCTGTCCCAGGCCGGCCGCGGGGCCGCCCACGGCCCCCCGCAGGCGCTCCTGGAGGAGGTGCTGGACCTGCTGGGTGTCCATGAACGAGCCGAGGAGCACGATGAGCAGCACCAGCAGGGGAGGCAGGGAGAAGACCGTGTAGTAGGACAGCGCGGCCGCGGTCTGCATGCACTCGTCCTCGGAGAACTCCGACAGGGTCTCCTTGATGAGGGCGAAAAGCGCCTTTGCCCTCGACGTCATGTGTGCTCCGGCGTCCATCATCTGCCGTCCCGAGCATGAACCACGGCCGTCGCGGTCGCGATCGTGCGGTCCCCCAACACGGTCCCCGGGGAAGGTCCCGGGTCGAGATCGCGTCGTCGCTGTCCGTCCATTCTGTCACGGCCCGTCGTCGCGGCTCGCCCGTCTCCTGCCGGTCAGGGCCCAGCGACGGGGTCGGTCGTCCCCACACCGGCCCGCTTCCACCGTGGTAGGATGTCCGGGAGTTCTCGAGACGCGTTCCGATATGCGGCGGAGTGATTGAGACCGACGTGACGGTGAGGTGGGCATGGCCAAGGTGAAGGGGACCATGATTCTCGGCCTGGTCAAGACCATCAGGGCGGACACCGGCAGCGCGTATGACCCACGTCTGACGGACCAGGACCGAACGCTGATCGCGCGCCAGATCCTGCCGAGCTCGTGGTACCCGTTCGACCAGTTCAAGAGGATCTTCAACACCGTCATGGAGGTGCTCGCCGGAGGCAACGCGGAGGTGGTCCGCACGATCGGCAGGAGCTACGGTCGCGACATCGTGCACTCCGTGTACAAGAACCTGGTCATCGAGGGCGATCCCATGGAGTCGTTGAAGAAGAACCAGATCGCCTTCAAGATGTTCTTCGACTTCGGCGAGTCCAGCTTCGAGCGGCTGTCCGACCACTCGGGGCGGGTCAGGATCGCGGGCTTCGACCCCGACTTCGAGCGCTTCTACTACATCCTCGCGGGTTGGCTGGAGGAGTGTCTCGAGCTGAGCGGCGCCAGGAACGTGCGCTCGACCTTCACCTCGAGGAGCTGGCAAGGGGACCCGGACACCGTGGTCGAGTTCTCGTGGACGGCCCCGTCGTCGGCGAGCGGGCGCTGACGGGCATCGCTGTCGGTCCGTGCCGATGAGGACGGAGCGGGCGACGACGGTGGCGCCCCCCAAGGGTCGGGACCTCGCGCCACTCCGCCACTCGCGACCCCCGCAGCGGGGCCATGGTAGCTTGGTGAAGGTGCCTTCGTGCAGCCTTTTCGCAATATGCTCTCGATTCGGCGGCGCGGCCAGGTCGCGGAGGTTCGGATGGACAGAGTGAAGGGAACCATGATGTTGGGGTTGGTGCGAGCCATCCGAGCGGACAAGACACGCTCCTGGGACACCTCCCTGTCCGACCAGGACCGCGAGGTCGTCGCCCGCCGGATCCTTCCCAGCTCCTGGTATCCCTTCGACGTCTACAAGAGGATCTTCGACGTCGTGATGCGGGTCTTCGCCAACAACGATCCGGAGGCGATCCGGAGGATCGGCAGGGAGTACGGGCGGGAGATCGTCGGCAGCGTGTACAGGAACCTGGTGATCCCCGGCAACCCCATGGAGTCGTTGAAGAAGAACAAGATCGTGTTCAAGATGCTGTTCGACTTCGGCGACGTGGAGTTCGAGGCCACCTCGGAGAGGTCCGGACGGCTGGAGATCAGCGGCTTCGATCCCGGGTTCGAGGGGTTCTACTACATCTTCGCGGGCTGGACCGAGGAGTGCCTGGAGCTGAGCGGTGCCCGGGGAGTGAGAAGCACCTTCGTCGCGAGAAGCTGGAAGGGAGACCCGCAGACCGTCGTCGAGTTCTCGTGGGTCTCCTGAGCGCCCGCCGCGAAGACGCAGCGATCTGGGGTGGACGGCGTCCGAGCCGGTCACTCACCGACGACCGAAAAGGCTGGAGGACAGGATCGGGGGTGCGTCCGGGGCGGGAGGCGTCAGGACCAGCTGAAGACGTAGCGGCAGACGCTGCCCCCGAGGGCGCGGCACGTCTCCTCGGACACCATGATGTTCTTCGCGCCGCACATCTCCAGGGCCTGCTTGTACCACCCGACCACCGTCAGGCAGTCCATCTGGGAAAACGTCTCGGCGTCGTAGGTGGTCATGACGCCGGAGGTGGGTCCGGTGGCCTCGTAGGTCCGGCGCCCCTTGTCGTAGTAGAACTGGTAGATGAGATTGGCCTTGGCCATGAACTCCTGGGGGTTGCCGGGAGCCAGCAGGCGCTTGTGCACGGTCGTGAGATTGGCCACGGCCGACGCCCTGCCGATCTCCTCGAAGACCTCGGTCCGACCGTGGCCGAGGACGGACACGATGGCGTCGTCGAGGCGTTTGGCCATGTCGAAGTCGAACCACGCGGAGTTGGTGACGATGCCCGTAAGCACCTTGCGGTCGGCCTCGGGGAGCGCGGCCAGGACCCGCTCCCAGGGGTCGTCGCCGAACCGCTCCCTGACGAAGACCTCGCGCGCCTTGACGATGTTCCCCTTGACCTTCATGTCTCCGGCCTCGCAGGTGTCCTTCGCAGGCTACGCTACCAGTCCTCCCTCGGGGGGTCAATCGTCGCCTGCCGCCGCGGCCGCGGCCACCTTCTCGGGTTGGGGAGCTGCTGGAGTATCATTTTTCTGGACACGGGAGACATGACACGGCCGCTTTGGAGTGACTGGCCCTGCGGGGATGTGCTCGATGACTGATGACTCCAGCACCGTCGCCGAGATGAGGCGCGCGGCCGCGATCCTCGAGGTCGCGGCGGCCGCTGCCGCTGAGATCCTGAACCGGCCGCGGTGGGAGGAGGCCCTCGCGGCGATGCTGTCGCGGCTGGGGGAGGCCACCGGTTCGGCGCGCGTGGAGGTCGGCCAATGGCCCGGCGGGAATGGCGGCGACCACCGTCTGTGTCGGCGGTGGCGGTGGGCCCGCGGTCAGGCGTTCGAGTGGGAGACGTTGGCGGACAGGGAGCCTCCGGTGACCGATCCCGACCACTGGAAGGAGGAGCTGGCCCAGCGTCAGTGGATCCTGCTCTCCCGCGACGACGAGGGCGGCGGTGTCCGCGCCGGCCTTGACGCCCCCGGCCGCTGCCCGGTCGCGGTGGTCCCCATCCGGGCCGCGGACGGCCCCTGGGGGCGGCTCGTGGTGGTGGGTGCCCAGGACGGCATGGGGTGGACCGAGCGGGAAGCGTCCGCGCTGGTCGCGGTGGCCGACGTCCTCGGCGCCGGCGTTGGTTCCCGGCAGGGCCGGCAGCTGGCCCTCTACCTGGAGCAGGCGGTGGAGACCCTCAACGTGGGGGTCACGGTGCGCGACTCGGAAGGGAGGATCCTCTATGCCAACCCGGCCGAGGCGGCCATGCACGGCTACACCCTGGAGGAGATGTCGGAGCTGTCGGCCAGGCAGCTCGCGCCGGAGCAGTACTGGCGCGTCGAGCGCCGGCCGGACTCGTCGTGGCTGCTGGGCTGGCAGCGCGAGCGGCTGAACCGCCGCAAGGACGGCTCCATCTTTCCGGTCCAGCTCACGTCGGTGGCGCTTCGAGATGACGACGACAAGCCGGTGGCGGTGGCCACCATCTGCGAGGACATCAGCGATCGCAAGCAGATCGAGGAGGCGCTGAGACGCTCGGAGGAGCACTATCGGGGCCTGTTCCACGCGGCCAAGGACGCCATCATCGTGCTCGACCCCGACGACTACCTCGTCCTGGACGTCAACCCCCGCGCCTGCCAGGTGTACGGCTACGGGCGAGCAGAGCTCGTGGGCATGTCGCTGCGCGCCATCTGCAGGGACTTCGCCAGGGAGAGGGACCACATCGGCGAGGTCCTGGAGAGGGAGCCGGGACACAGCTTCGAGACCATCCATCGCGCCAAGGACGGCGTGGAGCTGGTGCTGGAGGTCACCGCCTCCGTGCTGCAGCAGGGGGGGCGCGACGTCATCCTCAGCATCAACCGCGACATCTCGGAGCGCAAGCTCGCCGAGGAGGCGTTGGAGACCTCGCGGGAGCAGCTCCGCAACCTCGCCGAGCACCTCCAGACGGCGCGAGAGGAAGAGCGGATGGCGGTGGCGCGCACCATCCACGACGAGCTGGGGGAGGTGCTGACGGCCTTGAAGATGGACGTGGCGTGGGTGGGTGCTCGCCTGCCCGAGACCGTCGAACGAGGCCGCGACAAGATCGCCGGCATGACGGCGCTGATCGACCAGGGCGTGGCCACCGTGCAGCGCCTGTCCACCGAGCTGCGGCCGTCCATCCTGGACGACCTCGGGCTGCAGGCGGCCACCGAGTGGTACGTGAAGGACTTCGCCGCCCGCACCGGGATCGAGTGCCGGCTCGAGCTGGCGGACCCCGAGCTGGAGCTCGACCGCCATCGCTCCACGGCCCTGTTCCGGATCCTGCAGGAGGCGCTCACCAACGTCGCCCGTCACGCCGGCGCGGGCCGCGTCGCGGTCCGCCTCGGGCCGGACGACGGCGCGGTGGAGCTGTCGGTCCGCGACAACGGCAAGGGGATCGGTCGCGATGCGGTCAGGAGTCACCGTTCCTTCGGCCTCCTCGGGATCAGGGAGCGGACGGCCGTCCTGGGCGGAGAGGCGGTCATCGCGCGGTTGCCCGATGGCGGGACCGAGGTGCTGGCGAGGATTCCGCTGCCGGCGGAGTCGGGAGGTGTGCATGATCAGGGTGTTGATCTGTGACGATCACACCATCGTGCGCGAAGGCCTGAAGGAGATCCTGGCCGGGACCCAGGACATCGTCGGCGTCGGGGAGGCATCCTCCGGCGAGGAGCTGCTGGACAAGGTGGAGGGAGGCGACTTCGACGTCGTCCTGCTCGACATCTCCCTGCCCGGCGCCAACGGCCTGGAGGTCCTCAAACGGCTCCAGGTCTCGCGGCCCGAGCTGCCGGTGCTCTTCCTCACCATGTACCCGGAGACCCACTACGCGGTCCGTGCCATGCGGGCGGGTGCCGCCGGCTACCTCACCAAGGGCAGCGCGACCACCCAGCTCATCGGCGCGATCCGCAAGGTGGCCTCCGGCGGACGCTACGTCTCGGAAACCCTGGCCGAGCAGCTCGCCCTCGAGCTCCTGGAGCAGCGTGGTCGGCCGGCGCGGGAGGCCCTCTCGGACCGCGAGTACGAGGTCATGCAGGCCCTCGCCAGGGGCAGCACGGTCACCGAGATCGGCGAGGACCTCCACCTCAGCGTCAAGACCATCAGCACCTATCGGACCCGCATCCTCAACAAGCTGGGGCTCAAGAACAACGCGGAGATCGTGCACTACGCCCTCAGAGAGGGCATCATCCAGTAGCAGCCGCCGGGACGCGCCGATTCTGTCGACGCGTTCCCCGAGGTTGCCACCGCTGACCACGGCGAAGCTGCAAGCGAAGCCGGGTCACCAGTGGCACGCCCGCGGGAGGGGCCGAGGCGTAGCGCTTGGGGAGCACCAGACAGGGTGCCTGGCACCCCCGCAAATGAAGCGAAAGGGATTCTCGGACCGTCTTCGACGGTGCCTGGCACCCCCTTTGGCGAACCTTCCGCGAGATTCGCAGGCACCGAGCTCGCGGAGCGAATCACCTGATCGCCGATCGGTTTGAGCTGCGCCGGCAGCCTCATCACGAGCTTGATCGCAGCGCCCGCCGCTTCGAGCGCCAAGCGATGAGCAGCGAGACCAGTGCTAGGGATCGCGTTGCGCATGGTCACCTCCGGGTCGTTCATGCCCCCTCTCACAAGCCGGTGGCCGGCCCAGGTCAAGGGTGCGAAGCACCGGGCTCCGAGCCCGGCTTGCCCTTGACATGGGCCGGCCACCGGCTACGTTCTCAGACGAACGACCCGGAGTGACCATGCCGCCGTTCACTGCCGCCGTTCACTGCCGCCGTTCACTGCCGCCGTTCACTGCCGCCGTTCACTGCCGCCGTTCACTGCCGCCGTTCACTGCCGCCGTTCACTGCCGCCGTTCACTGCCGCCGTTCACTGCCGCCGTTCACTGCCGCCGTTCACTGCCGCCGTTCACTGCCGCCGTTCACTGCCGCCGTTCACTGCCGCCGTTCACTGCCGCCGTTCACTGCCGCCGTTCACTGCCGCCGTTCACTGCCGCCGTTCACTGCCGCCGCCGCTCAGGGCTCGTCGGTGGAGGCCTTCTCCAGCAGCGTGATCAGGAACGGGTCGTCCTCATAGGCGAGCAGGACCCGGGAGATGATGGTGCTGCCCGGCACCACGAAGTGATAGTCGAGCCCTTCCACGACCGCCGGCAGGGACAGCTCGCACGGCTGGGGCAGCAGGGCCTTCATGTTGCCGCCGGTCATGTTGGCGAGCTCCCCGAGAGCGTCTTCGACGTCCTCGCTGGTCACCTGCACGGGCTCCTTACCGAACATCACGGCAGCCGCGGCGCGCGCCAGGGCCGCGGAGCAGTAGATGAGAACGCTGCCCGACCACGCCCCGTTGATGTGGACGCAGGCCGTCAGTGTGCGGTCCGCGCTGAGCCTGCGCAGCGCCGCCTCGACATTGGTGAGGTCCTCGACGTCGAAGCCCAGGATGACGGTCCAGATGTTGCGGACGGTCTCGCGCAGCGCGTTGTGGTAGAACTCCATCACTCGTCCTTCCCTTGCTGGCGGGGTCGATAGCAGGTGGTGCGGCCCATGCGCACGGCCTCGAAGCCGTTGTTCAGGCCGAGGGCGCCTTCTGCAGCGCCGAGGAACAGGTATCCGTCCGGTCTCAGGATGTGGCGGACGCGGGCGAGCACGGTCCACCGGGCCGGCTCGTCGAGGTAGATGAGGACGTTGCGCAGGAGCACGATGTCCATGGCGGGAAGCGGCGGCCACGGTTCGAGGAGGTTGATCTGGCGGAACCGTACCGCCCGCCGGACATCCTCGTCGAGCTGCCAGTCCAACTCGCGACGCTCGAAGTACTTGACGAGGAGCGGGGCGGGTAGGCCCCGGTTGACCTCGGCGTGGGAGAACACACCCTGGGGAGCACGGGAGAGCATGGCCTGGGAGAGGTCGCTGGCGAGGATGGTGAGGTCCCAGCTCCTGAGCTCCGGGAAGTGCTCCCGGACGAGCAGGGCGACACTGTAGGGCTCCTGTCCGCTGGCGCATGCCGCCGACCAGATGGCGAGGCTGCGGGTCGTGCGGCGGGCGGCGATGAGCTCGGGCAGGATCGGGTCGCGGAGCACGGCAAAGGGATGGATGTCCCTGAAAAACGAGGTCTCGGTGTTGAGCATGGCATCCACGAGGCGGGCGTGCATGTGGTTGCGTGGACGTCGTCTGAGGTCCGTGACCAGGGCCTCGATGGAGGGGAAGCCCTCGCGCTGTGCCATGGGCTCCAGGCGGGCGCGGACGAGGTAGTGCTGGGAAGGGTCGAGCACGATTCCCGCCGTCTCGTGCACCAGGCGACGGACGTAGTCCACCGTCTCCGGTGCGGGCACCCTCATGCTCCCCTCCTGACGAGAGTCGGTTCGTCGTCGCCCACCACGTGGCGCACGATCTCGCTCGCCATGTCCTCGACGGGGACCACCCTCCCGGCCAGGCCGGCGACCGCGACACAGCCGGGCATGCTCCACACCACGCTCGACGCCTCGTCCTGGACGAAGACGTCGCCGCCCCGGGCACGGATCTCCTCGCACCCCCGCAGGCCGTCCCGGCCCATGCCGGTGAGCACGACCGCCAGGGCATAACGGCCGTAGCTCTCGGCCGCCGACCGCAGCAGGACGTCGACCGCGGGGCGACACGAGTGCTGGGGCGGCTGTCGGTGGGTGCTGAGGTGGACCGTGGTCTCCCGCCGCGCGACCTCCATGTGCCAGTCCCCCCGCGCCACCCAGACGTCCCCCGGCGCGACGATCGCACCGTCAACCGCCTCCCGGACCTTCAAGGCACACGCGGCGTCGAGCCGACGGGCGAGGAGACGGGTGAAGAGGGGCGGCATGTGCTGGACGACCACGACGGGAGCCGGGAAGTCAGCGGGGAGTGCGGCCAGGATCGTCGTCAACGCGTTGGGTCCGCCGGTGGAGGCGCCGATGGCCACCAGCCAGGGGTTGCCCTGGCGGCGGCGCCCCGTGACGCCGGCGCCGCGGGTGGCGGTGGGAAAAGGCTCCTTCCGACCCGGCGGGGGAGCGAGCACCTCCGCGGCGACGCCCTTGACCTTGCGGACGAGCTCGTCGCGGACCGCGCCCATCCCCCGCGCGGCGTCTGTCACCGAGGGCTTGGTCACGTAGTCCGTGGCACCGAGGGAGAGGGCGTCCAGCGTGGCGGCGGCGCCGCGCTCGGTGTAGCTGCTGAACATGATGACCGGGAGCTTGGGATAGGTGCGGCGGATCTCGAGAAGGGTCTGGAGCCCGTCCAGCTCCGGCATCTCGATGTCCAGGATCACCACATCCGGGCTCAGGCGTTCCAGCTTCGCCAGCGCGATCCTGCCGTTCGGGGCCGTGCCGACGACCTCGATGTCCGGGTCCTCCGACAGTGTGTCCGACACGGTGGCGCGGATCGCCACCGCGTCGTCCACGACCAGGACCCGGACCCTGCGTCTCACCCGGCGGCTCCCAGGCCGACGAGCGCCAGCTTGTCGAGCAGGGCCTGGGGGGTGAAGGGCTTCATGACGTACTCGTCAGCCCCGGCAGCCAGAGCCTTGGCCATCTGCTCGCGCTCGATCTCGGTGGTCACCATGATCACGCGCATCGTCGCGAGCGCCGCCCTGGAACGCACCGCCTCGACGAGCTCGAGGCCGGACATCTCGGGCAGGTTCCAGTCCACCAGGGCCACATCGGCGGTCCCACCCTCGTCGAGGATGGCCAGGGCCTCACCGCCATGGGCGGCCTCCGCGACCTCGAAGCCGGCCTCGGTCATGATCTTCTTCAGGATCGCCCGCATGGCGCGCGAGTCGTCAACTACCAGTGCGCGCATCGTCTCCCCCTTCGTACCGGAACATGGACACCAGGTGCTGGAGCTCGGACGCCATCTCCGCGAGCTCCCGCGCAGACTGCTGCGTGGACGAAGCGCCGGCGGAGGTCTCCTGGGCCGCCTCCGCCACGCCGGAGATGCTGCCCGCGATCTCGGCGCTGCCCTTGGCCGCCTCGGCCACGCTGCGGCCGATCTCGTTGGTGGTGGCCGTCTGCTCTTCCACGGCGGTCGCGATGGTGTTCTGGATGTCGTGGATCCGGTTGATGATGTTCCCGATCTCGGCGATGGCCTCCACCGCGCTCCTGGTGTCCGCCTGGATGGCCTCGATCCGCTTGCCGATCTCGCCCGTCGCGCTCGCCGTGCCCTTGGCCAGCTCTTTGACCTCGTCCGCGACCACGGCGAAGCCCTTGCCGGCCTCTCCGGCCCGCGCCGCCTCGATGGTGGCGTTGAGGGCCAGCAGGTTGGTCTGGCTGGCGATGTCGGTGATGACGTTGATGACGGCGCTGATCTCCGCGCTGCTCTCGCCGAGCTTGGTGATGGTGGCGTTGGTGACCTCGGCCATGTCCACCGCGGTGGTGGCGACCTTGGCGGCGTCGTGGGCGTTGTGGGCGATCTCGCGGATGCTGGCGGCCATCTCCTCGACACCCGTCGCCACCGCGTCCACGTTGCTGCTCACCTGCTTCGCGGCGGCGGAGACCACGCCGGCCTGGGCCGACGTCTCCTCGGCGCTGGTCGCCATCTGCTGGCTGACCGCGGTGAGCTCGTCGGAGGACCGGGTCAGGGACCCCGCGCTGAGGCCGATGGTCTGGATCGCACTCCGCATGCGGTCCAGGGCTCGGTTGAGGGCGTGGCTCATGTGTCCGACCTCGTCCGAAGAGGCGACGTCGACCCGCCCGGTCAGGTCGCCGTCGGCCACCTGGCCGGAGATCTTCCTGACGGCGTTGAGCGGTCCGACCGTGGAGCGCACGATCTGATACGACAGCAGGCCCACGGCGATCCCGCTCACCACCATGACCAGGATGACGAACAGCGTGGCGCGCGAGCGGCTTTCCTGGATGCCCTCGACCGCTGCCTGGATATCGGCGCGCTCGGTCTGGGCGAACTGCTCGAGGGAGGCATTGATGGCGACAAAGGACGTGCGCATCATCTCGGCCGCAGCCACCACGCCCGGTCCCGACTCCTGGGCGATCATGCGCGCCGACGTGGCGCGGGCTTGGTCGTAGTAGTTGGTGAACGCGCCCGCGAGCTCCTCCAGCTGGGCGGGATCGAGCACGATGTTTCCGTTGGCGGTCTCGATGTGGCGCTGGAAGAGGCCGCTCAGCTGGTCGGTCTCATCCAGGAGCTTGGGGTCGGCGGCGTTGACCGCGTCCTGGAGACCCCGCTGGAGCCGCGCCACGACGTCCAGAAGATCGCGGGACAGCTCCAGCGCGGGCACGTGACCGACCTCGACGGCCCGGATCAGACGGGCCGTGTGCGCGCTCGACGCCTGCACGGTGATGAAGATGGCGAGCACGCCGGCCCCGGCCAGGGCCGGGATCAGCACGATCTTCTGGGTGAAGCTCAGTTTTTTCAACATGATGCACTCTCTCCTTCAAGGTCGAGAATCTCTCCGACGTCGAGGAGCAGGAGCAGTCCGTCCTCGAGCCTGTAGGCGCCGCGGATAAGGTCGCGGGCGCTTCCCCTGAGGGTTTCAGGAGGGTGTTGGAAGGCTGCTTCCTCCACGTCGATCACGTCACCGATCTCGTCGACGAGGAGGCTCACCACCGACTCGCGCTCCCGGATCACGACGTTCATCGGCTTGCGGCCACCGGCCGCAGAGGCCGCGACCTCCAGCCGCCGCGCGAGGTCGATGGCGGGCACGACCTGACCGCGCAGATTCATGAGCCCCGCCACCGCCCGCGGCGCCAGGGGTACGGGGGTCAACGGGCGGTAGCTGAGGACCTCCAGGACCTGCTCGATGGGCAGCCCGTAGGAGGCGTCGCCCACCGAGAAGGTCATGAGCTGTCTGCGGTCGGGGACGGCGGTCTTCACGTCGCGCATCAGACATCTCCCCCGGCCGCCACGTCCTCGGCGTCCAGCATCCTGCTCACCAGACCCTCGACATCAAGGATCTCGGTGATGCGACCGCGCATGACCATGGTGCCGGCCACGCAGTCGCGGGTACCCGGCCGCTGCACCTCGAGCGTCTCCTCCACGATATCCACGATCCTGTCCACCACCAGGCCCACCCGCCGTTGCGGCGTGGCGTAGATGACCACGAACAGAGTGCTCGAACGCGAGGGTTCCTCCTCCGCGCGCCGGGGGCGCCGCCGCCGCTCATCCAGGGCCTCGTGAACCCTGATGAGGGGGAGGATCTCCCCTCGGTACTGGATCACCTCGAGCCCGCCCGCGCGCTCCACGGATGCCGGGTCGACCGTGTGCAGGTGGGCGACGTCGGTGAGCGGAATCGCCATGCGTCCGTCGTCGGGACTGGAGAACAGGAGCACCGCCTCCCGTGCATCCAGGGGCGCCGCCACACCGTCCGCCTGCGGCGAGAGGATCGCCTCGCGACGCTCGTTGATCACGTTGGCGCGCTGGGCGAGGGCGGCGACGTCGAGGATCAGCGCCACCTTGCCGTCGCCGAGGATGGTCGTTCCGGCGAGGATCGGGATCCGGTGCAGGAGCCGGCTCAGTGGTTTGACCACGATCTCCTGCGTCTCGTCGACGGCATCGACGGCGAGCCCGAACTCGCGGTCATTCGCCCGGAGCACGACCAGCACCTGTCCCTGGGCGGGGGCGCCCCAGGGGCCGTCGTCTCCATCCCCGTCCAGCCCGAGCTGGTGTGCCAGGTGGACGATGGGCAAAAGCTTGCCGCGCAGCCTGAACACCGGAGCGGCGTGGACGTGCTCGATGTGGCGGCTCGCCCCTCCAGCGTCGAGACCCACGAGCTCCATGGTGCTGAGCTGCGGGATGGCGAAGCGCTGGCCGCAGCTGCGGACCAGGAGGGCTTGGATGATGGCGAGGGTCATGGGCAGTCGGATGCGGACGGTGGTCCCCACCCCGGGCGTGCTGGTGAGGTCGACCGAGCCGCCGATGCGCTCGATGTTGTTCCGCACCACGTCGAGACCGACGCCGCGCCCGGAGACATTGGTGATGCGGCGGGCCGTGGAGAGGCCGGGGCTGAAGGCGAGCTGGAGGATCTCGGAGTCGCTGGCGCGCGACAGACGGTCCTCCTCGGCGAGGCCGAGCTCGAGCGCTCGGGCGCGGATGTCATCGCTGTCGATCCCGGCCCCGTCGTCGCTGATGGCGATGATCACCTGGCCGTTCTCGTGGGAGGCGTGGAGATGGACGTGACCTTCCTCCGCTTTGCCCGCCCTGTGGCGGACCGGGGGCGCCTCGATGCCGTGGTCGACCGCGTTGCGCACCAGGTGGGTGAGGGGGTCCTTGACGGCCTCGATGACGGTCCGGTCGAGCTCGGTGTCGCTGCCGTCGAGAGTGAGCCTGACGCGTTTGCCACCGGCCAGCGCCGTGTCGCGGACGAGCCGGGGCAGGGCGCCGAAGACGGTGTCGATGGACTGCATCCGGGTCTGCATGACCGTTTCCTGGAGCCTGGACGTCACCACGTTGAGGCGCTGCGAGACGGCCGAGAGGGACGGCGACCCGGCGCGCGAGGCGTGCTCCACGACCTGGTTCCTGGCCAGCACCAGCTCGCCCACCAGACCCATCATGGTGTCGAGGAGGCCGACGTCGAGGCGGACGCTGCTCTGCCCGGGGGCTGGGTTGGTGGCGGTCTGCTGCTGGGCCGGCGGGGGAGTCGAATCGGCGTTCTCCTCGACGGGAGTCGCTCCGATGTCCTCGCCGGCACCAGCAGAGACGTCGACCCCGCCCCGCTCCCATTCCTCGGGCTGGTCGGGTGGCGCCCGGCGCTGCTCCCGTTCGAGGGCCGACAGGCGCTCGATGACCCGGGCCGTGTCCACCTCGCCCTCGCTGCCGGTCGCATCGATGTTGGCAAGGAAGGAGCGGACCGCGTCGATCAGGGCGAGCAGGGCGCTGATGACCTCGGCGTCGGGGACGAGAACCCGGTCACGGACCTTGCTCAGGAGGCTCTCCCCTGCGTGGGCCACGGCCTCCAGGCCGCCGAACTCGAAGAAGCCGCAGGTTCCCTTGATGGTGTGGATGGTGCGGAAGATGTCGGCGACGGTCTCGGCGTCGTCGGGCTTCGTCTCCAGCAGCACGAGCTCCTGCTCCATGCGCTGCAGGTTGTCGCGGCTCTCGGCCACGAACTCGCGGATCACCTCGTCCATGGGTGTGGCCTTTCCCCCGCCGGGAGGTCGTCCGCTTGACGGTCTCGGTCGACCTGTGTTAGCTCTGACGGCGTGGTAGCGACATGCAGGGTGTTGGCAGTCGATGACTCAGCCGCCGTGCTGAACATCATCTCCTCGTACCTGAGGGACTCGGAGTTCGACCTGATCGACACCGCCCGCGACGGCAGCACAGCGGTCCAGAAGTTCGGGGAGCTGGAACCCGACATCGTTCTTCTGGATCTGGTGATGCCCGGGCAGAGCGGCCAGGAGACCCTGCGCCAGATGCTGCAGCTGCGGCCCGATGCTCGGATCGCCATCGTCAGCTCTCTGGGCACGCAGGAGGCGGTGCAGGAGTGCCACGACCTCGGGGCCCGCGGTTTCCTCAAGAAGCCGTTCTCCAAGGGAGACCTGATGTCGTTCCTCCGCGATCTGGCCGGATCGCCGGTCATCGACGTGCGCCAGCTCTGAGCGGGGCGCCGCCGTCTAGCGCGACAAGAACTGGTCCAACACATTCCGTGCATGATCCGTGTCCAGGCTCGTGCCCTGCAGCTCGGCCCGCTGCGAGACATGCCCCCTGACCATCTCGATGAAGATCCGGAAGCACTCGAAGTTGCTGACGATGTCCTGGTTCCGGGCCTGGTCGTCGAAGGGCTCGTCCCTGAGCTCCCGCATCTCGGTGAAGAAGCTGACGAAGGAGTCGTACTCGGTGAATCGGATGCCTTCGAAGCTCAGGGTCTCGAAGTAGGTGAGGAAGTCCAGCAGACGGCGGTACATCCGTCTGCGCTCCTCCAGGTCACTGTCCGGATCGGAGATGCTGAGGACGACGTGCCCCAGGACCTCGGCGAAGATCCAGAGGTCCTCCCGGAGCCTTGCCGACTGCTCGAGGCGGATGGCCATGTCGGGGAAGATCTCCTCGGGCACGACGTGGGACGACACGATCTTCAGCAGGGCCAGGGTGGCGCCCTCGAAGAACACGGTGAGGAGCTGCTTGACCGCCTCGACCCGGGAGGCCATCTCGAAGAGGTTCGTGCTCTTGTGGTAGTCCCTCAGAAACGTGTCGAAGGCGCGCTCCTCTTCGGCGGCGAGCTGGAAGGCCATGGAGTCGACGCAGGAGAGGACCTCGCGCTCGGCCTCGGTGCGGGTCCCATCGGGGAAGAAGCGGCCCCGGAGACTGCGCTCCAGGTACACCCTGAGGGACCGGAACTCGCTCCTCAGGAGGGCAAGGAGGGGAATGGTGCCGATGACCTCGGCGCGGTCGGTCTTGAGCGGGTTGATCCAGTTGAGGATGGTCAGGTATCTGCCCAGGATGAGGATGGTGAAGCCGAGGCTGCGGCGGAGCCGCTGTGACGACGCCAGTCGAATGGAGCCCTGGACGGCGGGGTGGGTGGTCCAGCCCGCGGTCGGATAGAGGGGGTGGTTGGCCAGGGGTCCGAAGAAGCGGTTGTGCACGATCAGGGAGCGGTACTGATCCGCGAACGCGCGGAAGGAGGGCAGGTGGACCTGACCGATGGCGCGGGCATCCGCGGTGAGCTGTGCCAGGCTGCGCAGGCCCACGAGGAGCGAGTAGAGGCTCTCCTCGGGGCGATCCTGGTCCCGGTGCTGGCGCAGGATCGAGTCGCGTCGGTCATCGCTGAGCCACTGCACCTCCAGGTAGTGACGGAAGGCGAGAGACTCGGTACCGGAGCCGTCCAGCATCCGGTCGACCAGCCGGATCAGGCGGTGGAGCTGCTCGTCGATGACCTCCAGCTCGTGGCTCAGATCGTGGTGGAGGCCGACCGGACCGTCACTGCGGGCCGGATGGTTGCGCAGGTTGAAGTAGCGATCCACCGCCTTGAGCCGCGTCTCCAGCTGCAGCAGGGAGTCGTCCCGGCCGCGGTAGACGCGGGAGTGGGGCCACTCCTGCCGGGTATCTGCCGATCGATGGTGATCGGGCCCAGGGGTGGATGGGTCGGCCATGCTGTGCAACACCACGACACCTCGAGCGTAACTCGATGTGGCGCGAGGAGCTATCAGCGTTCACGCAGGGAGCGTGTAGGACTGATCCGACACGGCGAGGGCGGGGCGGGCGGGCGTGGCGCCCGTCAGTCGACGACGGGCACGACCTTGATGCCTTCGCCCTGGACCGCCGACACGGAGACGTACCCGATGGCGTTGGGGTCGGACGCCACGAAGAACACCGCGCCCTCCTCCGAGCTGGTGAAGACCGGAGGGACGTCCTCGCCCCGGAACACCTTGCGGTGCCAGTAGGCCTCGATGGCTTTCACCGAGCGACCCAGCACCGCCTTGGAGAACAGGGCGCGGACCGGAGAGGTCGGCGCCAGGTCGACCGGGTCCACGGGCCTGTCGTCAGGCCACGTGGTGTCCTCCTTGAGGAAGAACCTGGCGACCTGGGCGCGGGTCATGGTCGCGGCCGGATTGGCCGCGTTCACGATGACGCAGAAGCCGGGATCGGCATCGGGGCCGGCGGCGACTCCCAAGGTCGCCGCGACCGCGCACACCATTCCGAGCAGCACGAAGCGGAGTGTCCTCATCCAACCACCAACCGCTCATTAGTGTACCGGACTCCCGCGCCGGGGAGCTAGCATGCGTCTGGAGGGTGGTCGGAATCACGTCGGCGGGCACCGGCCTCCGATCCGGAGATCTCCGTTGGGGTCGCTGGAGACCCGCATGGGGCGAGACGTGGTAGGATCGCTCCCTCGACACAGATTGAAACAGGGATCCGGTCCGCCAGGCAGGGGTGCTCCCCGACGGCGCCGAGCATTCCACGATGGCGGGCGGGGCCCTCCGAGAGGAGGTTCGAGATGTCATCGGTCGCTCGTGTCGTCGCGGTCGCCCTCATGATCCTCGCCGCGTGGCCGCTGAACGCTCAGGAGCTGAGCGACAGCCAGGTCTTCTACGCGGTGGCCCACACAGCCGGCCGCGGCGACCCACCCACCCAGTGGCGCAGTGACGTGACCCTGTACAACGTGCAGAACGTGCCGATAACTGTCGGCCTGCAGCTCTTCCTGTGGGGCTCTCCGAACCAGTTCGACACCTCGTTTCCGGTCCGGATCGCTCTTGCCGCCCGGGAGACGCGCACGATCGAGGACGTGGTGGCCACCGCGTTCGGAATCACCGGGGATGCGGCGGGCACGCTGATGGCGACCTGCTCGTCGGACTTCTTGCCCGCAAACCCCCCAGGTGCCGTCATGGCGGGGTCTTCCCGGACCTACAACATTGGGAGCCCGGGCGGAACCTATGGCCAGAGCGTGCCTGCGACCGACAGGTTGCGCAACTGCTGGGGAACGCTCTCATACGTGACGGGGGCCCGCAACGACGCTCGCTACCGCTCCAATCTGGGCATCATCAACGCGTCGTTCTTCGCCAACACCATCCACTACCGGATTCGGCGGGGGAGCGGCGCGGTGGTGGCCCAGGGCAGCAAGCATCTGGGTGTGCTCACCGGCAACCAGTACTCCTTCGCCAGCCTCGGCGTCCCCAAGCTGAGCGAGCCCCTGACGGTGGAGCTGTGGCTCGATCCGGCGGACGTGATCCCGGGAGGGTGCAGCCCAGCAGGTGAGCAGAACTGCTTCGTGGCGTACGTCTCCAAGGCGGACGGGAACCCCACGGGCACCGGTGACGCCGAGTTTCTGATGGCCACGCCCACGGACGAGCCGGTGGACTGCGTCGAAGGCGATCGCTGAGTCACCCCTGTGCGCGACGCCGGGGGTTTCGGAGGACCCGGTGGGGCCGGGAGGTCGAGCGCGAGCCGGACCCGCCCGCGGCGAGAACCGCCGTGGTCCAGCCTCCGTTGTACGCGGCACGGAGGTCGTCATGGTGATGATGAAGGACGTTGCGAGGGCATGGGCGCTGCTCGGGTTCTCTCTTGCCGTGGGCGGGTGCGTGAGCGGGTCGGCACGGACGCGCTCGGTCACGATCAGCGAGGCGCGCAGCGGTCACGGGGTCCAGGTGGCGGTGTCGGAGGCGCTGGCCCGCGAGCTCCTGGAGACCGCCATCGGGTCCGAGCTGCGCTGCCAGGGCGAAGTCGACGCGGAGTTCGGGTCGGTGCTGCGGGCCCTTGACGCGGGTGGTCGGGGCTCTCGCGCCACCCTCGAGGGGGGCGACGGCATCCTGCTGGCGCGCCGCACCCGCCGGGGGCTCGAGCTCTCGCTGCGCGGCCGGGCCGGCGACGGAAGGATCGACGCGGTGCTGCCGTGGACGTTGGCCGAGTGCATGCTCGGTCGCCCGGCACGGTTCGACGCCGACGTCGCCCATGTGCGTCTGACCATCCGTGGTGAACACGGCGGCAGCTTCGACCTGCACGTCGACTGAAGGGATCACCAGGCGTCGCGGGCTCCTTCGAGGGGCGCCGGGGCGCCACCGCGAGCCGGTCACCCCATGACGAGACGGGCCTGGTCGGACTCCATGGCGAGCAGGGCCCGCTTGGTGGCGAGGCCGCCGCCGTAGCCGGTCAGGGAGCCGTCGGCACCGACGACGCGGTGGCAGGGGATGGCCAGGCACACGGGGTTGGTGGCGTTGGCCCGGCCGACGGCGCGGGCGGCGCCGGGACGTCCGAGGCGCGCGGCGATCTCGCCGTAGGTCGCGGTGGCGCCCCACGGGATCGTGCGAACCTCGTCCCAGACCCGGCGCTGGAAGGAGCTGCCGGCCGGCTGCAGCCGGAGCCTCCGGAGCGCATCGCGCTCGCCGGCAAACCACCTGCCCACGGCCTCGACCACGGGGGCGCACCCCTCGGGGGACCACTCCAGGTCCGGTTCGAAGGGCTCCACCAGCTCGTCGGCGGTGCGACCGTTCAGAAAGACCAAGAGGTGGACGGCTCCGTCGGGGCCGACCACCGTCACCATGCGGTCCGGGGGCGTGTCGAACGTGTGCACCATGTAGGTCATGCGGGGTCTCCCAGGAAGCTCCAGAGGTGAAACGTCGCCAGGCTGCGATGTGGGGCGAAGGCGGCCAGGCGCTGCTGGACCTCCGCCGCGTCCGGGCGATGATCGAGGTCGAAGAACGCCTGCACGGCCCGCGCCAGGCCCGCGTCGGCCGCCGGGATGCAGTCGGCGAAGCCGCAGGCGCGCATGAGCACGTACTGCACCGTCCACGGACCCACTCCCCGCAGGTACGCGAGCCGTTCCGCGGCGCGGGTGGCGGCACCGCCCGGCAGGGCCTCGAGGTCGAGACCGCCCGCTGCGGCCCGCGCCGCCCCCAGCAGGTACTCCGCCTTGCGCCGTGACAGCTGGAGACGGGCGAGATCCGCGGCATCCACGGCCGCGAGGCGCTGTGGGGTGGGATGGCAGGTCAGCCATGGGTCGAGACGCTCGCCCGCCAGCTCGACGACCCTCCGTCGCAGGCGGTAGGCGAAGGACAGGTTCACCTGCTGGCCCAGGACCGCCCACGTGAGGCCCTCGAAGACCGTCGGCGTGCGCGGGATGCGCAGCCCCGGCCGCCGGGCGAGCAGGGACTTCCATGGGGGGCGACCGGCGGCGCCGCGCCCCGGAGTCGCCTCGCCGTCGATGGCCAGCCACGGCACCAGGGCCGCATGGGCCTCGGCCCGTTCCCGAGCCGCCAGTGCCCGACCCGCCTCGATCCGGCAGCGTGCGTGCCCCGCGGCCGAGCTCCACCGTACCCGCGCCGGCCGCCCGCCAGGCGGAGCGCCCGGGCGGCCGATCGTGAGCGCACACGCTCCGTGGGGCTCCCGGGTCGCGGCCGATGAAGGCCAGCGTGTCGGCCACCCGGTAGCGGGAGGCAGCCGGAGAACGAACTCATCCGCCGTGCGCAGCTTGCGGTACCCGCCTGGCGTCAGGCCGGTGCGCTTCGCGAACGAGGCGTGGAACGCCGACGGGCTCTCCCAGCCGGCGGCGAAGCCGACGTCGAGCACCCGCTCGGAGCCGCAGAGCAACCGCTCGGCAGCCCAGGAAACCCGCAGCCGCTGCAACACGGCCAAGGGCGTGGCGTGGTAGTGACGGCGGGTCAGCTCGGCCAGCTTGGTGACGCCGAAGCCGCTGGCAGCGGCCAGGCTCGCCGCGTCCGGGAAGCGGGCGGGCTCGCGACCCGCTTCCTCGAAGAGCCCCTCCAGGCGCTCCAGGTCCGGGTCCCGTCCTTCGTAGAAGAGGTCCGGCCGGCAGCGTCGGCAGGGTCTGAGGCCGGCCGCCCGGGCCTCGGCCTGGGAGGCGAAGAAGCGCACGTTCTCCCGCCGGGGCTTGCGGGCCGAGCAGGAGGGGAGGCAGTAGATGCCGGTGGTCAACACACCGGTCAGGAAGCGACCGTTCCAGGTCGCGTCCCGGGCGGTGAACACCTCGTACAGCTCCTGCTCGTCCCAGCGCACGGATGCCATCGTAGGTCGGTGGCACGGAGGTGTCATCCGGATCCCTTCGTCGGAACTCCTCGGTTGGGAAAGGGCGCGGGCCGGATGGTGGCATGGGAGGGGGGACGTTCCCGCGCCCACGGGGCCGCGGGGCAATTCGACCGTTGGGTGGCGGGTCGGCCCGGCCGGTCCTATACTCCTCCCTAAGAAGTCCTTTGCAGTGCGTGATCCCGACGCGGCCCGGGGTCGATGTCCGGTGGGCGGCCGGCACGGGGAGGCAGGGCCATGACCGACACCGTCGTCGCGACGTTCGAGCATGCAGTGGCCGCATGGCCGACCTGTCCGGCATACACGCATCGGCAGGGCTCGGCCTGGCGCACCACCACCTGGAAGGAGTACGGCGAGCGGGCCCACCGCATCGCCCGGGGTTTCCTCGCCCTCGGCCTCGATCCGGGCAAGGGCGTCGCGATCATCGGCAGCGACCGGCCGGAGTGGTTCCTCTCCGACGTCGGGGCCATCCTGGGCGGCGGCGTGCCGGTGGGGATCTACGCCACCTCGAGCCCCGAGCAGTGCGCCTACATCATCGGCCACTCGGACAGCCAGGTCGCCGTCGTCGAAGATGCAGACCAGCTGGCCAAGGTCCAGCGCGTGTGGGGCGAGCTGCCCGGCCTGCGCGCGGTCGTGCTCATGGATGGGAGCGACCCGGACGACAGGGTCTTGTCCTACGCCGAGCTGGAGGCCGCCGCCGAGCGGGTGCCTGCTGGGGAGCTGGAGCGACGCAAGGCGGCCCAGGGGCCCGACGACGTGTGCACTCTCGTCTACACCTCGGGCACCACCGGCCCGCCCAAGGGCGTGATGACCACCCACCGCAACATCGTGTGGACCGCTCGCGCCGCGGTGGAGAGACTGGCGGCCACGGAGCCGGGCGACAGCGCCGTCTGCTACCTGCCGCTGAGCCACATCGCCGAGCAGATGGTGTCCCTGTTCTCTCCCATGCTGTTCGGTGGCTGCACCTACTTCGAGCCCGACCTGGACCGGCTGGGCGAGACCCTGCGCGAGGCCCGACCGGCCTACTTCTTGGGCGTGCCCAGGGTGTGGGAGAAGGTCCAGGGCCGGATCATGGCCGCCGGCGCCTCCAGCGGCCCCGTCAAGCGGCGGATCGCCGCCTGGGCCCGCGGGGTGGGGTTGGCCGCGGGCCTCGCCGAGCAGCGGGGCGAGTCCCCGGCCGCGCCTGTACCCGTCGCCGACCGGCTGGTGTTCACGCAAGGTGAGGAGGACCCTCGGCCTGGACCGCTGCAAGGTCGCCATCTCCTCCACCGCGCCCATCAGCCGCGACACCCTCGAGTTCTTCCTCAGCCTCGGGGTCGTGATCTGCGAGATCTACGGCATGACCGAGTGCACCGCTCCCGCGACCGTGTCCACGCCCGGCGCGCTACCGCACCGGCAAGGCCGGCTACGCCATCCCCGGCAGCGAGGTCCGCATCGCCGCCGACGGCGAGATCCTGATCCGCGGCCCGCACGTCTTCAAGGGCTACTTCAAGAACGAGGCGGCCACCGCCGAGGCGCTGGACGCGGAGGGCTGGCTCCACTCCGGCGACATCGGCACCCTGGACGAGGAGGGCTTCCTCGCAGGTCACCGACCGCAAGAAGGAGCTCATCATCACCGCCGGCGGCAAGAACGTGGCCCCTGCGGTCGTGGAGAACGTGCTCAAGAGCGTGCCGGTCATCGCCCAGGCGGTGGTCATCGGCGACCGCCGCAAGTTCCTCAGCGCCCTCGTGACCCTGGACCCCGAACGGATCGCCGAGGAGGCTCGCGTCGCCGGTGTCGAGGGCGTCACCGATCCGACCTCGGCCGCCGCGTCCCCCGCCTTCGGCGCCCACCTCCTCGGCCTGGTGGAGCAGGCCTCCGCGGTGCTCTCCCGGGTGGAGACGGTGCGCAGGGTCACGATCCTGCCGGGTGAGCTGACCGAGGCGGGGGGCGAGCTGACGCCCACCATGAAGCTCAAGCGCCGGGTCATCAACGAGAAGTACGCCGCCCAGATCGAGGCCATGTACGCTTGATCCGCAGCGCCGCGACCGCAGCGACGTCGACGCCGCTGTGGATCGTGGACTCGCGCCTGGGCTCGACGCTTCTGAGAGTGGACCCGGCCACGGGCACGCGCTCCTTCGTGGACGTGTCCGCCTATCCTCTGGTCCTGGCGCTCGGCACGGCGGGCATGCAGTCGCCTACAGACGAGCAGCTGTACCTCGAAGCCGTCAACGCCGCCCAGGGAGCGGTCCTGATCCGCTACGACCCCGGCAGCGGCGAGGTCGTGGGCATCAGCGGGTACGTGGGCCGGGAAGGCGATGGTCTGCGCGGCGCCGAGAATCCCTCCTCCACCTCGGACCCCGCGACAACGGCTCACGGCTCCCTGACGCCGGCTCCGTTGACCGTTGTGGCGCCTGGCGACGGGGTCGTGGAGCGTGGCGCTTGCCTGCCGCCCCGGAGGGCAAATTCTGCCCATCGGAAATTCCGATTCCCAGTCGCAACGTTCTTCAGTCTGGTGTGAACTCGTCGACAACACGCTCCGGTTTCTGACGCTGTCGCGCGATGAGACACCGAAGGCATGCTCGTGATCGGTACCACGCTCGCCCACTACCGCATCACCGCCGAGCTGGGCGCCGGCGGGATGGGAGAGGTCTACCGCGCCACCGACACCAGGCTCGGGCGGGAGGTCGCCATCAAGACGCTGCCGGCGGCGTTCGTCGAGGATGCCGAGCGGCTGGCGCGCCTCGAGCGTGAGGCGAAGGTCCTCGCTCAGCTGGTGCACCCCCACATCGCCTCGATCTTCGGCCTCGAGGAGGCCGACGGCGTCCGCGGCCTGGTCATGGAGTTCGTCCAGGGCGAGGGGTTGGACGAGCGCATCGCCCGGGGGCCCCTCCCCCTCGACGAGGCGCTCAGCGTGGCCATGCAGATCGCCGAGGCCCTGGAGGCGGCCCACGAGAAGGGGATCGTGCACCGCGACCTCAAGCCCGCCAACGTGAAGGTCACCGCCGAAGGCGCCGTGAAGGTGCTGGACTTCGGCCTCGCCAAGGCGTGGGCCGACGACGCCGAGGGCGGCGAGCTGGCCCTGTCGCCGACCATCACCGCGCGCCACACCCGCGCCGGCGTGATCCTCGGTACGGCCGCCTACATGTCTCCGGAGCAGGCGCGCGGCAAACCGGTCGACAAGCGCGCCGACATCTGGGCGTTCGGGGTCGTGCTGTTCGAGATGCTCTCAGGCCGCCGGATGTTCGAGGGCGAGATGATCACCGACGTCCTGGCCAACGTCCTCAAGCAGGAGACCGACTGGAGCGTGCTACCCTCCTCGACCCCACCGGGCCTGCGCCGTCTGCTCGGCCGCTGCCTCGAGCGCCAGCCCTCGGAGCGCATGCGGGACATCGGCGACGTGCGCTGGGAGCTGGCGGAGATCGCTCGCGGTGGCGGCGAGCTGCCGGGAACCTCGGAGGGCGCGCAGGGACCGAGCACGGCGCGCCGCCGCCGGCCGCTGCCGTGGATCGGCGGCGCCGCACTGGGCGTCGCCGTGGCCGCCGGGGTGGGTCTGACCCTCCTGCGCCCCCGGCCGGTGCCGCAGCGGCCGGTGCGGTCGTATCTCGTGGCCCCGGAGAAGGCGACCTTCGACTTCCGGGCGTCGGTGGGCGGACCGGTCCTGTCGCCGGATGGCAGCAAGCTGGTGTTCGCGGCGCGCGACGCGAACGGCGTCTCCAGCCTGTGGATCCGTCCCCTCGACTCGCTCAGCGCCCAGCCGCTGCGGGGAACCGAGAACGCGTACTTCCCCTTCTGGTCGCCGGACGGCCGCTGGGTCGGCTTCTTCATCACCGGCAAGCTCTGTAAGATCGACACCACAGGCGGCCCGCCCGAGACCCTCTGCGACGCCCCCAATGGGCGCGGCGGCGCGTGGAGCAGAGACGGCGTGATCGTCTTCGCGCCCGACGTCTTCGGCGGTCTGGCGCGCGTCTCCGCCGCCGGGGGGACGCCGGTGCCTCTCTCGGAGGCGAAGCCGTCCCAGGAGGGGTTCAGTGAACGCTGGCCAGCCTTCCTGGCGGACGGTCGGCGCTTCATCTACTGGGCCGGCGGCCCCCTGAACTCGGGCGAGGTCAAGACCGACGGCATCTACCTCGGCTCCCTGGACGGGGCCGCGCCCAGGCTGCTGTTTCCCTCCGACAGCAACGCGCTCTACGCTCCCCCCGGCTACCTCTTGTATCTGCGGGCACAGACGCTCATGGTGCAGCCGTTCGACGCCGGCAGCGGGGACATCACCGGGGACGCCTTCCCCATCGCCGAGGACATCGCCAACCCACAGAACTACCGCCTCGGGGACTTCTCGGTGTCCGAGGACGGGACGCTGGTCTACCAGACGGGGGAGACCGGGCTGGCGCAGCTGGTGCGGCTCGACACGGCCGGCCGGCAGGTCGGGACGATCGCTGAGCCGGCGGCGATCGACGGCTTCCGCCTGTCGCCCGACGGGAAGTTCGTGGCGGAGCAGGTCTCCGATGCCCGCTCGAAGAACGTGGACCTGTGGGTGGTCGACCTCGCGCGCGGGGTCCGGACCCGTTTCACCTTCGAGCCGGGGCTCGAGATCAGCCCGGTGTGGTCGCCCGACGGGAAGCGCATCGCCTACACCGCCAACCCGCAGGGCCACATGGACATCTACGTCAAGAACGCCGACGGGTCGGGCCAGGCCGAACCGCTGGTCTCCTCGGAGGTCACGATGTACGCCGACGACTGGTCGCCCGACGGACACACGTTGTCCATGACCGTCATCGACCCGCGCGGCAACACGATCACCGACATCTGGACCGTGTCGCTCAAGGGCGACCACACGCCGAAGCCGTTCCTCGCCACCCAGTTCGTCGAGGGGAACAGCACCTTCTCCCCGGACGGGAAATGGCTCGCCTACCAGTCGGACGAGTCCGGCCGCAGCGAGGTCTACCTGACGCCGTTCCCCGGGCCCGGCGGAAAGTGGCAGATCTCCCAGGGCGGTGGCGCGGAGCCGACGTTCAGGCGCGACGGCGGTGCGCTCCTCTACCGCGCGCCGGACGGTTCGCTGTTCGAGACCAGCGTGGCGATGCGAGGCTCCGCCGTCGAAGTGGGGACGCCCCGGCAGCTCTTCGCCGCGCCCTCCATGACCGGCTCGGGGACGGCACGAACCTATGCCCTTTCACAGCGAGGTGACCACTACCTGTTCCTGCGGCCGATCGAGAACGTGGAGACGCCGCTGACGTTGGTGACCCACTGGACGGCGGCGCTGAAGAGGTGAGCTCAGTGCCGCTCGTCCCCGGCGCCCGCCTCGGTCCCTACGAGATCATCGCCAAGTTGGGCGAGGGCGGGATGGGGGAGGTGTGGCGCGCGCGGGATCCCAAGCTGGAACGCGAGGTGGCGATCAAGGTGCTGCCGGAGGCCTTCGCCGCCGATGCCGAGCGTCTGGCCCGCTTCGAGCGCGAGGCCAAGGTTCTGGCGCAGCTGGCGCACCCCAACATCGCCTCGATCTTCGGCCTCGAAGAGTCCGGCGGCGTCCGCGCCCTCGTCATGGAGCTCGTGGAGGGGGAGGGATTGGACAAGCTGCATCGCGCGCGGCCCCATTCCGGTCGATGAGGCGTTGCCCATCGCCCTGCGGGTCGCCGAGGCGTTGGAGGCGGCGCACGAGCGCGGCATCGTCCACCGCGACCTCAAGCCCGCCAACGTCAAGGTCGCAGCCGACGGCACGGTCAAGGTGCTCGACTTCGGTCTGGCCAAGGCGTGGACCGATGAAGGTGGGGAGGGTGACCTGTCCCTGTCGCCCACCATCACCGCGCACTTCACGCGGGCAGGGACGATCCTCGGCACCGCGGCCTACATGTCCCCGGAGCAGGCGCGCGGCAGGCCGGTGGACGCGCGCGCCGACGTCTGGGCGTTCGGGGTGGTGCTCTGGGAGATGCTGACGGGGCGGAAGCTGTTCGACGGGGAGACCGTGACCGACGTGCTTGCCGCCATCCTCACCCGGCAGCCCGATCCGTCGGAGCTTCCCGCCGCCGTCATGCCCGAGGTCCGCCGACTGCTGCGTCGGTGTCTGCGAGACGACCGGCGCCACCGCCTGCACGACATCGCGGACGCACGGATCGTCATCGAAGAGATGCTGAGCGGCGGCCCCTTGGAGGAGAAACAGGCGGAGAACACGGAACCGCGGCGCCGCGCCCGTGGCGAGCTCCTGGCATGGGTGCTCGTCGGGGGCCTGGCGGCCGCCACCGCTGGGCTCGGTGCCTGGGTGTGGGGTGCGCCGCACGGGGACACCCCGCCGCCGGCTCTCGCTTTCGTACCGCCGCCGACGGGGACCAGCTTCCGATCGTTCGGGTTCGGCGCCGGACCCGTGGTCGTGTCGCCGGACGGCCGCAGACTGGCCTTCTCCGCTACCGACCACGATGGCGACACGAAGATATGGGTGAGGCCGTTGGCCGGGGGGAAAGCGACTCCACTGGCGGGGACTGCGGACGGCTCCTATCCCTTCTGGTCTGGCGACTCGCGGTCCCTGGGTTTCTTCGCCGACGGGAAGCTGAAGACAGTGAACGTCGATGACGGCGCGGTCCGCGAGCTCGCCGACTCTCCGTGCATCGACCGGGGTGGCGCCTGGAGCTCTCAGAACGTGATCCTCTTCGTGCCGCAGTGTGCGGGGCCTATCGAGGAGATCGCCGCCGCCGGCGGCAGCCCGCAGGCGGTGGTCCAGCCCACGGTGGAGTCGGGTCAGCTGGGCTCCCCGACGTTTCTCCCGGACGGTGACACGATTCTCTACACCGAGGTGACAGAGGATTGGTCCTCCGCGTCCATTCGCCGCGGCTCCCTGAGCACCGGGGCGTCGTGGCTCGTGCTGCAGGACGCCTACCGGCCCGAGTTCGCTTCCGGCGACCTCCTCTTCTGTCGAGACGGCAAGGTGTTCGGCGCCGGGTTCGACCCCTCGACCGGAAAGCTGACGGGCGAGGCGAGGCCCCTGGGCGAGGCGCAGGCGTTCTCGGCGTCGGAGGACGGCGTCCTCGCCTTCCAGGGCGGCACGAGCAACGCCCGGCTGCAGTGGTTCGATGGCAGCGGCACCGCCCTTGGCACCATTGCGGACCCAGAGCCGTGGGTCTCGCCCAAGATCTCGCCCGATGGCACGCGGGTGCTGGCAGTCGTCTGGGCGGACCAGAGCGAGACCGACGATCTCTGGTCGTACCCGGCGGCGGGTGGGGTGGGGACGCGATTGACGTTCGGCCCTGGTCGGAAGGGCTTCTCCGTCTGGTCACCGGATGGGCGGTACATCGCGTACAGCCGGCACGAGGACGAAGCCTGGTTCATCTGCCGCAAGCGGGCCGACGGCTCGGGAGCCGAGGACGTCATCTCCAAGCTGGATCCGGACGTCGTCTCCGCGGCCGCCATCGACTGGTCCCCGGACGGGCGATACCTGAGCATCGACCTGAGGAGGAGAAAGGGCCAGCGCTGGGGGAACTGGATACTTCCACTGGAGGGGAGCGGCAAGCTCTTCCAACCGGCGCCCGTCGATGCCGACCAGTATGACGGCAACTTCTCCCCCGATGGTCACTGGCTCGCCTACTTCTCCTACGAAACCGGCCGCCCCGAGGTCTTCGTGGTGCCCTTCCCAGCCACCGGCGCCAAGTACCAGATCTCCCAGAACGGGGGCTGGGCGGTGCGCTGGGCGGCCGGCGACAGGCTGTTCTTCCTGACCATGGGGAACCGCCTCATGGAGGCCGATCTGGAGACCAGCGGGACGTCGTTGCGCGTCAAGGCAATCCAGCCGCTGTTCCAGCTCGACCTCCCGCGGACCAACGCGCCTCTGTTCGACCTCACGTCCGACGGCAGCCGGTTTCTCGTCGCCGCCTCGACCGATCCCGCCGCCTCCAACTCGATCACGTTGCTGACGAGCTGGCCCGCGCTGGTGGAGAAGCAGCCATGAGCTCGGCCCGAGACCCGGCTGGAGGCGCGGCGACGTCGCTGGCCCCAGGCGCCCGCCTCGGCCCGTACCAGATCACCGCCGAGCTCGGCAGGGGCGGCATGGGCGAGGTCTGGCGCGCGCAAGACACCAGGCTCGACCGCGAGGTGGCCCTGAAGCTGCTGCCGGAGGACGTCGCTGAAGACCCGGAGCGACACGCCCGCTTCGAGCGCGAGGCGAAGGTGCTGGCGTCCCTCAACCACCCCAACATCGCCACCCTGTTCGGCTTCGAGCATCTCGACGGGCAGCACGTGCTGGTGATGGAGCTGGTAGAAGGGGAGGGGCTCGACGAGCGCATCGCACGAGGTGTTCTGCCGCTCGAGGACGTTCTGCACATCGCGCTCCAGCTCGCAGAGGCCCTGGAGGCGGCGCACGAGCACGGCATCGTCCATCGCGACCTCAAGCCGGCCAACGTGAAGGTGCGGCCGGACGGTGCCGTCAAGGTGCTCGACTTCGGTCTCGCCAAGACCTGGGTGACGGAGTCACAGGACGACGACGTGTTGCTGTCGCCCACGATCACCCGGCAGCACACCCGAGCCGGCGTGATCCTCGGGACGGCGGCGTACATGAGCCCGGAACAGGCCAAGGGCCGGCCCGCCGACCGGCGCTCCGACATCTGGGCCTTCGGGGTGCTGCTGCACGAGATGCTGACCGGCAAGAGGCTGTTCGCCGGTGACTCCGTGGTCGAGACGCTAGCCGGCGTGCTCACGGCCGACGTGGAGCTCGGGGCCCTCCCGCCGGAGGTTCCCACGGAAGTGCGGCGCCTCCTGCGTCGCTGTCTGGAGCGCGACCCGAGGCGACGCCTGCACGACATCGCCGACGCCCGGATCGTGATCGAGGAGGTCCTGGCGGGAGCGGACAATCGCGATCCGGTGACCGCCGAGCCGGGCCGGGCGGTGAGGCCGCGATCGCGGACGGCGGCTGCCGCGTGGCTGGCCTCCGTGGTGCTGGCGGCGGCGGTTGCCGCCCTGGCGACCCACCTCGCGAGCTCCGGCCGACTCGTCCCGCCGGCGCCGATGCGCTTCGCGATCCGTTTCGGTACACACCAGGAGCTCCTCACCCGCGGCGACGCGATCCTCGCCTTCGCCCCCGACGGTGAGAGCCTCCTGGTGGGCGGCAAGCAGGACGGGCAGCAGGAGCTGCTGCGGCGCGATCTCGCCACTGGCGACATCGAGGCGGTCGCGGGGACCGACGGCGCGAGCGCTCCGTTCCCGTCGCCGGACGGCCACTGGGTCGGCTTCTTCACGGGGAGCAGCTACATGAAGGTGCCCGTGGACGGGGGCCGGCCGTTCACGCTCGGAGCGAGCCGCAGCGCCGGCGGCGCGGCCTGGCTGCCGGACGGCGGGCTGGTGGTCGCTCCCGTCTATTCGGACGGCCTCTTCCTGGTTCCTCCGGGAGGCGGCGAGGCCGAGCGACTGACCACGCCGGACCGCGCCCAGGGCGAGCTGGGACACTGGTGGCCCGACCCGCTCCCCGGAGCCCACAAGGTGCTGTTCACCGCCTTTCGCACCCCCGTCGACCGCTCGCGCATCGGTGTCCTCGATCTCGCGACGCGGCAGGTCCGCTGGGTGGTCGAGGGCGGGTTCTTCGGCCGCTACGTGGCGACCGGGCACCTCCTCTACGCCAAAGGCCAGCGGCTGTACGCGGTCCCGTTCGACCCGGGCACTGCGACGCTCGCCGGCCCGGCTGTCGCCGTGCTGGACGATCTCCGGGTGTCGCAGACCAGCGGCACTGCCATGTACGCCGTGTCCCGGCAGGGCATGCTCGCCTACGTCACCGAGTCGGCGGGCAACCCCCTGCGTGAGCTGGTGTGGCTGGACCGGAGCGGGCGGGCGAAGCCGGCCGCCGAGGGGCAGCGCTTCCTGAGCGTCAGTCTCGCTCCCGACGGCCGCCGCGCCGCGGTCACCATCGGTCAGGAGAGCCTCGACCTGTGGACCTACTCCTTCGCACGCGGCACCCTGTCGCGGCTCACCAGCGGGGAGGGGACCGAGTTCGGGCCGGTGTGGTCGAGCGACGGCAGCGAGCTGTTCTACGTCGTCGACCGGCCGCCCTTCACGCTCTACCGGATCCCGGTCGACTCGCCGGACGCCGGGAAGCCGATCTGGGACGAGCCCTCCGAGCTCGACACCAACGGAGTCGCCGTCGCCCCCGGTGGGCACTGGTTGGCGTTCGTGCGCACCGGTCAGCAGACGGGCGGCGACCTGTACTCGAGGCCGCTGGACGGCAGCCAACCCGCACGGCCCTTTCGCGCCGGCAGCGCTGAGGAGGGCTACCCGTCATTCTCGCCCGACGGGCGCTGGCTTGCTTACCAGTCCGACGAGACCGGCCGCCCGGAGGTCTACGTCGAGCAGTTCCCTGGACCCGGGAAGCGGATCCAGATCTCGGCCGACGGCGGGACCGAGCCGGTGTGGGCCCGGGGCAGCGGAGAGATCTTCTTCCGGCATGGCGAAGAGCTCTGCGTGGTCGCCACCCACCTCGACCACGGCTTCCAGTTCGACGCGCCCCGCACGCTGTTCACCTACCCGTTCATCGGCGGGGTCAACAACAGCCGGTCCTACGACGTGAGCGCGGACGGGTCGCGGATCCTGGCCGTGAGCATCCCCGAGAGCCTCATTCCGCGCCAGATCGAGGTCGTCACCGGCTGGGCGGCGCAGCTCCCGACGCTCGCCCCGGCGACCGGAAAGTGAACGCGCACACGCCGCCCGCGGGGATTCCCCCCGAAGACGAGCCTCTACCAGCGCGGCATGGACGAGGCGGGCCGGACGGCCGCGCCCCCGCTAGCCCTCGAGCTTGGCTCGGGTGTAGGGCGTCGGGATGCCGGTCACGGCCTGCTTGTGGACCTCCTGGAACCTGCCCAGGGCGACCTGGGTGGCCTCGTCGAGCTCGCCGTTGACGGGCCCGTCGTAGTAGCCCTGGTTCTTGAGGGCCTGCTGAGCCTGCTCCACGGCGGACTTCGAGTACTTGAGGTAGATCTCGCCGTCGAGGCCCCAGACCAGGTCGGCGGGCAGCTGCTTGCCGTTGGCAACCACCTTCTCGTACCGCTGCTCGAGCTGCTGCCGCGCCTCCTGCTCCTGCTGCTGGAGGGTTGCCAGACGGCTCGATGCCTCCTTGCTGAGCTGCTCGACCTTGCTCAGCTCGGTGTCGGCCTGGTCGCTATTGAGGGTCTGCTCCGCCTTGCCGGCTTCGGCGTCGAGCTGGGAGAGGATGGAGTCCAGCTGCTCGTCCTTCATGGGCAGCTTGCCGGCCGAGGTCTGGATCTGGGAGATCCCGCTCTTCGCCTCGGAGAGACGTTGCTGCCGCGCCTGCAGCACCTGCTGCGCCTGGGCCTGGGCTGCCTGCTCTTCGGTGGACGGGGTTGGGGCCGCCTTCTCGCCGGTGGCACCACCACCGCCGCCGCACGCCGTCAGGCCGAGGGAGCCGACGGCGACCAACCCGACGAGGAGGAGGACGGTTCCAAGGAGGGGGGTTCGCCTGGTTGTCATGACATCACCTCGCAATCTCTTTTCGAGACGGGACTATAGCAGAAAGGCACGCAAACAGCGTCGGCAGGTCTTGCCTTCCTCGACGTTCACCCCGCCATGGGCCACAACCGTGGGCGGACCCAGAGCATTTCGGAGGAGTCGGCGCCCGCGGTGCAGGGCTGCCGAATGCTCCGCCTGGCGGACTACAGGCAGCTGGGGCGCAAGGCGCTGAAGGCGCCGTCCCAGCAAGAGACACACTGATATGTGGTCGTCCCGGTGCCCACGAGCGCTCCGTCGAGCTCGCTACCGCCGAAGCGCAGCGTGAGGTTGGCGTCGTTGGCGGACACGGCGTAGTTGTCCGCCGCGAGCCGCGAGTCGGTGACCTCGATGGTGCGGGCGCTGGATCCCGTCGTCACCGACAGGCCGAACCCCCAGGTGCTGCCGGTCCCGTGCGCCTCCACCCCGCGCAGGGTGATGGAGGCGTCCCCGTCGACGAAGATGGCGAAACTGGTGGAGGACGACACCTCCACCAGGGAGCTCCGCAGGGTGGGATGGGATCCGCCCACGGCGGTGATCCCGTACGCATTCGCGCCCGCGGTGGTGACCGAGACCTGGAGGTCGGACAGCTCGGGGCTCGAGCTGTCCACGTAGACCCCGTACGCCGGCGACGTCTCGGTGTCGATCGCGACCTCCACGTGATGGGTCCGGACCTCACAGCCAGGCCCCGCGTAGAGGCCGATGGACTCCTCCGTCAGGCTGTACGTGGTCACCCGCACATCATTGAGGGTCGCCCCGGCGACCCCGCACGAGATCGCCGTGGAGGCGAACGCGGAGACCTCGAGGTCGCGAAGCTCGGCGCCCTGGGCCAGGGCCACAACGCCCGTCCGCGAGCTCGGGACCCCGTAGATGTGGGTGATGGCGGCGCCGGCGCCGGCGATGCTGACGTAGGGCTTCATCTGAAGGGTGCCGGCCACGAAGTACTCGCCCGGCTCGAGCTGGATCAGCCACGGGTTGTCCGCGGCGGCGCCGGCAATGGCGGCCAGCGCCGCCGTCAGCGCGGCCCCGCTGGCGGCGATATCGCCGGGAACCGGCGACACCACCACCGTGCGCACGAGCGAGGGCACACCGGCGTGCTCGTGATCGGCGAGCGCGAAGGCGGTGGCATCGAGACCGTCCAGAAGGTCGGCGTTGAGGTTGGGGACCCGGGTGTCGGAGGCGACCGCCAGCGGTGCGGTGCCTGACGCCGCGGTGGAGACGTAGGTGCCGTCGATCTGCACGTCGCCGGCGCCGGCGACGGCGGCGAGCCCGACGATGACGGCGAGGATGGACCACATCGGATGCTGACGCACGCTCACCTCCCGATTACATTGCATGGAGTCTGTGCAACGCCCGCGGGCGCGGCGACTCCAGGCTAGCATTACCCGCCACCTCCCGCCAGGCAGAGTGGCTGCGCGGATCGGGTAGGATGACGGCGGCTACGGCGCCGACGGATGGGAGGCAACGATGCTGCGACGTTCCGTGACCCTGGTGATGTGCCTGCTGGCGGTGGGTGCGGCGTGGGCCCAGCAGGAGGACCCGTTCGAGTGGTTGGAGCAGGTGGACGGCCAGAAGGCCCTGGCTTGGGCCAGGGAGCACAACGCCCGGACCACCCAGGAGCTGGAGGCCGTGCCCTCATACAGGCCGATCTACGACCGGACCCTCGAGATCCTGGATTCTCACGACAGAATCCCCGACCCCGCACTGCGGGGGACGATGGTCTACAACTTCTGGCAGGATCAGGACCACGCGCGCGGCATCTGGCGGCGCACCACCCTGGACTCCTACCGCACGGCGCAGCCCGAGTGGGAGACCGTGCTCGACATCGACGCGCTGGCCCAGGCCGACGGGACGCCGTGGGTGTTCAAGGGCGCGACCTGCCTCGAGCCCGAGTACCGCGACTGCATGGTGGCCCTGTCCCGGGGCGGCAGCGACGCGGTCACCTACCGTGAGTTCGACACCCGGAGCAAGAGCTTCGTCAAGGACGGGTTCAGCCTCCCCGAGGCCAAGTCCGAGGTGGCGTGGCGGGATGCCGACACCCTGTGGCTGGGCACCGACTTCGGCGAGGGGTCCCTCACCGACTCCGGCTACCCCCGTGAGGTGAGGCTGTGGAAGCGCGGCACCCCGTACACCGATGCGACCACGGTGTTCACCGGCGACACGCAAGATGTGGCGTCCGCCGGGCGGAGCGTGTTCACCCCCGAGGGACGCTACGACCTCATCGTCCGCACGCCCGCCTTCTTCAAGTCCGAGCGCTTTCTCATGTTGGGCGGGCGGCTGGTGAAGCTGGACCTGCCCGAGGACGCCGAGCTCGCCGAGATCTTCCGCGACCACCTGCTGATCGCCCTCCGCTCAGCCTGGACGGTGGGCGGGACCACCTACCCCGCCGGTTCGCTGGTGGCCACGCCCCTGGACGGTTTCTTGCGCGGCAAGCGTGACCTCGCGGTCCTCTTCGAGCCCTCGGAACGGACCTCCCTGGACCGCGTCGCCGCAACCCGGGACCGGGTCCTCATGTCGGTGCTGGACAACGTGCGGGGACGGCTCTACTCCCTCACCCTGAGCGACGACGGCTGGACCACGAAGGAGCTGCCGGTGCCGGGGCTGGGCACGGTGGGCATCGCCTCCACCACCGACCAGGCTGATCTCTTCTTCTACAGCTACCAGGACTTCCTCACCCCGCCCTCGCTCTATCTGGACGAAGATGGCGTGTCGGAGAAGGTGAAGTCCGATCCTGCGTTCTTCGATGCGTCGGGGATGAAGGTAGCTCAGTACGAGGCCACGTCCGAGGACGGCACCAAGATCCCCTACTTCGTCGTCACACCGCCGGGATTCGCGGCCGACGGTGCTGCTCCGACGCTCCTGTATGGGTACGGCGGATTTGAGATCTCGCAGCGGCCCCGGTACAGCGCCACCGTCGGCGCCTCCTGGCTGGAGCGTGGCGGCGTGTACGTTGTGGCGAACATCCGCGGCGGCGGCGAGTTCGGGCCGGCCTGGCACGAGGCGGCGACCAGGCACAATCACATCCGGAACTTCCAGGACTTCGCGGCGGTCGCCAGGGACCTCGTCGCCCGCAAGATCACCTCGTCCCGCCACCTCGGCATCATGGGCGGCTCCCAGGGGGGGCTGCTGGTCTCGGGCACCTTCGTGATGTATCCGGAGCTGGTGCACGCGGTGGTCGCCCAGGTGCCCCTCGCGGACATGAAGCGGTACAGCCACCTCCTCGCGGGGGCGAGCTGGATGGCGGAGTACGGCGACCCCGACGATCCGGCGGACTGGGCGTACATCAAGAAGTGGTCTCCCTACCAGAACATCCGTGAGGGCGTGGACTACCCGGTGCCCTTCTACTGGACCAACACCCGGGACGACCGCGTGCACCCGGCCCACGCCCGCAAGATGGTGGCCAAGCTGGAGGCGACAGGCCACGAGGTGTACTACTTCGAGAACATCGAGGGCGGCCACGGCGCCGGTTCGGTGAACACCCAGCGCGCCCACATCAGCGCCCTGCAGTACGCCTACCTCTGGAAGATGCTGCGCTAGCGCAGCGTCGGGAGCGCACCGGCGCCGGCCGCTGGAACCCGCGGCCGGCCGCCGGGCGCGGCGGGAGGCCCCGACGGCACACTCCGCCGTCACCTGACGTAGCCGAGGGCCTCCAGATGGCGGGTCTCGTCGCTGCTCAACCGGCCGGGTCGTGAGCGAGATCGCCGCTCCTCGAGGGCGGTCCGCAGCACCTGCACGAGGGACGGCTCGAGGTCGGGGCGCAGGGAGTGCAGATCATTCAGCTCGCCCGGATCGTCGACGAGGTCATAGAGCTCCCGCTCCCGGGAGTCGGTGTCGAGGATGAGCTTGTACCGGCCGGCCATCACCGCCAGGAGGTTCTGCCTCGACTCCGGCGCGAACGTCATCGCCAGGAGCGGGGTGGGTCGATCCCGGGGCCTGCCCACGAGGCTCCGTCCGGAAAGATCGGGCGGGCTGGGGAGGCCGAAGACGTCGAGCAGTGTGGGCACGAGGTCCACCAGGCCCACCCGTTCCCGTTCGACGCGGGGGTCGCCAATGCCCGGTCCGCTGAGGATGAGGGGGACACGGAGGAGAGAGTCGTAGAGCTGGTGGATGTGTCCCACCAGACCGTGGTCGCCCATGCCCTCGCCGTGATCGGAGGTGAAGACGACCAGCGTGTCCTCGAGGTCGCCGCGCGCTCGCAGGGCGTCGAGAAGCCGACCGATCTGACGATCGACATAGGCGATCTCCCGGTCGTAGCGGCGCCGCTTCTCGGCCAGCGGAACCTGCTCCTTGACGTAGAAGCCGAGGGTCGCGGGGACCGGCTGCGGGTCCGGGTTCTCCACCTTGAGGGTCGCCGGCAGGCGGCTGATCACGGTGCGCCCCCGCTTCCCCTGCGGCGGCGTCGTCCAACCCGCGCCCGCCCGCATCTCGAGCTCGCCCTGGGGCCCGACGACCTTGAGGTGGTGGAAGAGCAGGCGCCATCTCTCCTGGCCGGACGCCTTGATGAGCTCGAAGCGGTTCGCGCCCGGCTTGAGCGTTACCGGGAGCTGGTAACCGTGGCCGTTGGCCTGGACCACGCCGAGGTCAGCCCCGTTCAGCATCACCCGCACGCGAGTGTAGGTGTCGGTGGGCGGCGCGTAGGGCTCGTGGGGGTCCGAGTAGTGGACGAAGAGGAAGAAACGGCCCCGGTCGACGGCGGCCACGGTGGCGAGGGCGGCGTCGGTGATCTCGTCTCCCGGCCGAAACCACTGGGTGGAGAAGCGGGCATCGACGTGGTCGAAGCCCTGGGCGAAGCCGAACCTGGGGGCGAGGACACCGAGGCTGATCACGGCCGCGGTCCTGAAGCCGTGGCTCTGGAACATCTCCGCGATGGTCGTCTGCTCCGCCCGCAGGACGTCGGTGTTGTCTTGGACACCGTGGTGCAGGGGCAGCTTGCCGGTGAACATCGTCGCGTGGCTGGGGCCGGTGATGGGGATGTGGGAGGTGGCGTGCTCGAAGCGAACACCCGTCGCCGCGAGACCGTCGACGGCGGGCGTCGCCACCGCACCGCCGTAGCAGGAGAGTCGGTCCGCGCGCAGCGTGTCGACGACGATCCAGAGAAGGTTCCGGGGCGTGCCGGGCGATGCAGGGTGCGCGTCGCCGCGGCACCCCCCGGTCCAGGGGGCGACGGCGAGGGCGAGGACGAGGAGCGCCGGCGTGCCGGCCCTTCGTCCTCGACGGCGGCCCGCGGTGCGGGGGGCCACGGGCCTCCCCGAGCAGCTCCCAGCTCCTCCTACATGTGGTGCACGTCCGATCATCCCCGTCGTTCCCAGCCGGTCCCCGGCACGATCCGCTCGGGCCCACGGCAAAGAGCAACCCACCGGGGACCGCGGCGGCCAACTCCCCCCGGGGTGAGCGTGCCATCCGCGGCGCGGACCCGACGAAGCCGCACCCGATGCCTAGACCAGGTTCAGGAGCCGCCGTGAGCTGGTGGCAACGTACCACATCGCCCCAGCGGCCGGGCCGGAGGCCGCTGTCGTCACTCCGGCAACAGCCGCCAGCTCACGTGGACCTCGGCGCTGATGGTCTGGGTGCCGGCCTCGATGGGCACCGCCATGCTCTTGGCCATCACGGATGCCGCCATGACCGGGCGAGGCGTGCGGCTCGACTCGCCGATGGAGAGCACCTCGCCCAGCCGGGCACCGGCGAGCTTCGCCAGCTGCTCGGCCTTGTGGAGGGCGTCCTCCCAGGCGGCCGTGCGCGCCTCGTCGACGAGCGCCGCCGGGTCGCGCACCTCGAAATCGACCCCCTCGATGGTGTTGGCGCCGGCGTTCACCACCCTGTCGAGGAGCGTCCCGAGCTGGCTGAGCTCGTCGACCTGCACCTGCACCGTGTTGACCGCCGTGTAGCCCACGATCTGGCGTGTGGCGCCGCCCTGGGCCGTGCGGGGCGCTTCGCCGTAGCGGGCGTGCAGCCGCACGGTCTGGGTCTGGATCGCGGCGGCGGGCACCCCGGCCTGTTTGACGGCGGCGATGGCCTGCCCCATGGCGCGGCTGTTCGCCTGCAGAGCGGCCTGGGCGGTGTCGCCCTCGGTCTCGACCCCGATCCGGACCACGGCGCGGTCCGGCTGGGCGGTGGCTGCGCCGGAACCGCTCACCTCGACCGTGCGTCCCGGCGCACATCCCGCCTGCGCGTCGGCAGGTTGTGCGGTCGCGGCGCTCGCAGCCAAGGCCAGGCTCCCGAGGGTGCCGAGTATGATCGCGGCTTGGTGGAAGCGTGCTGCGCTCATGGTTTCCTCCTGATCGTTCCGGTCCGAGGCTAGCAGGGAGCCCGGCGGGCCGGCATGTGCACCGGGGCTTCCCCCAGGCGTGCGGCGGCAGGAAGGGGCCCAAGGGTGGGCGCGGGTGGTGGGCGAAACCAAATCCCGCCGGGCCCGTTCCTCTCGACTGTGCCCGCATCAAGGCGTGTCGTCACCAGAAAGGGGACACCGTGAAACGTATCCTGCTGTCGATCCTCATCGCTCTGACCGTCGGAGGCTTCGCGCTCGCCGGGGAGCCCATCGTCATCGGCGAGAGGATCACCCGCGCGTCCGCCGTCATGGGTGAGGAGCGCACCATCCTGGTGTCCACACCGCCCGGTTACCAGAGCAGCCGAGATGCCTACCCCGTCCTCTACATGACCGACGGCGCGGCTCATCTGACGCACGTCCGTGGAACCGTGGACTTCCTGTCCAACAGCGGGCTCGTCCCGCAGATGATCATCGTCGGCGTGACCAACACGGACCGGACCCGCGACTTGACCCCGACCAGAGCGGCGGTGACCGACCAGAGCGGCCAGGTGCGCCAGTTCCCCACCAGCGGAGGGGCGGACCGCTTCCTGGACTTCTTCCAGCGGGAGCTCTTCGGGTTCATCGAGTCCAACTACCGCACCCTGCCCTACCGCGTCTTCAGCGGCCACTCCTTCGGAGGGCTCTTCGCCCTCGATGCCTTCTTCACGCGGCCGGACATGTTCGACGCCGTGATCGCGGTGGGGCCGAGCCTGGGCTGGGACGACGACTGGCCCCTCCGCCAGGCCCGGACCTTCTTCGAAGGGCGCAAGCGCTGCCCGAAGATCCTGTTCGTGGCCATGGGCAACGAGGAGCGCGGCGAGGAGAAGCCCACGCGTCTGGACCGCCTCGAGGCGGTGCTCGCCGGATCGGATGCGAAGGGCTTCGAGTGGCGGGTGGTGCGCATGCCCGACGAGACCCACAACTCCGAGGCGCTGCGCGCCTACGATGAGGGCCTGCGCCGGGTGTTCGAGGCCTGGCGGTTCCCCCACGACCCCGAGACCGGTCGCTTCTCGGGAACCCTGGCCGACCTGAAGGAGCACTTCGTCACGCTGTCCAAGAAGATCGGCACCGAGGTGGCGCCCCGGGAGCAGGCGGTCAACCAGATCGGCTACGAGATGTTGCAGCGGGGTGACGTCTCCGAGGCGCTCGCGGTCTTCCGCTACAACGTCCGTCTCTACCCGGATTCGGCCAACGTCCATGACAGCCTGGGAGAGGCGCTGGAGCGCGCCGGCCGCCTCTCCGAGGCCTGCGAGAGCTACTCCAAGGCGGTGGAGACAGCGCAGGCCACCATGGACGACCGCATCACGATCTTCCGGGCGAACCGCGACCGGGTGCGGGACCAGCTCGCCCGGGCGAAGCCGGAGTGACGCTTCCGGTGCCTTCCGAGCAGGTGTCTCCAGGAGCTCAGGAGTCCGGAGGACGACGGGTACCATGGTGCTCCATGGCCGACCGTGTTCCGAGCCATCCTGACCAAGGGGCCGCCGGGCGGCTCGAGGAGCGAGTCGCGGTCCGCCCCTCCACCATCCGCCTCCCGGAGCAGCGGCCACCCGGGGTGCACACCATCCTCGACTTCTTCGTGCGTCGCTTTCCCGACATCCCTGCCGCGACCTGGGCCGAGCGCTTCGGCGCCGGCAAGGTGTGGGCTGAGGGTGGAGTCATCGATGCAGGTGTCCCGTACCGTCCCCTCGTCGACGTCTACTACCGGCGAGAGGTCCGGGACGAGCCGCCGGTGCGCACCGACTACCGCGTGGTCTGGTCCGACCGCCGCCTGCTGGTGGTGGACAAACCACCGGACCTGGCAGTGACCCCAGGCGGTCGATGGGTGCGCGGTTGCCTGCTCCATCTGCTGCTGGAGGCCACGGGCAACGACCTGATCGCCCCGTTGCACCGCCTGGACCGGCTGACCTCGGGCCTGGTCCTGCTCTCCCTGGATCCGGCGAGCAGGTCCCACTACGGCCGCCTCTTCTATCCCCGCCCGCTCCTCGACAAGGTCTACACCGCGGTGTGCGAGCTGCGTCGGGACCCCCCGGTCCCCACCTTCACTCTCGCCCACCACATCTCCCGGAGCCGCGAGCAACACTGGCGCCAGGCGGTGCGGCCGGGTCTGCCGCCCAACGCCCGCCTGGAGGGGGAGGTCCTGGCGACCGAGGCCGGCCTCGCCCTGCTTCGCGTGCGTCCGCTGACCGGCCGCCGGCACCAGATCCGGGTCCAGCTCGCCGCCGTCGGCCTGCCTGTCCTGGGTGACCCGGTGTACGGAGGAACCGACTCCGGAGACGCCTCAACGGCGTCTGAACGCATGTGGCTGGACGCCCACCAGCTCACGGTCCGCGACTTCCCCGAACCGGACGGTGGAGGGACCCTCACGGCGACCTGGAACTCCTCGCGTCCGCCCGCCTCGTTCTTCCGCCGCGCCCTGGCCGCACAGCGGCACGCGCACTGGGCGCGGTGTCACGCGCCGTGACAGGGAGTCCCTCGGAGACGGCCCACCGGCCCGGCCTCCCTGTCACCCTGAGCATCGTTCCGCTCCTTCGCAGTGGTGCCGAATGGAATGACACGTGGCCGCGCGGAGACGGTGGGACGTCCAGGTTGCCTGTCATTCTGAGCGAGGGTCGGTCCTCCGGAGCGAGGCGAAGAATCCCCTGAGAGAACCAGACCGGGACCTTTGACTCGCCACCCCCGAGGCATCGGGGGACCCTTCGACTCGCGGCCCAGGGCCGCTCGCTCAGGGTGACAAGGGGAAGGCATGTCGTTACGACCAAGGTATGATCCTCGGCGAACGAGGTGCCCAATGAAAACCTTTCTCAAGCTCGCGGTGTCCATCAGCGTGCCCCTGGCGGTGGGCGTCCTCTCCGGAGTCGCCACCGCCCGAGGCGTGACCGAGTGGTACCCCACGCTCACCAGGCCGGCCTTCACGCCGCCGTCCTGGATTTTCGGCCCAGTGTGGACGCTGCTCTACCTCATGATGGGCTTCGCCGCCTTCCTGGTCTGGCAGTGGGGCCTCGAGGCCGCTGGCGTGCGCGTCGCCCTCGTCGCCTTCCTGGTCCAGCTCGCCCTCAACGGCCTCTGGTCGCTCCTCTTCTTCGGCCTGCGGGCGCCGGGCGCGGCCTTCGTGGACATCATCCTGCTCTGGCTCGCCATCGCCGTGACGACGTGGCTGTTCTGGCGCGTGGTTCACGTCGCCGGCGCCCTCATGCTGCCCTACCTGGCCTGGGTCACCTTCGCCGCCGTCCTCAATGGCTCCATCTGGTCCCTCAACCGCTGAGGGCGGATCACCACTGTGTAGATCGCCTTCACTGCCGCCGATCGTCTTGACGACCTGGCCGTGATCTCGCGCTCGTGACCGCAGGCGCGTTTGTGCTACCTCCAGTTGTCGGTGGCGACGACGCCGACCCAATAGAAGCGGTGTGTGCTGGGGCCCGCTCGCGGCCCCGGCCGCACCACCTCCAAGATCTTGAGGGCGACAGGTCGATCCGGCGGGCGGCAGCCTCGCGGCTCCTCGGCGTTCCATCACTCACAGAAGCAGAGGCTCGATCATTGCTGGGGACCGCAAGATCGTCGGAGATGGCGAGCCGAGCGCTCCCTCAAACGCACACGTTGTGCCTTTGTGAGAGTTGTGATGAGTGGCACCGTTCTCAGTGCGCCGGGTCCGCTGCCGTGAGACAAACGCGACATGGTCTTGCGAGGAGTTACCTATCTCTTACTTGACGGCCCCGTGTTCCTCGCGCACGCTGCCAATGTTCTGCGCTTTCATGGAGGGCTCGTGGCCAGAGGGATTTCTGACACTGCCGGTCCGCCGCCCGCAGACGTGTTGGCGGCCGTTCTCGAGAGCCTCACCGAGGGGCTGATCGTGGCCGATGAGCGGGGGAGGTTCACCTTCTTCAACCCGGAGGCCGAACGCATACTGGGGCTGGGTGCGAAAGAGGTGGGCCCCGCCGAGTGGTCGTCGGTCTACGGCTGCTACCTGCCCGATCAGGTCACGCCCTATCCTTCTGAGGAGCTCCCTCTCGCGGAGGCGCTCGAGGGCCGCGAGGCCCTGAACACGCTCATCTTCATCCGCAATCCACAGCAACCGCAAGGCCTCTGGATCTCCGCCAGCGCGCGGCCGTTCAGGGATGCCGGCGGCCGGCTGCGGGGCGGCCTGGTCGTCATCCGCGACATCACGAAGCGCCAGAACGCGCTGCGCAAGGTCAAGGTCGAGACCCTGCGGACCGTGGGCCCGGACCCGACTTACAGTGATCCAGAGCCCGGCATGGAGTGCGCCGGCTGCCTCGACCTCTACACCAGGTTCCGGGACCGCTACGACACGATCGCCAGAGCCGTCGAGCAGACGGCCGACACCGTGGTCATCACGAACCGGCAGGGCGTGATCGAGTACGTGAACCCCGCCTTCGAGAGCACCACCGGCTACGCTCGGAGCGAGGCGCTCGGTCAGACGCCGCGCCTCCTCAAGTCGGGCTACCACGACGCCCGGTTCTACGCCGAGCTCTGGGAAGGGCTGCTCGCGGGGACTCCCTACCGCGGCACGATCGTCAACCGGAAGAAGTCGGGGGAGTACTACTGGGCCGAGCAGACCATCACCCCGATCAGGGATGACGGCGGACAGATCACCCACTTCGTGTCGGTGCTCAAGGACATGACCGAGCGCCGGAAGGTCGAGCAGCAGGATTTCTTCCTGAACCTGGCCCGCGAGGTGCAGAAGCGCTTCTACAAGCAGCACCAGTCCGCCCCCGGTTTCGACATCGCCGCAGCGGCCTTCCCCGCCCTCGAGACGGGCGGCGACTACTTCGACTTCCTGCCGCAGCCGGAGGGCCGTCTGGACGTGGTCATCGGTGACGTCAGCGGCCACGGGTTCGGAGCCGCCATCGTCATGGCGGAGACGCGCGCCTACCTGCGCTCGTACTCCGGGCTGCATCTCTCCGTCGGCACGCTGCTCAACCGCCTCAACGAGGTCCTCTCCAGCGACCTGGAGGAGCGGCACTCGGTGACCATGGTGCTGGCCCGGCTGGACCCGCGAGGGCGGACGTTGGAGTACGTGAACGCCGGAAACGTGTCGGGCTACCTTCTGAAGCGCTCCGGAGAGGTGGGCCACGTTCTGGAGAGCACAGCTCCTCCACTCGGCATGTTCGCCGACCATGACTATGCCTCGAGCCGGGTGATCGACCTCGAGCCGGGGGACACGATCGCCCTGCTGACCGACGGCATCACCGAGGCGGCGCGCGAGGGCGACGAGGAGTTCGGCGCCAGGCGCGTCGTCGAGTTCCTCCGCAGCCATCTCGGCGAGCCCGCGGGCGACATCGTCCGCGGCCTGCACGACGCCGCCCGCGCCTTCTCCGGAGGTCTCCCTCAGAGGGACGACATCGCAGCGGTCATCTGCAGGGTCGACGGTGCTCCCGCCGGCGGTTCGTCGCAAGAGTGACGCGGGACCACGTCTCGGGCCGGCCTCGCGGCGGCTCCGAGGAGCTGGGCGGAGCAGAAGACGGGAGCACGCTCCGGCGCACGTGCCAGGTGCGAGGCCTCACACGTTCGCTCCTCGACTCCCCGAGCACCTCCCTCACCTGGGTGGAGTGCCGCGGCCGAAGCTGACGTAGAAGCGGCCGCCGACGAGGGCCGGGTCGTCGGGGTAGCCCAGGGCGGCGAAGTCGAGGCGGTGCTCGACGTCGGGGTAGACCTTGCGCGTGTGCTCGGGCCGGTCCATGCCCTTGGCCCCGCGGTGACAGCGCACGCAGTTGGCGGCCTCGGCGCTGTGGCAGTCGGTGCAGCCGAGGGCCTCCTTGGCCGGGCTCACTGTGTGGTGGATGCCCGTGTACAGGGTGGTCTCCACCCAGCCGAACTGTCCGGAGTAGTCCAGGCCGACGGCCCTCATGCCGTCGCTGAGGGCCCGGTTCCAGTCGAAGTCCACCTCGTAGTCGGCGGACAGCTTGGGGATGGCCAGCACCTTGGACTGGAGATCGTAGGGCTGGACTGCGGTGTGCGCCTTGAAGGGGAAGATCCGTGCCGCCGGGTTGCGCTTGTCCCCCGACGGCGGGTTGAGGAAGACGCCCTGCCTGGGGTCGATCTTGTCGCCCACCAGGGTGACGCGGCGTGTGCCGTCGTACCACAGGTAGGTGGGCACCTGGTTCATGCCCCACTTCAGGGTCCCGACACGGGGGTCGTAGGTGCGCATCCCGTAGCGGTCCCGGTTCTGGGGCCGGTCCTTCCCGGCCGTCGAGAAGTCCTGCCGCAGCAGGGTGGGCGTGGTGCGCGCGAAGAACGGGATGTGGCAGGTCTCGCACGAGATGGCGCGGACGTGGTCGTCCAGGTGCCGTCCCAGCATGCCCACCACGCCGTGGGGCGTGGAGCCGTGGCAGTCTTCGCAGTGGACGCGCCCCTCCAGGGCGGGTGCGGTCATGGACATGCCGGCGATGCGGTGGCGGGTGGTGGTGTGGCAGTCCTGGCAGCGCATGTCGCGCCGGCCCATGTGCTGGTCGAGCTCGGGCGGCGGTGCGGCGAGAGCGGGCTCGAGGTCGCCGTGCTTGGCGTTGGGCGCGCCGCCACTCACGAAGTGGCACGAGCCGCAGGCGGCGCGGGACGGCCGGCCCACCCGGCGCGCCACCCCGCCCAGGTCAACGGCGGCCACGGGCATGCCCTCCGGCTGCGCGACCTTGCGGTAGCTCCCGGTGGTGTCGTGGCACACCAGGCAGTCGATGTTGGAGGGGTCGGAGAAGTCGAAGGCGGGGTCGACCACGCCGAAGCTGATGTGGCAGGTGGTGCAGGTTGTGGGGTCGGAGTCGATGGCGATGCAGTAGTTGCTGACGATCCGCTGCAGGCTCACGTCGGACCGGTGCTGGTAGCCCACCAGGGTGGGCGACTGGCCCCTCCAGTTCCAGTGCGCGGTGGCCAGCAGGTCCTCGACGACCTTGGCGTGGCAGCCCAGGCAGGCCCGCGTGGTCTCCTGGGGGGAGGGCCGCTCGCCCAGCTTCACCAGCAGTGAGTGGTCGGGCGTCCACGGATGGTGGCAGGAGTTGCACTCGGTCGGGGCGGGCGCGGGCTGCATGTGCTGCTCGTGGCAGCCGATGCACTGGCGGTGGTAGGCCCCCTTGAGCCCGAGCCGGGCCGGGTCGTCGGCCTCGTTCGGCAGGCGGTGGCAGCGGGCGCAGGACTGCGGGGGGTTCTCCTTCATGTCCTCGTGGCAGGACGCACAGGGCCCCCCGAGGGTCACCCCGATGGAGTCATGGAGCTCGACGATGCTTTCGCCGACCCGGTCGTTGGCGTCCCAGGAGTAGCGGTGGTGGCAGACGCCGCAGTCCCCTCCCGCGATCTCGTCGTGGATGCGGTGGGCGAAGGCCACCGGCTCGTAGTCGTCCGAGGCAGCGTTCAGCAGGGGGTTGGAGAGGACGTAGCGCCGGCGGTAGCGCTCCGGCCGCAAGGGCGGCGCTCCCGACGGCGGTTCCACGTGCACCGGTTTGGCCGCGATCACCCGCTGCACCTGAGCCACGGTGCGCTCCGAAGCGGCGACCGCCGACCGGTGGACCAGGTTGTAGGCGGCGACGAAGCCGACCAGCACGGCCACCGCGGAAATCCTGATCACCCAGGTCAGGTGGGGGGATACCGTGCGCGCCCGCTCCTCCCGCAGCAGCGCCCGCTGCTCGGCGGTCTCGGGAACGTAGCCGGGGAGGATGGGGAAGAAGGTCACCAGCAGCCGGTAGCAGAAGAGGATGCTGGAGACGATGGCGACGGTCATGGCGATCTCGCCCACCGACGGGAAGTACCGGGTGGTGGCGTAGGGCGGGACGTAGCCCACCAGGAAGACGTTGATCCGGTTCAGGATCACCCCGAAGATGACGAGCGCCACCGCGAAGAACAGCCAGCCCATGGAGCGTCGCACCGCCTTGACGAGGAGGAGCAGGAACGGGGCGACCACGCCGATGAGGATCTCGATCACGAGGGAGATGGTGGCGCCAGGGTTGTCCAGGAAGTCGATCTGGTTGTGGCGGACGACGAGGTCCGCGATCTTCACCACCCCGTAGGCGCCGATGAACCAGGGGATGATGCGCGCCAGGGGGGTCAGGAGCTCCATCTCTGCCTTGCGGCCGAAGCTGATGTTGGCGTAGATCGACTCCAGGATCACCATCGCGAAGCCGACCATGAACGCCGACAGCAGGAACAGCAGGGGCAGGATGGAGGTGTCCCAGATGGCGCTGGTCTTGGTGGTGGCGATGAGCATCAGGGTGCCGAGGGAGGACTGGTGCATGCAGGACAGGACCACCCCGGCGACCACGAAGATGGGCAGCGCGATTTTCACCGCCGAGTGCAGGGCGTGGATGGGGCGTTCCAGGCGGCGCAGCAGCCTCCCGCCCGGGGAGCTCTCTCCGATCCTGTCCTCCAGGCCCTCCAGGATGGATGGGCTCATCTCGATCGACAGGATGATCAGGTAGAAGGTGACGCACATGGCCACCTCGAAGAGCACGGAGTTGCCCTGCCAGTGGAAGAGCGGCTGCCATGCGTTCCAGTAGCGGCCGAGGTCGAAGAGCAGGGCGATGGCCACCCAGAGGTAGCCCAGGAAGGCGGTCAGCAGTGCCGGCCGCAGCAGCGGCCGGTACTTCCTGCGGCCGAAGATCTCCACCAGGGCGGCGGTGAGGAAGCCTCCGGCCGCCAGGGCGACGCCGCAGGCCACGTCGAAGGCGATCCAGATGCCCCAGGGGTTGTGGTTGTCCAGGTTGGTCACCGTGCCCAGGCCGAGGAAGAGGCGGGTGACCCCGAAGGAGAAGCCGATCCCCATGAGGATCAGCAGGGTCAGGGTGCCGAAGGTGAAGAAGGGCTTGGTGAGGCGGTGAGGGTGGTCGTTCGAGCTCATCTCCCGCCTCCGTCCGCCGGCGGCTCCTGTGGCGAATCGGCATCCTCGTCGCGCTCGGACTCGTCTCGCCGGTGATTGAGCCACATGATCCCGAACAGCGTCCCGTACAGGGCGACGGGGAGGATGCCGTACTTGAAGATGCCGTGCTGGATGGACTCGGTGCGCAGGGCCGGCGCGCGGTCCGGCAGCTCGAGGAGGCCGATCTCTCTGACCGGCCGGCCGCTCAGGTAGAGCCAGCCGGTGCCGCCCACCTCGTGCTCCCCGTAGACGTGCTGCAGGTAGCGGTCGGACCGCTCCTCGAGGCGTTGGTGGGCGATGGCCAGGAGATCGGCGCGCTTGCCGAAGACCAGGGCCTCGGTGGGGCAGGCGGCGGCGCAGGCGGGGTCGGCGCCGCCGCGCTCGGTGGTGTCGGTGCAGAACTCGCACTTGCGCATCTTGGGCGCCAGCGCGACGTCGAACTGGTAGGTGGGGATCTCGAAGGGGCAGGCCACCATGCAGTAGCGGCAGCCGATGCAGATGGTGGGGTCATACACCACGGCGCCGTCGGTGGCCTTGGTGAGCGCCCCGACGATGCAGGCCGACACGCAGGAGGGGATGAGGCAGTGCATGCACTGCACCTTGGCGAAGGTCATGGGCAGCCCCGCCTGGTCGGGCGACGGGCTTCCCGGGAACTGGTTGACGACGGTGAAGGCGTTCGGTGAGGGGCGCCGGAAGCGGCGCAGCGCCTCGCGGTCGGAGAACGGCTGTGAGGTGCGGGGGAGGTGGTTGCGCCGGTTGCACGCCTCCTCGCACTTGCGGCAGCCGATGCACAGGGTGGTGTCCACCAGCACGCTCACGAAGTCGGGCGACTCGGGGTGCCTGCCGCTCGCGCCCTCCGCCTCTGCGGTGCACACGGCCGCGGCAGCGGCGGCCCCCCCCATGAACGCCCGCCGGTTGAACGGCCTCATGATCGCCCTCCATCCACCGCTCGAGGTTGTCGGAGCCTTTACATGAATTGTGCCACAACCGGGGCGCGCCGTGGGGATCTCCCGGGACGGCCGGAACGTGCCGTCTCGGCGGTGCCGTCGGCGAGCAGCCGGCGGGGCGCACACGGGAGCGACGACGAGAAAAACACATCATCGGCCGCATCTCTCTGCCACCCGTGACAGTATTGACGGGCCGGTGCCACCCATCACGACCGTCACGGAGTCGCCCGTGCGCGCGGTGCCACCCATCAACGGCCACCGGAATCCGATTCCTCCGCGGCGCGCTGCGTCTCCCGGGGAGGTGCGCCACGCCGGAACGACCGCTGTGGGAGATGTGCAGTCATCCCCACGACGTGGAGGCGTTGGCCGGGCCCGCACCGGGCACCTTCGACGAGGCTCGGGACAACCGGTGTCCCATCTGCAAGGCCGCCTCCAGATCGCCGACATCCTCGTCAGCCGCCCGGTCTCCGAGGCGGCCAAGCAGCGCATCGACCTGTGGTCCGGGTGAATCGCCGGCGCTCTGCTGGAGGCAGAGCTCGACGCGGCGGTTCGGGGCGCGGGGTTGGTCGACTTCAGCATCACCTGGAGGAAGGCGGTGTTCGAGGGTGCGCCGCAGAGCTCGAGCGCGGCCGCATTCGGCACGGTCGGAATCAACTACCGCGCCTCCAGACCCCGGTAAACCGCGGGCGGTTCCTCCTCGCAGGATCCACGACCGCCCGCTTGCCGAGCGTGAGCGCGAGGAGCCCTCGGTCGGGCGCCGATCACCGCGGCTGCGTCGTCGTGATGGAGACGCCCCCCGTCAGCTTCTGGATGACGCCCTCCAGATCGGCGTCGAACTCCCGTGGCTTCTCCATGAACAGGAAGTGGCCGACGCCGTCCATGGGGACCACGTCGAAGTCGGCGTGGTACGCGCGGTTTCCGTCCACGTTGGTGGGGAAGACGGTGGAGTTGATGCAGCGGACGGGGACCGCAGGGGGAACCGCGGCCAGGGCAGCTGCCAAGTCGTAGTCTACGAACTGCCGCATCAGGGCGGTGCCCACCTCCGGCGAACCGGAGCACATGCTGTCGGCGACCCGCCCCATCAGCTCCGCGTCGGCCTGCGGGGGAAACATCTGGGACACGAAGCCGCGGCAGGTCCCGGGGAAGTCCGTCTCCAGGGCGTCGAGGAAGGCCTTCGTCTGCTCGGGGTCCCACTTCTGGTCGGCGTCCTGGAGGGCGTCCACGGCGACGACGCCCATCACCCGTTCGGGGACCAGGCGCGCCACCTCGAGGGCGACCGGGCCGCCCATGGAGTGCCCGACCAGGATCGCGGGACCGAGGTCGAGGTGCTCCAGCACCGCCACCACGTCACCCCCGAAGGCCTCCAGGGGCCAGCCGGGACGGGTCATGCCCGAACGTCCGTGGCCGCCGAGGTCGATGGTGACCACCGTGTAGTGGGGGGCGAAGGCGTCCACCTGGGCCGACCAGTAGGTCTGATCGCACATCCAGCCGTGAATGAAGAGGAGAGCCGGCGAGCCACTGCCGGCGACGGTGTAGGCGATGGGCACGCCGTCGGGTGCGGTGGCGGTCCCGGGGCCCGCCACCGGGGCGATGGCGGCGGGTGGAGGCGCCGGCCCCCCGCAGCCGAGGAGGGCGACGAGCCCGATCATGAACGCGGCCTTCTTCATGGTGATGTCCTCCCTGATGAGGTCGCCATGGTAACGCGTCCGTGGCGGCCCGGCGACCGACGGGCGTGCGACCCGTCATCACGGCCTCATCGCACGAGGCGCTCCAGGGGGCCGTCGTCCTATGGACGGGGACGGAAGGCAGGCCAGTCGATGCCGAGCTTGCGCATCCTGGCCCGCAGGGTGTGGGGGTTGACGGCCAGCTTGCGGGCGGCGCCGTGGGGGCCCTCGATGCGGCCCAGGCTGCGCCGCAGCGCCCGCTCGATGTGCCTCCTCACCGCCTCGTCGAGGGAGGCGAGCCCCTCCTCCGACGCGCCGCCGCCTTCCCGGAGGGGGACATCGGCGGCTGCTCCGGGGCCTGGGCCTCCGGACCACCCGAGCGCGGCCCCGATCTCCAGGCGGCGGCCGTCGCCGAGGATGGCGGCGCGCTCGATGACGGAGGCCAGCTCGCGCACGTTGCCCGGCCAGTGATAGGCCGACAGGAGCCGCACGTCCCCCTCGCTCGGGACCAGGGGGCCGGGACCGAGGCGGCGGCCGGCGCGGGCGGCGAAGTGCGCCGCCAGGACGGGAATGTCCTCGCGCCGCTCGCGCAGGGCCGGGATCCTGATCGGGAACACGCTGATGCGGTACCAGAGGTCCTCCCGGAAGCGGCCGGCACCGACCATGGCCTCCAGGTCGACGTTGGTCGCGGCCACGATCCGGACGTCCACCCGCAGGGTCCGCTGGCCGCCGACCCGCTCCACGGTCCCGTCCTGGAGAACCCGGAGCAGCCGGACCTGGGCGGAAGGCGGGAGCTCGCCCACCTCGTCGAGGAGCAGCGTCCCGCCGTCGGCCCGCTCGAACCAGCCCTTGCGCTGGGCCACCGCGCCCGTGAAGCTGCCCCGCTCGTGGCCGAACAGCTCCGAGTCCACGAGGTCGGCCGGGATCGCGCCGCAGTTGACCCGGACGATGGGCGCGGCCTCCCTCCGAGAGGCGGCGTGGATGGCCCGGGCCACCACCTCCTTGCCGGTGCCCGTCTCGCCCAGCAGGAGGACCGTGGTGTCGGTGGGGGCCACCTGCTCCACCCGTTGCATCACCCCGCGCAGGCCGGTATCGCACCCCACCAGGGACTCCACGATGTCGTCCCGCTGCAGGCGGTCGAGCAGCGCCTGCCGGTCCGCCTCCAGCGCCTCCTTGAGCCGCGCCAGCTCCTGGAGGTGGAGCTGGTGCTCCAGGGCTGCGCCCAGGGGGGCCACCAGGCTCGGAACACCGGCCCCCTCCAGCTCCCACGCGCCGCCGGTCCTCTCCCAGAGCAGCAGCAGGACGCCGACCCGCTCTCCGGCGAACGGGAGGGGACAGGCGAGGGCCGTGCCCCGCCACCCGGGTGGGGTGAGGGCGTCCACCAGGGGGTCCTCACCGGTCCGGGCCAGGAGGCACCCGTCGCCGCGGCACCATGCGAGGAGGCGGCTCATGATCTCGGCGGGGCAGGAGGTGCGGGATCGCTCCACCCGGTCGTCGCCGCGGCAGCTCGCGGCCGCCACGGTGTCCGTGCGGGCGTGCTCGGGGACGAGGCGGCGGACCATGAGGGTGTCCACCCCCAGTCGCTCGCCCAGGAGGCGCGCGATGGGTCCCACCGCCTCCTCGAATCCGAAGTGGCGTCCCACGGTCCGCCAGACATCCAGCTCGAGCCGTTCGCCCACCGGCAACTGTCCCGCATGATCCGTCATATTTCAAGGATATGGTCTGTGGCCGCCAAATGCCATGGTATTACGAGCATATTTCACGGATCGTGGTCTGGCACTCGAGAAAGACGCCGCCGGCACGGCCTCTCCGCGTCCGGCACGGGGGTTGCTTCTCGGTGATCGTCCCCCCACCCCGGCGGGTCGATCCTGGCCGGAAACGCGGGCAGGGGACAGAGGGAGGAGGCATGGCGCAGCCGAAGAGCGAGAACATCACCGTCACCGTCCCCAAGGTGGAGCGTCACGAGCGAGAGGCCATCCTGGGCCAGCGCGGCGTCACCGTCTGGTTCACCGGGCTCAGCGCCTCGGGCAAGACTACCGTGGCCCTGCTCGTGGACCAGATCCTCACTGCGCGCGGCCACTACTGCTGCGTGCTGGACGGCGACAACATCCGTCACGGGCTCAACCGGGACCTCGGGTTCAGCCCCGGGGACCGCAACGAGAACATCCGGCGCATCGGCGAGGTCTCCAAGCTGTTCGCCGGCAACGGCGCCATCGCGCTGACGGCGTTCATCTCGCCCTACCGGGAGGACCGCGACCGCAACCGGGCCATCCACGCCCCCGGGGACTTCGTGGAGGTCCACGTGGACTGCCCCCTCAAGGTCTGCGAGGCGCGGGATCCCCGTGGTCTCTACCAGCGGGCCCGGGTCGGCGAGATTCCCGAGTTCACCGGCATCTCGGCGCCATACGAGCCGCCGTTGCACCCGGAGGTCGTGCTCAGGACCAACCTCGAGTCCCCCAACGAGAGCGCCGCCAAGGTGGTCGAGTACCTCGAGCGGAACGGCTACCTCCAGCCCCGGGTGCTCGAGACCGTGGGGGCGCGGTGAGTGGTGCTCGGGGGCTGGTCGGTCAGGCCCCGGCACCCGGAGGGGCGTGACGAACGACGGGAAGGAGAAAGGAGGTCGAGATGACGAGCGTGATCGGGCTGCAGAAGGCGTACGAGGTCGATGCCCGCGGGTTCCTGGTCCGTCCCGAGGACTGGGATGAGGAGTTCGCCGAGCGGACGGCGCCCGAGGTCGGCATCACCGAGGGACTGACGGGGGAGCACTGGAGCGTGATCCGCTTCGTGCGGGAGACATACGCCAGACACCGGCAGGTGCCCCTGGTCCACGTCACCTGCATCAACAACGGGCTCAAGACCAGGGATCTGAAGCGGCTGTTCCCGGCGGGATACCACCGCGGGGCGGTCAAGCTGGCCGGCCTCCGCTTCTCCTGATGCGCCGGTAGCGGGAGAGCGACTGACGAGGGGGAACGCACTCAGGTCGCGGCTCGCGGCCGCCGGCCGCACCGTCCAGACACGCCTCGCGGCTGACGGCCGCGGGGCGCCGTGCTCGGGCTAGAAGCGCTCCCGGATCCAGGAGGTGATCAGATCGAGCACCTCGGGCGCGATGGTGGTGTCGATGGTCGGGTACTCGCTCACGGCGCCGGTGGTGGCGGGCTGGAAGAGGTGGTTGAGGCCGGGAAGGACCCGCACTGTGACGTCGCTGTTGCCCCCCTCGAGCAGCGCCGTCACGATCTCGGGGACGTTCTGGGCCGGGCTGACCTGGAGGTCTCGACTGCCGTCGAGGACGAGGGCCGGCACCGTGACCCGTCGCAGCGCGATCCGCGGGTCGAGGGTGAGGGCGTAGCGGAACCATGGGGTCGTGATGCGGGCGAGCTCGCGGTCCACGGTGCCTGCCAGCGTCTCGGCACCCGAATGCTTCGCCCCCGCCACCCGGCCCTCCTGGAACACCACCAGCGCCTCCATGGCGTTCCTCACCTGGTCCGCGGGCGCATCGGACTCGACGGCGCGCAGCAGCTCCTCGTCGCGGTTCTGCGCCCCCGACCCGGTGATGAGCACCGCGCCGGGGAAGGGCCCCGCGCCCTCGGGCACCGCCACCGTCCCGGCCAGGGTGATGTCGCCGCTGGCGAACGTGATGTCCTCGGTCCGGTACGGGAACGGGGGCTTCGGGTCCTGGGGCCGGGCCGGCAGGGGCGCGCGCTCATCCCGCCTCAGGCGGAACGAGAACGTCTGGCCCGACTGCGAGAACGGGCCGCGGATCGTGCCGTCGTCTTTGAGAGTGCCGTCGAAGGTCGGGGCGCCGGGGACGCCGGCGATGGCGAAGCCGATGGCGGCGCCGTCCACGTGGACGGCGGTCAGCGGCAGGCCGATCGCGCTCTGCACGGGGATGTCGATGGTGCCCTTCCACCCGTCGGGGCCCCGCTCGAGGTCCACGCGGATGCCCAGCTCGGCGCCGGGCAGCTCCACCGCCCCCTCCCAGTGGCCCGCGTACCCGGGTTCGGCCCCGCCCGCGGGTGGCGCCGACCAGGCCAGGACGAGCACCGCGAGGGCTGCCGCTGCGATGTGCCGTTTCACTCCGTCCTCCCCCCAGGGCCAACCTGAACCGGTTCCGGTGCGTGGGGCCACATTGGTACTCTACCCCTTTGCGGTGCTCTGGCGCCGAGGACGACATCCAGGGGAGATGGTGGGAGGAAAACGCGACTGCCCCGTGCCAGGGGGCGTCAGAACGCGTCGACGCGGATGCCGGCACCTCGTCGGGGTCCCTGCCCCGCACCTGCCGGCCGCCGCCGAATGTCCCCCCGCCGAGGGCTGCTCCGGTCGAAGGAGATTGACAAGAACTCCGCCCTCGGCAGTCTTGTGGACATGGGAGTGAAGAGCGAGACTCTGGGCACTGCCGAGGTGGGAGCGTCGATGAGGAGTTCAGTCAGCGGTGGACGCGACGACGCGCTGTCGTCGGCTCTCCAGAGCGTGGCGGGCGGACGCCTGGAGGCGCTCGAGGAGGTCTGGCGGCTCTGCGGCGACGACCTGTACCGGCTCGCACTGTGGCGGACCGGGTCGTCGGCGGACGCCGAGGACGCGGTGCAGGAGGTCTTCCTGCGCCTCGCCCGCGGCGGCCGGCGGCTGGGCACGGTCCGCAGTCCCCTCGCCTACCTGCTGCGCATGGCCCACAACGCCGCGGTCGACACCAGGTCCCGCCACCACCGGGAGACGCCTTGGGAGGATCCGGAGCTCGTGGTGTCCGAGGGGCTGGATGCCGCGATCGATGGCCGCACCGCCAGCCGCCTCTTGCTCCAGCTTCCGGCCGGGCAGCGGGAGGCGGTGTTCTTGCGGCAGTTCGTCGGCCTGACGTTCCGCGAGATCGGCGCCGTGTGCGAGGTGTCGCTGTACACGGCGGCGAGCCGCCATCGTCTCGCCATCCGTCGCCTCCGGAACCTGATGGGAGTCCACGATGAGCCGCGATGACCATGATCTGCTTGCGGGGTTGAGACCCGCAGGACCGCCTCCCGGGCTCGGGCGGCGCGTGCTCGCGGGTGCGCTGGAGAGTCGTGCGCCGCGGGCGCGGCGGCTGGAGGACCGGCTGTGGAACAGCCGCGGGGCGCGACTGGGATGGCTGGCGGCCTGCGTCGCCCTCCTGGCCCTCAACCTGCTGCTGCCGGGGCCCGGGCGGACGAGCGCCCGGCCCGCGCCGCGTCGCGGACGGCGCCTCCGCGGCGCCGCCGGTGGGGAGTGGAGAGCAGACAGGTCGCGCAGCGTCGCCGCGGTGGTCCGACCAGCGCACGCTGCTGTGCCGGCTGCTCGGTGATTGTGATTCCGGTGCGAGCTCCCCCGTCCACGGGGCGCCCCGCCGGCCGACGGACGGCGCGCCGCGCCGGGGAGGAGAGGCATGAACATGACGGGCAAGCTGTGGTTTCGGAGGGCGGTCATCGGTGGGGCGGCCGTGCTGCTGCTCGGCCTGGGCGCCGTGTCGGCGGTGCGCCTCGTCGGCGGAACGGGGATGTCGGCTGCGGCCTCGTACGACCTCACCGACCTCGCGCCCAGTCGACTTCGAGAAGCCGCCCATCCCGGATCAGGAGAACGCCGCCGCCTGGCTCCAGACCGGCGCCGCCGCGGTGAAGCGCTCCGACGAGGAGAAGCGGTCGCTGGCCGACGGGAACCTCCTGCCCTACGAGGAGTGGCCGGCGGACCTGCAGGGGGCCGTGCGGGCGTCGCTCGATCACCACCGCGAAGGACTGGACATGCTGCACAGGGCAGCGGGTCTCGAGCGGTCGAGCTACGGCATCCGCTACTCGGAAGGAGAGCAGGCGCGGCTCCCCGAGCTCCTGGATCTCCTCGACGCGGCGCGGCTGCTCCAGCTCGAGGCCAGGGTGGCGCTGGCCGACGGTCGTCGGGACGAGACCCTGACCGCCCTGGCCACCATGGATCGTCTGGGCAGGACCCTCGGCGACGAGAGCACGCTGATCACGGCGCTGGTGGGCATCGCCTGCGAGCGCATGCAGCTCATCACCGCCGCCGAGGTGGTCGCATCCGGGCAGCCCTGGGTCGCCGATCATGACGTCCTGGGGCGGCTCGCGCGGTCCGCGGCCGATGCCGACGGAGCGGAGATGATCGGTCGGATCTTCGATGCCTGGACGGCGGTGATGGAGCAGCACCTGAACCACGTGCCGGTCGAGCGGACGGCGGAGGATGACAACCTCGAGGAGAGCCTGCGCGGTGTGAGCAGGGCGGTGGTGGCGGACACCCGCGCCGAGCTGCTGCGGCGCCTGGCCACGCCCTTCGGTCAGGACCCGGACGGGCTCGCTGCCGACGCTCCCGGCACCCTCCTCGACAGCCGGTTGCGGGGCTCCTTCGCCGACATGGAGAGCTTCATCAAGACCATCGGACGGCTGCAGTCGGTGGAGGCGCAGCGGCAGCTCGTGCGGGCCGCCGTCGCCCTGCGGCGCGAGGGCCTGGACCAGGGGTCCTACCCTGTGCGGCGGCCCTCCATCGCAGACCTGACCCACCCGGATCCCTTCACCGGTCGGCCGCTCCTCTACCAACCCCAGCCGGACGGCTCCCTGGTGCTCGCCCTGGACGGCGGGGTCGAGCTGATGCAGCAGATCATCCTGGAGTCGGCGGCGAAGACGGTGGTGCCCATCCACCTGCCGGCTCCATAGCTCGCTTGAGGAGCCGGCGCCGAGGACCGGTGCCGATGGCCGCCCAGCCCGTGCCGACGGCGGGCGGCGGCCTGTCGCGGGTCGACGCGCCGCAGGCCTTGACAGAGGGAGCTTCGCGCCCCATGTTATGTAGCGGATCGATATATTGAGCATCGATATATGAGCGAACCGCCCCTTCATGGAATCCCGGACCTCGCCGAGCCCGCCACGAGGCTCGAGCTGGACACCCAGGGCCTGGCCAGGAGCTGCCACGAGGCCATGATCCTCGCCGCTCTGGTGGACGAGCCGCGGCACGGGTACCAGCTCGCCCTGGAGATCGAGGAGCGCAGCGGAGGCACCTTCCGCTTCAACCACGGGACCCTCTACCCGATCCTCCACAAGCTGGAGGCGGACGGTTTCATCGAAGGGACCTGGACCGCGTCCACCGGCAAGCGACGCCGCCGCCAGTACCGGCTGACGGCCGCCGGCCGCGAGCACTTCGTCGCCCTGCGCGGCGCGTGGGAGACCTTCGTCGCCGCGCTCTTCGAGGTCATCGGGAGGAACCAGCCATGAGCCGATTCAACGAGTTCCTGCATCGCACCGGAGAGCGCATGGCCCTGCCGAAGGCCACGCGCGGCCTCATCCTGGTGGAGATCGCGTCGGACCTGGAGGACCTCTTCCACTTCTACCTCCAGCAGGGCCTGAGCGAGGAGGACGCCGCGTCCCGGGCGGAGGAGAAGGTGGACATGTCCGACGAGGCACTCGCCGAGCTGGTGCGGGTGCACTCGGAGGTCCGGAGCTGGACGGAGCGCATCGGCCTGGGAGCGCAGGCCTCCCTGGAATATATCGCCATGACCCTGCTGGTGCTCTTCTTCGTGGCTGCCGCCGTGCTGTCGGCCGACGGGCGCGTCCTGATCTACCTCACGGGGTTCGTCTGGCCGATCTTCGCGATCCTGCTCCTGCTGGTGGCGACCTTCGCTGTGCAGATGGCGAGCTTCTCGGACCACCCGCACCCGCGGCGGCTGCGAGAGCAGCTCGCCACGCCGTTGTTCCTGGGAGCCGGGAGCGTGGTGGTCGGCTTCCTGAGTGCCGGCATCCAGCTCTACCAGGCCCTCATGGGGATGGCGGCCGATCCGCCTCATGCGGGCATCCTGTTCAGCGCGGCCGTGCTCGGCAGCACCGCGACGGTGGTGTGCTCGCTGCTGGTGGCGTTGATCGCAGGCTTTCTGTGGTTCGTCCTCGCGGGGAGGGTCGCACGGTTCGAGGAAGCCGTGGCCGAGAGGCTGTGGGAGGTGAAGTGATGTCACCGGTCAAGGTGTTCATGCAGGGCGGGCTCCTGATGTTCCCCCTGGTGTTCATCCTGTGTGTGATCCTCGGCATCGCGTGCCTCGGGGCGTGGCGCCTGCTCGTGCCCACCCGGAGCCGGCTGGCGGGGGTCCAGCGCTCCCTCGACCGGCTGCTGATGTGGGGCGGGCTCGCGGTCATCATCGGCCTGCTGGGGTCGGCGGTGGGCTACCACAAGGTCATGGCCGTCCTGACGGCGCACCGCGTGCTCAGCCCGAGGGCGCTCTGGATCGGGACCGCGGAGGGCATGGTGTCCACCCTCGCCGGGGCTGGTGATACTGATCATCGCCGGATTGCTGTGGTTCCTCCTGCGCGCCCGATATCACAGGGTCCGCCGGCCCGGGATCGAGCAGCCGTGAAGGCCGGTGCGCGTGTCCTAGGTCGGCGCAGGCGGGCTCGCCAAGGAGGGTCGTGATGCGGCTCCGACACGGGATGTGGATGGTCGGCGCGGTCCTGTGGACGCTGGGGCCGACCTTCGGGTGCCACAACGCTCCCCAGGAGCTCCCGGTGGTCGTGTCCACCGCGGCGGACGGCGCTCGTCTCCAGTGGCGGGATCCGGAGGGGCCGCTGCGGGGGGAGGTGCCCTGGGTGCTGCGCACCGACGTCATGGGCCCGGACACCGTCCTGGTGGTGGAGACGCCCGCCGGCGACCAGTGCGCGCGCGAGGTCTCGTTCCGGGTCCTCGCGGCCGGCACGACGGAGTACACGGTCATCCTGACCAGCAACCTCGAGGGCAGGGTGGCGTGGCGCGTCACCTACAGCGACGACAAGAGGATGAAGCTCTTCACCTGCGAGCCCCGGACCGCCGGAAGCGACCGGCGGGAGTGCCTGCGCGGCGGCATCCCCAAGCCCCTCTTTGGAGAGCTGGTCGGGGGGTTCTCAGCCCAGCTCGTCGGGGGCGCCGCCGCGGCCGACGTGCGGACGGTGCGCTTCGAGCGTGCCTTCCCCTGCTCCGCTCCCACCTCCGACATTGCCGGCGAGGCGGTCGATGAAGGCGCGTCGCGCGCACCGTGACGCCTCGACCCCTCGTACCCTGCGCGGCGGAACCCAGGCCGGCCGTGTCATGCCCGGTCGCGTGGGGATTCGTCGTGGAGCCGGCGCGCCCTCGCGCCGTTGGCCACTGACCCACCGCGATCGAGAGCACCCGGCTCTCAGAAGGCGCCGCCGAGCCACGCGACGAGGTCGTCCAGGACCTCGTCGCGGTTGGTCTCGTTGAACACCTCGTGCCGCGCACCCTCGTAGAAGCGGTGGGACACGTCGCTCAGGCCCGCGCGGCGATAGCGCTCCAGCAGGCGCGTCACGCCTTTGGTGAAGTTGCCGACCGGGTCCCGCTCGCCGGCCAGGACCAGCAGCGGCAGGTCCTCGCGGACGCGCGCGGACGTTTCCCTGCTGCCCAGGTGCGCGAGCGCATCCAGGAGATCGATCCACATCTGGGTGGTGACCACGAAGCCGCACCGCGGGTCCTGCACGTAGGCGTCCACCTCCTCCTCGTCCCGGGAGAGCCAGTCGAAGTCGGTGCGGTTGGGCGCGAAGGCCCGGTTGTAGGCGCCGAAGGACAGGGCCGTCGAGCAGGCGGCTGCGGCCGCGCCGGCCGAGGCGCAGCCGCTCCAGGCGCGCGACCAGCCTCCCGACGGCGGTGAGGAGGCCGCCGCCGACGTTGGTCCCCGACAGGACGGCGGCGTCCCAGGCGCCGGGCCGGCGCGCCAGCTCGTCCTGGGCGAGGAACGAGCCCATGCTGTGGCCGAGAAGGCATCTGGGCACGTCCGGCAGCCGGCTCCTGACGTGCTCGTCGAGGAGCACCAGGTCCCCCAGCAGCAGCTCCCAGCCGCCCCGGTCCGCCAGGTGCCCGAGGTCCGCAGCGGAGGCGGCGGTGCGGCCGTGGCCCCGGTGGTCGTCGGCCCACACCTCGAAGCCCGCCGCGGTCAGGCGGTCGGCGACGCCGGCGTAGCGGCCGGCGTGCTCGGCCATGCCGTGGGCGATCTGGACCGTCCCCCTGGGCGGTCCCTCGTCGTCTGGGGACCAGTGGTAGACGAAGATCCTGGCCCCATCGGGGGCATCCAGCCACAGCTCCTCGTTCCTCATGCCGCCAGGGTACCAGGAAGGCGCACCCCAGGCTCATCACGGTCGGGGCTGGACCGCTGACGGGGACGGGTCGCGACTCCGCCGCGGCCGCCGTGCTCCCTGTGAAGCAGCGGCGGCGGCGCAGTCTTCACGGCGTCCATGAAGGTGGGCCCCCGGGGCCTTCTATGGAGTCCACCCAGGGTCGGGTCCCGCACCGATCTCAGGCGCGGCGGGATCGTTGCCGCCGTCCGTCCGGTCCGCGGGAGCCCCGAGGGGGAGAGTGAGCGTCGCCTCGCAGCCCCGGCGATCCGGCCGGTCCCGGACGGTGACCGCGCCGCCGTGGGCCTCGGCGATCTGCCGGCACAGGAAGAGGCCGATGCCCGAGCCCGTGGGTTTGGTGGTGAAGAAGGGCACGAAGAGGTTTGCAGAGGGGGGCAGGCCGGGTCCCTCGTCGAGCACCGACACCACCACCGACCCGCCCTCCGTCAGCCAGCTCATGGCGACCTCGCCTCCCGTCTCCAGGCTGGCCTCCACCGCATTGCGGACGAGGTTGATCAGGGCCTGCTCGATGTGGTCCTGATCAACCGTAATGACCACTGACGGACCCTCCCTGATCTTTACCGCCATGCGGGTTTCCAGCGCGGCGACGCGACGGACGACCTCGCCGAGGTCGATGGGCGCCGGCGTCGGGTCCGGCATCTTGGCGAGCCGCGAGCAGTCGTTCATGAAGCGGGCGAGGGCCTCGGCGCGTCCCGAGATCACGTCCAGGCCGCGGCTGACGTCGGCGCGCCAGTCCTCGGGGAGCGGGTCCTGATCGAGCAGCCGGTCCATGCTGCTCGCCAATGACTTGATGGGCGCCAGCGAGTTGTTGAGCTCGTGGCCGATGACGCGGATCAATCGCTTCCAGGCGGTAAGCTCCTCGGCGCGGAGGGCGCGGCTGACATCGGACAGCACCACCAGGTGATGGGGGCGGCCGTGCTGGCGGAAGGTCCCTCGGCGCATTTCCCAGGTCCGGTCGCCGCCGCTCAGCCCCAACCGCACCGTCCGCGCCGGCTCGCCGGTGAGGCAGGTCGCGAGGCCGAGGTCGCGAGCATCCCTGCCCACCAGCTCGTCGCTGCCGCCCAGCAGGCGCGCCGCGGAGGCGTTGACCTGGCGCAGACGGTGCGAGCTGTCGAAGGCGAGCACGGCGACGTCGATCTCGCCCATCACCTTGCGCACCAGGGAGGTGGCCTCCAGGTCGTCCACCCGTTGCCGCCGCAGGGTCGCCGACAGGGCGTTGAGCTCGGCGATGACCTCGCCCAGCGGGTCCGTGCGATGGCGCTCGCGGAGCCGGAAGGAGTAGTCGCCCTCGCGGAGAGCGGACAGCAGGTTGGACAGGGTGCGCAGATGGTACTGCCAGCGGCCGTTGACGAAGAGGGCGACGCCGAGCCACGTCGCCACGATGAGCACGGCCAGGGCCCTCTCGAGTGTGGGGTCCAGGGTGTCCGTCTTCACCAGCAGGTACACGCTGAGTGCGACCGCCGGCAGGCCGCTGATGAGCACCAGGAGGGCGAGCTGTCTGTGGAGCGCCGGCCGTGCGGTCACAGCCGGTGCTTCTCGAGGCGCCGGTAGAGGGCGCTGCGGCTCAGCCCGAGCGCCTCTGCGGTCTTGCTCACGTTGCCGTCGAAGCGTCGCATCGCCTTGTCGATCAAGGTCCGCTCCACCTCCTCGAGGCTCATCTCGTCGATGCCCCGGCCGCCTCCGGGGCCGGCGTCGTCGAGACCGAGGTGATCGGCCCGGATGAGCTCGCCGCGTGGACATCAGGACGGCGCGTTCCACCACGTGTGCCAGCTCGCGCACGTTGCCGGGCCATCGGTGGCGGCGCAGCGTGGTCATGGCGGGCTCGTCGAAACCGGTGATGGCCCTGCGATAGCGCTCGGCGATGCGGCCCAGGAAGTGCATGGCGAGGACGGGGATGTCCTCCGGGCGGTCGCGAAGCGGGGGGAGCCGGATCTCCACCGTGTTGAGGCGGAACAGCAGGTCCTCCCGGAAGCGGCCGTGGCTCACCTCGAGGGCGAGGTCGGCGTTGGTGGCCGACAGGATCCGGGCGTCCACCGTGCGGGTCTTCGACGACCCGATGCGCTCCAGCTCGCCGGTCTCCAGGGTCCGCAGCAGCTTGCCCTGCTGATCGAAGGGCACGTTGGCAATCTCGTCCAGGAAGAGGGTGCCGCCGTCGGCCATCTCGAAGCGTCCGATCCGATCGCCCTTGGCGTCGGTGAAAGCGCCCTTCACGTGTCCGAACAGCTCGCTGGCGAAAACGCCCTCGGGCAAACCGCCCACGTTGACGGTGATCAGGGGGCGCTGGCTCCGCTCTGACGCCGCATGGAGGCGCCGCGCGACCACCTCCTTGCCGGTCCCGTGCTCGCCCGTGATGAGCACGTTGGCGTCGGAGGGGCCGACCCGGGCGATGAGCTCCAGGACCGGCTCCATGGCGGGCGAGGTGGCGATCAGGGGCGGGCTCCCCTCGTCCCTGAGGAGGGTGTTCTCGGCCTCGAGTCGCTGGCCCCTCCGGAGCGCCCGGCACAGCTCCACCTGGGTGCGCAGGATCGACAGGAGACGCTCGTTGTCCCACGGCTTCTCCACGAAGTCGCGAGCTCCGGCGCGCATCGCCTGGACCGCGATCTCGACGCTCCCCCAGGCGGTCATGACCACCACGGGAAGGGTGCCGTCGAGGGCGTGCAGGCGGCTCAGCAGCTCGATGCCCTCCGCGCCCGAGGTGGTATCGCGGGCGTAGTTGAGGTCGATGAGCGCGGCGTCGAAGTCATGGTCCGAGATGGCGCGGATGACACGCTCCGGGGTGTCGGCAGTCTCCACCAGATAGCCCTCGGGCTTGAGCAGGAGCCGGAGCGACTCCAGCACGTCGGCCTGGTCGTCGGCGATCAGGATGCGTGGGCGGGTCTCGTTCGCCGTCACCTCGTCCTCGTTCGGGTCGATCCTACCGCAGTGTGCGGGCGACGCGATGCTCCGCCCCCGGCAGAGGAGGAAGCTCCCCCGTCAGCTCCCGGCACCGCCGGTTGAAGGGTGACATCCGGCGTTACTCGCACCTCAGCGCCGCCATGGGATTGATCCGGGCCGCCCGCCGAGCGGGGATGATGGCGGCGGCCAGACCCACCGCCACCATGATCGTGGCCACCGAGACATAGCTCACCGGATCGCCGGGGGAGACCTCGAAGAGCATGCTCCGCAACGCCGTACCGAGCAGCCACGCCATCAGCCCGCCCATGGCGATCCCGAGCACGATGAGCCGTGCGCTGCGCCGGATCACCGCCAGGAGCACCCCCCGCGGGTCGGCGCCCACCGCCATCCGGAGGCCGATCTCGTGGGTCTGCTGCCCCACCGTGTGCGACATGACGCCGTACAGACCGCCGATGGCCAGCACCATCCCCACCAGGGAGAAGGCAGACAGGAGCCAGGCGACGTCGGACTGCGACTGCGAGTTCTCGCGCACGATCTCGTCCATGGTCGCGACCTCATACAGGGCGAGGTCCGGATCCAGCCGCCAGACGGCGCGCCGAACGTCGTCGGCGAGGGCCCCCGGCGCGCCGTGGGTCCGGACGACGAAGGTGGTCGTCGCGCTGGCGACCTGGGACTGCGGCAGCAGCGTCTCGAAGCGGACGTCGGAGTCGAGCGACGTCTGGCGGTAGTCGCCCATGACGCCGATGACCTCGAGCCACGGCCGGCTCGACTCGCGCGGCCCGAACTTCACCCGCTTCCCGAGGGCGCTCTCGCCGGGCCAGAAGTGCTCCGCCATGTACCGGTTGATGACGATGACCCCGGGGGTGTCCGCACGGTCGGACTCGGTGAAGCTCCGACCCTCCACGAGCGGGATGCTCATGGTCTCCAGGTAGCCGGCCGTCACCACCTCGGCGCCCACGAACACCGTGTCCGCCGGGTCCGAGATCGGGTGGTCCTCGATGGCCAGGCTCGAGTTCGAGTTGTTGTCGATCAGCGGGATGGTGGAGGTGGCCGCCGCCGACCGCACGCCGGGCAGGGCCCGGATCTCGCCGACCGCACTCTCGATGAAGCTGGCGCGCTCGCCGTCCGTGGCGTAGGTCCGCTCGGGAAGGGCCGCCCGCAGGGTGAGGAGGTGATGGGTATCGAAGCCGGCGTCCACCGACCGCAGCGCGGCCATGCTCCGGATCATCAGGGAGGCCGAGACCAGCAACGCCAGGGCCATGGCGATCTGGATCACGACCAGGGCGTCGCGACGCAGCGCCATGCCGCGCCCGCCCAGCACCGACCGCGTGCCGGTGCGGATGAGCTCGGAGAAGGAGGAGCGCGTCGCGCGGACGGCGGCAGGCAGGCCGAAGCCGAGCGTGGTCAGGCCGAGGAGCCCGGAGGCGAAGGCGAGCGCCCGGCCGTCGATCGCGATCCGGCCCACCTTGCCGACGGTGGCGTCCAGGCCCGCGGCGAGGAGGCCGACGCCGAGGTGGGCGAGGACCAGTCCGAGGACTCCTCCGCACACCGCCAGCAGGGCCGACTCCGTGAGGACCTGGCGGACGATCCGGGAGGTCTCGGCCCCCAGGGCCGCGCGCACCGCGAACTCCCGCTCCCGGCCCCGGGCCAGGACGATGAGCAGGTTGGCCACGTTCACCGCCGCGATCAGCAACACCAGGAGGACGGCCGTGGAGAGCACGAAGAGCACCGGCCGGGCCCTTCGACCCCGCAGCACCTCGTCCAGCGGCGTGATGGTGACGCCGTAGCCGCGGTTGGTCCGAGGGAAGTCCATCGCCTGCCGCTCGGCGACCGCGGTGAGCTCGGCGCGTGTGGCCTCCAGGTCGGCGCCCGGGCGCAGCCGTGCCAGTGCCAGGAAGTTCCGGCTGCCTCTGCCGAAGACCTCGGGGTCGTACGTGAACGGCGCCAGAAGCTCGAACCGGCCGAGGGCCGTCTCGATCTCCGGCGGAAGCACCCCGAGGACGAGCGTGCCGACGCCGTCCAGGGTGACCGTCGTGCCCACCACGTCGGGCCGCGCCCCGAAGCGACTGCGCCAGCAGCTGTCGGAGAGGGTGACCACCGGGGCGCTGCCGGGGCGATCGTCGTCGGCGCCGTGGCTGCGACCGAGAGCTGCGCCCACACCGAGGGTGCGCAGGATGCCGGAGGTGGCGCGGATCATCGTCATGCGCTGCGGGCCCTCGGCGCCGCTCAGGTTGACGGCCTCGTAGGTGTAGATGGCGGTGGCGTCGAACGACGAGCTCTGGTCCCGCCAGGCCTCGTAGTCCGGCAGCGCGACGGTCATCCGGGTCCACCCCGCCGACGGCTTCGATGAGAACAGCGCCACCAGTCGATCCGGTGCGGGAAACGGCGGCGGCTGGAGGAGCATGGCGTCCACCGCGCTGAAGACCGCGACGCTGGCGCCGATGCCGAGACCCAGCGTGAGCACGGAGATCACGCTCACGGCCGGGTTCCGGAGCAGGATCCGCACAGCGACGCGGAGATCGTGGATCAGAGCTCCCATCGCGCTCATCCTCCTCCTAGGCCAGGACCTCCCGGAGGCTGGGGTCCGTCTCGTCGACGACCTGGCCGTCGAACAGGTAGATGGTCCGTCCGGCGTACCGCAGGTACCGGGGGTCGTGGGTCACCATACAGATCGTGCATCCCTCCTCGTGGAGGCCCCTCAGGAGATCCATGACGGTCTCACCACTGCGCGAGTCGAGGTTTCCCGTGGGCTCGTCGGCGAGCAGGACCAGGGGCTTGCCCACCAGGGCCCGGGCCACCGCCACCCGCTGCTGCTGGCCGCCGGAGAGCTGGGAGGGGTAGTGGTTGAGGCGATGCTCCATCCCGACCATCTCCAGCGCCTCGCGGACCATGGATCGACGGTGCGGGGTCGGCGTCGTGCGGTACACGAGGGGCAGCTCCACGTTCTCGAACACCGTCAGGTCCCCGATGAGGTTGAAGCTCTGGAAGATGAAGCCGATGGCCTCGTTGCGCAGGCGGGCGCGCTCGCGGATGGTGAGGGTCTCCACGGGGTGACCGTTGAGCAGGTAGCGGCCGTCCGAGGGCGTGTCGAGCAGACCCATGATGGACAGCAGGGTCGACTTGCCGCAGCCCGACGGGCCGGACACGGTGACGAACTCGCCCTGGGAGATGTCGAGGTGCACGTCGGCGAGGGCGTGGGTCTCCACCTCGTCGGTCATGAAGACCTTCTTGAGTCCCTCCATGCGGATCAGCGGCTGGCCGTTGTCGTCCATGATGTCACCTTTCTGGGCTCACTTCAGTCTGATGCGGTCGGAGTCGTCCCAACGGGACGTGTCGGACAGGATCACCCGGTCGCCCTCGGCGAGCCCCGAGAGCACCTCGACGGTGTCGACGGACGAACGGCCCAGCGCGACCTGGACACGCGCCGCGTGATCGCCGTCTGGGGACAGGCGGTACAGCCCCACGGTCTCGTTCTCCTGGCTCTGGACGGGCCGTCCGACGTAGAGCACGTTCGGGAGGCTGTCGATCTGGATCGTGCCGTCCACCGCCAGATCGGGCCGGGCGCCCTCGGGGAGCGTGCCGAGGAGCCGGACGTCGACCGTCACCGTGCCCTCGCGCACCGACGGGTCGATCCGCGCCACGATGCCCTCGACGAGGCCGTTGCGGGTGTCCACACTCACCGACAGGCCCGACCGCACGTCCCGGGCGCGGGTCGCCGGCACCTTGATCTCGGCCTGGAGCCGGTCCGGCTCGGCGATCCTCGCCAGCATCGCGCCCGCCGACACCCGTTGGCCGATCTCCACCGGCACCTCCTGGACGACGCCGTCGATGGTGGCGCGCACGGTGAGGGCCTCGAGCTGCTCGGTCCGCAGACGCTCGAGCGCCCGCTGCTGCTCGAGCTCGGCCTTCTTGGCCTTGACGATCGCGCGGTCCGAGTCGGCGCTCACGCTGAGCCGCTTGGTCTCGATCTCCCGCCGGGTGGTGAATGCCTCCGCCAGTGCCACCGACGACTTGAGCTGGATCTCCGAGATGAGCCCCTTGGCGAAGAGCTCGTGGTCCGCCTGCGCCTGGAGCGTCGCGCGCACGTAGTCGGCCTCCACCTCGGCGGCGGCGGCGCGCCGGTCCAGCTCCCCCGACTCCAGCTTCAGGCGGAGGCTGTCCAGCTCGGCCTCGGCCCGGCGCAGCGCGCTCTCGGCGTCGACCGCCGCCCGCTCCACCTCGGGGTCTCTCAGCTCGAGCAGGACCTGCCGTGCCGTGACCCGATCGCCGGGGGCCACCTTGATGGCATCCACGCGGCCCGCAGTCTCGGCCTGGATCCATCTGAGCTCCTCGGGAACGAGCGTGCCGTGACCGCGGACCTGGCGGACGAGGGTGCCGCGCTCCACGGTCCCGATCCACACCGTGTCACGGTCCACGCTGGGCAGCGCCGGATCGAGGCTGGCGACGCCCACGGTCACCAGCGCCAGCACGGCGGCAACCGCGCCGCCGGCCAGCCAGCGCGTGCGGCGTTTCTTTGCGGCGATCCCGGTGCGGATGACATCCATGCTCATGATTCGATGCCTGAGAAGAGCAAACGGTGTGCCAACCGGGATGTCATGGACGGTGGACGTCTGCGGCCGGACTTCGTCCGGCCGTGGGAGACGAGTGTCCGGTATCGGACACAGCGGAGGGTGTGACGTGACGTCTTCATGTCACTCGCTCCGCAGCACGGACATGGGCTCGACCCGGACGGCGCGACGGGCCGGAACGTAGCTCGCCAGCAGGCCCGCTGCCACCAGCAGCGCGGCGGCGAGGGCGAAGCTCGGGGGGTCCGCGGCGCTCACGCCGTGGATCAGGGCCGCGATGAGGCGGGTCAGCCCGAGGGCGCCGAGGGCGCCGATGACAAGGCCGGTGGTCACGAGCTTGAGACCTTCGGTGACCACGAGTCTGACCACGTCGCCCTGCTGGGCGCCCAGGGCGAGGCGGATGCCGATCTCGTGGGTGCGCTGGGCGACGAAGAAGCTCATGACGCCGTACAGCCCGACCGCGGCCATGAGCATCCCGATGGCGGCGAAGACCCCCAGCAGGACCATGCTGAAGCGCCGCCGGGTGAGGGAGTCGGAGAGCACCTGGTCCATGGTCGTCACGCCGGTAATCGGCTGGTCGGGGTCGATCTCGGCCACGAGTCGGCGGACGGTGTCGGCCAGGGCGGCGGCATCGCCGGAGGTGCGGACGACGAGGGTCATGTAGGGCATGGGCGACTGCCGGAACGGGAAGTACATCTCGGGCTCCGGGACCGTGTCCAGCCCCTCCAGAGTGGGTGTCGCCGACGATGCCGACGATCGCCGACCACTGGGGGTTCTCGTCGCCGAGGGTGATGCGGTGGCCGATGGCGTCTCCGTCGGGCCAATACCGCCGCGCGAAGGCCTCGTTGACCAGTATCACCAGGGGATCATCGGGACCGTCGGCGTCGGACAAGAGCCGGCCTGCGCGCAGCGGGATGTGGAGCGTGCGGAAGTACTCGGGGTCGACGACCTGGAAATCCCGCCACCTGATCTGAGCCGTCCGGAGCCGGCGTCCCTCGATGTTGAAGCAAGCGGTCACCGCGGATGTGGTAGTGCATGGGCAGGGTGAGCACCGTGCTCGCGGACTCCACGCCGGGGAGCGCGCGCAGCCGCTCCAGCACCCGCCGGTGGAACTCGGCGGTCTGGGCGTCGTCGTCGTATCGGGGTCTGGGAAGCACCACGTGCGCGACCAGCACGTTGCCGGCCTCGAAACCCGGGTCGACGTCCAGGAGCTTGAGGTAGGTCCGCATGAGGAGACCCGTTCCCACGAGCAGGAGCAGGGAGACCGCGACGGCGAGCACGACCAGCGCGCGGCGGAGACCGCGCCCGCGGGGAGAGCTGGTCGCACCACGCCCCTCGTTCATGACGCCCTGGAGGCTGGACCGGGACAGGTATGCCGCGGGAGCCAACCCGAACAGGAGGCCGGATCCCAGCACGATGAGGGCCGCCAGACCCAGCACCCTGAGGTTGACCGCGACCTCCGCCGCTCTGGGGATGTTGGCCGGCGCCATGGCCAGCAGGGCGGCGCAGCCCCACTTGGCGAGCAGCACGCCGAGCACGCCGCCGACTGCGGCCAGCAGCAGGCTCTCGGTAAGGAACTGCCGGACGATGCGGGCGCGGCGTGCGCCGATGGCCATCCGCAGGGCGATCTCCGACCGGCGCTCGGTCCCGCGGGCGAGCAGGAGATTCGCGATGTTCACGACCGCGATGAGGAGCACGAAGCAGGCACCCGCCAACAGCAGCAGCAGGGTGGGCCGCGCCTTCGCGATGATGGTCTCCTTCAACGGGACGACCGAGAACACCTGGCGCTCGTTGCTGTCCGGGAACTCGGTCTGCAGCCGTTTGCCGATCTCGTCCATCTCGGCCTGGGCCGTCGCCAACGTGCTCCCGCTTCCGAGCCGGGCGATCACCCGGAAGTACTGGGCGCCTCGTACCTGGGCCGGATCCTCGCCGAGGTCCAGCGGCGGATCGGGGACCCGAAAGCGGGCAGCGGCCCAGACGGCGGTCCTTGCAGGCATATCGAAGCCCGCCGGCATCACCCCGACGACTGTGCGCTCCTTGCCGCTGAGGCGGATCCTGCGGCCGACGACATCGTCTGCGGACCCGAGGTGGGTGCGCCAGAAACCGTCGCTCACAACCACCGCGGGTTCGCCGTCGGGGAGATCGACAGCCGGGGAGAGCACCCGCCCAAGGGCTGCGTGGCCCCCCAGCACCTGGAAGAAGTCCGGCGTGACCACCGCGGCTCTGACCCGGACCGGGTAGTCGTCGCCGGCGACACTGAAGCTGGAGCCTACGTAGCCGGCGACACCGTCGAAGCTGGTGCTGTCCACTCTCACGTCGAGGAAGTCGGCGCCGCTGATGTTGCCGGAGCCAACCGGAGCGTCGGTCTCGTGCTCCATGATCCTCACCAGGCGGTCGGACTCAGGGTAGGGGAGGGCTCGCACGACGACGGCGTCGACCACCGACAGGACGGCCGTGGTGCCGCCGATGCCCACCGCGAGCGTGCCCAGGCACACCAGGGTCACCAGCGGCCTCCGCACCATGCCCCGGAACGCGCCACGAATGTCCGACCCCAAACCCGTCATCACCACCTCCCGTCCGCCGGATCCCACCGGTCACCGCTACCGCGGAGCAAGCCCCGTGCCACGGCTGTCCGGAGTGCTGCAGGCGGGGATGTGTCGGCGCTGTCCGGTCGCGGGACTGGACCGTTCGCAACCGGGCATGGCTTTTCCTCGAACCGGTGGAGGAGGCCGGCCGCCCTCGTCCGGTTCATCGCGACCCGGGGTGAAGCTCGTGCTCGCCACGGCGGGGCGCCCGGGCAGGCGCCGATCGCGCCGGGTCAGTGCCGCCGGAAGGCGATGGTCCCGAAGTCATCTTCCGTTCCCAGCAGGTGGGCCGTCATGCGGGTGTCCTCGATCGTCGCGCGGAGCTCGAAGATGTCTCCTCGCCCGTCGCGCCGGAAGGTGCAGGCGAGCTCCGATCCGATCACCCGGAGGTGGTCGAGGGCGACCCCGTGGATGGAGGTCCCCCCCTTGGAGATCGTCCCCGACACCCGGTTGCCGTCGGCGGCCAGCTCGAGAGACCAGCCTCCGTCACCATCCTCGTCGGCCGGCGCGTCCACCTGCTCCCAGCGCCCGGCGAACCGTCGCACCTCGGGCCCCTCCCCCGCGTGCCAGCGGGTGGCCGCGCGCTCGCAGAACTCCCTCCGGCTCAGCCCCCCCGCGGTGAAGAAGCCGTCGGGCAGCGGCAGCGCCAGCAGGAAGGTCGAGCACGGTCGGACCGGGCCGGCGAGGCCGATCCCCAGGGCGAAGCACACAGCGACGGCGAAAAGGCGAGAGGACGGATGGACGCTCATGGCAACTCCTCGCGGGGCGTGGCTCGCCCCGGACGCTGGATGCCACCTACTACGCTCATCGTCGTGCCGCGGTTCTGCCCACGGCCTCGCGACGGGCGCGGCGGCGCTCACCGCCGCTTGACGAGCACCACCCGGCGGTTCAGGGCCTTGCCGTCGTCGTTGTCGTTGGACGCCACGGGAGCCAGGGGCCCGACGCCGCGGGGCTCCAGGCGTGATGCGGAGATGCCGTAGTCGGCGACCAGCGCCTCCACCACCGCGGCGGCGCGGCGGTTCGAGAGGTCGATGTTGTGCTCCAGGCTTCCCGACATGTCGGTGTGGCCCACGATGTAGGCCTCGAGGGTCGGATGGTCATTCAGCAGCTTGGCGATCTCGTCCAAGGCGGCCTTGGATTCGGGCTTGACGACGGCCTTGTCGGTGTCGAAGAGGACGCCGTTCAGCACCGCGTAGCCCGAGCGATCGAGGTCGGCGAGCAGAGCAGCCGCGTCCGCCACCACCTGCTGGGTCATGGCCTGCTTCTCGATGATCTCGAGGCGGTAGGCTCTCTTACCGTAGGGGAGCACCTCGATCCAGACCTCCCGGTCGTCCACCGTGACCCGCATCGACGCGCTGTACCGACCCTCATACGTCACCGTGCCGCCGATGGCCTGTACCGCGTTGGTGTAGTTGCGGATCATCTCGAGCCCCGACATGTCCGGGGCTTGGTCGCGCAGGCGGTACGACACGGAGATGAAGTGGCCCTCGACGGACTTCTTCCCTTCCTGGGTCTGGAAGTCATGGCTGGAGAACGGCTCGTCCTTGCATCCGTCGATGATGAATCCGTCCAAGCGCGTCAGCAGGGGGTAGTCCTCGCACCCCTGGGCGTCCTCTCGGGCGTATCCGATCTGCGCCGCCAGCCCCGCTGCCAGCAGCACGGCCATGGTCCGCCAGACGGAGCGTGTCATCCCATGCCTCCTCTCCGAGCTCGAGCTGTGTGCACCGACTGTATCAGGGCGAGCGCCGGCGTTGAAGAGGGCGCGTGGGCGGCCGGTTCATGGACGTCCACTCCCGCCACGCGAGCGTCCTCCATGCGAGCGAGTCCTGGCGATGGACTCGGGACACGGGTGCCGGTGTCCGGTGCGGGAGCTGGAGAGCGGCGGGTGCCCTCCAAGTCGGCTGGGCGGAGCGCGCGATGTCACACGCCACGAGCCGCGACCCCTGGTAGGATCTGTGGTGACCGCGTGCGGAATTGACGTGAACGCCCCGCTGAGCGGGCCCGGGGGTGCAAGATGCGCAGGGAATATCGTCCCGTATCGGCGGCTGCGCCGCTCCTGCTGATGGTGGTGATGATGATGGCGGCGGCCTCGCGGCCTGCGGTCGCCCAGGACGTCTGCCCCGGGTTCGACCGCGCGCACACCATCACCGCGCTGGGCGGCCGCCACGCGTTCGCTCCGGGCGGCGTGGAGACGCTACCCGACGTCCAGGCCACCTTCGAGCGGTATGCCGAGGAGATCCGCGCCGCCCTCGCTCAGGAGGGCCTCGGCGACGAGGTGGCCGACGCGCTCCTGGCCGTGGTGCGCCAGGGGGACGGCATCACCGAGCGCCCCATGCCACAGGGTGAGCGTCTGCAGTGGATGGCCTACCGCAAGGACGGCACGGTCGCCACCATCGACAACGTCTGCCTCAGGCTGCGCCGCGCCGCGCCGGCGTTCGAGATCACCGTGCCGGTCTTCACCGCCGCCACGACGCCGTCCGTCGACTGCGGCATCGACGTGGCCACGGACTGCCGGCCCGGGTCGACCAGCACCTTCCAGGTGCGGAGCGCGCCAGGAGCGCGGGTGACCCTGGATGGACCCGGTGGAACGCGCACCGTCATCGAGGGCGGACAGACGACCTGGACCGGACCCATCGAGGAGCCGTACGACGCGGACTACACGTTCACCGTCACCAACGAGGCGGCCACCGTCGAGACCGTCACGACCTACACCTTCCTGGTGCCCAGGGAGTGCCTGAACCTGGCGCTGGTGGGCGAGAGTCGGCAGCAGCGGCCCGGCTCCCCGGTGTCCTGCACCGAGCGCCGCACCGTGGCCCGGCCCGCCTGCCCCGTACCACCGCCTCCGGCCTGCACCATCGACCTGGAGCGCGTCGAGGCGCGGCGCGGGGAGGAGGTCGGCTACCGGGTGACGGGCCGTTGGACGGAGCTCGAGCTCGAGCTCGCGCACAACGGGACGCCCGTTTCCGAGCCCGCCCTCACCGCCGAGCAGGGTGAGCTGCGCCTCGCCAAGCGTGGCGCCTACACCCTCATCGGCACGGTGACCAACGAGGTGGGTGACACCGCGACCTGCGTGGCCCGGCTCGAAGCGGCCGGCGTGGACTGGATCGTGCGGGCGTTCGCGGCCTATCTGATGCCCGACGACGCCACTGTGCGGGGGGCCGTGTCCCCCGGCGGCTGCCCATGCGCGGCGGACACCGCCTACGGATACGGCAACGGATTCGGCTTCGGTCTCGGCGTGGAGCGCCTCCTCAGCGAGCGTCTCGGCGTCGAGCTCCGAGGTCTGTACGCACGTCCGGACGACGACTTCCGGATCGAGGCGAACGGGGTCGGCATCAGCTCCAGCGACAGGCGTGACTACTGGGACCTCAGCCTCGGCCTCAACGTCCATCTCCTGCCGGACCACAGGCTGGACTGGTACGTGGGACCGTTCGTGGGATACAGCGAGGTCCAGGGTGGGACGCTCCTGGTGGTCGAGCGCTCCCTCGAGTACGACGCTCAGGGCGACGTGAGCTGGGGGGCGCAGACGGGTCTCGACTGGCCCTTCGGCGACGGCCCGTGGGCCCTGCACGCCGGCGCCCGCTACACCTGGTACGACGCCGACATCGGCCATCGCTACACGGATCCCCAGGGAGCCGTCCACCAGCAGCCGAAGTCCCTGGGCCTCGATCCGTTCACCCTCGAGCTCGGACTGGCCTACCGCTTCTAGGAGGACCTCGTGTATCGAGCACTTTTCGTCGCCGTCTCCGTCGCCGTGCTCGCGGTTCCGGTCTCCGCCGACGTCCGGGGCGCCACCTGTACCACCGCCGATCCCTTCCTTCCGGGGGGGACCGCCACCATGTGCTGGACCTGCTCCAACGGCAGCCCCTCCTCGCCCAGCCCCGAATGCCTGGACCGGGTCGCGCTGGGTTACCCGGACGGCTGGAGCGTGGCCTGCGCCTCCCAGGCCCCGGCGACCTCGGGCGGCAACGCGGTGGCGTTGGCGTGTGAAGCCGGCGGCCAGAACGTCACGTACTCCGACACCGACGCCGGAGCGGGCGAGGTCTGCCCCGGCGAGTCCTGGAGCTTCTGCGTCGACGTCACCGCCCCCACGGGTGACACCCAACCGAGGTGCGTCTTCTACACCCTCTCCGGCGACGCCTCGGGCGCCGAGCCCCACGACATCATCGACTGCGCGACCGTCCAGGCGGCCCAGGGATCGGTGACCATCGCCAACGATGCCCTGCCCGCGGACACCGGTCAGGCCTTCGAGTACTCGGGAGATCTGGGCGCCTTCTCGCTCGCGGCGGACGGCAGCATCACGGTCAGCCCCCTCTTGCCGGGGACCTATGACGTCACCGAGGTCCTCCCGGCGGGATGGGACCTGGGTCAGATCACCTGCGACGACCCGGACGGCGGCACCACCGTCGACCTGGCGACATCCACCGTCCGCATCGATCTCGACGCCGACGAGAGCGTCGTCTGCACCTTCCACAACACGGCCCAGGGATCGGTGACCATCACCAACGACACAGTCCCACAGGATGCCGCCCAGACCTTCGAGTACGCGGGGGACCTGGGCGCCTTCTCCCTGACGGGGGGAGGCAGCAGGACCTTCAGCGGCCTTTCGGCCGGGACCTACGACGTCACCGAGCTCCTCCCGGGGGGCTGGGGCCTGGGCCAGATCACCTGCGAGGACCCGGACGGAGGAACTACCGTCGACCTCGGGACCGCCACCGCGGGCGTCGACCTCGACCCGGGTGAGCACGTCGTCTGCACCTTCCACAACACGGCCCTGGGATCGGTGACCATCACCAAGGAGACCGTGCCCGAAGATGCCGGGGGTCAGCTCTTCGAGTTCACGGGGGATCTGGGAGGTTTCTCGCTGGCAGGCGGTGGCAGCACCACCGTGAGTGACCTGCAGCCGGGGAGCTACCGCCTCACCGAGGTCCTTCCCGCGGGCTGGGACCTGAGCGAGATCACCTGCGAGGACCCGGATGGCGGCACCACCACAGACCTCGGGACCGCCACCGGCACCATCGACCTCGATGCGGGCGAGCAGGTCGCCTGCACCTTCCTCAACACCGCCCTGGGGTCGGTGACTGTCATCGAGGAGACGGTGCCGCAGGACGCGGGAGGCCAGCTCTTCGAGTTCGAGGGCGACCTGGGCGCGTTCTCGCTGACCGGCGGCCAGAGCACGACGATCGGCGACCTGCAGCCGGGGAGCTACAGCCTCAGCGAGGTCCTGCCGGCGGGCTGGGACCTGACCCGGATCACCTGCGACGATCCGGACGGCGCGAGCACGACGGATCTCGGGAGCGCCACCGCCGGCATCGATCTCGATGCGGGTGAGCACGTCGTCTGTACCTTCCTCAACACGGCCCAGGGATCCGTGACCATCACCAACCGGACCGTACCCGAGGGCGCCGACCAGGTGTTCGAGTACGGCGGCGATCTCGGAGCATTCTCCCTGACGGCGGGTGCGCACACCACCATCAGCACCCTCTCGCCGGGCACCTATGACGTCACCGAGACGCTCCCGGCGGGCTGGGACCTGAGCGACATCACCTGCAACGACCCCGACGGTGGAACGATCATCGACCTCGGCGCGGGCACCGTCGCCATCGACCTCGACGCCGGCGAGCAGGTCTCCTGCACGTTCTTCAACGCGGCGATGGAGGCGTCCATCACGATCCTCAAGCAGACCCGGCCCGCGGACTCCGGGGGGCAGACCTTCGACTTCACAGGCGATCTCGGCGCCTTCTCCCTCACCGGGGATGGTTCCAGGACCGTGAGGGGGCTCGAGCCGGGGCGCTACGACGTCACCGAGACCCCGGCGGCGGACTGGGATCTGACCTCCATCTGGTGCGGCGATCCGGACGGCGGCACGGCCATCGACCTCGGCGCCGCCACGGCCACTATCGACCTCGATCCCCATGAGCAGATCACCTGTGTCTTCTCAAATCGACTCTCCGGCTATGTGGCGTCTCCGATCCCGACGCTGTCTCGGTGGATGCTCCTCTTGCTCGCGGGTCTCCTGGCCGCCGTCGGGGTCCTGGTGATCCGACATCGCGTCGTGGGATAGAGGGAGCCGTGGGTGTGCTCCCGGGGTCGTCGTGTGACTCGGGGTCCGTCCGAGTTTCCATGACGTGAGGCCATCGTTCGCGGCGGCAGCGACCGGCAGCCGGCGGGCGGCCGCCGGAACGGCGAGCAGGGTCAGCGTTCAGCGGCTGCTTCTGCGTCCGCGTCGGAGGTGGCGATACGATAGTGGCGTGTTTATGAGACCTGGTCTATATTAGTTGAAGGTGCTTTCGTGATGGATCACCCGGAGACGAGCGACAGCGGCCGCCGCATGACCGACGGCGTGGGGCCGCAGGACGCGCGATGAACGCTCGCGGGCTCGAGCCGTGAGCGACGCCCTGGGCGCCGGGGCCAGGCTCGGCCCGTACGAGATCGGCCGCAAGCTGGGCGAGGGTGGGATGGGGGAGGTGTGGCGCGCCAGGGACACCAGGCTGGGCCGCGAGGTCGCCCTCAAGGTCCTTCCCGAGGCCTTCGCCGCCGACGCCGAGCGCCACGCCCGCTTCGAGCGCGAGGCCCGCACCCTGGCCGGCCTCAATCACCCCAACATCGCCATCCTGTATGGTCTCGAGCATCTCGACTCGCGCCATTTCCTTGCCATGGAGCTCGTGGAGGGAGAGGGGCTGGACGAGCGGATCGCGCGGGGCCCGCTGCCCCTGGGCGAGGCGCTGGCCATCGCCCGCCAGATCACCCACGCCCTCCAGGCCGCCCACGACAGCGGGATCGTCCACCGCGACCTCAAGCCCGCCAACGTCAAGGTGCGGCCGGACGGCACGGTGAAGGTGCTGGACTTCGGCCTCGCCAAGGCGTTGGCCGACGACGCGAAGGAGGGCGACGTCCCCGTGTCGCCCACCATCACCCAGCACTACACGAGCGCGGGGGTGATCATCGGCACCGCCGGCTACATGTCTCCGGAGCAGGCCCGCGGCAAGCCGGTGGACAGGCGGGCCGACATCTGGGCCTTCGGGGTGCTCCTGTGGGAGATGCTCGCCGGCCGGCGGCTGTTCGCGGGCGAGACCGTGTCCGACACCCTGGCGGCGGTGCTTCGCGCCGAGCTGGACGCCTCACAGCTGCCCGCGGACGCCCCCGCGTCGCTGCGCCGCCTCCTCGACCGCTGTCTGGAGCGGGACCCCGGGCGGCGCCTCCACGACATCGCCGACGTACGGATCCTGCTCGACGAGGTGGCCGACGAGCCTCCTGCCCGCACCACAGCGGAGGCTCGCCGTCGCCCCTGGACCGCATGGTTGGGCTGGGCGGCGGCGGTCGTGGCGCTGGGCCTCGTCGTCTTCGCTCTCGGATGGCGACGCGCACCGGAGGCGGTTCCACGCGTGACCCGCCTGGACGCGCAGCTTCCCGCGGGCGTGCGCCTCGCGCTCCAGGACGTCCCGGTCCTCGCCCTGTCGCGGGACGGCGGGGAGCTCGCCTTCGCCGCCGTCGATCCCACGTCGGGGCGGCCCATGATCTACGTGCGCAGGATGGACGAGACCGAGGCCCACCCCGTCCGTGGCACCGAGTTCGGCGTCGCGCCCTTCTTCTCGCCCGACGGCGGCTCCATCGCCTTCTTCGTCGGCCGCCGGCTGGCGAGGATCTCGGTCCAGGGAGGGAGCGCCATGGACGTCGCCGCGGCACCCTCCACGCGCGGCGGCGCCTGGTCCCCCGACGGCTCGACGATCTACTTCTCGCCCCAGTTCGCCAGCGGTATCTGGCGCGTGCCGGCGGTCGGCGGCACCGCCGAGACGGTGGTCGAGCCCGATGCCGATGCGGGGGAGCGCACGTTCCGCTGGCCCCAGGTGCTGCCGGACGGGCGTGCGTTGCTCTTCACCGTGGGGACGACCGACAGCCCCAACAACTACGACGCTGCGACGCTGGAGGCGTACTCCTTCGCGAGCCGCACGCGCAAGGTGCTGGTCCGTGGCGCCAACATGGGGCGCTTCGCGCCGCCCGACCACCTGGTCTACTCGCGGGCCGGCGTGCTCTACGCCGTCCCCTTCGACCCGAAGCGCCTCGAGGTGAGCGGCGCGCCGGTCCCGGTGCTCCAGGGGATCGGCGGCGACCCCAGCAGCGGCGCCGGTTACTTCGATCTCGCCGGGGACGGCACGCTCGCCTACCTCCCCGGGGACATGGCCGCCCGCAGCGTGTACCTGACGTTCGTGGACCGTGCGGGCAAGACCGAGCGGGTGCCCCTGCCGCCGCAGGGGTACGGATATCCGCGCTTCTCTCCGGACGGCACCCGTCTGGCGGTGAGCGTCGGCGTCAACCCCGCCGGCACCGACGGCGACCTGTGGGTCTTCACGCCGTCGACCCGCGCCATGGAGCGGCTCACCTTCTCCGGCAACGCGGTCTACCCCGCCTGGACGCCGGACGGCGCCCGGATCGCCTACGTCGAGATGCAGCGGTCGGCGATCCTGCTCAAGGCGGCGGACGGCACCGGCACCCCCGAGGTCCTGACGAAGGCCACCGCGGGCCCGCTCCTGCCCGAGTCGTGGAGCCCCGACGGGCGTACGCTGGCGTACGTGCAGAGCTCGGACTCCACCGACATCTACCTGCTGACCGTCGGCGGCGAGCCCCGGCTCTTCGAGAAGGACGCCAGCGACCCGGTCTTCTCCCCCGACGGTCGCTGGATCGCCTACAGCTCCCCCGCGGCAGGAGGAACCAATGTCTTCGTCCGTCCCGTGTCCGGCGACGGCAAGTGGCAGATCTCGACGGATGGCGGAGGTTACGCGCGCTGGCCGCGGCCCGGCGACGAGATCTACTTCCTCCGCCCCCTCTCCCCCGATCGTCCTATCTTGTCGGTGCACGTGAGCTCGGGCGCGGGCTTCGAGGCCGATCCGCCGCGGGTGTTGATCCCCACCACCGGGACCAGCCTCCTCACCTCCACCGCCCCGGGGGTGAACTGGGATGCGGCTCCCGGCGGGAAGCGGTTCGTGTTCACCGAGCAGGAGCACAGCATCCGCTCCGACTCCGCCATCTCCATCGCCCTCCACTGGGCGGCTCACCTCGCTCCCGCCGGGGGATGATCGTCGGTCCCCTTTCCGCGGCGGGTGGCGGCCTATTCACTGGCCAGTCCGTACGCTGCGCTGAATACCCGGCTGCAGCGTGCTAGCCTGGCCCGGATGGGCACGCGTGCGGATACCCCTCCTCGTCGACGACCGCCAGCGAGCGCTTCAGGCACGGCGCTCGGGATCGTCCTGCTGGCGGCGGGCATCGGAGTCGCCGTCGTCCACCTCGTGCTCGCTCCCGCCGCCTACCTCCTTCAGCGCCGCGGACGCGACCGCGACGAGGCCCCGCACGTCCGGGGTTGAGAGCCGGCCCCTGCGGGAGCGGCCTCCAGCCCCCAGGGTTCGGCTATCATGACCCGCTGTGAGTGACGCACCCGTTTCCGCGCCAATCCCGGACGGATCCCCCCGTCCACCGGCTTCTTCGGCCACCCCCGCGGCCTGGCGACCCTCTTCTTCACCGAGATGTGGGAGCGCTTCAGCTACTACGGCATGCGGGCGCTGCTGATCCTGTTCATGACCGCGCGACACCCTGCACGGGGGTCTCGGCTTCGACGTGGCCCGCGCCGGCGCCGTCTACGCCCTCTACACCTCCCTGGTGTACCTCATGGGCCTGCCCGGGGGGTGGCTGGCGGATCGCGTCATGGGTCAGCGCCGTGCCGTGTTCTGGGGAGGCGTCGGCATCGCCGCCGGCCAGTTCACCCTCGCCATCCCCCACGGCTACAGCTTCTTCCCGGGCCTGGCGCTGATCATCATCGGCACCGGCCTGCTCAAGCCCAACGTCAGCACCATCGTCGGCCAGCTCTACGGGCCGGACGACGATCGGCGCGACGCGGGCTTCTCCATCTTCTACATGGGCATCAACATCGGCGCCTTCGCGGCGCCGCTGATCTGCGGCTACCTGGGGGAGAAGATCAACTGGCACCTGGGCTTCGGGGTCGCCGGCATCGGCATGCTGGTGGGCCTCACCCAGTACCTGCTGGGTGGACGCACCCTCGGCGACGCCGGTCTCCATCCCCACCGCCCCGAGGATGCGGCCGCTGCGGCCGCCGACCGGCGCAAGCTCTGGTGGGGCCTGGCCATCGCGGTGGCGGTGGGCCTGGTGGTGTTCCTGCTGCCCGCCCTGGGCATCGTCCGCCTCTCGGTGGAGGTCGTGGCCGACTCCTTCGGCGTGCTGCTCCTGCTCATCACCATCGGCTTCTTCGGCTGGCTCCTCAGTGCGGGGCACTGGACGGCGGAGGAGCGCAAGCGGCTGCTCGCGATCCTGGTCTTCTTCCTGGCCGCCTCGTTCTTCTGGGGCGCCTACGAGCAGGCGGGCTCTTCGCTCAACCTGTTCGCCCGGGACGCCACCAACCGCATGCTGCTGGGCTTCCAGTTCCCGGCCTCCTGGTTCCAGTGGGTGCCGGCCCTGTTCGTGATCATCCAGGCGCCCATCTTCGCCTGGCTCTGGGTCCGCCTCGGCAACAAGCAGCCGTCGAGCCCGGCCAAGTTCAGCCTCGGGTTGCTGTTCGTGAGCCTCGGCTTCGGGGTCATGGTGGCAGCCGCCGTGCTGTCCTCGGGCGGGCACAAGGTGGGCCCGGAGTGGCTCCTGGCCACCTACTTCCTGCACGTGGTGGGCGAGATGTGCCTGAGCCCGGTGGGCCTGAGCACGGTGACCAAGCTGGCGCCCGCCCGGGTGGCCGCCCTCATGATGGGGGCCTGGTTCCTGGCGTCGGCAGTGGGCAACTACCTGGGCGGCCGGGTGGCCGGTCTCTACGGCTCCATGCCTCTGTGGCAGCTCTTCGGTCTGGTGGCGGCGACCACCATGGTGGCTGCCCTGGTGCTGGCGGTGATGGTGCGCCCCATCCGCCGCCTCATGGGCACCGTCCGCTAGCCCGGACCGCACCTGCTGCTACACTCAGGGTTCGACTGCCCGGGTGGGGAGGGGTCGAGTGGCCCACGTCATCCAGGAGAGAGAGCTCTTCGCGCCGCTGTGTCAGCTGCAGCTCGAGAGCCATTGTGGCCCCTGCAGCCTGTCCGCATGCCTCTTCATTCTCGGAATCACGGCGACCCAGCGGCAGCTGGCCAGGGCCGCCGGGCGGCCGATGCGGGTGTTCGCCCACGGTGTCGACGAGGAAGGGCTGCGGCGGGCGGCCGAGAGGTACGGCGTGGCGTCGGAGTTCCTCCTGGTCGAGGAGCGTCGCAGGGGGCGGGAGTTCGCCACCCGGCTCCGTCGGCATCTCGTCCCGGGAAACCCGGCCGTCATGCTGGTCGACAGCTTCGAGCACTGGGTGGCGGTGATCGGCTACCTGAGGGCCCGCCGCCGGTTCATCATCGTCGACCCCAAGGACGAGACCTCGGTCTTCCGGCTGTGCTCCGAGCAGACCCTGATCCGCCGGGGCTGGAACGCCGTCGGGACCTCCGATCCGGGGGAGCCAGACCAGTTCTTCGCCATCCTCTTGGCGCGCGCCGACGGCGGACCGGCGCGGTGGCAGGTGTCGGAGGCGTGGCTGAGACTCTGCGAGCGGGGCTCGGACGACACCGCCGAGGGGATGGCCAACGACTTGACCGAGCTGGCGCGCCTCGCCAGCCCGGGCCACGGCGCGATCTCGGACGGGCCCTACCTGGCGGAGCTGATCGAGGAGTACCAAGACCGCATCGTGGACAGCATCACCCACTGGGCCAGGGGCAGCGGTACGCGGGATCTCGGAGATCTGAGGGCGTTCTTCCGCGACTACGAGATCGTGGCCAGCGCCACCGGGATCCGGGTCGCGAAGAGGTGTGACCGGGCCCACCTGGTGGCGCAGCTCACCGCCCTGCTCTGCAGCTACTGGTGGGGCGCCCGGTTCTGAGCCCACTGGACCAGCCGGCTGCCCAGCGCGCCGTAGCAGAACCCCGCCTTGTTGGCTGCCAGCGCCACGCTGGCGTCGGCGGACAGGTCGGCGTTGGGGTTCACGTCGAGCACGTACATCCGGCCGCCGCGCTCGCGGACGTCGATGCGGCCGTAGTCGCGGCACCCCACCAGCGCATATGCCAGTCGGCACGACGCCTCGAGGGCGTCGCGCTCGGCGGCCGAGAGGCGGGCGGGGACGCGGCTCCTGATGCGACGGTAGGCCGACGAGTCGGGGTCGAACTTGGACGCGTACGAGCACAGGCGGTCGCGCACGTTGCCGAGGGCCGAGAAGTCCATCTCCACCGGCGGCAGCATCTCCACCGTGTCGTCGCCCCAGAGCGGGACGTGGAACTCGCGGCCGTCGATGAAGTCCTCCACCAGGGCGGGCTGGTCGTAGGTCTCGATGACGTGGGCGACCCGTTGTTCGAGCTCGCCCTCGTCGAGCACCACCGCCCAGCGGTCGACGCCGATGCTGCAGTGCTCCCAGGCCGGCTTGACGATGGCCGGGAAGAGGTCCCACGGGTGCTGCCCCGGCCTGTCGAACTCCGCCCAATGGGGCACGGGAACCCCCTTGGCCGAGAGCAGCTCCCGCACCCGCGGCTTGTCGTAGCTGAGCCGGATCGCCGCGGCGGTGGCGCCGGTGTAGGCGAAGCCGAGCTGCTCCAGCACGTCCACGACCTCCGCCTCGCTCGCCGCCTCTCCGGGGATCTCCTCGCAGCAGTTGAACACCACCACATCGGTCGGATCGAATGGAGCCAGAGTGTCGGCGAGGTGGTTGCCGTGGATCTGGAGGAACCCGACCCGGTGGCCGCGGCGGCGGATGGCGACGCCGAGGCGGCGGTTCTCGCGCACGACGCGGGCCTGCTCATCCGGCTCCCAGTCGGGGTGGACGCTGTAGAGGAGGAGGACGTTCGTGGGGGGAGGGGAGGGGGGCGACGAGTCGGGGGCGGCTCCGCCCGCCACTTCAGACCCCGCCTCCGGGTTCGGACATGGCCGACTCCACGATTTTCCCGCCTGAGACGACCATACCACGTGTCTCCGCCCCAGGCCACGGTCTTGCGACCCCATCCGAGGACAGAACGTAGAGATGCCAAGCCTCCGCCCAACCCGGGAAAGAATGAACGCAGAGGCGCGGAGACGCAGAGCCGCCCGCCCACCCACACCAGGTGACGGTGCCAGGTCCGTCCTTCCGTCCTTGTGCGACCTCCAACCTCGGCTCAATCCAAGAAGGACGGAAGGACGGACCTGGCACCGGCCGCTGTTCACGCCCGTTCCGGGCGGTGCCGTATGGAATGACACGGAGCCGTTGAGAGGCGGCCGCCCCCCCTGCCGTCTGTCATCCTGAGCGAGCGGAGGTCTGCCGGAGCGAGTCGAAGGATCCCCCGAAGGCCCGTGTGGCGATCCCCCAGGGGTGGGTCTGGTGCTGTCGGGGGATTCTTCGCGCGCCGCTCGGCGGACCGAGCGCCGTGCTCAGAATGACAGATGGTAGGAGCGGCCGGCCGTCTCCTCGTGGCTCCAGGTCATGGCACGAGACACCGCCCCAAAGGGGCGTGGCGATGCTCACCATGACAGGGGATAGCCGTGACCGACGCTGCTATCGTGGGCCCGTGTGCGTGCGCCGAGCCGTGGGCTCGGAGTGTGGAGGGTCATGGAGAAGAATGGGACGCCGGCCGTGCCTAAGAGACGAGGGGCCTCCAGGAGGTCGGCGCTGCGGCGGTGCCTCCTCGCCGCGTCCGTGGCGCTGCTCGCGGCCGCCGCCGGCGAGGCGGCGGATGCCCGGGTCTTCGACTTCGCACAGGTGCGCGCAGCCATCGCCTACATGGAGCATCCCTCCCCCGAGAGACTGGAGGCGGTCGCGCGCACCGACGCCATGGCCCACCTCAAGCGCCACTCCGACTGGTCCGGCTACTACCCCGCGTCGGCGTCGCGGCTCGACATCGCGAAGGCGTTGCTCGAGGATTCGAAGAACCAGCCCTCGGTGGATGCGGTGAAGGCCCTGGTCGACCGCGTCCAGGGTGACGCGTCGGGTCAGGAGATGTGCCTGACGGAGCCGCTGCTCTACGGCCCGCCCGGGGCCGAGATCCCGGGGCGCGTGTTCTTCACGTGGGGGTACGATATCGGCGTCGCCGCCGGCGCGAACGCGTCCTTGAACCTGGCCCGTCAGCGGTTTCTCGAGCACCCCGGCGAGGTCTGGTACTACTGCATCCACGAGGTGCACCACACGCTCGTGATGAGCCTCCATCCCCCGCCGAACCTGGCGGACGTGAAGGACACGAGGCAGTTCCTGGGCCTGGTCCGGTACCTCACGTACCTCGAGGGCACGGCGGTGTATGCGGCCTACGATGCGCGGCGCAGGGGCGGCGCCCTGGCCGACGACCCGGACTATGCGGCCCTGGAGGATCCGGCCGCAATGCGGAAGCTCGAGCGGGCCTACTTCGAGCTCTACGACCGCATCGAGGGGTTCGGGCAGCGACCTCTCACCGACGACGACTGGGCGCTCCTCGAGACCTTCTCGAACGGCCCGCGGCTGTGGTACCGCGTGGGAGCCCACATGGCTGCCGCCATCGATGCCGCCGAGGGCCGGGAGACATTCCGCAAGGTGGTGGCCGAGGGTCCGGACGCGTTCTTCCACCACTACCGCCGCGCTGCGGCCCCCTGAGCATGCTCACGCCCGTTCCGGGCGGTGCCGCATGGAATGACACGGAGCCGTTGAGAGGCGGCCGCCCCCCCTACCGTCTGTCATCCTGAGCGAGGGTCGGTCTGCCGGAGCGAGTCGAAGGATCCCCCGAAGGCCCGTGTGGCGATCCCCCAGGGGCGGGCCTGGTGCTATCGGGGGATCCTCCGCGAGCCGCTCGGCGGACCGAGCGCCGTTCTCAGGATGACACGCAACTTCGGGGTCCCACTGGCCATCGGGGGATGGTTCGACTCGTCGCTCGCCGCGGACGGTGAGCTCCTCGCTCACCATGACGACGAGTGGGCATGTCTTTGGGAGATGTCCCTGCAAGGCCATGCGACAGTGACAGCGGCGGCGCCAGCGATGGCACCAGCGATCGCCGGCAGCGACCAGCGGCGGCGCCGGCGACCAGGGACAGGGTTCGGCGACGGCGATCAGCGATCGGGGGCGGCCATCAGCGGCAGTGCGTGCCGGTAGCTAATGCCCGCTCGGAGGAGGGAGCCGGAAGAGGTACGCGTCGGGGCTGTGGGGGCCATCGGACAGGAGCAACGCCACAGTGCCGGAAGGACTGAGGTCCACCCACGCACCCCGGGGCATTGCCAGCATCTCGGGTCCGACGGAGGGTGAAGCGCTCTCGAGCGCCGGCAGTCTGAGCTCACGTGTTCCGGTCGCTGTCTGCACCAGCACCGCCACGCCGCCTCCCTGCAGGGGAAAGATCTGGGTGGGGGGCGAACCGCCGTCAAGACCTGTGAGCCTGTCGCTGACCGGGATGGGCCCGCCCGGGCGCCGGCTCGTGATGTCGCGGAGGGATTCGGTAGCCGAAGAACCCCTCGCTCGTTCCCACCCAGAGCGTGCGGCGGGAAGGCTGCCAGTGCAGGTTGGCGGCCTCCGGGTTCTCGATCCCGATGACGGCGCGGACCGGGTCGTCGCCCGCGGCCACCACGTAGACCAGGTTCTGCCACAGGATGGCGAGCACCGGCGACCGGGCGTCAGAGTCGAGGAACACGAAGGAGGGCAAGTCCGAGGACACGCTGCGTGAGGGACGTCGCCGGTCGCCCAGGAGCTCTCCAGGCGGACGGTCATGGTCGCCCGGTAGCCGGTGAGGGGACCCACGGCGAGGTCGAGCTCGTCGTCGCCCCGCTGGTGCAACGCGCTCCAGACGGTGCCTTCGGAGTCGGTCCGGATGATCGCGTCGGCGCTGTCCGGAAGCAGCGCCGAGTCCCAGGCCGTCTCGATCTTCTGGCCGTGCACGCGGAGGAGGCGGTACACGTAGCGGTCGTCCCCGCCGCGCCGCTCGGCGCCGCCGACGAAGAGCGTCGTCTCCGCGTCCGGCCCCGGCTCCCCGCGAGCCGGGCCGGGGATGACCTCGAGCCGGTTGACGGCGAGATCGGGGAGCTCGAAGAACTGCGGGGGCAGACCTCCTCGAACGTGCAGCAGCCGGGACGTCCGGCCCTCCATGTCCGCTTCCGCGACCCACCCCGACGAGTCGTCCTCCACCGCCAGGGCGGTGACGGGTTCGTTCGCCCGGAGCTCCAGCGCGATGGTCGTGTCCGGGCTCGCCGCGGCGATGGGACCCGCCACCAGCCCGATGGCCACGACCACGACAGCAGGCAGCAGCAACCGCAGAGGCTTGGTCGGAGTGTTTGATGTCATGTCAGCGCAATTCGCCGCGGAGGGTGCCGATCGCCCACACACTCCAGGTCGGACATGTCCGTGACAGTCTGGCGGTCAACGGAGCAGCAGCCACGACGTCACCACCGGCGGCACCTGCGGTAGGCCTCACGATAACCTGTTGGGGGCATCCGGACGCTTCGGCATCGACAGCGATCGTGGCGGCGAGAAGGACCGCAATTCCGATCGCCGTGGCCCCCGAGCTTCGGCGCGTGCGTTGTCCTGATAGGCACGACGTTTCCAGCATTGGTCACCATCCGAGCAGTACCAGTGTCACTCCCGAGTATGACGCCACTGTGACGATCTGGGGGCGGCCGCCAGGCAAAGGGGCCCATGCGTCGCTCTGCTCAGGGTGTGGCAGGCTGACCGGAATCGCGCCGAGGGCGCAGTTGACACTCGGACAAAAATGACCGATACTGTCGCTGTGACCGGTGCGGAGTTCATCCGAAGGGTCAAGAAGCTGGGGCGGCGTCGGGGGGTCAGGGTTGAGTTCGTCGTCGAGCGCGGCAAGGGCAGTCACGGCACGCTCTACTTCGGAGACCGGCTGACAGTCGTCAAGCACCGGGCGAGCGAGCTGAAGCCAGGTCTGCTGCACGCCATGTTGAGGCAGCTCGGGCTCAAGCTCGAAGACGTGCAAGGGCAGTAGGAGAAGGCTATGGCATACGAGTTCGCGTATCCGGTTGTCCTGACGGAGGATCCGTCGGGTGGCTATGTCGCGAGCTGTCCGGATCTCCCGGAGGTGCTGTCGCAGGGTGAGGATCGCCGGGAGGCCGTTGCAGAGGCGACCGACGCGCTTGAGGAGGCGATCGCCGGGCGGATCCGCCGTGGGGAGGGGATCCCGGAGCCGTCCGCCGTTGCGGAGGATGAGGATGTGGAGGTCGTGCGGGTCCCTCCGATCATGGCCGCCAAGGCGGCGCTCGCCATCGCCCTGGGTGAGAGTGGTCTGAACCAGTCGGCTTTCGCACGCCAGATCGGAGCCGACGAGAAGGAGGTCCGCAGACTCCTGGACCCGCGGCACCCGTCGAAGCTCCCACGCCTCCAGAGAGCCCTGCAAGCAGTGAATCAGTACGTGGAGCTGCGGGTCGTGCGGATGGCAACGCCCGAGATCCTCGAGACGCGGCCGCGGTCCTACCGCGAACTCGTGGACCTGGCGGAGAGCCTGGCATCGATGCATTTCCCCGAGGCGGTCGAACGCGGCGGGCCCGTCCCCGTCGTCGAGGTGCTCGCGCCGCACCGGCTGAGCGCGATCGCAGGCGTGCCGGTGCGGCCTGTCGTTGAGGACGCCCTGGTCGAGGACGGGGCGTCCGAGTACGTATCCGGCGAGCTCGTTTTGCGTCTGCGAGGGGAGGTTCGGGAGGAGGGCCGAGGCCGGCGACGGTCGCTGCCGCTTCACAATCGCCCACGAGGTGGCCCACGTCATCCTCCACCACGAGGACCTCGAGCATCACCAGGGTCGCGCGTTCCGCGACGTGGTGGCGCCCACCGAGAAGCTGCCGCCCGGCGTGCCGATCTTCCGCTCCCCCGAGTGGCAGGCCAACGTGTGGGCGGCGGCGTTCCTCATGCCCTTGTCGGCCGTTCGCAGCTACCTTCAGCACCTTGCGCGCGAGAGAGCGGAGTTCACGCCCGAGGGGTTCGCGGCCGCCTTCCAGGTCAGCCGACAGGCCGCGACGATTCGGCTGGAGCGACTTCTCCCCGTGCTGATCGCCCCGCACGAGAACGCGGATGCTGGGTAGAGGCGATTCTCCGGCACCCTCCGGTCCCAGGCCAGGACCATCGCGATTCGCCCGGCCCCGCCGCCACGTCGCGTCGCCGGCCCTGACGGCCCCGGTCTGTTCAGTGGAAGCTGACGAGGTAGTCGGCGATGGCGCGGAGGTCGGCCTCGGGCAGCCGACCCAGGTTCATCTGCACCTGGGCCATGCCGCCGCTGGAGAGCTTGTCGTACCCTAGGGTCTCGCCGTACTGCAGCGCCAGCGCCAGGTCCGCGGCGTCCGCGTAGCGCCCCCGTTCGACGAGCCGCCGCAGGCTCGGGACCTCCCCCTCGCCCCGGGGGTGCGGGCCGCCTTCCAGGGCGCGGGTCTGGTCGGGGATCATGAGTGCGTTCCGAGGGGTGTGGCACTCGCCGCAGTGCCCCGCTCCCTCGACCAGGTAGGCGCCCCGGTTCCAGGCCTCGCTGCGCTCCGGGTCGGGGGCGAAGGTCGGCGCCCGGAAGGCGAGGCGGTCCCAGAGCCCCACTGCGCGCCGCGCGAGCCACCTCATGGGGACGTCGGCCTCGCGCCCGGCGGAGCGCACCGGAGGCAGGCTGCCCAGGTAGGCGCGGAGGTCGAGCAGGTCCCCGACGCTCATGTTCCGGTAGGACGTGTACGGAAAGGCCGGAAAGTAGTGACGGCCGTCCGGCGAGATGCCCTCGGTCATGGCGTCCACGAACTCTGCCGGCGTCCAGCTGCCGATCCCGGTGTCGGGATCGGGCGTGAGGTTGCCCGGGTACATGGTGCCCACCGGCGTTGCGAAGGGCGACCCTCCCGTGGGCAGGTCCGGCTGCCCGGCGCCGGACGGCGGCTTGTGGCACGACATACAGCTCCCGGCGTGGAACAGGACCTCGCCGTTGGCCGGATCCGGGGTGTGCACCGGCATGACGCGCCCGCCGGGACGAGCCGCCGTGAGGACGAAGAGGACCGCGGCGACCACCCCGACGCCCAGGGCGGAGGCCGCCGCGACCCGCGCCGCCCGGGACTGCCGCCTCACTGCTTGGGGCGGCGGAACGAGTCGTGGCAGCTCTTACAGCCGTTGCCGAGCGCCCCGAGGGCGGGCAGGAAGTCCGCCTCGTCCGTGACCGACTGCATGGCCACCGCCGCCTCGGTCGTCGCCTCGAGGTCCCTCTGGAAACCTTCGGGGTCGGCCCAGATCTCCGGCTTCGCCCTCGTCTCCACGTCGCCCGCGTCGCTACCCTCCGGGAACAGGTCGGCCGCCTGGTGCAGGCGGTCCGCGATGGTCTGGGCGTGGGACCTGACCGCGTCGGCCTCGAACGGGGCCTGCCGCTTGGCCATGGCCCCGAGCGCCTTCATGGCGTGCCCGATGTCCTCCATGGCCTGCTGCCGCGCCTTGATGGTCTCCGTCGTCGTCGCCGCCACCACCGTGATGGAGGCCACGACCGCGACGGCCGCCAGTGCCGCCACCATCCCGAGCTTCGTCGTCCTCATCGCTGCCCTCCTTGTCCGAGGATCCCGATCCACTTGTCACCGGTTACGTCAGGCCAGCACGATATCCGGCTCCAGATGGGGAATCAACCGCCGCCTGTGACGCCGGTCCCGGGCGACGGGGAACGGAAGCCGTGCCGGCACGCAGGCGTCGGCGGGGGGGTGCCTGGCGGGCCCGGGCGATGGGGGCGCTGCTCACACCACCTCGTGCACGTACTTCTCCCGGGCCAGGCGCCAGAACACCACCAGGAAGGCGGTCAGGGGGATGGCCAGGATCATCCCCATGATCCCGTTGAGGGCGGTGCCCCAGAAGAAGACGGCGACGATGATCACCATGGGGTGGAGGCCGGTGCGGTCGCCCATGATCTTGGGCGTCAGCAGGTAGCCCTCGACGAGCTGGACCGCGGCGAACACCGCCAGCACCAGCGCCACCTGCACGATGCCGCCGCCGGGCTGGAAGAAGGCGAGGGGCAGGGCCGTGGAGAGGCCGATGATGCTCCCCAGGTAGGGGATGATGTTCAGGAAACCCGAGCACCAGCCCGATGACGAAGCCGTAGCGCAGGCCCACCAGGGAGAAGCCCAGTGCGAACAGCACGCCCTGCAGGAAGGCGATGATGAGCTGGCCGCGGAAGAAGGCCACCACGATGTCCACGAACTGGCGCACCAGGTACACGACGTCGGCCCGGGTCTCGCTCTTCAGGAACGGGAGGTGGCGCTCGATGTCGAGCATCCTGCGGGTGTCGGAGATCAGGAAGAAGGCGAAGTAGACCGGCAGGACGGCCCAGGCGAGCACCGTCCCGACGCCGGAAAGCAGGCCGGCGCCGGCGGAGAGGGCTCCCCGGCCTACCGCCTCCAGCCCCTGCATCAGGGTCTGCTTGCCGCCTTCCGACGGGCTCGTGAGCTGGCCCAGGATCGGGTGCTGGCGCACGAACTCGACCGCCTGCGGCGCTCGCTCCCGGATCCACTCCACCGCGGCCTGCCACCAGTCCGGGATGCGCGCGACGAGGTCGCTGACCTGATCGGCGATGAGGGCGCCGAAGAACCACAGGAAGGCGGCGAGGGGGATCAGGACCGACAGGACGACGGCTATCAGGGCAAGGACCCGGCCCAGGTGCAGGCGGATCCGCAACCACTCGAAGTAGGGCTTGAACACGAGCGCCGCCACCGCCGCCACCACCAGGGGCAGGAAGACCGCGGAGAAGCGGTCGAAGAAGCGGCCGAGCAGCCAGAAGACGAGGCCGATCGCACCCACGATGACCGCCGCCGCGAGGATCGTGACCGCGGCGGCGACCGTGTCCTGCTGTCGTCTGGTCAGCTCCAACGCCATCGCCTGACCTCCTCGGGATTGCGGGCATGGTAGCAGGCGGAGCCGCGGCGGCGTCAGCGATCGAGGCGGTGGGTGGCGTCGGCGGCAGGGGTCAGGGACCGCGATCAGCAGCGGCGACTGGGCAGGGGTGGGGGGTGCCGAGGGGAAGAACGCCGCCACTGCGTCCCACCGGGGGCATCGGGGGACCCTTCAATTCGCGGCCCCTGGCCGCTCGCTCCCAATGACACACCCCACGCTGTCATCCCGAAGGAGCTTGCGACTGAGGGATCTGGGCGGGGGCCACAGCCGACGCGTCTCCGGCCCCCCTCCCAGATTCCTCGTCGCTCGAGGACTCGCTCCTCGAAATGACAGCATGGCATGACACGAGACCGCGCGGAGACAGTGGAACCTCCAAGTTGCCTGTCATTCTGAGCGAGGGTCGGTCCGCCGGAGCGAGTCGAAGAATCCCCCGAGAGCACCAGAGTCGTGGCTGGGAGGCGTCCCACGGGCCTTCGGGGGATGGTTCGACTCGTCCCTCGCCGCGGACGGCGAGCTCCTCGCTCACCATGACAGAACAAGGGTGTGTCATAGGATCGAGGACGGCGAGCGGCCGAGTCGAAGCACCTCCTTTCGAGCGCCGGAGGCGCGAGCGATGTCCCGGTGCCTTCGGTCAAACCGCTGATCAGGGACGGTCGGAGTTTCCCTCTCGATCTCCGCGTTGTGCGTTCCTGCGGGCCGGTTGGACGGGGTGTCGCGTGTCCTCCGGCTGCAGGATTTCCCCGACGAGAGGGCGCATGTTCCCCATCGACCTGAATCTCGGCTTCCGGGTCTTCTACTACTTCGAAGGCTTCTACTTCCTGATCGCGATCCTGACGGCCTTCCTCCTGGCCGCCCGACGCGTGGACCGGGAGGGTCTGGACGTGGAGCTCTTCGGCAACGCCGTCATCTGGGCCATCCTGGGGGCCGTCCTCGGGGCGCGGATCTCGCACTTCGTCTTCTGGGACTTCAGGGCGCTCCTGGCCGACCCCATGGCCTTCTTCCACTTCTGGGAGGGCGGAGAGTCGATCACGGGCGGCCTGGCGGGCGGCGTGCTCTCTGCCTTCATCTACCTCCGGTGGCGCCGGGCGGACTTCTGGCGGTACTTCGCCGCGGCGAGCCCCGCGATCCTCGTCGGCCAGGCCATCGGCAGGGTGGGGTGCTTCCTCAACGGTGACGCGTGGGGCATCCCCACGAACCTGCCGTGGGGGGTGTCCCTGCCCAAGTACGGGACCCTGGTCCCAGGCTTCGTCCGCGACCACCTGGTGCCCAGCCCGGCCTGGGTGTGGAGCGTCAACCACGGGTTCACCAGCCCCTTCGCCACGGCGACGGTGCCGCTGCACCCCACCCAGCTCTACGAGGCCGCGGGCGACCTGCTCCTGGCCTGGATGGTGATCCGCCTCGTCCGCGTCCTGCGCCGAGGGGATGGCCCCTGGCCCAGGGTCTTCTGGCTCCATCTGGGCGGCTACTCGGCCCTGCGCTTCGGCCTCGAGTTCCTCCGCGGCGACCGGGACGTCACCGTGTGGGCGGGGATGACCGCGCTGCAGCTCGGTCTGCTCGCGTTCGCGGTCCTGAGCGCGTTCATGTACGCCCGCGCCGGCCGGCCCCTGAGCTCAGCGCGCGTCCACGGCTGAGGGAAGTGCGTCGGGGGGGACCCGACCTACTGCGGGGCCTGCTGCTGGAACAGGTGGACGTCCCGCTGGGGGAACGGGATCGAGACGCCCTCGGCGTCGAAGGTGAGCTTCACCTTCTCGGTCAGGTCGAAGTAGACCGCCCAGTAGTCGGCCGTCTTGACCCAGGGACGGACCACGAAGTTGACCGAGCTGTCGCCCAGCTCTGACACGGCGATCGTCGGAGCCGGATCGTCGAGAATCCGGTCGTCCTCCAGCACGATGCTCTGCAGGATCTCCTTGGCCTTTCTGATGTCGTCCCCGTAACCGATGCCGAAGACGAGATCGACTCGCCGGGTGTCCTCGGCGGAGTAGTTGATGATGTTGTTGCCGGTGATGTTGCTGTTGGGCACGACGACCCTCTTGTTGTCGGGCGTCTTCAGGACCGTGTTGAAGATGTGGATCTCCTGGATCGTGCCCGAGGTGCCGCCGGCCTCGACGTAGTCTCCGGCCTTGAAGGGCCGGAAGATGATCAACATGATCCCGGCGGCGAAGTTCGCCAGCGACTTCTGCAGTGCGAGACCGATGGCGAGACCGGCGGCACCGATCACGGCGATGAACGAGGTGGTCTGCACTCCCACCATGTTCAGGGCGGCCAGAATCACGAACACCATCAGGGCGACGTGGGTCAGCGTCACGAGGAACTTGGAGAGGGCGGGGTCGGCCTGCTTCATCAGCCGCCGAACCGCCGAGTCGACGATCTTCACCGCGATCCAGCCGAAGACCAGGATCGCGATGGCCCCGACGACTCTGGGGCCGTACACCCCGGCCCATCCCATCAGCGTTGTCGTCAATACGTCCACGTCCGCCTCCTTTCAGCGTTCACGTCGAAGTTGCGTGCCGCATTGTCGCATCGACCGTGTCGGAGGGGCGGACACTCCCCGGGCCCACGGCGAGACCGCGAGCTACGCGGCCCCGCTCCCGGCGTAGTGCGTCGGCCGAGACGGAGCGAGCGGCCTCACACCAGGTCGCGCAGCACGAGGACGGCCTCGCGGGTGGAGGAGCCGGATCGCACCGTCAGGCGCAGCTTCGTCCCGGGGGACTCGGTCTTGAGCTGGACCCGAGTGTCGGGGAGGGACATCTCCGCGGTCGGCCGGCCGTCGATGGCGGTGATCTCGTCGCCCACCTTCAGCCCCGCCTCGGCCGCGGGGCCGTCCGGCACCACGTCCAGGACCTCGAAGCCGCCCTCTGAGAGGTTGATCCACATGCCCGAGCGGTCATACACATCGGGCTTCGCGTCGTTGGCGTTGCGCTCGAAGATGATGTGCTGCGTGCCGTAGTCGAAGACGAGGTTGAAGCGCTTCAGGACCCCGGCGCCGACGTTGCCGGCGACGTAGGGGTCGGTGAACGCGCCCTGGGTCTGGGTGGAGAGCTCCGTGACCACGTCCTTCACCTCGACCCCGCCCAGGTCGAGGACGTGCGCCCGGGTCACCAGGGAGCGCGCCGGACCGCCGATGCCGTAGCCCGTGGTGGCCTCGAACTTCGGCGCGTAGTGCGCCACGAGGTCATGCGTGGCGACGAAGGGCGCGAGCAGGTCGAGGGACGCCCGGCTCCCCGTGTCGATGTCCATCTTCCCGGGGATCCCGTCGATCGCCCCCTCCACCTGGGGAATGTGCCCGTTGAAGACGAACGGCACCACGGCGCCGTCGCCCTCGTATGCGAACGCCGACGGCAGTGTCAGTGTGAGGCTGGAGTGCTCGTAGTCCACCCTGACCACGAAGCGCTTGAAGACCTCGTAGCCCACCAGGCCGTCGCACGGCACGCCCTCCACGTTGGCCAGGGAGGCGAGGGGGAAGACCGCGAAGAGCTGGTCCGAGAGGGTGGCGTCGCCGACCTGGAGCTTCTCGATCTTCGTGAGGGAGACGTCCTCGGACTTCTCGCCCACACCCCGTCCCTGGATCGCCCCCTGCAGCTCGAGCCCCAGCCTCGCGGCGACCTCCGGCGTCACGATGTTGGCGCCGCCGGTGTCGCACAGAAGGTGGAAGGGTCCCTTCCCGTCGAGCTTGGCATTGATGTAGATGTGGTTGTTGATGAGCTCGAAGGGGATCGTGGTGGAGGTCTTCCCGGCGGCGAGCTCGAAGTCCGGCGGCGGCGGCGCCGGGGCCGCGTACCGCGCTTCCTGGATCGGATGGTCGAAGTCGATGGTCTCGACGTCGACGACCTGGTCGTACTTCTCCTCCCCGTTGGTGGAGCGGACGTGGAACGGCACCTGCACGCCGCTCACCGTCCGGTAGTCCGAGAAGGTCGTCGTGCGGGTCTCGATGCTGGCCTTCTCCACCGTGCGGTCGAAGAGGTGGGTGGCCGCGTCCACCCAGAGGTCGTAGGGTCTCCCCTCAGCGGGCGTGATCCTCAGGACGTGGAAGGACCGTCCGCCCTCCTCCTTCTCCCCCGCGTACTCGATGTCCGCCTGCCAGCGGTCCGGGTACCAGTAGCCCATGACGCGGCGGTAGGCGTCGTTCATCGCGGCCAGCCGCGCCTCCCCGCCTTCCTCGCGCCGCACCTGCTTCGAGGAGTCCTGGGACCACACCACGGTGCCGTCGAACCCGTCCGCGCCGGAGGCGGGGCCGAGGTGGTAGGCGTCGGCGAAGCGCCCGTCGAGGAGGTCCTCCCAGACCTCTACGGTGCCGGTGAGCCCGCTGGTTTCGAGGACGGCCTTCGTGTACCTCGTGTGCAGCGCATCCCAGGCCGCCCCGCCCGATGCCTGCTTCGCCTCGTCGAGTATCGTCTGTGCCCGGGGCGCCACCTGTCCTCCCATCGCGGCCGCCGCCAGGGCCAGCCACATGTACACCGCCGTCATGATCACACGACTCTTCGCCATTGGTTCCTCCTCAGCGCTGTCGCGGGGCAGCCATCGTGCCCCCGCGAATCACTAACGCACACGAGCAGGGAAGGTTTCGGACGCGGTATGGGCAGCAGCCGCCGAGCGCACCGGGACCGTTGCTGCGGAACGTCACACACGAGCTGCCGGGGGAGACCGCCCACGCCTCCGGTGCTCGGGCGCTCGATCGCCACGGCGCCCGGCCCCGGCCCGCGCGAGGGCCCGTCAACAAGGCGAGAGTGGGCGAGGCGCCGGCCTTCAGGGCCAGACGCCCTTGATCCCCTCGATCAGCATCTGGGTGCCGATGACGGCCAGGATCAGCCCCATGAACCGGGTGACGACCTTGACGCCGCCCTCGCCGATGTAGCGGATGATCCGTTCTCCGCCCACGAAGAAGAGGTAGGTGATCACGCACAGGATCAGGAATGCTCCGGTGGTCATCACGATGGAGGCGAGGCTGCCGTCGGAGACGAAGGTCATGGCCGTGGTGATGGTGCCCGGTCCGGCGAGGATGGGGACGGCCAGGGGAGAGACCGCGACCTCGAGCTCGGCCTCCAGGTCGCGATCCTGCTTGCGACGGGTTGTGGACGCGGGACGGCTCGCCCTGGAGCATGTGGAAGCCGATCACGAAGACCACCAGGCCGCCGGTGATGCGAAACGCCGGGAACGTGATGCCGAACAGGTGAAAGATGGACGACCCGGCCACGCAGAAGACCAGGACGACGAAGAAGGCGATGAGCAGGGCGCTGCGCGCGACCCTCCTCCTGCACCGGATCCGGGTCGCCTTCGGTCAGGCCCAGGAAGACCGGGGTGTTGGCCACCGGGTTCATGATGGCGAACAGCCCCATGAAGATCGTCAGCCCTTGCGACACGAGACTCGACATGACGCCCCCTCTGCCAGCCCTTCCCGCTGGATGTGGCCGTGGGTTTTCTCGCGCTCGCCTGGAGCCTAGCCGGGCGTGAGCGGTCAGATCAAGGCTGGGCGAGATGGCGCCCGATGACCGAGGCGTTCGACGGGTCCACCAGCGTCACACTAGACTGTGCGGTCGTGGATGGTGGTGCCGCGAAACCGCTGGAGCGCATCGAGCGCAAGAGCCTGCTCTACCGGAGCGGGCTCGGGTTCTGGTGCCTCAACCACGTGCTGGGGTGCAGCCACGAGTGCCGGTACCCGTGCTATGCATTCCTGATGGCCAGGCGCCACGGGCGGGTCCGGGGCGCCGCCCAGTGGCGCCGCCCCCGCATCGTGGGCAACGCCCTCGCGCTCCTCGACCGGGAGCTCGCGAGGAAGCGGGTCCTCCCCGACGAGGTGCACCTGTGCCTGACGACGGACCCGTTCATGTTCGGCCAGCCCGAGGTCGTGGAGCTGTCGCTGGGGCTCATCGAGCGGCTGAACCGGGCCGGGATCCGGTGCACCGTGCTGACCAAGGGCGCCTACCCCGCCGAGCTGGCCGACCGCCGGCGCTTCCCCTCTGACAACACCTACGGGATCAGCCTGGTGTCGCTCAGCGAGGGGTTCCGCCGCCGGTGGGAGCCGGGCGCCGCCCCCTACGCCGAGCGGATCGCGGCCCTCGGGCGGCTGCACGAGGCGGGCCGGCGAACGGGAGTGCACGTCGAGCCCTACCCGACGCCCGAGATTATCGAGCAGGATGTGGAGAAGATCCTCGCCGCGGTGGAGTTCGTAGACAACGTCTACTTCAGCGGCTGGAACTACAGCCCGCGGGTGCGACGCGACCCCTCGACCGAAGCGTTCTACCGGAGCCAGGCGAGCCTCGTGCGTCGCTTCTGCGCCGAGCACGGCATCGCGTGCCAGGCGGGGTGAGGGAGACGCTCGTTCGCGAGACGGCGACACTCTCCGGGCTCTGATGAGCTCGTGCAGGGCGAAGGCGCGTTCCCCGCCCACCTGTCCCTGGCGATCCCGGCGCACAACGAAGCCGCCGCCTGCCGCTGCCGCTGTGTACCCTCGACGCCACCCGGCGCTGCAGAGCCGGCCGAGTAGGACCAGGAGGGCTCTGAAGGCTCGGAAGGTCATGGCACCTGTTCCCGTTGTCCAGGAATAGAAGACAGGAATAACTCCTAATTGGTTCCTGCCTGGGAGGCTGCACCATGAGCATCGATACGGACTATCTCGTGGTCGGCGCAGGTCTCGGCGGCCTCGGCTTCGTGGACGCGCTCATCGAGCACTGCGACGCGAGCGCCGTGATCGTCGACCGTCGCCACGCGCCCGGCGGGCACTGGGTCGACTGCTACCCGTTCGTCCGGCTGCACCAGCCCTCGCGCCTCTACGGCGTGCCCTCCACACTGCTGGGCCAGGACCGCATCTCCACAGTCGGCACCGACGCCGGCCTCTACGAGCGCGCCTCGGGCGGCGAGATCTGCGGGTACTTCGACGAGGTCATGCAGCACCGCCTGCTCGCCTCGGGCCGCGTGCGCTTCCTGCCGCGTCACGAGTACCTCGGAGAGCACCGCGTCCGCTCCCTGGTCACCGGCAAGGTCGAGGAGATCGTCCCCCGCAAGCGCCGGGTCGACGCCACCTACCTGCAGGCCACGGTCCCGGCCACTTTCGCGCCCCCCTTCGAGGTCGCCGACGCCGCCCGCTGCGTGCCCGCGGGTGACGTCGTTCGGATCGACGAGCCGAAGGAGGGCTACGTGATCATCGGCGCCGGCAAGACCGGGATGGACACCTGCCAGTGGCTGCTGGAGCAGGGTACCGATCCCGAGCGCATCCGCTTCTGGCCGCCCGCCGCCGCATAGGTGCGGGAAGCTCGCCGGCGTGGCACGCTCGCCTCACCTGGCTTCCGGGTGAGCGTGGCCGCAACCGCCGGCCAGCGCGACAATGGGGTAAGCCGGCGTACCTGGCGCCCATGCCCCGGTGCGCCGAGGCGGAAAGGAGCCGCAGATGAGCGAGCCCGGCTGCGCGACGTGCCCCTGGCGGGCCAAGTACGACTCCAAACCGAGGTCCATCCTGGGCCGGCTGTGGCGGTGGCACGCCAACTTCTGCCCGGGATGGAGGTCCGACATGGCGAGCCTTCCCGAGAACGAGAAGAAGGCCATGATCGAGAGGTATCACTTCCCGCCGGGTAAGTTCGCCTGAGGACCGGCTCCTGCGGAGCCGGCGCCGACGGACCACCCTCGGGCCTGTCACCGGACCCCGCGCTTCCGGGCCCATCGCGGTAGCGGAGTATGCTGGGGCTCGTTCCGAGCATCAGCGAGGGTGGAGAAGCCCATGAGCGAAGGTGGGGTCGACCGCAAGGAGTTCATGAGGATCGTGGGTCGCGCGAGTGCGGGGACGTGCATGTGCGGAGCAGCGCTCAGCGCGCGAACCGCGCTCGGCCTCGAGGAGAAGCGCGAGCCCGCACAGGCGCCGCAGACGCAGCCGGGCGAGAGGTCCCCGGCGCGGGCCGTGGAGCGCATGGAGTTCGTGGACGGCTGGGTCCCGCGACTTCTTCACGGTCTTGGACGCCCAGCTCGACGAGCCCACGCGCAGGAGGCTCATGACCGCCAACGGCAAGGCCTGCTTCAGCGCCTACCGGCCGGACCTCGGGCGCCGGCCCGAGCCCGCCACGCGAGAGCACATCGCCGCGTGGGTAACACGGCAGGGCCGGTCCGGTGGCTACTCGATGGACGGGGACGCCATCGTCATGGAGTTCTCGGCGAGCGCCGAGACCGGTGAGGCGGCACCGGCAGGAGTCTGCCTGTGCCCCGCGGCGGAAGCGCAAGGGGCGGATCGCATCTCACCCACCTTCTGCTGGTGCTCGGTCGGGTACGTGAAGGAGATGCACGATCGCGTGTTCGGCCGACCGGTGGACGTGGAGCTGCTCGAGTCCGTCCTCATGGGACACCCCCGGTGCAAGTTCCGGATCACGCTCCCGTGAACGTGCCGGGCTGGCGGCCCGCGTATCCGCCTTCACGGTGAGCTCCTCGCTCCCAATGACATACCTTTCTCCTGTCACCCTGAGCGAGCGGCCCCGGGCCGCGAGTCGAAGGGTCCTCCGATGCCTCCGGTGTGGCGGACCAAAGGCCCGGGTCTGGTTCTCTCGGGGGATTCTTCGCCTCCCTCCGGCAGACCTCCGCTCGCTCAGAATGACAAGCAACTTCGACGTCCCACCGTCTCCGCGCGGCCCCGCGTCATTCCATGTGACACCGCCCGGATTGGGCGTAAGGATGCTCACCATGACAGCGAGTCGGCACGTCGTCGGGGGCATCCCTTCGCCCCTTCGTGGCGGCGCCGAACGGCATGACGCGAGGGGCGCGGGAGGGTCCCCGTCGGACGCGGAAGCTGACGCGGGCTGAACCGCAGCCGTGTATGTGATCAGGAGGCGCGAACGGTCAGTCGCCGGGACGGCGTATCGACCACGACGATCGGCCCACCGTTGCGTCCCCATCGTGACGCCCGTACTCTGGGAGAGCAGCACGCCCAGCGAGAGCGGAGCTCGGGAGTCGAGGAGGTGGCCATGGCCGAGGCGATGACGGGCAGAGAGCGGACCCTGAAGGCCCTGGAGCCGGGGCAGCCCGACCGCGTCCCCATCTTCGAGATGGGCATCAACGAGGCCAGCATCGTCAACCTGGGCAAGCACTTCACCGACGACGTCCCCCAGATCAAGCACATCACCGACATGAGCCTGGAGGAGGTGATCCAGTACATGGAGCTGCTGTGCCTGATCCTCAGGGAGCTGGGCAACGACGGCGTGTCCACCGTCTTCGTGATCGGCAAGCAGCGGGTGGGGGAGGACCTGGTCCGGGACAAGTACGGCACCACCTACCGCCTCAGCCACGTGGGCGAGCCCATCGCCATGGACGGCCCGGTGCGGGGCCCCGAGGACCTCGGCCCGATCACCGACCTCCTGCAGCCGGACCCCGCCGACTTCCTCATGCTCCGCTACGTCATCGACCGGATGGGCACCGACGTGGCCCACTTCTTCTCCATCCCCGGCCCCTTCCGCTTCTCGTGGCAGCTCAGGGGCGCCATGGAGCGGCTGCTGCTGGACTACATGCTGAGCCCGGACCTGGCCCTGGAGCTGGCCCGGATCACCACCCGCTTCTGCAACGCCGCCGTGGGCATGGCCGCGGAGGCGGGGGCGGACGTGGTCGTCCTGGAGGGCGACCTCTCCTTCAACACCAACACCCTCATGAGCCCGGACCAGTACCGGCGGTTCCTCAAGCCCTTCCACAGCGAGGTCGTGCGCTCGGCCCACGAGCAGGGGTTGAAGATCATCAAGCACTCCGACGGCAACCTGTGGCCGATCCTGGACGACCTGCTGGAGGCGGGCTTCGACGGCATCCACCCCATCCAGCCCCAGAGCATGGACATCAAGGAGGTGAAGGCCCACCTGGCGGGCCGGGCCGCCGTGCTGGGGAACATCGACTGCAGCTTCCTGCTCCCCTTCGGCTCCGAGCAGGAGGTGGAGGAGACGGTGCGGACGACCATCAGGGACGCGGCGCCCGGAGGGGGCTACATCATCAGCTCCTCCAACTCCATCCATCCGGGGGTCAAGCCGGAGAACTACATCGCCATGGTGAAGGCGGCCCGGAGGTACGGCGCCTACCCGATCGGCACGTGACCACGTGGTGCGCAATCCGGAGGACGACGGCATGAACGACCTGATGACGAGGCTGGGCGCGAGCCTGATCGCGGGGCAGAGCGACACCATCAAGGCGCTGACCGAGGAGGCCCTCGAGGCCGGAGTCGCGCCCCGGGAGATCCTCGAGAGCGCCATGCGGCGCCCCATGGAGGAGCTCGGCGAGCGCTTCTCCCGCGGCGAGGCCTTCCTGCCCGAGCTGCTGCTGGCGGCCCACGGCATGAAGGCCGCCATGGAGGTCCTCAAGCCCGCCCTCACCCAGGGTGGGGTGGAGCCGCAGGGCACCCTGCTTATCGGCACCGTCGCGGGAGACATCCACGACCTCGGCAAGAACGTGGTGGGGATGATGTTCGAGGGCGCGGCCTTCCGGGTCGTGGACCTCGGCGTCAGCGTGTCGGCGGCGCGCTTCCTGGACGCCTACCACGAGGTGAAGCCCGACCTGGTCGGTCTCTCCTCCCTGCTGACCACGACCATGCACGAGATGGGCGCCGTCATCCAGACCGTGCGCGGCGCCTACCCCGACGCCCGCTTCATCGTCGGCGGGGCGCCGCTCAGCCAGCCCTTCGCGGACGAGATCGGCGCCGACGGCTACGCCCCCGACGCCCACACCGCCGTCAAGCTCGCCACCAGCATCCTCGGCCCCTGAGGGGGTCGAGTCCGACCGCCCAGATCTGTACAGATTGTAAATGCGAGTTACAATCTGTACATGGCCGACCAGCTGATCCAGCGCCGGATCCAGCCCGCGCTGCGCGAGCTGGCGCGTTCCTTCCCGACCGTCACCGTCACCGGTCCTCGCCAGTCGGGCAAGACCACCCTGTGCAGGATGGCGTTTCCCAAGCTGCGCTACGTCTCGCTCGAGAACCCTGACGATCGGAGGTATGCGGTCGAGGACCCGCGCAGCTTCCTGGCGGAGCTGAGCGGCGGCGCGATCCTGGACGAGATCCAGCGGGCTCCGGAGCTGGCGAGCTACCTGCAGGGAGTTGTGGACGACGATCCCGCACCGGGCCGCTTCGTCCTCACAGGTTCGGTCAACCTCGCCCTGCACACGGAGGTGACGCAATCGCTGGCCGGACGCACCGCCTTGATCGAGCTGCTCCCGCTGGATCTCGACGAGCGTCGCAAGCTCTCTCCCGTGGACGACTTGTGGGAAGCGGTGTGGCAGGGGGGATACCCGGCCATCCACCATCGGGGAGTTCCCGCAGACCGATGGCTTGCAGCCTATGTCAGCACCTACGTCGAACGCGACGTTCGCCAGCACCTCGCGGTGGGAGACCTCCGGGCGTTCCAGGGCTTCTTGGAGCTGGTGGCCGGCGCAACGGCCGGTCTCGTCAACCAATCCGAGCTGGGGAGCGGCATCGGCGTGTCTCACAACACGGCGAGGTCGTGGCTGTCCGTTCTGGAGGCGGGGTACATCGTGACGCTGCTCTCGCCGCTGCACCGAAACCTGCGCAAGCGTGTCGTCAAGGCGCCGAAGGTGCATGTCATCGACAGCGGTCTGGCGTGCTGGCTCCTCGGCATCCGCTCCCCGGAGGAGCTGCGGCGCCATCCTCTGCGAGGGGCTCTGTTCGAGTCGTGGGTCACGGTCGAGGTGTACAAGGCGATCGCGGCTCGGGGGATGCGTGCGCGCCTGCACTACTGGCGGGACCATCGGGGGCGCGAGGTGGACCTGGTGGTCGACCGCGGCCGCGACCTGGTGGCGGTCGAGGTCAAGTCGGCTGCAACCCTCCATTCCTCGTTCTTCGAGCAGCTCGAGTACTTCTCGGAGCTGGCGCGTGAGGCCGTGCCGGCGCCCGCGGAGGGCGTGCGCGGGGTGGTGGCGTACGGCGGGGACCGCAGGCAGGAGCGGTCAGCCGGCCTGGCCCTGCCGTGGACAGAGATTCAGGGGTACCCCTGGGTGGCGACAGCCAGTTCCTCGTGAGTCCGGCCTCGAGCCGGTCTCGGAACGAGTGGCGTGTGCGGGTGCCGAGGAGATCGCCAGATGACCGGGCCCGGCTGCGCGGCCTGCCCTGGTGCCTCCCGACTCCGGCGTGTAGTCTCGATCTCCGCCCTTCCTGATCCGAATATGTTGCAAGATCGCGGCGAAAGCACCAGACTTGTCGACAAACCGATCTCCGGAAGCAGCGGCCGGCGGGATCGCGCCGTCGACGGGTGAGCGCCGAACAGGGGCGCCGTCATCCGTCGTGGGCGCGCGCCGGTTCCGTCCGGACCGAGGTGCTGCCGGGGACTGGCGCGCGCCGAGACCGGGGACGGACCAGACCATGTGGGGGAGCCTCTGATGCTGCGGGCCGGCTCGACCATCGGCCCCTACCGGATCGTCACGCCCCTCGGGGCCGGCGGGATGGGGGAGGTCTACCGGGCGCGGGACGCGCGCCTGAGCCGCGAGGTGGCGGTGAAGGTCCTGCCCGAGCAGGTGAGCAGCGATCCTGACCGTCTCAACCGCTTCGAGCGCGAGGCGCGGGCGGCGGCCGCCCTCAGCCACCCCAACATCCTCGCCATCTACGACGTGGGCACCCACGACGGTCAGCCGTACATCGTCACCGAGCTCCTCGAAGGCCAGACGCTGCGCCAGCTCATCGACGAGGGCCTGACCATCGGCAAGGCGGTGGAGCTCGCCGGCGCCATCGCCAACGGCCTGGCGGCGGCACACGAGCGCGGCGTGATCCACCGCGACCTCAAGCCCGGCAACGTCCTCGTCACGACCGGGCTCGTCAAGCTCCTGGATTTCGGCCTCGCCAAGCTCACCGAGGGGCAGCCGCTCGGCGGACGTGGCGGCGGACACGGCGACCGAGGACTCGCCCACGGGCGCCGGCGTGGTGCTCGGGACCAGCGGCTACATGGCGCCCGAGCAGCTGCGCGGCAAGTCCGTGGACCACCGGGCGGACATCTTCGCGTTCGGCTGCGTGCTCTATGAGATGCTCTCGGGGCGGCGCGCCTTCGCGGGTGAGACCTCGGTAGACGTCGCGGCGGCGATCCTCTCCCGGGATCCGCCGCCGCTGAGCGAGACCGATCGACCCGTCCCACCCGCACTCGAACGCATCGTCAAGCGCTGCCTGGAGAAGCGCCCCGACGACCGCTTCCAGTCCGCCCGTGACGTCGCCTTCGCCCTCCAGGCCCTGTCGGAGGGCCATGCGACCGTGCCACCGACCGAGCGGCCCAGGCGCTCCATCGCGCTGCGTATTCCGTTCTGGGCGGCCGTGACCGTGACGGCGATCCTCCTGGCTGCTGCCGGGCTCCAGGTCGCCAGACGCTGGCTGTCGCAGCCCCCGCTGCCGATCGCCAAGCACGTCGCCGTGATGACGTTCACGGCCGACGGGGAGGACGCCCAGCTGCAGAAGCTCGCCGCTGGGCTGACCGAAGTGGTGGCCGGTGGGCTCGATGTCGTCGAGCACGACACCGCGAAGGGGTTCTGGGTCGTGCCTCGCGCCGAGGCTCTCAAGCGCGGTGTGCAGACGATCCGGGATGCCCATCGGAAGTTCAACGCGACGGTAGCACTCTGCGGCACATTGGACCGTCGCGGCGACAGCCTTCACCTGGCCGTGGCCGCGGTCGAACCGCGCACGAGCAGGGCCATCCGCACGGCCGTGGTCGAGGACAGCGCCAGCAACCTGTCCTCGTTCCAGGATGGTCTCATCCTGCGCATCGCACGCATGCTCGACGTCGACGTCCCGGAGGAGACCGCGGCGCATCTCGCGACGCTGGCGACCACCATGCCCCAGGCATTCCAGGCCTACCTCGAGGCCCAGGCTGCACTGGCTGCGTCCGAAGAGACCGACAACGTCGAGCGGGCGATCGCGCTGCTCGAGACTGCGACGGCGCAGGATCCGCTGTTCATGCCGGCGCGAGTTGCGCTGGGGCGGGCCTGCCTGCGGATGCACGAGGCGACCGGGCAGACCGCCTGGCTGGACCGAGCGATGGCCGAGGCCCAGCGCGTGGTGGAGCACGGACATCGGACCGACGCCTATCGCCTGCTGGCGGCCGTCCAGAAGGCCGGCGGCCATTTTCCCGAGGCGCTGGCGACCCTCGAGCGGGCGGCGCATGCCGGCCGCTCCGATGCCGATGCACACGTGGAGCTCGCCTCGGCGTACGAGGCGGCGGATCGTTCCAGCGACGCGGAGCACGAGCTTCCAGCGGGCGATCTTCCTTCGGCCCGGCTACTGGCCTCCCCACCACCACCTCGCCCTGCTCCATCTCGCCCAGGGGAGGTACGAGGCGGCGGCGACCCAGTGGCGCGAGGTGATCGACTGCGCTCCGGAGCTGACCCTGGGCTACAACGATCTGGGGATGATCTACTTCTTCCTGGGGCGGAGCGATCAGGCGCGAGAGCTGTTCGAGCGCTCCCTCGCTATCGAACCGAGCCGGTACGCTCTTTCCAACCTCGGCACGCTCTACTTCGAGGACGCGCGGTTCGCCGACGCCGTGAGCATGTTCGAACGGGCAACGGCGGAGGATGACAGCTCCTATAAGACCTGGGGCAACCTCGCCTTCGCGTACAAATTCGCCGGCGCTCCCGAGAAGGCGGAGTCCGCTTTCCGACGCGCGGTCGAGCTGGCCGAGGCCTATCTCGCCGAGTCGTCGGACGACCTCGCTGCCACCACCGACCTCGCCGACTACTACGCCATGCTCGGGGATCCCGCACGGGGCCGGGAGCTCATCGAACCCGTGCTTGCCGCAGATCCCACCGATCCCCAGCTGATCGCCGACATCGCCGAGTGCCTGTGGGACCTCGACGACCAGTCACGGGCGTTCGAATGGGTCGGCCGAGCGTTCGCGGCCGGCGTCCAGCGCCGCCGTTTCGAGCAGCGACCGACCCTGCGCGACCTGGTCGCCGATGAGAGATACCAGCGTCTGATCCAGGACCTCCCGAAACAGACCTGAGGATGGGAGGCCGCGAGCCTCCCGGAAGGAGGACGAGATGGCGCCCACGACGAAACGACTCACGTGTTCCAGGAGGAGATGGCTGGGACTGGCCCTCGCCATCTGCATCATGGTGCCGGCGTTGCTGGTGCTGCCGGGGTGCTGCAGCACCTTCTGCAAGGGCTGGTGCGCGAAGCGGTCCACTTCGCACGTCATGACCTTCGCCATCATGGAGTGCGCGCCGAAGGAGTGTCTCTTCTGATCTTCCCGGCCAGTTGCGACAAGTGCACCGTGGGCAGGTCGTCCACTTCGCCAACACGACACCGTACAGGATCACGGTCACCGTTCAGCCGCCTAGCGGGACCGTCTTCGAGGGTGTGGCGAACGGCCCCTTCGACGTGCGGGCGGGCGAAATCAAATTGCTGAAGGTGTCATCGGCAGCGTCGGTGCTCCCGGGGAACGTGTTCCCGCTCAAGTTGGAGGTCACTGCACCGGGTGTGCTCTGCCCGGGCTACCCGGGCCCCGGCATGGAGGTGGACAACTAGGGAACGGAGACTGCGAGCTGGGTCTTGTTGTTGTCCATACCGATCACGACCTCGGCGGTGGACTCGTCGCCGTCGGCGTCGAGCTTGGCGATGATGAGGTAGTCCCCGCCCCCGTTCTCCGGTTTCCACTTGACGCAGGTCTGCTGTGAGCCAGCGGGCGAGATATTTGCCACGAGCGTCTGGCCTAATTCTCCCCAGTCAGCGCCGCCTGAAGCCGTACTGTTGCCGGGGGGGCCGTTGGTGTGCACAGCGTAGAATCTCACGGTGACGTCGATTGCGTCGGAACATCCGAGGTTGCGGACAGTGGCGCACACGTCGTAGGGGGGCTGGTCCCCGGAGATCTGAAGATCTGGTGTGTTGAGGGAGGCAGCCGAGGGCACACGCCCGTCGTCGGCGTCGTGATCCTTGCTGTAGACCTCGACAGCCGCTCCCGGCCTGGGCAGGGCCGGGTAGGTACAGCCGCCGACGTGGGCCGGGTCCCTGATTCCCGGATGCATGTCATCCAGCAGGGGATCCTGATTTTCCTCCGTGACCTTCATTCTTGCGAACTCGTACACCTCCCGGGCGGAGGCGAGACCGTTGGCGTCCGCGTCCACCTCGGTGGACAGTGAGGTCCGATTCTGATCGAGTAGGTGGCCCCAGAGGGCCAAGGCGATCCGATAGCTGAAACGTCCGTGGACCACGCTGGCGTCGCCGTCCTCCGGGTAGGTCCACCAGAGCGACCTTTCCATGCAGTTGTTGAGCATGTAGCTGCTGGGGTTTGCAAGGGGCTCCCCGGCGGAAGCCATGACGACGCTGTCCGGCCGTTGAAGGTCGTCGAGCCAGCCACCGCTGCGGCAGGTTTCCATCACGAACGTGCGTCGGAGCGGTTCCAGCTCGGCCAGCATTCCCGCCAGCTCGCTATCGGAGAGGCCGTAGCTATCGTTGAACATCAGGTCGGTCTGGCACGCAGTAGTCTCAGCGTGGCCCTTGATCCACAGGAACAGAGAGTCCTCAGGACGCAGGCGCGGGATGCCGGCGCATGAGAAGCCACCGGAGGAGCCAGACCACGAGCAGCACTTGCACTTGCCATGGCGGCGAACTGCCGGACGCCCCCGGGCGAGGCAGCAGAGAACGTGAGCGAGGTTGGTCTTGGATGACAAGCCCGAAGAATTTTCAAGCGCGTAGTCTGTTATCACCGGCTTGCCCGGGCCGGCGTAGGTGCTCGTGAGCAGGTCATTGCATGCGAACTTCTGTGCGGTCGGGTTGTAGGTGTCATATTCTTGGCTCTCGAAATCCGATCCATCCCCGTACAGCACGAAGATGTTGTCGGGCTCGTACCCGTTGTGGAGCAACGCGCAGTAGATCAGGACCGTGTCATACCAAAACTCGGACTGCTCAGCCTCATTGTCTTCCAACGCTTTCGTGGTGCTCGCCAGCACCGCGAACTTTTGCGGCGGCCCCTCCAGTGCCGCCGTCTTCCCAGGTCGGAGGGAGCAGCAGCCGGGAACGACCAACAGCGCTAGGCACACAACCGGAATCTCAGCGATCGTTCGTCGCATCTCCTGCCTCCCTAGGGGTGGGGGTCTTGCTGGCCATGCTCTGCAAAGGGACCCGCATCGGGCGCCTTGTAGTCGGATGCCTCGTAGACCGGCGGCAGGACCGGTTGGACGGGAGCGATCTTGCCCTCTTTCCGGTCGGCGATCACGAGGCGGCCCCGGTACAGGAGGAGAGCGGTCGGATCCGAGCCCTCCTCGAGACCCTTGATGTCGTATAACGCCAGATGGGTGATGACCGTTTTGGGTGACTTTCCGAGGCGGCGGACCATCAGGCGGTCCGGGAGCTTGGGACCGTTGTAGCCGATCGTCACCAGCAGCGAGTCGGCGAAGAGTAGGCCGCGTGGCTCGCAGGACGGAAAGAACCTCTGCAGCGTCTTGCCGGTCTCCACATTCACCCGGTACAGGCTCGAGCACAGCCCGCAGCCGGTGGCGAGCCACAGGGTCCGTCCGTCCCAGGTCAGGCCGGTGATCGACGGCACCTCGTGGAGGGCGGCGGGCGGAATCGGAGCTGTGGCGATCCGTTCACCAAGATCTCCATCGACCGCGACAATCTGCTTGGACTCCTCGACGACAACCCAGAGTTTTTCGCCATCCCAGGTGATCGGTCCGGGTGCGCTCTTCTGCCAACCTGGCAGTGACCCCCAACCTTTGTCGGTGTACAGATAAACCTTTCCCTTGCTGCGATCACTGCACCACAGGCGGGTGCCGTCGGTAGCCAACCCTACGGGGTCGTTTCCGGGGTGTGGCGATTCCCCAGTCCCAAGGTAAGGTGACGATTACGGCGTTGGCCGACCGCATTTCCGTAGGCGTCGGCTGCGCCTGGCCCGCGAAGGCCGCCAGGATTGTGGTCAAGACCAGCGCTAGGCGGCCAGGCCATCGACGAACGGCAGGGCGGTGATGCGGGTCCGTCGAAATTTTGCAGGGGTCGTGGTCGATGCGGCGGTGGGGTGCCTGGACGTCGATCCACAGACGTAATGCCGGGGCAAACCGGGAGCCCGTCATGGAGCCACTCGTCATCGGAACCTCCTCCGCTGATGGACGACCGAAACCGGCACCACACTGACCCCGCAAGACTCCGAAGATGTCCGACTCGAGATGGTCAAATCGGACCTCCCCCAAGTGCCGGAACTCTTGTCTAGGTTCTTTCACACAATCTGGTTCCCCATCCCTGTGGAGTCAAGTGCTTCCCCGCCACGGCGTGCCTCCGTCGACGAACGCGATATGCGATAGGTGCCACGCACCACATCGCCGCAGTGTCGGCGTCAGGGATGGGGAGACCGATGTCGAGGCGATCGGTGTGCGCCTCCATGGCCGGGCACCTGGATCGAGGTCACGATGGTTCCTGAAGGCCCGTGACTGTCTCGAAGGGCGAGCGGGTGCTGGTTGAGATTCCCGGACGACGATGCGAACATTCTGAGTACAGAGGAGTCGAAACTGTCCAGGTGGCCGGCGCGTGAGGCGCCTCGTGCACACCGTCATCGACGGATCTGGAGGCGACATGAGTGTTGAGGTGCAGGTCAGTACGAGAGAGTGGATGGTCGTGGTGGTCCTGCTGGTGGGTGTGGCGGGCCTGTCGGGGTGCGGAGCTTCGGACCGCGGCGACCGCACGACCTCGGGCGCCGCGATGTCAGAGGCTGGAGAGTCTGGTGGAGGGACGGCCGGGGGGTTCGTGTTCGACGGCAAGGCCGACGACTGGGCATCGATCCCCCCGGTCGTCGAGGAAGCCGGGGCGTCGGGGGTCGACCTCGATCACGAGGTGGACATCAAGCAGGTCTACTTCGCCAACGACGAGCAGTATCTCTATGTGTTCTTGACCACCGAGCCGTCCATCGAGGAGCGCTGGCAGAAGACCGACTCGTCGAGCGGTTTCGTGGAGATCTACTTCGACACCGACATGGACTCGTCCACCGGCTGTCACGGGGTGATGGGCTTCGACTACGGTTCCATCGACGGCTACGAGCGCCGGATCTGGATGCCGATCGGCGTGATGGCCGGCCCGGACGGAAGCACGCCGATGTTCGGAGCCGATCTCGGCGCACCGGGCGAGAACGGGCAGTTCAGCTTCAACACGATCCACACCGAGAGCACCGCCGACCCGGACGACCTCATCGGCTTCGGCAGCGACGGGGTGGAGTTTGCGGTCCCGATGGATGGGCTCGGCGTCTCGACCGGCCAGCGCGTCCGGGTGCTGATCAAGGAGGACGCGAACGCCTTCGAGAAGGAGGGGTACACCGAGCTGCACTACACCTTCTCGTAGCGAGAGGGCCCCAGATCCTCGCCGCCTCTCTCCGTCTTCATGGTCTCCTCCCCGGACTCGGCCGTTATCGCACCTGGCGTCTGCGAGCGTGCGGGCCTTCGCCGCCGATCCAGCGGAAAGCATCTGGTATCGTGGGCGGCACACCACGACGAGCTGCGACGGAGGACCGGAGCGATGGGCATCCGAGAGCGCTGGATCGACCTCGTCCACCGGGCCGCGACGGGCACCAGGAGGACGCGGACGCTCCTGACGCCGATCGGGCTCGTGGTGTTCGGCGCGTTCATGGCTCTGTTCGTGCTCGCCGCCCTCTGGGTCGACGGCCGTCTCGGTCTGCCCAGCCTCCTGCCCGAGGCCGCGAGGCTGCCCGTGTCGATCCCGGTCATGGCGGTGGGGCTCGCCGTCACCGCCTGGTCCGGCTTCCACTTCCTCCGGGTCAAGGGGACCCCCGTGCCCTTCAATCCGCCGCCGCAGCTGGTGACCACAGGGCCGTACCGCTACGCCCGGAACCCCATGCTCACGGGGGTGTTCGCCTTCCTGTTCGGCCTGGGGTTGTGGATCGACTCCTTCTCGCTCGTCTTCGTCTTCACGCCGCTGTGGGTGCTGCTCAACGTATGGGAGCTGAAGCAGGTCGAGGAGCCCGAGCTGGTGCGGCGACTCGGCGTCGAGTACATCGAGTATCGAGGGCGCACCCCGATGTTCGTTCCAGGTCTCGGCCGCTATCGAGGCGAGAGCGGGGGTCGGCGATGAAGCACGATGAAGCGGAGCCGTTGTCGAGCCCCCTCGCCCATGATTCTTGGACTGCACGCTGCAGAGAGCAGCCGCACGCCCCCTCGCGGCGCTGCCGCACGGCATGACACGGGACCGCGCGGAGACAGTGGGACGTCCAAGTTGCCTGTCATTCTGAGCGAGGGTCGGTCCGCCGGAGCGAGTCGAAGAATCCCCCGAGAGCACCAGACCCGGGCCGTTGGCTCGCCACACCGGAGACATCGGGGGACCCTTCGACTCGCCACGGCGCACGGGCGGCCCGCCCGAGCGCCGGGCTCGCTCAGGGTGACAGGGAGAAGGCGTGTCATTGGGAGCGAGCGGAGCTCCAGCCTCCGCGGAGGCCTACACGAGCCGATCGCGAGCTGGGCGAGCCGGTCGCCACTGAGTGGGCAAGAGTGCCAGGCATGTGGGCCCTGGCGCTCTCCACGCCTCACTGCAGCGGTGCGGTGCGTGGGTGCGTGAAAGGCTCCCACCCCCTGCGACGCAGGGGGTGGGGATCAGGTCTAGATTACCAGCGGTTGCCGCGAGAGTGGCCGCGATCGGAGTCCCGGCTGCGCTCCTTGGCGACGTCCACGTTGATGGTGCGGCCGTCGAGCTCGGTCTGGTTCAGGGCGGCGACCGCCTTGGCGGCGGCCTCGTCGTCGGCGAAGGTCACGAACCCGAAACCGCGCGAGCGGCCGGAGTCGCGATCGGTGACCACGGTGGCCTCCGTGACCTCGCCGTGGGCTGCGAACGCCTCCCGCAGGCCGTGGTCATCGGTGTTCCAGCTCAGACTTCCAACAAACAGCTTCTTCGACATCACAGTTCCTCGTCTCTTCGGAGCTCCGGCTCTGCCGGCGCCCCCGTTCGTATCGTCGGGGCGGGCCCGCTGCCCGCCGATTCGCCGGCCGGCCCCGTTGGCCGGCCTGGAAACCAACTCATGGCTATTTCGAGGCGGTGGGCCTGGAGGCCCGCCGCGCCCTCAGTCCGGTCGAGTGCGCGTTCGTCCGTCCGCGCCCACGCGGCCGCCGGTGGTGTCGTCCAGCGTCCGCTTGTCGGCCGCCCCGCTCGCCGCGAACGGTGAGCTCGCCTACCGGGCCGCGCGCGCCCTCGGACGGCGCCGAGAGATTGAAGCCGCCGATGGGGCGGCGCTCGATGCGGCGGCCCACCGTGCGCTCGATGGCGCGCAGGCTCGCCTCCTCGGTAGGGGACACGAAGGTCAGGGCGTCGCCGCTGGCGCTGGCGCGGGCCGTGCGGCCCACCCGATGGACGTAGTCATCGGGCTGGCCGGGGACGTCGAAGTTGATGACGTGGGGGAGCGCCTCGACGTCGATGCCGCGGGATGCGACGTCGGTGGCCACGAGGACGCGGATGCGTGCCGCTCTTGAAGGCCGCCAGGGCGGACTCCCGCTGGGGCTGGGAGCGGTTGCCGTGGATGCGGTCGCACGGGACGCCGGACTCGCGGTCCAGGAACTTGGCGAGGCGGTTGGCGCGGTGCTTGGTGCGGGTGAACACGAGCGCGGTCCGCACGTCCCGCCGCGAGCATGGCGAGCAGCAGGTCCTGTCTTGAGCTGCTCAGGCACCGGCATCACCGACTGCCGCACCGCCGTCGGGGGGACCGCCCGGCGAGCCACGTCGAGACGGACCGGGTCGGTCAGCATCCCGCGGCTCAGCTCCACGATGGGCCCCGGCAGGGTGGCCGAGAAGAGCATGGTCTGCCGCCGCTCGGGCAGCCTCGCGAGAATGCGCTTGATGTCGGGCAGGAAGCCCATGTCGAGCATCCGGTCGGCCTCGTCGAGGACCAGCACCTCGAGGCGGTCGATGCGGAACCAGGGCTCGCGCATGTGGTCGAGGAGGCGGCCGGGGGTGGCCACCACGACGTTGACGCCTGCGCGGAGGGCCCGTACCTGGGCGGCGGGCTTGACGCCGCCGAAAACCGTGACGGCCGTGATGGGGGTGTGGCGGCCAAGGCGAGGTGAGATGCGCGTGGACCTGGGAGGCGAGCTCGCGGGTCGGGGTCACGACCAGGGCGCGGATGCCCGCACCGCGTGGCGACGCCGACAGGCGCTTGAGGATCGGCAGGACGAAGGCCGCCGTCTTGCCGCTGCCGGTCTCCGCCGAGGCGAGGATGTCGCGCCCGGCGAGCGCCGGCGGTAGGGCGGCGGCCTGGATGGCGGTGGGCTCTTCAAAGCCCAGGTCCGAGATCCCGCGCAGCAGGGCGGGATCGAGTGGGAGGTCTGCAAATTTCAAGAGATACAAGTACTTTCCGGCGGCGCACGACCAGCGATGGCAGGTGCGCTGCCTGTTTGTTCCGGCTGGGTTGTGAACGGGAGAGCTGCCGGGGGTCTGCCGTCCGGGCCGTCATGGCCCTGCGTTGTACGCGGCGGTGCAGGCGGGAGCCTGTCGCTCCCCGTGCAGCCGAGCGCATACTATGTCATGAGCCTCGGAGAATAGCAAGTCACCGCCCCCCACTGAGCTGTCCTGTGTCCTGAGATGAGGTGTGGCGCGCCGGCGGGCCGCTTCAGACGATGCTGCCGGAGCTCGAGACACTCCAGAGCATCGGGCCGCCGCCCCGTGCCGTCGAACGCTGCCAGCTCGGCTGACAGCCATTCCTCCGACAGACCGTTGGCGCGGGCCACCTTCTTCAGCCAGATGAGCTCGTGGTCGTGGACGTCGTCGTCGACCAGGGCGAGGCGGATGGCGTCACGCAAGAAGCACTCGGCGATACGCGGATCGGACAAGACGATGGGATCGTGCGTCAGGTGCGGGTTGCGAAGCAGGTCGTCGATCGCGGCCTCGCAGAAGCTCCGGCTGAAGTCGAGAATCTTGCCGATCTCCAGCAGCAGCTCGCGCTCGCGAGGCTCGACGATGCGGTCGCGTCCCACAAGGACGAGCAGCCCTCTGTAGTACGTGCCTCTGTCGGACAGGGAGAACGCCATGGCGAGAGATTCTACCTCGACTATCGCGCCGCGCCGTCCCAATGACCCACACGTCTGAGGAACAGCCCGCGTCCGTGCTCACGTCCGCGTCCGATGGGGCGTCCCCGCGCACCCCTCTGCCACCCGGCATGAGAGACCGCTCAGACACGGTCGGTCGACCCTGTTTGCTGTCATCCTGAGCATCCTTACGCCGCTTCGCGGCGGTGCCGCATGGCGTGCACGGAGCCGTTCAGAGTCGGCCGGCTGATCCTGTTTGCTGTCATCCTGAGCGAGCGGAGGTCTGCCGGAGCGAGTCGAAGGATCCCCCGAAGGCCCGTGTGGCGATCCCCCAGGGGCGGGCCTGGTGCTGTCGGGGGATCCTTCGCGAGCCGCTCGGCGGACCGAGCGCCGTGCTCAGGATGACACGCGACTTCGGCGTCCCACGGGCCTTCGGGGGATGGTTCGACTCGTCGCTCGCCGCGGACGGCGAGCGTCTCGCTCACCATGACAGAACAAGGGTGTGTCATTGGGAGCATCGTCACCCTCGCTCTGCGCGGTGCCCCATGGCGTGACACGGAGCCGTCCAGAGTCGGCCGGCCGACCCGCCTGCGTGTCATCCTGAGCGAGCGGAGGTCTGCCGGAGCGAGTCGAAGGATCCCCTCAGAGAATCAGACACTTGGCGCTCCAGATCCTGCCGGCGGCATGGGCCGTCGTTCGCGCCTCCGGCGCTCTGGAGGGGATGCTTCGACTCGGCCGCTGCGCGGCCTCGCTCAGCATGACAGAACCGACGTGGGTCATCCGGAGAAACCGAGCTGAGGGTGCCACGCACCGCGAAGCTCGGGGTGCCACGCACCGCGAAGCTGGGGGCGCACCGCGAAGCTCAGGGGGCCACGTGCTGCCCTGGTGCATCGTCCGCGTCTGTCACATCGGTTCCGCGCGAGCGAGCGCCGCGTCCGGCGCACTTACCTGCACGGATACTCTCGAGAGCAGGTCATCCTCCGAGTGCCGCGCGGATGGCCGCCTCGTTGTCGGTGCAGCCCATGGCGGCCGCCATCTCCACGGCGGTGGTCTTGCCGCGTGTCGCCTGCGTGGGGTCGGCGCCTGCCGCCAGCAGCGCCTTCACCAGGTCGGTGGCGGTGCACTTCGAGGCGGCGTAGAAGAGCGGTGTCGCGTTGTTGCTGTCAGCGATGTTGACGTCCGCGCCCGCGTCCACCAGGAACCGGGCCAGGTCGAACCGTCCGTACATCAGCGCCGACAGCAGCGTGGTGCGTCCGTCCGCGGTGGCGTAGTCGATGGGAGAGCCGGCCGCGAGGAAGAGCTTGACCGCCTCGGCGTCCCCTTTCACGGCGCTCAGGACCATGAACTCCCCGTTGGCATCCGGATATCCCTGCTTGCGGAGCCGTGCCAGCGCCTCGTCCGCCGTGAGCCCGAGCTCGGCGGCGATCACCGTCCCCGGCGTCTGGGCCACCACCTCGACCGCGACCTTGGCCCCCGGGGTCGGAGGGTTCTCGTCACCGTCTGCCGGCGCGCTGCCGATCCGCGAATCGGGAAGGGGCGGCACCTCGGGCAGCTCGTAGGCCACCCGGAAGGTGGCCCACTCGTCGGCCACGTCGAGCTGCACCGCGGCGACCTCGCCCCAGAACGCGAGCGTCTCGGTGGTGACGCCGTCGGCCATCCTGAACTGAGTCGACGGGTGACGCGTCAGCACATGGCCCTCCGCGTCCAGGGCCCGCAACGCGGTGATGTGCGTGAACGACGCGGCCTCGAGGTCCTCGTCCTTTGACGACGAGCGCCGGACCACGAAGGGACCGTCGATGCTCACGTCGAGGCCCTCGACCGCAGGGCCGCCCGCCCGCGCGACGAGGGTGCGCAGCCGCAGGGGATAGCGCACCGTCGCGGTGCCGACGGCGCGGGCGAACTCCACCGGGTCGGTCCCCTCCGACGGCGCGAAGCGAAGCTCGACGTGGTGCGTGCCGTGGACGTACAGGCCCAGCTCGACTTCGTACGCCACCTCGTTGCCCGACGCGTCGTAGAGCTTCGGCTCGCCGAAATCGACCTTGGCGTAGACGCTGTTGTCCGCTGCGGGCAGCACCACGTGGATCTCCGGCGTGTTGAAGCCGAACACGGCGTAGTTGCGGCCCGCGACCATCCTGATCTGCGCCGCCGCCTGCTCCGCCGTGAGCTCCGCGAAGACCGGGATCCTCGCGTCCTCCTCGAGCTTCGGCGAAGCCAGCAGCTCTGCGCGCTCCTGGGCCCCGGCGAAAGCGACGGCGAGCGAAAGCACAGCGAACAACCGAACACGGCGCATGGACGGCATGGTCGGTTCCTCCTTGATGCGCTGTGTGGTGCAGCCCATCATAGCGCCTGCCTGCCCGAGCGTTGCCGGGAACGAGCTCTTACCCGTTGTGGTGCCACGTGCCGCATTGTGGCGTTGGCTCCGTCGGCCTGGGAGATGGTGGTGTCGAGGCGCGCGGTGTGGGCACGGGAGGCCGCGTGGGGAGCCGACGTGGGGGCCCCCAATCCACTTCTCCTACCTCGGATCCATACGAATCGGAGCAGACGGCCTGTGCCCACTCGAGACGCCTCTTCTGATGGGTGGCACCCTTCCGCATCGACTGCCTCGACATTGCCGTGCTCAATCCCCGCACCGACAACGCATCGATGCAATGCGTGCCGCGCCAGAGTGATATACATTCTGTAGACAAAAGGAATCTCGGCATTGCAGTTGCTCCTGAGGAGGCGAGAGTGGGGAGCGGCCTATCAATCGTGTCTGACGGTTGGCGGAGTCGACGTGCCAGCGGTGGACGCCGATCTCGGATCACGCCGACGGAGGAGGAACGATGAGGTGGATGAACTCTCTTGTGTCGATCGCAGCCCTGTTGGTGCCGGCCGCAGCCACGTGCCAGTCCCTGGCGTTGCGCGCGGACGGCGTGGAGTTCCCCGACGGCACGGTGCAGACGACCGCCGCCGTCGACACCTTGGCCGGCCTGTCATGCGGCGCCGACCAGGTGGCCAAGTGGAGCGGTTCCGCCTGGGTCTGCGCGGACGATCTCAGCAGCGCCTACACCCGCACCGTCGTGGTCGGTCCGGTCGGTACGCCGGCCCAGAACGGTACCGCGCTCCTGGCTGCGATGGCGGCCATCCCGACCCCGGCCTCGCAGGCGGACGCGTGGCTCCTCAAATTGGAGCCGGGGAAGTACGACGTCGGGGCGACGCCCCTGACCATGAAGCAGTGGGTCGATGTCGAGGGCTCCGGCGAGGGGGTGACCACGGTGACCGGCGCGGCGTGTGGACCATTCACCGGGGTGGTGATCGGTGCGGAGGACACCGAGCTCCGGATGCTGTCGGTCGAGAACACGTGTTCGACCCCAGGGCAGTATTCACAGGCGCTCTACAGCGACGCCGACGGAACCCGCTTGCGGCGGCTGAACCTGACCCTGGGAGTATCAGGGGTGCAGACGCATGGCATCTGGGTCACCGGCTCCGGAGTCTTGATCGAGGACGTGGTCGTCACCATCACCGACGGCACAACCGCCTATGGTGTGCACAGCACGGGTGAGTCGCTGACCTTGACAGGGGCGAGGGCCAACGTGAGCTGCACAGATCAGTGTGTAGGCATCTACATCACCGGCGACGCGAGCTCGGCGCGCCACCTCACGGCTACGGCGACCGGGGGCTCCAGCTCCAACATCGGTTTCGAGTTCTACTCCGTGATCGACGGCATCCTCAAGGACGCCGTCGCCAGCGCGTCGGGTACGGAGTCGTGGGCGATCGTCCTGGATCACAGCTCCGTGACCGCCGCAGACGTCATCGCATCCGGCGACGATCGTGGCGTCAGCATCTTCTCCTCGAGTGCGAAGACCGTCCGCCTGAGCAACGTAACGGCCGAGAGCTCGACCTATGGGCTCTACACCTTCAGGACAGGGGGGACGTTGACGGTCGAGGCCAATCACTGCAGGATCTCGGGCGCTGCCGCATCGGTGTACAACTACGCCGACGCCGCCACGGTGAAGATCGGGGCTTCCCAGCTCGGTGGAGGTGCGGTGTCGGGTGTCGCGACCTGCGCGCTCGTCTACGACGAGGGGTACTCGTACTACCTCAACACCTGTCCCTGACCCGGCCGAGGATGCCACGTACCGCATCGTGGCGTTGGTCCCGTCGGCCTCGCACATGGCGGCGTCAGGAGAGCATCGCGTTCTCGCTCGACGAAGGGCAGCCCATGCTCAGCGCGCCCGGGCGGTCAAGTGAATGAGCTCGCGCGCATAGTCTTCGCCGATCTGGTCCGCGTGGCTCGACAGGATCACGAAACGGAAGTCGCTCTTCTCCAGCCAGAAGAACACCGCATTGAAGATCCCATTGGAGCCCGCGGGTCCCATGCCGCGCTCGCCGTAGCGCCTCATGTTCACCAGGCGGTCGTCCAGGTACCGGGCCTGGGTCTCGGGCTTGAGGAGGATCCCCCGATGGAGGGCGTCCATGAACCGTGAAAGGTCCTCGGCCGACCCCAACAGCCCACCGGCCCCACGGAGGTTCCAGCTCGGCCCATCCTCCATCCACATCCCGTCGAGCAACGGTGAGCCCCAGCGGCTCCCGTCCTCGAGGCATCCTTCGGCGAAACGGACGCTGCTCCAGTCCGGTCGGATCCACCCGGTGTGTGCCATGCCCGCCGGTTCGAAGATCCGGGTCCGAAGGATGTCTTCGATGCGCTCCTTGGTCGCGGCCTCGTACACCGCGGCCAACACCTGATAGCCGAGATTCGAGTACTCCTCCCTGGTACCCGGCTTGAAGATGAGTGCGGCCTTGCCGAAGCGATTCAGCATCTGCTCTTTCGAGACCGGCTCGTAGTCATAGGCAACGGTGTACTCGACGGGTCTGCCCGAGGCATCAACGAGATCGGGGATTCCTGCCGTGTGGGTGACGATCTGTCGCACGGTCAGGGCCGCCTTGTCCTCCGGGAGATCGGGGAGGAACGTCCCGATCGGGTCGTCCATTCGCAGGTGTCCCTCCTCCTCCAGCTTGTACGCCAGGAGCCGCAGGAACTCTTTGGTGATGGAACCGATGAGGAAGACATCATCCGGGGTCATGGCCTCGGTCGCGGCGCAGTCGGCGTGGCCGAGCCCCCGCGCATAGGCCAGCTCGCCCTTGACATCCACGCGCACCACGCCGCAGAAGCCGTGCTTCTCCAGCTCGGTCAATCGCGCATCCAGCGCGGACCGCATCTGCTCCACGGTGATCCTGGTGGTGTCGACGGAGCCCTTCCGGGCGCACGATGCCGCTGCCAACAGACAGGAGAGCGCCGCAATGCCGAGGAGGAGCGTGGGTGGCCGTTTCATTGCCTGCCTTCCTCTAGAGTGCCACATCCAGGATGCCACGTGCCGCATCGTGGCGTTGTTCCCGTCGGCCTCGGAGATGGCGGTGTGCTCCCGAGCTCGCTGAGGGAGGTGTTGAGCACGGAGACGTCGTCCCCGTGCGTGAACGCGAAGGCGGAGCCCACCACAGGAGAATGGTGCCATGTACACACTTCCACACATGCTGGGTGTCAGTCCCGTCGTGAGGCGGCCTCGTCGAGCGTGTCGACACGCCTCTTGAAGCCGGGGTCCTCCCGCTCGAGACGCAGCCCGCGGTTGAGCCACCTGGTGATCGAGTTCGGGTGCTTGCCCAGGAGATCCGCCACCTCGCAGGTCCGAGCCTGTTGCGGCCGATCGCCAGGGCGGCAAACTCCGCCCGAATCAGCTTGACCTCGGCTCCTCAAGAATTGGAGGACAGCCTGTCCACCGAGACGAGGTCGAAGTCCTGCAGGCGATCGACCAGCTCGAGGCACCACGCGAAGATCGTCAGACCGTCGAGATCACGGACCTTGCCGACGGTTTCGATGAGCTCGGCCGCTTCGTCGTGCTCGTCGAACACGAGCTCGCCCGTGCGATGCGGAAGAACACGTGAGAGATCCCACCGGAAACGACGAGGCGGGGTCGTCGTGGCATGAGATTTCTCTCACGCGCGGACGGGACCACCCCATCCTATGCACCCACCCCCAACCATGTGGAAGTGCCTACGTGGCACCGATCATCGCTGGCCACGTCACGGCGCGCTGACGGTCGGGTCGATGGCGACGGTGAAGGTGGCGCCGGCAGCGACCGAGAAGCCGTCGTCGAGGCTCACCGACTGACCCGCGCGGAAGGTGACGTCGCCCGAGGAAGCGACCACGAAGTCGTTGCCGGCCGTGATCGAGGTGCAGGCCTCGAACTCCTGCGTCCAGTCGATGGACATCTGCTCCAGCTCGAGGGAGTCGCCGAGGCCGCAGGCACCTTCGATGTCGAGGAGGGCGGCCACCCACTTGTCCCCGGTCATGGTGAGCACGCAGTCGCCGGTGCCGCTGCACTCCGCGCTCACCCAGCCGTCGAAGACGCTGCCCGGGTCCGGATCCGCGGACAGCGTGACCACGGCGTCAGCGTCGAAGTCCGCCAGGCAGGTGGCGCCGCAGTCGATGCCGGCCGGGTCGCTGGAGGTGGTCCCGCTGCCCGTTCCTCGGCTCGCCACCGCCACGCTGAACATGCCGAAGCACGCCCCGCCGAAGATCTCCATGCCCGCGTCATAAGCCGCGACGTAGGCGTGGGATCCGGTAGCCGCGACGTCATACGCGAGCGCCAGTGTTTCGTGGAGGCCCACCTGGACGGGCGTCGACGGAAGGGTGACGTCGAGTATATGGAGACCGCCGCCGTAGTTCGTGAGGTAGGCTCGGGTTCCCGAGATCGCCACCCGGAACGCGTTCACCGACCCGGTGAAGGACCCGACCTCCACCGGTGCCGACGGCGTGCTGACGTCGATGACTCTGAGGCCGTCGCTGTCGTCCGCGACGTAGGCGTAGGACCCCGAGACCGCGACGCCATAGGCCGCGCCCTGGGTGTCGAAGTGACCGACCTCGGTGAGCGACGAAGGTGTGCTCACGTCGATGATGCGCAGGCCCGAGGTCGTACCCGCGACATACGCGTAGGACCCGGCGACCGCCACGTCGTAGGCGTTTCCCGGCGTGACGTAGAAGCCGACCTCGCTGGGCGCGGAGGGTGAGCTGATGTCGATGACTCGAAGACCCGGGGCGTTGTCCGCGACGTAGGCGTAGGAGCCGGCCACCGCAACGGCGACCGCGTACCCGGGCGTGTCGTGGGAGCCGACCTCGACGGGGGCCGAGGTGTGCTCACGTCGATCACCCGCAGGCCCGCGTAGGCGTCCGCGACGTAGGCGTAGGAGCCGGCCGCCGCGACGCCCGACGCGTATGACGGCGTGTCGCAGGAGCCGACCTCGGTGGGGGAGGACGGCACGCTGACGTCGATGACTCTGAGGCCGTCGCTGTCGTCCGCGACGTAGGCGTAGGAGCCGGACATCGCGACGCCCAACGCGAATGCTCGCGTGTCGCAGGAGCCCACATCCGAGGGCGTCGAGGGCACGCTCACGTCCAGCACACGGAGACCGAAGCCACCGTCCGCGACATAGGCGTACGACCCTGACAACGCCACGCCGCGAGCGTATCCCGGCGTGTCGTAGAAGCCCGCCTCGGTGAGCGCGGACGGTGTGCTCACATCGATCACCCGGAGCCCGTAGTTGTTGTCGGCGACGTAGGCGTACGACCCTGACACGGCCACGCCGTACGCACTTCCCGATGTGTCGTGGAAGCCCGCCTCGGTGGGCGCGGACGGCGAGCTGACGTCGATCACTCGGAGCCCCGCGGAGTCATCGGCGACGTAGGCGTAGGTCCCGGACACCGCCACGCCGTGCGCGTATCCCGGCGTGTCGTAGAAGCCCGCCTCGGTGAGCGCGGAGGGTGTGCTCACGTTGATCACCCTCAGACCAGAGCTGCCGTCCGCCACGTAGGCGTAGGTCCCGGACACCGCCACGCCCTCCGCGAATCCCGGCGTGTCGTAGAAGCCTGTCTCGGTGGGCGCGGACGGCGAGCTGATGTCGACCACCCTCAGACCCGCGCCACCGCCCGCCACGTAGGCGTAGGAGCCGGACAACGCCACGCCGGACGCATAGGCCACTGTGTCGTAGGAGCCCACCTCCACCGGCGCGGAGGGTGTGCTCACGTCGATCACCCGCAGCCCCGCGGCGCCGTCGGCAACGTAGGCGTAGCTGCCGGCGACCGCGACCCCCAGCGTCTTGCGTTGCAGCACGATCTCTCCGACCACGACCGGGGCCTCCGGCGTGGACACGTCGGCGATCTGCAGGACCGTGCCGCTGCCGAAGTACGCGTAGTTCCCGGCCTGGGCGACCGTGTATGCCGGCCCGTACGGCCAACGCCCCACCAGCTCGGGGCACGGGTCGCCATCCTTGATGGTCGCGGGACATGGATCCCGCGCGATCTCGGCAGGGCTGGTGCCTGCGAGGGCCAGAGTGCCGCAGGCAAGAACGACGAACAGAGCGGCGGCTGCCAGCGGACTGCTCCCCAGACGCATCCAACTACGCCCGATGTTACGACGCATGGAAACCCTCCTCAGGTCGAGACAGCTCTTGGATTTTCTGGAACAAGGGGAGTGTATCACCGAGGAATGACTGGTGGACGTGGTGGCACGTACACAGTTCCACACATGGTGGCTGTCAGTCCCGTCGTGAGGCGGCCTCGTCGAGCGTGTCGATGAGCCGCTTGAAGCCGGGGTCGTCCCGCTCGAGACGGAGTCTGCGGTTGAGCCACCTGGTGATCGAGTTCGGGTGCTTGCCCAGGAGATCCGCCACGTCGCAGGTTCGAGGCTGGTAGCGGCCGATCGCGAGGGCGGCGAACTCCGCCCGAATCAGCGTGAGCTCGGCTCCTCGAGATCTGCAGGACAGCCTGTCCACCGAGACGAGGTCGAGATCCCGCAGGCGACCGACCAGCTCGAGGCACCACGCGAAGACCGTCAGACCGTCGAGATCACGGACCTTGCGGAGGGTTTCGATGAGCTCGGCCGCTCCGTCGTGCTCGTCGAACACGGGCTCGCCCCGTGCGATGCGGCTCCAGACGTGATAGATCCCACCGGAAACGAAGAGGCGGGGTCGTCGTGGCATGAGATTTCTCTCACGCGCGGACGGGACCAGCCCAGTCCTACGCAGCCGCCCTCACCAAACACGTGTGAAAGTGTGTACGTGGTACCGATCAACAGGGAGGGGGTCTCAGCTAGGTTCGGCGCTCGCCTCTTGAAATCCGCGATCGCCTGATCTAAGTTGAGAACGTCCTTTTCACAACGCGGAGTTGGGAGACCACGCTTTTATGGGGGAGATGCGCGGTACGGCATAGGACAGGGCGTGATCAGGCGAATGTACGAAATCAAACAGCGGGCGCGTTCCATGTCGGACGTGTAGCTGGAGCCCGAAATTGGGAGGATGGTCATCATGGATCAAGTGGCGAGGTACGCGATCCTCAAGGCGAACGATACGGAGACCTTGGAACGAGCGGTGAACGGGCATCTGGATGAAGGTTGGGTGCCCCATGGCTCGCCCTTCGTCTTCGACGGCATGTCCTGCCAGGCGATGGTGCTTCCCAAGGGCTCGGTCGAGCGGCTCCGGAAGAGCTCTGAGGACAATTGACGGGAGCACCTCAGCACGACCGCAGCTCGTAGCGCGCGACGGCCAGTGTCGTCAGTACGACCCGTGCCCGAACCCCGCGACCCTCGCGTGTCCTGCTAAGAGATCCTGAGCATTGGCCCAGCAGCCCGCCACAACATTGTTAACTTTCTCTCTCCCGGCACCGATGGGCACCGATGGGGCCGAGAGCTCACCGAGATGGCCGCTGCTCAGAACGCGAAAGTGTCAAAAGTGTCGGCCCTGGCGCCGTTCTTCCGTACTAGCACCCTTCGTGATCATCCGTGTCGTGAGCTATTTGATCCTCATGATCCAGACAACACTGTAGTAGCTGGGCAGTGTGCTCGTCTGGCTGACATCCTGGCTAGTGTTTAGCCACCGCTGAGCCGACCCAGATCCACCTGCGTACCCATACCAATTGAGGCTGTGAGTGTGGGATTCTGTACCACCCGTCGACCCGGAAGCCGCCCCACCTCTGAGGAAGCGAGGTGTTCCGGACAATCCATTCAGGTCTGGAATCGTCGCCCCGTCAAAGGGGGAAGCCGAATCTGAGAGTGTTTGGCCATTACACTCCACCCATTGTGAGGGCAATGGCGGTGTTCCTGGCATCGACTTTGCCCACGCAACGATACTGCCTATCGGGGCCATAGTCGGCGGGCTCAGCAGCTCGGAGCGATGAGAATAAGCAGTGCTTGTGATCTGCTGTCTCGGTGTCATTTCATCGTCCGCTCCTACCTTAATCCCTAGATAACGAATATCCTCAAGGAATAAATCCGCAGGTAAACCTTCCACAGAACCTAACAACACGTTAAATGCGCCATTCGATACGGAAACTGTCTGGTTCTCTACCCACAGTGGAGCACCACTGGACGGGGAATCGTAAATGCTAAATGTCATGTTAACGGACCCGTTTACCGGCGTCCCATCATCGCCATTCAGGACGCCTTGGTAGCTGATGATGTTTGGAACGGCGAGAGATGTGTTCGGTACTGCGGCCACAATAGCTACGATTGCCAACATAAAGCCTAACGACCTGGACATCATGTCACCTCACAGTTCCGGTGCCTAGAAAACCCCAAGCAATACGAGCTATGCTCTGCCGATAATTGATCAACGTTGTGGCGCCTGATTTCGCCTCGTCTCAAGCGAATCACGAGCGTTGGAAGACCATCAAATCCACACCATAGCTCGAGCCACTGCGGTACGGGACTATGGTAGGAAGAATGGCTCGGAACCACGACATTACCTCAGGACGACAATTCCACCTTGATTCACACTGACACCGTTCATCAAGACGATCGCAGTGCCCGCGTGGAACACGACATTCGACCCGCTAGCGAAGACGACTTCGGGACCGACTTGGATACTCCCGCAGGTTTCTATGAGTTCCTCTGTGAGGAAGGTCTGGTACTCGATGAAGAGGTCGGTGCATCCGGAGTCGTCATCTTGGATGAGGCCCTGTGCGAAGCCGTCGAGGATATCGAGGTTCGTGGGGTTCGTCAGAGTGACGAAGAGGGTCTCATCGGGCTCGGGGTCGCTGTCGCCCAAGAGTTGCACCTCGAGGTAGCCCTTCGATTGTGGTGGAGTTATGAACAGCGTACCGGACGCGGCAAGGAAATCGACGCCCGCGGTGGCGGTGCCTTCGGATGTGGACCAGTCCACCGACGCGGGGTCTGTCGGTGCGGTGTCGAGATCGACTGTGAAGACGAGGAGCGGGTGCCGGCGTTCCCCTCGTACTCGAACGCATCGCCGATTGATGCATTGGGAAGGGGAGTGGTGGTGTCTACGCGAAACTCAGCTTGAACTGCCGCCATGCCACTGACGGCTATCAAGCAGGTCCCCGTACCCGTGCAGGCGCCGGACCAGCCGTCGAATGCCATCCCGGAGCCTGGGTTGGCCGTGAGCTCAACGACTGCGCCGAGGTCGTAGACACCACTGCAGTCGTCGCCGCAGTCGATCTTGCCGCGGTCGTCTGTGACGGAGCCCGTGCCAGAGCCCGACGTGGAGACCGAGATCGCATAAGGCGTGAGGACCCGGGTGATGTTGCCGGCCGCGTCGTAGGTGTACTCGATACGGCTGCCATCGATCGTCGCCGTGGTGAGGCGGTTGAGCTTGTCGTAGGTGTAGGTCGAGGTTGCGGCTTCGGAGACCAACGACCCTAGCAAGAACACCGGTAGAAGCACGATCAATGGGCGACCGAGGACAATGGGCGTCATCCTCACGGTCCACCCCCTGCGTACACCCCCGTTCGTACTATCCCGCCGGTTGCTCCGGATGGCATTGCCGAGAGATCCCGGATCATCACGTGGTGCTTGCTCAACGCCGAGACTAGCTGCGCGTAAAGCGAGCTGATGCTGTTTGAGACGTCCTGCGCTCTCCGCTCCTTCGCCCTGCGGTAGCTCTTGGAGCTGTCGTTGTTGTATCTATAACGCTTCTGAGCGAGCCTCGCGACTTCGTTGGAAACCCGGTACTCCACGTAGGACAGGGTCTGTTCGTCAAGGAAGTTGTCAGTCATGATGAATCGATACTGCTCGCTGAACTGGGCCTTCGCATATCCAGCGACGCTGAGTTCTTCAATGTCTCTCTTCGGGGCCCTCTGCTGGTTTGCCATCCACGCTTCAAGTGCCTCCGTGTTCCCCCGGAACCAGTGGTACATCCGGCGGAGCTTTGCTGTCTCCGGGCCGTTGTTCTTCGAAAGGTATTCGGCGTAGGCGTTTCTGTAGGTGTGTCCAGATCCACCCGAAGCACTCCCATTCACCGAACCACTCTGACTGTTCTGGAGGGAGGATGTGGTTGGGTGTGATTGTTGTGGGGTGCTGTTTACAGCCGAAGCAGGGCCCCGCTGTGCGGGAGAAGTGCCGGAATTCCACCCGATAAAATCGGCTGCAGAACCAGCGAGAAGGCCTATGTCGATCCATGATGGGTTCGGGAGCGATGAGAGCCCGCCAGCAAGAGCCTGGAGCCCCCCAGAGACAAAGACCGCGTTGTCCACGGCCGCCTGACTTTCCCAAATGAGTGCCGCCGCAATGCCGGCGCCAACGTCAAATGGGTTGACAGTCTTCCGCTCTTCTTCTCGAATCGAGTCGACAATATCGGCGACTCCCTGCACGAAGACAGCGCCACCAACAGTGAATCCAACAACCCCACCAACCAGGGTGGGCGCCGTCAACACCCCTAGGGCCATGCCCCCTACACCAAGCAGGATCTCACCTGCTCCTCGAGCAAAGAGACCCCACCTGACTTCACCGGTCGGGTCGACGAATAGCACGGGGTTCCCTTGCACGTACTGGTAGGGGTTTAGACTCTGCGGGTCCCCGATTCTACCGTCTGCAGGGTCCCGTCCGAGAAACGTCCTCGTTTGTGGATCGTAGAATCTGGCCCGCATGAAGAACAGGCCGTTCGTCTCTTCGATCACTCCGTACTTGCCGACATAGGTAAATGGGATGTCGAACTGATCAGGAACTCTATTTACCGTTCCAAACGGAAGGTATGACAAGCGTGCGGTCACGGCACCTGTGAGACTCGAAATGGCAATGGTACTGCCAACTGGGTCGAAATGACTAAAGTGTCTCTCACCAGTGGCAGCGTCCACGGCATACAGCAACCCATCCCCGTAGACGAAGTAATCTTGAACCGCATTGGCGCCGTCCATTCGCGCCAACACCAACCCCATCGGAGCATTGAGGTCAAGCAACCATCTCGTCTCTACCCCGTTTTCGACCGACGAGATCCGGTGCCCGCTGCTCGTGTAGTGGTACTCCCACAGGTTCGTGCCGTCGTTGACGCTCGTGAGGCGGTTGTTGAAGTCGTAGGTGTAGGTCGTGGTGGTGACGCCATCGGTCTTGCTCGTGCGGTTTCCCTTGCCGTCGTAGGTGTAGGTCCAGGCGTCGTTGCTCACCACCTGGTTGCCGTCGTTGTGGCCCATGGTCTGGTCGATGGGATCGACATCAGGCATCAGCGGCTGGGTGAAGTCGAGCCCGGTGCGGTTGCCGTTGGGGTCGAGGGTGTAGGTGTAGCTCAGGATGAGGTCGCCGCCGGCGGGACGGTCCTCTTTCGAAATGGCCGCCCGGCCTCGTCGTAGGTGTACGTGACCGTCACGCTGTTCCCCATCACCTGTGTGCTGAGGCGGCCGGCGTCGTCGTAGGTGTAGGTCGTCGTGACGCCGCCCCAGTCCTGGACCTCGACGACGCGGTCGAGCTCGTCGAAGAGGTAGGTGACGGTCTTGTACCCCGGGTACTGAATCGACGACCGATTGCCATTGGGTCGAAGGTGTAACCCACGGTGTTGCCGAAGGGGTCGATGACCGTCTTGACCCTGTCGCCCATGTCATACGTGAAGGAGGTCACCCCCGCGGTGTCGGTGACGCTGAGCCGGTTGCCGACCTCGTCGTAGGTGTAGGTCACAGTGGTGAGGTCGGGTTGCGTGACCTCGGCCACCCGGTAAAGTTCGTCGTACTGGAAGGTCGTCGTGCCATCGGCGTTGGTCAGGGTCTCGAGATTGCCCACCGGGTCGTAGTCGCGGATGACTGAGTTGCCCAACGGATCAGTTGCGGAGACGAGCCGGTTGAGCACGTCGTAGGTGAAGGTCGTCACCTTGCCTCGAGGATCGGTGATGGAGGTCCGGTTACCGAGCTCGTCGTAAGTGGCGCCGACCGTCCCGCTCTCAGCGTCTGTCACACCAACGAGCCGATCGAGGAGGTCGTACTCGTAGCTCGTGGTGTGGCCGCGGGCATCGGTGGCGCTGATCAACCGCCCACGTATGTCGTAGGCGTTCGTGACGCTGTTGCCCTCTGGGTCGGTGACCGTCTCGATCCGGTTGAAGGCGTCAAAGGTCGAGATGGTCGTCTTGCCGAGCGTGTTCGTGGCGTGCGTCTGGTTGCCCTCGAGGTCGTACTGGAAGGTCTCGGTGTTGCCGAGCGGATCGGTCACCTCGACGAGCAGGTTGAGCTCGTTGTAGACCAGCTCCTTGCGGTAGCCCTTGGCGTTGATCGCTGCGGTGCGGTTGCCGTTCGCGTCGTACTCATAGTGCACCGTGTGCCCCATGGGATCGATCTCAGCCGCAACATTGCCTACGGCGTCATACATGATCGTCGCGTTGGCGCCGCGCGGGTTGATGACGGTGATCCGACGGTCGACGCCGTCGTAGCCGTAATCCTCGACATAGCCCGCAGGGTCTGTGCGACTGATGAGCCGGTTCTTCTCGTCGTACGTGAAGATGGTGAGCTTGTCGTTCGCGTCCCAGTGGTGGATCTTGTTGCTGTTTTCGTCGTAGCCGTACTGGGCGGTGTCGCCCAGCCCATCGGTGACCAGGATCAGGCGGTCCATCACGTCGTACTCGTACGCAGTGGCCCGACCGAGTGGATGGCTCTCGCTCACCTTCCGGCCGACGCCGTCGTAGTTGTAAGTGCTCGTGTTGCCAGGGGGTCGATGACCGCCACGTTGTTACCGTCGGGATCGTACTGGTAGGTGGTTGTCCGCTCGAGGGTGGGATGTCCCGCCGCCTCCGTAACCGAGCTCAGCTGACCGGTCACCGGGTCGTAGGTGTAGGTGGTCTTGAGGACCGCTGGGTCAGTGGTGCAGTCGGCGACCGGGACCGCGCCGCATGCATAGGCGGCCACGAGATCGTTGGTGACCGCGTCGTACTCGAAGACCTGCGAATGCCCACGCGCATCCGTCTTGGTGGTCGGGTTGTTGTTCACGTCGTAGGTCGCCGAGGTGATCCGGCCGAGCGGCTCGATCTTGGTGAGGACATTTCCGTTGTCGTCGTGCTCGTAGGTCGTGGTGTTGCCGTTCTTGTCGGTGACACTCTCGACATTGCCACGCTCGTCGTAGGTCCGAGCCGAGGAGTAGCCTCGAGCGTCCACCTCCTCAACCAGGCGCAGATAGTCATCGAAGTGGTGCTCGAACGTGTTGCCCTCGGCATCGATGATCGTGGTGGTCTTGCTCGGCACGTCATAGATGTAGCGGGTCTCGTCGCCCAGAGCGTCGCGCTGGTTGATGACCGCTGAACGGTCCTCGTCGTAGGTGTTCGTGATGACGACGTTGCCCCGGGGATCGGTGATGGTGAGCATCCGGTGAGCGTCGTCGTAGGTGTAGCTGGTGAGCCCGCCTTCCATGTTGGTGGCGGTGACGAGGTCACCGCTCACGTCATAGGTGAAGCTCACCGACCGGCCGATGGGGTCGAGGATGTTCGTGATGCGGCTCGAGGCGTCGTAGGAGAAGGTGATGACTCGGCCCGCGGTATCGGTGACGGAGCCAAGCTCGTCGCCCAAGTAGTTGAACGAGATGGTGTTGCCGTACTCATCCACCACCGCTGCGAGCTTGTTGGCGGTGTCGAAGCGGTACTCGATGAGGTCCTTGCCGCGCAGCGTGAAGGTGCCGTCCGGGTTCTCGATGAGGGTGGAGAACACGCCGTACATCGGGGTCCAGCCGCCTTCGCCGTCCGGGTTCCAGACCTCGGTCTTGCCATCGCCCCACCGCATCACCATCTCGCCGTCTGGCCACTCAGCGAGGGAGACGTTGAAGTTCAGGTCCAGCCGTAACCCAGCGGGCCATCCGTACCGTCCTGGGAGTTGTAGGGCGTCGAAGACGAATGATGGCCCGATGCCCGGCAGTGCGAGGTCCATGACCTTGTGCGCGTAGTTGCCGGTTGAGGTGTTCACACCTCGGAGCTGTACCCGGAGTTGGTGTCGGCGCCGTACACCGTTCCGTCTTTGCGGGTGAGCACAATGTCGTGTTCGATGGAGGTCTGGCAAAGCTTCAGCTACGGCCTGGTAGGTGACGTAGCCCGGCATGGGTGCTGTCACCGACTCGATAG
>CAWJPY010000013.1:0-396317 GCA_963844865.1 uncultured Holophagae bacterium
TTCGTCGAAGCTGGCGCCCACCAGTCGCAGGCCTTCGGCGAGGTCACTCTCGGACAGCACCAGCTCGTTGAAGTCGGCCTCGAAGAAGGCGGCGGTGTCGCGGGCGAAGCGGGACTCGTCGAAGCTGAGGTCGGCGTGGCCGAGGGCAAACGCGTGGACGCCGGGGCCGAGCTGGTCGGCCAGGTGAGCGAGCACCGCCGAGGAGTCGATCCCACCGGACAGGAACACGCCGATGGGGACGTCGGAGCGGCGCCGCCGCTCGACGGCGCGCGCGATCCGCCGGTCCAGCTCGTCGGCGATCTCGGCCGGGCTGGAGGCGGCCGCGGGGCCGACGAAGTGCTCGGCCAGGTCCCAGTAGGACCGCACCTCCACGCGGCCCTCCGCCGCCAGGAGCAGGTGGCCGGCGGGCAGCTTGCGGATGCCGGCGATGGGGGTCAGCGGGGCGGGAAAGAAGTCGTGCAGCAGGTAGCGTCGCAGAGCCACGGGGTCGACCGCCCGTGGGATGTGGGGATGGGCGAGCAGGGCCCTCAGCTCGGAACCGAACACCAGCTCGTTACGGCCCTGCCAGTAGAAGAGCGGCTTCTCACCCGCCCGGTCCCGGAACAGGGCGAGGGTCTCGCGGCGCTGGTCCCACACGGTGAAGGCGAACATGCCGTTGAGGCGGTGCACCAGCTCGGGGCCCAGCTCCTCCCAGAGGTGGGGCAGGACCTCGGTGTCGACGCCGGTGTGCAGGACATGCCCGCGGCCCTCGAGCCACGGACGCAGCTCGTCGTCGTTGTAGATCTCGGCGTTGGCCGCCGACCACACCGATCCATCCTCGTTGCTGAAGGGCGGCGAGGTCGCCTCGAGGTCGATGATGGCCAGTCGCCGAAAGCCGAGGTCGCAGGCTCCGGCGGAGACGTGACCCTCCCCGTCAGGGCCGCGGTGGATGAGGGTGGCCGCCATGCGACGGACGATGTCCGCCCGCTCTCCGGGAGCGTAGTCTCCGCCGAGGATGCCTACGATGCCGCACATTCTCTGTTCGCCGTCCCATCCTCCCCGCCGCGGCGCGAGGGCCGGCGCGGCCGAGGGAGCCACATGCTACACGATACTCCGCCCCGCCAGCGCCAGCGCCAGCGCCAGCGAACCGCGGCGGAGGCCGCCGCAGCGATGGCCGTTGGGTCGGGTCCAGGGTGGGGGCTCCCCGCCTCTGCGTCTCTGCGTTCATCCTCTCCGTCTTCAGTCTCGGGCGGGTGGGGGCTTGGCGCCCTTGCGTTGAGCGCGGCCGGCAGCGCCCGCCTCAACGCGTCGGCGGGGGAAGGTCGGCGAGGATGGTCGCGGCGAGCAGCTTGTAGTCTCCTCCCAGATGGTGGCCGCCGGCGAGCTCCACCTTCTTGACCCACCCCCAGCTCGGGTCCAGGGTGGGGCAGAGGCTGTCCTGCTCGTCGCTGCCGAAGATGCACAGGACGGGGGTTCCGCGCAGGGCGAGGATCTCGGGGGCGATGGGGCGTCCCTCGTCGGCGCCGGCGCCGAACCACTCGGTGAGGTGGAACTGGAAGGTCGCCGTGGTGCCGGGGCTGATGAGGGCGACCAGGCGCACCCGCTCCAGCAGCTCGGGAGGCAGGCCGGCGGCCATGAAGGGCAGGACCTCCGCGCCCAGGGAGTACCCCACCAGGATCGCGCTCGGGACCTTCCAGGTGGCGAAGCCCCTTCCCAGGATGCGGGCCAGGTCGCTGGCGGCCTCCACGGGCGTGCGCTGGCGCCAGAAGTACCGCAGGGAGTTCAGCCCGATCACGGGGTAGCCGCGGGCGGCGAGGGCGTTCCCGACCTGGCGATCCAGGGAGGCCCAGCCCCCGTCCCCGGAGAGGACCACCGCGATGCTGCTCTGGACCTCCCCCTGGGGCTGGACCTCCACCAGGGGAAGGCCCTCGATGGAGTCGCCGGCGGGGCCGGTGCCGGGCGGCCCGGTGCCGGAGATGCGGGCGAAGGCCTCCTTGAACTGGGGCAGCCAGTTGGCCTGGACCGAGAACCCGTGGCCGACCCTGGGCAAGAGCACCACCTGTGCCGACCCCACCTGCCCGGCGAAGGCCTCCGCCTGGGGCGCCTGGCACACCCGGTCGATCTCCCCCTGAAGGACCGTCCACGGCACCGCGAGCTCCGGCGCGGGATCGAACACGGCGCCGCGGCTCCGGGAGTTGGCGTGCCAGTGCAGGCCGGCCCCCTCGCAGAGCGGCTTCTTCAGGGGGAGGTCCGGGCAGAACGACAGGCTGATGGCCCCTTTGAAGGTGCCCTCGGGCGCCTCCACCAGGCTGGCGTAGGCCAGGGTGGCCCCGGAGGAGTAGCCCACCAGCACCGGTGCGATGTAGTCCGGCAGTGCCAGCTCCACCTGGACGTACTGGCTGAGGGCCTCGAGGTCCGCGGCGGCGTAGGTGCACCTGTCCGGCGCCTGGGCCGCTGCCGCCAGGTAGTGGTTGATGTCGATGCCCACCACCAGGGCGCCGAGGCCGGTCAGGGCCCGGGCCATGTCGATGACGCCCTTGTTCCAGCCACCGTCCCCGGAGATGAAGAGCACGACGTTGGTGGGCGCCCCGCCGGGCCGGTACAGGTGGACAGTGCCGAAGCGGCCGAAGGTGAGGGTGTCACCGACCGCCGCGGCGGCACCGGGGGAGACCGCCAGGGAGATGAGAAGAAGCAGGCCGAGCCAGCGTGTTTTCATGCTCCGGAATCTAACACCTGTGGTCGTCCTGGACATCGGGCGGTCCCCGGGGGGCTGTCGCTGGAGGTGCCGCGCGGCTACTCTGACCGGCATGATGCCGTCTGGCCGCCTGCCCTGGCTGGTGCTTGCAGCCGCCGTCCACCTCGCCCTCCGGCTCACCTACGTCCTGGGCATCGGGCTGGTTCTGAGACGGGAGGCGGCCCGCTCTCCCAAGGCCCCGGATCATCGCCGTCGCTGGCTGGCCTTCAAACGCCGGGCCGCCGCCGTCCTGGACGCCGACGCGATCAGCTTCGTCGTCCTCGCCGTGCTCGGTTTCGACACCTTGCCACTGGCGATCCCGTGGGCGGTGGCGGTGACCGTGGCCCTCCCCCTGGCGGCCATCGGGATCGGGGCCAAGGTGGCTGCGTGGAGGGTGGTGGGGGTGGAGGGCTACTACTGGTACGACTTCTTCTGCCCTCCGGAGGAGGTGCACAGGGCACGCTCCGGCATCTATCGCTGGTTCGCCAACCCCATGTACGGTCCCGGGTACCTGCACGCCTTCGCCCTCGCGCTGGCGTTGCGCTCGGGTTGGGGAATGGCGGCGGCTCTCTTCGACTGGGTGGCCATCTGGGCGTTCTTCCTCATCTTCGAGCGGCCCCACACGCGGCGCGTGGTCTATGGCCAGCAACCCCCAACGGGCAGAGCCCTCGCTACCTGTTGGCGACGAAGAGCACGGGGCGATGGGCGAGGTTCGCGCGGTCGATGACCACCATGCGATCGCGGACGGAGGGTGGGACTGCATCCAGGGAGCGGGCGTTGACCAGGGCGTAGACCCTGGCGGACGACTCCAGGTGTGCGGTGAGCACGGCCGGGTCGAGGGTTTCCCGGGTGTAGACACCGTCGGAGTAGAAGGCGATGGCCACGGGCAGGTTGCCGACGTCGTAGGCGACCACGGCGTGGCCCGCGGCCCGCGATGCGGCTGTCACCCGTCGCACCTCCACGGCCAGGGGACGGGCCGACTTGATGGGCTCGAAGGCCGGGTAGAGCAGCGGTGGGACCAGCAGGTAGAGGACCAGCATGCCCGCCGCCGGGGCGAGCACCGAGCCCAGCAACCGTCGCCGGAGCGCCTGCCAGACGGTCGCCGCACCGGTCAGGAGGAGGACAGCGCCGAGCAGGAGGCCCGTCATCGCGGAGACCTGGGGATAGCGGCCCACGGCCACGGGCACGGCCAGCCCGGCCAGCCCCAGCACGGCACCGATGACGACCTGCGCAACCGTGACCCACCGCGGGTCCACGGGTGACGCCTCGCGTCCGTCCCGGCGCCGACCTGCGGCGGCCACCAGGCTCGCGATGAGGAGCGCGATGGCCGGGAAGGCGGGGAGCACGTAGAGGTCCCGCTTCTCGGTGGAGATGGAGAAGAAGACCACGACGAAGATCGCCGCCACGGCCAGGAAGCGGTCGCCGGCCGCGCGCCGCCGCCGCCAGGCCAAAAGCAGAGCCCCCGGCAGGAGGCCCGACCAGGGCAGGAGGGAGACGGGCAGGTGGAGGAGGTAGTAGTAGAACGGTTGCCGGTGGTGCATGCCGTGGATGGCGCGGTTCACGAAGTGCTCGCGCAGCGCGCCCCAGACGGTGTAGCCATCGGGGCCGGCGACGCTGACCGCCAGGACCCAGGCGCCGGTGATCGCCACGAAGAGGAGCGGCCCCAGGACGGGGGCGAAGCCCCGCCAGCGCCGCAGGTCGCGGTCCGAGGCCAGGGTCAAGAGGGCGATGCCGAGGGGCAGCAGGAGCCCGACGGGGCCCTTGGCCAGGGTCGCCAGCGCCGCCGCCAGCCAGAACAGCAGACCGGCCCGGCGACCGTCGGCCTCGCCGGCCCGGTGGGCGGCAAAGGCGGCGAGCGCCACCCAGATCAGGAAGCACAGCAGGGAGTCGATCTGGGCCCAGCGGGCCTTGTCCCAGAACATGTAGCTCGTGGCCAACACGATTCCGGCGAGGGCGGCGACGTCCCGGTCCCAGAAGCGACGACCGAGGCGCATGGTCAGGGCGAGGGTGCCGAGGGCGGCCAGGGCCGAGGGCAGGCGCGCCGTCACCTCCAGGATCTGTCCGAAGGGCGCGGAGAAAGCGGCGATCAGCCAGAAGAAGAGGGGCGGCTTGTGGCTGTTCACCACGCCGTTGATGAAGGTCACGAGCCAGTGGCCCCCCGCCAGCATCTCCCGCGCCCCCTCCGCGAAGAAGGGCTCGTCCGGCGCCCACAGGTCGTGGCCCCACAGGAACCAGAAGAAGAGGACGGCGGCCAGGATGAGGACGGCTCCCTCGCGGGAGAGCCCGCGCGCGCGGGGCGCGGTTGCCGATCGGCGAGCAGATGGGACCGGCACGGCGGGTTCCGGAGCGGGCGAGGGTGGTGAGGTCTGCATCGTGATTCCCGCGGCGGCGGGCCGTGTTCCGGGGGCCGTCGGCGGCGGGCGCCCATTGTACGCGACGCACGATTTGACAGCCGCTGTGACCTGCGTCACTCTTTGTTCGAGGATGAAACAAGGACGTCAGGTGCGGGCGCAGGCGCCCGCAAACCTGGCCTCGTTCGGAGGAAGGTGGCTGGGGATGAGGACGACAGATGTCGTGGAGGGTCAACGTGCAGGCGCTCCGAGCGTGGCCCTGGCGCTGTTGCTGACGCTGCTGGCAACGGGAATCGCATTTGCACAACAGGCGACCACCGGCACCATCGCCGGACGAGTGACGTCCGAAGCGGGGGCCCCCCTGCGGGACGCGATGGTGACGCTCACGTCCGAGCGGGGCGTGAGGTCGGAGCCCACCGACGACGGCGGCCGGTTCCTGTTCCCCTATCTCACCCCCGGTCCGTACGATCTCCGGGTCGAGCTGGATGGCTACCAGGCGATGCAGCAGACGAACGTGGCGGTGGGGCTCGGGCGACGGGTGGAGCTGGGCTTCGTTCTCTCGCCGGGCGCATTCGAGGCCGTGATGGACGTCAACGCGACCTCCCCGGTGATCGACCTGTCGTCGGTGGCGACCGGGCTCACGATGAGCAGCCGTCTTCTCGAGCAGGTGCCCGTGGGCCGGAAGCTCAGCGATGCCTTCTACCTCGCGCCGGGAGTGTCGTCGAGCGGCGGCGCCGGCGCGTCGAACCCGTCCATCTCCGGGGCCAGCGGCCTGGAGAACCAGTACGTGGTGGACGGGGTCAACATCAACCATCCCAGGTACGGGGGCCTGGGCGTGTACGCCCGCGGCTACGGCTCCATCGGCAGCGGCGTCGCCTACGACTTCATCGACGAGATCCAGGTCCGCACGGCGGGTACCGAGGCGGAGTACGCACAGTCCACCGGCGGACTGGTGAACGTGATTACCAAGAGCGGCTCCAACGAGTGGCGCGGCTCGGTCTTCGGGTACGTGAGCCCGGACGCGCTGGAGAGCGACTGGCGCCGGGTGGAGCTGACGGCGGGCGCCGTCAACACCGTCGCCCAGAGCCGTCGGGAGCTGGGGTTGAGCCTCGGGGGACCACTCCTGCGGGACCGGCTCTTCTTCTTCGTGGCCGCCGATCATCGTCGCGATCGTGACAGCCTGGTGGCGCCCGACGGCTTCCCCCTCGCAGCTCTCGGCGCCGTCGATCGGGAGCGCACCATCACCTCCTATGCCGCCAAGGTCACCGCGTCCCTGAGCTCCAGCCACCGCCTCGACGCGTCGGTCTTCGGCGACCCGGGCGAGGGTGCCGTGGGACCGCAGACCACGGACGCGTTGCTCTACCCCAACCGCGCCGCGTTCAGCTCCCTGGACTTCGGCGGACACACCCAGTCCCTGCGCTACCACGGTGTCCTGAGCGACAGCTGGCTGTTGGAGGCGTCCGTCGGCCACGCCACCCACACCTTCCGTGAAACTCCCTCGGTGGACGAGTGGCAGCTCGTGGACGAGACCACGACCCCGCCGTCCTACTCCGGGGGCATGGGCAGGTACAGCGGCGACAGCCGCGGGGAGAGCTTCCAGTACGAGCTCAAGTCCACCAACCTCATCGGCGTCCACGACGTGCGCTACGGGGCCAGCGTCGAGGATGTGAGCTACGACGAGACGACGGGTCGGACCGGGCCCCCCGTGACCCTCGCCAACGGTCGCCAGACCGGCTCGGGCGGGATCATCACCGTCTACCCCGATCCCGCGTTCGGGCGCATCTACCGCGTCACCGGCGCCCAGCTCGACGCCGAGCGAGCCAGCCGGCAACGGTACGTGAGCGCCTTCCTCCAGGACAAGCTGTACCTGGGCAGCCACCTGACCGTGTCGGGGGGCGTGCGCTACGAGCGCCAGGAGATGGTGGGGACGGCGAGCTCGGTGGTGCTGGACAACAACTGGGCGCCGCGCCTTGGGGTGGTCTGGGACCCCACGGGCGAGGGGAGGATCAAGCTCTACTCCAGCTACGGGATCTTCTTCGCCCGCATCCCCAACGACATGCCGGTGCTGATATTCCAGGGGGGCACCCGGGTGCGCTGGGCGGACTACTTCGACGCGGCCCTCGCCGAGCCGGTGCCGGACGGAGTCGTGGCCCTGGACACCGCGGTCCACCTCTCCATGTCGCAGGGGCGCCCCGTCCGGTTGGCGCCCGGTGCGGGGACGACCTACATCCAGGAAGCGGTGGCCGGGCTGGAGGTCGAGCTGTGGCCGCAGCTCGCCGTCGGCGTCCGCTACCTGTACCGCGACATGCCCCGCGTTTTGGAGGACATCGTCAACGCGGCCATGGTCCTGTACCTGACCGGAGAGGCGGACGGAGCGCAGCGTCTCATCGGCAACCCCGAGGACGGTTCGCCGCCCACCCTGGACGGCATCGGCGCGTTCGAGCAGCCGATCCATCGCTATCAGGCGGTGGAGCTGACGGCCAACCGGCGCTACGCCGACAACTGGACCCTCCTCGCCTCCTATCGCTGGTCGCGGCTGGAGGGCACCTACGAGGGGTTCTTCCGCAACGACAACGGCCAGGCGCATCCGGCGTTGACCTCGCTCTTCGACTACCCGACCAACGACCCCAGCTACACGGAGATCGGCGTCCCTCAGTTCGGCTTCCGCGGCGACATCCGCTACCTGGGTGATCTGGGCGCCGGGCCGCTGCCCACCGACCGCACCCACCAGCTCAAGGTCTACGGCGCGTACACCTTCGATGGCGGTCTCAGCCTCGGAGCGGGGGTGTGGGCGAGCTCGGGACGTCCCCTCACCCCCATGGCGGCGGACCCGGTCCTGAGCAGGATCGGGGACATTCCCGAGGCACCCCGGGGCGCCGGCATCTTGACCGAGGACGGGTTCCGGACCCGGACGCCCAATGAGCTGGCTGTGGACCTCCACGGCGACTACCGGCTGGGGCTGGGCCGCGGCGATCTGGTGGTCGCGGTGGACGTCTTCAACGTCCTCGACCGGCGGGGCGTGTTGGACTACGACCAGAACACGGAGCGCGCGCCCCGGGTGGTGAACCCGGACTTCGGTCGACGCATCGCCTACCAGGAGCCGCGGCGGGTGCGGCTGGGTGTGCGCTATGAGTTCTGAGAGGAGCCACCGGATGGTTACTGAGGGGAGACGGCTCAGCGAGGCCGTGGGCGTTTCTGGCCGTGGGGCGGCGGCGCTCTTCGCGTTGCTCGCGTTCCTCTTCCTGGCGGCAGCCTGCACCGCACCCCTCGAGCAAGGCGAGATCACGCAGCTCGAGGTGGTGGAGGTGGGCTCGCCCCTCGGGGCGGTGTCCACCGGCTACGAGGAGGCCACCCGCGCCGGCGTGGAGATGTTGAAGACAGGCGGCAACGCGGTGGATGCCGCGGTCGCGGCGGCGTTCGTGGCCGGGGCGGCCTCCCCCGGGTCGTCCGGGCTGGCCGGCACGACCTACATCCTGATCCGCATGGCGGACGGTCGGACTGTCGCCATCGACGGCTCGGCCCGCGTGCCCCTGCGGGTCGACCGGACGGCGCTCACGGTGTCGAGCCCCGACGAGGAGCTGTTGGGCGTCAAGGTCGCCGCCGTGCCGGGGACGCTGGCGGCGCTGGACCGTGCGCGCGCCGAGTACGGGTCGAAGACCCTGGCCGAGCTCCTGGCGCCGGCCATCGCCGTCGCGGATGCGGGCTTCGTGCTCAACGACTCCAAGTGCGCCTCGATCGCGAAGTACGTGGACACGATCCGCCAGGATGATCAGCTGCGGCAGCTCTTGCTGCAGGACGGCTGGGAGGTCCCGGAGCCGGGCACGCGCATCGTCATGAAGGACATGGCCGTGACCCTGCGCCGGCTCGCGGAGCGCGGGGCCGACGATTTCTATCGAGGAGAGATCGCGGCCGAGATCGTCGCCGACATGAGGCGTCGGGGTGGCTTCGTCACCGCGGCGGACCTGGCTGCGTACCGGGTCAGGGAGAGGAGCCCGCTGCGCGGCAGCTACCGGGGGACCGAGGTGCTCGCGTTTCCGTGGCCGAGCAGCGGGGCCGCCGTCATCGAGGCGCTCAACATGCTCGAGAGCTTTCCGCGCGGGCTGCGGCGCGCCGCCACCGCCGACCGGCTGCAGGCGGTGGGTGAGTCCTTCCACATCGCGCTGGAGGACCACTACCGGTTCACGGCGAGTGCTTCCCTGACCGGCCAGGCCGCCGATCTCAGCTACCTGGGGAAGAGCTTTGCCGCCGAACGTGCGCGGCTGATCCGGTTCGACCGCCCCCTCTCCGTGGATGACCTGCCGCCGGCCCTCCCGGCCTACCTCCCCCAGGGTGGGACGACCCAGGTGTCGGTGGTGGATCGCTTCGGCAATGTGGTGTCCCTGACCCAGACCCTGGGGCGCTTCTTCGGCGGCAAGGCGCTCGCCGACCCCGGCGGGTTCCTCTACAACAGCTTCCTGGAGGGGTTCAACCCCGCCGATCCGAAGGCCTTCCAACCGCGCGCCGCCTGCCCCACGGACATGTCACCCACCATCGTGCTCTCCGGGGACCGCCTGCTGGTCGCCCTGGGCAGCGCCGCCAGCGAGCGGATTCCCGGGGTCGTCGCCTTCGTCATCGATGCCATGGTCGACGGTGGGATGGGGCTGGGCGAGGCGGTGCTCGCGCCGCGGGTGCTGTGGAACGCCCACAGCCAGCCGGAGGGGCTCATCGTCGAGGTCCGGCCTCCCATCAGCGAGGGGATGGTCGAGGAGCTGGAGCGCAGGGGCTACCGCGACATGTTCCTGGTGGGGCTGCCCGCCACGCGCCGCGACTTCATCAAGCTCGGCTCCGTCAACGCGGTCTCGTGGGACCCGGTGTCCCGGGAGTATCGGGCCGTCGCCGACCCCCGACGCGAGGGCTCCGCCGCGGGGGTCGGTTTCTGACCCGGGCCACGGGTATTGCCTCGAACCAGGTGACGAGGCAGTCAACGGGTGCAGCGGCAGTGGCAGCGGCCGGCGTCGGTGATCCGCGGGCCGCGGCAGCCATCAACGACCGGGGCGCGCACACTCCAGTGGCGAGAGGCTTTGCAAGAACCAGAGTGGGTGCCAGGCACCGCCGCAAATGAAGCGAAAGGGATTCTCGGACCGTCTTCGACGGTGCCTGGCACCCCTTTGGCGAACCTCACGCGTCTCAGATTCGTGGGCACCGAGCTCGCAGAGCGAATGACCTGATCGCCGATCGCTGCCGCCGATCACTGCCGCCGCAGGTCCCCGGCTCGCCTCAGGCCTCGGCGGCAGCTCCCTCGCCCCGGCCCGCGAACGGCAGCCAGCGCCGCAGAGCACGCTGGAAGCGGTCCATGTACACGTACACCACGGGGGTGATGAAGAGGGTCAGGAGCTGGGAGAAGATGAGGCCGCCCGCCACCGCGAGGCCCAGGGGCTGCCGCGCCTCGGACCCGGCGCCGATGGCGATGGCGATGGGCAGGACCCCGAAGAACGCCGCCATGGTGGTCATCATGATGGGCCGGAAGCGGACCTGGCAGGCCTCGTAGATGGCCTCGGTCGCGCTCACCTCCTTGTCCCGCTCGGCGGCGATGGCGAAGTCGATCATGATGATGCCGTTCTTCTTCACCAGGCCGACGAGCATGATGATGCCGACGAAGGAGTAGACATCCAGCTCGCGGCCGAACAGCAGCAGCGTGAGCAGAGCCCCAAACCCGGCCAGGGGCAGGGCGGAGAGGATGGTGACCGGATGGATGAAGCTCTCGTACAGGATGCCGAGCACGATGTAGATGACGAAGATGGCCATCATCAGCAGCAGGCCCATGCCCGCGAAGGACGACTCGAAGGCCTGGGCCGTGCCGGAGAAGGAGCTGGTGACGGTGTCCGGGAGCACCGCGCGCGCCTCCCGGTCGACGTCGGTCACGGCTGACCCCAGGGAGACCCCGGGCTCCAGGTTGAAGGAGAGGGTCACCGATGGGAGCTGGCCGGTGTGGTTGATGGACAGGGGGCCGGTGGCGCGCTTGAAGGAGGCCACGGCGTCCAGGGGGACCAGGGCGCCGCTGGACGAGCCCACGTAGAGCATGCCCAGGGCGGCCGGGTCCAGCTGGTAGGGCCGAGCGAGCTCCAGGATGACCTCGTACTCGTTGCTGGGGGCGTAGATGGTGGATACCTGCCGCGCACCGTAGGCGGTGTAGAGGGCTTCCTCGATGGCGTTGGCCGTCACCCCCACCGCGGATGCCTGGTCGCGGTCGATGTTCACCTGCACCTGGGGGTTCGAGAGCTGCAGGTCGCTGGTCACGTCCAGCAGGCCCGGCAGGGAGCGGAGCTTGGACTCCAGGACGGGTGCGACCCGGTAGAGGGTGTCGGTGTCGGTGCTCTGCAGCGTGACCTGGTACTGGCTCCGGGTGAGCCGCCCCCCGATGCGGATCGCGGGCAGGTTCTGGAGGAAGACCCGGATGCCGGGGACCTCCGCCACCTTGGGACGGAGCTCGGCGATGATGGCGTCCACCGGCGGGCGCTGGTTGCGGGGCTTGAGGCGCATGAAGAGGACGCCGGTGTTGGTCCCACCGATGCCGCCGGCGCCGGCGGCGGACATGAAGGCGGCGATGTTGGGGTCCTTGGCGACAATCGCTGCCACCTTCTGCTGCAGGTCCGCCATCTGCTCGAAGGAGACGCCCTGCGCGGCCTCGGTGAAGGCGAAGATCTGCCCCGTGTCCTGGCTGGGGATGAAGCCCTTGGGCACGACCGTGAACAGGTAGACCGGTGCCGATGGTGATGGCGAAGGCGAGAGCGATGATCGCGAGACGGTGATCCAGCGCCCAGCGCAGGCCGCGGGCGTAGACCCGAGAGCATGCCGTCGAAGACCCTCTCCGAGAAGCGATAGAGGCGGCCGTGTCCGCTCTCCTGGGGAGGGCGCAGGAAGCGGCTGCAGAGCATGGGGGTCAGGGTCAGGGAGACGAACCCGGAGATCAGCACCGCGGTCCCGATGGTGACGGCGAACTCGCGGAACAGGCGCCCGACGATGCCGCCCATGAACAGCACCGGGATGAACACCGCCGCCAGGGACAGGGTCATGGACACGATGGTGAAGCTGATCTCCCGCGAGCCCTCGAGGGCCGCCCGGTGCGGCCCCGCCCCCAGCTCCATGTGGCGGACGATGTTCTCCAGCATGACGATGGCGTCGTCCACCACGAAGCCGAGCGAGAGCATGAGGGCCATGAGGGACAGATTGTCCAGGGAGTAGCCGAGCAGGTACATCACAGCGAAGGTGCCGACGATGGACATGGGCATGGACAGGGACGGGATCAGCGTCGCCGAGGTGTTGCGCAGGAACAGGAAGATGACCAGCACCACCAGGAAGAGGGTGAAGAGCAGGGTGTACTCGACGTCGTGGACCGACTCGTGGATGGACTGGGAGCGGTCGTAGAGGATGTGCAGGGAGACCGCGGCCGGGAGCTGCCGATCGAAGGTCGGCAGCAGCTCGCTCGACCGCGTCGGCCACCGCGACGGTGTTGGTCCCCGGCTGGCGCTGGACGGCCAGGACCACCGAGCGCTGGTCGATGTACCAGGCGGCGGTCTTGTCGTTCTCGACGCTGTCGATGACGTGGCCGAGCTCGTCGAGGCGGACCGGGCTGCCGTTGCGGTAGGCGACGATGATGGGGCGGTAGGCGGCGGCGTCCTCGAGCTGCCCCTTGGTGTCGACGGTGAAGGCGGTGTGGGGCCCGCACAGGGTGCCGGTGGGGAGGTTCACGTTGGCGTTGCTGACCGCCTGGGCGACCTCGTCGATGCCGATGCCCCGGGTGGCGAGCTGGTGGGGGTCGAGCTGGATGCGCACCGCGTACTTCTGGGAGCCGTAGACCAGCACCTGGGCCACGCCGTCGACCATGGAGATGCGCTGGGCCATCATGGTCTCGCCGTACTCGTTCAGCGTGTACAGGGGCAGGGTGGGCGAGGTCAGGGCGATGTAGAGGATCGGCTGGTCGGCGGGGTTGACCTTGCGGAGTAGGTCGGCGGGCTCGGCATGTCCCGCGGGCAGCTGTGACTCGGCCGCGGGAGATGGCGGCCTGCACGTCCTGCGCCGCGGCGTCGATGTTGCGGGCCAGGGCGAACTGGAGCGTGATCTGGGTGGACCCGAGCCGGCTGGTGGAGGTCATGGAGTCGATGCCGGCGATGGTGGAGAACTGCCGCTCCAGGGGCGTCGCCACCGACGAGGCCATGGTCTCCGGGCTCGCTCCGGGCAGGGCGGCGCCCACCTGGATCGTGGGGAAGTCGACGTTGGGCAGGTCGGAGACCGGGAGCAGCCGGTAGGCCATGACGCCGAACAGGACGATCGCCAGCATGACCAGGGTGGTCATCACGGGCCGGCGGATGAAGAGCTCGGAGATGTTCATGCCGGCGAACCTGCCGGGGTCGGGGTCGCGGCCGGGGTCGGCGCGCCGCCCGCGGTGGGTGTCGGGGTCTTCACGGTGATGGTGGCGCCCGGGATGAGGCGGAGCTGGCCCTGGGTGACCACGGTCTCACCCGGAGAGAGCCCGCTGGAGACCACCGTCTCCTGGCCCACGGTGCGGTCCACGGTGATGGGCCGGGACTCGACCGTGTGGTCGGCGCCCACCACGAACACGAAGTCGCCCTGCTGTCCGCTCTGCACGGCCCGCGTCGGGATCACCACCGCACCTGTCTGCACGCCGAGCGTCAGCACCACGTCCACGAACTGACCGGGCCACAGGGTCTCGTCCCGGTTCGCGAAGCGGCCCTTGAGCAGAATGGTGCCGGTGCTCGCGTCGACGGAATTGTTGATGAGCTCGAGCGCTCCCTTGACGCCGGCGGCGGACTCTCCCGCCGGGTAGGCGGTGACCGCCAGCTTCCCCTGGGCCTGGCGGCGGCGGATGACCTCCAGACGTTGCTCCGGCACCGAGAAGGTGACGTCCACGGGCTGGATGCGGTTGATGACAACGAGGGGGTTGGTGTCGTTGGCCTTGACCAGGTTGCCCGCGTGGACCAAGAGCTCGCCGGTGCGGCCGGAGATGGGGGCGGTGATGGTGCAGTAGTCCAGGTTGACCTGCGCGTTGGCGATGGCCGCCTGGTCCTGCTCCACCGTGGCCTGGAGTGCCGCCGCGGTGGCCTTGGCCTGGTCGAACTGCTCCTTGGTCACGAAGTCGTCCTGGACCAGCTCGCGGTACCTGGCCAGATCGGCCTCGGCGTTGGCGAGCTGGGCACGGTCCCGGGCGAGCTGGGCCTGGGCCTGTCGCAGGTCGTTCTCGAAGGGCCGAGGGTCGATGGTGAACAGGACCTGGCCCCGCCTCACCTCCTGGCCCTCCTTGAAGTGCACCTCTTGGAGCAGGCCGCCGACCTGGGCCTTGACCCCGACCGTGGACGATGGCACGACGTTGCCGATGGCGCGGACGTCCAGGGGCATGGTCTTGCTCACCACCTGGGCGACCTCCACGGGCACCGCCTCACCGGGCCCACGCTGCGGTGCGGGCGCGGCGCCCTTGCCGCACCCGACGGTGAGCACGATGGCGAGGCCGGTACTGCCGGCGAGGATGGCGATGCGGTCGCTGTGGGTCATGGCGACTCCCGGGTCGGCGGCGCGCTCCCCGTGGGTGTCTCGTCCTCCCCTGGGGGCTGCAGCCCGCCGGTGGCGTGGGCGAGCTCGGCGATGGCGAGCAGCCAGTCGGTGCGGGCCTGGATCTCCTGGGAGCGCGCCGAGGCCAGGGTGGCCTGGGCGGTCAGGAGATCCAGGATCGTGGACACCCCCTCCTTGTACCTGGCCAGCATGACCCGCTCCGACTCGGAGGCCGACGCCAGCAGGTCGGCGGTGGTCTTGACCCGCTGCGCGGCGGTCTCGAGGTTGCTCTGGGCGGTCCACACGTCCAGGATGACCTGCTGCTCGAGGGTGGTGACCTGGGTCCGGCTGCTCCGGCGTCGGCCTTCGCCTTCTTCAGGTCGAAGGTGTTGGCGAAACCGGTGAACAGCGGGAAGGCGACAGAGAGTTCGCCGACTAGTTGTTCGCTGTACGGGCGTCCCGGTGTCCAGCGGTAGTAGACCCGGTTGGCGTTGGCCGTACCGAGAACTTCGGCAGGCCTGGGCCCGGCCGTGTCGACCTTGGCCTCGGCCTTCTCCGCCTGCCAGCGGGCCGCCGGGAGGTCGGGCCGAGTTTCAGGGAGCGCTCGATCAGGTCGTCCACGGCCACGGCCACACTGCTCGGTGGGGACGCTGCCTGGGAGCTCGCCGACCTCGAACGAGATGTCGCGGGCAGGCCCATGGAGGTGGCCAGGAGCCCCGCGCAGGGTCTGGAGCTGGCCGGCGATGGTCTGGCGGTTGAGCTCGGCCTGGGAGACCGCGGTCTGGGCCTGGAGCTCGTCGGCGACCGTGGCCACCCCTACCTCGTGGCGGCGCTTGGCCGCGTGCAGGCCCTTCCGGCGCTCCTCCGGTCGGACTCGGCCGCGTCCAGCTGCGACTTGGCGTCCAGGTAGTTATAGTAGCCCTGGTCGACCTCCAGCACCACATTCTGGATGGCCGCGTTGTGCTGCCAGTCGGCGGCGAGGAGGCTGGCCCGCGCCTGGGCCGACGGGCCGGCCCGGCCGCCGAAGGAGAAGAGCAGGTATTGAGGGTCAGCGACGGCCCGAATGTCGTGTGCTGGAAGTTGAAGAGGCTGCCCACGGCCGACTGTTTCATGCGCGTGATGTCCGCGTCCAGCTCGAGAGTGGGGAAGTAGGCCGCACGCTCCGAGCCCAGGTTGAATGCCGCCGAGCGGGCCGCCAGCCAGCTCGCGCGGGTGATGGTGTTGTTGGCCAGGGCCAGGTCCACCAGGTCGGTCAGGGTCAGCTCCTTCGCCAGCTCCTGCCAGTTCTCCGGGAGCTTGGTGGCGGCAGGTGTGGCTTCGGGCGCCGGCGTCGGGGCCGGCGCCGACACATGATGGGCGGGGGAGGAGGGGACCGGTCCCTCCTCCATGGCCACGGGTGCGTAGGTGCAGGCGGCGATGCTCGCCAGCGCCAGCGCCACGGAGAGGTGACGCTTCAGCGAGAGCGCCGCGGACCTGGGTCGGGGGATGGTGGTCTGCATCAGGATCTCTCCCGGGATCCGTCTCCCAGTCTCCGCGCGGGCGCGGACGAGTTGAGATCGGCGTCGTAGTGGACGAACCGAGGCTCGCGGCATTGTACGCTCCGCCGCGAGCCCCGGCTGGTCGCCTCCACGGACGATGTTCCTCGGCGCGTTCCTACTGGCCCTGCTCCCCACCGATCCGGCCCGCGGGCGGGTACGCCGGCAGCCACTGCGGCGCCGGCGGCAGGGTCATGGGTTTCTTGGCAGCTCGGCCTTGATGTGCTCGATGCCCCGCTCCAGTTGTGCGTCGTTACCGGCCATGACGTCGCCCGGCAGATCGTCGACCTCGATGTCCGGATCGACGCCGTGGTTCTCGATCACCCACTGCGAGTCGAGGCCGTACATCGGCCATTTCCGGAATCGTGATGTAGCCGCCGTCGATCAATGGCCATCCCCGCGAATGCCGCGCACGCCGCCCCAGGTCCGGGTGCCGATCAGCGGGCCGAGCCCGTAGCTTGCGGAAGAAGTACGGGAAGATGTCGCCGTCGGATGCGGAGTAGTGGTTGATGAGGCAGGCCTTGTAGCTGTGGGAGATCACGGGCGGCTCGGTCCCCGGCACGAGCTGGCGGTTCGTGCTCATGCCGACGAGCACTCGGCGCAGGCGCTCCAGCAGATCTGATCGATGAATCCACCGCCGTTGTAGCGGACGTCCACGATCAGCCCCTGCTTGTCGATCTGACCGTAGAACTGGTGGATGAACTCGTCCATCCCGTCCTTGCTCATGTCGGACAGGTAGACGTAGCCGATCGTGCCGTTCGAGGCTTTCGCCACCTTCTCGCGATTGCCGTCGATCCACGCCTTGGTGCGCAGGTTGAGGTCGCTGGCGAGGGTCTTCACGGTCACGTCGTGGGAGTTGGCGCCGCCAGCGTCCGAGGCCACGGTCAGGGTCACCGTCTTGCCCACGGTGTTCGACGAACAGGCTGAAGGGGTCGGTGGGCGCCTTGAGCTGCGTGCCGTTGACCGCCAGCAGGTAGTCACCCTCCTTGACCGCGATGCCGGGCTCGGTGAAGGGGGAGCGGAACTCCTCCCGCGAGTTGTCGCCGGGGTAGATCTTGGCGAAGAAGTACCTCCCCGTCTGCTCGTTGAGCCTCGAAGTCGACGCCGAGCAGGCCGGTCGGCACCGGCTCGGGGTGGGCGATGGGACCGCCCCCCACGTAGGTGTGGGAGTTGTGGAGCTGAGCCCATGCATCTCGCCGATCAGGTAGTTGAGGTCCTCGCGCCAGGTGAGGAGCGGCAGCAGCTTCTGTAGCTGGTCGGTACGGCGTTCCAGTCGACGCCGTTCATCTTCGGATTGAAGAAGAAGTCCCGCTCCAGGCGCCACGCCATGGTGGAACATCCTCGTTCCACTCCTTGACCGGGTCGATGTCGCGCCTTCATGGTGCTCACGGTCGAGGTCTTCGCGGCCTCTGCGCCCGCCGGCGCGGCAGCGGCCTTGGCGGGTGCGATGTAGTAGTCCTTCTTCTGCTTGTAGACGACGAACTGGCCGTCGGCGCTCAGGTCGTAGCCGTCCAGAGAGCTGAGGGGACCGCCTCCTTGCGCTCGGTCCATGTCGAAGCGGTGCAGCTGCGGCGCCTCCCCGGGCAAGGGCGGTGCCGATAGTCTGTTCCGGGGGCGGTCATCCAGTAGACTGCCCCCTCGGCGGCGGTGAGACCGCCGATGTAGCCTTCCGGAGCGGGCACGGCACGGCCCTGACATAGGCCCTCCAGGTCGACGTGATGGCTTGGCTCGCGCTCCGGTTCTTCGAGGGCCTCCTTCTTCTCCTCTGGCCTTTTCGTCTCTCCTCTTTGCTGGTGTCCCCTCGTCCGAGCGCGGGGCGAAGGGGACGCTTCGACGCCTGCAAGATGGCGACGTAGATGCCGGACATCTTGACCGTGGCCTCGTTGAACTCGGTCTGGCTGAGCATCGGGTTGGTCGTGGCGTTGGACAGAAGTACAGGTACTTGCCCTCGGGGCCGAACACCGGCTCGAAGTTGCGTTCATCCCGCTCGAGAGCCACGAGCGTGGCCTTGCCGGCCTTCAGCTAGTAGAGGCAGACCTGGCCGGAGTTGTTTCCGCGCTTTGACTAGGCCAGCCAGTGCCCGTCGGGGGACCACGGGTAGTGGCGGATTTCGCTTGTACTTGTCCGGATCCGATCTTCTCGGTCTTGCCGCTCTTGACGTCCAGGAACCAGAGCTGGTGCTCGTTGTCCGAGAATGCGAGCTTGTCGCTCCCGGGCGACCAGACCGGACGATAGAAATAGCCGGTCTTGAATTTCGTCAGGATCTTCTCGGCGCCGCCCGCCGCCGGACGAATGGCGATCTGCCTTCGCCGGTGTCGTCGGTCAGGTAGGCGATCCATTTTCCGTCCGGCGACCAGGTGGCGTTCTCCTCCTTGGCGTTCGAGCTCGCGGTCAGGTTGCGCGTGTTGCCGTGCTCGGCCGGCAACGTGAACAGATCGCCGCGAGCCTGCAGCAGGGCGCGTTTGCCGTTGGGGGAGATGTCGAAGTTCGTTCCGCCCGCGGGATCGTTGCTCTGGATGAACTTCGAGGCGTCGATCCACCGTGGATTGGTGTTGCGGCCGTCGTCGGGGATGTCGACCTCGAGCTTGTGCAGCGCTTCGGACGGAAGGTCGATGACGTAGAGCGAGCCGCCCTGCTGAAACACAATCCCGTCGGGACCGAGGCTCGGCCAGTCGACGTCGTAGTCGGTGAAGTGGTGACCTGATGGGGCTCTTTCGTGTCGAGATCGTAGGCCCAGATGTTCATGCGCCAGTCGGGCCCGCGATCGGAGACGAAGTAGATGACGTGGCCGATACCACATCGGGTCGATGTCGGTACCCTTCCAGTCGGTGATCCGCTCGGACTTCTGGTCTTGAAGTCGTAGGTCCAGACGTTCTGATGCAGACCGCCGGTGTAGCGCTTCCAGGTCCGGAAGTTCCGGAAGATGCGGTTGTAGGCGATCTTATTGCCGTCGGGGCTGTAGGTATGTAGCCGCCCTTGTCGAGCGGCGTCAGCTGGTTCGTCAGCCTCCCTCGACCGGGACCAGGAAGAGCCGACCGAACCACGAGTTCAACGTGTCGCGGCGCGACAGGAACACGACGTTCTTCGAATCGGGCGTCCAGCCGACGACCATGTTGTCCGGTCCCCAGCGCTGCGGCGCTCGGCGGACCACGTCCGAGTGGAACGTCAGGCGCGTCGCGGGCCCGCCCTCGGCCGGAATGATGTAGACGTCCGTGTTGCCCTCGTAGTCGCCGGTGAAGGCGATCTCACTTCCCGTCCGGAGAGAAGCGGGGCACGATGTTCATTCCCTTGTCCGACGTGAGCTGGCGGGCGACGCCTCCGCTGCGGTCGACGCTCCACAGGTTGCCCCCGGCCTCGAAGACGATGGTGCCGGAGTGGAGGGTGGGGAAGCGCATCAGCGCGGGTCGCGCCGCCTGCGCCGGAACAGACAACGCGACGACGAGGGCTGCGAACAGGGCAATCTTCAGCGGTGCACGGAGGATGGACATGGAACGCTCCTTTCGGACGGTCTCGACATCATCATGCGTAACTCGGCGGCGGACGGGCCGATTCCGACCGGGGGACCGGGGCGCCCGATCCCCGTTCGACGTGAATATCGGGGCTGCGAAAGGTGTTTTACGAGCAGCACGAGAGAGAAGATCGAGCAGACCCAAGCGGCGGTCGGGGAGGTACGAGTGCTCAAGTGCATCATCGGCACGCTCATCGTGGGCGGGATCCTGATCGTGGTCGCCGTCGTCATCGTGGTGGAGTTCGGCCTGGTGCCGGCGAACGCCGATGCCACGCCCCCCGCCCTGGAGAGGTGGGCGGCGACGACCGCCCTCCACAAGGCCATCCAGCGGCAGGCTCCCACCGAGGCGGACCCCCTGGAGGCCAACGAAGAGAACCTGACCGCCGGCGTCAGGATCTACGGGGCCAACTGCGTGTTCTGCCACGGCGGCCCGGACGGGGTCGCGTCGGACATCGCCAAGGGCCTGTACCAGAGGCCGCCCCAGCTCGCCAAGCACGGGGTGGAGGACGACCCGGCCGGTCACACCTACTGGAAGGTCTACCACGGCATCCGCTGGACCGGGATGCCGTCGTTCGCCGACGTCCTCAGCGATCAGGAGATCTGGCAGGTCACGCTCTTCCTCAAGCACATGGACTCGTTGCCCCCGGGCGCCGAGGCGGCCTGGCAGGAGATGCCCAGGTACTCGGCGGGTCCGGAGGCGCCGGTGGGCGCCGAGGGGCCGCCGGTGCCCACGCCGACCCCCGCCGTGGGCTGATCCGAGGTCGGCGGTCGGCGTCAGCGATCCGGTGACGCGAACCCGAGGCTCCTCGGAAGACGGCGCGTCGCTCGGGTGTGCCACTGGTGACACTTCCCCCAGGTTGAGCGTACGGGCAGCGCATGGCCCGCTGTCGGAAAAGTGTCAGCGGCGGCAATGGGAGATCAGCGCCCAGGCATCGGCGATCAGCGATCAGTGATCGCCTCCCCAGCACGTGAGAGGTGGCGGTCATCTGGGCTTGGGGTTGAGGAGGCGCCACGTCATCGCGCGCACGCGATCGAAGTGAGCGAGGACGATCTCAGCCGCGGCGGGGTTGACGGCTCCTGTGGCGGCGAGCAATCGCAGGTGGCTGTCGGTCTCCTTGGCCGAGGCGTACGCGATTCTCCAGAAGTGGAGCCGGTCGCGACCGGAGCGGCCGTGGCCTTCAGCCAGATTGGCCGGCACCGAGCTCGCAGAGCGGATCACCTGATCGGTGATGCACTTCAGGGGAGATGGCAGCCGGATCACGAGCTTGATGGCGGCGCCCGCAGCGCCGAGGGCCTCGCGGTGTGCGATCAGGCCAGTGTTGGGGAGCGCGTCGAGCATGTTCGACCTCCGCGTCGATCATGTGCGTCTCCTCACCGGCTATCTTCCCGCCGCGAACGACGCGGAGGTGAACATGCGGAAGCACGCTGCACACTCAGCGCTGCTCGCCGCCCGCTGTCGGCTGCTCGCCGTTCGCAGTCCGCGGCCGCTGATCGCCGTCGCCGTCGCTGTCGCTCATCCGTAGCGACCCCCCCAAGTCGATGCCATTTAGCGGCTTGGTCGGTGTGATACCGCATGAGTTCTTTGGGAGCGAGGGTCGGTCCTCCGGAGCGAGTCGGAGGATCCCCCGCGAGCACCAGCGTCGTGGCTGGGAGGCGTCCCACGGGCCTTCGGGGGATGGTTCGACTCGTCCCTCGCCGCGGACGGCGAGCTCCGCGCTCACATGACAGATCAAGGGTGTGTCATGAGGAGGATGCCCGCCCCCGTGAGTTTCCGGGGCGGGAATCAGCGGCGTCGTGCGACGAAGATGGTGTGCTTCGGGCCCTTGGCGACGCCGCGCGCGAACACGCTCTCCACCCGGACCTCGAAGCCGGCGCGGCGCAACGCGCGGGAGAAGGAGGGCTCGGGATCCGCCGACCACACCCCGAGCACCCCCCGCGGACGGAGGCAGCGACGCACCGCGGCCAGGCCGCCGCGGCCGTACAGCCTCTGATTGCCCGCCAGGGTGAGGGCGGACGGGCCGTTGTCGACGTCCAGCAGGGCGGCGTCGAAGGCCCCTGGACTGTCGTCGATGAGGTCCACGACGTCGCCTTCCTCCAGCGTCACCCGGGGGTCGGAGAGGGGGCTTCCGGCCAGGGCAGCCAGCGGACCGCGGTTCCACACCACCACCGCCGGCAGCACTTCGGCCACCACCACCGTCCCTCCGGGCGGCAGGGCGTCCAGGGCCGCCCGCAGGGTGTAGCCCATGCCCAGGCCTCCCACCAGCACCCGCGGCGATGGGTTGGGCTCGAGTGCGTCCAGAGTGAGCCGGGCCAGGGCCTCCTCGGATCCGTGACTGCGGCTGGACATGAGCTCCTGGCCGTCGACGCGGATGGTGTAGGCGCCGTCGCGCTCGTACAGGACCAGCTCCTTGCCGTCGGGCGTGAGCCTGCGGTCGAGGGTGTGGGTCGGCTTCACGTCCGGAGCTCCCGCCGGCGCGCGGCTGGCTGGGGCCGGCGGAGGATCACGGCCGGACCCTGCTTCGGCGCGAGCCTGGCCGGACCGAGCCCCCGGCCAGGTCTTTGGCCATGCGTTCGACGCCGTCCACGGTGAGGGGGTACATGGGGAAGATGCGTGCCACGATGCGCACCGAGGGCGAGGCCCAACGCGCCTCGGTCATGGGGTTCAGCCACGCGGAGTGTCCGAAGTGCGCGCGCACCCGCTCCAGGTAGGTCGCGCCCGGCAAGTCGTTGCGCTCGGTGATGTCGATGGCGCCGTAACGATCGGTGAGCTCGCCGGGGTACATGTCGGCGTCGCCAACCAGCACCAGCCTGGTATCGGGGTCGAAGCGCCGGAAGAGCTCCGGCAGGGGGAGGGGGTCCAGGAAACGGGCGTCCGCGTACACCCGCTCGTAGATGCAGTTGTGGAAGTAGAAGTGGTCGAAGCGCTTGAAGTGACGGGCGGCGTGGGCGGCGGAGAAGAGCAGGCTCACGAGGCGCCGGAACGGCTCCATCGAGCCGCCCACGTCCATGAGCAGGAGGAGGCTCAGGGCGTTGCGCCGCGGCGCCTCGAAGACCAGCTCCAGCTCGCCGCCCTCGCGGGCGGTGCGGTCGATGGTGCGGTCGATGTCGAGCTCCTCGGCGGGGCCGGTGCGCTCCAGGGAGCGGAGCTTGGTGAGGGCGACGCCGAGCTGGCGGGTGTCGATCACCAGGTCGCGGCGGTGCTCCCGGTAGCGCCGCTCGGCCGCCACCTGGACCGCCGTGCCGCCACCGCGCTGGCCGCCCACCCGGATACCGCCGGGATGGGCGCCCGAGTGGCCGAAGGGCGAGGTGCCTCCGGTCCCCACCCAGTGGTCGCCGCGGTCGTGACGCTCGGTCTGCTCGGCGAGCCGGCGCTCCAGCTCGGCTCGCAGCAGGTCGACGTCGACACCCTCGAAGAGCTTGTGCCAGCGCTGGTCGACCGCGGCGAGGGGCGCCGGGTTGCGGAGCCAGTCCCACACCTCGTCGGCGATCTTCGCGGCCGCCTCCTCGACGCCGCGGAAGTGCTCGGCGAAGACGAGGTCGAAGTCGTCCAGCTCGGCCTCGTCCCGCACCATGATGCCCCGGGCCAGGGAGTAGAACCCCACCAGCGACGATCCGTGGAGCCCGCGGGCCAGCCCCTCCATCAGGGTCAGCCACTGCTGGGGCGTCACCATGAGCCCGCGGCCCCGCAGCCGATAGAAGAAGGACAGGAAGATGCCGGCGTGGTCCGCGGGGCCGGCGGGCGCCACGGTCATGACGCGGGGCCTCCTACGAGCCCCACGTCGAGCCGGTCCGATCGGAACGGCCGTCCCCGCTGGCGATCAGCTCCGTGTCCTGAGCCTTCTTGATGAGCGCGCCCAAGAACGGGATGCGCTCGCCGATGTCCTCGGCGCTGATCCCCTCGGCCAGGAGGGCTCCGATCCAGTCCACCAGCTCCGAGGTGGAGGGGCGCTTGCGGATGCCACGGACGCCGCGCAGCCAGTAGAACTTGGCCAGGCACTGGTCGAGGAGCTCGCGGCCGATGTCGGGATGGTGGACGCGCACGATGTCGGCCATCAGCTCGGCGTCCGGGAAGGAGATGTAGTGGAAGATGCAGCGCCTGAGGAACGGATCGGGCAGCTCCTTCTCGGCGTTGGAGGTGATCACGACGATGGGGCGCCGGGCGGCCCGGTAGCGGTCCCCGGTCTCCGCCACGGTGAACTCCATCATGTCCAGCTCGTGGAGAAGGTCGTTGGGGAACTCCAGGTCCGCCTTGTCGATCTCGTCGATGAGCAGCACGACCCGGCGCTCGCTGGTGAGGGCCCGGCCCAGAGGGCCGAGGGTGATGTACTGGCGGATGTCGGAGACGTCGTGGTCGCCGAAGCGGCTGTCCTGCAGCCGCCGCACCGTGTCGTAGACGTAGAGCCCCTCCGCAGCCTTGGAGGTGGACTTGACGTTCCACGTGATCAGCTCCAGGCCCAGGTCCTGGGCGATGGCGTGGGCGAGCAGCGTCTTGCCCGTGCCGGGCTCGCCCCGCACCAGGAGGGGGCGCTGGATGGCGACGGCGACGTCCACCGCGTGCCGGAGCTCGGGCGAGGTGAGGTAGCTCTCGGTCCCGGCAAAGTGCTTCAGGGAGGCGTCCTTCGCGGCTCGGCCGGGGCGATGGGACGGCGAGACGGAGTCTTCCTTCATCATGGGCCGACGATACCACGGGGCGTCGCCGGACGCGGCCTCCTCGGGCGGCAGGAGACGCGGTACGCGGGAGCTTTGCGGGCAGCCCCGTCACGAAAGGCATGGCGATGTCACCGCTGCGGTGGGTCGACGCCGTACCTTCGCGCCTCGCGGCGAGCCCGCCCGTGGGTGGGTCGAATGACTGGCGTCCTGCCCGCGGTGTGCCGCCCCGCCAGCCGGGTGAGCTCTGCGTCGCGTGCTCCGGTGGCGTGCGTCTCCTTCGCGAAGGGTCGCCGGGGTCGGCGGCCCGTCCGGTGGACCGGGGAGCGACGGCATAGGACTCTCCCCCATGGGGCGTTGGAGTCATCGCGTCTGGTGTAGCCTGTGTCTCACCGGATAGGCTGTGTGGTGGAGGTCGTGGTGCGGTCACACTCATTCCCCGGGGACGGTGGGAGTGGGACGCCGGCCGAAGGGCTCGGACAGGAGCCGTCACGAGGCGCGTCTCGAGCGCGGGGATCGCCGTCCTGCCCCGGCGGAGCCCCGGCCCTGGGAGCCTGACCGTGGATCTGGTTTCCACCGGTGCGTTGGCGGACTGGCTCGGACGATGGGGCTATCTCATCGTCTTCTTCGCTCCCCTGCTGGAGATCCTGGTCCCCATGATCCCGGGGGAGGTCACCCTGATCCTGGCCGGCTACGCCATCAGCAAGGGGCGCCTGGACCTGGTGGCCGCGGTCCTGATCGCCGGCGCCGGGGCCATGACCGGGGTGACCATCAGCTACAGCCTGGGCCGCGCCTTCGGCTTCCCCCTCATCGAGCGGTACGGACAGTGGCTGTTCCTCACCCCCCGCCACCTGGACCGGGTGAACCGCTGGTTCCACCACTGGGGTGAGTCGCTGCTGATCTTCGGGTATTTCATCCCCTCGGTGCGCCATGTGGTGGCGTTCGTGGCCGGCACGTCCAAGCTGCGGTGGCCGCGCTTCGCCATCTTCGTCTACCCCGGCGGTCTGCTGTGGGGCGCCGCCTTCATCCTGATCGGCTACTTCTTCGGGCCCTCGTTCATCAGCTTCATCGACACCTACTACGAGTGGATCGGCATCGGCATCGGCGCCGCGGTGGTCATCGCCCTGGCCTGGTTCGTGGTGGCGAGGTGGCGGCACATCCGCTCGGAGGGGCAGTAGGAGACGGTGGGGGCGGCGATCAGCGGCGGCGGCGGCGGCCTGCCCCTGGCACCGTCTCTGAAAGGGTGCCTGGCACCCTCTCTGGTGCTCCCCACGCCCCTGTCGCCTCAGAACCTGGGTGGGCGGTTCTGGAGGTTGGCCATCACCGCCTCCACCTGGTCCGGCCCGCCGATCAGCGACGCCTGGCTCTCGGCCTCGAGGCGCAGGCCCTCCTCGCGGGGTGCGACCACAGCCGCGTTCAGCAGCCGTTTGGCGGCGCGGATGGCCGATGGTGACATGCCGGCGATGCGCCGCGCCGCCGCCATGGCGGCCCGGAGGGGATCGTCACTGAGGTGGGTGGCCAGCCCGAGGGCCACGGCCTCCTCGCCCTCCACCACGCGACCCGTGAAGGTGAGCTCCTTGAGGACGTCGAGCCGGAGCAGGTGGCGCAGGGTCTGGGTGCCGCTCATGTCGGGAATCAGGCCCCACTTGACCTCCATCACGGACAGCCGCGCGTCGGGGGTGACGTAGCGGATGTCCGCCCCCATGGCGATCTGGAGACCCCCACCGAAGGCGACGCCGTGCACGGCGGCGATGACCGGGACGGGCACCTCCTGCCAGATCCAGGCCGCACGTTGGGCGAAGTTGGCGGGGCTCTCAGAGCTCGGCGCCAACAGGGCGGCGACCGCCGAGTGCTCCTCGTCGCCGGATCCGCCGCTCGCCATCTCCGCGAAGCTCGCGAAGTCCAGCCCGGCGCAGAAGGACCGGCCCTCCCCGGAGAGCACCACGGCGCGCAGGGTCTTGTCCGCGGCGAGGCCGGCCCCGGCCTCGGTGAGCGCGCTGATCATGGCCGTGTCGATGGCGTTCAGCTTGTCGGGCCGGTTGAGACGGACATCGGCCACCCCGTCGTCGATGCGAACCGTCACCCGTTCGGACATGGCTGCCTCCGAGCACCGTGGATCGGTGCCGATGCTAGCAGATGGAGCCTGCATCGCCCGGGGGCGTCCGCCGCCCCCGGGCACAGGAGCCCCCCCGTCGCCATCGGCCAGAGGAATCAGACCTCCTCGCCCGCTGTTCGCCCGGAGCGAGACCAGCGGAGAGCCACCAGAGGAGGGGCCATGTACAACCTGAACATCTCGGACGTGGCGAGGCCGCTCCTGGACGAGGTCACCAGGTTCATCGCCGAGCGGATCGAGCCGGTGACCGAGGAGTACTTCAGCCTGGTGGGCGCCGACGGGGATCGTTGGAGCTACACGGCCCGGCAGACCGAGATCCGGGAGGGGCTCAAGGAGGCGGCGCGTGCCCGCGGGCTCTGGAACTTCTTCCTGCCCGGCGCCCAGATCGGGACTCCCCTCTGCAACCTGGACTACGCCTACCTGGCCGAGGAGATGGGGAAGAACCTGCTCGCCCCCGAGATCTTCAACTGCAGCGCGCCCGACACGGGCAACATGGAGGTCCTGGAGCGCTTCGGGACGCCCGAGCAGAAGGAGCGCTGGCTCGAGCCCCTGCTGGCGGGGGAGATCCGTTCCTGCTACGCCATGTCGGAGCCGGATCTGGCCTCCTCGGACGCCAGGAACATCGCCACCAGCGCGGTTCTCGACGGCGACGAGTGGGTCATCAACGGGGAGAAGTTCTGGGTCTCGGGCGCCGGGGATCCGCGCTGTGCGGTCATGATCTGCATGGTTCGGTCCAGTCCCGACGCCGAGCCCCACCGCCGGCAATCCCAGATCCTGGTGCCCATGGACACGCCCGGGGTCCGGATCCTGGGCCCCATGCTGGTGTTCGGCCACGACATGGCCCCCCACGGGCACATGCACATCGAGCTGGATGACGTCCGGGTGCCGGCGGGCAACGTCATCCTCGGCGAGGGACGCGGCTTCGAGATCTCCCAGGCGCGCCTGGGACCGGGCCGCATCCACCACGTCATGCGGGCCATCGGCCAGGCGGAGCGCGCGCTGGAGCTGATGTGCGAGCGCGGGCTGAGCCGAGAGGCCTTCGGCAAGCCCATCATCCAGCTCGGCAAGAACACCGAGCTGGTGTCCCGTGCCCGCATCGACATCGAGGCCATGCGCCTGTTGGTGCTGCGGGCGGCCCGGGCCATGGACCTGTACGGCAACCGCGAGGCACGGGTCTGGGTCCACGCCATCAAGGCCATGGTCCCGGAGCGGGTGTGTCGGATCGTCGACGAGGCGATCCAGATCCACGGCGGCGCCGGCGTCTCCCAGTGGTTCCCCCTGGCCGAGATGTACATCGGCATGCGCACCCTGCGGCTCGCCGACGGGCCCGACGAGGTGCACCACCTGGTGGTCGGGCGGGCCGAGCTCGCCAAGCACGCCCGCCGCCCGCCCCGTGAGGGGTGAGGGGTTTCCGTTCAGGCGATCGCCGGACGAGGGTCACGGTGGCGGGTCGTCCCTGTCGCCGATCGCCGTCGCCGATCGCAGCCGCAGCCGCTGTCACTGCCACTGTTCGCGGGCGCAGACGGAAACACGGCCGCGGGCGTGGGTGGGCAGGCGGGATCTCCCCTGCATTGACCGCCGGGCCGAGGGGTGCTACAAGAGCGGGCTCGCCCGAGGGGCGGGGAGCGCACCCATGAGTCAAGAGCAGTTTCGCAACCTGGCGATCATCGCCCACGTGGACCACGGGAAGACCACCCTGGTCGACGCCATGCTGTGGCAGAGCGGGATCTTCCGTGCCAACGAGCGGGTCGCGGAGAGGGTCATGGACTCCGGTGACCTGGAGCGGGAGCGGGGGATCACCATCCTGGCGAAGAACACCTCGGTGAGGTTCCGCGGGGTGAAGATCAACATCGTGGACACCCCCGGCCACGCCGACTTCGGCGGTGAGGTTGAGCGCACGCTGCAGATGGTGGACGGTGTGCTCCTGCTGGTGGACGCGGCCGAGGGTCCGCTGCCTCAGACCCGTTTCGTGCTCTCCAAGGCGTTGGCCCTGGGCCTGCCGCCCATCGTGGTGCTGAACAAGATCGACCGGCCCGACGCCCGCCCCGGGGAGGTCCTGGACGAGGTCTACGATCTCTTCATCGACCTCGACGCCACCGAAGAGCAGCTCGACTTCCCGGTCTTCTGCACCGATGCGCGGCGGGGGACCTGCCGGCGGGGCCTGGAAGGCGAGATGGGGGATCTGCTGCCCCTCTTCGAGGAGATTCTGTCGGCCCTGCCGGCGCCGCCCGGCGAGGAGTCCGCGCCGCTGCAGCTGCTGGTCACGAACCTCGACTACTCGGACTACCTGGGCCGGTTGGCGGTGGGTCGGGTCGTCAACGGCACCCTGCGGGCCGGCAGCACCGCCGGGATCGCCCGCCGCGAGGGGGTGCGACCGGTGAAGATCGGGGTCGTGTACACCCACGAGGGCCTGCGGCGGGTGGAGGTGGAGACCGCCCCCGCCGGCGACATCGTGGCCGTGGCCGGCCTGGAGGAGGTGAGCATCGGGGACTCCCTGGTGGACCTCGAGAACCCCCGTCCCCTGCCGCGCATCGCCGTGGACGAGCCGACCATGGCCATGGTCTTCGAGCCCAACACGTCCCCCTTCGGGGGACGCGAGGGGCAGTACGTGACCGCCCGCCAGATCCGCGCCCGCCTCGAGAAGGAGGCGCTGCACAACGTGGCCATACGGGTCGAGGTCCTGGCCAACGACGCCTTCAAGGTGGCGGGACGCGGCGAGCTGCAGCTCGCCATTCTCATCGAGACCATGCGCCGCGAAGGCTACGAGCTGGCCGTTTCGAAGCCCGAGGTCATCACCCGCACCGTGGCCGGGGCCGTGCACGAGCCCATGGAGACCGTGCAGGTGGACTGTCCGGACGAGTTCGTGGGGGTGGTGACCCAGAAGCTGGGCCTGCGTCGAGGCGTGATGACCGAGATGCACAACCCCGGTCATGGTCGGGTGCGCCTCGCCTTCCACATCCCCTCCCGGGGTCTCATCGGCTTCCGATCCGAGTTCCTGACCGATACCCGGGGCACGGGCATTCTCAACCACATCTTCGCCGGATGGGAGCCCTGGCAGGGTCCCATCTCCGGGCGGGCCACGGGCGCCCTGGTGGCCGACCGCCCCGGCCGGACCACCACCTACGCCCTCTACCACCTGGAGCCGCGGGGCACCCTGTTCGTGGGACCCGGCCTCGAGGTGTACGAGGGCATGGTGGTGGGAGAGAACGCGCGGGACAACGACATGGACGTGAACGTCACCCGCGAGAAGAAGCTCACCAACATGCGCGCCGCGGGCGCCGACGAGGCGCTCCGGCTCGCTCCTCCGCGGCAGATGACCCTGGACCGGGCCCTGGAGTGGATCGACGGCGACGAGCTGGCCGAGGTGACCCCGGAGGCGGTCCGGATCCGCAAGCGCATCCTCCCCGCCAACCGCCGTCCACGGCGATCGCGGGACGACGGCTGATCCGGGGGAGCAGGGTGACGGGCGCCCTCCGAGCAGGGCGCCCGTCGGAGGCGATCACTCCATGGAGTTCGGTGTCGCCGCGGGGCTGGCCTCGGCAGGGGCCCCCATGGGCTGAGCCTGCTGGGCTCCGCCCTCGACCTCGACCTGGCCCCGGATCTCACCATCAGGATGGGCCTCGGTGTGCACGTTCACGTAGATCTCACCGGCGTCCATCTTGTCGATGAGATCCTGGATCGTCTTGCCCTCCATGGGACCGGTGAGACGGGCGGCATCGATGGAGCCCTGGGCGAGGACGCCATTCAGGGGTCCCTTGATGGTGCTCGGCGGCGGTCCCTCGGGGTAGAGCCAGACCACCACATCGCCGTTCTCGCCGGGCTTGCCCAGGTGCAGGTGGGCCTCCGTGACGTCGCTGATGCTCTGTACGTTCACCGTGTAGTCGATCCTCATCGCATTTTCGGCCCGGGTGAACGTGGCCGTGCCGGTGGCCATGGTGTCCACCGGCGGGACCTCGTTACTGCCCGCCAGGGTGGCGGTCCAGGTCTGGACCGCAGCGCCCATGGGAGTGGCCATGTTGCTGGCTCCGGTCTGCTCGGCGGGTCCGGTCGGACGGCGTCCGCAGCCCGCCGCGGCGACGACGAGGGCGACGGTCAATCCGATCGCGTGCGTGGTCTTCATGTGAAACTCCTTCCAGTACCGGGTGGGGTGTCGATTGCTCTCACTGCGTATGAACCACGATAGGTGCAACCCGTGCAGGTGCGGCGCCCTTCCCGAGTCTCCCCGGCGGTGGGCGCGACGGGGGCGCGGGGCGCGCGACCTGGACCGCGGGTTACCAGGGGAGGGGCTCGCCGTTGGCGTGCCAGAAGGAGCCGGTGGTCGCCAGGGTGAGCTGGTCGATCCGCTCGAGCAGGCCGCGGGCGGACTCGGCCGGATCCAGGTTGCCCTGTTGGCCGGTCATGCGGGTGCGCACGAACCCGGGGTGGAGGATGATCACCGCGACGCCCGCGCTCTCCAGGTCCCGGGCCAAGGAGCGGCCGGCCATGTTCAGGGCGGCCTTCGACATCCGGTACCCGTAGCTCCCTCCGGACGAGTTGTCCTCGATGGAGCCCATGCGGCTGGTGATGAGGGCGACCTTGGAGCCGCGACCCAGGTTGGGTCGGAGCGCCGCGGTGACCCGCAGCGGTCCCAGGGCGTTCACCTCGAGCTGTCGACGGATGCTGTCGAAGTCCAGGTGGTTGAGTGACTCACTGGCCAGGATGCCGGCGTTGTTGACGAGGAGGTCGATCCCGCGGTCACCGATGGTGTCCGCGAGGTGGGCGACTGCATCGTCGTTGGTGACGTCCACTCCCTCGACGACCTCGACGTGGAGCCCCGCGAGCTCGTCCGATGCCGTCCGGCAGACGGCGATGACCTGGTCCCCGCGCTCGGCCAGCTGACGGACGAGCTCGAGGCCGATGCCCCGGTTGGCTCCGGTGATGCATGCGGTTGCCATGGTTCGCTCCCTTCGGAGGTAGGTCGTCGGGCGGCCCGCGGCGGCAGGCTGGCAACGTGGAGCGGGTCCCTCACTCCTGGAGCGCGGCGTCGAGGCTGATGTCGACCCCCGCCAGCGCCTTCGAGACCGGGCAGCCCTTCTTGGCGGCTTCAGCCTGCTCGGAGAAGGCCGCGGAGCTCATCCCCGGGACCGTGCCGCGGGTCTTCAGCTCGATCCTGGTGATGGCGAAGCCATCGGCTTGCTGCTCCAGGTGGACCTTGGCCTCGGTGTCGATCTTCTCGGGAGGGTGGCCGGCGTCGGCCAGGAGCTTGGACAGAGCCATGGAGAAGCAGCCGGCGTGGGCCGCACCGATCAGCTCCTCCGGGTTGGTGCCCGGCACCTCGCCGAAGCGGGTGCCGAAGGAGTACGAGCCCTCGAAGGCTCCGCTGGCCACCTTGAGGGTGCCCTGCCCCTCCTTGAGCGTGCCCTTCCACTGCGCCTGAGCTCTGCGAATCGGCATGTTGAACCTCCGGTTGTGTGGCAGTTGACCCGCGAGAGGCCTCGCTGCGTGCTGGTCAACCCCCCGCACCGGTGCCACATTCCTCACGCTCCGATCCGCGGGAGCGACAGCTGCAGCCGTCGGCGGAGGGCAGCGGACGGGACAGTGGGCGCCCGCCCTGGCCTCTCAAGCCGAGTCGAGGTGGTGGGCGTCGTTCCACAGGCGCAGGACGGTGTTGCCGGGCGAGTGGTGGTAGCCGAGGATGCTCACCGAGGCCGTGTCCAACACGAGGTGCCGCGCCGCCTCGCCGGGCAGCCGGATCCAGCGCGTGGCCAGGAACTGGAGGAAGTGCTTGTGCGCGAACACCAGGGTGTCACCGCCCCCCAGGGCGTGGAGCCGCTCCACCACGCGATCGGCCCGGGCCACCACCTCGGCCACCGACTCGCCCCCGGGGCAGCCGTCCCGGTAGATGTCCCACCCGGGGGCCCGTCCGCGGATCTCGTCGGCGGTGAGCCCCTCGTAGTCGCCGTAGTCGAACTCCATGAGGTCTCCGACCAGCTCGGCCCGCTCTCCGAACCCGGCCAGCTCGGCGGTCTGGCGCGCTCGGCGCAGGGGGCTCGCCAGCACGTGGGCGAAGGGATGGGACGCCAGCCGGCGACCGACGCGCTCGGCCTCGGACTCACCCTGGGAGGTGAGGGGGATGTCGGCCCGGCCCGTGTGCTGCCCCGACAGGGACCAGGCGGTCTGGCCGTGGCGCACGAGATAGACGACGCTTTTCTGTTCCCTCACTCCGGCTCCGGCGGCCGGCATTGTAGCAGGCGGCGCCAGCGTCGCGCGGTGCGCTCGCCCTTGACGTTGCGCCGGCGTCTGAAGATACTTCGGCCATGAGCGACGGCCGTCAGTACGAGGCGCTCGAAGCTTCCGAGCTCTACTGCCCCACCTGCCGCACCTCGCGTCCGGTGCGCCGGCACCTGCTGCTGGTCCTGCCCACCGGCAACAAGTACGAGTACCGCTGTGCGACCTGCGGGACCTCGGTGGGGGGCAAGGACGACAGCGACAACAGCGAGTATCGGGAGATCCTCCACGGCAGCCGCCTGGTGAAGTAGAGCCACGACCGGAGAGGTGTCGTGGTCTCCCGCGTCCCCCTCCGCGTCCGCATCCGCGTCCGCACCCGAGTCCGAGACCAGCGCCGGCGGCAGGCACAGCGTCCGCGGCGGCGGACGGCGACTGCGACAGAGAACGGCGACGGCCGGCAGTGGACAGCGACCGCGGCAGCGGCGGTGAACAGCGGACGGGGATCGCTGCTGCCGGCGATCACCGTGCGGATGGTGTGACTCCCCACGCGCCACTGGGGCGTCTATCCGCTTGTCACGGCAGGGTCGAACGGGTAACGTTCCTGCCGAGGATCACGAGATGTCGCACACCACGATCCAGCTCGAGCGTGACGGGCCGGTGGCGATCATCCGCCTCCACCGACCGGAGCGCATGAATGCCGTCATCGAGGAGATGTACCAGGAGATCCTGGAGGTGCTGGGCTCCCTCGCGGACGACCGCGGCGTGCGTTGCCTCATCCTGACGGGCTCGGTGCTCCTCAGGGGGGGTGTGAGGAAGCAGGCGTTCTGCGCGGGCGCGGATCTGGTCAAGCACGCGGCGGGCGAGCGCACAGCCGGGCAGCGCCGCGCGTACATCGAGCTCGCCCACCGCACGGCCCTCGAGCTGTTCCGGTTTCCACGCCCGATCCTGGCCGCGGTCAACGGTCCGGCGCGGGGGGCCGGGACGGAGATGGCCCTCGCCTGTGACCTGATGTTCATGGCCGAGGAGGCGACCCTCGCCTTCCCCGAGACCGGGGTGGGGAGCTTCGTCGGAGGAGGTGTGACCGCGCTCCTGCCGCGGCTGGTGGGCCTCGCGACGGCCAAGGACCTGGTGTACTCCGGCCGGGTGATCGGCGGTGAGGAGGCAGTCCGGCTTGGGCTCGCCCTGCGCGCGGTGCCGGTGGAGCGACTGGAGAGCGTCACCCTCGAGTACGCCCGGGAGCTCGCGGCCCGGGCGCCGCTGTCCGTGGCGTTGGCCAAGAGGTTCCTGCAGCGACCGCCGGTGGAGGACCTGGACACGGTGCTGCGCCTGGAGGCGAATGCCATCCTGGACTGCATGGAGACCCAGGATTGGGCGGAGGGCGCGCGAGCCTTCACCGAGCGCCGGAAACCGCACTTCGAGGGCAAGTGACATGGCACTGGACAGAATCCTCGACGCCCGCTCGGTGGCCGTCGTCGGGGCCTCGCGGGACGAGAAGAAGCGCGGCTACCAGGCGATCCACGCCCTCCAGGAGGGCCGCTACGAGGGGCAGATCTATCCCATCAACCCCCACGAGGAGAGTGTCCTCGGGCTGCCCTGCCTGGGCAGCGTCCTGGAGGTGGAGGGTCCCCTCGACCTCGCCCTCATCACCACACCCGCCAAGACCCTGCCCGGCCTGATGGAGGAGTGTGGGCAGAAGGGTGTTGCCGGCGTGGTGGTCATTGGCGCGGGCTTCGCGGAGCTCGGCGACAAGGGCCGGCGGTTGCAGGAGGAGATGGTGGCCGTGGCTCGCCGCCACGGGGTGCGCATCATCGGTCCCAACACCTCGGGCATGATCAACGTCCACTCCGGCCTGAACCTGGTCGGTCTGAGCGGCGTCCCCAAGGGTGACCTGGCGCTCCTCGCCCAGAGCGGCAACATGGCGCTCCACATCATCACCGAGGCCGAGCTCAAGAGCCAGAAGGGCTTCTCCTACTACGTCGGCGTCGGCAACGAGGCGGACATCAAGTTCCACGAGTACCTGGAGTTCTTCGCCGCTGACGAAAAGACCCGCGCCATCGTCATGTACGTGGAGGGCATGAGCGACGGACGCCGCTTCCTCCAGGAGGCCTACCGGACCACGCCCTCCAAGCCCGTGGTGCTGCTCAAGAGCGGTCGCTCCCAGACCGGGCAGCGATCCGCCGGGTCCCACACCGGTGCCCTGGCGGGCATCTCCGAGGTCGCCCGGACGGCCTTCGCCCGTGCCGGGATCATCACCATCGATCACTCCGACCAGCTCTTCCCGGCTGCCGAGTCCCTCTCCTGCCTGCCGCCGATCCAGAACAACCGGGTCGCCATCCTGGCCGACGGGGGGGGGCACGCCACCGTGTCCGCCGATCTTCTCACCGACCACGGCGTGACATTGCCGACCCTCCGTCGTCCCACTCGGGAGCGGCTGGCGGCGGTGCTGTCGGCCAACGCGTCCCTGGCCAACCCGGTGGACGTGGCGGGCAGCACGGACTCCGATCCGGGGGTGTTCGCCGACTGTGCCCGCATCCTGCTCGAGGACGAGCAGATCGGCGGCCTACTGATCGTGGGGCTGTTCGGCGGGTACGGCATCCGCTTCGCAGAACGGCTGCGCTTCATCGAGGAGGACGCCGCGCACCGCATGGGCAAGCTGGTACAGGAGCTGGGCAAGCCCATCGTCCTGCAGAGCCTGTACAACTTCGCCCACTCCCACTCCCTCGACCTGCTCCGCTACTACAACATTCCGGTGTATGACTCGGTGGACATCGCCTGTCGCTGCATCTCGGTGCTGTCGGAGTACGGCCGCTACGTGCACGGCCGCCACCACCGCACCAACTTCGTCTTCAACTGGGGCGCCAAGGCCCAGGCCGAGGGCAAGGAGCTGATCGCGGCCGCCCTGGGGGAGGGGCGGCGCGCGCTCCTGGAGCACGAGGGCAAGCGGCTGCTCAAGCTGCACGGCGCGCCGGTGTCCCACGACCGCCTGGCCACGACCCCTGCCGAGGCGGCGGGCATCGGTGCCGAGCTGGGTGGGCCGGTGGCGCTCAAGATCTCCTCGCCCGACATCCTGCACAAGAGCGATGCCGGCGGTGTGCGCCTGGGTCTGGAGGACCCGGTCCAGATCGAGCGCGCCTTCGCCGAGATCGTGGACAACGCCAGGAAGCACCGCAAGAACGCCGAGATCCGCGGCTGCCTGGTGTCGGCCATGGCGGCGCCGGGCCGGGAGGTGATCATCGGCACCAAGATCGATCCCCAGTTCGGGCCGGTCATCATGTTCGGGATCGGCGGCATCCTGGTGGAGGTGCTGCGCGACGTGGTGTTCAGGGTGCTTCCCATCTCCCGGCGCGCGGCCAAGGAGATGGTGGCCGAGATCCGGTCGGCGCCCCTGCTCAACAGCTATCGGGGACGGCCCGCGGTGGACCGGGACGGGCTCGTGGACCTCTTGATGGCCGTCTCAGAGGTGGTGGAGGCCTACCCGGAGATCGCCGAGATGGACCTCAACCCGGTCATCGCTCGCGATGACGGCCTGGAGGTCGTGGACGCGCGCATCATCCTCCACAAGCCCGGCATCCATCGCAACCACAACAACGTTCCCACGGCGGGCTGACGCACTCCGCGTCAGGAATCCACGGTGGCACGCCTCTGTTGTTGCGCCCGGAGAAAAGTCGACCACGGCAGCAGGCGAGTCCTGCGGGAGGAGCATCATGTTGACGAAACCGAAGACCATGGCGCTGGTGGTCCTGGTGCTGGTCGCCGGGATGACGGTCGCGAGCGCCGAGGACCTGACCATCGTGTCCAAGGTGGCGCCCACGAAGGGCGAGACCATCACCTCCACCCAGTATCTGAGCCCGGGCGCGATGCGGATCGACAATGGACATGTGAGCACCATCGTGGACTTCTCCTCGGGCAAGATCATCCAGCTCGACAACCGCAAGAAGACCTACTACGTGACCACCGTTGACGAGATGCGGCAGCACTTCCAGAAGCTGGACGAGATGGCACAGTCCAACCCCATGATGCAGAAGCTGCTGGGCACCATGTCCGAGGTCCAGGTGCAGCAGACCGACGACACCAAGGACATCGCCGGCTACACCTGTCACAAGGTCCTCCTCAGCATGGGCGACAACTTCAAGGAGACGCTGTGGGTCACCACCCAGCTCGAGGTCCCGACCCAGTACTACGACGCGCGTAAGATGCTCTACGCCATGATGGGCCCCATCGCGTCCAAGTTCGACAAGATGCTGGACGCAATGAAGAAGATCAACGGCTTGGCCCTGGCGTCGGACGTCGAGACCAAGGTGATGGGCTTCGACGCCTCCAGCACCTCCGAGGCGCAGGAGGTGAAGAAGGGCCCCATCCCCGCGGTGATCTTCCAGGCGCCGCCAGGCTACAAGCAGGTCAAGTCGCCCCTGGCCGGCTGACCGCGGGGACACGGCGACAGCCAGCAGCGACGGCAACCGCGGCAGTGATCGCTGGACCTGCCCCGGTCCCCAGGTGCTGCTCCTGAGGGCTGTGCTCGCCAGGGATCGTCCGGAGCGGACGGCGACGCTCAGGGGGCGGCGACCCCCTGAGCGTTGACGCCGAGCTCGATCTGGGGGTGCGGCGGCTTCATGTAGCGGGCCAGGAACGCGTAGATCTCCTTGCGCGCCTGCCACGCCTCCGGGGTGTCCAGGCGGTCGTAGCTGTGGCCCCCGGGGACATCCGAGATGTCGTAGGAGAAGTCCTTGTTCGCGGCCTTGAGCGCCTGGATGAGGTGCTCCACCTCGATGAAGTTCACGTCCTCGTCGTGGCGGTTGGTGTGGATCAGGAGGGGACGCTTCAGCTCGTCGACGTGCCACACCGGCGACCGCCGCTTGTACTCGTCGAGGTTCTCCTCCACGCTCTGCCCGATGTGGTAGGGCGCCTCATAGAGGTCCCGGTAGTCCTGGCCCAGGTAGCCCATGCGCTGCACCAGGTCGGAGACCGGCACTCCGGCGAAGCCGCAGATGTAGGAGTCGGGATGGCGGAAGAGGCTCATGAGGGTGATCAGGCCACCGTGGCTCCAGCCGAGGACCCCGACCCGCTTGGGGTCCACCCGGGGGTGGTTCGCCACCGCCCAGTCGCGGGCGGCGAGGCAGTCCTCCACCTCACGGCCCCCGTAGTCGATGTCCTCGTACAGGCCCCTGCCGTACCCGGTGGAGCCACGGTAGTCTGGCGCCACCACGATGTATCCCTGGGCGATGAGCTCGCGCACGATGTGGGCGTAGTAGGTGGTGAAGTCGGCATGCACCCCGCCGTGGGGAAGGACGAGCAGCGGCAGCTTCGCCTGGCCCAGGTCGGCCCGGGGCGTGAACACGTAGGTGTAGAACTTCACGTGATTGCCGGCGCCGATGCCCGTCGGGTTGGCTTCCTTCCAGCGCGGAGGACCGTAGATGCGCACCTTGTCGATGACGGCCACGTCCCCTACCTTGTCGTACCACAGCACGTCGTCGATCTGCTTGGCCAGCTCGTCGAAGCGATGTCCCGCCGCCTCGTTGCCGGCGGCCAGCAGGTCGAGACGCTCGCCCACGGTGGTCGGCGTGTCGTCGGCGCCGGCGAAGGCCGCCAGCGACATGAGAAGAGTCAAAAAGACGAAGCTCACTCGTCGCGACATCAGATGCCTCCTTGTCCCGGGCATTGTAGCGCCGCTGCCGCCGGGCGCTGCCGCCGGTCATTCCCCCAGATCGTTGGCGGGCCGCTCGGCGAGGTTGACCCTGGCGTGGATCTCGGAGCCGCGGCGTGCCACCTCGCCGAAGCGGTCGGCGTAGTCCGAGAAGACGAGGCGTTGCGGAGAGGTCTCCAGCACCTTCAGGTAGGGGTCGAGGTTGCCGGCGAGATGGCCGAACGCTGCCGCCGCGGCTTCCTCGTCGGGGTAGGTGGCTGCGATCTCGGACCAGCTGTGACCGTCGGCGTCCCGGTAGGCGGCGGCCACCGCCGTGAGCCGTCCGCCAAGGCTCAGGATGTCCCCCTCGCCCAGGGTGTAGACGGCGTCCAGGGTGAAGGGGCCACGGATCACTCGCTCCGAGCCGGGGACCCGACCGGCGGCAGGCAGGACCGCGAACGGATGTCCCACGTCGCCGTCGGGGAGGCTGGTGGAGATCTTGCGTGCCAGGGCCACCATGGCGGCGGTCACGTCGCCCTCTCCGGAGAGGACGTTGACGGCCAGGTAGCTGGAGCCCTTCACCATCTGGAGCTGGTGGGGACCTGCCGTGTTGCGGGCCTCCAGACCCGGCGCCGGCGACTCCTCTCCGCACTTGGCGAGATAGATGCCGAGGGCCGCCAGGGGGTCGCGCATGCGATAAAGCTCCGCCTCGATCTCGCCGTCCCCCGAGCGATAGGCCTGGACCAGCAGGCGGTCGAACCCGAGCTCGAGGAAGACCTCGGCGCCGCCATCGATGCGGCCGTACAGGTCGGCGCCGGGCAGCGCCTGGGTGGTGCCGTCCCGCTGCCACGACCCGAAGAAGCCGTCGCGGGGGAAGGGGTCGACGTCGGCGGGTCCGCCGCAGCCGAGCCCGAGGACGGTGGCCGCGACGACGAGGAGGACGGAGCGCGCCGCTGGACGCCGCCTCATGCCCGTCGCTCCAACACGTGCTCGATGCTCTCCGCCGCGGCGACGCCGAGCCCGAGGCGTTCGCCCTGGCGCAGGTACTCGGTGTAGCGGGGGTGCTCGTTGACCTGGATGCCCATCTCCTTGCGCTTCGCCACCATCTGCCGGTGGCAAAGACTGTCCAGGGCGAAGGGATCGGTGGCGAAGTAGAGCGAGGCGTGGGGGTAGATGAACTGGGCGTTCATCTCCGGTCCGCCCTCGTACTGCCCGCGCAGGCCGTCGGTGACGTTGAGGACCAGCTTGTCGCGGATCCACGGCGCCGCCAGGACCTCGGTGCAGACCCGGAAGAAGAGCGGAACGTGGAGCCGTCCCGTGTTGCACACGGCGGCGAAGCCCAGGTTCTTGGTGGCCATGGAGATCCCGTTGCCGGTGTTCTTGAACACCGGGAGGTTGATGATCTTCGTGAGGTCTGAGGAGACCAGCTTGCCGAAGTAGGAGTACTCGCCGTTGAACACGTGCTGGTTGAGGTAGAACTCGTCGTCCTGATAGCCGGGCACGCCCTTGCCCACGATGCCCTTGGCAAAGTAGAAGGCATCGCGGTCGAAGCGGTCCTCGCTGACGTGATGGCCGTCGGGTCGTCGCCACCCGGTGCCCTTCTCGTCCATGGTCTGCAGCGCTTCGATGCGCACCCCTGGATAGCGCGCCGCGGTGAACCCGGCATCGGTGAGCATGGTGTCGAAGCGGTCCCAGATGACGATGTTGCCCTTGGGCAGGCCGCTGTCCACCAACCAGCGGATCACCGCCTCCACCAGCTCGTGCCGAGTGTTGATGAGCGGCGGGCCGACCGGGTTGACCTTGAGGCCCACCACCTCCTCGGCGCCGACCAGGAGGTTGAAGCTCTCCTTGGGGCCGCGGCCGGTGAGCCGGGTGAGGCCCTGCGTGAACATCTCCCGGACCACCGCGGCGTCGATCCGGTCGTCCTGAACCGCCTTGGGATCCTGGACCTGCACGACCCGCCCCGGGAACGGTCCGGGGATGGCGCCGGCGGCCCGGGGGACCTTCATGAACTGGTCGAGATTGGTCTCCACCTCGCCCTGGACGGCGGCGTCCCCCGCGGCCCAGACCGGAGGAACGCCGAGCACCGCGCCCCCCGCCACCATCGAGCACGTCGCGAGCCCCCGAAGGAAGCCGCGCCGGTCGACCTCGATGCGCAACCCAATGGATCGATAGCCACCCATGGTCACCCCCTCAGCGGGCGATTCTAACCCGGCCCTGTCCGGCCGTCGCCCGCTTCAGGAGGTACGCACGAATCGCGAAGATGATGCAGCTGTGCGGGTCGACATCTCGGCCCGGAGCACGAGGAAGGTGGCCGCGCAGGTCCCGTGGCCCGTCAGGTCCTCCTGTCGGGCCGCTCCCTACCGTCGTCACCCTGCACCCGCCGGGCCTCCTCCTCCTCGGGCTGGATCACTCCCTGCCGCAGGAGGGCGCGGTACCAGTTGGGGTGGTGGTGGCGCGCCCACTCCTTGGTCACCGTGCCGTCCACCAGCACCCGCCAGGTGCCGGGGTTGGCCACGGTGCCCAGGTAGGCGTGGGCGAGAACCCCGGCGATGAGGAAGAACCCGACCAGGTTGTGGAAGGTGGAGGTGGTGCAGATGACGGGGAGCCCGAAGTGGTCCCGGAACACGAGAATGACGCCGGAGATGGACATGACGGCGCCGAAGATGGCCGTGTACCAGTAGAACATCTTCTGACCGGCGTTGAAGCGGCCGGCCGGGACCTCCCCCTTGTAGCCCAGGTAGCCGCCCAGCTTGCGCACCCACTCCCTGTCGTAGGACGCGAACAGCGCGTCCCGGAACCACAGGGCGATGCCGAGGGCCATGGTCAGGATGAAGGTGAAGCCCGCTGCCTCGTGGATGTCGTGGAGGCGTTTCGGGGGGCCCACCAGCAGCTCCTGCCAGAGACGGAGGTTGAAGGCCAGGATGAGGCCGGTGACGGCGAGGATCACGAACGAGAGGAGGCGGATCAGATGGACCGCCCGCTCGAAGAAGGTGAAGCGCTTGATCTCGTCGGAGTACGGATCGAAGGGGATCCGCTTGGGACCGTAGCTGTGGTAGTGGAGGACGATGAGGAACACCACGAACATGATGCTCGGCCCGATGTACGGGGCGATGATCCGCTGGTGGATGGAGTTGATGAAGAACGACCACGGTTTGCAGCCGAAGAAGGCGCCGTTGTCTCTCGTCACCGGCGCGCCGGTGGCCCCGAACAGGTCGACGACGCGGGCGCCCTTGAAGAACGAGGCGGTCTCGGCGTGGCACTCCAGGCAGCCGGTGGAGCCGAGGGCCATGCTGGTGGGCGCCACGTTGTGATCGACGGAGAAGTCCACCTGGGTGGCGCCCTCCAGGGGCGTGCCGGTCAGTGACGACTGCATGAGCTGATCGCTTCCGTCGAGCTCCCAGGCGACTCCGGCCTTGAGGTACACCGGTTCGACCTGGTCGAAGCGCTCGTTGTCCTCGAGCGACTTCCGGAGGGCCTTCAACCCGGCGATGATCTCCTCGGGACGGTCGACCTCCTTCTTCCCGTCCCCGTTGTCGTCGGCGACGTCACCGGCGAAGAGAGGCCATGCTGCCGCCTCCTCCCTCAGGAAGAGGGGCCAGACGATGCCGTCCCGGGTGCGGTTGCCCCAGTACACCGCCTGCACCGGATTGACCGGTGAGATGACCTTGTAGCCCTCGCGCTGGTAGTTGGGCGTCCAGGTTCCGCGCTCACCGGCCTTCTTGGCGTCGGCGGGTTTGTAGTAGAGGACGATCTTGCCGCTGGTGGTGTCGATCCCTTCGGCGGCGACCCGGTGCTTCTGCGGGATGTGGCAGCTCTGACAGGCGATGCTGTCCAGGTGCGAGGGTCGGATGGCCACGTGGCGGGGGATGGGGGCTCCGAGGTAGCCGGACGTGTGACAGTCCGCGCACGTCTTCATGGTGTTGTCGTACTTGGGGGCGCCGGTGAACTCGGGTTCGTGCCCCTTGGCGATCTGGTGGTCGAGCTGTGCGGGGTGGCAGGCCGCACAGCTGATGCCCTGCTGGTTGTGGACGTCGGGGTTGAAGATGTCGTTCCAGGTGAAGCCACGCTTGGTCTCGTCGGAGGTGCCATGACAGAACATGCAGTTGTCGTCGGGGGGAGGCCAGGACATCTCGAGGCTGATGGTGCCGTCCACGTTGAACAACCGGGTCTCATAACGGACCTTCGGGGTGTCTCCCCGGGAGACGGCCCCGTTGACCAGGCCGATCCCCGAGCCCGCCACGACCGCCCATCGGTAGTTGCCCTGGGTGAGCTGGTCCACGCGGTTGTCGTAGTTGTAGTTGGCGAGGTGGCAGATCAGACAGTCCGCCTCGACGACGCCGCTCGCGACCCACTTGCTCTGGTAGTAGTCGCCGTCGAACTCCTGTGCCAGGTCCGGGTGTTCGGCCAGGTAGGTGTCGTAGCGATGGCCGTCCCGATCCTTCACCAGGCCTCCGCCGCCGGGGTGACAGGCTCCGCACGGCGGCTGTCCCGGCCCGGGGGAGGAGAAGCCGACGAAGTCGTACACCGTGAGGTCGATCTCGTCGGCGGTGTCGTTGTGCTTCTTGGCGAGCTGCCGGTAGGCGTAGGGGTACCACCGCCCCATGAAGGCGTTGGACAGGCTCCAGGGCCTGCCCTCCTTGACGCCGTAGTCGTCCGAGATGACGTTCCAGCCCATCTGGAAGTGGTAGCCCTGGGTGATGGTGTCGTACTCGTGGCAGAGGCCGCAGGTCTGCTCCGTGGAGAAGGCCGCGGAGGCGTTCTCTCCGGTCAACGGGTTGATGATGTCCCCGTTCTCGTCGAGGAGGGTGATGGCCGGGTGCTCGGCCCAGGTCGCCGGGAGAGCCGCCAGGAGGCCGAGGAGGGTGAACAGCACGATTCGACGGAGATCACGGGACAGCATGGACGGGCCTCCCTTCGGCATTGCCTGGTTCGGTACGGCGCGGGCGCAGACGCAATCCTGCCACCACACCCGTCATCGGCTGGCAGCGTGGCGGGCTCGCCCGGTCGCGGTCGTGGCGGCCGGAAGCGGCGGCGGACACCCCGTTCACGATCTCTCGAGCCTTCGGAGGTGGTCTCCAGAGATGAGACAACCCTTTCCTCTGAGGGCCGAAGTCTATCATGGACTGTGGCCCTTACTGCCTGATCACTCGATAGATAGGGGATTCCCCCAGGGTCTCTTGAGGAATGGTCTGGACTGGTGGGATGGCGCGGAGTCGTTGCCAGGGCCCCTGCGGCGCGGTCGATCGTGTCCAACGGGTGGCGGTGACCGGCCCACGCCGACGGCCGACCGGCCCGTACGGGTGGTCAGAGCAGCCGCTCCAGCCATTGTGCGCGCTCCATCCGGCGCATGATCCGGGCCACGTAGCGACGGTAGCCGCGGCTCTCCACACCCGGGTGCCAGGTGCGCGGGCGGGGCAGCGAGGCCGCCAGCTCCGCGGCCTGCTCCTGGTCGAGCTCGGCGGCCCTCTCCCCGAAGTAGGATCGCGCCGCTGCCTCGGCACCGAAAATGCGGGGTCCGAACTGGGCGACGTTGAGGTACAGCTCCAGGATCCGCCGCTTGCTCAGGTGGCGCTCGAGCTGCCACGTGAGGATCGCCTCTTTGAGCTTGCGCAGGGGCGACCGTGACGGGGACAGCCAGAGGTTCTTCGCCAGCTGCTGGGTCAGGGTGGAGGCGCCCCGCAGGCGATCGCCCTCCAGGGCCTCGCGGACTGCGTTGGTCAGCTCGCCGGTGTCGAAGCCATGGTGGGAGAAGAAGTTGATGTCCTCGGCCACGAGCACGGCCCGCTTCAGGTCGTCCGAAATCCCGTCGTAGCCCACCCAGGTCCAGCGGACCACGACGCCGCGCTCCCGAGCCGCGGCGATGAAGGCCGTGTCGGCAGGGTTCCTGCGTGCCAGCGCCGCCACGTCGGGCCAGGTGATCGCCAGGTATGCCCCGAGACCCCCGGCGGCGGCGAGCGCGGTGAGAGCGACGGCGACGAGGGTCCGGCGCAGGATGCGCCGGATCGTGGAGTGACGGGGAGACATGCTCCGGACCGCGCGATGCTGGCGAGCCGGCGGCTCAGGGGGACTCGGGGGAGCGGTGCTTGCCCGCGCCCAAGAAGTCGAGACCGGAGTACGTGTCGACGTCCTCCCCGTAGCTGCTCAGCTCGCCGGCCTCGTACACGAAGGTCGCGTGCTCGCCGGCGACACGGGAGAAGATCACCCTCGATTCCGAGCCGTCCTCCTGCCGGCGCAGGATCTCCACCAGCCGGCTGTCCACCGGCGACACGAGGTCGCGACGGCACACGGAGCAACGGAGGGTGTAGACCGTTCCCGGCGCCACCGATGCCGAGCCGGCCAGCACCGTGTAGTCCCCGAGGTCGGGGCTGAGGAGCAGAAACCCGCTGCCTGTCCCCTGCTCGATGACGAAGATGACCTTACCGCCCGGGTTGAGCACCCCTCGGCAGTAGGGGCAGGTGTACGAGACGGTCATGATGTGCAGCTCCCCGCGGTCGGTGCCGCGATCCGTCCGCCCACTGTACACGAATCCGTTTCCGGCGGCGGCGTCACCGGATCAGGGGGTGCCCCGGGGGCCCGCCGCCACCCCGAGGCGGCGGGGGTCGCCGACCCCGAGAAAGCCACCCCGCGCCGCGTCGCGCGCCACGGTATTCGTGCCGCCGAAGAAGGTGAGGTCGATCATGCGCGGCGGGAAGCGGAGCCGGTAGATGTCCGCGTACCCCATCGCCTCCAGGGCGTCGGCGTCGGCTTCCGTCCAGGGCGGGGCGATCTCGAGGTAAGCCTTGTGGGGCTCCGTTCCGCCCCACAGGACACGGGGTGCGGTCACGGCGTCGGCGAGGGGCAGGCGGGTGTCCACGAGGTTGGAGATCACCTGCACCACGCACTCGGGCACGCGCTCACTGCCGGCGCTCCCCAGGGCCGCGACGAGGGTGCCGCCTGAGAGCAGGATGGTGGGCGCCATGTCCGTGGGATAGAGGGCCCGTGGGCGGGGCGCCGCCGGGCCGCCGGGATGATCGAGGTCGAAGCTCTCCAACAGGCTGTTGTAGGGGAAGCCCAGCCCTGCGGTCGCGACTTTGGCGCCGTACTGACGACCGAGGGTCTGGGTGAGGGCGACCACGTTGCCGAGGCTGTCCACCACGGACGCGTGGGTGGTGTGGTCGCCGAGGCTGTGGAAGCCGGGCTGCGTCTCCAGCTCGGAAACGTCGAGGACCTTCGCGGGAACGATCAGGGCCGCGCGTCGGCGGCCGAAATCCCGGGTGAGGTACCTCAGGGCCGGGGCGCTGAAGGACGCGTCCGGGGGTGGAGCGAGCTGGCGACCATCGGCCTGGGCGATGCGAAACGCTTCCAGCAGCACGTGCAGGCGCTCCACCGAGCTGCCGGCGAGCAGGGACGACGGAAAGGCGGACAGGATGTTGAGGGTCTCGACGACCGTGCCGCCTCCTCCGGGAGGGGGGAAGGACAGCACGTCCACGCCGCGGTAGACCGTGCGCGCGGGCTCCAGGTCGCGGACCCGAACCGTGGCCAGGTCGGCGCGGCGCACGAAGCCGCCCCGGCGGACCATGTCGTTCTCGATCGCGCGGCTGATGGGCCCGCGGTAGAAGGCCTCCACGCCATCGGAGGCGAGCAGACGCAGGGTCGCGGCCAGATCCGGGTTGCAGAGGCGTTCGCCCACCCCGGGGGGGTCGAGCCCGTTCCGCAGAACGAGGAAGCGGAGGTACTCCGACGCCCGCAGTGGTTCGAGGTAGTCCCTGATCCAGGTCAGGTGATGGGCGGTGAGCTGGAACCCGCCCTCGGCGATGGCGACGGCGGGGGCCAGGACCTGCGGCAGATCCATGGTGCCGTAGCGTTCGAGGGCGTGTACGAGGGCCGCCGGTGTGGTCGGAACGGCGCTCCACGCCAGGCCCGAGACCTCGCCGGTGGCGGCGAGCTCCCGCAGCCGGGCGCCATCCACGGCGAAAGGCGCCGGGGCCGTTCCGTCCACCGCGACGTCCCTCCCGTCCGCGAGGTGGATGAGGAGGTAGCTCATGCCGCCCAGACCGGAGCCGCCGGGGTCGGCGGCGCCGAGGGCGAAGCCCACCGCCACCGCCGCGTCCACCGCGTTGCCACCCTCCTCCAGGATCCGGGCGCCGGCCAGGGAGGCCTCCGCCGACCCGGTCGACACCATGCCGTCGTCGGCGTGCACGGCCACGGCATGCAGCGCCGTCGGTCCGAGACCGTCCTGGTGGGCGACGGGGGGCGCGAAGGCGCAACCGGTCAGGAGGGCGCCCAGCACGATGGTGAGCCAGAATCCGGGGCGGCGGAACGAGCCTAGGGGGCGCGTGTGCGGTCGCACCCCCGGATGGTACCCCGGCCGGGTTTCGACGCGCTCGTGTCGCGGCCGGCGGGCTTCCCTCTCAGCCCCCACCACCGCCATAGCGCCGCCAGCGAGAAGAGGGTGGGGAGCCAGAAGGAGACCAGCCGGTACAGGAGCGTGGCGGCGATCGCGTCGTCGAGCTGGATGCCCGAGGCGGCGAAGAAAGCGCTCATGAGGACCTCCGCGCTGCCCCCGCCCCCCGGCACGACGATCACCGTCAGCCCGGCCAGAGCGACCACGAAACCCATGGCCACGACGAACGGGTCCGGGCGTTCACCGAGACCGAGAAACACCGCATACACCGCGGCGCAGTCCAGGGCGAGTGCGGCGACCTGGAGGGCGACCAGGAGCGCGAAGACGATCGGTCGCCGGGCGATGACCGCCTTGCCGGCGACGTACTGATCGACGAAGTCCACGAGCGGCCGGTCCGGCCAGCTCCGCCGGAGGGCTGTCTCGAGGCGCCGCTTGGCCGCCAGCAGGAACCGCACGAGGCGATCACGGCGGGCCTGCAGCCAGAACACCACTCCCGCCAACGGCAGGACCACGGCGCCGGGGATCAGGATCGCGGCCAGCTCCTCGCCGCTCAGGCGACCGGTGAGGCCGAGGTAGGGGAGGGTGATCACCACCAGCAGTGCCACCGACGCGGCGTTGCTGAGGGTGTCGATGAGCGCCGTCAGCGACGCCTCGCCACCGCCCACGCCGCGGTCATGGAAGGCGTAGGTGAGGAAGGCGTACCCGCTGGCGCCCCCCGAGGGAATGAGCTGGTGGAGTGTGGTGGCGACCACCGCGCTGCGCCACAGGTAGAGACGACCCAGGGAGAACCCGAGGAGGCGCAGCGTGACGTCGTAGACGAGGGCCCGGCACCCGTAGACGCCGGCGATGATGGCGACCGCCAGGAGGAGCCACCCCAGTTTCACACTCACCACCAGGCTCATGGCGTGCGCCAGGTCGTGACGGTGGAGGAAGGCCACGATACCCGCGGCGGCCAGCACCACGCCGAGGAGCACCCAGCGCCAGGGACGGCCCCGCACGGCCGTGGCCTTCACCGTCCTGCCTCAGGGCCCCGTCCCGGCGGCCTCGTCGCCGAGCCGATAGCTGCGACCGCGCCAGGCAACCGCCCGCCCCATGCGGTGGTTCATGATCGATCCGATGCCCATGGCCAGCAGACCCGCCACTGCCAGAGGGTGGAGCAGGGTGATCCGCCAGGGGTAGCCGAAGAAGCTGTCGCAGAGCCGCCGGCCGAGCAGGCCGCAGGTGATCTCCACCCCGGGGAGCCCGAGCAGCAGCCACGGATGCTCGGTGGGCGAGGCCAGCCCCCCAGCCAGTGCGAAGAAGGGCAACAGGTACAGGGCCCCGAGACCGAGGACCGATGCGGCCAGCAGGGTCACCGAGCCGAAGAAGATGGGCACCAGGTTGCGGACGTTCGCGGACCACGCCTGGCGCAGGCGGGTGTACGGCTCGCAGCGGAGGTGGCGCGACCCGTCCGTCAACACCACCCGGTGACCGCTCTCGACCAGGAGGCGCCCGAGGTCGGTGTCCTCGGCGAGCGAGCCGCGCACCGCGGCGAAGCCGCCCACGTCGTCGTACACGTGGGTCCGGATGACGATGAACTGGCCGTTGAGGGCCGCGAAGGTGGTCCGGAGCGAGGTATGGGCGGCCCAGGTGGGGAGGAACGTGAGGGCGGACCAGTTCTGGATCGAGGCCAGGGCGCGGAGGAGGAGCCCCCGTCCCGTGTGCAGGGGGAGGGCGGAGAGGGCGCCGGCATCGGCGTCGGTGAGCGTGCCCAGGGCCGCGGCGAGGGTCCGGGGCTCGGGGACGATGTCGGCGTCGGCGAAGATGAGCACCTGCCCCCGGGCCTGGTCGCGCAGCCTGTGACAGGCGTGCGCCTTGCCGCGCCACCCGACCGGCAGACGGGCGCCCGTAAGCACCTGGATCGTGCCGTCCCCTGCGGCTCGCGCGAGGCGGGCGGTGTCGTCGACGGACTCATCGTCGTAGACCAGGACCTCGAACCGGGGGTAGGACTGAGCGATCCAGGCCCGGACGCTGTCGTGGATCCTGGCCGCCTCGTTGCGGGCCGGGATCAGCACCGACACCATGGGTGTGGAGGCGGGGGGCGCGGCAGCGCCGAGGCGCAGCAGGCGGCGACGATTGGCCGCCACCTGGAAGGTGAGGGCCGCGAGGACGACGATCGCTGCCACGTGGTAGAGCACAAGGAGGTTCACTTGGATTCTCGATCTTCTGTGCGCCACGGCAGCCATGCTGTCGTGAGCGCTGTGCTCGATGTCCTGACAAGCACAACCGTACCGTGCCGGCTCGCACTCCCCGCCAGACCTGCTACACCGCCAGCATCAGCTCCTCCGGATCGGCCAGCAGGTCAAGCAGCCGGCGGACGCTCCGCAGGCGGACCCTCGCCACCTCGACCCACCTCGTGACGCTCGGCAGCCGGGGGCGGTCGATGCGGGGCAGATAGAAGACCTTCCGCTCTGCGGCCTCGCGCCGGCGGGCCGCCGGCCCCTCCCAGATCACCGCCAGCGCGCCGGAGGCTCGTCGCTCCTCATGACACGCCCTTACTCCTGTCACCCTGAGGAGTGTAGCAACGAAGCTTCCCTCGATGTCTCCGGTGGGACGTGGCTGGTTCTCTGATGGGATCCTCGACTCGCTCCGGGAGACCTCTGCTCGCTCAGGATGACGAGAGGTGGGGTCGGCCGGCCATCCCCGAACGTCGTATGTCATGCCATGTGACACCGCCGCGAAGCGGCGTAAGGATGCTCAGGGGCGAACGCCTCGTGCACGTCCACCAGCTCCAGGTCGGCGAAGCTGATCGTGGCCGGCTCGAGCGCCGGGGGAGTGGCGTAGGAAGACCCGGACCTGCCCCGTTGACGCCTGCCGGTGATGCCCTCAACCCGCCCCGGCGCGAAACAGGAAGCTCCATCCACCGGTTGTTCGAGGATGCGGGGCCGACCCGCTCCCCGCGGGGGGATGGGCGCGGCCACGGCGAGCGGAGGCGACGATGAGAGTCCCTATGAGTGGCTACGAGGTGGCGGTCGAGGACGGAGGCGAGGGGCTGCCCCTGCTGCTCCTGCACGGCTTCCCCCTGTCCTCGGAGATCTTCGCGCCGCTGCGGCCCATCCTGGAGCAGGCGGGCCGGCTTGTGACCATGGACCTGCGCGGCTTCGGCGCCTCGGACGCGCCCGACGGCGACTATGGGATGGACGATCTGGCCGAGGACGTGCTCAGGGTCGCGGACCACCTCGAGCTGGAGCGGTTCGTGCTCGGAGGCCACTCCATGGGCGGCTACGTGGCCTTCCGGGTGGCGGCCCGCGACCCGCGTCGGCTGGCCGGCCTGCTGCTCATCGACACCCGAGCCACCGCCGACTCTCCGGAGGGGGTGGAGCGGCGGCGGCAGACCATCGCGGCCATCCGTGACGGCCGGAGGCAGGAGGTGCTGGGCACACTCCTGGAGGCGCTGGTGGGGCCCTCCACCCGTGAGCGGCAGCCGGCCGTGGTCCAGGCTCTGCGGGCGACGGCGGAGGCCATTCCCGACCACGTCCTGGTGGGGTGCCTGGAGGGCATGATCGCGCGTCCCGACAGCACCAGGCTGCTCGCCGAGCTCGACCAGCCGGCCCTGGTCATCGTGGGCTCGGAGGACCAGGTCATGACGGTGGGGGAGGCCCAGGCCCTCGCCGCCGCCCTGCCCAGGGGCCGCCTCAAGGTGGTGTCCGGGGCAGGACATACACCCACGCTCGAGCGGCCCGAGGTCGTTGGCGACGCGGTGGCCGTGTTCCTCCGCGATCTGAGCGCATCGCCGGCCGGCTGACGAGGCCCGGCCCCTCGGCCCGCACGACGTGGAGGCGGCGAGCAGCGGCGGCGGGGTATGCGTTCGCGCCTCCGGCGATCTGGAGGGGGATGGTTCGACTCGTGGCTCGCCGCGACGGCGAGTTCCTCGCTCACCATGACAGAACAACGGTGTGTCAATGGGAGCATCGTTCCGCCCGGTCCGGGCGGTGCCGAATGGTTGTGACACGAGGTGGGCGGGGATCTCCCGTCGCACGCGGCCGCCGGCGCTGCACCTGCTCGCGGTGGCTGACGGCTGCCGCTGAAGCTGAGGCTGCTACTGCCGCTGCCGCTGGCACTGACGCGGCTCATGACGGCTGCCGCTGTCCGGGGACGCCGTGACACAGAAGCGGCGGGGCCGAGGCCCCGCCGCGATGGCTCGCCAGGGGATCCGGTCCGTTGGCGCTACCGGACGTTGCCGACGTAGTGGGCGGTGAGCTGGCGCTCGCGGACGCGTTCGTCCGTGTACAGCGGGATGAGGGCCGGTGCGACCCGGCCGTCGGCCACCAAGGCGGCCTCGGCGTTGTACTTCGCCACGTGCTCGAGGGTCAGCGCGCCCTGCTGGACGCCCCCGGCGATGTAATCCGCGGCGGAGGTGCCGGCGATGCGGCCGAAGACGATGATGTCGAGCAGGGAGTTGCCCATGAGCCGGTTGGCGCCGTGGATGCCGCCGCCGACCTCGCCGGCCACGAACAGCCCGGGGACGCAGGTCGTGCCGGTGTTTTCGAACTCCAGGCCGCCGTTCTGGTAGTGGAGCGTCGGGTAGATGAGCATCGGCTCCTTGGTGATGTCGATGTCGTAAGCGCTTGAACAGGATGTACTTGCCCGGGGAACTCGCGTCGGACGGTGCCCTCGCCGGAGAGCATCTCGATCATCGGGGAGTCGAGCCAGACGCCGAGACGGCCGGTGGGGGTGGGCACGCCCTTGCCGTCGTGCACGCACTCCTTGATGATCGAGGCCGCCTCCACGTCGCGCGGCTCGCGCTCGTTGACGAACTGCTCGCCGTCGATGTTGACCAGGTTGGCGCCGGAGCCGCGGAACTTCTCGGTGATGAGGATGCCCTCGGCCTGCTCGGGGAAGACGACGCCGGTGGGGTGGTACTGGACGGTGTGCAGGAAGGACACCGGCACGCCGGCGCGGTAGCCGAGGACGATGCCGTCGGCCGTGGCGCCGTAGTGGTTGGTGGTCATGAAGCCCTGGATGTGCAGCCGGCCGCAGCCGCCGGTGGCCATGACCACCGCCTTGGCCTGCACCACGAAGTACTCCTCGGTCTCCATGTTGTAGAGCACGGCGCCCGCGCAGTGCCCGTTGCTCGTCGAGCACCAGCTCCACCGCCGGCGAGAACTCGAGCACCTTGATCGAGTCGGCCGGTTGCGGGCCTCGTCGCGGATGGTGCGCATGATCTCGGCGCCGGTGATGTCGGCGGCGAAGTGCATGCGCTTGCGCGAGGTGCCGCCGCCGTGGATGGTCTTGAGCCGTGCCGTCGGGATCCTTGGAGAAGTTGCACCCCGAGGTGCTCGAGCCAGTGGATCGCGTCGGGCGCCTTGCGTCACCAGGGTCTCCACGAGGTCGGGCACGTTGGTGAAGTGGCCGCCGCCCATGACGTCGAGGTAGTGGAAGTAGGGGGAGTCCTTGTCGCCCTTGGACGCGGCCTGGATGCCGCCCTCGGCCATCATGGTGTTGGCGTCGCCGTGGCGCAGCTTGGTGGCCATGATGACCTTGGCGCCCTGCTGCGGCGGCCAGGATGGCGGCCGAGGTGCCGGCGCCGCCGCCGCCGATGACGAGCACGTCGGTGTCATAGGCCGGCTGGGAAAGATCGACCTTCGCGGGGTCGACCCGGCTCGTGGCCTCGAGCAGGTCGGCGATCTCGTGGGCGATGGCGTAGCCCTTGCGACGGCCCGACCTTGAGCTCCCGCCGCCCCTCCTCCTTGAAGTCGGGGTGGAACTCGAGCCGCTCCTTGCGCTCGTCCAGGCCCAGGAAGGGGACCTCCTCGCCGCGCTTCTTGCGCTCGACCCGCTCCGGCCGGGTGGCCTCGACCTTCTTGATGAGCTCCTTCAGTTCAGGGGTGTACGGCATCTTGCACCTCTCACGCCAGGCCCACGGACGAGGACGGCTTCCAACCCTCCTCCGCCATGGCCGGCTCCATCTCGCGCTCGGTGTAGAGCTTCTTGAGCTCGTTCTCGGAGGCCGCCTTGAGCTCCTGCCAGCAGTCGAGCGAAGGCGCCGCCCTCGATCGTGGCGCACCATCTCGTCGAGGTGCTCGGCCTTCGGGGCCAGCTTGCCGGCCGTACAGCCGGCGGGCGAGCTGGGCGATGTGGTACTGCGGCCATCTCGCCCATGCAGCGGCTCGCGCACAGGCCGCACTGGATGCAGTCGAAGGAGATCTGCGCGGCCGCCTCGATGTCGCCGCGCTTGAGCGCGGAGACGTAGTCCAGCACCTCGACGTCCATGGGGCAGACCTTGGTGCAGGCGTTGCACGCCACGCAGCGGAACAGCTCGGGGTAGAGCTGGTAGATGGTCTCCGGCGTCGCCTCGACGGCCTCGAAGTCGTAGGCCGGCGCGGTTGGCCGGGTAGAAGGGGAGCTGGGCCAGGTACATGTCCGGCTCGACCACCGTCTGGCAGGCGAGGCCGGTGTAGATCTTGTAGTCACCCGGCCTTGCGGTAGACCGTGGCGCAGGCGCCGCAGACGCCACCCCGGCAGCCGCAGCCGCGGATGAACTGGTAGCCCGCGTACTCCATCGCCTTCATGATGGTGAGCGTCTCGGGCACCTCGTAGCGCTTGCCCATGATGTAGACGGGGATGGTCTCAGCCTCGATCTCCGGCTTGGTTGCTGTCGCCATGTCTTCCTTCCTCCCTCAGGCCGACGCGGCCAGGAGATGCTTCGCTTCGAGCAGGGCGCGGGTGGGCTCGCCCGACAGGTCCAGGCGCAGGGTGTCGGGCTCCAGGCCCAGGGCGATGCCCAGGAGCTGGGTGAAGTAGAGGGTGGGCACGGCCTCGAGGGCCTCGTCCTGCGCCAGCACGTCCGGCTGGCGGGTGCCCAGGTTGTACTCGCACAGGGGGCAGCTCAGCGCGATCACCTCGGCCCCCGCGCTGTTGACCGCGGCGATCACCTGTCCGGCGCGGCGCAGGCCCTCCTCGGGGTGGGCGAGCATCTGGTAGGCGCCGCAGCACTCGGTGGCGGCGGCGGACGGCACCGGCTCCGCTCCCAGGGCGCGCAGGAACCCCTCCAGAACACCCTCGCCCAGGGGGTCGATGGAGACCTCGGTGGGGCGCACCAGGGTGCAGCCGTAGAAGGGGGCCACCCTGAGGCCGTCCAGGGGCCTCACCACCTTGGCCGCCAGCTTCTCCCAGCCCACCTGGTCGCGCAGCAGGGTCAGGTAGTGGAGCACCTCCACCGAGCCGTCGTAGTCGGGCTCCGTGTCCATGAAGGCGTTGAGGGTCTCCAGCTTGGAAGCGTCCTCGCGCACCAGGGCGTTGGCCCGGGCCAGGGTGTTGTAGCACTGCGAGCAGAGGGTGACCACGGTGTCGCAGCCGGCCTGCTGGACGCGGATGAGGTTGCGCAGCGGCGCCACCTGGTGGATGAGGTCGTCGTCGGCCAGGGAGAACACCGCGCCGCAGCAGTTCCAGCGCTCGAGCTCTGTGACCTCGACGCCGAGGACCTCCAGCGCGGTCAGGGCGGCGCGCTCCAGGTTGGCGGCCTTCGTCTTCAACGTGCAACCGGGGTAGTAGGCGAGCTTCATGACCACCTCACGCCGTGAGCTTGCGGAACGTGCTGACGAAGGCGATCTGGGGCGCCTCGGCCAGGGTCTCCTTCGGGACCTCTCGGAGCACGATGAGGTCCTTGTTGGCGCGGAGAGCGAGCAGACGCACCGCCTCGAACACCCGCGGGACCTCGATGCCCCGGGGGCAGCGCACCTGGCAGGTGTGGCAGGAGGCGCAGTACTCGCCGATGCGGGCGTCGAGGACCTCCTCGACGCGCCCGAACTGCAGGTAGTGCATGCCCTGGCGGGTGGTGAACCTCATGGCGTCGATCATCGGGCAGACGGCGCTGCAGGTGCCGCACTGCATGCACTTCGTGACGTTCTCTCCCGACAGCTCGGCGATGCGGGCGAGCACCGCCCGCCGCTCCTCGCTGATGGGACTCTGGATGTAGCTGGAGATCTCGATCTCAGGGGTTGCCGTGGCCTCGCCGCCCATGCGCCCTCCCTTCGCTGGACCGGTCCCGAGGATGATAGCCGAATGTGAAATCTTGCACAAGCTTGCGACGATGTATCGTTTCCTGCCTCCTCCCCCCTGGATCAGCCCCGCGGGGCGCCCGTGGAAGGCGTCGTGGGGACCGCTGCCGCGGCCGCTCCGGGTTCGGTGATGGGCCGCCGGTCGGCTGCCGTCCGTTCCGGCCCGGCAGCGGGCCTCGCGAAGCCGAACTTGGCGAAGACGTCGTCGAGCTCGCCGGCAATGCGCTCAGGTGGCAGACCGAGGTCGGTGGCGTCGTAGGCGTGGCGGCTGTTGAAGTCCCGGGACCGCTCCGACTCGGCGTGGAGCACCGCGGCGAAGTCGGGGGAGATCTCGAAGCCGAAGCGCTCGTAGATGGCGCGGACGACGGAATCGGGATCGCCCACCAGGTCGTCGTAGCGGATGGTGATGTGCTGTTCCTCGGGGAGATCGGCGAGGACCTCCGTGGGGTGGCGGTACCAGTGTCCCGCCATGTCGAGGATGAAGTCGCCGAGCGCCGGGCCTTCGGAGGGCGCCCCCACCACCCGCCACGAGAACTCCATCATGCTCACGAACGAGGGCACCGCCTCGAGGGGCGTGCGGACGAGATTGATGACCTTCGCGTCCGGGAACGCCTTCAGCAGGGTCACCAGCTTCGGGGTGAGGGCAGGGTTCTTGGCCAGGTAGCGGTCGCCTCCGCGGGCGTGGAGATGGCGCTGCAGGCAGCGACGGTAGAACGCCATGATCCGGCGCCGCTCCCGCGCCGGCAGCGCGCCGTCGAAGCGCACGTAGGGTGCGGCCTCATCCAACAGGCCCGCCGACAGGCCCGTGGTCAGGGCCGACCAGATGTGGAGGAGGAGGTAGTCGTCCTCCTCGGGCTCGCGCAGGGACACCTTGTGCATCACGTTCTGGCGCTGCCACCGGCGCTCCACCCGGGAGCGCAGCCGGCCCAGGGGGCGGCCGAGCATGGCGTCCAGCCTGCCCATGGCGCCCACGATCCGCCGCCCCACGATGGACGGGGTGAAGAGGATCTCCCACATCTCCATGGTGGTGAACTGCCCCGAGTCCATGGACAGGAGGCGGTGCAGGAAGGTGGTGCCGCTGCGGAAGTTGCCGACGATGAAGAGGGGGCCGCGCACCTTGCGGCGGCGATAGCCGGGGTAGAGCACCTCGTCGGCGAGGAGCCCGCTCCAGATCAGGAGCTCCAGGATGGGGAAGCCCACCAGGAAGGCCGCGATGATGACCACCCGCCGGGGAGACCAGCGGAAGGCGGCCAACCAGTGGACGGTGAAGCGGAGGAGGTTGCGCAGGCTCGCGATCATGGCGGCGACCGGTCCGGTGGCGCCTCAGCCGCGGGCGGCAGGCGCCGCGGGGCGTCCGTCGCCCGAGCCGTGGCGCTCGACGAAGTCCTCGGTGGAGATCCAGAAGTCGGTGCGCCGGACGTTCCGCAGGCGGCCGGGACCGCTGGCGCCGACGTTGAACCCCCACATGATGAGCCACGCGTAGAGCCGCTGCCAGAACTCCCCGGGTCCTTCGGGATGGGGGGAGAGACGGAAGCCGAGCCGCTTGAACAGGCGCTCCCAGGTGGAGCCGTCGCCGACGGCGAACAGGGGCGTGGTCCCACCGAGGGCGCGGACGCCGGTCAAGCGGGAGTCGCTCGTCAGCCGGTGGGCCAGGGCGGCGCAGGAGAAGTCGACCCGCTTGCGCCCCTCCAGCCCCCAGCGCAGGCTCGGACCGCCCTCCGGCACCGGGGGGAAGTGCTCGTTCCAGAAATGCAGCTCCACGACGGGCGCGCCCGCCGGCACGCTGCTGCCGTCCAGATCCAGATCCTGGGGGGCGGCGATGCGGCGCATACGGAACATGCAGCGGGGGTCGTCGCAGACCTCCTCGAGCTGCAACCGGCGGCGCAGCATCCGGTCCAGGGCGTGAATCAACCGACGCATCCGGCCTTCTTCCGGGTGGATCGTGGCGCGCGGCAGGCCAGGACATCGTCCCCCCCCCGCCACGATCCCGGGCTCGATCCTCGATCGGGCTGTAGTGTGCATGGCCCGTGGCGGGCCGTCAAATGCTCCCGTCCGGCCGTGGACGGGTCGGCCGGCATCCCGTACAGTGGCCGCTGCGGCGTCCCCCCGGCGACCGCGGGCGGAGCATGGCGACCGAGATCCTCTTCATCGCGGACGACTTCGGCCTCGACCGCCAGGTCAACGAGGCCATCGTGGATGCGCATCTGCGGGGCGCCCTGGACGGCGCCGCGCTGATGATGGGCCAGAACGGGACGGAGGAGGCCGTGCGCCTGGCCCGGGAGCACGTGGGGCTGATGGTGGGCTGGCACCTCCACCTGACCGACAGCCGCCCCTGCACCCGGCCGACGTGGCCCTGGGGGAGCTCGCCGGCCCGGGCGGGCTTCGCCATCGGTCTGGTGCCGTCGGCGCGCCGGCTCGCCCTGGCCGAGATGGAGCAGCAGTGGCGGGCCTTCCGCGAGACCGGACTGGAGTGCCGCTTCGTCAACGCCCACCACCACCTCCACGTCCACCCCATGGTCCGCCGACCGCTCCTGGATCTTCTGGGGGACGGCTTCGCGGGCTGGCTGCGCTGGGGAAGGCCCCGCTTCTTCGGGCCGACCCCCGCGGCCCCCTTCTACGGCCTGCTGGACCGGTGGCTGCAGGCGCCCGCGCGGCGGCGCATGCGGGTGCGCGCCAGCACCACGCTGTGGGGCATCGACCGTACGTTCGCCATGGACGCGGACGAGGTGCGCCGGGCACTGCCCGGCCTCGGCGACGGCCTGCATGAGTTCATGTTCCACCCCCGGCGGCTCGGGGAGGACTCCGACAGTCGGTGCCTGCTCGAGCTCGCCGACAGAGAGGAGTAACACAAAGGCGCAGAGCCCCCGCCCGCCCCGGATGAGGACAGAACGCAAAGACGCGAAGGGCGCTGTCGTTCGTGAGCGGATCGCCGTTCACTGCCGCCGTTCACTGCCGCAGGGGGTTAAGTGCTACTTCCCCTCGAGGGGCTTCACGACCTGCCAGTCGGGGCCCACCTGGATGTGGAACAGGGACGGGTCGAGGGTGGGGTTGACGACGATGTGGGAGAACTGGTTGCGCATGGTGGAGCCGTCGGGGAACTCCAGTGCGGTGCCCAGGAGCCGATTCGAGGAGGCGTCGACGTCGATGTCCACCGCCTTGATGAGCTGCAGCGCGGTCTCGGCCCGCGGGGCAAGATGGAAGGACCATACCCCATCGGTCTCCTGTGCCGACTGCAGCTCGTACTGGGCGTGGAACGCCTCCGGGTCGGAGGGGAAGCCGACGTCCAGGAGGGCCAGGACCTGGCGCCACGACGCGGAGATCTTCTCCGAGAAGGTGTACTTCTCGAGCTGGTGCAGGCGTGGGTAGGCGACGTCGAGCTCGTCGTCGTTGCGGACGGCGATGGTGCGGGGCGGGTCGCCGAGCTGCCACCGGAAGCGGTTGGGCTGCTCGAACCAGACCTTGCCCGTGGCCTCGAGAGGGCGGACCAGGCCCTCGAGCTGACGGACCTGGGTGACGTCCGCCGACCAGCTCTTGATCTCCGCCTGGTGGTGGAGCCAGGCGTCGAGGGCGGCGGCGCCGGGATCGTCCTGGGTTGCTGCGGCGCGGGCCGGCGTCGCCACGGCGCAGAGGGCGCCGATACAGAGGGCCATCACCGCCGCGCGACGGACGCGCGAGCGTTGCGAACAGGCGGTTCGAGACCGACTCATGGGGTGCTCCTTGGGGGCGTGCGGTAGCGACCGGAGTGAAAAGCGTGCCACCACACCGGGAGGAGGAAGACGGAGATCAGGGTCACGATGACGACACCGGTGACGCACACCCGGCCGAGGCTGGCCAGGCCGGCGTTGGAGGCGAAGGCCAGGGTGCCGAAGGCGCAGGCGGTGGACGCCCCGCACAGCAGGATCGCCCGGCCTACGGAGCGGCGCACAAGCACCGTGTCGGCACCGGTCCGCTTGAGGGCGAGCTGGGTGTGGATGCTGTAGTCCACGCCGGCCCCGAAGAGCAGCGGCAGCACGATGACGTTCATCAGGTTCCAGGACATCCCGGTCACCGCCATCACCGCCATCAGGACGGCCAGGCTGAGGAGCAGTGTGAAGACGCTGAGGACGATCTCGCCGGGACGACGGAAGGTGAGGGCCAGCAGCACCAGCAGGGCGATCCCCATGGGGATCAGCACCCGGCCCACGTCGGCGCGCACGATCTTCAGCAGGGAGGTGCTCAGGAGGGGCCAGCTGAAGAGATAGGCGTCGCTCGTGGAGGCCAGGTTGTCGGCGAGGGCGAAGAGCCGGGTGCGGCTGGCGCCGTCGGCGGCCCGGACGCGACCCAGGGCCAGGACACGCCCCGGCTCCCGGGCGGCGAACTGGTCGAACAGCCAGCGCACCCCGGGACGGCGGGGCCACGCCACACCCTCGTCGGCTGCGAAGCGACCCCAGTCGCGGAGTGCGCTGTCGGTGATGGTGAGGGCCTTGGGGCTGAAGCCCGCCGCCAGAGCCGCCGCGCGGGCGGCCTGCAGGCGGCCGGAGAGCCAGCGCGCGGTGTCGCGGTTCTCCTGCTGCCGGGTCGGGTGCGGCCACAACACGTCGGGCAGGTCGAACCCGGAGAGAAGCCCGGCGTCGACGGCGTCGTGGAGCGTCTTCCTGGCGTCCGCCAGGCGCGTCGCCACGTCGCGATCATCGCGGCCCGGGACGACGAGCCACATGGCGTCGCCGTAGCCTCCGATCTCCTTCTCGAGCACGGCCATCGCCGCCCTCGCCCGTCCCCCCTTCGGCCCCAGCTCCTGGGTGCTCACGTCCAGGTGGGGGCGCTTCTGAGACAGCACCCCGGCCGCAGCCGCCACCGCCACGAGGGTGATCAGCCATGCCGCGGGATGGCCGGGCCAGGGCTGGCGGGATGGGGGGCCGGTGGGGGCGGAGGCCGCCGGTGGTGGCGTGTCCCCCGGGGAGGGACGGACCGAGAGCAGGGGGGGCAGGTAGGCCACCAGCATGGTCGCCGCCGCGATGAGGATGCCGGCGCCCACCAGCACCCCGAGCTGGGTGAGGCCGGGGAGGCTGCTGCGGCCGATGAGGAAGAAGGCCACCGCCGTCGTGATGGCCGACCAGAAGATGCTGGGCGCCACCTCTCGTCGATGGTCGCCCACCCCACGATGGGGATGCACCACCAGCTCCTGGTAGAGGATGAGGCCGTAGTCCGCGGCCAGGCCGGCCAGGATCGCCGCGAAGCCGAGGCTCACCGTCTGGATGGTGCCGAGCACGGCCTCGCCGATCACCACCGTCGCGCTCATGATGAGGATCAGGAGGGCCACCAGCCACAGCAGGGGCACCCAGCGCCGGTGGGCGAGCCAGAACAGGCCGGCCACCAGGAGCAGCGTGCCGATGGCGGACTGGACGATGTCGTTGAGGAGGCCGGTGCCGAGCTCGGACACGAAGGCCGGGTTGCCGGTGATGCCGATGGTGATCGGGTCCTCGGAGGCGAAGCCCCGGTGCCAGCGGGTGGTGAAGGCCGTGACCTGTCGCACCCACGCCCGCTGCACCCAGAAGCTGGTGTCTCGGACCGGCGGCTCCACCATCAGAATGCGGAAGCGGCCGTCCGCCGACGCGAAGGGGTTGCCCGCAAGGCCCGAGGAAATCTGCGAGGAGATGCGGTCCACCACGTCCAGCAGGCGGTAGGGGTCCCGGGCCAGGCGCCCCACCACGTCCGGCCGCATGGAGGTCGTCATCTGGTCCAGGGTCTCCTCGAGCACCCGCTCGAGGTTGCCGTCCCGAAAGCGCTCCGCCAGGTGGGCGAAGTCCGCGGGGGGCTGATTGAACCAGAGGTAGGCCACCAGCTCCCCGAGGTCCTCGGGGTCGTGGAACGGGTCGCGCCAGAAGACCTGGGAGGTGAGCCCCGAGGAGGCGAGGTCCGTGGCGAGGGACTCCACCGCCCTGTCGGTGAGATCGGAGCTGGACGAGTGCACGCTGACGATGAGGTCGCGGGTCGCGCCGAAGTGGCCCTGGTAGAGGCGCAGGCCCTCCACCATCCGCGAGCCCGTGGGCAGCAGATCGAAGACGTCGGCGTTGAGGCTCAGACGAGCCATGGCAACCACGATGAGGACCGCCGTCAGGACGCCGACGCCGACCGCCCAGCGTCTCATGGGTCCAGCACCAACCGGATGCGCTCACCGGACCTGGGGTTGGAGAGGAGCCACGTGTCCTGCCCGGGATGGGTCGCCGTCCAGCGTCCGGGCGGCGCACCGCCGCCGATGATCTCCGGCAGCCAGAACCACACGAAGCGTTTCGGAGGCTTGCCGCAGCCCGCGTAGGCATGACCACCCTGCACGAGGTCGATCCTCCACACGTCGTCGGCCAGGCGCGCCGTGAAGATGGGGACCGGGGGCTTGGAGAGGCTCACCATGACCTCCCCGTCGCCGCGACGGGCGATGATCACCTCGCCGGCGATGGCGGGTTGGTCCGTTCCTCTCGTCCACAGCGCCTGGCCGGTCCACACCGTCCAGCCGGGCGCCGACAGGTCCACGGCCGGCACGTGCAACAAGCTCGCGCACCCGCCGAGGATCCCCACCGCGATCGGTACTCCCAACCAGCGGGCCAGTCCCCGGCGCGGGGATCGGGGCAGGATGGTGGGTCGCCGGGGCCCCATCATCTCGAACCCCGGTGAAGATCGGGGCGCACCTCGTCGACGGGTGTCGTCGCCGCGGGGGCGGCCTGGCGCGGGGCCCACCAGGAGCGGCCCCGCCACATGATGGGCCAGGGGAGCCAGCAGGCGATCCACGTGAGGGACCTCACGATGCTCCAGAGTGGCACGGCGGGGAGGCGCCGCAGCGGGAGTGGGCAGCGCAGGCGACGGCAGATGAGCAGCGCCGCTCCGATGTCCAGGGTCAGGACCGCGAGCGCGCCGAGCCATGGCAGGCCTCGTCCGGGCTCGAGCGCCAGCAAGGTCAGCCAGCCGAGCAGCGGGAGCACGGCGAGCTGGCCCGCGAATGCCTGAGGCCGACACCAGCGGATGGTCTTCTGCCATCTCAGGTAATGGAGGATGGCGTCACGCCAGCCCTCCGCGGCCGGCACCGTCGTCAGTCGCATGGTGCCAAGACGGGCGGGTCCGAGGAGCCGGCCCAGGTGGAAGTCGTCCGCCAGACAGCTTCCGAGGTACTCCCAGTCCACACGTCGGTGGAACCGCTCGGCCTCGAACAGCATTCCGGATCCGAACCCGAACCGGATCCTCTTGAGACGGTCGAGCAGGACCGCCCCCGGATAGAACTCCAGGTTCACGAACAGCGTGTCCAGCACGGCGGCTGCACCTGTCGCACTCCGGATCAGGTAGGGGGAGGTGAGAAAGGGCACGCCGAGGCGGGCGAAGTCCTCTCTGAGGGAGCGCACAGTGCCCGGTGGGGCCTGGATGTCGGCATCGCTCCAGAACCAGAGCTCACCCGTGGCCCGTTGGGCGAGGATCCGCATCCAGGAGACCTTGGGGTTGGCGTGACGCCCATGAGGATCCGGATGGCTCACCAGCACGATTCGCGCCTCCGGGTGGGCTCGCCGGAGGCGCTGGAGCAGACGGCCGACGGCCTCCTCGTCCCGCGCGTGACACCCGACGAGCAGCTCGGAGCCCCCATCCAGGTCGGCCGCGAAGGACGCCAGACCGCGCTCCAGCAGGGCGAGCTCGCGCTCGCCGAGGGGACTCGGCAGGGCCTTGAAGATGCTGATTCGCCGCTCGTCCAGAGGGCCCGGGGCGGGGCCCCGTTCCTCCGCGGTCCACACCAGGATTGCGGCAGCGATCCACCACGCGGCCCCGAGAGCGGTCCACACCGCCAGGAGCAGCACCCACGTCATGGGGAGGCGCGGCCCGACTTGGTCGCCACGGGCGCCGTCCCGCCGGTGGTGGCGGGGCGCACCAGCGGCTCCCGGTCGCGGCGGCGGCGGCGGCCGGCGGTGAACCACCAGCCGCCGAGGAGGGCGTTGAAGAGGATGAACGCCGCCGCGTACCCGGCGCCGACCAGGGCGCGCTGCGACCCGTGGGTGGCCATCAGAGTCGAGATGAAGGTGGTGTGGATGACCGTCGACGGCACCAGGCCGAGGAAGCTCGCGGCCACGAACCGGCCCACCTCCACCCCCGCGAGGGCGGCGCCGAAGTTCACGACGGGGAAGGGCAGGGGCAGGAATCGGGTCTGCACCAGGGGCCAGAACCCGTGCCGCTCGAGCGCTCTCTCGGCCCGGCGCAGACGGTCCCCGGTCACCCGGGTGACGAAGTCGCGGCCGAGGGCCCGGGCCAGGAGGTAGCTGAGGGCTGCCCCCAGGAGCAACCCGACCGTGTTGTACACAGAGCCTCGCACGGCGCCGAACACCGCCCCGCCCACCAGGAGGGGGGCCATGGGCAGGCCGAGGGGGGCGAGCACCACGTACAGGCCCACGAGCAGGAGCGGCGACCACCACAGGCCGCGCAGGTCCCCGAGGACCGTCATCAGGGTCTGCTCGTCGAGCAGGGTACCCAGGGGAGTGAAGCGTGCGAGCACCAGGCCGGCGCCGAGGAGGGCGGCGAAGAACCCGAGGCGCAGCCACAGGTGCGGGGGGATGCGCCGCGTTCTGCTGCCGCTGGGTGCCGCCATCACAGGATCTCCTCGCCGGGGGGCTCGATCCGTGTCGGCGGCGCACGCTGCGCCCGAAAGGCGGCACGACGAGCCGACGTCTGATGCCCGGACCGAGCTGCTGGGGGCCTCGCCGCCTTCCGACGCTCCCCGGGAAGTATACATGCCGCCGTACCGCCCCCGGCCCGAGCCGCGCGGGTGTCGTGGGCGCGGGGAGGGAGGAGTGCGCCCTCCGGTCGGCGCGCGGGCGGATCGAGAATCGGGCACGCAGAGCTCCTCCGACCTGCGCTCCCTGGGGAGGCGCTTCCGGTCGGGCTCCTCCCTCCGGTGCGGTGCGGAGCCGCTCGGCGCCGCGCCCGGCGGCACTGGAGGATGTCCAGGCCGGGACCACCGGCGAAGCCCGGGCTCGACCCTGGAAGCGGCCCGATGGACCCCGCCGCCGGAGTCGCTACAGTCGATGAGATGCCTGCACGGCGCACCTGGTTGCTGCTGGTGGCTGCGGTTTTCCTCGCCCTGTGCCCGGCGGCGGCGTCCGCTCCCCAACTGCCCGCCGGGCTGCAGAGGCTGGAGGGGCACTGGGTGTATGCCGGCGGAGACGACGAGCGCCAGGCGCGTCTGGACGCCATCGACGCGACGGTTCGACAGATGTCCTTCTTTGTCCGCTTCATCGCCCGCCGCATGATCCGCGAGGCCACCGCCATCCCTCCCGGCTACACCATCACCGTCCACGACCACCAGGTGAGGGTGCGCAAGGACGACGACCGGGGCATCGCCAGCGGATGGGACGGCCAACCCGTCCGGGTGTCCGAGAACGGTGACGCGGCCACCCTGACGAGGGTGTGGGAGGACGGCGCCCTGCGCAGCCACCTGCAGCGCCCCCGGGGGTCGGGCACCGAGATCATGCGACCCGAGGCGGGGGGCGCGAGGATGTCGGTGAAGGTCGTCGTGTCCAGCTCGCACCTGCCCTCCGACATTGCCTTCACCCTCACCTACCGCAAGACCTCAGGAGCCGATGCTCCTCAGTGACGTGCCGCGACCGGCGACGGTGGCAGTCACCGCTGCCCCTGCCCGCCGCTGCCCCCGCTCACCCGGGGAATGAGGCATCTGCAGATGGCACTTACGAGTTGAGAAGGTGGAGGGCGCGGCGCACCGGCCGCGCCCTGGGCAGCGGGCATCGGCTGGATCGGGGTAGAGTGGCAACGATGAATGACGTACACCGATTCGTCGAGACCTTTCGGCTGGCCGCGCGCCAGGCGGGGGCGGTGGCGCGCCACCTCCAGGGGGAGGTGGCACGGCACGACAAGAGCGGTGAGGCCTCACCCGAAGCGGCTGCCCTCACCCCCGCCGACCTGGCCGCCCAGGAGGTGCTGCTGCTGGCCCTTCACGACGCCCTGCCCGGAGCGGCCGTGGACGCCGAGGAGGAGACCGAGTCGGTGAGGCTGTTCCCCGCGGCCGACCCTCGCGGACCGGTGATGGTGGTCGATCCCATCGACGGGACCGACAACTTCGCCCGCGGCTCCTCCGCCTATGGCGTCATGGGAGGTTGGCTGGACGGCGGTGCGCTGCGGGCCGCGGTGGTGAGCTTCCCTGCCTCGGGCGAGCTCCTGTGGACGGTGGTGGGCGAGGGGGCGTGGCGCCAGGAGAGCTGGGGCGCGCCGTTCCCCGTGCGTCTGCCCGTGGCCCTGGACCGCGTGCTCGCACCCCCCGGCCTCGATTCGTCCCTGCGCGAGGCGCTTGTAGAGAACGGGCTGGTGGTGCAGACCAGCCGCTGCTCGGCGATGGACGGGACTGCGCCCGTTCTGGAGGGCGCTGCGTCCCTGGCGATGGCGCCCCTGGACCGGCGCCGGGCGATCCCCTTGCTGATCACCCTGGTGGCCGGCGGAACGGTGCTGGTGGGCGACGGCCCCTGGCGCGGCGAGGACCCGGACGCCCTGCCCGTGGGGGCGCCGGTGATCGCCGCACCCACCCGCGAGCTGGCCTCCAGGATCGCCGCCGTCGTCGGACGCAGCGGCGGTGATCAGCGGCAGTAGACAGCGGTCAGCGAAGCCCCGCTCCCGGAGCACCCGAGAGGGTGCCGGGCACCGTCTCTGACCTATCCGAAGTGACGCCTCTCGCGAGGCGCCGATTCTGTCGAGGCGTTTCCCGAGGTTGCCACCGCTGACACTTCCCCGACCCCGCCGCACGCTCGGCCGGTCCGGCCCACCTCGTGAAAGTGTCACCAGTGGCGCGCCCGAGGCACGCGCTCTTCTCTCAACGGCACATCTTCCACGCCAGAGGGACCCTGAACGCTGCCCGCTGAGCGCCGACGCTGCCGCCGAACGCAGCCGCCGAACGCGGATTACGGACGCGGCCGCGGGGAGGGGAGGGGGCGGGTCACGGGAGGTCGCACACGTCGCCGTCGCAGAACTTGGCCTCCAGCTCGTGCTCGTGCTCCAGGGTCCCGCGCAGGGGCTCGAGCCGCCCGACGAGGTCGTGGTACTGCTGCGGGGTGATCTCTTCGTACGGCGCCTGCTCGTAGCCGTGGCCGCTGGCGGGCAGGAAGGCGATGGCCTTGAGCCGGTCCTCGTAGGTCTGCAGCACGCGGTGGAGCAGCTCCGCCTCCCGCTCCGGGTCGAAGTCTGCGGTGCAGGACACCTGGTTGTCGGACCACCAGCGCTGGAGGGTGGCCGCCAGGTCCACCTTTTCCCACAGGGAGACCTGCCCCTTGCGGCGCTCCATGTGGGGCACGTGGATCGGGAACTCCACCACCGTGGTGCTCGCGGCATAGTGGTCCGGCTCCACCCGGTATCCGGCGCGCCGGCACATGGCCACCAGCGGGTGGCGGTCTGAGATCCGGATGCGGCGCACGTAGTACGGCGCGTGGTCCCAGTGGACGCCGGGCGTGGCCCCTGCCAGGAGGCTCACCGTGCCGGACGGCTTGACCGACGTCGTCTTGATGGATCGGGGGACGTCGAGCCAGGTCGAGTAGGTCTCGTCCAGGCGCTGCACATACCGGTAGGCCTCCTCGCACCAGCCCAGGAACCGTCGGTAGCCGAAGCGGTTGATGGCCTGGACGATGCCGGTCATGGAGCAGCCGATGCGGCGGTTGCCACTCATGACCCGGTTCGTGGCCTCGTCCTCGGTGGGCACCAGGGTCACGGTCTTGGCGTACTGGAAGGCCACCCGGAGGGTCTGGAGATAGTCCTCGAGGCTGTTGTGATGGGCCGGGAAGGTCTCCACCAGGCAGCACAGCTCCCGGTCCCAGAGGGTCTGCTCCACGCACGGGTTGCTGCCGGCCGCGGCCGCGTCCGCGTGGTCCGGCGGGTCGACCATGCGTCCGTAGGCCCGTGCGTTCTCCAGCCACAGATAGCCGGGCTCGCCGTTCGAGGCGGTGCGCCGGGCGGCCGGGCCGTAGTCCATGCCCACCTCGGCGAGCACCGAGTTGTTGGACACCCAGCGGTACGCCTCCACCTTGGCCCGGTCGGTCTTGAGGTCGAGGAACTGCTGGTCCGAAGGATCGCCGAAGGCGATCTGGGCCGAGCGCCGGATGCCCCCGGCCACCACGCAGCGGCCCACCAGGTTCATGGTGTCCACGATCAGCCGCGCATCCACGGCGGTGCCCACCGCCGAGTCGTAGATCTCCTGGAGGCTGGTCAGCATCTGGCGTAGGGGCTCGGGCCCGCTGGCCGAGCCGCCGAAGCTCTCCAGGGGGGCGCCGGGGGGGCGGATCTCGGTGAGGTCCCAGCGCGCGGGCAGGGTGCCCTTGCCGACGTACGCCGCGAGCAGGCGGGACAGGGCGGCGCTCCACCCCTCGCGGCTGTCGCCCACGCTGTGCACGTCGTCGCCCCGGGCGGGCGCCGTGATGTGGAGGGCGCCCGTGCCGGCGGTGTCGAAGCCGACTCCCACGCCGAGCATGGCCATCTGGAGCATCCACACGAAGGGAGCGGCGTAGTCGTGGGCCAGCTCACGGGTGGACACGAAGCCGCAGTTGTTCAGGGCCGCCCCGCCGCGCTCGTACATGAAGCGGGTGCCCATGATCCACAGGCCGCGCCCCGGGGGCGTCCACTTGAAGCGGAACATGCGCTCGAACGCGTCCTGTGCCGACGCGGCGGCCCTGGTCTGGTCCCAGTGCAGCCCGCGCTCGGCGCAGTGGATGCGCTGCACGGTGGTGGCGCCCTCGATCACCCGCCGGCAGGTCTGCCACCAGCTCTCGCCGTCGCGGCTGTAGGTGCGCCGGAAGGTCACCCAGCTCAGGGGGCCGAAGCCCCACGGTACCGGCCGTGACCGGTAGCGGTCCACGAAGTCGTCGTCGAGGCGGAAGGTCCCGTGGCGGTCCACGTCCACGATCACGCGCCGCCGCCCTTCCCCGTGACCCCCAGGAGCTCGAGGAACTCGGCCTCGTCCATGGTGCGGATGCCGCGCTCGGTCGCCGCCCGGGTCTTGCCGGCTCCGGGGTCGGCGCCCATCACCAGGATGTCGGTGGCGCCGGACACGCTGGCGGTGGCCTTGCCCCCCAGCCGGCGGATGGCCTGCTCGGCCTCCTCCCGGGTCATGGACTCCAGGCTGCCCGTGAGGACGATGGTCACACCCTCGAGGCGGGAGCCCCCGCCCGCTTCGCGGGGGTCGATGCCGCGCGCTCGCAGTCGCTCCACGAGGCGTCGATTGTCGGGATCGTGGAACCAGCCGTGGATGGCCTCCGCCATGGTCGGTCCGATGCCTTCCAGCTCCAGCAGATCCTCCTCGGAGGCGTCGGCCATGGCCGCCAGGGAGCCGAAAGCGAGGGCCAGGTCGGTGGCCACGGAGCGCCCCACCTGGGGGATGCCGAGCCCGAAGACGAGCCGGGGAAGGGTGACCTTGTCGCGCGACCTGGCGATGGCCTCCACCAGGTTGGACGCGCTCTTGGCCGCCATCCTGTCGAGGCCCTCGAGGTCCCCCGGCTCGAGGTCGAAGAGATCCGCCACGTCCGACACCGTGCCCCGCTGGACGAGCTGGACCACCACCTTCTCCCCGAGCCCGTCGATGTCCAGGGCGTGGCGCGATCCGAAGTGGCGGATGCGTTGGGCCAGCTGGGCCGGGCAGGAGGGGTTGGTGCAGCGGGCGGCGGCCTCGCCCTCGGGCTTGACCACCTCGCTGCCACACACGGGGCAGGTGTCCGGCAGCCGGTAGCGCTGCTCGTTGCCCGAGCGCTCTGCGGTGAGGACCTCCACCACATGAGGAATGACGTCGCCGGCCCGCTCCACCACCACCGCGTCCCCGATGCGAATGTCCTTGCGGTCGATCTCGTCCTGGTTGTGGAGGCTGGCGTTGGTGACCTCCACGCCGCCGATGTTGACGGCCTGGAGACGGGCCACCGGGGTGAGCACACCGGTGCGTCCCACGTTGGCCTGGATGTCGAGGATGCGCGTCGTCGCCCGCCGGGGGGCGAACTTCCACGCCACCGCCCAGCGGGGGTTGGCGGCCCGGACGCCCATGGCCTCCTGGCCCGCGAGATCGTCCACCTTGAACACGCAGCCGTCGATCTCGTAGTCCAGGCTCTCCCGCATCTCGCCGATGTCGGAGAACCACGCCACCGCGTCGTCGACGGTCGTGAAGCGGCGGATCAGGGGGTTGGTCTTCAACCCCAGGTTCCTCATCAGGTCCAGGCACTGCCAGTGGGAGCCGGGTCGCGAGCTGGAGGAGGGGGCGATCTCCCAGAAGAAGATCCGCAGCGGTCGTCGAGCGGTGACCTTCGAGTCGAGCTGGCGCAGGCTGCCGGCGGCGGCGTTGCGGGGGTTGGCGAAGGCCTTCTCTCCGGCCTCTTCCTGCCGCCGGTTGAAGGCCGCGAACTCGCCCCTGGCCATGTACACCTCACCCCGCACCACGAGGTGGTGGGGGACGGGGGCGTCGCCCGTCCCCTGCAGGCGCAGCAGCACCTCGGGAATGGTGCGGACGTTGTCGGTGACGTCCTCGCCGACGGCGCCGTCGCCGCGGGTGGCGGCCGAGGCCAGGGAGCCTTCGTCGTAGACCAGCTCGATGCTGAGGCCGTCGTACTTCGGCTCGCCGACCACGACCAGCGGGGAACGGGCCACCTCCGAGGCGCAGGTGCGCCAGAAGCTGAGGAAGGCCTCCTCCTCGTGGATGGACTGCAGGCTCATCATCCGGCTCTCGTGGGGGATGGTCCCCAGCTCCTCCCGGGGCGGCGCCCCCACCTTCTGCGTCGGGCTGTCCGGTGTCGCAAGGTCCGGGTACCGCGCCTCGATGGCTTGCAGCTCGGCCATGAGCCGGTCGTAGTCGGCGTCCGGGACCTCGGGGTCGTCGAGCACGTAGTAGCGGTAGTCGTGGTGGGAGATCTCGCTCCTGAGCTCTGAGGCCCGCGCCCGGGCTTCGCTCTCGGTCATGTCCTCGACGTTGCCGAATCCGGCTGCGCTCACCGCTCACCTCCGCGCCAGGGTCTTGCCGAACCGTCGCCCGGTGCGGGCGTTGGCGACGTCGCCCCGGCCCACCCGACCCGGCGATCCGCGTCCGCCCGCCGTTTCCCTAGATGTAAGGCTCCGCGCCCACCGGGTTGTTCCTGGGGGGGCAGCGGCCTCACGGGAGGCGGACCGCCTGGAGGATCAGGCGCGGGCTCCGGGGACCGAACGGATGCCCGCGGTAGTCGCCCAGCGCGTCCACGACGTCGAAGCCGGCGTCATAGAGCATCCCCTCGATCTCCCCGCGTGCGACGCGCGCCAGATCGAACTCCGCGACCCGTGCCTCCACCAGGCGGTCGTCCGCGAAACGCCGCACCTGGTAGCTGTAGCGGACCCTGGTGACGGGTCGCGCCGGGTCCGCCGTCTCGTCGGCGGTCTTGGTCACCAGGTGGTAGGAGGGCGAGAGCACGAAGCTCGAGGTGGTGGTGCGGCGTCCGGGCGCCGGGGTCGCCGCCGGCGCGGGCAGGTCCACGATCAGAAGGGCGCCGGGCTCGAGGTGGTGGGCCAGCCGCATCAGGCACGCGGCCCGATCCGACGGCTCGGGAAGGAGTGCCAGCCCCGAAAACGGGATGAGGGCGGCCCCGAAGCGGCGCGGGAAGTGGAAGTCACGCATGTCCTGGCGGGAGAAGCGGAGGCGCAGGGCGGTCTCGGGCGGCAGGGATCGGCGTCGGCGGCGCGCGCGCCCGAGCATGACCGGCGAGAGGTCCAGCCCCGTCACCCGGTATCCGGCGGCGGCCAGGGGCACGGCGACCCGCCCGCTCCCACACGCCAGCTCGAGGACCGGTCCCCGGACCCTCGCCGTGGCCAGGCGCGTTAGGTAGAGGTCCACGTCGGCGGTGAACAGCCGGTACTCGCCGTCATAGAGCCTCGCCAGAGAGCCGAACGCGTCCATCCGCCTCCTGACCCGCCTCCGGGCCGCGCGGCGAAAGTATGCACCGTTTCCGTCCCCTGGCAAGGGGGGTATGGTGGGGCCCGCGGCATGGAGGAGCGCGTGCCCGAGCTGCCTGCCCTTCCCGAACCCGGCGATCTGGCCCGGCGTCTGCCGTTGGCCGGGGAGCGCCTGCTGGTGGCGGGCGCCATGGGGACCGGCAAGTCCACCCTGGCGGAGGGGCTGGCGGACGCCATCGCGGCGGCCCGGTGCGCCTGCCCCGTCATCACCGCCGACCTGGGGCAGCCGCTGTTCGGTCCCCCCGGGGCGGCGGCCCTCGCCGAGCGACGGGACGAACGCTGGCACGTCAGGGCGATCGCCGGGGTGGCCAGCCTCGACGCCGCCCGCTTCCGCCTGCCCCTCGTCGAGGCGGTGCGCCGTCTGGCCGGAGACGTGCCCTCCGGCCCGCTGCTCGTGGACGCCCCCGGCGTCTTCCGGGGCATGGCCGCCGCCGAGCTGCTGCCGGCGCTCGTCGATGCCGCGGCCCTGGAGCGCGTGCTGGTGTTGGTGCGCCCGGGGCAGGTGCCGCCCGTCCTGGACGATCTGCGCGCGGTGGGGGTCGCGATCGACCTCTACCAAGTGGCCCGGGCTGCGGTGGCGGCCAGCCAGCGTCGGCGGGTGGCGCGGCGCAGCGCCTCGTGGCGGAAGTGGCTGGAGGGCGCTGAGCGTGCCGTCCTGGACCTGGAGCGACTGCCGGTGGCCGGAGCGCCGCCGCCCCGCGAGGACAAGGCGGCCTGGGCCGGTCGTCAGGCGGTGGTCCTCGACCCGGACGGGGCCACGCTCGGGATGGGCGAGATCCTGGAGCTGGCGGGCTCGCGGCTCGTCCTCCTCGCGCCGCCCTTCCAGGTGGAGGATGCCGCGGCATTGGTGGTGCGTGACGCCGCGCGACGAGACGGCGGTGAGCTGGGCACGGTGCCGCGCGCGGCGGAGCCGGTGCCGCCGGCCCCGGAGGCCCTGCGGGCGCCCATCGATCTGCCGCCGCCTCCAGGGCCCGTGGTCACCGACGTGCGGGGGACCCTGGTGGGGGGTCTCCTGGGAGACCCGCTGCTGGTGCTGCGGTTCCTCTCCAGCGGCCGCCACCTGCTCCTGGACCTGGGCGAGCACGTCGGGCTGCCTGCGAGGGTGGCGCAGCGGGCCTCGGACGTCTTCCTGACCCATGGTCACCTGGACCACCTGGCCGGCTTCCCGTGGCTCCTGCGGCGCCGCATCGGCGTCGCCGAGCCGTGCAGGATCTGGGGCCCCCCCGGCACGGCCGCAGCGGTGCGCGCCTTCGTGGACGCCGTGACGTGGGACCGTATCGGGGACGTCGGGCCGCGCTTCGAGATCGCGGAGGTGGACGGAGAGAGGGTCCGCTGGTGGTCGCTGCAGGCGGGAAGGAGGGACCTGGAGGAGAGGGATGGGGAGACCATCCGCGAAGGCCTCATCCTGCGCGAGCCCTCCCTCGAGGTGCGGTCGGCGGTGCTCGACCACGGGATCCCGGTGCTGGCCTACGCCTTCCAGGAGAGCCCCAGGCTGGGCGTGCGCCATGACCGACTGGCCCGTCTCGGCCTCGCCCCGGGGCCGTGGGTGGGGAGGATGAAGGAGCTGTTGGAGCAAGGGAGGTCGTCCGAGCCGGTCCCCCTACCGGACGGACGACAGGTGGCGGCGGGCGAGCTGGGGGCGGAGCTCGTAGAGGAGCGTCCCGGCCAGAAGCTGGTGTACGCCTGCGACCTGGCCGACACGCCGGAGAACCGGCGCCGTCTCGAGGCTCTCGCCGAGGGCGCCCAGATCCTGGTGTGCGAGGCGGCCTTCGCCGAGACTGACCGCGAACGGGCCGTGGAGACCGGGCACCTCACCGCCCGTGCCTGCGGCGAGATCGCCGCAGCTGCGGGGGTGGCGCGCCTGCTGCCCTTCCACCTCTCGGCCCGCTACCAGGACCGGACCGGCGAGGTGCTCACCCAGGTGCGGGCCGCCTTCCCGCGGCTGTGGCTGCCCCGCGCCCTGGCCAAGCTCGCGGCCGTCACCAGCCAGGAGGACGACGTTGACCTGGCGGGGTAGTCGGCTCCGGGTGGTGTCCGCTGACGCCCGGGACGGCCCGCCCGATGGGGACACCGTGGTCGTGCGGAAGGGCGCCTTCGGCTCGGGGGAGCACGAGACCACCGCGAGCTGCCTGGAGGTTCTGGAGGGCCTGCCCGGGGTGCCGGGTGCGCGGGTCCTGGACCTGGGCAGCGGGACGGGGGTGCTGGCCATCGCCGCCCTGGCCCTCGGAGCGACGTTGGCAGTGTGCGTCGACCCGGATCTGGATGCCGTACGCACGGCGGTGGCCAACTGCGAGCTCAACGGCGTGACCGCCAGGGTGCGACACGTCTGCGGGACGTTCGGGGCCGTCGCCGCCCGGCCGTTCGACCTCGTCCTGGCCAATGTGTACGCCGACGTCCTGCTCGCCGAGGCCCCGGGCCTGGTGGCGGCACTGGCCCCAGGCGGCCGGCTCCTGTTCTCCGGTGTGGCATGGCAGGACCACGTCCAGGTCCGGGACCGCTACAGGGGTTTCGGTCTGAGCGTGCTCTCCACGCACATGCTGGAGGAGTACGTCACCGTTCTCATGGCCGCGCCGTGAGCCCGTCGCCTGCCGCCGGTGACAGTGAACAGCGATCCGCGTCAGCGACCGCGGCGGCTATCCGCGTCAGCGACAGTGATCAGCGACCGTGGTCAGCGACGGCGGCCAGCGGACAGCTTCCCGGTACCTCTCTGAGCGTGGCGATCCCAACGACACGCCTTTGTCCTGTCATGGTGAGCGAGGAGCTCGCCGTCCGCGGCGAGCGGCGAGTCGAACCATCCCCCGAAGGCCCGTGGCACGCTTCTCAGGAGAGAGTCTGGTTCTGTCGGGAGATCCTTCGGCCGGACTCGGCAGACCGAGTGCCGGCCTCAGGATGACACTCAGGCGGGTCGGCCGACCGTCTCTGAGCGGCTCCATGTCATCCCATGTGGCACCGCCGGGGAGGGCGTCGGGAGGCTCAGGATGACAACCGAGAGTGAGCGTCCGACCGTCTCTGGGCCATTCCGAGTCATCTCATCAGCGTCGGCGAGCAGCGGCGGGTAGCGGAGCGACGCGTCTCGTGACGCGCTGATTCTGCCGGCGCCTTTCCCTAGGTTGGCAGCCCGGACGATGTTTCGGACCCGACGTCCTGCCAAGACTGGTTTGCTCGCATCCGAAAATCGTCAGGGATGGCGCGCCCGCGGGACGCGCCGTTCTCGCCAAGCCCGCCGAACGCCGTCGCCGAGCGCTGCCGCCGATCACTGCCGCCGTCCGCTGCCGCCGAACGCCGCCGCCGATCGCTGCCGCTGGTCGCAGTCACCGGGACTCCCGGAGTGCGAAGCGAGCAGCGGGCCGCGATAGACTCGGGGGGAAGGGGGGCGGCATGACGGTGTTCCTGATGGGCTGTGGGTTGCTGGCGGTGGGCTACGTGGTGTGGGGGGGCATCACCGAGCGCGCGGTCCGCCCCGATCCCGCGCGCCCCACGCCGGCCCTGCGCCTGGCCGACGGCATGGACTACGTGGCCATGCCCACCTGGCGGGTGTACCTCGTCCAGCTCCTCAACATCGCCGGTCTGGGGCCGGTGTTCGGGCCCATCATGGGCGCCCTCTGGGGGCCCCAGGTGTTCCTGTGGGTGGTCTTCGGCTGCATCCTGGGGGGCGCGGTCCACGACTTCCTGTCCGGGGCCATGTCGGTCCGCAACGACGGCGCCGGGCTGCCCGAGCTCATCGGCCGCTACCTGGGCAACGGTGCTCGGCACGTGGCCACCTTCTTCATCCTGCTGCTCATGGTCCTGGTGGGCACCGTGTTCGTGAAGGGGCCGGCGCTGCTACTGGTGCAGCTCCTGCCGGCGGAGACGGTGGGAGGATGGCTGGGCGGCGGCGCCTCCCACTTCCTCACCGGCAGCTTCGCCGGCCAGCCCGTGTGGCTATGGGTGGTGATGGCGGCGATCTTCGCCTACTACCTGCTCGCCACCTTGCTGCCCATCGACAAGATCATCGGTCGCGTCTACCCCTTCTTCGCCATCGCCCTGCTCGTCATGGTGGCGGGTCTCGCGATCTCCATCCTGCTCGGGCGCCTCGATGCCCCGGCCTTCACCCTCGCCAACCTGCACCCGGCCTCCATCCCCGCCTGGCCGGTCATCTTCATCACCGTGAGCTGCGGGGCCGTGAGCGGCTTCCACGCCACCCAGAGCCCACTCATGGCGCGCTGCCTGAAGAGCGAGCGCCGCATGAAGGCGGTCTTCTACGGCGCCATGGTGGCGGAGGGCTTCATCGCCCTGATCTGGGCCGCCGCCGCCCAGGGCTACTATCACGGCGCCGACGCCCTCAATGCGGCCCTCACCCTGGGTGGGCCGGGGCAGGTGGTCCACGACGTCTGCACCCACACCATGGGCCTGGCGGGCGGCGTCCTGGCCATCCTCGGGGTGGTGGTCCTGCCCATCACGTCCGGAGACACCGCCTTCCGGGTGGGACGCCTGATCGTAGCCGACTACATCAAGCTGGATCAGCAGCGGCCTCGGAACCGCTACCTGGTGGCCCTGCCCCTCTTCGCCATCGCCGCGGCCCTCAACTTCACGGACTTCGCGGTCATCTGGCGCTACTTCGGCTGGGCCAACCAGACCCTGGCCGCGGTGGCCCTGTGGACCGGGGCGGTGTTCCTGGCCCGCCGCCGCAGCTCGTGGTGGCTCGCGGCCCTGCCCGCCACCTTCATGACCGCGGTGACCACGAGCTACATCATGGTCGAGAAGGTGGGCCTGGCCCTGCCCCACCGCGTGGGCACCGGCGTCGGGGCGGTGGTCGCGGCGGCCTCTCTGGCGGCGTTCCTCGTGATGCGTCCACGTCTGGAGCCGGAGGTGGACGTGCCCCTGGCCCCGGCCGGCCTCTCCGAGGCCGAGCGGCTCGGCGACAGCATCGCGTTGTAGGCTCCCGCCCCGGCGGAGCCGCGGCGTGCGGGGTCGGTCCGGTGTGATCCCCGCCACGGACCATCACCGTCCACGTCAAGTACTGTGTACGCAGGGGTTGTGCACATGCGCTGGACACCGTTGCTCAGTTGTCTGCTCCTGCTGTCCCTGACCTCTCCGGCGGCCCGGATGGAGGCGATGGATCGCCAGGGCGGGGAGCCCTCGACGCAGGGGCCAGAGACGATGCCCGCGGCGGTGGGCACGCTGCGGCCGAGCGGCCCGGAGCTCGAGGAGCTGGCCCGGGCGAGTGTCGGCGACGAGGTCGTGGTCCGCGACTGGGACCTGGGTGGTGGCACGGTGCCGCTGGTCCTGCGCCGCATCGACGTGTACGACCCCGACGCTCGCATCTACGCGGTGACCCCCTCGGGTCTGGCGGAGGTGCCCCGTTCGCCGCGGCGCCACTTCGTGGGAGAGGCCACGGACGGCTCCGGGACCCGGATGATGCTCTCCCTGGACCCGGCTGTGGATGACCTGCGTGGGATGGCCGTGGTCGGCGGCCGCGCCCTCGAGATGCTGCCCGCGGCCTCCGGGGCGCGCGACGCCTACGACCTGGTACCGACTGAGGAGCTCCTGGCCGCGGCGGGCAAGGCCGCGGGCTGGAGCTGTGCGGTGGACGAGACCCCCGAGGGCGGTCCGGAGCTGGTGCTCCCGGAGGACGACGCTGCCCGCAGCAAGGCCCTGCCCAGCCTGCACACCGCGGTGATGGGCGTGGACACCGACAACGAGCTCATGGCGGAGAAGTTCAGCAACAACACCGGTGCCGCCACCGCCTACATCGCCGACCTGTTGGCGGCGATGAACGTGATGTACGAGCGCGACCTCAACGTGCGCCTGCTCCAGGGCACCACCTTCCTGCGGGTCAGCACCGAGCCCGACCCCTACACCGTGGTCTCGGGCGGCAACGCCAACGCGGCCGAGCTGTACGAGTTCGGAGACTACTGGAAGACCCATTACTCATCAGTTGACCGGGCCCTTGCAATGATGCTCTCCGGCAAGCAGCCGCAATCCAACTACGCGTCCGGGATCTCGTGGATCGGAGGGCTGTGCTCGACCTCCTACGGGTACAGCTTCAGCCAGGTCTTCACGATCAACTACCTCTCCGGGGATGCCAGCCTGGTGGGGCACGAGCTGGGCCACAGCTTCGGCTCCCATCACACCCACTGCTACAGCCCGCCCATCGACACCTGCTACAGCGGGGAGGGGGGCTGCTATGTGGGGGAGACGTCGTGCCCCACCGCCGGCAAGGGCACGATCATGAGCTACTGCCACCTCCTGGGGGGCTGTGGCACGACGATGGTCTTCCACCCCCGGGTGATCGCGGTGATCGATGCCCACACGTCGGTGGCAAGCTGCATCGAGCCGCTGGTGCCGGTCGACACCGAGCCGCCCTCCATCAGCGATGCGATGGCCGACCCCCGCATCACCACCCCCGGCCACTCCATCGTGCTCTCGGCCACCATCGTCGACGAGCTGTCCGGAGTGGACAGCGCCGAGGCCAGGGTCCGGGACGGCGGCGGCACCCTGCGTGCCACCGTCCCGCTGGCGCATGCCGGCGGAGGGGTCTGGTCGGGGCCCCTGGGCACCAGCGGCCTCGCCCTGGGGACCTACACCGTGGACATTGCCGCCGAGGACGCGAGCCCGGGTCACAACGAGGCCACTGCCGTGGCGGCCGCGTCCTTCGAGCTGAGGAGCACCTTCCTGTGCGGCCTGGACCTCACCAACGAGACGGTGAGCGGCTCGGAGAGCTGGGAGGTGTGCGGCATCGTCACCGCCGCCCCCGACTTCCTGGTCACCGGCACCGGCAGCGCCGCGGTCACCGCGGGGTACAAGATCGTGGTGCGGAACGGCTTCACCGTCCAATCGGGAGGCGCGCTCCAGCTCGGCGTGGATCCCCTGCTCCAGCAGTAACTCCTCCACCGCACTGAAGACGCACCCGCCTCGAGCGGCCGCGGGTGGATCGGAGGTTCGTCCCGGGCGCCGTCAGGCGTTGGGGCTGGTCCCGAAGATGAAGACGGCGTCGCTCGTCTTGTCGCGGGCGACCGATGCATAGCCGTAGATGCGATCGGTCTCGCTCAGGTTGTTGGTCGTGATCTCGACCTGGATGTTGTCCTGGGGCGCGACCCCGTAGGTCGCGAAGATGTCGTTGATCTGGAGCACCTGGTGGGCCGGCACGGTCAGGTCGATCCGCGCCAGCTCGTTGTGATCCCCGTCAAAGATCTCGAGGGTGGGGTTGATGTCCCGGTCCTGCGGGTTGGCGATGCCCACGTTGGTACGGTTGCCGTCCACCCCCGACAGACCGGGCAGGAACGCCTGGCGGCTCAGGTAGTAGAGGCCCAGGCCGGGCACGAACTGCCCGAACTGACCGGCGGGGTTGCCCACGTTGTAGATCCGGGCGCGCGCGCTGAAGCCGGAGTTTCCCTCCGTCGTGAGGATCAGCAGCCCCTTGACGTTGCTGAGGCCGAAGCGGTTGAGCACGACGTCCTCGATGTGCACGGTCGCGAAGGTGGCCATGGAAACGACGAAGGACTGTGAGTCGCCGCCGTCGGGGTAGAAGGTGACCGTCACATCCTTGGCCACGGTGTTGTGGTTGCTGATCCACAGGTCGGTCCGCCACTGCGAGGTGCCTTTGCCAGGAGCGTGGATGGCGACCGGGATGACCACCGTGGGGTCGCTGATCTTCACCGCCTCGACGGGTACCACCAACAGCACCGCCGCGCTCATCAACATACCGACGCGTACCAGCTTCATCACCGTCCTCCTTTGGTCCCTGCTCGCTGCAACCAGCTTTCACTCCGATTATCCCTGCCATACACAAGCTCCGTACTGCGTCGGGGATTTCGTTGGAAGCTCATACATCGGGAGACCTTTACCATGCTCTTACCGGGCATGGCCGGGGACCTGCCCGGCCCGTGCCGAGGAGCCGACGCCACGGGCCGGCGCTGGACTACACTGCACCGCCGATGGTGATCCGCCGCCTCCTCGCCGCTCCCCGCGACCTGCGCCGCGCCCTGGCCGCAACCCTCTGCTTCGGGGCGGCCACCGGCATCTTCGGCGCCACCCTCAACAACTACCTGGCCGACGTCCACGACTTCGACGCCGCGTTCCGGGGCTGGCTGGAGCTGCCCCGGGAGATGCCGGGCTTCCTCATCGTGCTGGTGGCCGGGACCCTGCTGGCGGTGCTGCACGAAGGGCGGATCGCGGCCCTGGCCATGGTGCTGAGCGCCACCGGTGCCATGGGCCTCGGCTTCCTGTCGCCCACCACCGCTGCCGTGGTGGTCTTCATCGCGGTGTGGTCCCTGGGCGACCACATCATCTTCGCGGTGGAGGGGCCCATCGGGCTCAAGCTGGCCCGTGGCGGCAAGGAGGGGCGTCGCCTCGGTCAGTTCGGCGGCGCCCGCAACCTGGGCACCATCGTGGGGGTGGGCCTGGTCTTCATCCTCGCCCGGGCCATCGGCGACCGCTACGACGTCTTCTACGCCATCGCGGCCGGCAGCGCGCTCGTGGCGGGGATCTACTACCTGGGCCTGGACCTGTGGCGCGATCCGGCCGCTCGGTCCCGGCGGATCGTGTTCAAGCGCCGCTACGGGCTGTTCTACGTGATCAGCGCCCTGTTCGGGGTGCGCAAGCAGATCTTCTTGGCCTTCGGCGCCTGGGTCCTGGTGCAGGTGCACGGGGTGGGTCTGGACACCATCGCGCTGCTGTACTTCGTCGCCGCCACCCTGGGGGTGGTGATGCGGCCGCTGCTGGGCGAGGTGATCGACTGGCTGGGAGAGCGCACGGTGCTGGCGGCGGACGAGGCCCTGCTGCTCGCGGTGTGCCTCACCTACGCCTTCGCCGGCGACCTCCTGCCCGCCCCCTTCGGCCTCTGGGCCCTGTACGCTGCCTACGTGGTGGACTGGGTCCTGTACGCCCTGCGGGTGGCCCGCACCACCTACCTGGGCAAGATCGCCGAGGACCCGGCCGACATCACCCCCTCCATCGCCGCCGGCATCACCATCGACCACGCCGTGGCCATGACGCTCCCCGTCCTGTCGGGTTACATCTGGGAGGCCTACGGCTTCCGCTGGGTCTTCCTGCTGGCGGGGGCGTTCGCGGTGGCCGGCTTCTTCGTCTGTCTGAGGATCAGGGTCCCCTCCCGCGAGCCTGCTGTCGCGGTCGCCCCCGCCACGGCGTCCCGCCTCTGACCTGAGCGCGGCGCCCGCTCCCACGCCCGCGTAGGCGTCGACCATCGACGGCAGCGACAGTCACGGCGGCAGCGACGGCGACGGCCATCCGCGACCGCGATCAGCGTCCCGCGGCCTCCATGCCCTCTCGCTCGTCGACCCCCCGCAGCAGCAGGAGCCCGGCGACGAACAGCGCCAGCACCACGGCCACCCCTGCCCGCTGGGAGGCGAAGAGCTCGGTCCCGAGGCCGAGGAGGAACGGCCCTACGAAGGCGGTGAGCTTGCCGGAGAAGGCGAAGAACCCGAAGAACTCGTTCTCTCTGTCCGGGGGCACGAAACGGCCCATCAGGGAGCGGCTGGCGGCCTGGTTGGGCCCCACGAAGATGCCGATGGCCACCGCCGCGACCCAGAACCAGGCGCGGTTGGGGGCCAGGACGGCCAGGATGGTGGCGGCGATGAGGCCGTACAGCGTGATCGTGATGGTGCTCTGGCCCCCCAGCAGGTCGTCCAGGAAGCCCATGAGGTACGCGCCGAGGCCCGCCGTCAGGTTGAGGACGATGCCGAGCACCAGGATCTCCCGGATGGAGAAGCCGAAGGTGCCGGCGGCGTAGATCCCGCCGAAGGCGAAGATGGTGACGAGGCCGTCGTTGTAGAGCAGCCGGGCGAGGAGGAAGCGGACGATCTGCCGGTAGGGGCGGACGGCGCGGAACGTGCCCACGAGCTGGCGCCGGGTCGCGGCCAACACGCCACCGCGGCGGGTGACGTGCGAGCGGTCCTCGCGCACGAAGAGGAAGATGGGCAGGCTGAAGAGGGCGAACCATGCCGCGACCAGCAGGTTGGTGGCGCGGACGTTCTCGCCGCCGAGCTGGGAGAACCCCAACCAGGGGTGGGCGGGGAGGACGAGGCCGAAGAGGGCGACGACCAGGGCCAGCAGGCCGCCCACGTACCCCAGGGCCCAACCGAAGCCCGAGACGCGGCCGATGCGGTCGCCGGGGGCGATATCGGGCAGGAAGGCGTTGTAGAAGACCATCCCCATCTCGAAGGCGATGTTGGCGAGGACGAACCAGAGCAGGGCGGCGCCCACCCGGCCTTCGTGCACCGTGTACAGAGCGACGGTGCCGCCGATGCAGGTGGTGGTGGCGATGAGCAGGAAGAGCTTGCGGTAGCCGCCCCGGTCGGCGAGGGCGCCGAGGAGGGGAGAGAGGACGGCCACCACGAGGGCGGTGACGGTCACGCCGCGCGACCACAGGGCGGTTCCGGTGATGGGATCGGGGGCGATGGCCTGCGTGAAGTAGGCGGCGTAGATGAAGGTCACCACCAGGGTGGTGAAGGGCGAGTTGGCGAAGTCGTAGAGGGCCCACGACCACACCGCGAGGCGAGTGGGGGAGGGAGCGGCAGGGGTGATGGTGGGCCCGGTAGCCATGTACGATGGGGGAGATGCTAGCAGGGACGAGAAGGTGGAAGAGCGGCGGCGGGTCCGCCGCGGCGGCATGCAACTCCCTCCGTCGATGCTACTCTTGCCCGTGATGAGGAGCGATCTCGAGTGACCGACTCCACGGTCCCCTGCCCTCACTGCGGTGTCGCCAACGAGGATGACGCCGGCGTCTGCTCGAGCTGCGGGAAGCCGCTGGCCGGAGCGCGCGCGGGGACCGCCGACGGCGACGGGCCGACCATGGGCTTCTCGGGCCAGAGTGACGGCGACGGCGAGACCATCGGCTTTTCCGGGAACGCCGGTGGCGACGACCACACGGTGGGCCTGGGCGCGGAGGGGAGGGCCGCGGTCGCAAAGGCCGCCACGGCCCCGAAGGCGGCCGGCCCTCTGCAGCCCGGGTCGACCCTGGGGGGGCGGTACCGGATCGACGCCGAGCTGGGCACGGGCGGCATGGGCTCGGTGTATCGCGCCCAGGACCTGGAGCTCGAACGGACGGTGGCCCTCAAGGTGATCCGGCCGGTGCTGGCGGACGACCCCGAGGTCCTGCAGCGCTTCAAGCACGAGATCATCCTGGCGCGCGGCATCACCCACCGCAACGTGGTGCGGATCTTCGACCTCGGCCAGGCCGACGACGTCAAGTTCATCTCCATGGAGTACGTTGAGGGCACGGACCTGGCCAGCCTGCTCCGCCAGCGAGGTCCCCTGACCCCGGACGAGGCGGTGGGCATCGTGGAGCAGATCTGTCTCGCCCTGGACGCCGCCCATTCGGAGGGCGTGGTTCACCGGGACCTCAAGCCACAGAACATCATGCTCACCCCGGACGACCGGGTGGTGGTGATGGACTTCGGCATCGCGCGTTCCCTGGAGCTGTCGGGCATGACCCAGACGGGCTCCCTGCTGGGCACTCCCGACTACATGTCACCGGAGCAGGTCAAGGGCGAGCAGGTGGACGCCCGCTCCGATCTCTTCGCCCTGGGCATCATCTTCTACCAGCTCCTCACGGGCGCGCTGCCCTACCAGGGCGAGACCCCCATGGCCACCATGTTCAAGCGCACCCAGGTGCGGGCCTCCCCGGTGCGGGACCTCAAGCCGGAGCTGCCCGGCTTCCTCAGCGACGTGGTGAGCCGCTGCCTGGAGATCGCCCCCCACAAGCGCTACCAGTCGGCGCGGGAGCTGCTGCAGGACCTCAACGTGTGGCGGGGCGGGACCGCCCACATGACCATCGGCCCCACCATGCGCGCCTTCAGACCCACCACCACCGTGGCGCGGAAGCGGATGCGCATGGCCGGCATCGGCTTCGCGGCGCTGGTCCTGGCCGGGATCGTGGCCGGCGGAGTGCTCCTGCTGCGGTCACGGCCGGCGGGGGAGGGGGAGGCGGCGGCCCAGGCGGCGGCCCAGCCGGCCCTCTCCCTGGCCATCCTGCCCTTCCGCAACGCCTCCCAAAGCGCCGACCTGGACTGGCTGCGCTCCGGTCTCGCCGAGATGCTGGACACCGACGTCGGCCAGTCGGCGGCCGTCCGCACCATCTCCCCCGACCGCGTCCACCAGGTGCTGGGGGACCTCCAGATCCAGCCGGGCGCCGCCCTGGAGGAGGTGACCCTGCGCCGGATCGTGGAGTTCGCCAACGCCGACACCGTGGTCTGGGGGCAGTTCGCCAAGGTGGGCGATCAGATCCGCATCGATGCCACCCTGCGTGACTTCAAGGAGCACCGGACGGTGCCTCTGAAGGTGGAGGTGGCGGGGGAGGAGCAGCTCCTGCGCGGGGTGCAGGAGCTGGCCCAGCAGGTGCGGGCCAACCTGGCGCTCTCGAAGGGCGCGGTCCGAGAGCTGGAGAAGCAGGCGTTCATACCGACGTCAGGCTCGGTGCGGGCGCTGCGCTCGTACAACCAGGGCCTGGAGCAGATTCGCGGCGGCAACAACCTGGAGGCGGTGCAGAGCTTCGAAGCGGCCGTCGCCGACGACTCCAAGTTCGCCCTCGCCTACGCCAAGCTGGCCCAGGCCTACCTGGCCCTGGGTCGCGGCACCAAGGCCGAAGAGGCGTCACGGCAGGCGGTGGACATGTCATCCGACCTGCCGGAGCAGGAGCGCTTCCTCATCCTGGCCCAGAACGCACGGGTGGAGAACGACTACGAGGCGGGGATCGACGCGTACAAGAACCTGCTCCGCCTGCGCCCCTCGGACCCAGAGCTGCACTACGAGCTGGGCGTGCTCTATGAGGATCAGGGCGCCTTCGACGATGCCCGCCAGCACCTCGAGGAGGCGCTCGCCGCCGACCCGCGTAACGTCACCGCCCAGATCGCCTACGGCCGGGTGCTCATCAAGAGCGGCCAGGTGCAGGACTCCCTGGCCCCGCTCAACCAGGCCCTGAGCCTGGCCATCCAGGTCGACAACAAGGAGGCCCGCGCCAACGCCCTGCAGGCCTTGGGCATCGCCTACCGTTACCTGGGGAAGGCCGACGAGGCCCTGAAGCACTTCAATGACTCTCTGGAGATCAAGAAGCAGATCGGCGACAAGCGCGGCATGGCGGCGAGCCTGTCCATGATCGGGCAGGTGGATGCCGGCTCCCAGAACCTGCAGGCGGCGACAGCCAGCTTCCAGCAGGCCATCGCCATCAGCCGCGACATTGGCGACGATCAGGGGCTGGCCGGCAGCCTCATGGACCTGGGCGAGGTGGAGCGGCTGGCCGGCAGCTACCAGGGCGCCCTGGATCACACCCGCGAAGCGCTGCGCATCCAGATGGAGCTCGGCGACGACTGGAACCAGTCCCAGTCCCTGAACAACATCGGCACCATCTATGACCTCCAGGGCCAGTACGGGGAGTCGCTGGTGTACTACCAGCAGGCCCTGGAGATCCGCAAGAAGCTGGCGGACCCCACCAAGCTCGCCGACACCCTGCACAACATGGCGGAGACCTACACCTCCATGGGACGCTACCAGGAGGCCATCGACCACTACCTGCAGGCGCTGGAGAATCGCCGCTCGGCCACCGACGAGCGGGGCGCGGCCACGGAGTCCTACAGCCTGGGTCGCGTGTACGAGTACCAGGGGCGGTACGGCGCGGCGCTGAAGTCCGTCACCGACGCCCTCGACATCTTCAACCGGCTCCAGGACCGGAGCGCCTGGTACGTGGAGGCCCGCGCGGGCTACGGCAACCTCCTGGCTCTCCTCGGCCGCTTCGACGAAGCGAAGAAGGAGCTCGATGCGACCCTGGAGGCCGCCCGTGGCCTCGGCGACGATCTGCTGGTGGCCAAGGCCCTGGACTTCGACGGCGACCGCCTCTACTACAGCGGCGACTTCACGGGCGCGGTGGGGCGATACCGGGAGGCGGCCAAGGCGGCCGAGACCGCCGGCGACCCCTACCTCGTGATCTCGGTGAAAGCCGGCTTGGCGCGGGCCGAGCTGGCGGCCGGGCGCGCCCGGGAGGCGCTGCCCAGGCTGGAGCAGGCCATCACTGAGGCCCAATCCCGTGGCGCCAGATACCTGGCGGCCCGCTGCACCGTGTGCCTTGGCTCCGCGCTGATCGATACCGGGGATCCGGGCCGTGCGCAGGTGATGCTCCAAAAGGCCCTCGGTCAGGCGGAGGAGATGGGGGCCCAGCCCCTCCTGGCCCAGAGCCACTACCTGCTGGCCGAGGCTTTCCGCTCCGCGTCCAAGCCCGACGAGGCCGCGGACCACCTGCGCAAGGCGGGCGCAATCCTGGACGCGATGGAGAAGGACGCCGGCGGTGACAGTCTCCTTCAGCGCACCGACCTCGCCCCCATCGCCAAGGCCACGGCGGCGGTTCCCGCCTCGGGATAGGGCGGAGCGATGCCAGACGCCCTCTAGCGCGGGGTCGGCCAGAGACCGAGCCAGGCACCCTTTCGGATGAAGCGTTCTGCGTACTATCGATTCAAGACGGGGTGCCAGGCACCGGGTTTGCCGTCGCGGGGTGCCTCGACGGGGTGCCTGGCACCGGCTTTGACCCACCCCGAGTGGCGCGTCTCGCGACGCGCCGTACTGTCGACGCGGTGCCTGCCGATCGCGGAGGTTGGCGCAGCCCGCTGCAGCTGGTAGCTGTCGCGGTCGCGGCCGCTGGTCGCCGCCCCCGGTCACTGCCGCTGATTGCCGCCGCTGCCCCTGTGAACGATCTCACTGGATGACATCTGGGTTGAATGAAAAGGGAGCGGGCCTCGAGGCCCGCTCCCTTTGGTGATGACAGTTGAAGTGCTACTTCACAACAAAGTAGGTCTTCTGGGCCGGGAAGTACAGGGTGTTCAGGGTGTCGTCCGTGACGACCACCTGGTAGGTGCCCGGCAGGAGGTTCTCCCCCTCCGCGGAGAGCTTGATCTGGAGGGCGAAGGGCTTGTTCTTGTTCTGGGGGTCGGCGAACACGATCCGGTCGGTCTCGAACGACCCGCCGCCCGTGATGTCGACGTTGTCGATGGGGGCGAAGTCGGGCTTGACCCGGGCCAGGGACATCACCGCGATCAGGCCCTTGGTGACGAAGGGGCCGTTCTGGCAGTCGAAGCTGCCGTCCGCGTCACGCAGTGCCACCGTGAACTTCACCGGCATGTCCGAGCCGCCGTTGAACACCGGTGCCGCCGCGTCACCCGGGCTGGTGACGTCGTTGTCGAGTGGGGACTGGAAGCCGCAGAACGCCCCCGCATAGTGGGTGTTCTCGTCCGCCAGGTCGATGAGGAAGGAGGTCGAGAAGCGCGGGTCGAAGCCACCGATGCGGCCGTCGTCGGGGAAGAACCCGTAGCCGGGGAAGTAGGACTTGAACGTGATCAGGGTGCACGCCGGGGGTTGCCCCTCCTCGAGGTCGCAGCGCATGATCTGGGGGTTGAAGCCCGAGTAGTAGGCGTCGATGGCATGCTCGTACAGGGTCGATTCGATCTCGTTGCCCGTACACGACGTGCCCACCTCGTTGTAGTGGTACCCGAGCGCACGACCGTTGTCGCCCCAGAAGGTGATGGGACGCGCGGAGGTCACGTCGTGCGGCAACGTGGCGATCAGGTCCTTCACGTCCGAGGGTCTGAACTCCTCCGCCGACACCGTCACCTCGCACTGCGGGTTATCGATGGCGCGGAACTCGTAGAGAGAGTCGAAGAAGGTGAACAGCTGGGAGTCCTCGGGCAGCCCGGGCACCGCTTTCGTGACGAGCTTGCCGCTGGTTTCGGTGTTGGCGATCGCGACCCCGAAGAGAGGGGGTATCGCGTCCGGGTTGTTCGCAGTGGTGAACGTCGCGATCGTGGTCTGGGTGCTGGCGCACGCCGAGTGCTCGGTGTCGAACGCGATCTCGTGGAGCGTCGCTTGCGTGGCGGAGTCCTGCACGGTGACGTAGAGCGTGTCGTCGGCGCTGGGCTCCACGTTGAAGATGGTGCCTCCGAGGACGGGCCCGCATGCGGTCCCGGTTCCATCCGTGTACTTCCACAGCTGTGAGCCATCACCCACGATGATGTCGTCGCGAGCGGTGCGGGCGATGCCCCGCGGTGAGGTCCGTCCCGATGCCGCCACCTCCGGCGGTCCGTACGACTCGGTTGCGGAGAGGAACGGGTAGCGCCACACCTTGCCGCCCTCGGTGTCCGTGCCGGCCACCAGGAGGTCGCCGTTGGCGGCGGTGGTCACGTCGCTGAGCGCAGTCACGTTGGCCGGGCCGTTGTACGTCTGCGGGCCCCCGAAGCTCAGCTCGCCACCCACTCCCTTCATGTTGGGGAACAGGTGGATGTCGAGGTTGGTACCGTCGAGAACGATGAGGTCGCCGCGGTGGGTGAAGCGCAGGGCCGTCGGGTGGTAGGCCGCCCCGACCTCGGTCTGCTGAGATCCGTTGGTGGGGTCGATCTGGTACACGCCCCTGGCGGGGTCCGCCACGTACAGCATCCCGTCCGGTCCGTACTCGATGCCCTCACCGGCGATGACCGGGTTGGGGGGGTAGGAGGTCGGGTAGACGTCGCGGTCACTCGTGTCGAGGATCTCCACCACCCGCTCGCAGGCGGTGTTGGTCACGAAGAGCTGGCCCGCCGCGGGTGCGTGTTCCACGATGATCCCGCAGTTCCCGAGCTGGTGCACGGTGCGGGTGGCGATGCCTCCCACGTGGATGTAGCCGTCGCGAGGTCCGGGCCGGTCGTTGGCCTCGACCTCGAATCCCACGGTCCCGGCGCCCGCGCTCCAGCCATAGCTCGTGATGTCGATCCACGGCTCGCTGGTCTCGGCGTCGAAGGTGATGCCGGTGGGAGCCCACCAGCAGCCGCTGTCGGCAGACACGCCAAACGTGCTGCCGCCCCCGTCCGCGTCGATCGTGCTCACGCCGGGAGGTGTGAGGTTCAATCCCCCGCCGCAGTCGCTCGACACGGCGACCTGCGCGGACACGGCCATGGGTAGGGCGACCATGGTCAGGACGAGAACGAGGTGTTTGCCTTTCATGACCGATCTCCTTTGTGGTCGGAAACGCCGTGACGACGGAGCCCACCGCCCCGAAGCATGGGCGACGGGACCGGACATCGCTGATTGACCGTCTGCAGGGCCGTGCACAGGGTAGCACATAATTGAAACTCCGTGTCAACCAGAGCGCCTCTGCGGCCTCTCGCGCCCCGGGCCACGGGCGGGTCCGCCACGTCCTACCTCCCCACCAGCTCGACGTAGCGGACCTGGAAGGGGAAGTTGTCGGTGTCGGCGGTGAAGGTGAGCTGGTAGAGACCGGGCTCCAGACCCTTGGTGTTCCAGTTGAAGTGGTAGGGCGCCTTGTGGCCGCTGGGCTGGGTGAAGATGGCCGCCGGCTCGTCCTCATAGTGGCCGGACGTCTGGGGGTGCACGAGTTCCAGGAGATGGAGGGTGTCCGGATCGACGCGTGCGGCGCCGAGCACCACGACCGCATAGGTCACGAATGGTCCCTTCCGACAGTTGGAATTTCCGCGAGGCTCGACCTCGGCGACGTGGAACTTGAGCGGGATGGTGGACCCGACCTTGAAGCGAGGGACCGGGCCGGTGGGGTCGTCGACGTTGCGGACGGGGGCCTCCAGGCCGCAGAAGGTGCCGCCGCCGGACAGCCCCAGGTCGGCCAGGGTCGGCGCGTCGACCAGGAAGCCGCGGGAGAACCTGGGGTCGAAGCCGCCAATGCGGCCGTCATCGGGGAAGAACCCGCCCAGAAGGACGGAGGAGAAGTCCACGAAGTTGCAGTCTGAGAGAGATTCCTGGCCGTGGCAGAGCACGTACTTGGGGTTGTGGACGGCATAGTAGGCGTTGAGCGCGTGCTGGTAGAGGACGTCGCCGCCCTCCACGCCCGCCGGGCAGGAGGCCTCCTCTGCAGGGGAGATGTCGAAGACCTGCACGCGGCCGTTATCGCCGAAGAAGGTCACCGGTTTCACGGAATCGGCTGGGAACTCCTCCTCGAACTGGGCATCGATCACGCCCTGGATATCCTCTGGGCGTGCCTCGGCGGCAGCCACGTCCACCTGGCAGTCCGGGTAGTAGGGCGATCTGAACTCGTAGAGCATGTCAAAGAAATTGAAGAGCTGGGAGTCTATGGGGATGCCGAGCGGGAAGTCGTCGGGGCTCATTTTCTTCGCGGTCGTGGCGGTGAACGGCACCGCCACTCCCGTGAGCGCCGGGACGTAGGCGCCGACCTGGGTGGGGATGACCGGGTTCGCCTGGCAGGTCCCCGCCGCGCGGTCGTAGGTGACGCTCCAAAGCTGGCCCCCGCCCTCGCCGCCCGTGGCCACGTACAGGGTGTCGTCGGCTGCGGCTTCCAGGTAGTAGGGCCGCGCCGCGCCGAAGGTGGCGCAGACGGTGGCGTCGGCGACGTCGCCGCCCCCGGGCGGGAACGTATAGAGCACGCCCTGGCTCGGCCCTAGCTGATCGATGCCTTCCCCCAGAGAGTCTTCGATCTCGGGGATCGCGGGCACGACGTCCGCGACGAAGATCTCGCCGCTGCTGACGCGGGCGATGCCCACCGGGCGTTGGAGGCCGTGGATGATGTGCTCGCGGGCGGCGGTGAACTCGCCGGTCAGCTGGTCCATGGGCAGCCGCCACACGGCGCCGTCTCCATCCTCTTCACCGGCCTCGGCGACCACCAACAGGTCACCGTTGGCGGCCTGGGTGAGCCCCTCGCCGGCGAAGCTCAGGTTGTCGAGGCTCTCGGCGCTCGAGCAGACAGCCTTGTCCCCGGCCTCGAAATGCTCCAGCGCGGCGCCCGTGCAGCGCCGCACCGCACTCTGCTCCTCACCGCCCCCTGAAGCGTCGGTGAACAGCAGGTCGCCGCGGTGGGTGAACCACGGGCTGCGCGGCTGCACGGTGTCGCTCGTAAACACGAGCTGTACGTCCTCCGGTCCACACAAGCAGCCCTCGCCGACCTGGCCCACGGGATCGAGGCGGATGATCGTGCCCTGTGTCGGATCACAGGCGTACAGCAGCCCGTCGGGACCGATCACGATGTCCTCGACGTCCGCCGGTATCTGGTCGCGCAGGGCAGCGCCGTAGACGCACTCGGCGCTTCCATCATCGGTCGAGACTCTGAGGATGCTCCCTCCACCGTCAGTCGTCACGTACACGAACGGTGCTCCGGCAGGGGGTTCCTGCGCGAGGGCCATGGACGCCGCGGCGAAGATGGCGAATATCTGGACAGAAGCACGAATCGGTGCGCTCATGGCTTCGGGCCTCCCTTGTTGCCGGCGACACAACACGGACCAGGCCACCGTGACGACCTGGGTGCGCGCTGTGGCGTTCCTCTACATTTACATTTGGCGGTCTCCTGACAGGTGTCGAGAGGGTACCACAATCCTGAGAGTTTGTTTCATTGGCTGATAACGATAATCATTGTCTGGAAAGGCGCATTCCCTGCCGAGTTGACTCGACGACCGGCGCCGGTCATATTCGACAGGAGAAACCAGAGACCAAAGGTCGTGTCCAATGGCGGTGCAGCGACCTCACACGCTCCTCAGCGACGAGGCCCTCGGTTGCCTCCGCGACTCAGGGTCGGAGGTGGAGTACGGGCAGGGGGCGACCATCGTGCGCCGGGGCGAGGTCGGCCGGGCCTTCTACGTGCTCCTCGAGGGCCGCGCCGAGGTCCGGGTGCCCGCCGGCGGCGACAACGGTCACCTCCCCATCGCCCGCCTGGGGCCCGGCTCGAGCTTCGGGGAGATGGCGCTGCTGCGCCACGCACCCGTGTCCGCCGACGTGGTTGCCGTGGACCCTGTGAGGGTGCTCGAGGTCCCCGCCGAACGCTTCGAGGCGGCGCTGTCAGACTGCAGCGCCCTGCGCACCGAGCTGCTGCGAAGGATGGCGGAGAACATCAACAACACCAACGCCGACGCCCTCGGCCTGTTCCTGCGCGCGGCCACTCTGGACAAGTTGATCCGCCGCGACTGGGCCTCGTCGCCGGTGATCGCCGAGTCGGTGCGCATGAAGCAGGCGCTGCGCAAGATCGAGGAGGCGGCGGCGCACGCCGATCCAGTGCTCATCACCGGCGCCGCCGGTACCGGTAAGACGTTCGCCGCACGCCTGCTGCACGAGCGCGGCGATGAGGGGGCGCCGTTCTTCGTGGTCGACTGCCGGTCGCTGGAGCCCGACGAAGCGCCCCGCTTCGTCATGGGCTCGGCGAGCGGTCGCGTGGGCCGCGTCGGCGAGGGCCAGGTCGGGGCCCTGCACGTCGCGCACCAGGGGACGCTGGTACTCCGCCACGTGGACCGCCTGCCCCGGGAGCTGCAGGGAAACCTGGCGGACTACATCCGCACGATTGCCAGGGACGCAGACGCGCTCCTGCCCAGGGTGCGGATCGTGGCCACCATGGAGGCGCAGGACAAGAGGACCGAGCTCGCGGGCATCCTGGACGAGGGCCTCGCGGCACTCCTCGAGGGTCAGGTGATCACGATGCCGACCCTCCTCCAGCGCCGCTTCGACATCCTCCCCCTGGCGCGGCTGTTCCTTGAGGAGGCACGGGGAGACCGCGCGCTCCACCTCACCCACGAGGCCGAGGACGCCTTGCTCTCGTGCGGGTACGGGCACCGCAACGTCGCCGAGCTCCGCGAGGCGGTGGAGGTGGCGACCGTCTTCACCGACGGCGACGAGATCAGGCGCGAGCACATCTTCACCGGCCCGCGCAGCGAGCAGAGCCTGCCCGAGGCGGACCTCGGCAAGGCAGCGCTCATCCGCGGCCTGTGGTCCCGGCGATGGGTGCTGCCATCGTTGCGCGGCGGGGCGCTGGCGGGGTTCTCGGCGGTCATCCTGCTCTGCGTCCTGGCTGGCGAGACTGTCGCCGGGAAGCTGGCCAACGGCGCCATCTGGGCGCTCTGGGAGCCGGTGGTCATCGTGCTCTTCCTGTTTCTGGGGCACGTCTGGTGCACGGTGTGTCCCCTGTCCACCGCCGGCACCCTGGTGCAGAAAGTGTTCTCGCTGCGCCGTCCGCCGCCCGCGTGGGCGAAGCGCTACGGCGGTTGGCTGATGTTGGCGGGCTTCTTCCTGATCGTGTGGAGCGAACGGATCTTCCACATGACATCGTTCCCCCTCGCATCCGGGCTCCTGCTGGGCAGCCTCATGGTGGCCTCGGTGGCGTGCTGCGCCGTCTACCAGCGCGAGGTGTGGTGCCGTTACCTGTGCCCCCTGGGGGCCCTGGCGTCGGGGTACTCCACCGCGAGCACCCTGCACGTGCGTGCGAACCCCTCGGTGTGCGCGTCGCGTTGCACTTCCCACGAGTGCTACAAGGGCAGCGACGGTTCTCCGGGGTGCCCCGTGTACCACCACCCCCTGTACGCCAACGACAGCCACCTGTGCAAGCTCTGCCTGGGCTGCCTGGAGCGCTGCCCCCACCAGTCGGCGCGCCTCTACCTGCGGCCTCCGTTGCTGGCGGTGTGGCGGATCGGTTACTCCGACGCCACCCTGGTGCCCTTCGCGGTGGCGGTCTTCCTCCTTGGCCTGGTGCTCCAGGCCTCGCAACTGGCGTCGTGGACCTCGCGTCCCCAGGCCGTGACCCTCCTCGGTCTCGCGGCCGTCGGGTTCGGGGTGCTGCTGAGCGTGCGTCTGCCCCGCCTGGTGGAGCAGGAGCCGGAGGCGGCATCGCCTGTGGTCACGAGCGTCGCGTTCTCGTTGCTGGTTTTGGGTTGGGGGCCGCTCATGGCCTACCAGCTCGGGAACATCCCGGCACTGCGCTGGGTGTTCCTGGCCGGTCACCCCGGTACGGCGATCGCAGACTGGCTGGGACAGCTCTCCCTGCTCCCGGTCCTCCAGCTCCTGTCGATCGCCCTGGCGTCCGGGCTCGCCGCCGTCGCCCTGTGGCGGATCGCCGCTCGGGCACGGGAGCAGAGCGTGGCCCTGAACCGGGCGGGCTGGGCCGCGCTGTCGATGCTCGTCGTCGTCTATGTGATCGCTGCAGTGGCGCTGGTGGTGATGAGCTGATCCGATCAGCGCACCTGACGGGGGAAGTAGACCTCGTCGCCGGACCCGGGCACCGCCACTCTGACCTTGTGCAGCTCGCTGCGCGAGCCCACGCGCACCTGGAGCGCATAGCTGCCGTTGATCAGCTCCGCCATGTAGGACAGGGTCAGGGGGAGCACGCTCCGGCTGTTGAGGAAGTAGCTCCGACCGCCGGTGCCGACGGCGAGCTGCTGCAGCGACCGGCGCAGACGGCCCGACATGGACTCGCTGTCCAGGCCGACCACCAGGACGGGCACGCCCGCGGCGTCGGCGGCCGCGGCTGCTTCCTTCCACTGGACGGGGCCGGCGGTGTCTCCTCCGTCGGTGATGACGAGGAGGAACCGGCGCCCGCGCCGCCCCGTGAAGGCGGCCAGGGAGGTGGTCACCAGGCTCGCCAGGTCGCCTTCGGAGGTGGAGCCGGCCTCCGTCAACGCTTCGGCCAGGCCTGCGGGGGAGCCTTCGTCCCAGCCCAGCACGGTGACGGCCTGCGCATCGGCGGCGACCAGGGCCAGGCGGCCGCCGTGGTTCAACGTGCCGAGGGCCAGCTTGCCGAGCTGCCGGCTGACCTCGGGCAGGTGCTTCGCCATGGACCGGGAAACGTCCACGGCCACTGCCAGGTACAGGGGTGCCGTGGTCGCGTCGCCGAAAGACTCGATGGCAGTCTCCACGCCGTCCACTCGCACGACGAGGTCCTCGCGCTCCAGCCCGAGGATGGGCCGATTGCGTTCGGTGACCACCACGGTGAGGTCGGCGAAGGCGGGCTCGGAGCTGCCCCACTCGGTAACGTCCTCGCCCAGAGGAGAGGCGGGAGGCCGGCGGACGGGTTCGGCCGGAGGAGTCGGCGCCACCGCCTCCACCACTCCGACCGGGGGTGCGCCGGCGGGCTCCGCGGGCGCCGGGATGGGCCGCGGTGTCGGCAAGGGCTCCTGCGTCAGCCGAGGGATGGTGATGGTCCCCACCCAGAAGCCGGAGCTGCCGGTGGCTGATCCTTCCACGTCCACTCGGAGCTCGTAGACGCCGGGAGGCCACGTGGCCTCGAGGCGGACGGTCCCGTCGTCCGCCACCTCCGCCGTCTCGGCCGCCCGGTCCACCATCGCCCCTCCCCGGCGCAGCTCGACCTGCACGAGGGCCCGTCTCCCGAGCCGCGCGCGGTCCTCGGGGGCGATCTCAACGGCGATGACGACCCCGGTTCCCGCGCCGCTGGTGGTGACTGCCTCGACGTCCACCCGCATCGCGATCAGCGGCGCCGACGCAGCCCCCTCTGGCAGGAGGAACGCGGCCAGCGCCAACGCCCACAGGATCTTGCTCACGGTGTGTCCTCCGTCTGGATTGTGCCATGGACGAGCCGCAATGGGACAGGGTGCTCGAAGCGCCGGCCTGCGATCCGCGAGCACCGCACGTCGGCGCTCAGCAGGAGGAGGGGGGGGTGCAGCCCTGGGACGTGGGGTTCCGCGGCGGTGCGTCGTCCCCGTTGCCGATCTCCAGCTCGAGCTGGATGGTGGAGTGCTCGATGTGGAAGCGGGCCTCGAGCATCTCGCGGATCCGCCACAGCAGGTCCTCCGGCGCGGCGGACTGCGCCGACACGTGGGCGGAGAGCGCCACGAAGCCGCTGGTGATGGTCCACACGTGGAGGTCGTGCACCTCGCGCACGCCCTCGACCTTCAGAATCGCGGCCTCCACTTCGGCCACGGCGATGTGACCCGGCGCCCCCTCCATCAGCACGTTGGCCGCTTCCTTCAGGAGGCCCCATCCGGAGTAGGCCACCAGCACGGAGATGAGCACCGAGGCGACGGGGTCCGCCAGGTCCCAGCCGAGGCCCCAGATCAGGGCGCCTGCGACCATGGCCTGGATGCTGCCCAGGGCGTCGGTGAGGACGTGCAACCACGCCCCGCGCACGTTGAGGCTCTCCTGGCGTCCCCTGTGGAGGATCCACAGGCCGGCCAGGTTGACCAGGAGGCCGCCCGTGGCCAGGGCCAGCATGGGACCGCCCTCGACGTTGGTCGGCGAGTGCAGCCGGCGAACCGCTTCCACCACGATGGTGATGGAGATGGCGAGCAGCACGGCGGCATTCGTGAAGGCGGCCAGCACCTCGGCGCGGTGGTAGCCGTAGGTGCGGCGCTGGTCACGGGGCCGGCGCGCGATGCGCAGGGCGACCAGGCTGAAGCCCAGGGCGCCCACGTCGGACAGCATGTGACCGGCGTCGGCGAGGAGCGCCAGCGATCCCGTGAGGAGGCCTCCCACCACCTCCGCCACCATGTAGCCCGCTGCGAGGATCAGGGTGAGGGCGAGGCGACGGCTGTTGCGCTCACCCTGCGACGCTGCCTGTTGCTGTCCACCGTGCTCGCTCACGATCTCATGTCCCTCGTGGAGGCCGCCGCGGCCAACCTGTGGCCTTCTCGCGAGACCTTCCGTCGGTCCCCACCTTACCTCCACCGGCGGGCCGGATGCTCCGCGTCGTGACCCCGAGCCCGCTCCTCGGCCTCACGACAGGGCCACGTCGAGGGTCATCATGATGGCGAAGCCGAGGATCACGCCGCCGGTGGCGAAGTGCACGTTGCCTTCCCGCTGGGACTCGGGGATGAGCTCCTCGGCGACCACGAAGATCATGGCCCCTGCGGCGAAGGCGAGGGCATAGGGCAGCACCGCACGCGAGCTCAGCACCAGCCATGCTCCGAGCACGCCCGCCATGGGCTCCACGATCCCTGACAGCTGGCCGTACCACAGGGCCTTGCCCCGGCTCATCCCCTCCCGCCGCAGGGGCAGGGACACCGCCGATCCTTCCGGGAAGTTCTGCAGGCCGATGCCCACGGCGAGGGCGACGGCCGCTCCCAGGTCGCCGGCCCCGAGGGCGGCGGCCCCGAAGGCCACGCCCACCGCCAGACCTTCCGGGATGTTGTGCAAGGTGATGGCCAGCACCAGGAGGGTGGCCCGCTGCCATGACGTCTTGACGCCCTCCACCGTGCGCAGGTCGGGGTGCATGTGGGGGAGGACCAGGTCGATTCCGCGCAGGCAGGCGGCCCCGAGGAGGAAGCCCACGAGAGGGGGCACCCAGCGCAGGGTGCCGTAGCCGAGAGACTCCGCGAAGTGGATGGAAGGGGCCAGCAGGCTCCAGAAGCTGGCGGCCGTCATCACACCGGCGGCGAAGCCCACCGACCCGTCCATGTACGCCCGGGGGACCTGGCGGGCGAAGAGAACGACCGCGGCGCCGGCGGCGGTGAGCGCCCAGGTGAAGAGCGTGGCCAGGAGGGACTGGGCCACGGGGTCGAGGGTGGTGAACCAGGCCATGGCTGTCTCACCCGGACCGGTGCCGGCGCCGCCCCGAACGGACCGGCGGCACGGAACAGCCGAGGGTCGGTGGGAGTTGCTCCCGGTGATGGCTCGGACCGGCACCATCCATATCGGCACCTCGGGATGGGAGTATGCGCACTGGCGGGGACCATTCTACCCTGAGGGTCTCGGCTCCGAGGAGCGGCTCCGTTTCTACGCCGACCACCTGCAGGCGGTGGAGATCAACCGCACCTTCTACAGCCTCCCCTCCATAGAGGCCGTCGCACGGTGGGTCGACGCCGTACCCCGCGACTTCCGCTTCGTCCTCAAAGCGAGCCGTTACATCACCCACATGAAGAAGCTCAGGGAGCCCGAGGAGCCGTTGCGGCGACTCTACGAGGTGGTGGACGCCCTCGGTTCGAAGGGGGGGCCGGTGCTCTTCCAGTTTCCGCCCCGCTGGCACGTGGATCCGGAGCGGCTGGGCGCCTTCTTGAAGGCCCTGCCGACATCGCACCGGGTGGCGTTCGAGTTCCGGGACCGGACCTGGTTCGACCCTCGGGCCCTGGACCTGCTGAGGGGCCGTGACGCCGCGTTCTGCATCTGGGAGCTGGCGGGGGAGTCGTCGCCGCGAGAGGTGACCACCGACCTGGTGTACATCCGGCTGCACGGCCCGGGAGACGCATACGAGGGACGGTACGACCGGCAGGCCCTCGCCGGATGGGCCGGGGCGTGCTCGTCATGGGCCGCGTCGGGACGCGACGTGTGGTGCTTCTTCGACAACGACCAGAAGGGCTTCGCGGCCGCCAACGCGATCGAGCTGCGCGAGATGCTCGAGAGCTGAGCCCTTCCACAGGAGCCGCAGTGGTCTGCGGCGGCGATCGGTGACCAGCGACCGAAGCAACGAACAGCGCCGGCCCCTCCTCGATGACGTTCACGAGGAGGCGGCTGCCGACCTCGATGGCCGACCTCACCGGCGCCGGGTTGTCCGCCGCCATCGACCGCGGCAGTGGACCGGGGTGGCGGCAACGACGGCGACGGCAGACCGCGACCGGGCAGCGACGGCGACGGCGATCAGCGCACAGCAGACAGCGAACAGCGGGCAGCAGACAGCGGTCGCGGTGATGCGGAGCCGTTGAGCGGCGGTCGGCCCCCCCACCCACCTGTCATTCTGAGCGAGCGGAGGTCTGCCGGAGCGAGTCGAAGAATCCCCCGAGAGAACGAGGGTCGTGCCCGGGAGGCGTCCCACGGGCCTTCGGGGGATGGTGCGACTCGTCCCTCGCGGAGGATGTCTCGCTCCTCGTTCACCATGACAGAGCGAGGGTGTGTCGTTGGGAGAAGCCGGTGGCCGGTACGTGTCCGGGGTGCGGAGCACCGGGCTCCGAGTCCGGCTTGCCCGTGCAGAGGGCCGGCCACCGGCCATGTTTCCCACCGGACGCTGCCAACGGACCTGGCGCTGAATGCTCCGATGCTGTGCGGAGGTGCGGGGGTTCAGGAGCGCGGCTGGCAGCGCGGACAGTAGTAGCCGGCGCGCCCCGATACGGTGATGCGCTCCACGCTGCCACCGCAGCCCCGCGGGCAGTCCGCGCCCTCCTCCCGACGCACCAGCAGGTAGCCATCAGGCAGCTCCTCGGGGTCGACGCCGTGCTCCACGCCCTCCCGTAGCACCCGGCGCATGGTCGCGAAGAGCCTCTTCACATCGTCGTCGCCCAGATCGGGGATCTCCGTCTCCGGGTGGAGGCGGGCCTGGAACAGGATCTCATCGGTCCACACGTTGCCCAGACCGGCGAGCACGTCCTGGTTCATGAGGGTGGGCTTGACCATGCCACGGCGACCCTCGAAGAGCTCCCGGAACTCGCCCAGGTCCAGGTCCAGGGCGTCCGGGCCCAGGCCGAGCTCCAAGATGACCGCTTGCGGGTCGTGGACCACGTCCAGCCTCCCGAGCAGCCGCGTGTTGACGTAGGCCAGGTGCCAACCGTCCGTGAAGTCAAGCCTGAGCTGCACGTGGGCGGGCTCCCGCTCCTGCTTCTGGAAGGCCTTGAGGTGCCCGGTCATGCCGAAGTGCAGCTCCAGCCAGCGGCCGTTGCTGATGGCCGCGAACAGGTGCTTGCCGTGGCGGCGGGTGCCGGTGAGGCGCTCTCCCTCCAGGTTGCGGCGCAGGGTGGACGGGGCGCAACGGAGGACGCGGCTCTGCCGGACCATGGCGTGGGCGATCTCGCGATGCAGGGAGGTGGCGTCCAGGTAGCGCTTGAAGACCTCCACGTCGGGCAGCTCGGGCATGGCATGGACTCACGTTCTCGGACCGGCCCGTGGGCATGGGCTGGCCGCGGCCTCTACCACCGCACGGCCGCCGGTGAGGCGCCACCGGTCCGAGCCCCATGAGGGAGCCGGGAAGCGCTCCATCACCCGGGCTGCCCGTCAGCGAGCGACGGCCGGGAGGAGGCGCTCCTCGAGGATGGCGAGCAGGTCACGGTCCCAGTCCGCGCCCTTGCTCGTCAGCGTCGAGGTCACCACGACGACCACGTGCTCGGCCGGAGCCACGTACAGGTATTGGCCTCCGTAGCCGACAGCCATGAAGGCGCCGTTCGGCCGGACCCACCACAGGTAGCCGTAGGCGCCGTAGCGATCCGGCCAGCCCTCGCTGTGGACGGCGGTGGACAGGGCGATCCAGGGCGCGGGTACCAGCTGTCGCGTTCCGAGCCGGCCATCGTGGAGGTAGAGGCGGCCGAAGGCCAACAGGTCGCGGGGTCTCAGAGAGAGGTTGTTGCCGCCGAAGAAGATTCCCTCGGGATCCTTTTGCCAGGCCGCGATCCGGATTCCCAGCGGATCCAGCAGTCGGTCGGCGGCGTAGGCTCGGGTGGAGAGACCGCTCGCCCTGGTGAGCGCAGCCGACAGGAGGTGGGTGTTGCCGGTGGAGTACAGGAAGCGCGTACCGGGTGGCGCGACGAGCGGCCGGCTCAGCGCCGCGGCCACCCAGCTCGGGCTGCTCACCCAGGCCCCGTAGGCAGCCCCGCTGGTGGGCTCGAGCCCGGCTGTCATGGTGAGGAGCTGACCGAGGGTGATGCGCCCCTTGGCCGGTGATGCGGCCCAGTCGTGCGCGTCGGGGAGGAGCTCGGACAGGGGCTCGTCGAGGCCCGAGAACAGGCCCTCGTCGAGAGCGATGCCGACCAGGGCCGAGAGCAGGGACTTGGACAGGGATTTCATGTTGTGGGGCGCGTTGTCGCCGCGCACCGCGAGGATGTCCCCGTACTGCTCCACGGCCACAGTCTCCACGCCCGACATGGCCGCCAGGGCGTCGACCGCCCGTGCGACCTCCGTGGGTCCGGCAGAGGCCACCGAGCCGGCGAGCAGCGCCCACCCCACCACTGCGAACCTTCGTGAGAGAGCCATGCCCGATTGTAGGGCGATCCTCCCCGCGACCGCGTCCGAGAGCAGCGACCGCGACCGCGATCCGCGGCAGCGGCGGCGACAGCGGCAGCAGTCGGCGGTCCCGCGCATCCGAACGAGCGGGACACGGGCACCGAGAGAACGGCGCGTCCCTCGGGCGTGCCACTGGTGACCCGGCTCCGCTTGCAGCTTCGCCGTGGTCAGGCGGTGGCAACCTCGGGGAAGGCGCGGGGAGGAGCTTCGCGTCGCGAGAGGGGTGTCGCTTCGGATCAAGCCAGAGCGGGTGCCAGGCACCCTGTCTGGTGCTCCCGAAGTGAAAGAAAAGACCCGGGCGGATGCCCGGGTCGTGGATGTCGGAATCGTGAACGGGATCAGTACATGCCGCCCATGTCGCCCATGCCGCCGCCGCCGGGAGGCATGGCGGGCTCCTTCTTCTCCTCGGGGATCTCGCACACCAGGGCCTCGGTGGTGAGCAGCAGACCCGCGATGGAAGAGGCGTTGAGCAGGGCGTTCTTGGTCACCTTGGCCGGGTCGATGACGCCGGCCTTCATCAGGTCGGTCATCTCCCCCTTGGCCGCGTCGTACCCCACGGCGCCCTTCTTGCCCCGGATCTCGCGCACGATCACCGCCGCCTCGTCGATGCCCGAGTTGCGGATGATCTGCCGCGTCGGCTCCTCCAGAGCCCTCAGCAGGATCTTCGCCCCGGTGGCCACGTCGCCCTCCAGCTTGGCGAACTGCTTCTCCACCTCGTCCATAGCCCGCAGCAGCGCCACACCGCCCCCAGGCACGATCCCTTCCTCCACCGCCGCCTTGGTGGCGTGCAGGGCGTCCTCCACCCGCGCCTTCTTCTCCTTCATCTCGGTCTCGGTGGCCGCCCCGACCTTGATCTGGGCAACGCCGCCCACCAGCTTCGCCAACCGCTCCTGCAGCTTCTCCCGGTCGTAGTCCGAGGTGGTGTCCTCGATCTGCGTCTTGATCTGCTGCACCCGCCCCAGCACCGCCTCCTGCTTCGCAGGATCGTCGTCGTCCACCACGATGGTGGTGTCGTCCTTGGTGATGGAGATCTTCTTCGCCGTCCCCAGGTCCTCCCAGGTCACGTTCTCCAGCTTGATCCCCAGGTCCTCGGAGATCATCTTGCCACCGGTCAGGATCGCGATGTCCTCGAGCATGGCCTTGCGCCGATCCCCGAACCCCGGCGCCTTCACCGCCGCCACGTGCAGGGTCCCCCGCAGCTTGTTCACCACCAGGGTCGCCAGGGCCTCGCCCTCCACGTCCTCGGCCACGATCAGCAGCTGCGTCCCCTGCTGCGCCACCTTCTCCAGCACCGGCAGCAGGTCCTTCATGTTGGAGATCTTCTTCTCGAAGATCAGGATCTTCGCGTTCTCCAGCACGACCTCCATGCGCTCGGCGTCGGTCACGAAGTAGGGGGACAGGTAGCCGCGGTCGAACTGCATGCCCTCCACCACCTCCAGGGTGGTCTCCAGGCCCTTGGCCTCCTCGACCGTGATCACCCCGTCCTTGCCCACCTTCTCCATGGCCTCGCGGATGATGCCGCCGATCTCGGTGTCGCCGTTGGCGGAGATGGTGCCCACGTGGGAGACCGCCTCCCCCTCCACCGGCCGCGCCAGGGTCTCGATGAAAGCCACCGCCGTCTTGGTGGCCATGTCGATGCCCCGCTTCAGCTCCATGGGGTTGGCGCCCGCGGTCACGTTCTTGATGCCCTCGCGGTAGATCGACTGCGCCAGCACGGTGGCCGTGGTGGTGCCGTCACCGGCCACGTCCGAGGTCTTGGACGCCACCTCGCGCACCATCTGCGCCCCCATGTTCTCCAGGGGCTCCTTGAGCTCGATCTCCTTGGCCACCGTCACCCCGTCCTTGGTGATGGTGGGGGAGCCCCACTTCTTCTCCAGGATCACGTTGCGGCCCCTGGGGCCCAGGGTCACCTTGACCGCGTCGGCCAGCCGGTTGACGCCCTTCAGGATCTTGCTGCGGGCCTCCTCGGAGTAGACGATCTGCTTGCCTGCCATGATGCCTCCCTACGCCTTGAGGACGGCGAGGATCTCGTCCTCACGCACGATGGTGTGCTCGATGTCGTTGATCTTGATCTCGGTGCCGGAGTACTTGCCGATGAGGACGCGATTGCCCTTCTTCACCGACATCGGGAGCCGCTTGCCGTTCTCGTCCAGCTTGCCGTCGCCCACCGCTACCACCTCGGCCTCCTGGGGCTTCTCCTTCGCGGTGTCCGGGATGATGATCCCGCCGCGGACCTCTTCCTTGGCATCGATGCGCTTCAGGAGGACCCGGTCGTACAGAGGTTTGATTTCCATCGTGTTCTCCCCCTTCGTCTTAGGGTCTGTTGTTGGCAGTCGCGGGCCGCGACTGCCAGGAAGCAATATAGGGGATGGCGGTGGGTTCGTCAACTCTTTTCTCACTATATTGTGCTCAAGAACGGATGATATGCGACGGGGAAACCTGACACAATAATACTAAGATCGCATGGTCGAGCCGGAACCGTGGCAAGATGGGCAGGGGGCGGAGCGGGAGAGGCGGGGCTGCCCGACAACAGGCACCGGAGCGAGCCGGAGCCGGGAAGAGGACCATAGGATGTGGCGGAGAGTGCTGCAAGTCTTGGTGATGGTGCTGGCGCTCGCGGCGGGCTTCTGGTTCGGCGGAGCGCTGACGCGGAGCCTGTCGGTGACGGCCGTGGCGGCGGTGGCCGCATGCGTGGTCCTTGGTGATCTGGTGGGGGGCTCTGAGCGCTGGCAGGGAAGGGTGGCGTCTGCGGTGCTCGCAGCGGTGTTCTTCTGCTGCGGGTGGTACCTGGCGGGGCGGGAGATCGACGCCGCGTACGCGGAGTGCGCCGAGCGGGGGGAGGAGGTCCGCCAGGCGTTGAGCCTGTACGAGGACATGCACGGGACGTACCCCGCGTCCCTGTCCGAGCTCCGCGGCGTCGAGATCCCCGGTCAGCGGCTCCTGCGTCCGGGGTTGCTGGAGTACGAGCGCACGAAGGGCGGGTATGAGCTGTCCTTCAGAGACACGGTGGTCCGCAGCACCGCAACCGCGACCCGCCCTTTCTTCAGCCGCGGGGAGTGAGGCGCCCGAGGCCGCGCGCCTCTCACAGCTCCAGGTGGGAGGTGTGCTTGACGTCGCCGGTCTTCAGGGCGGCGGCCTCCACTGCGGAAGCCACCGCGTCATGCATCGCGCGGTTCAGGATGCCGGGGATGAGCTCGCCGGTCGGGGCATGGGCGGCGATGGCTTTGGCGGCGGCGATCTTCATGGCGTCGTTGATCCGCGTGGCGTGGGCGTGGAGCGCGCCGCGGAAGAGGCCGGGGAACGCGAGGGCGTTGTTGACCCCCTTGCCGTCGGCGGCGTAGGCGGCGCCTGCCGCGAGGGCGTCGTCGGGCTCGATCTCGGGATCCGGGTTGGACAGGGCGAGAATGATCTGCTTCGGGCGGACCATGCGGGCCTTGATCAATCCGGGGACGCCCGTGGTGGCGATGACGACGTCGGCACTGGCCATCACCCCTTCGAGGTCCGTGGGGTGTCCGCCGGCGGAAGAGAAACGGGTCACCATCTCGGGGTTGATGTCGACGCCATAGGTCTGGCTGACGCCGTAGGCGCGGAGCAGCTTGTGGATCCCGCTGCCGGCGGCGCCGAGGCCGATGATGCCCACGGAGGTGCGGCGCAGGTTGATGTAGGTCTGAGCGGCGATGTTGAGGAGAGCGGCGAGCACCACCACCGCGGTGCCGTGCTGGTCGTCGTGCAGCACCGGGATGGTGAGCTCGGCGTCGAGGCGGTCCTCGATCTCGAAGCACTCCGGGGCGCGGATGTCCTCCAGCTTGATGGCCCCGAAGGTCGGCGCGATGGCGCGCACCGTGCTGATGATCACCTCGGGGTCCTTGGAGTCGATGAGGATCGGCACACCGCTGACGCCGCCGAGGATGTCGAAGAGCAGCGCCTTGCCCTCCATGACCGGCATGCCGGCCTGGGGCCCGATGTCCCCCAGGCCCAGCACCGCCGTCCCGTTGGTGACGATGGCGACGGTGTTCTGGATCCCCGTGTACTGTCGCGCGAGCTCAGGGTCATCCGCGATCTGCAGGCACATGGAGGCCACCCCGGGGGTGTAGACGATGGCGAGGTCGTCCAGGCTCTCGACCTTCACCCGCGCCTTGGTGGCGATCTTCCCGCCCCGGTGGACCTCCCTGACCACGTCGGTGACGCCGATGAGCGTCACGCCGTCCATGGTCCGGACGTCGTCGCAGATGCGGTCGAAGGTCTCCTCGTCGGCGGCGATGACGTCCACGTCGCGGACCTTCGAGGTGCGCCCGATGCTGACCGTCGTGATCTCGCCGAAGCGGGCCCCGAACTCGCCCACGCGGGTGGCGAAGGCGCCGAGGTGGCCGGGAATGTCCAGGATCTGCACTCGCATGCGCTTGATGCACCGGCGTCCGATCTCGTACTTCATGGCTGGCCTCCTCCGCGATCGGGGGACACATCATAGCGCGCCGCGGACCGGTCTGCTCGATGTTCGGCGCGGCGCTCGACGGGGTGGCCGAGACCGGAGACAATGTCGGCACTCCTGACGTGGTGGAGGCGGATGTGGTCTGGAACACCCTGGCGATGGTGGGGATCGGAGTGGTGGTCGGTGTGGGCGCGGCGTTCTCCGGATTGGGGGGCGGCTTCCTGATCGTACCCCTGCTGCTCTTCCTGGGCCTGTCGGCGCAGCGCGCCGTGGGGACGTCTTTTCTCGCCATCCTGGTGATCTCGGTGTCGGCCCTCGTCGCCCACAACCGGCTCGCCAACGTCGATGTGCGGCTGGGTCTCCTGCTGGGGGCGGGGGGCGTGATGGGCGCCCAGGTCGGGGCGCGCCTCGTGGAGCACGTCTCCACCCTCCAGTTCCGTCGGATCTTCGCGTTCGTCCTGCTCGGCCTGGCCGGCTACCTCTTCTTCCGGCGCTGAACACCGGTGCGCCCCCGGGTGGGCTCGACGAGCGTATGGAGTGCCACGCACCCCGTGGAAGTGCGCTGCGACGTCAAAGCCGGTGCCAGGCACCCCGTCTTGCTTTGATAGTACGCAGATCGCTTCATCCGACAGGGTGCCTGGCACCGTCTCTGACGAATCCGACGCCAGAGGGTGCCCGGCACCGTCTCCGGCCTCCCGAACGCAAGGAAGGAACTGGTGTTGGACTTACAATACAGGCACCCCCGATCCCGGTTGCTGCGATCGGCCCCGAGGCTCGGTCCGGTCGGGGCCAGGGTGGAGGAAGACATGAGCGACCTGCTGCTGGTGCTGGACGTGGGGAACACCAATACCGTGGTGGGCCTCTTCGATGGCGCCGACCTGGTCAATCGGTGGCGGCTGACCACCCAGGCGGACCGCACGGCGGACGAGGTCGGCCTGTGGCTGCGGGAGCTTCTACGTTGGGAGTCGGTCGAGCCTTCCCAGCTGCTGGCGGTCGCTGTGTCGTCGGTGGTGCCGCCCATGGACCCGCGGCTCCGGGAGGGTATTGGACGCTATCTCGGACGAGATCCGTTCTTCGTGGAGCCGGGCATCAAGACGGGCATGGCGCTGCGGGTCGAGGCCCCCCAGGAGCTGGGAGCAGACCGGCTGTGCGACGCGGTCGCCGCGTACAGCGCCTACGGCGGACCGTGCGTGGTCATCGACTTCGGGACCGCGGTCACCTGGGAGGTTGTGTCGGCCCGGGGCGAGTACCTGGGGGGGGTGATCGCGCCCGGCCCCGGGGTCACCGTGGAGGCCCTCGCCATGCGCACCGCAAAGCTGCCCAAGATCGCCCTCGCGCCGCCGCCGCGGCTCATCGGCAAGGCCACGGTCGACAGCATGCAGTCGGGCCTCTTCTACGGCTACCTGGGCCTGGTGGAGGGCGTGACCCGGCGCATCCTGTCCGAGCTCGGCGAGGCGACGGTCGTGGCGACCGGCGGTTTCGCCGAGAGCATCGCCCGTCACACCGACGTGGTGGACGTCGTCGAGGGAGACCTCACCCTGATCGGACTGCGCCTCCTCTGGGAGAAGAACCGGACGGGGAGCGCGACGGTGTGACCATGATCGGGACGGAGGGCACGCGCCGGGAGCAGATCCGCAGCAAGGTCGAGGAGAAGCTGCGCCCGGTGACGTTGCCCAACTTCCTCACCCTCCTCCGCATGGCGATGATTCCGTTCTTCCTCATCGCGGTGGCGCGTCGCGAGTACGAGATCGCCCTGTGGACGTTCGGTCTGGCCGGGGCCACCGACCTCGTGGACGGCTGGCTCGCACGGCGCCTCCACATGCAGTCCCTCGTCGGCGCCTACCTGGATCCCCTCGCGGACAAGCTGCTGCTCATCACGGCGTACGTCGCCCTCGCGATCCCCCAGGGCCAGGCGGTGGTCATCCCGTTGTGGTTGGCGATCCTGGTCCTCTTCCGGGACTTCCTGATCCTGGTCATGGCCGTGGTCCTGTACCTGGTGGAGGACATCCGGTCGTTTCCTCCCTCCTTCATCGGCAAGGTGACGACCTGCGCCCACGTACTCACGGTGGGCGTGGTCCTGTTGGCCAACACCGTGAAGGTCCCGCCGGCCTATCCCCAGGCCTGCTTCTACCTTTCCTTCGTGCTCGTGATCCTGTCCGGATTCGGCTACATCTACCGCACCAGCCGTTTCATGGAGGCCGCCCGGCTGGAGCGGGGTCACCGGGAGGAGCACGAAGCCGGGGATTGAGGCCGCTGCCCCGCGGCGCCGGGGCAGCCGCCGGTGGCTGGAGGTCGGCGGGCGGATCCCGAGGCAACCACCGATTCCCGGCCCGACGTCGGGCTCCCTCCGGGGCGGACCGGTGAGGCCTCGGACGCTGCTTGTTGGCCCTGAGCCGCTGCCGTATGATGAGTCAATGAGCGTGCTTCGTCGTCTTTCGGTGCTCGTGGCGCTGTTGATGGCCGCCGTGGTCGTTGGGGGCGCCGCCGAACCCACGGATCCGTCCACCCTCACCCTCAAGACCCTGGACGGGACCGGGACCGTCCGCCTGGACAGCTTCCGGGGACGCCCGGTGCTCCTCACCTTCTGGGCCAGCTGGTGCGGTCCCTGCCGGGAGGAGCTCCCGGAGCTCGAGAAGCTGTACAACGAGCTGGCCGGCAAGGGCTTCGTGCTGCTGACGGTGAACGTGGACGCTGCCCCCGCGGTGGGCGAGAGGTTCGTGGAGCGGATCGGGCTGAACCTCCCGGTGTACCGGATGGACGGCAGCGAGATGGCTGCGCTGGGCGTGTACGGCCTGCCCACCAACATCCTCCTCGACCGTGAGGGCCGGATCGTCAAGGTGTACGCCGGCTACGACCCCCAGGTGCCTGTCCACATCAAAAGCCGCGTTCTGGAGATGTTGGCCCCATCCGGAGAGCACGGGAGTCCATGAGGCCGGAGGACGGGCCCGGGCGATCGCCAGCCCGTCTTTCCGGACGTCGGCTGGTGCTGGTCTGCCTGCTGGCCGCGTGCGGGCTCGGATGGAGCGGGTCCACGGTGCGCTGGGTCGCGTGGTCGGCGGTGGAGTTCTACCCGCCCGACTTGGCCCGCCAGGTGCGGCGGTACCACGAACGGTACGACGCAGGGATCCAGCGGGGCCTGAGCGCACCGCCGGCGTGGCGGGCCGCCGCTCCCGGCCGGCTGCGCGAGGCCCTCACCTCCCAGGTGGAGCGCTGTGCGACCTCCCTGCGCCGTCCCGTCCCCATGGCTGACCTCGTCGAGGAGATCGGGGTGTTGGCGGTGCGCGTGCTCGACGCCAACGATCCCGTCGCCGTGGGTGACGCCGATGTGCGGGAGGTGCAGTACGCGGCGTCGTACGTGAAGTACGTCGACTCCGTCCATGATCGCCTGCGCCTCGTGTACTACGGCCAGGACCCGAGCCTGGGGCTCCGGGGCAATGTGGACTCGGCGGTGACCTCGACTCTGGCGCGGAGCGAGGGGTTGTACCCGTTCGTGGGTCAGGAGTTCTTCCGTACGGGCACCTTGCGCGACTGGCACGAGCTGGATGATCGCTCTGTGGCCTTCGGGGTCGCGGCGATCTCGCTCTCCTGGGGCCTCACCGACCTCGCCAACTTCACGTCGTGGGTGTGGCGGTCCGGGGGCGGATTGGTGCCCACGCCACGACCCACGCCCCCCGGGCACGTGGGCCCCACCATCACGTTGCCCCTCAGTGGGGGGTTCCCGGAGCGCACCAAGGCCGGGCGCGGCGCGCCCGCCATGCCGCCCTCCCGCCTCACCATCCCTCCGCCCTGACCCGGAGGACGCCCCTGCCCGGGCCTCAGTCTGCGGCCAGCCGCGGACCGCGTCGCCGCGGTACGAGCTCGGCCACCAGGAGCGCGGCGATGATCAGGGCGGCGCCCAGGTACTGGAGGCCGAGGAGCCGCTCGCCGGCGAGGAGGTAGCCGAACAGTGCCGCGAACACCGGCTCCGTGGTGAGGATGACGGCGGTCTGGACGGTGGTCAGGTGCCGCTGGGCCGTCGTCTGGACGAAGTAGGCCACCGCCGACGCCAGGACCCCGGTGATGAGGATCGCGCCCCACACGGAGCGCGGAGGGACCTGCACCCGCTCGGTGAGGGGCCACAGCGCCAGGAACACCAGGGCGGCGGCCGCCATCTGGGCGGCGCCGAGGGCGCCCGGGTCGTGGTGCGGCGCGTGGCGGGACAGCAGGGCGATGTGGATGCCGAAGGCGGCGGCACAGCCGAGGGTGAGCACGTCGCCGCCGGTCAGGCCGGTGGGGCCTCGGCCGATGAGGAGGCTCATCCCGAGGAGGCTCAAGCCCACTGCGAGCCAGGCGGAACGGTGCAGGCGTGAACCGAAGATGAGACGGTCGGCCAGGGGCCCGCAGATGACGAAGAGCCCCGTCAGGAGGCCGGAGTTGGTGGCGGTGGTGAAGCGCAGGCCCCAGGTCTGCAGGAGGTATCCGGCGGCCAGGACGAGACCGATGCCCATGCCGACCCGGAGGCTGCGGAGGTTGAGCCTCCACCCCCACACGAGGGCGGTGACCGCGGCGGCGAGGGCGAACCGCATGGCCAGGAAGCCCATCACCCCGAAGTGGGCCACGGCGTCGTGCACCATGACGAAGGTCGCCCCCCACACCGCGGTGACGGCGAGCAGGGACAGGATCGCGAGCAAGCGGACCACGGCGCCGGAGTGTAGCTGATCACCGGTTTGATCGCGGCTCCCGCAGCTTCGAGAGCCAGGCTGTGGGCAGCAAGACGAGTGGTGGCGATCGCGTTGCGCACGCTCACCTCAGGGTCGTTCACAGGTGCCCCGACAAGCCGGTGGCCGGCGTTCAGGGGCGAGAGGCTTCGGGAGAACTAGAGAGGGTGCCTGGCACGTCCGAGCAACGCGCCCTTCTCTCGACGGCCGCTGCCCCTGAGTCCGGCGGGAGGTGCCTCTGCGTCTCTGCGCCTCTGCGTTACGAATCCGCACCGCCGCCGAACGCTGCCACGTTGCGAGCGTATGATGACCGGCATGGACGACGAGGGGCGCGAGGTACGGATCGAGGGCGAGCAGGTGTACTCCGGAAGGGTCGTGACCCTGGAGGTGGACCGGGTCCGTCTCCCGAACGGCTCGCGCACCGAGCGCGAGGTGATCCGCCACCGCGGCGCTGCGGTCATTCTGCCGGTCCTGGACGACGGGCGTGTCCTCCTGGTCCGTCAGTTCCGCTACCCCGTCGGGGAATCGCTCCTGGAGCTGCCGGCCGGGACCCTGGAACCGGGGGAGGAGCCGCGGCACTGCGCCGGCCGCGAGCTGGTGGAGGAGACGGGATGGCGGGCGGGCTCCCTGCGCGACCTGGGCAGGTTCTACTCGACCCCGGGCTTCACCGACGAGCGGTTGCATGCGGTGCTCGCCACGGGCCTGAAACGGGTGGAGGATCCGCCGCCCGGAGACGCGGACGAGGCCATCGAGGTCGTGGCGATGGACCTCGAGGAGGTGTTGGCCCTGGCGCGCGACGGCGCGATCCGGGACGGCAAGACCCTGGCGGCGATCCTGCTCGCGCGCCTCCAGGGCCTGATCTGAGCTGGTGGGCCCAGAGGGGGTGCCAGGCACGCTCCCGGATGAAGCAACATTTTTACTTTCGAACCAAGACGGCGTGCCTCGCACCCACCCGCGCACTTGGGCCGCGCTCGCCGCGCGGCGGCCTGACCTAGCGTCGGGGGGTCCACCAGCCTAGCCAGCGGGGCACCTCGCCCCCCTGGATGCCGCCCTCGACCTGCACGGGGCACAGGGTGTCCCGGCGGTGCGTGAGATCCGCCACCACCGCGTTGCGGAACTCCTGGCCTCCCGTGGTGGGACCGAGGCTCCTCTTGTAGGCCTCGATGTCGAGCAGCTCGAGACGCGCCCTGAGGGTGCGGAAGGGCCGCGGCAGGACCTCGCCCGGCGCCTGGACGTGATGGAGACCCCCCGAGTACAGGACGATCATCTGGCCGTCGTCCAGGACCTCGAGGATGTCCGCGATCCCGCCGCGGATCGTCATGGACCTGCCGGCGGCGTCCAGCCCATTGGGCCGCATCATGCGACCCTCGGGCAGGATCATGACCACGGCCCGGGTGTCGATCCGGTTGAGGACCTGGTCCCATGTGTGGTCCCGCTGCCGCGTCACGACCACCACGTTGCGGGCAAGGAAGCGGAAGAAGAGCCCGATGCGACGGCGGATGGTCTTCTCGGCGACCGGCAGGACGCCGTGGGCGGCGAAGTGCCACAGGAGGCGGAAGGGGGCCAGCCCGGCGAAGACCGGCTCATACAGGCTGGTGTGGTGGATGAGCACGAACAGGCGGACCCGGCCCCAGCGGTTGCGGGGGCGTCCGCCGATCCACTCGGCCCGAAAGCCGAAGAACAGGTGGCCGAGGACCTTGACGGCCGACAGGACGAGAAACGCCAGGAAGGTGCGCATGGTGTCGTCGCCGCCACGCTGGGGAGAGCGCGACCGGGCAAGAATACCTCACCCGGTGCAGGCTACCGTCCGGGTCGGAAGACCAGGGCGCCCAGGGTGCGGAGCAGCACCACGCCGTACATCCCGGGGCCGTGGTGCCGGAGCAGATAGAGGTCGTGCTCGAGCTTGACCATGTGGTCGGCGGTCTCGGCGGCGTAGGGGAGGTTGATCTGGGCCCACCCCGTGAGCCCGGGGCGTACGGAGTAGCGAAACGCGTAGAAGGGGATCTCCCGCTCCAGGCGCTCGGCCACCTCGGGCCGTTCGGGGCGCGGGCCGACCAGGCTCATCTCCCCGCGCAGGACGTTGACGAGCTGGGGGAGCTCGTCGATCCGCCAGCGTCGCATGGCCCTGCCCACGGCGAGGACGCGTCGGTCCCCCACGGCGGCGAACGCGGGCCCGTTGTCCTCCGACGCCCGGACCATCGTCCGCAGCTTCAGGAGGACGAAGGGTGCGCCGAACCGTCCCAGGCGGACCTGACGGTAGAGCACGGGTGGGCCGTCGCTGAGGAGGACGGCGAGTGCGGCGATGAGCAGCAGCGGTGCGGTGAGGACGAGGAGGACGGCGGCGGCCACGATGTCGAAGAAGCGTTGCACGTGGTGAAACGGCGACGTCGCGAGGGACGAGAAGTCGCCGGTGGCGATGAACCAGCGGGAGTCCACCTGGCGCACCGGGATGCGGCCCGTGAGGGCGGCGTAGGCCGCGGCGGCGTCGATGACGGTCGTCCCTCGGAAGTTGAGTGCCGCCAGACGATCGGCGGTGGCGTCGTCGGTCAGAGAGGCCACCACCACCAGGTCGATGCCGTCGGGTGACCTTGCGAGCAGCGGGTCCTCCGCCAGCTCGTGGGCGCCGCGAAGGTGGCGGACGATCTGGAAAGGAGGAGACGTCCGTTGCTGGAGCTCGTCCTGGAGCGCGGCGATGATGGGGCCGTCACCGATGATCAGGGCGCGTCGTGGCTGTGGCAGGCCCGCGATCACGATCCACAGCACGCGGACCCCTGCCTGCAGCGGCAGAGCGATGAAGAGGGTGATGGCGAGCAGGCCGCGACCGAATCGCCAGGCCATCACGAGGTACACGCCGACCACCAGGGCGACCACCAGGGAGACCGCTAGGGCGAGGAGGCGCACCGCCAGGTACTCCTTGCTCCGCCAGCTCTGGGGACGGTACAGGTCGAAGGTGGTGGCGAGGCCGATCTGCGCCGCCGCGGCGTACACGATGAATCCGGGGTGACTGAGGATGCCAGTGAGCTCCTGCCCGAAGGCCCCGGGACCGAAACGCAGCCATGCCGCGGCCACCCCTGCGCCGAGCAGCAGGGAGACGTCGGCGGCGGCGAGGAGGACGACCGTGAGTCGCTGAGAGCTCGTCAAGCGCTGCACGGAGAGAGTTTCCCCACCGGCCCCCCGAGCTGTCAACTCGTCACCCCGGATCCGGAGTCCTGGAGGGCCGGGATGTGTGGATTTCGAGCTTGTCACTTTTCTTCACAAGCTCTATACTCCTGCGCGTGGAGAACGGCTCCGCAATACGGGATCACCAACGCAAAACACAGTGGCGTGACGCGACTGCGGGGTCGGCGTGACCCCCGAATACGACTGCCGCGGCGCGCGAGGAAGGAGTCCGTCATGAAGCTCAAGAAGACCCTGGAGAAGAAGATCAACGAGCATCGCCCCCGGACCACCCGTCTGCTCAAGGAGCACGGCGACGTCAAGATCTCGGAGGTGACCATCGCCCAGGCCATCGGCGGCGCGCGCGGCGTGCGTTGCCTGGTGACCGACGTCTCCTACCTCGATCCCTTCGAGGGCATCCGGTTCAGGGGCAAGACCATCCCGGAGACCTTCGAGGCGCTGCCCAAGGTTCCCGGTCGCGAGTATCCCTACGTGGAAGGCTTCTTCTACTACCTGATGACGGGTGACGTCCCCACCAAGGAGGAGACCCTCGAGGTGGTGGAGGAGTTCAAGAAGCGTCGCCAGCTCCCGCAGTACGTGATCGACGTTCTCCGGGCTGCCCCCACCGACACCCATCCGATGACCCTGTTCTCCCAGGGCATCCTGGCCATGCAGCGCGAGTCCGAGTTCGCGCGCCGCTACGCCGAGGGCATGAGCCGCGAGGAGATGTGGGAGCCCATGTTCGAGGACGTGTGCAACATCATGCCCAAGCTCCCGGTTCTGGCCGCCTACATCTACCGCATGAAGTACAAGGCCGACGTCCACATCCCGGCCGACCCCGATCAGGACATGGGTGGGAACTTCGCCCACATGATGGGTATCGACCCGCCCTACGACGACGTCGCGCGCATGTACTTCATCCTCCACTCCGACCACGAGTCGGGGAACGTGTCCGCCCACACCACCCACCTCGTGGCCTCCGCCCTGTCCGACGCCTACTACGCGCTGTCGGCGGGCATCAACGGCCTGGCGGGCCCGCTCCACGGCCTGGCCAACCAGGAGGTGCTGCGCTGGGTGATGCAGTTCGAGCAGAAGCTGGGCGGCGCCGAGCCCACCGAGGAGAGGGTCCGCGAGGCCCTCTGGGACACCCTCAACTCCGGCCAGGTGATCCCCGGCTACGGTCACGCGGTGCTTCGCAAGACGGACCCCCGCTACACCGCGCAGCGTGAGTTCTGCCTCAAGCACCTTCCCGACTTCCCGCTCTTCAAGGTCATCAGCACGATCTACAAGGTGGCGCCGGACGTGCTCAAGGAGCAGGGCAAGGCCAAGAACCCGTGGCCGAACGTGGACGCCCAGTCGGGCGTGGTCCAGTGGTACTACGGGCTCACCGAGTGGGACTTCTACACCGTCCTGTTCGGTATCGGCCGCGCCCTCGGCGTGCTCACCAACATCGTCTGGGACCGTGCCCTCGCCTACCCGATCGAGCGGCCCAAGTCCGTGACCACCGACATGCTCGAGGAGGCGGCCGGCCTCAAGGAGTCCTCCGGCAGCTGACGGAGATCGAGCCCGAAGAGCATGGACGGGGCGCCCACGGGCGCCCCGTTCTCTTGTCGGGATCATCCACAAACGCGTGGGACGGGTCTGACGGCGACAGGGGCAGCGGCAGTATCTCTCGCTTCGGGAAAACCAGAGCGCGAGCCAGGCACCGTTGAAGATTGGGCGATCGTGCTTTTCCGCGAGGCCTGGACGGTGCCTGGCACGCTCTCTGATGCTGGCAATGTCCCTCGCCGTTGACCTGTCGCTGACACCGTTCACCGCCGCGGCCGCTGACGGTGGACGCTGATCGCGACCGCTGTCGCTGCTCGCTGCCGCGGACTCGGGGGCGGGCGAGAGGGAATCAACGGTCCTTGGCGGCCTCCATGCGGGACAGGTAGGCCGTGGCCACGGCGTCGGGCTCGGGGATGCCCAGGAGCTTGGCGTACTGCACAACGAAGCCGCGCACGTACACCGCGGCGGGAAGGTGCTGGAAGTCCTCCTCCTCCAGCTTGGCGAGGACGCTGGCGCGAACCTTGATCTCATCGGCTACGCGGTGGAGGGAGATGCTCCTGCCCAGGCGGAGATGGCGGAGATGCGCCCCTGGTGCGTCCTCGAGGGCCGGGGGTGGACCCGATGGCGGTTCAGCCGGGTCCTCGGGGGTCCCGGCGGCGACTGCGGGTGGCGGAGCGGAGCCGGTGATGCGCTGGTAGGCATCCTCGATGCGGGCGAGCACCGCCTCCCGCTCCCGCTCCTCCAGCAGGGAGTAGGTGGCCAGGGAGTCCGGGGCGTAGAGCGAGCGACGTTCCAGATAGGCGCGCCGGACCTGCCCAGGGGAGGCCCCGGGTTCCAGGCCCAGCGCCTGCCAGTCGATCCGCCGGGGCTCACGACCCATGGGACACCTTCTGCGTGGGGGATGCCTGGAGGTGGCCGGCCAGCTCTCGCAGAGCGCGGACGAATGAGCTCTGGGGGTAGAGCTCGGCGGTGGGCCTGCGCTGTTTGACGGAGCGGGCCAGCAGGTGGTCATCGGCGAGGTGGGCGAGGCACTCCATGTCGTTGCCGAAGTACTCGCGACAGGCCAGGCAGATCCCCTCCCCGAGACGCCGGTCCTCGGGATGCTCGTTCCGATTCACGACCAGGGCGGGGCTGAAGCCGGAGGCTTCCGCGAGGACCGCCGCGCCCGCGATGGGATCGGTCAGCATGACCTGGGTGATGAGGTCCTTGGGGGATCGGATGCCCCGTTGCTCGCGCTCCTTCATTACCGCGTTGATGACGGTGCGGACCCGTCGCCTCGGTTCCGCCTTCTTGAGCTTGCGGAAGAATGCGGCCTTGAGGAAGTGGTAGGCGTTCTCCACCGAGGTGACCTCGGGTGTGACCACGAGGATGCCCCGGTGGGCCGCCAGGAAGAAGTCGAGCACGTTGAACGCGGAGCCGGCACCCAGGTCCACGATCACGTGGTCCGCGGGGAGCGCGCACATGTGGCGCAGGATCTTCTCCTTTTGCGCGTACTTCGGGTTGGCGATCTCGAGCAGTGCGCGGGCGCCGCTCACCAACCAGAGGCCGTCGGTGTTGGTGGGCATCATGATCTTCGCCAGGCTCGGAACCCGGCGGGCGACGAAGTCGGAGAGGGTGAGCTTGGGGTTTGCGATACCCAGAAGCGTATGGAGGTTGGCGCCCCCGAGGTCGGCGTCCACCAGCACCACGCGGCTGCCCGCCTGTGCCAGCAGCACGCCCAGGTTGGCGGCGATCACCGACTTGCCGACGCCGCCCTTGCCGCCGCCTACAGCCCACACCCTGGGCTGAGCCGGAACCGAGCTGTGTGCAGCGTCGCTCACCGAAGTCGATCGCCTCGAATCTCGCCCCCCGCGGGCGTCGTCGTCGCCACCGGTTGAGTCCTCACGCGGCCCAATCTTATCACTGGCGATGCGGGTGACTGTGGTCACCGGCGGCAAGCGATGACCGGCGTTCGAGCTCCGTAGACGGGGTGCGGACGGGGAGTGGTTGTGGGACGCTTGGGTGCACGGATGCTTCGGGAGGTTCGAATCATGGGACGTGGCTGGGGCGCACGAGGTGGGACGAACGGACACGGCGGCAGCGCGCGACCACGCCCTCTGACGCTGCAGGCCGATGCGCTCGCGGCGCCCATGTTCCGCGAGACCTGGAGCGCAGGAGCGCCCCTGGACTGGGCCGACTTCTTGCGTCAATGCGCGCCGCCGTCGCCGCGCCGCCGTCGCCCCGTCGACCACGGGGATCGCGAGCGCTGAGGCGGGGTCACCCGCGTTCCGCGGTCGTGGGATGAGGTGCGGCGGCGAGACGGTCCTCTCCTGTAGAGACGTCGCTCGAGCCCGTTGGACATGTGAACCAGCGGTACGGCGGGCACCTGGAGGCCTTCCCTATGCCGCGCCCGGCATTGCTGAGATAGATCAATTATTAAAATATACATTATAGAGATGGAGAGGGTGTCGCGAATTGCGCATGGGCGGATTCTGTGCTAGCATGAGCTGAAAAAAACGGCGTCTCCAGGGACCGTCCGAGGTTCGCGCCGCGAGCATGGCTCTGGAGGCACGTGTCTCGAGCCGAGAGAAAGGGGGAGACCGATGGCTCAACTCGATCAACCCCGATTCCGGCCGTACGGACGGAAGCATCTCGATAAGCTTCCACATCTGGAGGGGTTAGCGCGCGATCAACTCATCGCTCTGAAGGCCGTCTCCGCCGTCCTGCCGTTTCGGGTCAACGACTACATCCTCGATGAGCTCATCGACTGGGGAAACATACCGGCTGATCCCATCTATCAGCTCACGTTTCCACAGGCGGGCATGCTGGCGCCGAGCGATCTGGTGCGCATGCAGGATCTCGTGGTGTCGAGGGCGGATGGAGAGCTCGTGAGACGGGCGGCAGGGGACATCCAGATGCGGATGAATCCCCACCCGGCAGGGCAGATGGACCTCAACGTGCCCACAGTGGACGGGCAGCCGCTGCCCGGCTGCCAGCACAAGTACCGGGAGACCGTGCTCTACTTCCCGGCCCAGGGGCAGACCTGCCATGCGTACTGCACCTACTGCTTCCGCTGGCCGCAGTTCGTGGGCATGGAGAAGCTCAAGTTCGCGAGCCGGGAGATCGACCTTTTGGTCCGCTATCTGCGGGAGCACACCGAGGTGAGCGACGTCCTGCTCACCGGCGGCGATCCCATGATCATGAGCGCGGGGGTGCTGCGGCGGATCATCGAGCCCCTGATGGGGGAGGGCCTGGAGCACATCACCTCCATCCGCATCGGCAGCAAGTCCCTGGCCTACTGGCCCTATCGCTATCTGACCGATCGCGATGCGGACGACGTGCTGCGCCTCTTCGAGGAGGTGCGGAGGTCCGGACGGCTCCTGGCCTTCCAGGCGCACTTCTCCCATCCCCGCGAGCTCGAGACCTGGCAGGCGCAGCAGGCGCTGGCGCGCATCCTGAGGACCGGCGCCGTCGTGCGAACCCAGTCGCCGGTGATTCGGCACGTCAACGATGACCCCGACGTGTGGGGCGCGATGTGGAACGAGCAGGTCCGTCTGGGGGCGCTGCCCTACTACATGTTCGTGGAGCGGGACACCGGCCCCAAGGCCTACTTCGAGGTGCCGCTGGCGCGGGCGCTGCGGATCTTCTCCGGGGCCTACGCCCAGACCTCGGGGCTCGCCCGCACGGTGCGCGGCCCGTCCATGTCGGCAGCGCCGGGCAAGGTCGTGGTGGCCGGCGTCACCATGATGGGAGACGAGAAGGTCTTCGCGCTGAAGGTCATCCAGGGTCGCGACCCGCAGTGGGTGAACCGCGTGTTCTTTGCACGCTTCGACTCTCAAGCGGCCTGGTTGACGCAGCTGGAGCCGGCCGGCGCCGACACCCAGTTCTTCTTCGAGCCCATGATGCGCGCCATGCGCGAGGGCCGCTGGCAGCCGGAGTGGCGGCTGGAGGACGAGCTCACGGCCTGAGCCGGCCTGCGCCGTCCTACAATGAGACCCCGCATCCGCGGGGTTTCGTTTTGCGGCCCTCGAGCGAGGTGGGCGAACGGAGGTGTGGCATGGATCTGAGCGGTCGTCGAGTTCTGATCACCGGTGCATCGAGCGGTATCGGCAGCGCGTGTGCGCGCGCGTTCGCCGCGAACGGCTGCCACCTCCTCCTGGTGGCGCGGCGGATGGAGCGGCTGCGGGAGCTGGGGGATGAGCTCGAGGCGGCGCACGCCGTCGAGGTCCGGGCGGATGCGCTGGATGTTCGTGATCGGGGCGCCGTGACGGCCTGGGCCGACGGCCTGACCGGGGCCTGGCGCGAGCTCGACGTGCTCGTCAACAACGCCGGACTGGCCCGCGGCCTGGCACCGCTGCAGGAAGGCGACGTCGACGACTGGGAGGAGATGATCGACACCAACGTCAAGGGCCTGCTGTACGTGACGCGGGCGGTGCTCCCGTGGATGGTCTCCCGCGGCCGTGGTCACGTCGTCACCATCGGTTCCATCGCCGGGCACGAGGCGTACGCCGGCGGCAACGTGTACTGTGCCACCAAGCACGCGGTGGCGGGTCTCAACCGCGCCCTGGCCATCGACCTCCTGGGGACCGGCGTGCGCGCCTCGTCGGTGGACCCCGGCCTGGTGGAAACCGAGTTCTCCAACGTGCGCTTCCACGGGGACGAGGTCCGTGCGGAGGCCGTCTATGAGGGCCTGGAGCCGCTCACCGGGGAGGACGTGGCGGAGGCTGTCCTGTTCTGCGCCACGCGTCCCGAGCACGCCAACGTGCGCGAGCTCGTCCTGCTGCCGAGCGCCCAGGCCGGGTCGGTCCACGTCCACCGCGAGCCGTGACGAAGGACGGAGCCCGCCGGGCCCTGCTCATGGGCTCGGGCGCCAACCGCGGCGCCTACTACACCGGCCTCGGGAGGGCCCTGGCGTCCGCGGACATTCGCTTCGCGCTCCTGGCCGGGGTATCCGCGGGCGGCTTCTCGGCGGCCTGGCTGGCCGCGGATCAGGCCGAGGACATGGTGCGGTGCTGGCGGATGGCCTGCCGTTGGCGGGTGGCGCCGCACCCCCTGCTGGCTCGCGGGCGCCTCCGCACGGTGGATGAGCTGATCGCCAGCACCACCTTCCAGGTCATGGACGTGGAGGCGGCCCGGGTCGCGCCCGTCGAGGTGCGGGTGGCTGCGGCGCGGGTGCTGTCCTGGCCCCTGCTCGGCCCGCCCCGCACCGAGCTACGCGTCTTCTCCAACCGCGAGGCCCGAGACCGCGCGCACTTTCAGGAGATGGTGCGGGCCGGCGGCTTCATGCCTTTCGTCAACGGTCTGCGCGCTGCCGTCGTCATCGACGGCGAGCGCTACCTGGACGGCGGCCTCGTGGCGCGCGTCCCCCTGTCCATGATCCCCGAAGGCAGCTTCGACGAGATCTGGGTGAGCGCCTGCTCTCCCCATGGGGAGGCCGAGCTGTACCCCCAGCTCGCGACCTGGAACCGCCCTGAGCGCCTGGTGGTGCTGACACCCTCCGAGCGCCTCCCCGTGGGGCGCTTCACCATGAAGTGGAGCCTGCTGGAGGAGGCCTTCCGGCTCGGCGAGCGGGACTTTGCCCGCGCGGCCGAGCTCGCCGCCGTCACGTCGGACCACGTGGTCGTCGGTCGCCGCGCTGACCGCTACCGTGGGGCCCTGGACAGGGCCGCTGGGTGAGAGCAGAGGCGAGACGGAGACGGCCGGCCGTGCGGTGACGCGCGGGGTGGCCACGCGGAGACGGGTCCAGCGACCGCGGCAGTGATCAGGAGCAGCGGCAGCGATCGGCGATGCTCGACTCCGGGAGCACCAGAGAGGGTGCTGGCACGCCGGCGACGCACGTTGCGACGTCAAAACCGGTGCCAGGCACCCCGTCTAGATTTGACAGTACGCACATCGCTTCATCCGAAAGGGTGCCTGGCACCGCTTCTGGCGTATCCGAAGCGAGCGACACCGCAACGCGCCGCCTCTTTCGACGCGTTCCCCGCGGTTGCCACCCCAGACCACGCCGAAGCTGCAAGCGGAGCCGGGTCACCAGTGGCACGCCCGAGGGGCGGGCCGTTCTCCCACAGTCAGCCGGTCCGCGCGAGCGAGTGGCCGCCGCCGTTCACCGCCGCGGATCGCGGATCACAGACACGGACGCGGGGCGGAGCCGCCGAGCGATGCCACCGAGCGCTGTCACCCCGCAGGGTGTCTCTGGAGTGTCAGCTGGCGGGCAGACCCTCCACCAGGGTCACCTTGTAGCGATCGTGGGGGAAGGGGTGGATGTCGGGCATGGCCGCGAAGAGCCACCCGGTGTAGGGGTCCTTGCCGTTCTCGGTGACCACCACGCTGGCCGCTGGGTTGTTGGGCTCATCCGAGCGGGAGGTGATGCCGCTGGGGTCCATCACGAAGTCGGGGATGAAGGCCTTGGCGGTGAGACTCAGCCCGCTGTCGCCGAGGGCTTCGGTCTGGCCGAGGGGGACATCGAACTCCTGGGCCGCGCCGGAGGTGGTGTCCACGACCCGGACCTTGATGCCGCGCCAGGCGTCGCGCACGGCCTCGGAGAGATGGACCTGGGTGTTGAGGCTGCTCTCGTGCTGTGCCTGGCCGGGAGCCATGACGCCGGCATGTGCGTCGTCGGCGGGCATCATGGAGTGGGCAGGCGCCGGCGTGGGCTCGCCGGCAACGGCGGCGGGGGTCGCCTTGTCTTTCGAACCGCACCCGATCAGGGCGAGTGCGAGCAGGGGCAGAATGAAACGTCGCATGCGTCCTCCAGGCTCGGGATTATAGCCGCATTCGTTCACAGCGGACGTCGTCCGGGTTAGCATGAGTGAGCTCGCGCCGCCTGCCGGCAGTCATCCAGGAGGAATCGAGGGTGCGTGATCTCATCTTCAGCCTGAGTGCAATGGTGTGGGAGTGGCCGCCGCAGCTCCCGGCCCTGGTGGTCGTGTTGGTGGGAACGGGCCTGATCACCACCTTCCGCCTGGGCTGGATCCAGATCCGTTACTTCCGCCATGGTATCCGCGTGATCCGGGGAGAGTACGACGATCCCGAGCACGAGGGAGACCTCTCCCACTTCCAGGCCCTCTCCACCGCCCTGTCCGCCACCATCGGCATCGGCAACATCGCGGGCGTGGCCACCGCCATCCACTACGGCGGTCCGGGCGCCCTCTTCTGGATGTGGGTGACGGCGGTCTTCGGCATGGCGCTCAAGTTCACCGAGTGCACCCTGGCCATGAAGTACCGCACCATCCTGCCGGGCGGCGCTGCCGCCGGCGGGCCCATGTACTCCATCGAGCGCGGTCTCGGCCGAGCCTGGAAGCCCCTGGCCGTCGTCTTCGCCGTCTTCGCGGTCACGTCCTCGTTCGGCTCCGGCAACTCGGTGCAGGCGTTCACGGTGGCCGACCAGTTCCGCCAGGACCTGGGCGTGCCCACCTGGCTCACGGGAGCCATCGTGGCCTCCCTGGTGGCGGCGGTCATCCTCGGCGGCATCCGCCGCATCGGCAGGGTGACCTCGAAGCTGGTGCCGTTCATGGCGGTCATGTACGTGGGGGCCAGCCTGTTGGTGGTGCTCATGAACGCGAGCGAGGTGCCCGGCACCCTGGCGCTCATCTTCCGCTCCGCCTTCCAGCCTGCCGCTCAGGTGGGAGGTTTCGCCGGCGGCGCGTTCGTGTTCATGCTCACCTGGGGGGTCAAGCGCGGCCTGTTCTCCAACGAGTCCGGTCAGGGCTCGGCCCCCATCGCCCACGCGGCCGCCAAGACCGACGAGCCGATCCGCGAGGGCGTCGTGGCCATGCTCGGACCCTTCATCGACACCCTCATCGTGTGCACCATGACCGGCCTCGTCATCCTCACCACCGGCGTCTGGCACGACAAGCAGGAGCAGCAGGTGGTGATCAACAAGCAGTCGGCGGTGACCGCCATCGTCGCTGGGGCCGAGGTGCACCGCAACGGCGAGGTGCGGCCCGAGGATCTGGCCCACGGGTCGTACGCGGTCGTCGACGGCGTGCCCCAGGGCTTCGTGCCGGTCCGCAATCACGGCACCGTGGAAGATCCGCGCCTGCTGGTGACTCCGGACGCCATGCTGCAGCGGGACCTGGTGCCCCTCGACGGGCGGGTGGTCTTCGCGCAGGGGGCGCCGGGCGAGCTCGACCAGGCGACCTTCGAAAACGCGCTGGGGACGCCGGTGCCGGGCACGCCGGTCCTCCGCGGGGCGGCGCTGCAGAACGGCTCCCCCCTGACGTCGTGGGCCTTCCAGCGCGGCCTCAAGGGCGTGATCGGGCCCTACGGCTACCTGCTGATCACCATCGCGGTGGCCCTGTTCGGTCTCTCCACCGCCATCAGCTGGTCGTACTACGGGGATCGCTCGATCCTCTACCTGGCGGGACCGCGCTGGGTGATCCCGTACCGCCTGGTGTTCTGCGTGGTCAACTTCCTGGGCGCCGTGTTCTCCCTGGAGCTGGTGTGGGCCTTCGGGGACATGGCCCTGGGCCTCATGACCCTGCCGAACCTGCTCTCGATCCTCCTCCTGACGGGAAAGGTGAAGGGGTGGACGCGGCAGTACGTGGCCGAAGGCAAGCTGGAGCCCCCCGCGCGTGGTGCTGCAGGAGCTCCCGCAGGCCGCCCCCTCTAGGATCAGCGGCCGCAGGCGGCGGCCGCGACGGTGACCAGCGGGCGCGGCCGGCGGCAGTCACACCGGCGACCGCATGTCTCACGTGGTGGCGATGAGCCGCGCCGCACGGCCGAGCTGGCCGGGGTGGCCTCGGGCCGGTCTACGCGGGCTCTCCAGGGACCTGCAAGACCAGGCACACGTATCCGTAATCGTCGCCGCAGGCCTCGTAGATCGCCCGCTCCAGCCGGATGGCGGCGTACATCCCAAGCTCCCCGCGCCGTGAGATCGCGTCGCGCAGCGGAGCTTCGATGCCGGCGTAGTACGCGTGCCAGTCCTCATCCGGCAGGCGGAACGAGCCGAGCAGTCTGAAGCCCACGCTCCGCGCCTGATCGATGCGAGTCGCCGCCTCGCTCATGTCGGGGTACTCGCAGGCGAAGAACTCACGCGCGCGCTCGGCCGGCCTGGCGGCGAACCAGACGAGCTCGGTCACCACCAGGCAGCCGGCGGGCCGCAGCAGTGGCCGCCACCTCCGCAAGGCGTTCTCGAAGCCGATCGAGTACGCGCTGCCCTCGGCCCAGATCAGATCGAAGCCGGTTCCGAGAGAGGCGGCGTCCCCCATGTCGGCAACGACCGTCGTGATGCGGTCTGCGAGACCGAGATCCTCGGCCCGTGCTCGCAGCGTCGCGAGAAAGGGTGGATGGATGTCGACCGCCGTCACGTGAGCGCCGGTGTCCTCGGCGAGCACGATGGTCGAGCCGCCGGTGCCGCAGCCCAGATCGAGCACGCGCTCGAGCCGCAGCGAGTCGGGCAGCAAGCGCAACGCACGGCGCGTGGTCTCGAGGCTGCCCGGACCCTGCCGAGGTGTGTCCTCGAACAGCTCGTAGAGCAGCGTCAGGTCGTCGGCCTCCACCGGGTCACTCCGATGGCACGATCACAGCCGGGCTTGCGGGACCGTCGCCCAGTCTACCCAATGTTCGTGTCGGGCCGCGCTCCGGGGGGAGGCGCGTCGGCCTCGAACGCGTTGTGAGGCGTCTGACGATGGCCTCTGGCCCTGTCGTCGGAGCTAGCGCTGGCACCGGAGGCACCATACCGTGGAGCGCCCTGCGAGGCGAGTGGTCCGCAACGTGCCGCCGCAGCGTGGACAGCGAGCGCCGGCGTGGCCGTAGACCTGGAGGCGCACGGCGAAAGCGCCGGGATCCCCCCCCGGTCCTGCGAAGTCACGGATGGTGGTGCCGCCCTGGTCGATCGCCTCCTCCAGCACCTCCTGCACGGCGAGGACCAGACGCCGCAGCCGTGCCGGGGAGGTCCTGCATCCCGCCCGGCCCGGTCGGACCCCCGCCCGCCACAGCGCCTCCGTGGCGTAGATGTTGCCCACCCCGGCGACGAGGCGTTGATCCATCAGCAGTGCCTTGAGGGGCGCTCTGCGAGCGTGGAGCAGGGGAGGCAAGAGCCGCGGCGCGGTGGGATCGAGGGGCTCGAGGCCAAGGGCCGCGAGGGACGGGTCCACGGCCTCCTGGCCGGGGGCCAGCCACACCGCGAGGCCGAACCGGCGCGGGTCCACGAAGCGCAGCTCGCGGCCGTCGTCCAGGGAGACCACGAGGTGGGTGTGGCGGGGGCGCTCGCTGCCGGCGTCGGCCACCAGGAGGCGGCCGGTCATGCCCAGGTGCACGAGGAGGCTGCCCGATGGATCGGTGTCGAGCAGCAGGAACTTCCCGCGGCGGCGGGGGGCGAGCAGGGTGCGGCCGGGCAACCGCGCCTGCAGGACCGGCACGTCCAGGGGCCGGCGGAGGGCGAGACCCGTTCCCTCCACGGCCACGATCCGCCGTCTCGCCAGGCTGTGGGCGAGGGCGCGGCGAACGGTCTCGACCTCGGGAAGCTCGGGCATGGTTGTCTTTCCTGAAAAGCTGTGGTCAGTCGGCCGCGAACACCGCCTTGAGCATGCGCAGCAGGTCCTGCTGGGTGAAGGGCACCAGGGGGCCACCCAGGCTGTCCACGGAGCGGTACCCCCAGCGCGCGCCGCTGTCGGCGCGGTCCGGGATCAGGTAGAGCACCTTCTCCACCATGAACGGGATGGGGCGGGAGGCGAAGACCTCGATCTGGCCCAGGGCGGACAGCAGGGCCTTGGCGGTGGGGTCGAAGAGCAGGGTGTCCTCGCCGCGGGTGATGCGCAGGCGCTGGTCCCGGATCTCCAGGGAGCGGTCAGGGTAGCCGGGCGCCGTGAACATCTCCACCTCGTCCTCCAGGTGCATCTCCAGCTCGGGGATCTGGTCCACGATCTTCTGCACCTGGGCGACGAGGCGCTGCACGGCGAGCTCGTAGCGCCGGGCCATGAGCTCGAAGCGCTGATCCTCCGCGGTGGCCTCCTCGCGGCCCAGGTTCTGGATGGCGGCGCGCAGACCGGCGACGGTGAGGTCGTCTGCCATGGGCTTCTCCTCCCCCTCGTCATCCTAGAGCGATGGGATTGTCCGTGCAATCCGCCGGACCCAGGGGCAGCGGCAGGATACAGCGGCAGTGGCGGTGGTCAGATCCAGCCTCGGTGACAGTGACAGTGACAGCCATCAGTGTCAGCGCCAGTACCAGCCTCAGCGGCGCCTTTCCGGGCGACGTGGCAGGTACGGTGACGCCGGCATGGTCACCTCCGGGTCGTTGAGTCGGGAACATAGCCGGTGGCCAGCCCATGTCAAGGGCTCGCCCTCGTCGAGGCCGAGCCGGTCGAAGACCGGTGTGCTCCGCACCCCTGACATGGGCTGGCCACCGGCTTTCGAGGGAGGCATGAACGACCCGGAGGTGACCATGCTCGACGTCCTCCCAACCGCCGACCTCATCGCCCATCGCAAGGCCCTTCAAGCAGCAGGCAAAGCGATCGAGCTCGTCCTGCGGATTCCGGCTCCACTCAAGTCCATTGCCGACCAGGTCATCCGGTCGGCGAGCTCGGTGCCGGCCAACCTGGCCGAAGGCCAGGGAAGGTCCGGCCGAGACCGCGCTCACTTCTGGCGGATCGCCTATGGTTCGGCGAAGGAGGTCGACACTCACCTGCGGCTCCTGGCTGCGGCGGGAGCCGTCGATCGGTCCGAAACCGATGTTGCGCTGGATGGCTTCGACCAGGTGCGGGCGATGACGTGGCGCCTTCTCAACCCCAAGCCTCGATGATCGCCACGTGCACTGGCGAGTTGCAGGCTGCGGCCGGCCGCCGCACGCAGTCGCCGATCGCGGCTAGCGGAGGCGGACGCCGCGCAGGCGGTTGAGGGCCGCCATGACCTCGTGGCGGCGGGGGCGCGCGAGGTCGCCGTCGGGATGGCCGGTGAGCCAGGTCCAGTCGCCGGCCTCCAGGCGGGCGAGCATGGCGTCCACCGCCGGACCGGGCTCCAGGTCCCCGTCGCCATGCTCGGCGAGCCGGGCGAGGAGCCAGCCGATGGCCCTGACCTGGGAGGGGTCGGCGATCTGCTCCACCGCCCGCAGGTCCACGTCCGAGCGCCCCAGGAGCAGGGTGTCGACGCCCCGGGCGCCGACCTTCACGCGGCCCGGCCGCCGTTCGGGGCGGACCGAGCCCGGGTCGAGGCGGCGGGGGACAGGAGCGGTGAGCTCCGACTCGCCCTCCGCGCCGCGACCGGTGGGGTGGCGGGCCGCGATCTCGCGTGCCGGCGCCGTGACGTCCCGCGGAACGTACGCCTCCATCTGGATCACGGTGTCGGCGTGGTCGAAGTAGTCGCCGGAGCCGCCCATGACCAGCACCGTGGACACGCCCAGCCCGTCGGAGAGCTCCCGGATCCGATCCACGAACGGGGTGATGGGCTCCGACGCCTTGGCCACCAGGGCCTGCATGCGCCGGTCGCGGATCATGAAGTTGGTGGCGGAGGTGTCCTCGTCCACCAACAGGGCGCCGGCGCCGGACTCCAGGGCCTCCACCAGGGAAGCGGCCTGGCTGGTGGAGCCGGAGGCGAGCTCGGTGGAGAAGGCGCGGGTGGGCACGCCGCCGGGCAGGTGGTCGATGAAGGGCGAGATATCGACCCCGCTCACGGAGCGCCCGTCCTCCGCGCGGATCTTGACGGCCGAGGGATCGCACACCACGCGCTCCCGGCCGTCGCCGGGGATGTGGTCCCAGACGCCGCTCTCCAGGGCCCTCAGCAGGGTGGACTTGCCGTGGAAGCCGCCGCCCACGATGAGGGTGATGCCGCGCCGCACGCCGAGCCCGCTGATGGCGCCTGCGTTGGGCGCCTCCAGGGTGACCTGGAGGCTCTCCGGTGAGGCGAAGGCCACGGCGTCGGCGAGAGGGTGGTCGTCGACGCCGGAGCGGCGGGGCAGGAGCGATCCATCGGCCACGAAGGCGACGAGGCCGGCCTCTCGGAGCGCATTCCGGAGGACCTCCTGGTCCTCCACCACGGCGCAGTGGCGCTCCAGGGCGGCGCCGTCCCGGTGGTCCGGCATGGCCGTCCTGGCGACCACCTCGGGCAGAGTCTCGGCGAGCACCGTGCGGGCGGCCCGACCCAGGATGCGGCGGCCGGCGGCGGGGAGGTTCGCGGTGAAGCGCAGCTCCACCGACCGCTCGCCGACGAGGCAGGCGCTGCGGTCGAGCACGGTCTGCCCGCCGGCGTCGATGGCCAGGGCGCGCTCCCCGGCCGCGGCCTCGCGAAAGCGGCGCGCCAGGAAGTCGCGGGTAGCCCGGCGCCGCGCAGGCGAGCGCAGGCAGGCATCGGGGAGGCCGGCGGCGGTCCGGGGGACCAAGGCCCGCAGCCGCGACGGCGCGGCGTAAGGGTCTCCCTGCACATGGTCCACCACGAGGCTGAACCCGGGGAAGGAGTAGCGGCCGCGCTCCAGGTCCTTGTAGGCCTTGTAGCCGCGGCCGTCGATACGCTCCAGGACTCGCAGCAGCTCACGCATCAGCGCTCCAGCACCAGCTCCACCGGGCAGTGATCCGAGCCCATGACCTGGGGGTGGATGCGGGCGTCCAGGACCCTTCCCTCCAGCTCGGCGGAGACGAAGAAGTAGTCGATGCGCCACCCCACGTTGCGCTCTCGCACCCCCTTGCGGTTGCTCCACCAGGTGTAGAGGCCGGGCTCGTCGGGGTGGAGGCGGCGCAGGACGTCCACGTACCCGTGCTCCAGGAGCCGGTCGATCCACGCCCTCTCCTCGGGCAGGAAGCCCGTGTTCTTCTGGTTGGCGCGGGGGTTGGCGAGGTCGATGGGGCGGTGGGCGGTGTTGAAGTCGCCGCACAGCACGACGCCGCGGCCGGCGCGGCGGGCACGCTCGGCGTGCTGCAGGACGGCCTCGGAGAACTCCAGCTTGAAGGGCACGCGGGCGAGGTCGTGCCGCCCGTTGGGGAAGTAGCCGCCGTAGAGCAGGAAGTCGCCGTAGTCGGCGACGATCAGCCGGCCCTCGCGGTCGAAGCGCTCCTGGCCGAGGCCGCCGCTCGTCACCGCCGAGGGCGCCACCCGGGTGTAGAGGGCGACCCCGGAGTACCCCTTGCGGTGCGAGGTGTGGAAGTGCACCTGGTAGCCGTCGGGGCAGCGGACCTGAGCCGGGACCTGCTCGGGCTCGGCGCGCACCTCCTGCAGGGCCAGGACGTCGGGTCGTGCCTGGTCCAGCCACTGGAGGAACCCCTTCTGGGCGGCGGCGCGCAGCCCGTTCACGTTCCACGAGAAGAGGCGCAGCCGGTGGCGGCTCACGAGGCGCGTCCCGACGCCAGGACCTGCTCGAGATCGTCCAGGCCGGCCACCGGGATCCCGGCCCGGCGCGCCACCTCCTTCTCCCGGGGGGTGCCGTAGCCCCAGCCCGCCAGCACCGGCCGCACCCCCAGCGCGGCCGCCCGCTCGAGGTGCTTGACCTTGTCCTCGAGGAAGGTGATGGCGGCGAAGTCCACCCCCAGGGTCGCCTGCAGGTGGCGGAGGTGGTCGGTCTTCTGGACGCCGGTCTCCTTGTCGAGCACCGTGCCCGGACCGAAGAGGGGGGCGATGCCGAAGTCCTCGAGAAGAACCCGCACCGAGGCCTCGTCCTTGGCGGTGGCGATGGCGAGGTGGTAGGTGCTCGCCAGGCGACTCAGGATGTCGGGCAGGGGCTCGTACACCGAGTGCAGGGCCAGCCAGGCTCTGCGGTGGTCGTCCCTCAGGGCGGCCCGCTGCTCGTAGAAGCGGTGGTGGAACCGGCGGCGCCAGCCTTCGTCCTGATGGTCGTAGAACTCGTCGTACTGCTCCTGGTCCGAGATCCGGGCTCCTCCCTCGATGGCCAGCAGGGCCACGCCGAAGTCCTCGGCGCGGTTGCCGAGGGGCAGGAGGTCGAGGAAGGCCGCATAGGCGGGATCGGAGTGCGGATCGCCCTCCAGCGAGCCGAGCCGGGACCGAACCGCGGTGAGCAGAGCGCTGTCTGGGTAGAAGGAGGCATAGGTGCGGAGGGCCACCAGGAAGGCCTCCCGGGCCGAGTCGCAGATGACGCCGTCGAAGTCCAGGGCGAGGACGCGCATGGGAGGGTGAGTGTAACGCACGCCTATACTGCTGGGGTGGGTCGCACCGAACCGCCTTCACCTGGGGCCTCGATCTCCCCGCCGGCCATCGGTTGCCGGGACCTGCGCCGCTCCTACGGGGAGGGGGGGACCGGCGCGAGGTGCTGCGCGGCGTGGATCTGGAGGTGGCGGGCGGCGAGCTGGTGGCGGTGGTGGGCCGCTCGGGCTCGGGCAAGACGACGCTGCTGAACATCCTGGCGGGGCTGGACTCGGCGTACGAGGGAAGGGTGGAGCTGGCGGGCCGCGACCTGGAGCGCATGGGGGATCGCGAGCTGAGCGGGCTGCGCAACCGCACCGTGGGGCTCCTCTGCCAGTCCTACAACCTCCTCGGACACCTCACCGTGCTGGAGAACGCCGCCCTGCCGTGGCTGTTCGCACGGGGAGAGGGGACGCCGGGCAGGCGGGCAGCTCGGGCGAGGGCGGAGGAGGTGCTCGACCGGGTGGGGCTGGGAGACCGCGGCGGCGCGCGGCCCCACGAGCTCTCCGGCGGCGAGCAGCAGCGCCTGGCCCTTGCCCGGGCCCTGTTCCATCGCCCGCAGATCCTCCTCTGCGACGAGCCCACCGGCAACCTCGACGCCGCGACGGGCGGCGAGGTGGTCGCGCTCCTGGTCGAGGTGCACCGCGAGCAGGAGGTGACCGTGCTCGCGGCCACCCACGACCCGGCCATCGCCGCGGTCGCCAGGCGGGTGCTGGAGCTGCGCGACGGCCGCCTGGAGGCCCGGGCGTGACCCCTGCGGCGATCTGGCGGGTGGTGCGGATGGACCTGCGCCGGCACGGCCGCGAGCTGGGGGCCTCATCCGTGAGCATCGGCCTCGCAGTGGCGGGTCTGGTCTTCTTCCTGGCCCTCGCCCTCGGGGTACGTGCCGTGCTCCTGGGTGATGTCTTCCCGGTGGACCGCCTGGACGTGGCCCCCGCCGGCCGCAGCCTCGATATCCTCGCCCTGCGCTTCCAGCTCGGCGCCGACACCATGGATCGAGCGCAGCTCGATCGGCTCGCCCAGCTGCCCGGCGTGGCGGCCGTCTACCCGCGCCTCCAGCTGGAAGCCCCCGCTCTGGCCTCCGGAGGCGAGTCCCTGCTGGGCACGACGCTCCAGACCGAGGTCGCGGTGGACGGGGTTCCTCCCGGGCTGGTGTCCGACGAGCTGGGCACGAGCTTCCAGTGGCGGCCCCTGGCGCGGGAGATCCGCTGTGCGAGGGCGACGGACTGCCCCGAGGATGCCTACTGCGGCGACGGGGTCTACGGCGCGGCGGGCGTCTGCCGCAGCTACGTGCCGGCGCTGCTTTCCCAGCGCCTGGTGGAGCTGTACAACGGCTCCTTCCGGCGCGCCTACGGCCTGCCTCGCCTCAACCCCGACTTCGTGGTGGGCCTCTCCTTCGAGATGTCCTTCGGGGCGTCCACCCTGCGCCCCGCCCGCCCGGGGGTGGTCCGAGAGCGGGCCAGGATCGTCGGCTTCTCGGACCGGGCGATACCCCTCGGCGTGACCCTGCCGCTGGAGGAGGTCCGTGACCTGAACGCGCGGCTGGCGTCGGCAGGGTCCGGAGACCGCTTCCACTCGGCGACGCTCCTGCTGGCGGACAAGCACGCGCTCCCCGGCGTGGTGCAGGCGGTGGAGAAGATGGGCCTCGTGGTGAAGAGCGAGGGCGCCCGCCAGGCCGCCACCCTGATGGCGGTGCTGCTGGCCGTGGTGGGCATCCTGGGGGCGGCCATGCTCGTCATGGCCGTGCTCAGCGTCAGCCACAGCTTCTACCTCATGGTCCGGTTGCGGCGGCGGGAGATCGCCGTCCTGCGCTCGGTGGGGGCTCGGCGCGGCGACATCCGCTCCACGATCCTGGCCGAGGCGGCGGCCGTCGGCGTGGTGGCCGGTGGGGTGGGGACGGTGGTCGCCGTGGCCGCGGCGGCGGTCCTGAACCGCCTGGCCGCCACCCGCATCCCCGACTTCCCGTACAAGCCCGAGACCTTCTTCGCCTTCCCCCTCTGGCTCCCGGTCGGCGCGCTGGCGGTGGCGCTGCTGGCGGGCGTGCTCGGGGCGTGGCTGCCCGCGCGGCGGGCGGCGGCGGCCGACCCGGCCGAGATGATCGCCGGCTCCTGACCGGCGAACGGTTCAGAGGTGCGGCCCACCCGAACGCGAGCCGCGGCGGCACGCCGGGCGCACAGGGGGTGAAAACGTGGTACAACATGCCGCCATGAGGGACCAGCCGCTCTTCAGCTTCGTGTACGACCGCACGAGCGCCCTGCAGGCATTCCCCCAGACCGGCACCGAGGAGCTGGTTTTGGCCGTGTTGGCCGGGGTGCAGCCGGAGCCCGCCTGGGAGGGGTGCGCTGTGTACGAGGGGCCGAGCCCTCTGGACCCGGAGAGCACCGTGTGCATCGGCATTCGGGGCGCCGCGGCGGACATCGTGCAGGAGCGGCTGGTGGAGGCCTTCGAGCGCGTGGGCATCGTGATCCGCCAGGTCTACGAGGGTGGTCCGCTCGAGCGGCGGGCCATCGCGCACGCGCATGGGGAGACCTGGGTGAGCGCCTGACGCCACCGCGAGGGCGCCAGCCTCGGCGGCAGCGTCAGTGAAAGTGATGCGTCTCGGGACGTGCAGATGCTATCGGAGCGTTCCCCGAGGTTGCCACCGCCGACCACGGCGAAGCTGCAAGCGAAGCCGGGTCACCAGTGGCACGCCCGAGGGAGGGGCTGAGGCGTAGCGCTTCGGGAGCACCAGAGGGGGTGCCAGGCACCGCCGCACATGAAGCGAAAGGGATTCTCGGACCGTCTTCGACGGTGCCTGGCACCCCCTTTGGCGAACCTTCAGCGAGATTCGCGGGCACCGAGCTCGCGGAGCGAATCACCTGATCGCCGATCGGCTTCAGTGGAGCCGGCAACCTCATCACGAGCTTGATCGCAGCGCCCGCCGCTTCGAGCGCCAAGCGATGAGCAGCGAGACCAGTGCTAGGGATCGCGTTGGGCATGGTCACCTCCGGGTCGTTCATGCCCTCCCTCACGAGTCGGTGGCCGGCCCATGTCAAGGGTGCGAAGCACCGGGCTCCGAGCCCGGCTCGCCCTTTACATGGGCCGGCCACCGGCTATCTTCTGAGATGTAACGACCCGGAGTGACCATGCCGCCGATCACTGCCGCCGATCACTGCCGCCGATCACTGCCGCCGATCACTGCCGCCGATCACTGCCGCCGATCACTGCCGCCGACGCGGATGGGTCGCGGAGCCTACTCCTTCTTGGCCTTGAGCAGCGAAGCGATGGTGGAGCGGAGCTTGCCGAAGTCCGGCGGCTTGGTCATGAAGGCGTCGGCGTCCACCCAGGTCTGCTCGAGGCGGGACCGCACCTCGAAGGTGCGCTCCACCCCGGTGAGGATGAGGATCGGGATGTGGGCGGTCTTGTCGCCCTTCTTGAGCATCGCCGCCAGGTCGTAGCCCTCGGAGAGATAGCTCATCATGACGTCCAGGATGATGAGGTCGGGCGTGCGCTCGGCGATGCTGGCCACGGCGCTCTCGCCGCTGTAGGCGGTGCGGACCTCGTAGTCCGCCGCCAGCACCGCCTTGAGCGCGTCCACGAAGACCGCGTCGTCGTCGACCAGCAGGATGGTGGGCCGTTCCATCGCTCCCCCCAGGCAGTGGATGCCGCCAGTATAGCCCCGCAACTGCTGCGTCCGGATGCGAGCTCCCGAGTCCGCGTCCAACTCCGTGTCCAAAACGGCGAAGGGGGGTCACAGCGGCCGCGGCGGCTACTGCGCGAGCTGCCTCGGTTGGACGGCCTGCTGCCACCTCCCCGCCAGCACCCTCGCCCCGCGGGCGCGGACGCGCACGTGGACCTCGAACAGCCCGCTCAGCTCGACGGACGGCACGACCACCAGCTCGTAATGACCGGAGAGGACCTGAGCGAGGTGGATCATGGCGACGTCGGGGAACCTGTTGGTCTTCAGGTACAGGCCGCCGGTGTCCTCGGCGAACTGCCGCATGCCCAGCTCGAGAGAGTGGGCGTCGGCGTCGGTGAGGTCGACGGAGAACACCTGTGCATGGGCGCGCGCGAGGGCGTCGCAGGCGCGTCCATAGTCCGGTCCCAGGTGGACGACTCCGGTGCGGCCGTCGTACCGCCCCGCCCCCCAGCCGAAGTAGAGGACCTCTTTCGCGCCTGGAAGCTCGGCCAGGGCCTCTCCGAGCACCTCGAGGGCGGCCTCGATGCTGGCTGCGCGTCGCATCCGCTCGGGGTCGAGGTGGCGTACCAGGGACGGCTCGTCGGCCGCAGGGACGACGCCGTGATCGGCCAGGACGCCGCGCACGTGGAGCCCGGCGGCCGCGGCCCGGTGATCGTCGGTGAAGTCGCAGTGCAGCCTCAGGTGGGAGTCGAACACCGCCACTGCCACCCGGACTCCCGGGCCGAACGCACGCACCAGCTTGGCCGCGCGCTGGTCGATCCGCATCAAGCCGGTGATGCGGGAGCGGTGGAAGTCGGTCTGGAAGAGCAACACCACCAGCCGGGGACCTGGCGGTGGCGGCGCCTCGGATTGGGGAGACGTCCTCTCCGATGGCGCCCTCCCTCCGCGAGGCGATCGGTCGGGGATGATGGCGCCTTCCCGGATCCACTCGGCGGCCTCGACCTCGACCGGGCGGCCGTCGATGGTGACCTCGAAGTCGGAAGGATCGAGGCCCACGATCGGCTGGCCGGACGCCTCGACGACCCGTACCCGGACGAGGACCCGGTTGACCTCGATCTCGCCGTGGAAGCGCTGCGGCGGCGCGTCCGCCCCGGAGGCGAGCACGGCGCCCAGCGCCCAGCTCAAAGCGACGCTGCGTGCGATCCGGCCGTTCATCCTGATCTCTCCCCGTTATACCGCGATCCGGAGTGACGCCCTGGTTCTGAGCAACATCGGTGCCAGCGGCGAGCCGAGAGATCGGCCGCGGCGGAGGCGACCACCGTCCTCTCGGCGCCGACAGCGATCTCCCGGGAGGACTCCGGGCAATGGGTCCTACCGCCCGTGCTAGGCTGACGGCGCCTGCGATGATGCCCGCCGAGGGACCTCTCCGCGGAGCCTGGGCTCCATGAAGACGGGCCGCCGAGCCTGGATGCCGCGCGTCGGCTGGGTGGTGGTGCTCGTCCTGCTCGCGTTCTTCGTCTGGGGGCTCGAGCGGCGCGCCCGGCTCGCGGCCGGCGGCGAGCAGGCGGTGCGGATGCTCTTCGTGCCGTCGGTGGAGCAGGGCACCCTGGTGCGCCGCGGGGACGAGCTGGCGCGCTTCATCCGCGCCGACTGCGGGCTCACCCTGAGCTCCCGGGTGCCCACCTCCTACGCCGCGGTGGTGCAGGCCCTGGGCACCGGTCAGGCCGACGTGGCCTGGGTGCCGGTGTTCGCCTACGTGCTCGCCCACGCCCGCTCCGGCGTCGAGGCCAGGCTCCAGGTGGTGCGCTCGGTGGAGCGCACCGCCATCGTGGTGGCGCGCTCCTCGGCGGGCGAGCCGGAGAACCTTGCCGGCATGGCTGGACGCCGGGTGGCGGTGCCGGTGGACCTGCCCGCCGCCCTGCGCACGATGATCGTGGAGGCCCTGGACCGGCAGGCGCCGGGCTGGACGGAGGTCCGTGCCGGCACCGACAAGGCGGCCGTGCTCGCCCTCGTCGAGCGCCAGGTGGACGGGGCGGCCAGTAGCCATGTGGTGTCGGGGCCCGAGGACCTGGTGGGAGACGGCCGCAAGGAGCTGGAGTACGACCGGCCCGGCACATTGCGCGACACCCGGGTGGTGTTCGAGACGCCGGGGGCGGCCAGCGAGCCGAGCACGGTCTACTACGGGGGCATCTTCACCCGCACCGACTCGGGCATCCGGCGCCTGGCGGACCTGTCCGGGCGCAGCTTCGCCTTCTCCGACGAGACGTCCACGTCGGGCCACATCTTCCCTCGGGTGCTCCTCGGGCGCGCCGGCGTCACCCTGGGCCACGTGCTCTTCGCCGGCGGCCACCCCAACGTGATCCAGGCGGTGCGGGAGGGCAAGGTGGCGGCGGGGGCAGCCTTCTACTCGCCGCCGTCGGAGGAGAACGTCCGGGACGGCACCATGGTGGCGGACGCGCGCATGATCCTCATCAAGAACATGCCGACCCAGGAGGAGCGCCGGCGCTTCCTCGAGCAGGTGCGCATCATCGCCCTGACGGACCCCATCCCCAACGACGTCTGCTGCGTCCGGCGGGGGTTTCCAGAGGCGGTGTGGGAGCGCTTCGCGAGCTCGCTGCAGCGCTTCCTGGCCACCCCCGACGGCCAGTCGGCCTTCTACGACCTGGTGGCCGGGGTGGCGGCGGCGCCCACCACGGACGCCGCCTTCGACCCCTTCCGGGCCGCACTCCGGGAGAGCGGGGTGACGGCGTCCCGCCTCCTCGACGCCGCGGAGGCCGGGCTGCGGAGGAAACGTCAGCAGGAGGGTGGGGGAGGCGACCGGTGAGCAGCGCCGCCGCGGTCCGCATCGAGGGCCTGGGCATGGTCTACCCCGGGGGTCCGCAGGCGCTGGCGGACGTGTCGCTCGAGGTGCGGGAGGGGGAGTTCCTCGCCGTCCTCGGCCTGTCCGGCTCGGGCAAGTCGACGCTGCTGCGCTGCATCAACCGCCTCGTCACGCCCACCGAAGGACGGGTGTGGATCCGCGGGCAGGAGATCACCGCCCTGGAGGGGGCCGCCCTGCGCCGGACCCGACGGCAGGTGGCCATGATCTTCCAGCAGTTCAACCTGGTGAAGCGGCACAGCGTGCTGGCCAACGTGCTCGCCGGTTCCCTGGGCCGCGCGCCCCTGCTGTCCAGCCTGCTGCTGTCATTCTCCGCCGAGGAACGACGCCGGGCCCTGGCCTGCCTGGATCGGGTGGGCCTGGCGGAGCGGGCGGGAAGCCGCGCCGACGCCCTGTCCGGGGGCCAGCAGCAGCGGGTGGCGATCGCCCGCGCGCTCATGCAGGAGCCGCTCCTGATCCTGGCCGACGAGCCCGTGGCCTCCCTGGACCCGGCCCTGCGCCACTCGGTCATGCGCCACATCGAAGCCCTCAACCGGGAGGAGGGGCTGACCGTCCTGTGCTCCCTGCACGACGTGGACCTCGTGCGCCGCTACGCGACCCGGCTGGTAGCCCTGCGCGACGGCCGTCTGGTGTGGGAGGGGCGGCCGGAGGAGTTCGACCGCACGACCTTCCGGACCATCTACGGCGAGGAGGCGGAGCCCACCGCGGGCTCCGGGCTGTGATGGCAGCACCCGCCACCCCCGCGCCCGCCACGGCCCGCACCCGCCGGGGCCTGGACTTCCTCAAGGGGCTGGGAGTGGACTGGGCGCTGCTGGCTCTCGCCGCGCTCATGGTGGAGTTCCTGCTCCTGGCCTTCTCCGGCCGCCGCGGTCCCACCGGCCTGCTGCTCACCGCCGAGGAGATCCTGGACCTGCTGCACTACGGCTGGGCGGTTGCGACCGGCCTCGTCCTGGCCGTCCTGTGGGGCGTCTCCGGGGACCTGGTGGGCGCCTCTCCCGGGCAGGCGCTGGCCGGGCGGGCGCCGCAGTGGGAGCGGGGCCTGCCCTGGTCGCGGACCCCGCGGGGCTGGTTCGCCCTGGTGCTCGCCGAGCTCACCCTGTTCACGGGCTGGCTGATCACGGAGCTCGACCTGGTGGCCTTCCTGACCCGGGCCGGCAAGGCGGCCAACATCCTGCGCGGCCTCGCCCACCCCTCGGCGACCGTCCTCCACGAGGGCCTGATCCTGCTCGTGCAGACGGTGTTCCTGGCGTTCATGGCCACGGCCTTCGCCATCCCGGTGGCGTTCGTGCTCGCCTTCCCCTCGGCCCGCAACCTGACCCGGGGCAGCGCCGTGGGGCGCCTCGTGTACACGGTCTCGCGCACGGTCATGAACTTCGTGCGCGCGGTGGAGCCCCTGGTGTGGGCCCTGATCTTCATCTCCTGGGTGGGCATCGGTCCGTTCGCCGGGGTGCTGGCCCTGTGGGTGCACTCGGTGGCCGCGCTCACCAAGCTCTACTCGGAGCAGATCGAGTCCATCGACCCGGGGCCCGTGGACGCCATCACCGCCACCGGCGCGAGCACCCTGCAGGTTCTGCGGTACGGGGTGGTGCCCCAGGTCATCCCGCCGTTCCTGAGCTTCACCATCTATCGCTGGGACATCAACGTGCGCATGTCCACCATCATCGGCTTCGTGGGCGGCGGCGGTATCGGCTACATCCTCAAGCCGCGGGTGGACCTGGGGGAGTGGGGCGAGGTGGGCACCCTGGTCCTGCTCATCGCCGCCACCGTCTGGCTCATGGACATCCTCAGCGCCAAGATCCGCGAGCGCATCGTGTAGCTTCCTACACCTGACATGCTCCGAATGCGTGAGGCAAACCCGAGACCCTGTCCCCGCCCCGGCCCGTTCCGAGAAGAGTAAGGAGTTAGAAGTCAGCAGTTAGAAGTTGGGAGTTGGTCACTGACGGGTGGAGAGCTCCGAAGAGGTGAGGTGGTACTTCCCCGAGATCGATGTCGCAGCGGCAGGAGCAGCGACGGTGAGCAGGGACAGCGGCAGCAATCGGCGACCGCGGCAGAGAGCACCGTCAGCGATCAGGGATCAGCCCACAGCGATCAGCGATCTGGCGCAGCATGTGGCGTATCCCGGAGCGGTGGGACCTTCCTTCTTGGGGTTGGACCGCGGAGGCCAAGGGGATCGGGGGAAATCGCGGGTGGGTGGCGCGGAGCCGCGCCATTTCGGAATCGCAGATTCCGAAATGGGCCGCAAAATGGAATCGGCCTCGGATCTTCACGACTCCCGATAATTCACCCGTTCGCTGTCATGGTGAGCGAGGAGCTCACCGTCTGCGGCGAGCGACAAGTCGAACCATCCCCCGAAGGCCCGTGGGACGTCTGCCAGCCACGAGTCTGGTTCTCTCGGGGGATCCTTCAGCCGCACTCGGCGGACCGAGCGCCGGCTTCAGGATGACCGCCAACCGGGTCGGCCGACCGTCTCCGCGTGGCGCCAGGTCGTCTCATGAGACGCCGCCGCGACGGGACGTGACGATACTCAGCAGCCCACGGACTGCTGCTGTCCGCGCAACCTGCCGCTGGTTGCCGATCGCGGTGTCCGCGGTCTACTGCGTGGCGGGAGGTGCGGCCTCCTGGATCTGCCCCTCGGCGACCACGATCTCGACCCGGCGGTTCTTCTTCCGTCCTTCGGCGGTGGCGTTGTCGGCCAGTGGTCGGGTCCAGCCGTAGCCCACGGCGGTCAGGCGGCTGGGCTCCACCCCCTGCTGAGTGACGAAGTCGACCACCGACTGCGCCCGCGCCTCCGAGAGCTTCTGGTTGTGCTCCATCGTGCCGGTGGAGTCGGTGTGGCCCTCGACCCGCAGGTTGAGCTCGGGCATGACCAGGAGGATGCCAGAGAGCTTGGCCAGGGCGACCTTGGCCTCGCTCTTCAGCGTCGCCTGGTTGACGTCGAACAGGATGTCGGGGAGGTTGACGATGTAGCCGCGTGCGGACGACTGAGTGCTGGCGACCTTGGAGAGGGCTTCCTCGAGTCGGCTCCTGAGGCCGAGCTTCTCCTGCCGCATGGCCTCCAGGTCGGCCGCCAGGGACGCCTTCTCGGCCCGCATCGCGGCCAGGCTCTGGCTCATCTGAGCCCGCTGCCGCGCGAGCTCGGCCATGGCGGTCTCCGCCGCCTCCTGGGCCGTTCTGGCCTCGGCCTGGGCCTGAACGGCCTCGGCCTGGGCCTGGCTGGCATCGGAGCTGAGCTGGTCGAGCTTGGCTTTGCGCGCCGCCGCCTCCTCGGCGGCCTTGCGCTCGGCCAGGATGCTGGTGCTGGTGCGGATCGCCTCGTTGCTCGCCTGGATGGACCGCCGCGCGAAGTCGAAGGTGTTCTTGGACCTCGGGTTCTTGCTGGCGTAGTTGTTGGCCTGGTTGAGGGCTACGGTGGCGTCCGCGAAGAACTTCCCCGCCAGCTCCGCGGCCCCGAGGCGCTCGGCCAGCTCGTGCGCCTTGCGCGCCTGCAGCAGCTCGGGCGGGATCGAGCTGTCGTACGCGACCATGGCGATGCTGTCGAGACCGTGGGCGGGAGCCGGGTCGAACGCCGAGTAGGTGAACCGGGACGAGGGTGCCTTCTTGTCGGTGCTCGCGGCCGAGGTCCACACGACGAGCGACGAGGGGCGTTGGACCAGGGAGTAGGGCTCAGCTGTGACCAGGAGCGCGAACGCCTTCTGGGCGGTCGACATCGTCACCTCGTCCTTGACGTCCCGCACCACCAGCTCGCCCAGGTTCTCGGCGACCCCGTCGCGGCTCACCGCCCACACCACGTAGCAGGTGACGTCGCCGGCGAAGAGCACGGCGGGCTTCATGTCCCGGTACTTGATGGTGATCGCGGCCTGCCCGTTCTCGTAGCGGACGTTGGCCCCGATCTCGGCTGCCGGAGCGGCCCCGGTGCCCTTGAAGCCCAGCTTCACGTTTCGCTTCTCGGGGTACTGCACCGCGTTCAGGTCGACGGTCATCGCCGAGGCCACCGTTGCCAGGGTCAGGCAGGCCAGCGACGTCACGTACATCACGCGTGTCTTCATGGCGGTCTCCTTTCCGTGGTCACGCCGCTGTGTGCTCGCCGAGAGTCGAGCGGCCGACCAGCCGGAAGTCCTCTTCTAATGCATCGCCGAGGATATCAGCTTTGCTGTCAATCGCGGGCGAAGGTGCCGATGAAGAAGGACACCAGGCTCACCACCAGGGCGCCGAGGATGGCGGAGCCGAGGCCCGCGACGGCGAAGCCGGGCACCAGCAGGGCCGCGAGGCCGAAGGCGAAGCCGTTCACCACCAGGTAGAAGAGGCCCAGGGTGAGGATGGTGATGGGCAGCGTCAGCAGGGTGAAGATGGGCCGGATGACGGCGTTGACGAAGCCGAGGACCAGGGCCGCCAGGGCCAGGGTGAGCCAACCGGTGATGGTGACGCCGGGCAGGATGGCCGCCGCCACCCAGAGCGCGATGCCGGTCACGAGCCAGTGGATCAGGAAGCGTCCCATTCGCGAACCTCCCCTCAGTGGTGGCCCCCCTCGTGCTTCTCGCCCGCCTGGACGGCCACGTCCAGGGTGTTCTCCTGGGTCGGCAGTGGGCAGGTGGCGTAGGGCGTGAAGGCGCAGGGCGGGTTGTACGCGCGGTTGAAGTCGAGCAGCGTCATCTTGTCGGGGCCGGGCACCGGTGCGGACAGGAAACGGCCGCCGCCGTATGTGGTGTCACCCGAGGTGGCGTCCCGGAAGACGATGAACAGCTCCTCGGCGTCGGGGGACTCCTGGTAGGGCTCCAGGCTCAGGCTCTTGCCCTTCAAGGTGAAGTGGAGGAGGCCCGGGGCGAGCATGGTGGCCGGGGTGCCGATGGCGGTGGGTACCTGCACCTCGCGGGGAGCGTCATAGGGCTCGAAGATCGCCGTGACGCGGTAGCTGGGGTCGATGGGGAAGTACTGGATGCCCTTGAAATCCCGGCGGGCCGGAGCCTCGGGGTCCTTGACCCTTACCCCCAGCCGGTCGCCCCGGGCGATCACGTAGAAGCTGAGCCGCCCCAGGGCGAGCACGTCGGGATGGCCGTCGAGGTCGGTGGCCAGGGCCGCCTCCGCGGCGGGCTGACCGTTGACGGTGAGGCCCGCGTCCGGGGCTGGGTGCAGGGTGACCGTGCCGTCGGCGGCGACGTCCAGGGTGCCGGCGACGGGAGGCACGCCGGGCGCCGACAGCACAACGGCGTTGTCGGGGGCCGAGCCGAAGGGGTTCGGTCCCGGCTGGAGCCAGTCCAGGCCCACCAGGGTCAGCCACCCGTCCTCGGCGGTGAGGCGTTCGAGGCGCTGGGATCGCCACTGCTCGATCTCGCCCCGGTAGGCGGGATCAGGCTTCGGGGAATGCGCGGCGCAGGCTGCCAGGGCAAGAACGGCGAACGCGATGAGCGAACGTTTCATTCGCTTGTTGTACCACAGCTTCGCGATGTCGTGATGAGCATCGTTACGCCCCACGCGGCGGCGCCACATGGCATGACACGCAGTCGCGCTGAGACAGTGGGTCGCTCGAGCAGTGTGTCATCCTGAGGCCGCCACTCGGTCCGCCCAGTGCGGCCGAAGGATCCCCTGCCAGCACCACTACCGTGCCCATGCTTCGCCCCACGGGCCGTCGGGGGGCCCTACGACTCGCGGCCGAGGGCCGCTCGCTCCCAACGGCACACCCTTGTTCTGTCATGGTGAGCGAGGAGCTCGCCGTCGGCGGCGAGCGACGAGTCGAACCATCCCCCGAAGGCCCGTGGGGCGCCTCCCAGCCACGACGCTGGTGCTCTCGGGGGATCCTTCGACTCCCTCCGGAGGACCTCCGCTCGCTCAGGATGACACCGAGGCGGGTCGGCCCACCGTCTCTCAACGGCTCCGCGTCATGCCATGTGACACCGCCCCGAAGGAGCGTATCGATGCTCAGGATGACAGCAGGTCGGGGCGCCCCCGCCGTCTCACGTTCCACGCCTCACGTCTGACGTCTCACGTCTCACGAGTTGATGGAGCGCTTGTCGACGGCCAGCGCCGCCTCCCGGATCGCTTCGGAAAGGGTGGGGTGGGGGTGGCAGGTGCGGGCCAGGTCCTCGGATGATGACGAGAACTCCATGGCCACGGTGGCCTCGGCGATGAGCTCCGAGGCGCGGGGGCCGACGATGTGGACGCCCAGCACCTGGTCGGTCTCCTTGTGGGCCAGGATCTTGACCATGCCGTCGGTGAGGCCGAGGCCCTTGGCGCGGCCGTTGATCTTGAACGGGAAGCGGCCGGTCGCCACGGGAACGCCGGCCTCCTTGAGCTCCTCCGCGGTCTTGCCCACCATGGCCAGCTCGGGCTCGGTGTAGACCACGTTGGGGATGGCGTCGTAGTTGACGTGGCCCGGCTTGCCGGCCACCAGCTCGGCCACCGCCATGCCCTCGTCCTCGGCCTTGTGGGCAAGCATGGGGCCGCGGATCAGGTCGCCCACCGCATACACGTCCTGCAGGTTGGTGCGGAAGTGCTCGTCCACCTTCACCCGCTTGCCGTCCTCGAGCTCGACGCCGGCCTCCTCCAGGCCGCCGCCCTCGATCACCGCGCGCCGGCCCACCGCCACCAGCACCATGTCGCCTCGGATCTCGTCCGCGGCGCCGTCCTTGTCCTCGAGGGCGATCTTGAGGTTCTTCTTGAGCTTGGAGATGTCGGTCACCTTGGTTGACAGGCGGAACTCGAGGCCCTGCTCCTCCAGGGCGCGCTGCAGGGCGTTGGACATCTGCTTGTCGGCGAAGGGGGCGATGCGGTCCAGCATCTCGATGACGGTGACCTTGGCGCCGAAGCGGCTCCATACCGAGCCCAGCTCCAGGCCCACCGCCCCGGCCCCGATCACCACCAGGTGCTCGGGCACCTCCTCCAGCTCCAGGGCCTCCTTGGAGGAGATGATCTGCTTTCCGTCAAAGGGGGCGAAGGGCAGCTCGACGGGCGCGGAGCCCATGGCCAGGCAGACCGCCTTGGTGTCGAGGTCGGTGGTGCCGTCCTCGCCCTCCACCGTGACCTTGTGGGGGCCGACCAGCACACCGCGGCCGTTGAACACCTTCACCTTGTTCTTCTTCATCAGCAGGCCGACGCCGTCCACCAGCTCGGTGACGATCTTCTGCTTGCGCTCCATGAGCGTGCCGAGATCGAGGTCGACGTCGCCGCAGGAGATGCCGTGCTCCGACAGTCGGTGGCGGACGCCGTAGTAGAGGTCCGAGGACTCCAGCAGGGCCTTGGAGGGGATGCAGCCCACGTTCAGGCAGGTGCCGCCGAGCTTGGGCCGCTTCTCGACGATGGCGGCCTTCAGCCCGAGCTGCGCCGCCCGGATGGCGCAGGGGTAGCCGCCGACGCCGGATCCGATCACCACGAGGTCGTAGTCAGCCATCTTCAGATCTCCAGGAGCATGCGCTCGGGGCTTTCGATGCAGTCCACGATCCGCTTGAGGAAGGTCACCGCCTCGCGGCCGTCGATCACCCGGTGGTCGTACGACACGGCCAGGTACATCATGGGCCGGATCACGATCTCGTCGTCGATGACCACCGCGCGCTTCTTGATGGCGTGCATGCCCAGGATGGCACTCCCCGGCGGGTTGAGGATGGGCGTGGACATCATGGACCCGAAGACGCCGCCGTTGGAGATGGTGAACACCGCCCCCGTGATCTCGGACAGCTCCAGGGTCCGTTCCTTGGCGCGCCGCGCGTAGTCTGCGATCTCGACCTCGATCTCGCCCATGGAGAGCTGGTCGGCGTCCCGTACCACGGGCACCACGAGGCCGCGCTCGGTGCTCACCGCCACCCCGATGTCGTAGTAGTGGTTGCGCACGACCTGGTCGCCGTCGATCCAGGCGTTGACCTCGGGCACTGTCTGGAGGGCGTCGATGGCGGCCTTGACGAAGAAGGACATGAAGCCGAGGCTGATGCCGTGCTGCTCCTTGAAGGCGTCCTTGTAGGCCGTGCGCAGGGCCATGACCCGGCTCATGTCGACCTCGTTGAAGGTGGTGAGGATGGCGGAGCTCTGCTGCACCTCCACGAGGCGTTCGGCGATGCGCTGGCGCAGCGCGGACATGGGCTGCCGGGTCTGGCGCTCCATGACCTGGGGTCCGGCGGGCTGCCTGCGCTCGCGGGCTGCGCCCACCGTGCGCCGGGTCGGCGGCACGGCTTCCCCCGCGTCCTCCGCCTCCGTCCGTCTCCTCGGGGCACTCTCACCGGCGGCGGGCGGTCGGGGCTTCGCCTCCTCCTTCTCCGGAGCGGCCTTCTCCTCCTTCACCGACCCCCGCTCCTCGATGTGCCGCAGCACGTCGGCCTTGGTGATGCGCCCGTCGCGGCCGCTGCCCTCGATCTCCGACGGGTCGAGGTGGTGCTCGAGCACCAGCCGCTGCACGGCGGGGGAGAGCCCTTTCACGGTCTCCAGCTTGGCCTCGGCCTGGGGCTTGCCCGCCGGCGGGCTGATGGGGCGCTCCTTCTCGGGCTCCTCGGTCTGGTCGGTCGCGCCCGCCTTCTCCTCCCGCTCCTCGCCGGTCTCCTCGCCCTTCCCGGCCTTCTCCTCCTCCGGCTCAGCGTCGGACGCGGCCTCCTTCTCGGCGGCCTCGGGCTTCGCCTCGGTGTCGAGCTCGCCCACCTTCTGGCCGATCTGGACCGTCTCGCCCTCCTCCACCAGGATCTTGAGGCGGCCGCTCTCCTCGGCGTTCACCGTCAGCGTGATCTTGTCCGTCTCCAGCACCAGGAGCGGCTCTTCCCGCTCCACCCAGGCGCCGTCCTTTGCGGACCACTCGGCGAGGATGCCCTCGGTGATGGATTCGCCGACCTCGGGAACCGTGATGTCCATTGCCATGCCTGCGTCCTCTCGTCGCGTTCGCTGTCACCCGGTCGGGTTGTCGATCCCGCGGCCGTGCTGCCGCGGGGTGTGCTGGCGTCGGGTCACGAGTGTACTGGAGCCCGCCTGGCGGAGCAGCCCTGTCAGCTCGCCGCGGCGGCCGGCTCCGGCTCGGGCTCGGGCTCGTCCGACGTCTCGCCGATCCCCAGGGCCTGGGCCACGAGTCGCTCCTGCTCCTCGTGGTGGATGCGTGCCGAGCCCGTGGCCGGGCTGGCGCTGGGCTGGCGGCCGACGTAGGCGGGCCGGCGATCTCCGAAGAGCTCGAGCAGCATGGGCAGCATGTAGCTCCAGGCACCGCGGTTCTTGGTCTCCTCCTGCACCCACAGCACCTCCTCGGCGTCGGCGTAGGGGGCGACGACGCTACGGAACAGCTTCTCGTGGAACGGGTAGAGCTGCTCGACGCGGACGATGGCCACGTCATCGACGCCGGCCTGTGCACGGGCCTCGACGAGGTCGTAGAAGACCTTGCCGCTGCACAGGAGCAGCCGGCGGGGGTGACGTGGCGGCTCAGGGTCGTCCAGGATCTCCTGGAAGCGGCCGCTCACCAGCTCGTCGGTGGGGGACACCGCGGCCTTGTGACGGAGCAGGCTCTTGGGCGACATGATCACCAGGGGCCGCCGCAGGTCGCGTTTGAGCTGGCGGCGCAGGGCGTGGAAGTACTGGGCGGGGGTGGTCAGGTTGCAGACCTGGATGTTGTCCTCCGCCGCCAGGGTCAGGTAGCGCTCGAGATAACCGCTGGAGTGCTCCGGCCCCTGGCCCTCGTACCCGTGGGGCAGGAGCATCACGATGCCCGAGGCGCGCTGCCACTTGTCCAGTGCGGCGGTGATGTACTGGTCGATGATCACCTGGGCGCCGTTGGCGAAGTCGCCGAACTGGGCCTCCCAGATCACCAGCATGTTGGGCTCCACCAGGGAGTAGCCGTAGTCGAAGCCGAGGACCGCGGCCTCCGAGAGCATGCTGTTGTAGACGCAGAGCCGCGCCTGGTCCTCGGAGATGTGGTTGAGGGGGATGTACATCTCCTGACTCTTGGTGTCGAACCAGGCGGCGTGCCGCTGGGAGAAGGTGCCCCGGATGGAGTCCTGACCGCTGAGCCGGACCGGCAGGCCCTCGCGGAGCAGGGTGCCCAGGGCCAGGGCCTCGGCCAGGGGCCAGTCCACGTCTCCGCGCTGCTCGACCTTCTCCATCTGGTCCGGCAGCCGCCTCCCGATCTTGCGGTTGAGGTGAAATTGCTCGGGCACCGTGGTCAGCGCCCGCGCCACCTCGACGAGACCGTCGTGGTCGACGCCGGTGGCCACGGGCTCGTGCCGGTAGGGGGTGTCGAGACCCTTCCACACGCCGCTGAACGCGTGGGGCTCGAGAAGATCGATGGGGCAGCTGTCCTTGACGCCCTTGAAGGCCTCATACAGCCGGTCGCTGAACTGCTGCGACAGCTTGTCGCTCTCATCCACGGTGAGGATGCGCTCGCTCACCAGACGGTTCTGGTACTGCTCGCGGACCGACGGGTGGGTGTTGATCTTCTGGTACATCACGGGCTGGGTGAAGGCCGGCTCGTCGCCCTCGTTGTGGCCGTGCTTGCGGTAACAGAGCATGTCCACCACCACGTCGCGGCCGAACTTCTGGCGGTAGCGCAGGGCCAGGTCCACCACGTAGCAGAGGGCCTCGGGGTCATCCCCGTTGACGTGGAAGATGGGGGCCTCGACCATCTTGGCGATGTCGGTGGGGTAGCGGGTGGACCGCGCCTCGCCGGGCAGGGTGGTGAAGCCGATCTGGTTGTTGACCACGATGTGGACCGTGCCGCCCGTGCGGTACCCCTTGAGCTGGGAGAGGTTGAAGGTCTCGGCCACGAGGCCCTGCCCCGAGAAGGCGGCATCCCCGTGCAGCAGGAGGGGCAGGACCTTGGTGCGCAGCGTGGTGTCGCCCTGCTGCCGTTGCTTGGCCCGCGTCCGCCCCTCCACCACCGGGTCCACGGCCTCCAGATGGCTGGCATTGGCGGTCAGGCTGACGTGGATCACCTGACCCGAGTCCGTGGTGTAGTCCGCGCTGTACCCGCGGTGGTACTTGACGTCGCCGTCGCCGCCCACGGGGTCGGGGGCGATGTTGTCCTCGAACTCGTGGAAGATCATCTCGTACGGCTTGTGCAGGATGTTGGCCAGCACGTTGAGGCGGCCGCGGTGGGACATGCCCATCACCACCTCATCGGCGCCGGTGGCGGCCGCGGTCTCGATGAACTGGTGGAGCGCGGAGATGAGGGCCTCGGCGCCCTCCAGGGAGAAGCGCTTCTGCCCGGGGTAGCGGGTCTGGGTGAAGCTCTCGAAGAGCTCGGCGTCGATGAGCTCGGTGAGGATCTCGATCTTGCGCTCGGGGGCCAGCCGGGGCTGGTTGCGGGTCGGCTCCATCTGGAGCTGCAGCCAGCGCCGCGCGGCCCGATCCTGGATGTGGATGTACTCGACGCCGATGTGACGGCAGTAGGTGTCTCGCAGCATCTGGACGATGTCGCCCAGGGTCATTCGCTGCGGACCCCCGAGGTGTCCGGTGTCGAAGACCTCGTCCAGCGTCTCCTCGGACAGGTCGAAGGAGTCCAGCTCCAGGTCGGGATAGGTCTCCGGGTCCCCGCCGAGGGGGTTCACCTGGGCGATCAGGTGGCCGATGTTGCGGTAGGCGTAGATGAGACTGGCGACCCGGGACTGGTCCATGGCCCGCTGGGCCGACACGCAGTCGCGGGGGCAGGTAGCCAGGTCGAAGCCGGTGAAGAAGAGGCGCCACTCCTCGCTCAGCTGCGACGGGTTCTCTCGCCACTTCGCATACATCTCGTCGACATACTCGGCGCTGGAGAGCACGGACAGGACCGGGCCCCGCCGTCGCGAGGAAGGGTCAGATGCCATGGTCGACTCGCTCCTTTTCGCCGTCCGGACGGCCTGGCACGACGTCGAGCCGCGCCGAGGGACGCAGACCCACTGCCGTCCGGCGCTCGATCCTTGCTAGGGGAACCCATCCAAATGAGACGACATTTCCGAGCCAAGAGGATACAGGAGCGTCCCTTCCCTGAACAGTGGAGGGTCGCGGTGGCCACCGTGCGCCGCCCACGGTCACCGATCCCCGGGGGAGCTCGGTGTATGCTCGGGGCACCATGCTCAGCAGCGGGGGAGCCGGGTGAGGAACCGAATCAGCGCCGCGGAGTGCGCGGCCAAGATCAGGGCCGCGCGTCGGGTGGTGGCGCTCACGGGCGCCGGCATCTCCACGGCGGCGGGAGTGCCGGACTTCCGGGGGCCGGAGGGGATCTACGCCAGCGGCCGCTACGACCTGGAGGAGACGTTCACCATCTTCGGCTTCCTGCGCCGGCCGAGCGCCTTCTACCGCTTCGCCCGGGAGATCATGGGAGAGCTGCGCGACGTGCGGCCCACCTTCGCCCACCGCTTCCTGGCCGAGCTGGAGCAGCGGGGGCGCCTGGCGGCGGTGATCACCCAGAACGTGGACTCGCTGCACCGGGACGCCGGCTCGCGCAACGTCATCGCGGTGCACGGCGACTTCTCCCGCTCCCGCTGCCTGAGCTGCGAGCGCGAGGTGGACGTTGAGGAGCTGGCCCGGATGCTCGAGGAGATGGAGGTGCCGCGCTGCGCCTGCGGCGGCCTCATCAAGCCGGACGTGGTCTTCTTCGGGGAGGCGGTGCACGGCCTGGAAGAGGCCACCGCCACCGTCGCCGGAGCGGACCTCCTGCTGGTGCTCGGGTCGTCCCTCAGCGTGGAGCCCGCGGCCTCCCTGCCGCAGTGGGCGAGCGGCGAGGTCGTGGTGGTGAACCGCGGACCGGTGGGGCTGCCGCCGGCGCCCAACCGCCACTTCGCCGACGCCGACCTGGACGGGTTCCTGGGCGAGGTCGCCTCCGCGCTCTGACGCTCACGCGGCAGAGTCCCCGCCCGCCCGAGAGAAGAACGCAAAGACGCAAAGGCGCGAAGGCGCAAAGCCCCCACCCGCCGCCGAGGAGAAGAAGAAGAGGCCCGTGACCAGCGCCAGCAGCGGCGATCAGCAACGGGAGGCAGCGACGGCGCCCGGCGGCAGCGGCGGCGACCAGCAACGGCGGCGACCGCGCCAGCGACGGCGACCGCGGCAGCGACGGCGACCAGCGGCAGCGGCGGCGACCAGCGTGAGGCGTCCAGCGCTCGGCCGCAGCGTTGCCTCGCTGTCAATGACATGCCTTCGTGCCGTCCTGGTGAGTATTCGTAGGCCCCTCGGGGCGGTGTCTCGGGTGCTGACCTGGAGCCACGGGAAGGCGGCCGCCTCCCCACTCCACCTGTCATTCTGAGCGAGCGGAGGTCCGCCGGAGCGAGTCGAAGAATCCCCCGAGAGCACCAGAGTCGTGGATGGGAGGCGTCCCACGGGCCTTCGGGGGACTCCTCGTCGCTTCGCTCCTCGGAATGACACGTGTGCGCCTCGTCCCACGGGCCTTCGGGGGATGGTTCGACTCGTCGCTCGCCGAGGACGGCGCGCTCCTCGCTCACCATGACAGGACAAGGCCATATCACTGGGGGCGACGTTGCGCCCCGCCCCCGTCGGTGCCGCATGGGATGACACGGGACCGCGCGGAGACAGTGGGACGTCCAAGTTGCCTGTCATCCTGAGCGAGCGGAGGTCTTCCGGAGCGAGTCGAAGGATCCCCCGGGAGCACCAGAGTCGTGCCCTGGGGGCGTCCCACGGGCCTTCGGGGGACTCCTCGTCGCTTCGCTCCTCGGAATGACACGTGTGCGCCTCGTCCCACGGGCCTTCGGGGGATGGTTCGACTCGTCGCTCGCCGCCGACGGCGCGCTCCTCGCTCACCATGACAGGACAAGGCCATATCATTGGGGGCGACGTTGCGCCCCGCCCCCGTCGGTGCCGCATGGGATGACACGGGACCGCGCGGAGACAGTGGGACGTCCAAGTTGCCTGTCATCCTGAGCGAGCGGAGGTCTTCCGGAGCGAGTCGAAGGATCCCCCGGGAGCACCAGAGTCGTGCCTGGGGGCGTCCCACGGGCCTTCGGGGGACTCCTCGTCGCTTCGCTCCTCGGAATGACACGTGTGCGCCTCGTCCCACGGGCCTTCGGGGGATGGTTCGACTCGTCGCTCGCCGCCGACGGCGCGCTCCTCGCTCACCATGACAGAACAAGGCCATGTCGCTGGGAGCGACGTTGCGCCCCGCCCCCGTCGGTGCCGAGTTGTGTGACACGAGGCGTGCGGAGCCGTTCCGTCGGACGCGGACACGGACACTGACACTGGCCGGGGCGCGGGAATCAGCGGGAGTTTCGTTCTTTGACGATCTCGGCGGCGATGCTGATGGCGATCTCCTCCGGGGTGTGACTGGAGATGTCCAGACCCACGGGGGCACGGACCCGGCCCAGCCGCTCGTCGGGGACTGCCTGCTCGCGCAGGTGGGCGAAGAGCTGCTTCACCTTGGCGGCGCTCCCCAGCAGGCCCAGGTAGCGCAGGTCTTTCCCGACCAGGCGCGACAGCACGAGCTCGTCGGCGGCATGGCCGTGGGTCATGATCACCGCCCACGAGCGCTCTCCGGCCACCACTTCACCGTCGCTGGCGGCATAGTCGATCACCCGTTTCTCGGTTGCCCAGCGGTTGGCCTCGAGCGTGGTCAGATCGGCACGGTCGTCGAGCACCACGATGCGGAAGGGGAGCGCGGCCATGACCCGGGACAGGGCCAGGGCGACGTGACCGCCGCCGAAGATGTACAGGGTGTCGAGGTCGCCGACAGTGACCTCGAAGCGCCACCCGCCGCCCGTGGTCTCGAACGAGGTGGGCGACCGCTGACCGGGCGCAAAGGACATGCCGTGGTTGGTGAGCTCGAGGGACCCGAAGCCGCCCCGGTCCAGTGCGGCGGCGACACCCTCCAGCGTCGGGAGCTGGTCACGCTCCAGGACGACCATGGCCAGGGTCTGGCGCCCCGAGCACAGGGAGCCGGAGGCGGCGGCGGTGTGCTCCACCTCGAAGAGCTCCGATCCTTTCTCGAGGTCGCGGGCCCGCTCCATGGCCTCGTGCTCCGCCACTCCGCCGCCCACGGTCCCTACCGACCCGAGGGAGGAGACCACCATGGCCGCGCCGGTGGCGCCGGGCACCGAGCCTGAGTGCTCCACGACGACCACCAGCACGGCACGGCCGCCAACTCGCACGGCATCCACGGCATGTCCCCACAGGTCTTTCACGGTGCGATTGTACGGCAGCGACAGTCTCGCCCGCCGCCACGGTTCCCAGCAGAAGCCCGGTGCCAGGTCCGTCCGCAAAGTCTGCGGTCAGCGACGGTACACAGGGGCAGGAATCGGTGCCAGTGCCAGTGGCAGTGGCAGCGTCAGCGCCGGTCTCGGCAGCGTCTCCTCAACCCCGACCCGCGATCGCCACGTTCGCTCACCTGCCGTGGAGCCGCGGATGATCGCCGATCGCCGTCCGCTGATCCCTGGACGCCGAAGCTGACCGCTGTGCACTGCCGCTGTTGGCCGGCACTGCCGCCGTCGTTGGCCGTGGACGCGAACCCGGGAGCCGGGTCTAGCGATCGGACGGCAGGAGGTCCTTGTCCTCCCCCAGCATGCGGTTGATCTGGGTCAGGGCATCCAGCGTCCGCTCGCGATGGCTGGTGGCGATCTCGGCAGCCAGGGCGTTCACGAGCACGGTGATGGCTGCGATGGCGTTGGTGAACATCATGTTGTCGCTCTTCGCGGCCAGCGCCCAGCGGGCGAGCTGGGCCGCCGGCGCGGTGAAGCGATCGCACAGCGCGCAGGTGGCGAGGCCCCGCTGCTGGGCCTCCCGCAGCAGCTCCAGGGTCTGCCGGGAGTAGGGGGGAAAGGAGAGCACGAGGAGCGCGTCGGACGGACGCAGCGCCACCACCTGCTCCCGAGGCGAGGAGAAGCGGGTGGAGAGCGCGCTGGCCCGGACCCCGATCTGGACCAGGGTGTAGGACGCGATCTCGGCCAGGTGGGCGGAGATGCCCATGCCGAAGGTGTAGGTGTGGTCCGCGCGGTAGACGGCGTCGCCGACCTCGGCGAAGACGCGGCGGTCGGCGGTCTCCACCGAGTGCCGGATGTTGCCGATCTCCAGGTCCGCGACCTGCTGCAGGACGTCCTCTGTGGCAGGCTGCGAGAGAGCTCTGCCGTTGCCGCCCAGCCGCTCCTGGAGGAGCTCGACCAGGTCCATCTTCAGCTCGGAGAAGCCGGAGTAGCCGATGCGCTGGGCGAAGCGGACCACGGTGGCCTCCGAGACCCCGGTGCGGTCGGCGAGCTCGGGGACTGACAGGAAGGGGACCGTCTGCAGGTGCTCGAGGAGGTAGTCCGCGATGGCTCGTTGCTGGGGCGGCAGCTCGGCGGCATGGCGGACGATCAGCTCGCGCAGGTCGGACTCACGGGTCACGATGGGCATGGAGATCTCCGAAGTGGGTGCCAGCGCTTGCGGACTCGATTCATGCGCGTCCGCACCCTCGCCCGAAGGAACGTCCTGATCCGGGCACGGACACGGAGGGGGGACCCGGGCAGGGATGGCGTCCGGCCACGAGGATCGTCAGGAGGGACGGGAACCTGAAGTTGCGCGTGGGACCCGCGTCGCATCTGGGCTGTCTCAGGGCGGGATGGGGGCGTGACATCATACATTTCATCTGATAGTCTACGTGAAATGGAAATTTCATCAACTCCAGGAGGGAGGACCCCATGAGTCGCACAGCAACTCTCAGCGTCGTGGTCGTGGTGGTGCTGTTGCTCACTGCCGGATCCGCGGCGGCGCAGAGCACAACGGGCAGCGTCCGGGGCGTCGTGACCGATCCCCAGGGGGCGGTGCTCCCCGGCGTCACGGTCGTGGCCATCTCGGACGCCCTCGTGGCGGGCCAACTGTCGGCGGTGACCAGCACCCAGGGAGTGTACCGCTTCCCCTCGCTGCCGCCGGGGACGTACGTCCTGGAGGCCCACATGCCGGGCTTCCGGTCGGTGCGTCGGGACGGCGTCTCCGTGGGCCTGGGCCAGACCCTCGACGTGGACCTCCAGATGGGTGACGTCACGGTGTCCGGGGAGATCGTGGTGGTGGCGGATGCGGTCCAGGTGAGCACCGTCTCCAACAACGTCGGTTTCAACATGGACAAGACCTTCATCGAGCGCCAACCGCTGTCCCGGGACCCGGCCGGCCTGATGAACTACGCGCCGGGCATCAACAATGATCAGGCCTACGGGGCGCCATCCACCTATCAGAACGCGTACAACCTGGACGGCGTCGACGTGTCCGACCCGGAGCTCGGGTCGCAGTGGGTCTTCCCCAACATGGACTGGGTCCAGGAGGTGCAGGTTGCCGGGCTCGGTGCGGACGCCGAGTACGGGGGCTTCACCGGGGCCGTGGTCAACCTGGTCACCAAGTCCGGTGGGAACGAGCTCCACGGCGACGTGCGCGCCTACTACTCGGGGGGCGGCCTCAACGCCGAGAACGCGCCCCCGGGGGTGGAGGGCGCCAACAAGCTGTCCAGTGACTGGGAGGGGAGCGTCAGCCTCGGCGGCAAGATCATCACCGACAAGCTGTGGTTCTTCGTCTCGGCCAGCGAGCGCAAGCGCACCATCGATCCCTTCTTCTCCGCCGGCGCCCCCGACTTCGGACGGGAGTCGACGGTGCGGGAGTGGACCCAGGCCATCGGCAAGCTGACCTACCAGGCCAACGAGGCCAACCGGGGCGTGCTGCTCGTGGACTACGACGCGGTGGACGAGGACTACCGCGGGGTGGGCGACCTCACGCTGGCCGACGCTGCCGAGCACCAGGACTCCCCCAGCTACTCCTTCAACGGCACCTGGGAGTCGCTGATCGACGACGCCAACTTCGTCACCGCCAAGCTGACCGGCTACAAGGGACAGGATGACCGGCGGCCCCATCGCGGCGACGAGCCGGGGCGCTACGACCTGGACTCCGGCTTCGAGTGGGTCAACCTGGCGGAGACCGGTTCCAAGGACGTGAAGCGGACCGCCTTCGACGTCTCCTGGAGCCTGTTCGCGGACGGCCTCATCACCTCGGGCGACTCCCACAACTTCAAGTTCGGGGGGACGTACGAGGACCTCAGCAGCGACTACGTCACCCACGTCAACGGCGGCTTCACCTACGTCGACGACAGCTACTACGGAGGCTATGACGGGTGGGGCTGCGCCACCCTGGGCGACTACTTCGCCGACCCCAACTGCGCCCTCTACTCCTCGGATCGAGGCGGCGAGTGGGACCTGCACGGCCGGATGTCCGGGATGCACCTCTACGCCCAGGACTCGTGGCAGGTGGGTCGGGTCACGGTGAACTACGGGGCCCGCTACACCCACTACACCGGAGGCTTCGCGGACGTCAGCGGCAACGTGTACGACCAGGACATGATCGCGCCCCGCGTCGGCCTGGTGTGGGATGTGGGCGGTGCCGGTCGGGCCGCGGTCAAGCTCCACTACGGGCGCTACTACGAGGGCATGGCGGTGGTCTTCTACGACCGCGAGGCCTCGGGCGCCGCGCTGACCGACACCGAGTACTGGGACTGGGACTTTGCGACCGGACAGTGGGTGCAGAACGGCGGCACCGTGAACGCCTGGGCGCAGATGGCCGACAACCTCACCCACCCCTCGGTGGAGCAGTTCGTGGCCACCTTCGAGCACGAGGTGGGGTCGGACATGGTGGTGGGCGTCGACTACATTCGCCGCCGCTACGACGACATCTTGGCGATGTACACCTCCAATGTGGGTGACTACGACGCCCTGGTGGCCCCGAACAACCCCCTCGGCGGCGGCGACCTGCCCTTCTACGAGCTCCTCGAGCCGCCCCAGTACGTGATCGGCAATCCCGCCGGCGCCAAGCGTGACTACGACTCGGCAGCCCTGCGCTTCCGCAAGCGCTACAGCCACGGCTGGTACATGGACGCCTCCCTGGTGTGGTCGGACCTCACCGGCAACGCCGACTGGGCCCTGGCGGGCTACGCCGACGACTTCCAGGACCTCAACGGCACCATCAACGCCCAGGGCAGGCTGCCCTACAACTCCGACTGGGTGCTGAAGGTGTCGGGGTCCGTCGACCTGCCGTGGAAGATGCTGGCCTCTGCCTTCTACGTCTACCGCACCGGTGAGTACTGGACCCCCTACGTGCGCATCCGCGGCCTGCTGGAGAACGATCGCACCGGCGTCTTCATGACCGAGCGCGGCTCGCGCCAGTTGCCCGACCGGAGCGACCTCGACCTGCACCTGGAGAAGCTGGTGGACCTCGCCTCCGGCCTCGAGCTGGCAGTGATGGTGGATGTCTTCAACGTGTTCAACGACGACGCCGTCACCTCGGTGGTGACCCGTTGGGGCGACTACCGCTACCAGTGGGACGCCCACCCCGAGGAGAGCGAGTGGCGCCCCAACGACGCCTTCGCGACTCCCACGGACATCCAGAGCCCGCGCGCGGTGCGTGTCGGCGCCCGGGTGCGGTTCTGACCTGAAGCTGTCGAGGGTGGGGCGGCGTTCGCCGCCCCACCGCGTCGATCGGGGATACACCATGAGGAACGGACTCATCGCGGCCCTCTTCTCGCTCACTGTGTCGGCAGGCATGGCCTCGGCGGCGACGCCGAAGGGGAACCTGGTGCTCATCGGCGGCGGCTCCAAGCCCGCTGCGGCCATGACGAAGTTCGTCGAGCTGGCTGGAGGGCCGGACGCGGCCATCATCGTCTTCCCCACCGCGTCCGAGGCAGCTGACACCCCCGCCTATTACCGGGACCTGTTCGGCAAAGAGCTGGGTTGCAGTGACGTGTTCGTGGCCCCCGTGCACGAGCGCGCGGACGCCCTCGACGAGGTCCTGGCCGCACGGGTGGCGGCGGCGGGGGGCATCTTCTTCGGCGGCGGCGACCAGCGCCGGATCACGTCCGCGCTCAACGGGACGCCGGTCGGGGAGGCGGTCCGGGACGCCTACGAGCGGGGCGCGGTGATCGGCGGCACCTCCGCCGGCACCGCCTGCCAGAGCCCCCTGATGATCACGGGTGACGGCGACTTCACCGTCCTGACGGCCGGCAACGTCGTTCTCACGGAGGGCCTGGGCCTGTTCCGGGGGGTGATCGTGGACCAGCACTTCGTGGCCCGGCGCCGGGCCAATCGCCTGCTCTCCGTGGTCATGGAGCATCCCGACCTGGTGGGCGTCGGCGTCGACGAGGGCACCGCGATCTGGGTGCGCCCCGACAGCACGTTCCTGGTTCTCGGGGACGGTTGGGTCGTCGTCTTCGACGCCCGGAGGGCGACGGTGCAGCGAGGCGCCGACCTGGCCACGGGCACCGCTCTCGGCGTGCACGGGATGCTGACCCACGTGCTGCTGCCGGGCGAGACCTTTGACCTGGAGCGGGGCGAGACCACGGCGTCGGACGCGGCCCCATGAGCCGGAGCCCACTCGTCGAGGAGATCCGGTCGGCGGCAACGGGGCTCCTGGAGGAGCTGTGCGCCATCTCGTCGGAGAGCGGCGACCTGGCGGGGCTCCACGCCATGGGGGAGCGCCTGGCACTCGAGCTGGAGCCGTTCGGGTTCCGGTCCGAGCTGCTCCCCGCCGCCGGCATCGACGGGCGTGAGCACCCGGTGCTGGTGGCGGCGGGGCCGACGGCGCCGACGGCCCCGCGGAGGCGCGTGCTGCTCGTCGGGCACCTCGACACGGTGCTGCCGGCGGTGCCGCCGCACCGGGAGCCCGGCCGCCTCCACGGCACCGGCGCCCTCGACATGAAGGGGGGGTTCGCCGCCCTGGTGGGCGCGCTGCACCTGCTCTCGGAGAGTGGGGGGGCGGTGCCAGAGGATCTGCTGCTGGTGGGCGTGCCCGACGAGGAGGTCGGGGGACCCATCTCGGCGCGCATGGTCCGCGAGTGGGGGAGGGAGGCACGGGCCATGCTGGTCCTGGAGCCGGGACAGGGCCGGATGGGTGGCGAGACACTGGTGGCCGGTCGCCGCGGCCTGGCGGCGTGGCGTCTGGATGCCCGTGGCCGCGCTGCGCACTCCGGGCTGGACTACTGGCAGGGGCGCTCGGCGATCGCGGCGGCGGCCGCATTCTGTGCGTCGGCTCAGGCGCTTTCCGAGCGGGGGGCGGGACCGGTGGTGAACGTGGGCCGGATCGTGGGCGGCGACTCGGATTTCGTCCGTGACCTGGCCGAGGAGCACCGGTTCATCGGCACCTCACAGCGCATCAACGTGGTCCCGGACAGCTGCGTGGCCGAGGGCGAGGTGCGTTTCCTGTGTGGCGAGGACGGTGACCGCATCCTGGCTCTGCTCCAGGAGCTGGCCGCTCAGGAGGGGCGGCGCTGGGAGGTGGCCATGAGCCTGCGTGAGCTGGAGCGTGTCGCCCCGATGACCTCCTCCGGTCCGGCGGGAGAGCTGGCTGCGAAGCTGGTGGAGGCGGCCGAAAGGGACGGCTGGACCCTCGAGCTGGAGCGGGACCGTGGTGGCGTCTCCTTTCCCAACTGCCTGCCCGACCCGTCCGCCCTGCCGATCCTCGACGGGCTGGGGCCGGTGGGGGGCGGCATGCACACGCGGGGCGAGTACCTCGACCTGGGCTCGCTCGGGCGCCGCATCCCACTCATCGCCGAGGCCATCAGCCTGGCCGCCGCGCTCCCGTGCCCCCCGCAATCATCCTGAACCGTCGCGTCCGCGCCCGCGCCCGCGGTCAGCGACCGCGGCGGCGGCCGCCCCCCAGCGTCAGCGGCGGCGTGGTCCACCGGGGTCAAGAGGGCGAGCGCGTTGGGTCGGCCAGGGCGCTTCTACAGCTCCCGCAGGGCGGTGGCGATGGGCAGCCGGGCGGCGCGCAGGGCCGGGAGGAGGCCGCCGGCGAAGCCCATGACGAGGCCGAAGGCGACGCCGATGAGGAGCAGGTCCGGGGTCACCCGGAAGGCGAAGGCCAGGTGGGAGAAGGTCTGCCAGTTGATGGTCCCGGTGGTGAAGCCGTCCAACGGGAGCACGGCGGCGCATCCCACGAGGGCACCGACGAAGGAGATGAGCAGGGCCTCGAAGAGGAACGACATGACCACCGTGGCGCCGCCGAAACCGAGGGCGCGCAGGGTCGCGATCTCCCTCGTCCGGGCGGCCACGGCCGAGTACATGGTGTTGAGCGCCCCGAACACGGCGCCGATGCCCATGACCAGAGCCACCAGGAAGCCGAGGGTCCGGATGAGGGTGGTGACCATCTGCGACTTCTCGGTGTAGTAGTCGACCTCGCGCTTCACCTGGAGGCTGAGGCGGGGATCGGCGGTGACGGTGTCCTTGAACTCGGCGAACCGGTCGGGGGAGGTGAGGCGGGCGGTCACGGACTGGAAGATGTTGGTGGGGCGCTTGAAGGTCTCGCTGAGCACGGTGGCGTCGCACCACAGCTCGGAGTCGAAGGCGCTGCCCCCGGCGTCGAGGATGCCCACCACCTGCCACCTGCGGCCGCCGAAGCTCACCGTCGAGCCCAGGTCCAGCCCACGGTAGATGCGGGCGGCGTTGGAGCCCACCACCAGCTCGGCCAGGCCGGGACGGAAGAAACGGCCGCGGCTGATGCGGATGGACGGCCGCACCTCCAGGGCCGACTGGGAGACCCCACGGACCTGCACGTTGGCGTCGGTGCCGGTCTTGGCGAGCTGGAAGGCGGCGATGACCACCACCTCGTCGGAGGCCAGGGGGAGCCGGTTCCGGTTCCTGGCGACCTGGGGGGCGTCGGCGACGATCCGCGCCTCCTCGAGGGTGACGGCGCTGGACATCTCGGCGTCGGCGCCGGCGCGGAGCAGGATCACGTTCTGGGGCGACCCGGAGGCGATGAGGGTGGCCTGGAAGCCGCGGGCCATGGCCAGCATGGCGATGAACACCCCCACCGCGCCGGCGATGCCCAGCACGGACACCACCGCCGCCGGCCAGCGGGCGACGATGGAACGGGCGTTGTAGGTGATGGGGATGCTCATCCTCACACCCTCCGCAGGGCGTCGACGATCTGGAGCCGCATGGCGGTCAGTGCCGGCACGGCCCCCGCGGCGAGGCCGACGAGCACCGCGAGTCCAGCGCCGAGGAGGACCTTGTCGGTGCCCAGGTAGAACACCGGCAGCATGCCGTGGGTGGGATCGCCGAGGGCGGTGAAGCCCTTGGCGAGGGCGAGGCCCACGGCGCCGCCCACCAGGGCCAGCAGCGTCGACTCGGCCATCACCAGGAGGAGCACGGTCACGTCGCCGAAGCCGAGGGCCTTGAGGACCCCCAGCTCCGAGGTGCGCTCCCGCACCGCCATGGCCATGGTGTTGCCGGTGACGAGCAGGAGCGTGAACATCACCACGGCCCCGATGGACAGGACGATGAGGCGGATGTTGCCGATCTGCTTGGCAAAGGCGGCAGCGAAGGAGCTCTCGGTCTCCGTGGAGGTCTCCCAGGGCGAGTTGGCGAAGCGGGAGTCCACCGCCTGCGTCACCGCCATTGCGTTGTCGGGATCGTCGATCTGGACCACGTACCAGCCCACCAGCCCCTTGATGAAGCGGCTGCGCTCCTCCAGGTACTTCCAGTGGAACCAGAGCTGGGTCTCGTCGTCCCCCCGCCGCGTCCCGTCGTAGATGGCGCGGATGTTGAACTCCCAGGTGCCGGGGAAGATGGTCCCTTCCAGCGGGATGCGGTCACCCACCTTCCAGCCGAAGCGCTCCGCGGTGGCCCGGCCCACCACCGCTCCCTCGCGGTCCCCCAGGAAGGCCCGCCACTGATCGTCGGGGATCCGGTACTCGGGGTAGACCGCGCGCCAGCTCTCCGGGTCGATGGCGAACTGGGGGAAGAAGTTGCGCTGGTCCTGGTAGACGCCCCCGAACCAGTTGGCGAAGGCGACCTCGGTGACGTGGGGGATCTGGCGGATCCGTTCCTGGTAGGCGTAGGGCAGGGGCATGATCAGGGAGATCCGGTTGCGGACCACCAAGCGGTTCGCCCCGGCGACGGAGACGCCTGCAGACAGCGCGGTCTGGATGGTCACCAGCAGCCCGAACAGGAAGAGAGCCACGGCGATGGAGCCGGCCGTGAGCAGGGTGCGGGTCTTCTTGCGACCCAGGTTGCGGAGGATGAGCGGCAGGAACCTCACGAACCGACGGCTCCCTGGACGGCCTCGACGAGCACGCCCTTGTCGAGGTGGAGGACCGTCGCCGCCCGCTCGGCGGCGCGGGGGTCGTGGGTCACCATGAGCACGGTCTTGCCGTGCTTGCTCACCAGCTCCCCGAGGAGATCCAGGATGCCGTCGCCGGCCGCCCGGTCCAGGTCCCCGGTGGGCTCGTCGCAGAGCAGGAAGGTGGGATCGGTGGCGATGGCGCGGGCGATGGCGACCCGCTGCTCCTGGCCGCCGGAGAGCTGCCGCGGGTAGTGGTCCATCCGATGCTCGAGCCCGACCAGGGCCAGGGCCGTCTCCACCTGGCGGCGGCGCCGGGCGCGGTCCAGCCTGGTCAGGAGGAGGGGCAGCTCGACGTTGCCGAAGGCGGTGAGCACCGGGATCAGGTTGTAGAGCTGGAAGATGAAGCCGACGTGACGCGCCCGCCAGGCGGCGAGCCGGCGCCGGGACATGTCGGTGATCTCGTCGCCCCCCACCGCCACCGTGCCCGAGGACGGCACGTCGAGGCCGCCGAGCAGGTTGAGGAGGGTGGTCTTGCCGGAGCCGCTGGGGCCCATGAAGGCCACGAACTCGCCCGCCTCGACGTCCAGGTTCAGGCCCTGCAGGACCTCGATGGTCTCCGACCCCCGCCGGTACTTCTTGCTCAGGTTGCGGACCCGGACCAGGCTCTCCCGGGTGCTCACACCGTCGATCCAGACCATGGGCCCTCCTCGTCGCGCCGGTCGGGCGTCCTCACTGGGCGACCCGCACCGCCTGGCCGTCCTCGAGCTCGGGCGGCCCGTCCACCACCACCCGCTCTCCCGGCGTCAGGCCGGCCACCACCTGGACCTCATCGCCCTCCTCGGGGCCGAGGGTGACGGCCCGCCGCTCGACGTGGTCCCCGTCGAGCACGAAGACCACCGTGTCGGAACCGCTTCCGCGCACCGCGGCTGCCGCCACCACCGCCCTCGCGGCGTGCCCCTCGGCGCTCTCCGATCGGCCTTCCCGGAAGGCCACCTTGATCCCCATGTCGGGCAGGATCCTGGGGTCCAGGTGGTCGAAGGTGAGGCGGACCTTGACGGTGGCCTTCTGACGGTCGGCGGTGGGGATGACGGTGCGCACCGTGGCCGGGATGTGCCAGTCGGGATACGCGTCGAGCACCGCGTCGGCTTCCTGACCGGGGTGGACGCGGGCGATGTAGGACTCGTTCACGTCGACCTCGATCTCCAGGGAGGACATGTCGACGATGGTGGCGATGCCGGTGCGGGTGTAGCCGCCGCCCGCCGAGATGGGGGACACCATCTCCCCCGGTTGCGCGTCCTTGGACACCACCACCCCGGCGAAGGGGGAGCGGATCACATAGTTCTCCAGGTCGTGCTGGGCCACCGCGAGCTGGGCTTCGGCCGCCTCCAGGTTGCGGCGGGCCACCACGAGGCGGGCCTCGAGCGCCGCCACCGCGGTGGTGGCGGAGTCCACGTCCTGCTGGCTGCTCACGCCGTCGGAGCGCAGGTCCTGCACACGCCTGAGGGTGCGTCGGGCGTCGGCGAGGTTCACCTCCACCTCGTCCAGGCCGGCCCGGGCCACGTCGCGGTCGGCACGGGTGGCGGCGAGGCGTTTGCGGGCGTCCGAGTCGTCCAGGGTGGCCAGGACCTGCCCCCGGGTCACCACCATCCCCTCGTCGATGAGCACGTCGGTGACCCGGCCGGTGATCTTGGCCGCCACCGTCGCCCGGCGGCGGGGCGTGACGTACCCGGACGCGTTGAGCACCGTGCGCGTGCCCGGGTCAGCCGGCGCCCCCACCGTGGAGGTCCGGACCGTGGGGACGCCGCTCCGGTGGGCCAGCGCGATGCCGCCCACCACGATGGCGGCGAGGACCACGACCGCGGCCGGCAGCAGCACCCGCCAGCTGCTCCGCCGCTCACGATCGGTTCGGTCGATCGCGAGGTCGGAGACGGCGGGTTTGGGAGTGTGTGCGTCGTCCATGATGATGGGGTCTCAGGCGGTGAACAGAGGAACGCTGCACGGTGTTCCACCCCCGACCCATGCCGGAGTCTACCATCCGGCACGGGTCGGGGCCGGAAATGGAAGGCATCTCACGAGCTGGCGTGGGGTGACGGTGGCGAGGACGTCGGCGTGGACAGCCGTGCCGGGTCCTGTTGGTAGAAGGTGCGGAGCTGCTCATACAGCGCCGGGTGCTGGCGCTGAAGCGCCGCCGGCTTCTCGAAGAACAGCTCGGTGACCACCGCGAAGAACTCGGCCGGATTGGTGGCGCCGTACGCTCCGAGGAAGCTCGGGCGGTGGCGCTGGAGGCGGTCGACGAGGTCCTGGTACTCCGCGCCCAGCACCCTGGCCCAGGCGACGTACATGGACCGTTGCCGGGAGCCTGGGCGCGCCGTCGGCGAAGCCGGCCTCGTTGTCGAGCTGGTGGGCGAACTCGTGCAGGACCACGTTGTGCCCGTCGTGGACGTCCGAGGCGCCCCGTGCACGACGTCGTCCCACGACAGGACCACCGTCCCGTGCGACCAGGACTCGCCCGAGACGGGCCTGCTCGCCCTCGATCACGATGCCGCCGGCCAGGTGCTGCGCGGACTCGGCGCACGTAGGCGTGGGGATAGACCAGGATCGTGCGCAGGTCTGGGTAGACGTCGGTCCGGCGGTGCAGGAGCAGGATGCAGGCCTGGGCGGCGATGGTGACCCGCACCTCGTCGTCGACCTCCAGCCCCCCGCAGCCCTCGAAGCTCTTCTCGGCCACGAACACCTTGACCAGGGCCTCCAGCTCCTGCCGATCCGGGGGCGCGAGCCGGCGACAGTACGGCACGTTGCGGTCCAGGATGGCGTGCCAGGCATCCGGGAACGGTCTCCTCATGAGCCTCCGGAGTCGCCAGGCTCGGAGGCCGAGGCCGACGGGCCAGGGGTGGTCGCCCGGCGGGCCCTCCGGTTCGGGGGAGGGGGAGGCGGGGGATCCTGGTGTGTCGTCGCTCATGGGCAACCTCTCTGGCCTGCAACCTCGTGCCGGGGCCGTCCTGTTCCGGAGTCGGACGCCCTGCGGCCTCTCGTCGTGGCAGGTGCTCGACCCGGAGAGAAGGGCGCGGCCTTTGGGTGGAGGGCTCGCCCCGGCGGGTGGGACGGATCCGGAGTGTTCTCGGAGCGGGATTGTTGCACGTCGTATGAAGTTGCCTCTCAGGCGGCTGCTGACCACGGACTTCTGGCGATCCATCGGTGTCAATCAGGCGGTGGTGGCGGTGTCGGTGGCCCGCCTCGCCGATGCCATGGGCAACAGCATCCTCTTCATCGTCATCCCGGTCTTCGTGAAGAAGCTGCCCGACGACCTCATCGCCATGCCGGTGGAGATCAAGGTGGGCGTGCTGATCTCCCTCTACGGGTTCGTCGTGGCCCTGCTGCAGCCGCCGGCCGGGGCGCTCTCGGACCGCCTGGGGCGACGCAAGATCCTGATGCTCATCGGCCTGTTGGTGATGGCCCTGGGGACGGTGTCTTTCGCGTTCGCCGACCGGTACCTGGAGCTGCTCTTCCTGCGCGCGGCGCAGGGCGTGGGCATCGCCCTGACCGTCCCCGCCGCCATGGCCATCCTGGCCTCGGTGACGGAGCGGAGGTCGCGGGGCGGCGCCATGGGCTTCTACACCACCCTGCGCCTCGTCGGCTTCTCCATCGGGCCGCCGGTGGGGGGCTTCCTGCAGGTCCACTTCGGCTTCGACTCCGCCTTCTTCACCGGTGCCGGGCTGCTCCTCCTGGCCTTCGTGGCGGTGCAGCTCTGGGTGCCCGACGTCCGGGTGCCGCCCCCCAAGGAGGGTGAGGAAGTGCCGCCCTTCCGGATCATCGACCCCGCCCTGCTCAGCCCGGGGATCCTGGCGGTCTCCCTCGCCACCTTCGCCATGGCCGCCGCCTTCTCCATGGTGGTGACCCTGGAGAACGAGTTCAACGCCCGCCTAGGCATGACGGCGGTGGGCTTCGGAGTCGCGTTCAGCGCGCTGATGGTCGGCCGCCTGGCGACCCAGGTCCCCCTCGGGAGGCTGTCCGACTACATCGGTCGCAAGCCCCTGATCGTGGGGGGGTTGCTCCTGACGGTCCCGGTGACCATCGGTCTCGGTCTGGCCGCGTCCGATCTGGAGTTCCTGCTCCTGCGGGTGGCCCAGGGGGTGGCCGCTGCGGCCATCGCGGCGCCCGCCCTGGCCCTGGCCGGGGACCTCTCCGGCTCCGGCGGCGAGGGCCGCCAGATGAGCGTGGTGACGACCGGCTTCGGTCTCGGCATCGCCGTCGGGCCGCTGGTGTCGGGGCTGCTGGCGGTGTTCTTCTTCGAGCTCCCGTTCCTGGTGATGGCGGGCTTCTGCGTGGTGGCGGCCCTCGTCATGCTGCGCTATGCCGAGGAGACGGTCAGTGAAAGTCGTGACTGGCGATTCTGGCGTCGGTCCTGACCGCCTCGAAGCCCTCCGCCTTCACCGACAACGTGCCGTCCCGCTTCTGGAGGACCCCGTCCACGATGAGCAGGGGCGAGGTGACCACCAGCCTGCGGTTGGCCCGGAACAGGTCCGGGGGGACGATGGCCTGCACGGTCCCGGTCTCGTCCTCCATGGTGAAGAACACGAAGCCCCTGGCCGTCCCCGGCCGCTGGCGGACGATGACCGCGCCGCCGGCCCGCACCCGGCTGCCGTCGGCGAGGTCCGGGAGCGAGGCCAGGGGCGTCACCCCGCGCCGGTCCATGTCTGAGCGCAGGTAGCTCATGAGGTGGGGGCCCGTGGTGAGGTGGAGGCCGGCGTAGTCGGCGACGGTCTCCTCCAGGTCGCTCATCTCGGGCAGGGGCGAGGCCGCCTCCGGGGGGAGGTGGGCCAGCAGCGGGCCGCGCCGCGCCGTCACCTCGGCCACCTGCCACAGGGCCTGGCGGCGGGTCAGCCCCAGGGACGCCAGCGCCCCCACGTGAGCCAGCAACGCGAGCTGCTCCTCGTCGAGGGCGCAGCGCTGGGCGAGGTCGGCGAGGTTTGAGAAGGGGGCGCGGGTCCGCTCGCACTCGATGGTCTCGCCGGCTCTCCGGCGCAGGCCGTGCACGTAGCGCAGCCCGATGCGCACCCCGCCCTCCTCCCAGCGGCAGCGCCAGCCGGAGCGGTCGACGTCCACCGGATGGACCTCCACCCCGTGCCGCTGGGCGTCCTTGAGGAGGGTGGCCGGGTGGTAGAAGCCCATGGGCCAGGCGTTGAGGAGGCCGACGTAGAAGGCCGCCGGGTGGTGGCGCTTGAGGTAGGCCGAGGCGTAGACGATGAGGGCGAAGCTGGCGGCGTGGGACTCGGGGAAGCCGTAGAGGGCGAAGGAGGTGATGGAACGGACGATCTCCTCCTGGGCGGCGCCGGACGATGCCGCGCTCCGTCATACCGGCGCGGAGCTTGCGCTCGATCGGTCTGCATCCGCTCCCGGGAGCGCTTGAAGCCCATGGCCCGCCGCAGCTCCTCCGCCTCGCCGCCGGAGAACCCCGCCGCGACCATGGCGATGCGCAGGAGCTGCTCCTGGAAGAGCGGCACCCCCAGGGTGCGCTTCAGCATCGGCTCGAGGCAGGGGTGGGGGTAGGTGACGGGCTCGCCGCCCCTGGCGGCGCTCGAGATACGGGTTGGTCATGTTGCCGACGATGGGGCCGGGGCGGATGATGGCCACCTGGACCACCAGGTCGTAGAAGCGCTCGGGGCGGTTGCGCGGCAGCGACGCCATCTGCGCCCGGCTCTCGACCTGGAACACCCCGGCGGTGTCGGCGCGCGCGGAGCATGCCGTAGGTCTTCGGGATCGTCGGGGGGCAGGTGGGCGAGGTCGAGGTCGACGCCCTCGTGGGCGCGGATCAGCGGGATCGCGTCCTCGAGGGCGCGCCAGCATGCCCGAGGCCCAGCAGGTCGACCTTGATGATCCCGAGGTCGGCGCAGTCGTCCTTGTCCCACTGGATGACGGTGCGGCCGGGCATGGCGGCGGGCTCGAGGGGGACCACCTCGTCGAGGCGCCCCTGGGCGATGACCATGCCCCCGGAGTGCTGGCCCAGGTGGCGGGGGAGGTTGCTGGATCCGCCACCAGAGCTCTTGAAGTGCTCGGCGCGCGGACGGGGTCGATGTCCGACGGCCGCGAGCTCCGCGTCCAGGTCGCGGGCCCCCGTCCCGGATGTCGCTGGAGGCGTGGCGGCCGAGCTGTTTGGCCAGCCGGTCGACCTGCTCCGGGGCGAAGCCCAGGGCCTTGCCCACCTCCCGGGCCGCCGAGCGGTCGCGGTAGGTGATGACGTTGGCGGTCATGGCGGCGCCGTCCGGCGCCGTAGCGCCGGTAGACGTACTGGATCACCTTCTCGCGCTGGTCTCCCGAGGGCAGGTCGAGGTCGATGTCGGGCCACTCGCCCCGCTCCTCGGAGAGGAAGCGCTCGAACAGCAGCTCCATCTTCACCGGATCGACGGCGGTGATGGAGAGGGCGTAGCAGACGGCGCTGTTGGCGGCCGAGCCGCGGCCCTGGGCGAGGATGCCCTCGCGCTGGCAGAAGCGGACGATGTCCCAGACGATGAGGAAGTAGCCGGCGAGGTCCGAGCTTCTCGATCAGCGCGAGCTCGTGCTCGATCTGGGCCTGGGCGCGGGCGGTGAGGGGCCGGAAGCGGGCGCGGGCGCCGTTCCAGGTGACCTGGCGCAGGTACGAGTCCGGCGTCTCGCCGGGCGGCAGGGGGTAGTCGGGGAAGCGGTAGCCCAGGTCGGTCGAGGGTGAAGTCGAGCTCGCTGGGCGAGCTCGCCAGCGGCGGCCACGGCCCGCGGCAGGTCGGCGAACAGGGCGGCCATCTCGGCGGGGTGCGCGCAGGTGGCGCTCGCGCTCGGCGTCGAGCAGGCGGCCCGCGGTGTCGAGCGTCATGCCCTCGCGGATGCAGGTGAGAACATCGGCGAGCTCCTTGTCCTCGGCGCCGGGCGTAGCGCACGCCGCCGGTGGCGACGAGCGGCAGCCGCAGGCGGCGGGCGAGGTCGAGCAGGGCGCTGTTGCGGTGCTCCTCGCTCGCGCAGGTGGTGGCGCTGGATCTCCACGTGCAGGCGGCCATCGAAGAGGTCGGTGGAGGTGCTCCAGCTCGCGCCGCGCCGCCTCCAGGCCGCGGTGCACGAGGCGCTGCGCAACCACCCCCTCGGCGCCGCCGGTGAGGCAGTGCAGGCCGCGGGCGTGCTCGGCGATCTCGGTCCCAGCTCGCCCGAGCCTCGCCCTTGGGCCGACCGCGGGCGGCGGCGGTGAGCAGCCGGCACAGGTTGCGGTAGCCGCGGCGGTCGGCGGCGAGCAGGGTCAGCCGGGGCAGGGGCGTGCCGGGAGGGGGAGGGTCGGGGACGAGGCCCAGGGGGCCCCTCCGGTCCACCCACCCCTCCAATCTTGAATTTGGGTTCGGGTCGTCGTCGAGGACGACCTCGGCGCCCACCAGGGGCGTGATGCCGGCGGCGGTGGCCGCCTTCCAGAAGCGCGGCGCCCCCGACAGGCCGTTGCGGTCCACCAGGGCCACGGCGCCGAGCTCCAGCTCCGCCGCCCGCTCGACGAGGTCCTCGGGCTCGGACGCGCCCTCCAGGAACGAGAACGCCGACGCGCAGTGCAGCTCCGCGTACCTCATGCCGAGCCTCTGTACGCCCCGCGAGGAGCGGTGCCGCATCGGATGACACGGGGCCGTCGAGCGGCGGCCGGCTGCCCCACTCCGCCTGTCATCCTGGGCATCCCTGCATCTCTTCGCGGCGGTGTCTCATGGGATGACACGGGACCGCGCGGAGACAGTGGGACGTCCAAGTTGCCTGTCATTCTGAGCGAGGGTCGGTCCGCCGGAGCGAGTCGAAGAATCCCCCGAGAGCACCAAGGTCGTGCCTGGGAGGCGTCCCACGGGCCTTCGGGGGATGGTTCGACTCGTCGCTCGCCACGGACGGCGAGCTCCTCGCTCACCATGACAGAACAAGGGTGTGTGATTGGGAGCGAGCGGAGGTCCGCCGGAGCGAGTGGGAGGATCCCCTTCAGAGCAGCAGCCACGTCCCACCGCAGGACGCGAACGCGGGTTCTGTCCACTGCCGCCGGTCGCTGATCACGGCCGCCGTTGGCCGCCGCTGCCGCTGATACGACGCGCTCCGGGAGCACCAGAGCGGGTGCCAGGCACTCTCTTCGACCGCAGCGACCGAGCACATCGCAGCGACAGACGGGGTGCCTGGCATCCTCTCTGGCCTGCTCAACGAGCCGGCCCCCGGACGCGGGGTGATCGGTCATACATCCCATCGGCGTGCCACTCCCCGGACCTGCGATCGCGGTAGATCCGGTAGAGACTCCTCCCGGCTCGGCCGCGGCCTCCGCTGGAGAGATTCAGTGTAGGCATAAACAAGACATAAAACAAGGGACTACTTGACAACGAATAGATTAGTACTAAATTTTTAGTATGAACCGACGCAACGCAGCCCGTCTGACCGACTCGGAGCTCGAGATCATGCAGGTGATGTGGCAGCTCGACGGGGCCACGGTGCGCCAGGTGCACGACGTGATCTCCGAACGCCGTCAGGTCGCCTACACCACGGTCATGACGATCATGAACATCCTGGAGGAGAAGGGGCATCTGCGTCGGACCAGCCGGGAGGGCAGGGCCTACGTGTACGAGCCGGTCCGTCCCAAGGACGAGGTCATCGCCTCCATCGTCGACGACTTCGTGGGACGGGTCCTGGAGGGCTCGGCCCATTCCCTGGTCGCCGGCCTCATCGAGCACAAGAAGCTGTCGAAGCGGGACCTCGAGGAGATCGCCCGGCTCATCGAGGAGGCAGACGAGTCATGACCACGGCGAATCTCGTCAGCTACGCGTTGCAGACCGGAGCCGTCCTGCTGATCGGGCTTTTCGCGCCGCGCGTCCTCCGCCTGCGCGCCCCGGGCGTCGCCCTGCGCTACTGGCAGCTCCTGCTGGCCACGGTCCTGCTGTTGCCCTTCCTCCAGCCATGGCGGGTCGCCAGTGCCGGCTCGGTGACGGTGGAGGCCGTGGGGGCGCTGCTCACCAGCAGTGCTCGCGCAGTGGCGCCGGCGAGCCGGGGGGCGACCGTCACCGGATGGATCCTGCTCGGCCTCGCGCTGGTGGCGGCGGTCCGCCTGATCTGGCTGGCGGTGGGGCTCGCCGTGCTGCGTTCCTATCGGAGAGCGGCGCGGCCCCTGGGCCGCGTGCCACGGGCTGTGATCGAGCTGCTGGGTGCGTCGAGGACGCGCGTGCGGCTGCTGGTCTCGAATCGAATCCCGGTCCCGGTCACCTTCGGCTGGTTGCGGCCGACTGTGCTCCTGCCCCGGGGCTTCGAGGATCTGCCGGAGCCCTACCAGGTGAGCATCGCGTGCCACGAGCTCATGCACGTCCAGCGCCGGGACTGGCTCGCCGTGGTGACGGAGCGTTCGCTCCGCGCCCTGCTGTGGTTCCACCCGGCGGTGCCGATCCTCCTGCGGCGGATCGGGCTCAGCCGCGAGCAGATCGTGGACCGCGAGGTCGTTCGTCTCACGGGGAGGAGACGAGACTACCTGGATGCGCTCTGGTCCATGGCCCGTTGGCAGGAGCGGGCGACGTCCACTCCCGCCCTCTCCTTCCTCAACCGCAGCGATCTCTTCGAACGAGTGGCTCTGCTGACCCGGGAGGTCAAGATGTCGAAGCTACGCCTGGCGACCGCGGTCGCCGCCCTCGGAGTGTCGGTCACGGTGGCCGGTGTGGCCGCTGCGGCGGCCTTTCCCCTGGTGAGAACCCGGGCCGGTGAGCTGGCCGCGTCGACCGCCTCGAGGGATGTCGAGGTGGCGGCGGCGAGCGACGAGGGCGGCCCCGTGCGTTACCAGCCGGGAGGTGAGGTCACCGAGCCGAAGATCCTCACCAAGGTGAACCCCGTCTACCCCGAGGAGGCCAGGAAGAAGGGCCTGGAGGGCCTCGTGGTTTGCGAGGCCATCATCACGGCCGAGGGCACGGTGTCCAGCCTGAAGATCCTCAAGTCCTCTGACGAGGCCTTCGACCAGCCGACGATCGACGCCCTGATGCAGTGGACCTTCGAGCCTGCCACCCTGCACGGCAGACCGGTGGATGTGATCTACATCCTGACGGTCAGGTACAGGCTGTCCGATGAGGAGTCCCACGAGCAGGGCGGGGAGAGCGACGGCTAGGGTGCTCGGGCCGAGGTCGAGCTCCCGGTCCGCCCCGGCGTCGGGTCAGTCGTACATGCCGTCGGCGTACCAGTCGCCGCTGCGGCGATCGCGGTAGATCCGGTAGAGGCCGCCACCGGAGAGCTCCACGTCCCAGTAGTCGCGCTCCACCGGCTCCGCGCGCCACCAGCCCTCCTCCAGGGACCACGGGCCGGCCGCCACCCGCACCAGGCCCTGGATGCGGGGCCTCGCCTCCGCGACCGAGGCGACGGAGACCAGGCGAGATCTTGAACTTTGAGCTTTGAATCTTGACGTGTCGGACGGCGGCGAGCTCTGCGCCGACTCATGACTCCCTGGCTCAGCCACGCGTCCCTCCCCCCGAGAGGGGCGGAGGAGCTCTGAGCTCTCCTCGGTGATGACCTCCAGGGGGACGGGGGGGCGCAGGACGCGCACCACCAACAGCCCCCGCCCCCGGCCGGAGGCGCGGCGCAGGAGGGGCGCCGGCGGCGGGTCGAAGGGGACGCTCTCCTCCCGCTCCGGGAGATGGCCGTCCACCGTGCGCGGCGAGCCCACCCGGTCGGGACCGAGGCGGGCGGTCAGCCGGGCGAGGGTGGTGGCGAGCCTGTCGGGGGAGATCTCGGGGGCGCCGAACAGGGTGAGCTGGCCGCGCCGGGGGCGGTCCGGGTGCACGGTGCACACGAAGGCCACCACCGGCCCCCGCGGAGGACGGGCCTCCAGCTCGAGCCGGATCAGGGCGAGCAGGGCCTCCATCTCCCGGATCGGGGCGGGCAGGCGGATGGGACGGCGGTCGTTGCCCTCCGGCTCCAGGGTGAGCTCCAGCTCGAGCACGGTGCAGGCCAGGTCCTGCCGCTCCAGACGGCGGCGGATGCGCTCCAGCGCCTGGCCGATGGCATACAGGAGCGGCTCCGTGGTCACCACGGCCCACTCCAGCTCGGCGCCCTCGGTGAGGGCGAGGGAGAGGTGGTGGGGCACCAGGGGACGGTCGTCCTCGCCGCGGGCGGCACGGTGGGCGGCGGCCCCGGCCTCCCCGAGGCGGCTCGCCACCCGGTCCGCGGGCAGGCGGGCGAGGTCACCGATGGTGGCGACCCCCCAACGGGCCAGGGTGGCCGCCAGCCGCCGGTCGAGGGCCAGCTCGCCCAGGGGCAGGGGCGCCAGGAAGCGGGCCTCGTCGCCGGCGGGGATCACCGTGGGCGTCTCGGGGCGGCGGGAGGCGACGGCGGCCGCCGGCTTGTTGGCGGCGATGCCGACCCTGACCGGCAGGTCCAGGGACTCCGCCATGATCACCGCGGTGCGACCCAGGTCGCCCTCGCCGCGGGCGCCGGGGTAGAGCCGGTCCATGTCGCCCACCTGGGCGAAGAGCTCCTCCTCGGCGGCGACCTCCACCGCCGGCGACAGGCTCCACGCCACCTCCAGCAGCGCTTCCCGGGCCGAGTCCTCGCACCCGGGATCGCGGCCGCGGGCGATCAGGGAGGGCAGGATGCTGCGCGCCTGGGCCAGCGTCATACCGGCACGCACCCCCGCGCGGCGGGCCGGACGGGAGGCCGCCGCCACCCGGGCGGTGGAGCCGCTGCCCTGGCAGACCGCCACCGCCTCGCCGGCGAGCTCGGGCTCGGCCCGCAGCCGCGCGGCGAGGGGGAACAACGGCACCCAGAGGCAGGCGATGCGGCTCACCACGTTCTCCCAGCGGCGTGGGGAATGAAGAAAGAACGCAGAGGCGCAGAGGCGCAGAGCCACCGCCCACCCCGGAAGAAGACAGAACGCAACGACGCGAAGACGCCAAGGCGCAGGGCCCCCGCCCGCCCGACAGAAGAACGAAACGCAGAGACGCGGAGGCGCAGAGCCCCCACCCACCGCCTTGGGGTGAGAAGTGAGGAGTGAGGAGTGGGAAGATCCCCCGCCCGCCCCGAGACGTCCGACGACGGCCGGCCGATCCTATTTGGTGTCATCCTGAGCATCCCTATGCCCCTTCGGGGCGGTGTCACAAGCGATGACACGCAGTCGTTCAGAGACGGTGGGCCGACCCGCCTGAGTGTCATCCTGAGCGAGCGGAGGTCTGCCGAAGCGAGTCGAAGGATCCCCCGAGAGCACCAGAGTCGTGGCTGGGAGGCGTCCCACGGGCCTTCGGGGGATGGTTCGACTCGTCGCTCGCCGCGGACGGCTCTCTCCTCGCTCACCATGACAGCACAAGGCCATGTCATTGGGAGAGCACGGGATGGCCCCGATCGCTGTCGCCGATCGCTGACTGCTGCCGCTGCCCGCTGCCCGCCGACGCTGACGGCTGCCACTGTCGCCGACACGGGCGCGGACGCGGGTTCCGGATGCTGCCTCTGCTGCTTCCCGCTGTCGCTGTCATCGTCGGCTCTACAGGGAGAAGAGGAGGAAGACGAAGGAGAAGGTGAGGGCGAGCAGCCCCAGGGCCGACATGCCGAGCCGGATCGCCTCAAAGGGCCTGGACATGGGAGACCTCCTCATCGGCGCGGTCGCGGTCGCGATCGGGTGGGGGCGCGAACGCGGCCTCGGGCAGGACGAAGACGGTGGGGGCGGCCTCGTGAGGTCGCCGACCGCGGCGCCGCAGCACCTCCAGGTGCGCCTGGAGCCCTTCCAGCAAGCGCGGCGAGCCCACGGCGCCGGACCAGCGGCCGCGGCCCCGGCCGGCACTCACCACCACCGCGGCGGCGCAGCCGCTCACATGGTAGGGAGAGCCCACCAGCACGGCCGTCCGGCGGCCGGCGGAGCTGCGGGCGAGGCGCAGCCAGGCGGCCAAAGGCGCCCGTCCCCGCACCGGCGGCAGACCGAGGTCGAGGGCGACCAGGGAGAAGCCGGTGGAAACTAGCATCTCGGCCGCCGCCAGGGCATCGGGCAGGTTCTTCGGGCGCAGCCACAGCAGCCGCTCCAGGTCGATGCCCACCGCCGCCGCCGCCTGGGGGTCGAGCTGGGAGCCCTGGTCCAGGAGCGCCGTCGCCTCGCCGGTGTCGGTCACCATCTTGAGGGCCGCCAGCAGGGTGGCGAAGCGACCGCTGGAGCCCCGGCCCACCAGCTCCACCACGCATCCCCGGGGCAGGCCGCCCTCCAACAGCTCGTCCAGCTCCGCCACCGAGGTGGCGAAGGGCGGGTCGCGGAGCTCGGCGTGGTTGCGGCGGGCCAGCTCCGCGGCGGGGCGGACCATGGAGCGCACCTCCTCGGGGAGGGCGTCGGCGAGGTGGCGGAGGGTGGGGGTGTGAACGGTCATGGGGGGCCTCCATGAATCGAGGGTCCACTCCCCACTATAGGCATAAATGCGACATAAATCAAGAAAGGTACGAGGGTGGGAGCTCGCTGCAGCGGACGAGGCCGGGAAGCCTCGCCGCTGAGCTCGCGCTGGTAGGCCCTTCGGTTGGCGACAAGGAGCTTCGGGTTTGCCATGTTCTGCAGCGGACGAGGCCGGGGAGGCCTCGCCGCTGAGCTCGCCGAGGAGCGCTTCACAGAGAACAGCACCTTCCTCGGGCGTGCCACTGGTGACACTTTCTCGAGGCGTCGCATGCCGGCCTCGTGTCGTCTGTGGTCGGGAAAGTGTCAGCGGTGGCAACCGCGGGGAAGGCGAAGACAGCATTATGACGAGACCGCGAATCATCCCCTGTGGAATCGCGACCCTCCGCGGCTGTCCCCGACCATCACCGAGACCGGGCCAGATGGGCCCGCGGTGACACTCCGATTCATCTGAGCCTCAGTCGCACAATGTATTGACCTACTTGAAAATATGGGCAGAGATGAGTACATTGACGCCAGTCTGGGCCGAGGGAGGATGTGCCGTGGCCGAGCTCCTCAAAGTGGAAGAAATCGCCCCTGCGTTCAAGCGCTACCTGGTGCACGCGCCGGAGATCGCGCGCAAGCACCGGGCGGGCCAGTTCGTGGTCGTCCTCCTCCACGACGAGGGTGAGCGCATCCCGCTCACCATCGCCGACGCCGACGCCGAGGCCGGAACGATCACCCTGGTCGTGCAGGAGGTGGGCAAGACGACCATGGAGATGGGCACCTTGAAGGCGGGCCAGGAGATCGTGGTGGTGGGGCCCCTCGGCACGCCCACCCACATCGAGAAGGTGGGCACGGTGGTGTGCGTGGGTGGCGGCGCCGGCATCGCCCCCCTGCTGCCCATCGCCCGCGCCCTCCGGGAGGCCGGCAACCACGTGGTGTCGATCCTGGGTGGGCGGACGGAGGAGCTGGTCATCATGCGGCCCGAGATGGAGGCCGCCTCGGACGAGATGATCTACACGACGGACGACGGCAGCTTCGGCACCAAGGGCCTGGTGACCCATGCCCTGCAGGCCTTCATCGACGAGCGGGGCAAGCCGGCCATGGTGGTGGCCATCGGCCCGGCCATCATGATGAAGTTCGTGGCCGAGCTGACCAGGCCGCTGGAGATCCCGACGGTGGTCTCCCTCAACACCATCATGATCGACGGCACCGGCATGTGCGGCGGCTGTCGCGTGGCGGTGGGGGGAGAGAGCAAGTTCGTGTGCGTGGACGGACCCGAGTTCGACGCCCACAAGGTGGACTTCGATCTGATGATGAAGCGGCAGCGCATCTACCTCGAGCAGGAGGAGATCGCCCGCCGCCGCTTTTTGGAACGGCACCAGTGCCAGGCGCTGCAGGCCGAGGAGGTGAGCTGATGGCCCGTGAGCTGACACCCAAGGAGCGGATGAAGATTCCGCGTCAGGCGATGCCGGCCCAGGAGCCCATGGAGCGGATCCGCAACTTCAACGAGGTCGCTCTCGGCTTCACCCCCGAGCTCGCCGTCGCCGAGGCGGAGCGCTGCCTCGCGTGCAAGAAGCCCAAGTGCATCTCGGGCTGCCCCGTGGGCATCGACATCCCGGCCTTCGTGCAGGCCATCCAGGACCAGCGCTTCGAGGACGCCCTGGCGATCATCAAGAAGGACAACACCCTGCCCGCCATCTGCGGCCGTGTCTGCCCGCAGGAGGACCAGTGCGAGAAGGTCTGCGTCACCGGCGTCAAGCACGAGCCGGTGGCCATCGGACGCATGGAGCGCTTCGTGGCCGACTGGGAGATGTCCAGGGGCGAGATCAACATGCCCCAGCAGGCGCCGCCTACCGGTTTCAAGGTGGCCATCGTGGGCTCGGGTCCCTCCGGTCTGGCCTGCGCCGCTGATCTCGCCATCCGCGGCCACCACGTGACGATCCTCGAGGCTTTGCACAAGCCGGGCGGGGTGCTGGTGTACGGCATCCCCGAGTTCCGACTGCCCAAGGCCATCGTGCAGGAGGAGATCGTTCAACCTCAGGAAGCTGGGGGTGGAGATCCGCTGCAACTTCGTGGTCGGAAAGACTGCCACCGTCCAGGAGCTCTTCGACGACTACGGGTACGACGCCATCTTCCTGGGCACCGGCGCCGGGCTGCCCTACTTCATGGGCATTCCGGGCGAGAACTACATCGGCGTGCTGTCGGCCAACGAGTTCCTGACGCGGGTCAACCTCATGAAGGCGTTCTCCTTCCCCGACTACGACACCCCCGTGCAGCTCGGCAACCGGGTGGCGGTGGTGGGCTCCGGGAACGTGGCCATGGACTGCCTGCGCACCGCCAAGCGTCTGGGCGCCGAGGAGGTCATCTGCCTCTACCGCCGCACCCGGGCGGAGTCGCCGGCGCGTCTGGAGGAGCTGGAGCACGCCGAGGAAGAGGGTATCGACTTCCGCTGGCTGAACGCTCCCGTGGAGATCTACGGCGACGACGAGGGGCGGGTGACCGGGGTGCGGGTGATCAAGATGGAGCTGGGCGAGCCCGACAGCTCCGGACGCCGGCGCCCGGTTCCCATCGAGGGCAGCGAGTACGACGTTCCCCTCGACAACGTCATCATGGGCATCGGCCAGGGCCCGAACCCACTGGTCACCAAGAGCACCGAGGGGCTGCAGCTCAACCGCTGGGGCAACATCGTGGTGGACGAGGAGACCATGATGACCTCGATCCCGGGCGTCTTCGCCGGCGGGGACATCGTGACCGGCGCCGCCACCGTCATCCTGGCCATGGGGGCCGGCAAGAAGGCCGCGGCGGGCATCGCCGACTACCTCAAGCAGAAGAGCCAACCGGCCGCGGACGCGCAGGCGACGGCCTGAGGAGCGGTTCGGGCCGCTCAGAAGGCGCCGTGCTATAATTTGGCCGGAGCTGTAAGTGTAACTATGATAACATCTTCGAGCGCTATCCGCGGTCGTGATCAGGGGCGTGCGGGGGGATCCGCCGGAGCGGCGGAGGGGGAGAGCGGTTGAGTGTCCATCAGTGGCAACCTCCGCACCATGCCCTTCCCCGATCTGCTGCAGTGGGTCGCCCACAGCCGCAAGACCGGCACCCTGGCGCTTGAAGGATCCCAGTACAACAAGAAGCTCTACTTCCGCGACGGTCTCGTGGTGGCCGCCTCGTCCGAGGACCCCAAGGAGTTTCTCGGCTACTACCTCGTGGGCTGGGGCCTCCTGGGCGAAGACGAGCTGCAGGAGCTCCTGGACATGCAGGACCACTACGGGACCCTGCTCGGGGAGCTGCTGGTGATCATCGGTCGGCTGTCCCGGGAGGACCTCGTCCACATCCTGCAGGTCAAGACGGAGGAGACCATCTTCGAGCTCTTCCTGTGGGAGCAGGGGGAGTTCCGCTTCCTGGAGAACATCCTGCCGGCCAAGAAGTTCCAGCCGCTCAACATCCCCGTGGACATGCTGATCCTGGAGGGTGTGCGGCGCCAGGACGAGTGGGCTCGATGTCGGGAGCTGATCCCCGATCCACGCTGGCGGCCAAAGCTGGTGCGGGCGGTGGACGTCAAGGACCTCGGCCAGACCGAGCTCAACATCCTGCGCGAGATCAACGGCAACAACAACATCGAGGACATCGCGCTGGCCTGCCGGCTCGCCCTCTTCCACGTCCTCCTCTTCGTCTACCAGGGCATTTCCCACGGCCTGTTCGACCTCAATCCACCGGGGACAGGAGGCGAGACGCCCATCCCCGGGTTCTCCGAGGTGTCCTGGCGGACCCTCATCCGCCATGCCGAGCGGGAGCTCGACAAGGGGGACCTCCTCAAGGCCTACCAGCGGCTGACCGAGATGCGCCAGAAGTACGCCGACCGGCGCGAGGTGGCGGAGCGGCTCGCGGGGCTCGAGAAGCGGATCGGCGACCGGCTCGACGAGCTCGATCTGGACAACGGCGCGGTCCCGGAGCTGGCGGTGTCGTCGGCCGAGCTCACCAAGCTCTCGTTCAGCCCGCAGGAGGGCTTCCTGCTGTCCCGGATCAACGGCGCCTACAGCCTCGGCGAGATCCTCAAGATGGTGCCCGGCTCGCAGGTGGAGAAGCGGCTCATGGTGCAGGGGCTGATCCGCCGCGAGGTTGTCCGCCTCAGGGCCAAGGGCCCGGCGCCCTCCGCGCACCCCGCCGAGAACTGAGCGGCGGTCTCCCTGGTCCGGTCGCCCTCGAGCGCGGCCGGAGCTCAGCCAACATCCACGCTGTGTCCCTCGCGTGCACACGAAGGCGCTCCTCGCCGATCCGTCCGTGGGATCCGGGGCCGCCGGGGCGCACCCTGCGCCAACCGGAATATTCGTGTGGTAATGAGACTTGATCCCACCGACATCGACGCCCCGTGAGCAACACGGGGCCGCCACACGAGGAGGACACGACACGATGGCCAAGCACGAGCTTCCCGCACTTCCCTACGGCTTCGACGCCCTGGAGCCCCACATCGACGCCAGGACCATGGAGATCCACCACGACAAGCACCACGCGCGGATACGTGAAGAAGCTGAACGCCGCCCTGGAGGGCACGCCGAGCTCTTCAGAGGCAAGAGCGTCCAGGACCTGTTGCGGCAACCAGAGCGTGCCGGAGGAGATCCGGACGGCGGTGCGCAACAACGGCGGCGGCCATGCCAACCACAGCCTGTTCTGGACCGTGATGTCGCCAGCGGCGGCGGCCAGCCCCGACGGCGACCTGGCCAAGGCCATCGACGGCGACTTCGGCTGCTTCGACAGCTTCAAGGACACGCTCAGCGCCGCGGCGGTGGACGCGTTCGGCTCCGGCTGGGCCTGGCTGGCGGTGGACCCGGCGGCAAGCTGGTGGTGACGTCGCACTCCCAACCAGGACAGCCCCCTGATGGACGGCCTGACGCCGATCCTGGGCCTGGACGTGTGGGAGCACGCGTACTACCTGAAGTACCAGAACCGGCGTCCGGACTACATCGCCGCCTTCTGGAACGTCGTCAACTGGAAGCAGGCGAACGACAACCTCGCCGCGGCACGCCGCTGAGGGCGCGCGGGGGACGGAGTCGTCCGATGGCGGTCCGCCGGGAAATGCATCCCGGCGGCCGACCGTTGGACTCCTCGTGGTGCACTCGATCTTGGCCAAGCTCGGCCTGGCGCCCGCCCACCAGACCCCGGGCGCTCAGGGACAGACGTCGGCGGCGGTGGAACACATCGCGGAGAGGCTGCAGAGCCTGGGGACCGACCGCGCCCGCTTCGTGGCCGCCCTGGCCATGGTGCTGGGACGCGCCGCCCGCGCCGACCTGGACGTCAGCGAGGACGAGCGCGACGCCATCGCCGAGCTTCTGGTGGCCGATGGCGGCATGGCCCGGGACCACGCCGAGCTGGTGGCGGACATGGTGGCTCACCACGACGAGCTGGGCGGGGTGGCCGAGGACTATCTGGCCACCCGGGAGCTGAAGCGCGTCGCCACCCGGGAGGAGCTGGAGAGCGCCCTGCACGCCCTCTTCGCGGTCTGCGCCGCAGACGACTCCATCAGCCTGGTGGAGGAGGAGGAGGTGCGCCAGACGGCGAGCGAGCTCGGGTTCACCCACGAGGAGTACGTGGCCGCCCGCGCCGAGTATCGGGACCAGCGCGAGGTCCTGCGGGGCCTGAGACGCGGCGGTGGGGAGGCGCGCTGACCGGAGACGAAGCTCACGGCGTGGTGGCCGCCGCCGGCGTGCCGGAGGCCGGAGACAGGGGCCGCGGCAGCTCACCGATCCAGACCCCGCCGCCGCGGTAGATCGGCCTCAGGGTCCCGTGGAGGAAGCGGCGGATGAGGTCTCGCTCCCGCTCATCGGCACCGGCCCAGTAATCCGCCACGCCACGCTGCCGCGCCAGCCGGGCCATCTCGGTCTCGTTCACGAGCACGTGGGTGACCCCTAGGGCGCGCAACTCGGCCGCCAGGTCCGACGGCGCGACGCAGCTCCGGGCGAGGTCCACGAGCCACGGGGCCCGGTAGGGGTCCTCCACCAGCACTGACCGCTCCAGGTAGAAGCTGCGGACCTCGGCCACCAGCAGCAGCCGGGCATCCTTCGGCAACCGCTCGGAGGCGAACTGCGCGGCCGGGAAGTAGCTCACCCAGCGGCTGAGGAAGTCGGTCCGACGGGCGTGTCCGGTGACGACGGCCAGCCGGTCCAGGTTGAGGTCGGTGGCCAGCGCGGTGGCGTTCCAGGCGAAGACGGCGAGCAGCAGCACGAGGACCGCCCGCCGTGCCAGGCGTGGGCCCTGGCCGGTCAGCTGTGCGGCGGCAACGCCTGCGAGTGCGGCCGCCGGCACCAGCACCGGCAGGAGAAAGCGCGCGTACTGCACCAGTGCGCCCCAGGCGAGGACCCCGGTGGCCGTTACGATCCAGAGCGCCAGGCGGGCGCGGGACCGGGCACCGCCCGCCACCAGGGCGACCGGCAGCAGGATCAGCCACGCGGGGCCGATGGCGCCGCCTCCCGGAAGAGGATGGAAGGTGCGGCGGATCAGCCCGGTGGCGCTCCGGATCAGAACGCTCGACGGGGCGAGCGCTCCGTCGCCTTCCACGGCCAGCTCCCGGGCCACGTCACGCCCGCTCGGGGGACCGCCGAACGCGGCCTGGAAGTAGGGATACACGGGGTTGCCGGTCCACGCCAGATTGCGGCCCAGCCACGGCGCCAGGACCAGGCAGAGGGCGGCCAGGGCAGCTCCCGCCGCCGCCAGCCGGCGGCCGCGCCACTCCCGGCCCGCGGCCATCACCGCGCCCCCCAGGGCGAGGGGGGCGAGGACCGTGGCCAGGGCGAGGTACTTGGCGGCGACCGCCGCCCCGACCAGGAGACCGACGTGCGCGGCGCGCCGCCCGAGGCGCCGGTGCTCCTCACGCTCGGTGAGGACCACCAGGGCCGCACCGGTCCACGCCGCCACCGCCAGGTCCGCGATCGCGTAATCGGCGACGGCGAGCACCACCGGCGTCAGGACGAAGCAGGCGGCGGCCCACGTGGCGGCGCCTTCTCTTCCCTCCAGGCGCGCGGCCAGCGTGGCTGCGGAGAGTCCCGCCAGGGCGCCCATCCACCAGTGGATGGCGGCCGCGCCCCAGGGACCCACCGTCGCCAGCGCCAGTGCGTACAGCACGCCGTGGGCCGAGGGGTAGTAGGAGAAGATCTGACGCTCAAACTGGATGAACGATCCGTGGGCCAGCCATCGGGCGGGGAAGGCCAGGTGGTAGTTGAGTGCGTCGTACATCACCGGCGGCGCGGTGAGGAGGATCAGGGTGGTGGCGCCCACGGCGGCCACCAGCACCCCCGGGGGAGAGGCGAAGCGGAAGGGCGGAAGAACGGGCCGTGTGACCGGTCGCGCGAGGACCAGGACGCCTCCCAGAGCGGACAGGGCCAGCAGCCCCACCAGGACGGCGGGCCGGAACGCTCCGGCCAGTGCCAGTAGCGCCTCCAGGAACGAGACCACCGCCGCCCCCGTCGCGAGGACGACGACCAGAGGCGGGCGTCTGCGGCCGAGCAACCAGGTGGTGGGCCAGTGCCCGGCGCCGAGGCAGGCGAGGCTCCAGAGGGAGAGCCAGAGGACGGGCAGGCTCAGCCGGACCAGAAGATCGATGGGGACGACCCGTCGATACAGCCACAGCACCACCGCGGCCAGGAGCACGGCAAGGAGTGCGGCGTGCGAGGAGATGCGGGTGCTGTCACGGTCGTCGGACACCGTGGCCAGTATAGCCCGCGGAGCTGCAGCAGCGGCCAGCGTCTGCAATCAGCGACTGGGACAGCGTTCGGCGGCAGCGTCTGCGATCAGGGTCCGGGATCGGCGGCAGTGGAAGCGTCGCGGATCCACCGTCCAACCCGCACCGCGCTCCGGGAGCACCCACGGCCGAGGAGCGCACTGCACTCCCGTTGCCTTCCGCGTGGTTGCCACTCCTGACGATCTTCGAACCCCACGCCCCACCGCCTGGTCGACCTCGCGTGCCGGGAGATCACCAGGAGTGGGACGCTCGAGGGAGGGGCTCTTCTCGTGGCGCCCACCATGCCGCGTGAGCGGGTCGTCGCCGCTGATCGCTGCCGCTGACACTGCCGCCGCCTCTGTGACCTGACGCTGCCGTCGGACCGTTCAGACGGTCCGCGAGTAGACCGGTCGCTCGGCGGGCGTGCGCAGGTAGGCGTCGAAGGGCATGCAGATGTTGCGCAGGAAGAACCGCCCTCGGGGCGTCACCCGGATGCGGTCGGGCGTGACCTCCACCAGGCCGTCGTCCGCCAGCACGCCGAGCTCCTCGAGCTCGGTGGCGAAGCGCTCCCGGGGGTCGATGCCGAACTCGTTCGCCAGTCGCTCCAGGTCCAGGGTCAGGTTGCAGATGAGGCGGCGGATGACGGTGCCCCGCAGCTCGTCCTCGCCGCTGCGCACCACTCCCCGCTCCACCGGCAGGCGGCCCTCGGCGATAACCCGCTCGTACTGGCTCAGCCTGCGGTGGTTGGCCACATAGGCGCCGGCGACGTCGCCGATGGAGGTGACGCCGACGCCGATCTGGTGGCTGGCCGGCATGACGGTGTAGCCCATGAAGTTGCGGTGCAGGCGTCCCTCCTCCATGGCGTGGGCCAGATCGTCGGAGGGGCGTGCGAAGTGGTCGAAGCCGATGAAGCGGTAGCCGGCGGCGGCGAACTCCTCGGCGGCAGCGGCGAAGAGGCGGAACTTGGCCCATCCCCGGGGCAGGCTGGACTCCTCGAGCTTGCGCTGGTGGGGCTTGATCCAGGGTACGTGAGCGTAGGAGAAGCAGGCCACGCGGTCGGGGGCGATCTCCGAGATCACCGTGCGCACCGTGTGCCGGAACGACTCCTCGGTCTGCCGCGGCAGACCGTAGATGAGGTCGATGTTCACCGAGTCGAAGCCCAGCCGGCGGGCGGCCTCGACGAGGTCCCGGGTGAGCTCCAGGGGCTGGTGGCGCGCCACCGCCTCCTGCACCGCCGGGTCGATGTCCTGGACCCCCATGGAGATCCGGTTGAACCCGATGCGACGCAGGGTCTCGAGGTGCTCGCCGGAGGTGACGCAGGGGTCCACCTCGATTCCCACCTCGGCGTCGTCGGCGAGGGTGAAGCGCGACGTCACCGCGGCCAGCAGCCGCTCGCACTGGGCCGGCGTCAGATAGGTGGGCGTCCCCCCACCCCAGTGGAGCTGGCTGAGCCGCCTACCCGGCCCGAGGGCCTGGCGCAGCAGCTCCAGCTCCCCGTCCACGGCCTCCAGGTAGCCCTCCTCGGGTCCGCGGTGGGGGGAGACGACGATGTTGCACCCGCAGTAGGTGCAGCGGGCCTCACAGAACGGGACGTGGACGTACATGGAGAGCGCCTGCTCGGGCTGCGTCGCCGCCATGCGGAGCCGCTCGCGGTAGTCGCCCTGGGAGAAGCCCTCGTGGAACTGGGGCGCGGTGGGGTAGGAGGTGTACCGCGGGCCGGGCCGGTCGTACTTGGCCAGCAGCTCGCCGTCGATGCCGTCGAGGGAGAAGTCCCGGTTCATTTGATAATTGCTCCTAGCAAGTGCAAATCCAGGGGGGGTGTGTCCGCATTCCCTCGTCCGCCCGCACCAGTCGCCAACGGTGCCATGAAGATCTTGCGGTCACGCATGGCGATGGTCCCGGACCGTCGCCACGAATGCCTCCACGGCGGCCACCGGCACCTCGGGGGTGATGCCGTGTCCGAGGTTGGCGATGTAGCCCCGCTCGGGCGCCCGGGCCAGCATCGCCCGCGTGCGTTCGCGGATGGCGTCGAGGGGCCCCAGGAGGGTGGCAGGATCCAGGTTGCCCTGGAGGGCGTGCCGCGGCAGGATACGCGCCGCCCGCTCCAGGTTGACCCGCCAGTCCAGGCCGATCACCTCGCAGGGCAGGTCGGGCATGTCGTGCAGAAGGTGGGATCCGCCGTTGGGGAAGTAGATGCGGGGCACCCCGGTGTCCGCCATCTGCTCGAGGAGGCGCTGCGCCGGGCGCAGGGCCCACCGCTGGGCATCTTCTCTGCTCAGGGTGCCGATCCAGGAGTCGAAGACCTGCACCGCCTGGGCGCCGCTCGCCACCTGCTCGGCCAGGTAGGCCGCCATGGCGTCCGCCAGTACCTCCAGGAGACGGTCGAAGGCCTCCGGGTGGTTGAGGGCGAACGCCTTGACGTGGGAGAAGCTGCGGGAGGTCGTGCCCTCCACCAGGTAGGTGGCCAGGGTCCAGGGGGCGCCGCAGAACCCGATGAGGGCCGTGTCCTCGTCCAGCGCCTCCCGCACCCGGCCCAGGGTCTCGGACAGGTACTCGGTACCCTCCCACCGGTGTGGGGCCCGCAGGGCGGCGACGTCGGCGGGAGAGCGGACTGGGTTGTGGATGCGCGGCGCCGGCGTGAAGCTGAGCTCGGCCCCCAGGGGCACCAGGGGCGTGAGGATGTCGGAGAACACGATGGCCGCGTCGAGCCCGAAGCGTCTGATCGGCTGCAGGGTGACCTCGGCGGCGATCTCGGGCGTCCGGCACATGGTCAGGAAGTCGCCGGCCCGGCGCCGGATCTCCCGGTACTCGGGGAGGTAGCGGCCGGCCTGACGCATGATCCAGACCGGCGGCCGGTCCACCGCCTCCCGTCGGCACGCGGCCAGGAATCGGTTCACTGGAGCGCCCCCAGGGCCGCGTCGAAGGCCGCCGTGGTCTCCGCCAGGGCCGCCTCGTCGTGGGCCAGGGAGGCGAACATCACCTCGTACGCCGAGGGCGCCAGGTAGACGCCGTGCTCGAGCAGCGCGCCGTGCAGAGCGGCGTAGCGCTGGACGGTGGCGGCCTCGATGCCCGAGTAGGCCCGCGGCGGCTCGCCCTCCTGCAGGACGAGCCACAGGATCGATCCCACCTGCACCACCGAGTACGGCAGGTCGCGGCGTTGGAACGCCTTCCGGATGCCGGCGGCCAGCGACTTCCCCGTCGCCTCCAGACGAGCATAGGCGGCCCCGCCATCCGCCAGGAGACGGCGCAGGGTGGCGGCGCCGGCGGCCATGGCCACGGGGTTGCCGGACAGGGTGCCCGCCTGGTAGACGTCCCCCAGGGGGGCCAGCCGCTCCATGATGCGGCGCGCGCCGCCGTAGGCGCCCACCGGCAGGCCGCCGCCGATGATCTTGCCGTAGGTGGTCAGGTCCGGAGTGACGCCGTAGCGGGCGGCGGCGCCGGCGGGGCCCAGCCGGAAGCCGGTGATGACCTCGTCCAGCAGGAGCAGCGCGCCGTGGCGGGTGCACTCCTCGCGCACCGCACGGACGAACTCCTGCGCGCTGCACCAGGAGCCCCGAGTTGGCGGGATCCCTCCAGGAGCACGGCCGCCACGGTGTCGCCGCGCTCCGCCATGAGCGCGTGGAGGGCCGCCTCGTCGTCCAGGGGCAGGACCACCGTGTGGCGCACCGCGTCCGCCGGCACCCCGGCCGAGGACGGCGTGCCGAAGGTGGCCAGACCGGAGCCGCCGGCCACCAGGAGGGCGTCGGCGTGGCCGTGGTAGCAGCCCCTCGAACTTGACCACGACGTCGCGGCCGGTGACCGCCCGCGCCAGGCGCACCGCCGACATCACCGCCTCGGTGCCGGAGGAGACGAAGCGCACCATCTCCAGGTGGGGCACGGCGCCGACCATGAGCTCGGCCAGCTCCACCTCCTCCACGCAGGGGGCGCCGTAGGAGAGACCCTTGGCGGCGGCGCGCGTGACGGCCTCCACCACCTCGGGGTGGGCGTGCCCCAGCACCAGGGGCCCCCAGGAGCCCACGTAGTCGATGAAGCGGCGGCCGTCGGCGTCGGTGAAGTGGCAGCCCTCGGCGGAGGCGTAGAAGAGGGGCTCGCCGCCGACGCTGCGAAAGGCGCGCACCGGCGAGCTCACCCCGCGGGCAGGACCTCCACGGCCCGCCGGTAGAGCTCCCGGGAGCGGGGGCCGGCGCTCACAGCCAGCCCTCGGTGAGGGCCTGGCGGCCGTGGTAGGTGATGAGGATGTCGGCGCCGGCGCGGCGGAAGGCGTGCCAGTTCTCCAGCACGATCAGCCGCTCGTCGACCCAGCCCCGGTCGGCGGCGGCCTTGATCATGGAGTACTCCCCGGACACGTTGTAGACGGCCAGGGGCTGCGGGAACGCCTCCCTGAGGTCGCGGACGACGTCCAGGTAGGCCAGGGCCGGCTTCACCATGAGGATGTCGGCCCCCTCCTGGACGTCCAGCTCGGCCTCCAGCATCGCCTCCCGGCGGTTGCGGGCGTCCATCTGGTAGGAGCGGCGGTCGCCGCTCGAGGGTGCCGAGTGGGCCGCCTCCCGGAAGGGCCCGTAGTAGGCCGATGCGTACTTCACCGAGTACGACATGATGGCCACGTTGGTGAGCCCGTCGTCGTCCAGGGCGGCGCGGATCGCTCCCACGCGGCCGTCCATCATGTCCGACGGCGCCACCACGTCCGCCCCGGCGCGGGCGTGGGCCAGGGCCATCTCGGCCAGCAGGGGCAGGGTGGCGTCGTTGACCACCCGACCGTCGGCGAGCACGCCGCAGTGACCGTGGTCGGTGTAGGCGCACAGGCAGACGTCGGTCATGACGATGAGGTCGCCGCCGAAGCGCTCCTTGAGCGCCGAGACGGCACGGACCACGGCTGCGTCGTGGGCCCAGGCCGCGCGTCCGTCGGGGGCCTTGGCGCCCTCCTCGGGCACCCCGAACAGGAGCACCGAGCGGATGCCGAGCTCCAGGTCGCGCGCCACGGTGTCGACAAGCACGTCCACCGACTGGTGCTGGATGCCGGGCATGGCGTCGATGTCCTCGGCGACGCCGCTGCCGGGGACCACGAAGTGGGGCTGCACGAGCATGCGGGCGTCGATGCGGGCCTCGGCCACGAGGTCGCGCAGGGCGGCCGACGCACGCAGGCGGCGGGGACGGATGTTCAGGTCTTGCATAGCTCCTCCGCGAGAGATTGGAAGTCGGGGGACGGCGGGATCCGGCACTCGATGCCGAGGCGCAGGGCCGCCTCCTGGGTGGTCGGTCCCAGCGCCCAGTGGGGCAGGGGGAGGGGACGGCCGCCCACGTTCTCCAGGTAGAGGCGGGCGGCCCGGGGCGAGGTCAGGAGCACCCCCTCGAGGCCGGGGCCCAGGGGCGGCAGCTCCCGGGGCGGGGTGGGGTCCATGCGGTACACCAGCAACGGGTGTGCGTGGTGCCCCGCGGCCTCCAGGGCCGACGGCAGCTCGGGCCGGTGGTCGCGGCCGCAGGCCATGATCACCGGCGCCGCCGGCTCGAGGCGGCCGAACAGCTCCCTGGCGAGCTCGGCGCCGGAGCCGGGCCCCACCAGCTCCACCGCCAGGCCGGCGCGGTCGGCCGCCTTGGCGGTGGACTCGCCCACCGCAGCGATGGGCAGCTCCAGGATGGCCTCGGCGTTGCGCGCGCGGGCGTGCCGGACCAGCGGGGTGGGCGCCCGCGGCGAGGTCAGGGTCAGCCAGCAGGAGGCCCGCCACTCGGCCAGGAGCCGCAGCGCGCGCTCCCAACCATCGTCGTCCAGGACGTCGTTGACGCGGAGGACCGGGTACGGTCGCACCGCCCAGCCGCAGGGGGCCAGCAGCTCCTGGAGCTCGCGGCACTCGGCCGGGTGGCGGGTGGCGAGCAGGTAGCGCGTCATGAAGCGTCCGCGACGGATTCCGGCATGGCCGCGCGGAGCTGCTCGAAGCATGCCCTCGCCGCCGCCTCGGGATCAGGCTCCCGGGCCGTGGCGCGTGCCAACCGGGCGCGGGTGACGGCCTCGTCCACCTCGCCGAGGACGGCCTGCAGCTCGATGGCGTCGCCGTCGTCTCCAGCCAGACAGCCCAGGGGGAGGTGGCAGCCTCCACCCAGCAGTCCCAGCAGGCGCCGCTCGGCGGTGATGCAGCGGGCGATGCCGGCGTCGTGCAGGGGGGCCAGGATCTCCGCAACCTCGTCATCCGCCCGGGTTTCCACGGCCAGAGCGCCCTGGGCCGGCGCGGGCAGCATGAGCTCCGGACCGAGCTCGATCACGTCGAGGTCGGAAACGTCCAGGGCCAGCCGATCGAGGCCGGCGGCCGCCACCAGGATGGCGTCATAGGCGCCGTCCCGCAGCTTGCGGACCCGGGTGGGGACGTTGCCCCGCAGCGCCTCGATGCGCAGGCCGGGCGTGGCGGCCAACGCCTGGGCCGCCCGGCGCAGCGAGGAGGTCCCGAGCACCGCGCCGGCAGCGAGCCCCATGGGGGCGTCCGGGGTGACCTGCAGCGTCCCCGCCCGAGCCAGGAGCACATCCTGGCTGCGGGCACGCTCCGGGATTGCCGCCACGCGCAGACCGTCCGGCTCCTCGGTGGGCAGGTCCTTGAGGGAGTGCACCACCAGGTCGACGCGATCCTCCGAGAGGGCCTCCTGGAGCTCCTTGGTGAAGAAGCCCTTGCCCTCCATCTTGTGGAGGGCGAGGTCGAGCTTGGTGTCGCCGGACGTCTTGATCACCACGGCGCGGCTGCCCACGCCGAGGCGGGCGTCCAGGAGCGCGGCGATCCGCTCCGCCTGCCACAGGGCGAGGGCCGAGCCCCGCGTGCCGATGCGCAGCGTGCGCGGCGGGCTCACGGCGACCCGTCCGGCTCGCCGGAGCTGCCGTTGACGCCCTCGAGGCCCTTCATGAAGTTCGAGATGACCGCGCTGGAGTGGTGCCAGGCCGCACCCTTGAGGCCTCTCAGAGGCACCTGGACGAGGCGCTTGACGAGGTCGTGGGCGAGGCGCTCCACGGCCTCCCGGTCGTCGTCGCCGAGGTGGGACAGGTCCTTGGTCATGGCGTGCTTGAGGGCGCGGTCCGCCACATCGCGGAACGAGGAGTGCAGGTTGCGGGCGATGGGGGACAGCGCCCGGTCCAGGAGCCGGCGGCGCAGGATCAGGACCTGGTGGTCCACCAGGCGCTCGCAGCGGTCCATCTCGGCCAGCCGGAGCTGGCGGTTGCGCTCGGCCTCCGCCCGCATGTCCTCGATGCCGTGGAGCTCCACCCCAACCAGCCCGCCGGCCTCGGGGTCGATGTTGACGGGCATGGCCAGGTCCACCAGGAGCAGCGGCTCGTCCACCGGGAGCTGGGAGCGGATCGCCGAGACGTGGCCGCCGTCCAAGAGCGGGTTGGGGGCCGAGGTGGCGGCCACCACCAGACCGACCCGCGGAGGATCCAGGAGCACGGAGTCGAGCCCGAGCGCGCCGGCCAGGGGGTCGTCGGCCACCGCCTCCTCGGCGCGCCCGAGGTTGCGGTTGGCGACGATCACCCGGCGGTCGGGGTCGCCGTTGCGGATCAGGCGCAGGGTCTGCCGGGCCATCTCCCCGGCGCCGATGATCAGGGCCGGCGCCGAGGTGGCGCCGAGGTGCTCGTGGAGCCGACGCTCCACCAGGGTCACCAGGGAGACCGGCCGCCGGGTGAGCTCGGTCTCGGTGCGGATCCTCTTGGCCAGGTGGAACGCCTCGTGGAAGGTCTGGTCCAGGATCCCGCCGAGGAGGCCGATGTCGTGGGCCCGCTCGTGGGCATCCTTGGCCTGACCCGTGATCTGCGCCTCGCCCACCATCATGGAGTCCAGGGCCGCCGTCACGCGGAACAGGTGGCGTACCGCCTCGGCGCCGAAGCGCACGTAGAGCACGTCGTCCTCGGGCAGCGCGCAGCGGCCCTCGGTGAGGTCCTGGAGGCTGCGCCGGAGGTGGAAGAGCAGCGGGTTGGTGTGGATCCGGGTCTCGCCCCGGAAGTAGAACTCGACCCGGTTGCAGGTGCCGAGGTACACGAACTCCGAGAACCCCGCCAGGTGTGCGAGCTCGAGGAAGTTGTCGGGGGGGAAGTCGGCGGGCAGCGTGGCCTGGGCGAGTCCCTCGACGCTGGTGGTGCGGTAGGAGGTCCCCACCACGCCGATGTTGTCCATAGTCGGCCCTCCCGCCGCGATGATACGCGAGATCGCGAGTGAAATCAGGAGTTAACGGTCACCGACGGGTAATACTTGCAGGGTGAGTGTCGCAGCTCTGTCACGGTGCGACCGGTTCTCCCGTCGATCCTCCGGAGCCTCCGCACGGCTCGGATGAAGTTGGTACAATTCGCCGGTCGCGAGGTTTGTTGTCCGAGAGGAGAGGCCAGCGACCGGTCTGCTCACCGCCACGGCGGTGGTGCGGCGACGCGCCGTGCGAGGAGGCCGGGAGGTGCCCCGAGTCCGATGCGCGAGACCCGCGAGGTCGCCTCGCCGAGCGGGTCGCCGAACTTGACAGAGGGGGGTGCGGAGAGTCATGAACACGGTCGCGGCCTTCTACGAGTCGTCCCTGGGCAAGAAGGTGGTGATGGCGGGTACCGGCATCATCCTCTTCGCCTACGTGATCGGGCACATGCTCGGCAACCTGCAGATCTACGGACCGCCGGAGCAGATCAACGCCTACGCCACGTTCCTCCACTCCCACCCCAACCTGCTGTGGATCGTCCGCGCGTTCCTGATCTTCTCGGTGGGGGTGCACATCCTGGCCGCGTTCCAGCTCTGGCTGCGGAACCGCGGCGGCCGGCCCGTGAAGTACCGCGTGTTCCGGCCGCCGGCGGTGGACTACGCGGCCCGCACCATGGTGTGGAGCGGTCCCATCATCGCGTTCTTCGTCATCTTCCACCTGCTGGACCTGACCACGGGCACCGTCAACCCGTCCTATGAGGAGCTGAACGTCTACCACAACGTGATCGCCAGCTTCTCGCGGCCTGTGGTGGCGGGCTTCTACATCGCCGCCAACTTCCTGCTCGCGGTCCATCTCTACCACGGGCTGTGGAGCCTGTTCCAATCCCTGGGCTGGGACCACCCGCTGCTCGGACCGTGGCGGCGGCGGCTCGCCGTGGCCGTGTCGGCGCTCATCGGCGCCGGCAACATCTCCATCCCCATCGCGGTGCTGACGGGCATCGTGCATCTCTAGGAGGTCGCCAACATGAAGCTCGATGCACGTGTTCCTTCCGGGCCAACCGCCGAAAAGTGGAGCCGGCTGCGCGACCACATGAAGCTGGTGAGCCCGGCCAACAAGCGCAAGCACTCGGTGATCGTGATCGGGACCGGGCTGGCGGGGGGTGCCGCAGCGGCCAGCCTGGGTGAGCTGGGCTACCACGTGACGGCGTTCTGCTACCAGGACAGCGCGCGCCGCGCGCACTCCATCGCCGCCCAGGGCGGCATCAACGCCAGCAAGAACTACCAGAACGACGGCGACACGACCTTCCGCCTGTTCTACGACACCATCAAGGGCGGCGACTTCCGCTCCCGGGAGTCCAACACCTACCGTCTGGCCGAGCTGAGCGTCAACATCATCGACCAGGCCGTGGCCCAGGGGGTGCCCTTCGCCCGTGAGTACAGCGGCTACCTGGCCAACCGTTCCTTCGGCGGCGCCCTGGTGTCGAGGACCTTCTACGCCCGGGGGCAGACCGGCCAGCAGCTCCTCCTGGGCGCCTACTCGTCGCTGAATGCCCAGGTCGCTGCCGGCACGGTGACGGTGCATCCCCGCAGCGAGATGCTCGACCTGGTGGTCGTCGACGGACGGGCGAGGGGCGTGGTGGTCAGGAACCTGAAGACCGGCCGCGTCGAGTGCCACACGGCGGACGCCATCCTGCTCGCCAGCGGCGGCTACTCCAACGTCTTCTACCTGTCCACCAACGCCAAGGGCTCCAACGCCACCGCCGCCTGGCGCGCCTACAAGCGGGGCGCCGGCTTCGCCAACCCCTGTTACACCCAGATCCACCCCACCTGCATCCCCCAGTCGGGGGACTACCAGTCCAAGCTCACCCTCATGAGCGAGTCCCTGCGCAACGACGGCCGGGTGTGGGTGCCCAAGGACAAGGACGACCATCGCCGCCCGGCCGAGATCCCGGACGAGGATCGCGACTACTACCTGGAGCGGATCTATCCGGCGTACGGCAACCTGGCCCCCCGCGACATCTCCTCCCGCGCCGCCAAGAGGGCGTGCGACGAGGGCCGCGGCGTCGGGCCCGACGGGGCGCGGGGTGTACCTGGACTTTGCCGACGCCATCAAGCGGCTCGGTCAGGACGTGATCCGGGACCGCTACGGCAACCTCTTCGAGATGTACGAGAAGATCACCGCCGAGAACCCCTACGAGACGCCCATGCGCATCTACCCGGCGCCGCACTACACCATGGGCGGGCTCTGGGTGGACTACTACCTCATGAGCACCATTCCCGGCCTGTTCGTGCTCGGCGAGGCCAACTTCTCCGACCACGGGGCCAACCGCCTGGGGGCGTCGGCTCTCATGCAGGGTCTGGCGGACGGCTACTTCGTGATCCCCTACACCCTGGGCGAGTACCTGGGCACCAACACCTTCGAGAAGGTGGACACCGAGCAGGAGGAGTTCGCCGACGCGGTGCGCTCCGTGGAGGAGCAAACCCAGCAGCTCCTGTCCATCAACGGCTCGAAGAGCGTGGACGAGCTCCACCGTGAGCTCGGGGCCGTCATGTTGGACAAGTGCGGGATGTCGCGCAGCCGCGATGGCCTGAACGAGGCCCTCGACGAGATCCGCGAGCTGCGCTCCACCTTCTGGAGCGACGTGAAGGTGCCCGGCGAGGGCGAGGACCTCAACCAGGAGCTGGAGAAGGCCGGCCGCGTGGCGGACTACTTCGAGCTGGCCGAGCTGATGTGCCTGGACGCCCGGGAGCGGGAGGAGTCCTGCGGGGCCCACTTCCGCGAGGAGTACCAGACCAAGGAGGGCGAGGCGCTGCGCAACGACGAGGACTTCACCCACGTCGCGGTGTGGGAGTACACGGGCGAGGACAGCGAGCCGAAACGGCACAAGGAGCCCCTCGAGTTCGAGGCGGTGGAGCTGGCGACGAGGAGCTACAAATGAGGTTGACCCTGCACATCTGGCGGCAGAAGGGCCCCGCGGTGGCCGGCGGCTTCAGGACCTACGAGCTGGACGACGTGAGCCCCGACATGTCGTTCTTGGAGATGCTCGACGTCCTCAACCAGGAGCTCATCAAGGGCGGCGACGACCCGGTGGCCTTCGAGCACGACTGCCGGGAGGGCATCTGCGGGAGCTGCGGCTTCGTCATCAACGGCGTCGCCCACGGCGGCCAGCCCGGCACCACCACCTGCGAGCTCTACATGCGGCACTTTAAGGACGGCGACGAGGTCTTCATCGAGCCGTTCCGGGCCAAGGGCTTCCCGGTGATCAAGGACCTCATCGTGGACCGCTCCGCCTTCGACCGCATCATGCGCGCCGGCGGCTTCATCTCGGCCCGGGTGGGCAGCGCCCCAGACGCCAACGAGGTCCCCATCCCCAAGGACGAGGCCGAGCTGGCCATGGACTACGCCGAGTGCATCGGCTGCGGCGCCTGCGTGGCCACCTGCCCCAACGGCGCGGCCATGCTCTTCGTGAGCGCCAAGATCTCCCACCTGGGAATGCTGCCCCAGGGGCAGCCGGAGCGGGACCGCCGTGCCCGGGCCATGGTCCGCGCCATGGAGCAGGAGGCCTTCGGGGCCTGCACCAACTACCGCTCCTGCGAAGCGGTGTGCCCCAAGGAGATCTCCATCACCGGCATCGCGCGCATGAACAAGGACTGGCGGCGGGCCATGCTGAAGGGGGACCTGCCGACGTTCGGCAAGCGCCACGCGACGTAGGACGTCAAAAGTAAGAAGTAAGAAGTAAGAAGTCAGGAGTTCCCCCTCCCGCCCTCACGAGTCGTGGCAGGACCGGCGAGGGTGGGGGGCCTTCTAACTCCTCACTTCTAACTCCTAACCCCTCACGGGGTGGGCGGGCGGGGGCTTCAGCCGAGCAGCGACGTGATGAGGATGCCGGCGAAGAGGATCACGATGGCGGCGCCCAGCGCCGCCAGGAAGATCTCGGTCGGGGAGTAGCGTGCGCGCCGCGAGGTGGGGGTGCTCGGGCGTGGAGATTTCGCGGACTTCTTGCGACGTCGGCTGCGAGCCATGACCCATTGTAGCCTCGGGGGCGGCCGATGCGTCACATCGACGGTCAAAACGGCACACATGGCGGGACCGCCCGGGAGCCCTGACTCCCGGGACGGCCGCAAAGGTGGGCCAATAGATGTGCTTTATTGGCGGGTAATATAAGGCTGGAGGCGGAGAAAACCCCGCCCCGGCAAGGTGAGGCCGCTTCCGGTCCTTGAAGTCCCGTTGACTTCCTCGTACACTGACGAGCAGGGTGGTAGGACCCAAAAAAGCATAGCAACCAGGAAGCATGCAATCGACGTGCCAGGTTGTCGATCCGGAACCAGCCGCCGGGTGTGTCCGTATGAAGCTTCAGGACCACAGGATGTCCACGATTTGAACCAGGGAGGGCGCAAATGAGCCAGGGGATCGAGAACGCCGAGCAGCGGCGCAACCTCCTCGAGCGCATCGGGGCCAAGATCCCGGGGATCAAGGGGTACCTGAACCGCGAGCTGCGGCGAGAGGTCGACAAGATGCAGCGTGACTGGCTGGCGGAGCAGGTGGACCGGGGCCGGCGATCGCTCCAGGACCACGTGCGGGACTGGTCGCGGGCCGGCAACCTGAGCAACCTGGACCTGGCCTCCAGCGTCGACAAGGCCCTGGACCGGTTCGCCAACCGCATCCGGCATGCGGACTACGGGTACACGGGCTTCTTCGACGCGGTCAAGATCCGCGAGCCAGAGCTGGACAAGATCTACCAGCACGATCTCGCGCTCATGGACGACGTGGAGGAGCTGGCGGCACGGATCGAGACCCTGCCCAAGACCGCCACCGAGCCCGCCTTGCGCAACCTGCTGGATGCGGTGGGCGAGGCCGACAGCTCCTTCGACGAGCGGGCGCGCATCTTCGAGGACGTGACCGAGAAGGGAGGTGCCTGATGGCACTCACGCTCGAGGTGATCGAGCACTACGACGCAACCGGTGAGGAGATCGTCTACCGCTTTCCTCCCGAGGGCAGCGCCGCCATCAAGATGGGCGCCCAGCTCCTGGTCCAGGAGGCCCAGGAGGCGGTGTTGTTCCGCGACGGCCGGGCCCTGGACGTGTTCAGCCCCGGGCGGCACGTGCTCACCACCCTCAACATGCCGCTGGTAACGTCGCTGCTTTCCCTGCCTTACGGCGGCAAGTCGCCGTTCAGGGTGGCGGTGGTCTACATCAACCGGCGCACCTTCCTCGACCAGAAGTGGGGGACCAGGGAGCCGGTGGTGTTCCGGGACTCGGAGCTGGGCATGGTCCGGCTGCGCGCCTTCGGCAACTACGCCTACCGCATCGCCGACAGTCAGCTCTTCGTCAACACCGTGGTCGGCTCCCAGGGCCTGTTCGAGACGGACCGTCTGAAGGACTTCTACCGCGACGTCATCGTGTCGCGCCTCAACGACCTGCTGGGCGAGACGCTGAAGACCATCTTCGACCTGCCCCGCTACTACGACGAGCTGGCCGCGGCGGCCAAGGCCCGCCTCACCGAGGACTTCGGCAAGTACGGCGTGGACCTGACCGACTTCTACGTCAACTCCATCACCCCGCCGGACGAGGTCCAGGCCAAGATCGACGAGCGCTCGGCCATGGGCGCCATCGGCAACATGAACACCTACATGCAGTTCAAGGCCGCGCAGGCGGTGCAGGACGCCGCCCAGGGCGGGGGCGCCGAGGGCGGCGCGGCGGGCGCTGGCATGGGTCTGGGGCTGGGCGCCGGCTTCGGGGCCATGATGCCGGGCATGATCGCCCAGTCCATGCAGCAGGCGGCCCAGGGAACCGCGCCGGCTGGAGGCGCGGCGGCGGGTGCAGCCGCGGCCGGGAGCTTCTGCACGAGCTGTGGTCAGCCCATGCCGGACGGGGCGAAGTTCTGTCCCCATTGCGGCGCCAAGCAGGCCGCGGCGGGGTGCCCCGGATGCGGGCAGCCGGTGCCCGAGGGGGCGAAGTTCTGCCCGAACTGCGGGGCCAAGCAGGGGGAGTAGTCCTTGCAGGTCCGCTGCACCCAGTGCGGAGCCGACATCGAGGTCCGCGCCGACCAGCGGCTCCTGGAGTGCCCGTTTTGCTCCAGCGCCCTGGTGGTGGACGCCGAGGGGACCCTCTTCGACGAGGTCATGCTGGCCACCGTGCAGCCCGGCGAGGCGCCGGCCCACCTGCGCCGCTTCATGGCCGGGCGGGACACCGTGGCCGATCTGGACAAGGAAGCGGTGATCGGCGAGCCGACCCTGGAGTACTTCCCGTTCTGGGCCTTCACCGTCGGCGAGGCGGGCGCGGAGAAAGCCGTGCTGCACCCCGCCGCCCCATCCTCCCTGCAGGGCCTGCACGGGATGACGCTGCCCGCGGGCACCACCCGGCCCATGAGCCGCGAGGCGGTGGGCGACGCCGTGGTGCGCGATCCCGAGGTGCCGGCGGCCACCGCGCGGGAGTGGCTGAAGACCAGCGTCGGCGACGCGCCGGTGCGACGCACCGTGCTCTACCACCTTCCCCTGTATCGGCTCTCCTACCAGTGGCGGGGACGGACCTACCAGGCAGCGGTGGACGGCGTGTCGGGGAAGGTGTTCCCGGCGGACTTCCCGGCCAAGGCCGAGGCTCCCTACGCCCTGGTGGCGGTCCTCGCCCTGGTGGTGTTCGGCCTCGAGGGCCTCGTCATCTCCAACCTGCTCCTCAAGGTGGGGGTCTACCTGGTGTCGGCGTTGCCCATCCTGGGTATCGCCTGGCTGACGACGCGCAGGGTATGAAGGAATTACACGCTTCGGTTCGTGAGTTACAGGCGGGGCGGTTCCCGGTGGCGGCCCGCGGGCTCCGCCCGGCCCGTCCGCCGGAGCGCGCCGGAGACAGCCTGCCGAGAGCGGGTGAGGCGGCATGAGCAGGCCCCCGCCGCCGCCCCCCAAGCCCAAGGTACTCACCGGCTTGGGCTGCGCCTCCTGCGGCGGCTCGGTGGAGGTCCAGGAGGGCTGCACCAATCTGGTCTGCCGGTACTGCGGCACGCCCTTGGCGGTCGTGGGTGACCGTGGCGTGCTCCACCTCATGGTCCTGGACCGCGTCGATCGGGAGCGGGCGGCGCGCACCGTCCACGACTGGTTCCGCAAGGGCATCCGCAAGGCGCCGGCGCTGAAGCGCGAGGCGCACTACGAGGAGGCCTTCTTGGCCTGGTTTCCCTTCGTGCGGGCGCGCCTGGACGTGGTGGGCTGGGTGCTGGGCTACGAGGAGCGGCGGCGCAAGCGCGGCAACCGCTGGGTCACCGTACGCCGGCCGGTGGAGACCCAGGTGGAGCGGGCCGTGGACCGCACCATGCCGTCGGCCGACATGGCGGAGTTCGGGGTCAGTCACGTCAACCTGGCCGGCGACGAGGTCGTGGCCCTGAACGAGGATCTGCTGCGCTCCCGCGGCATGGTCTTCAGGCCCCAGCTCGCGCCCGCCGAGGTGGCCGCCAAGCTGGAGAAGCTGGCCCTGACCGACATCGAGGTCTCCTCCCGTCCCGACCACGTCAACTTCTCCTGGCTGGCGGGCGTGCGGCGCCGGGTGTCGGTGGTGTTCTACCCCCTGTGGGTGATCCGCTACAGCTTCCGGGGCCAGACCTACCAGGCCCTCATCGATGCCGAGGACGGCGGCCTGGCGTACGGCAAGGCGCCGGGCAACCACCTGTGGCGGGCCTTCTCCCTGGTCTCGGCCGCCGCCGGGGCCTGCTTCGTGGGCACCACCGTGCTCCAGCACATCAACGTCTTCGCGCGCGGCAACAACGGGCTCGCCGCCCTGGGTATCATCGGCCTGATCCTGGCCGGCCTCGTGGGCTGGGGCTACACGCAGTTCCGGCGCGGTGGGGTGGTGGAGGAGGGCAGCGGCCGGCCGACGGGGGCCGACGCAGACTCCCTGACGTCCACCGTCAAGCGGATGATGGAGGAGCTGCAGTGAGCCTCAGGCTCATCGCCCTGGACTGCCCGGCCTGCGGCTCGGCCATGGCGGGCGCCCCCCAGGACATGCTCTACTTCTGCCCCCACTGCGGCTCCGGCGCCACTCTCGGCAAGGACGGTCTCGAGACCGTGGAGTCAACCGCCCTCCTGGCCGCGCCCGGCCGCCACCCCACGACGTGGCGCCCGGCCTGGCTGATCACCGCCGACGTGGTGGTGGACCAGCGGATCCGCGCCGACGGCCGGCAGACCGAGGGCTCCCGCGGCGCCCGCACCTTCGTGGTCCCGGCCTTCGACCTGCCCCTGGCCGACCTGGTGGAGCTCTCCCGGGCGCTGGCCGAGGGTGCAGCGACGGCGGCCGAGGTCCCCCACGAGGCGATCCGCGGGGGCACCCTGTCGCTGGCAGACGCCCTGACCCTGGTCCGCCACGTGGTGGTGGGGGACGAGGTGCGCAAGCCCGACATGCTGGCCTCGGTCCAGGTGGAGGTCACGGAGACCGGCCACCGCCTCGCGGCCATCCCCTTCGAGGAGCTGCCCGACGGCCGCCTGCGCTGCGCCGTCACCGGCGTCACCATCCGGGCCCAGTGATCAGCCTCCGCGGCAGCGACCGTGGGCAGGGACCGTGATCGGCAATCCGCGGCGGCCCTCCGCGTCAGGGTTCAGCGCCAACAATCAGCGGCAGCGATCCGCGGGCCCCCTGTGGCAGAGCAGGTACAAGGCGCGGCTGGTCGAGGACTCGCGGTACCTGGAGCAGCTGGTCGCGTACATCCACCTCATCCCGGTGGTGGCCAAGGTCGTGGACGACCCGGCTGGCTATCCCCACTGCGGGCACCTCGAGCTGATCAAGAAGACGGCGGAGCCGCTGGTTGACAGGGACGAGACGCTGGGGATGTACGGGGACGCCCAGCAAAGCGCTCGGCGCCAGTATGTTCGAGCGCTGCAGGGTGCGCGCACAGCCGAGTGGAGAGAGGCCCTGCCGGGCAGGCTTCCGTGGTGGAAGCACGAGGCGGACCGACCCCTCGATGTGAGGGCGCCGGACGCGTGGGTGGACGAGCAAGGGGTGAGTACAGGCAGAGAGAGGGCGGAGTTGTCGGCCCGGGATTTTGTCGCGCTGGCGTGCCGTGCCCTGGAGGCAGACGTCGGAGAGCTTCAGGGAAACGGGTACGGGCGCCGGGCTTCGCGGCAGCGGATCCTCCTGGCAGCGGTGGGAGTGGAGCGCTGGCGGCAGAGTGCGCGGGAGCTGGGGAGGATCCTCGGTCGACGCGGCGACGTGATCTCGCGGTGGGTGCGCTGGGGAGCTGCACGGAGGCAGACGTATGCGGATTTTGCGGACGCCTACGACGAACTGGATCGCGAGCTCAGCACGATGGTCGGCTCCTAGGAGGAAAAGTGTCAAAAGTGTCGGCCCTGGCACCTATATGGCACCTATAGGTAGTGTCCGAGCAGGCGCTGGAGCGGCGCCAGAAAACTCTGTGGAGATCTGGAAGACTAGGGTCGGCCTCAAGCGTTGCCGAGTGCACTCGTGACGGTGCCGCGGTGCGCCCGCCGGTCTCGCAGGCGCCTTGCACATCGGCGGCGGAGATGGCAGGCTGTCACGGCAAGCCGAATCCTCCCGAGGTGAGATTCCACGGGAGGCACAACGTACGATCCAGCCGCAGCAGCGCGGTGACCAGGCCTGACGGAGGCTTCATGCATGCCCCCAAGACCTTGATCGGAGCGCTCGTCCTCGCCCTTGCCGCCGCGCCCGCCGCCGCCGATTCCAGTGCCCTGGAACGCCTCCACGGCGCCGTGGAGAGCGCCTGGCGGAACGCCCCCGATCTCGAGGTCCGCCGCGCGGAGCTGACCGCGGCGGCGGCCGAGCACCGCGCCGAGGCAGCGGCCGGGTCGCCGATGGTGGAGTGGCAGCGCGAGGGCATCGGGTCGTCGTTCACCAACCGGGACAACGCCCAGACGACGCTTCGCCTCGGGGCGCCCTTCGTGCCGCCGTGGGAGTGGGGGGACGTGCGCGCGGTCAACAGGGACGCCGGCCTCTTCACCGAGGACGGCATCCGCGCCGCCCGCCACGATCTCGCCGCGCGCGTGGCGACCGATTGGCTCCAGCTCGCCGCCACGCTCGACGAGCTGGAGGTGGCGCGGGGCCGGCTGGAGCGCCTCGAGCAGGCGGTGACGCTGCAGACCCACCGCCGTGACCTCGGCGAGGTGGCGGGCATCGAGGTGGTCCAGCTCGAGCTCGAGCGCCTGCGCGAGGCGGGCCACGTCCACCAGCTCCAAAGCGGCGTCGCCGCGGCCCGGGCCCGGCTCGTCGAGCTCGCCGGTCCCGACGCACCACTCCCCGTCGCCGGAGACCTCGTCGCGCTGGTCGGGCTGCCGTCCACCCTGCCTCCCGCTGCCGATCTCGAGGCCCGGATCGCCGACGGCCCCCTCGCCCGTGCCGCCACGGCCCAGGCCCGGGTGATGGCGTCGCGGGCGGGCCTCCTCTCCGAGGCCGCGTGGGGCCGACCCGAAGCCGAGGCCGAGTGGGAGCGTTTCCCGGCGCTGGACGGCATCCCCGGTTACGATGCCGCAGGCGTGCGGGTGAGCTGGCCTCTCCCCCTGGGCCGCGCCGGCCGGGAGCGTGCTGCTGCCGCCAGGGCCACCGCGGCCGCGGCAACGGCCTCCGCCGCCGTCACCCTGCGCGAGCTGGAGCGTCGGGCCCGCACGGCGAGCGCCGCCGCGGACAACGCCGCCCGGGTGCTCGCGGAGGCGGAGCCGGTGATGGCGAGCCTCGGCAGTGCGGAGCGCTCGCTGGCGGAGCAGTTCCGCCTCGGCGCGGTGTCCTACCTCGTGTACATCGACGGCCTGTCGCGTCTCGACGACGTGCGCACCCAGGTGATCGGCGCTCGCCTCGACCTGCTCACGGCCCGGGTGGACCTGGCCCGGGTGCTGGGCTCGGGAAGCGCCTTCCCCCTCCCGGAGGTCTCGCCATGAAGCACGCCCTGACCGCCCTGACGCTCATCGTCCTGCCCCTCGGAACCGCCGCCGCGCAACCAGCCACGGTGCGCCTCGACGCCGCCGAGCAGACGCGTGCGGGCGTCGCGGTGTCACCGGCCGCCGAGCGCTCCTTCGCCGACCAGGTCCGGGTGGTGGGACAGGTGGTCGGCGCCCCCGGGAGCACGGTGGCTGTGAAGTCCGTTGTCGCCGGGCGGGTGGAGGAGATCCTGGTGAGCCCCGGAGACCGGGTGCGGACGGGCGACCCGCTGATCGTCCTCCATTCCCACGCCGTGCTCACCCTCCACGGGGAGCTCCTGCGCACCCACCGGGAGCTGCAGCTTGCACAGAATCGACTCGACGCCGGGCGCCAGCTCTACGAGCTGGAAGGCATCAGCCGGATGGAGCTGGACCGCCGCTCCCAGGAGGCGCTGGCGGCGCGGCTCGCCTACGAGCAGGCCCGGGCCGAGCTCATCGACCTCGGCTACACCGAGGAGGGTGTCGACCGCGACCTCGAGGAGCAGGAGACCGAGCCCCACCTCACCGTGCGCGCACCCGCACCGGGGGTGGTCCTCGACCTGCCGGTGCAGCAGCACGAGTGGATCGAGTCGTACGCGACGCTGACGGTGCTCGGCGACCCGGCGCAGGTGGAGCTGCAGCTCCAGCTTCCCCCGGACGAGGCCCACAGCGTGGCGGCGGGCGACGAGATCCGCTTCGGGCTGGTGGGGCGCGACGCCGACCAGGGGCGGGCGGTGGTGGCGACGAGGGTCCCGCGCGTCGACCCCCAGACCCGCACGGTGATGGTGCGGGCGCGCATCCTCGATGCCCCGGGGAACCTCTTCCCCGGCGTGTTCGTGGAGGGCATGCTGCAGCGCGGCGCCGCCCGCACGGCGGTGTCGGTGCCCGAGGCGGCGGTGACCCGGATCGGTGAGCATGACGCGGTGTTCGTCCGCCAGGGCCCCGAGACCTTCGCGGTGCGCCAGGTCTCCCTGGGCCGGCACGGTGACGCGGCGTACGAGGTGACGGACGGGCTGTCCGTGGGCGAAGAGATCGCCACGGCCGGCGTCTTCTTCCTCAAGTCGGCCCTCCTCAAGGGCTCCGGCGGGGAGAGCTGACATGACCCGCCTGGTGGAGCTCTCCCTGGCCCACCGCCTGGTGGTGATCCTGCTGGCGCTGCTCCTGGTGGCGGCCGGGGTCACGGCCCTGCGCCAGCTGCCCATCGACGCCTTCCCCGACGTCACCAACATCCAGGTGACGGTGATCTCCCAGGCGGCGACCCTGTCGCCCATGGAGGTGGAGCAGCTGGTCACCTACCCCATCGAGCAGGCCTGCGCCGGCCTGCCGCACTCCACCCAGGTGCGGTCCCTCTCCAAGTTCGGGCTCTCCATGGTGACGGTGGTCTTCGCCGACGGCACCGACATCTACTTCGCCCGCCAGATGGTGATGGAGCGCCTGTTCTCGGTGACCGGCGAGCTGCCGGATGGTGTCTCGAGCGGGCTCGGACCGATCTCCACGGGCCTTGGCGAGGTCTACCAGTACACCCTGGAGAGCGACTCCCGCAGCCTCATGGAGCTGCGCACCCTCCAGGACTGGGTGCTGCGGCCGATCCTGCGCACCGTCCCCGGGGTCGCCGGCGTGGACTCCTTCGGGGGCGAGGTGCGCCAGTTCCACGTGGTCGCCGACCCCACGGCCCTGCGCCGGTACGGGCTCGCCCTCGAGGAGCTGGTCGCGGCCGTGGCCGCCAACAACGGGGTCGCCGGCGGCTCGTTCGTGGAGCGCGGCGGCGAGCAGTACGTGGTCCGCGGCGACGGCTGGGTGCGCGACCTCGACGACCTCAGGAGCACGGTGATCGCCTACCGGGACGGGGTCCCGGTGCAGCTCGGCCAGGTGGCGACCGCGGAGATCGGACCCCAGATCCGCCAGGGCGCCATCACCCGCGATGGCGAGGGCGAGAGCGTCGCCGGCATCGTCCTCATGCTGCGCGGGGGCTCCGGCCGCGACGTGGTGGAGGGGACCCGGGAGAAGCTCGAGCTGGCCCGGCGCTCGCTGCCGCAGGACGTCGAGATCGTCCCCTTCTACGACCGCTCGGAGCTGGTGCGCACGGCCCTCGGCACGGTGCGGAGCGCCCTCTTCCAGGGCGCGGTGCTGGTGGTGCTGGTCCTGCTCTTCTTCATGGGCCACCTGCGCTCGGCCCTGCTGGTGGCGATCCAGCTCCCGGTGGCGGCGCTGGCCACCTTCGTGGTCATGGACCTGGTGGGGCTGTCCGCCAACCTCATGACCCTGTCGGGTCTCGCCATCGCCATCGGCATGCTCGGCGACGGCGCCATCGTCCTGGTGGAGAACGCCGTCCGGCTCCTGGGCGAGGCCCGATCCGGACCCGAAGACCGCTGCGCCCTGATCCGCCGCGCCGCGGTGGAGGTCGTGCGGCCCATCGTGTTCGGGGTCGCGGTGATCATCGTCGTCTTCCTGCCCATCGCCTCGCTGCAGGGCATGGAGGGCAAGATGTTCGCGCCCCTCGCCTACACCATCACCATCGCGCTGGGCTGCGCGCTGCTCCTCAACCTGACCCTCATCCCGGCCCTCGCGTCCCTCATCCTCAAGCCCACGCCGGTGTTCGGCGGCGGCCGCATCCCGCACCCCGCCGACCTGGTCCGCCGCATCTACCGGCCCCAGCTCCGCTGGGCCCTCGACCACGCCGTGATCGTCGTTGGGGTCGCGCTGGCTTTCCTGGTCGTGGCGGGGCTGGTGGCCCCGACCCTGGGCACCGAGTTCCTGCCCACCATGGACGAGGGATCGGTGGTGGTGCAGCCGTTCCAGATCCCCTCGGTGTCCCTGCCCCAGGCCCTCGACACGGTGCAGCGCATCGAGCGCGCCATCATGGAGGTCCCCGAGGTGAGCCACGTGGTCAGCCGCACGGGCCGCTCGGAGATCTCGGCCGATCCCATGGGGGTGGGCGAGAGCGACATGTACGTGCTGCTGAAGCCGCGCTCGGAGTGGACCACCGCCGATACCAAGGCCGGCCTGGTGGCGGCCCTGCGCGACAAGCTCTCCACCGTCCCCGGCGTCGAGTTCGGCTTCACCCAGCCGATCCAGATGCGGGTGGACGAGCTCCTGTCGGGGGTCAAGTCGCAGATCGCCGTGAAGGTGTTCGGCGACGACCTCGGCGAGCTCGCCCGGCTGGGGGACGAGATGGCCGCCGTGCTCGGCGGCGTGGAGGGCGCCGCCGACGTCAAGACCGAGGCGGTGGAGGGGCTCGGCTACCTGCAGATCACCATGCAGCGGCCGCGCATGGCCCGCCTCGGCATCAGCGTCGCCCAGGTGCGGGCGCTCATCGAGACGGCCATCGGCGGCCAGGTGGCCACCACCGTGCCCGAGGGCGACCGCCGCACCGATGTCGTGGTCCGCCTCCCCCGGGCCTTCACCGCCGACGTCGACAACCTCCGCGAGCTGCCCCTGGCCACCCCCGCCGGCGAGCGGGTGCTGCTGCGCGAGGTCGCCGACGTGGACCTGGTGGAAGGCCCGGCGCAGATCTCGCGGGAGGACGGCAAGCGCCGCCTGGTGGTGGAGCTCAACGTGGTGGGGCGCGACATCGGCGGCTTCGTGGCCGAGGCGCAGCAGCGGCTCGCCGACGGTGTCCCCCTGCCCACCGGCTACTACGTCACCTGGGGCGGCCAGTTCGAGCAGCAGCAGCGGGCCATGGCCCGCCTGAGGGTCATGGTGCCGGTGGCCCTGCTGCTGATCTTCATCCTGCTGTACCTGAACTTCCGGGAGACGCGACCCGTCTTCCTCATCCTCGCCAACATCCCCCTCGCCCTGGTGGGCGGGGTGCTGGGCCTCAAGCTGTCGGGGCTGTACCTCTCGGTGTCGGCCTCCGTGGGCTTCATCGCCCTGTTCGGCATCGCCATCCTGAACGGGCTGGTGATGGTGGAGTTCTTCCGCAACCTGGAGGCCGAGGGGATGTCCCGGCGGGACGCGATCCTCCAGGGCGCCGAGCTGCGTCTGCGCCCGGTGCTCATGACCGCCGCCACGACGGCACTCGGTCTCATCCCCATGGTGTGGGCGAGTGGGGTGGGCTCCGAGGTCCAGCGTCCCCTCGCGGTGGTGGTGGTCTCCGGCGTGGTGACCTCCACGCTGCTCACGCTGCTGGTGCTGCCGGTCCTCTACCAGCGCTTCGGCAGCGCCCCGCAGACGACCTCGGAGTGCGCGCCCGACCCCACCGCCTCTCCGGCGTGATCTCCGTCGGCCCCGGGGAGGACAGCGGCAGGGGGGGTGACGGCGGCAGCGGCAGTATCAGGGGCAGCAAGCAGCGACGGTGATCAGCGACGGCGCCCCGGGGCTGTCCGCGAGCTCGGGCGGCGGAGGTCGTGTGTAGGGGTGCGTGGCAGGAGACGATGATGCGGGCTGGTGGTCCGGACGCCCTTCAGGTGTGGGCGGTGCGGAGGCGCTGGGCGAGGCGGGTGTAACGGGCCTGGACGGTGGCGTTGTGGACGGCCCGGCCGAGGGCGCGCCGGGAGCCCACGATGACCACGAGGCGGCGGCCCCGGGTGACGGCGGTGTAGAGCAGGTTGCGCTGCAGCATGAGGTGGTGGGAGTGGTGGAGGGCGATGACCACCGCCGGGTACTCGCTGCCCTGGGCCTTGTGGATGGTGCAGGCGAAGGCGGGGGTCACCTCCTCCAGCTCGGCGGAACCGAGGATGACCGGGCGGCCGTCGAAGCGGACCACGAGCTGCCGTTCCTCCAGGTCGACGTTCACCACCCGCCCCAGGTCGCCGTTGTAGATGTCCAGCTCGTAGTTGTTGCGGAGCTGCATGACCTTGTCGCCGGGTCGGAAGCGGCGGGAGCCGGACACCAGCTCGGGACCCGGCGGCGTCAGGAGCTCCTGGAGGCGCTGGTTGAGCGTGGTCACCCCGAGCTCGCCGCGGTGCATGGGGGCCAGGACCTGGATGTCGTCCACGGGGTCGAGGCCGAAGCGGCGGGGGATGCGGTTGGCCACGAAGTCGATCACGAGGTCGGCGGCCTCGCGGGCCTCGTCGCGGGCGACGAAGTAGAAGTCGCCGGCCTCGTCATCGCGCCCGCTCACCGGCATGGCGCCGTGGTTGATGCGGTGGGCGTTGTCCACGATGAGGCTGCGCCGGGCCTGGCGGAAGATCTCGTCGAGGCGGATCACCCGCAGCCGGCCGGAGGCGATGAGGTCGGCGAGCACGTTGCCCGGCCCCACCGAGGGGAGCTGGTCGGCGTCCCCGACCAGCACCACGCGGCATGCCGGGGGCGTGGCGGCGACGAGGGCGGCGGCCAGGTCCACGTCCACCATGGAGACCTCGTCCACCACCAGCAGGTCGGCCTCCAGGGGGTGGTCGGCGTTGCGGGCGAAGGCGCGGGTGGCGGGGTTGAACTCCAGCAGGCGGTGGACGGTGCGAGCGTCGGCGCGGGTGGTCTCGGAGAGACGTTTCGCGGCGCGGCCCGTGGGGGCGGCGAGGAGCACCCGTTGGTCCTTGCGGCCGAGGATCTCGATGACCCCGCGGACGAGGGTCGTCTTGCCGGTGCCGGGGCCGCCGGTGATGATCACCGCCGGCTCGGTGAGGGCGGCGGCGAGCGCATCCCTCTGGGCCGGGGCGAGGTCGAGATCGGCCTGCCGCTCGTACCAGGCGATGGCGGCGGCCACGTTCAGCCGCTGCGTCCTTCGACGTGCTCCCAGCACGGCCTCGAAACCCTCGGCGACCGCGACCTCGGCGCCGTGCAGGCGGTCCAGGTAGATGGCGTCCTCCTCGCCGTCTCCGATGGACTCCACCACCACCGTGGCGGAAGCGGCCAGGCCCTCCAGGGGCGGCCCCAGCACATCGTCGCCGGTGCCCAGGAGCTGGGCGGCCCTGGTCAGGAGGTCGCGCCGAGGCAGGTAGACGTGGCCGTCGAGCGCTGACTCCTCGAGCACGAAGATCAGCCCCGCCCGCAGGCGCTCGGGTGCGTCCTCGGGCAGCCCCAGGCCGCGGGCGATGCGGTCGGCGGTACGGAAGCCGACGCCGAAGACCTCCTCGGCCAGGCGGTAGGGGTTGGATCGCACCACGTCCACGGCGGCTGCCCCGTAGCGGGCGTGGGCCTTCACCGCGACCCCGGGGGGCAGGCCATGGCCGGTGAGGAAGACCATGATCTGCTGCAATCCCCGGCTCGCCTCCCAGGACGAGCGGATGCGCTCCAGGGTCTTGGCGCCGATGCCGCGCACCCGGCGCAGCTTCTCGGGCTCGCGGTCGATGACCTCCAGGGTGCGGTCGCCGAACCGCGCCACGATGCGCTCGGCCATCTTGGGGCCGATGCCCCGGATCCGGCCCGAGGAAAGAAAGCGGCGGATGCCTTCCTTCGTGGCAGGCTCCAGGTACACGTAGGTGGAGACCTCGAGCTGCCTTCCGAAGCGCGGGTGCTCCACCCATCGACCGGCGAGCCGCAGCCGGTCCCCCTCGCGGACACCGAGGAGAGGTCCGATGGCGGTGAACGTCTCCCCGGAATCGCGGCGTACGCGCACGACGGCGAAACCGCTGTCCGGGTTGGTGAACAGGGCGCGCGCCACCGTCACCTCGCAGCTCCCGCCCGGTCCGGCGTCGAGGGGCTCGGCCGCGAACAGAGAGGTCTCCTGGGCCATGGAGGGATTGTAGCCGCTCGCCCGTGAGGGGGCCCACGGAGACGAGGCGCGGGGCTGCAGGGGCAGCGACTGCGATCAGCGGCCGCGGCAGTGATCGGGGGCAGCGACGGCGGCCGCCATCCGCGTCAGCGTCAGCGACCATGGACCGTCGAATGGCGAGAGGCTCTGGGAGCACCAGAGAGGGTGCCTGGCACGCCGTCTGGCCTACCCGAGGTGATGCCTCTCGCGACGTGCCGTCCTCTCGACGCCTTTCCCGAGGTTGCCACCGCTGACACTTTCCCGACCCTGCGGCCGGGGAAGCCGCGAAGCGACACTCCGGGAAAGTGTCACCAGTGGCACGCCCGAGGCACGCGCCGTTCTGTCGAGGGCCGCTGGTCAGTGCGGACACTGCCGCCGTACGCTGCCGCTGGCCGCTGCCCCCGCGTAGGGTGGGCGGGGGCTTCGCGTCTTGGCGCCTTGGCGCCTTTGCGTTGAGTCTTCGGGTGGGGTGGGCGGCTCTGCGCCTCCGCGTCTCTGCGTTGCTATTGCCGGCCGCGGGCCTCCTCCTCGCTGCGGGTGGGGAACTTGTCGCAGGCGTACTCGGCCAGGGCGGTGATGGTCAGGGACGGGTTGGCCCCCAGGTTGGCGCCGATGACGGTGGCGTCCATGACGTAGAGACCGGGGTGGCCGAAGACCTCGAAGTCGCGGCTGATCACGCCTCGCTCGGGGGTGGGGGCGATGGCGCAGCCGCCGAGGATGTGGGCGGTGGTGGACTGGTCCAGCAGCACCTCGTTGAGGCTGCTCTGGGGGACCGCGTCGAGCTGGCGGCCGACGTCGCGGGCCACCTCGTTGGCCACCGGGATGTAGGACGGAATGCGATGCTGGCCTGCGGGCGGGCGGGAGGCGAGGGTCTGGTGGAAGGGCCACAACCGGCTGCGCCGCCTGATGAGCCGAGTGTGGTTGTCGTTGGTCTGCATGACCAGGAGCACCTGGGAGTGCTCGGCCTTGCCCCAGGGCTTGGCCACGAACAGGCTCTGCAGGGGGTGGCGGACCACGTTCCCAAGCCAGCGGAGCTGGCGGGGTATGCCCCGGCCCCCGTCAGTGAGGATGGTGCCGAGGGTCATGAGCACGTCGGAGCCCTTGGGGAAGTGGACCATCTCCATGCGGGTGCGCTCGTCCACGTGGACCTCGGCCTGGATGGAGATGCCCTCCCAGAGGTCGTCCATGCTGCGCGAAGTGATGCCGAGCAGGGCCTCGGAGTTGGTGCGCACGAAGTTCCCCACCTGGTCCGAGATCCAGGGGAGGGCGCCCCTGCGTTTGCAGTCGGCGAGGAGCGGCACGGTGCCGAGCACCCCGCCGGAGACCACCACCTTGCGGGCGCGCAGGACGCCCCGCTCGCGCGCCGCGAGGCCGGTGGAGCGCCGCCAGCGCAGGGCGTAGCCGCCTCCCTCGAGGGGCTCGATGAGGCTGACCTCGGTCTCGGGCACGACCTGAGCGCCGAGCCCCTCGGCCAACCACAGGTAGTTGAGGTCGAGGGTGTTCTTGGCCGCGTAGCGGCAGCCGATCATGCACGCGCCGCACCACACGCAGCCGCGCCGCCGGGGCCCGCTGCCCTCGAAGTAGGGGTCCTCCACCTCGACGTCGGGCTCGCCGAAGAAGACGCCGACGCTGGTGGGGTGGAAGGTGTCGCCGAGGCCCTTGCGTTCGGCGGCGCGGCGCAGCGCCTCGTCGCCGGCGCCGGTACGGGGGCTCGGGACCGAGCCCAGCATGCGCCGGGCGGTGGCGTAGTGGGCCGGCATGACGCCGCGCCAGTCCTCCAGCTCCTTCCAGCGGGGGTCGTCCCAGAGGGTGGGGTTGGGCTCGAGGTGGGTGTTGGCATACAGCAGGCTGCCGCCGCCCACGCCAACCCCGTGCAGCACCAACGCCTCGCGGAAGAGCCGCAGCGCCCAGATCCCGGTGCAGCCGAGGCGGGGGAGCCAGAAGGACCGCGGGATGTTCCAGTTGGTGGTGGGGAAGTCCTCCGGGCGCCAGCGCTTGCCCTTCTCCAGGACGGTGACGCGGTACCCCTTCTCGGACAGGCGCAGGGCGGCCACGGAGCCACCGAAGCCGGAGCCGATGATCGCCACGTCGGTGTCGAAGTCGGCGGAGGTGGGCGCTGCTGGAACCATGGGTCACCTCTCGGTACAGTCTAACCGCTGATGCCGCACCATGGCAATCATTGCCACGATGCGGCGGCAGCGTGGGCGCCGGGGCCCCTTCCTCCCTGACGCGTGGCGTTGCCGGCGGTCGGGGGGGGGATCTATCATGCCCCCGGCGCGCCGCGCCAGAAGCGGCGGCGCCGGGGAGGCGGCGTGAACATCCTCGTTCTCAACTGCGGATCCTCGACGGTCAAGTTCCAGATCATCCAGACGGACACGGACCTCATCGCGTCGGACGGCGACCGCAAGCTGGCGTGGGGCCTGATGGAGCGCATCGGGTCGCAGGCGGTCCTCACCTTCCAGGCCACGGGGAGGAGCAAGCAGCGCCACGCGGAGCCCCTGGGAGACCACCGGGCGGCCATCGACCGCATCCTGCGCTGGATCGTGTCGCCGGACTCCCAGATTCAGCACATCAGGACCCTGGGCGATATCCACGCCGTGGGCCACCGGGTGGTGCACGGAGGGGAGCGCTTCCAGCGCTCGGCCCGCATCGACGACGCGGTGCTGGACGGCATCGAGGACTGCATCGACCTGGCGCCCCTGCACAACCCCGCCAACCTGAAGGGCATCCGGGTGGCCATGGAGCTGCTCGGCGGCGGGGTGCCCCAGGTGGCGGTTTTCGACACCTCCTTCCACTCCACGATGCCCGAGGACTCCTACCTCTACGCCATCCCCTACCAGTACTACCGCCGCTACGGGATGCGCCGCTACGGGTTCCACGGCACCTCGCACCGGTACATCGCCTACCGCTACCGCAAGCTCAACAACCTGGAGCCGGACCAGGTGGACATCATCACCCTGCACCTGGGCAACGGCGCCTCGGCCTGCGCCATCAAGGGCGGACGATCGCTCAACACCTCCATGGGCTTCACGCCCCTGGAGGGCCTGGTGATGGGGACCCGCTCCGGCGACATCGATCCCTCCCTCATCGAGTTCCTCATGCACAAGGAGGGTGTCGACATCAACGAGGTCGACAACATGCTCAACAAGCGCTCCGGCCTGCTCGGCCTGTCCGGCCTCACCTCCGACATGCGCGACCTCCTGGCCGAGGAGGCGGAGAACGACGACCGCCGCGCCCGTCTCGCCATCGATGTCTTCTGCCGCCGGGTGAAGCACTACATCGGCGCGTACTACGCGGAGATGGGTGGCGCCGATGCCATCGTCTTCACCGGCGGCATCGGCGAGAACGCCGCCCCGGTGCGCGAGCGCATCTGCACCGGTCTGGAAGCCATGGGCGTGGTGCTCGATCGGGAGCGGAACGCCGGCCTGGCCGCCGGCGAGCCGGGGGAGATCAGCACCGCGGAAGCGACCCTGAAGGCGTGGGTCATCCCCACCGACGAGGAGCTCCTGATCGCCCGCGACACCTACCGGGTGGTGGAGGACATCCCTCGCCGGTGGTGAGGCGCTGAGCCCGCTGCGCGCCACCGGGAGGGGAGCCACTGCGCCGCGTCAGGAGGACCGCGCTCGCACGCGGGTGCCGTCGGCGACCTGGTCCGGGGGGTAGAGGACCACCCGGTCCCCCTCCTGAAGGCCCGACGTGATCTCCGCGTCGACCTCGTTGCGGTGGCCGACGGCAACCTCGGTGAGGCGGGCCCTCCCGCCCGAGACCCGGAACACCGCCCAGCTCTGCCCATGCCGGAAGAGGGCGCCCGTGGGCACCGTGAGCACACTGTCGCTCTGCCAGATCACGATCCTGGTCTCGACCCGATAGCCGTCCCCCAGGCCCTCCCAGGCCCGGCGGGGCTCGTCGAAGCGGGAGATGACGTTGACCCGCTGCTCCTCCACGCCGAGGGCGGAGGTCTTCTCGAAACCGTAAGGCTCGACCCGCCAGACGCGGGCCGAGAGGGTGCCGTCCCCGCCCCAGCGCTCCACTTGGACCGGCATCCCGGCCGCCACCCTCACCGCGTCGCTGGACAGGTAGTCCGACACGATCTCGAGCCCGTCCAGGTCCGCCAGGGCCAGCAGGGGCGCGCCCGCCTGGACCACGGCGCGGCTCTCCTGGAAGCGTTGCAGGACGACGCCGGTGACGGGCGCGTGGATGTCGAGGGTGGGCCTCGATCCCCGGTCGCCACCTCCGTGCTCGAGCAGCGTGGCGCGGGCTGCGGCCAGCTCGTGCGTCGCCTGCTCCACCCCGGCGTCGGCGGCCGCCAGCGCGTCCGAGCGGCTCTTGGCATCGGCCCTGGCTCGCTCGAGGTCCTCGTGGGAGGCCACGTCCCTGCGCGCCAGGTCCTCGAGCCGCTCCAGCTCCCAGGTGGCGAACCGGGCCTGGGCCTGGGCCTGGTCCCGTTGACCCTTGGCCGCCGCGAGCGCGGCCCGGGCCGCTCCGAGGCGGGCCTGGGCCTCCTCCCGGCTGCGGGCGTCCAGCGGTGTGGGATCGCCTGGCACGAAGGTGGCGAGCACGGTCTCACCCGCGCTCACCGGATCCCCGGGCTCGAGCTCGATCCGGAGCACCTGACCCGTCACCGGGGCCGAGACCACGTAGCGCTCCCGCACCCGGGTCTTGCCCTCGTGGTCCACGGTGACCGCCAGGGGCCCGCGGGCCACCGCGCCCTCCTCCACCGTCACCGGGCTGGGCAGGAGGGCCACGATGAGGGCGGCGATGCCGATGACCGCGATGCCGCCCCAGACGACGATCCGCCGGAAACTGGGCTTGTTGAGGTCCATGGGTCACTCCCGAGTCTTGAGAACGGCGATCAGGTCGAGGCGCTGGAGCCGGCGCCTGACCACCAGGGCCGAGATCATGGTCGCCGCCAGCACCGTGATGGCCGCCAGGGCGAAGGTGCGCGGCAGGACGATGAGGGGAAGCCGGTACACCTCGGTGTGGTAGGCGCTGGCGGTGGCCCCGGCGAGCCCGTAGCCGAGGAGCATGCCCAGAGGCACCGCGATCACCGCCACCACGGCCAGCTCGCCCAGCAGGATGTACGCGATCTCCGAGCGCCGGAAGCCGATGACGCGGAGGGTCGCGAGCTCGCGCGCCCTCTCGGAGAGGGAGATGCGCGCGGTGTTGTACACCACCCCGAAGGCGATGATGGCGGCGAAGACGATCATCACCACGCGGACCTTGCCGATGGTCTCGCCGAGGGTCGTGCGGAAGCTCTCCACGGCGGCGTGCTTGATCATCACCCCGGCCACGGCGGGGAGGTTCTTGAGGCGCTGGAACAGGCGGTCCGACGAGTCCGCGTCCACCTGCAGGTAGGCCCCGCTCAAGGTGCCCCCCTCGTCCATGAGGCGGTGCAGGGCGTGGATGGACATGTACGCGGTGGTGCCCAGGTACTGCACGACGACGTCCTGGACCACGATCCGACGCACCGGCCGGCGCCCCTCCAGCACCTCCACGGTGACCGTGTCCCCGCGCTGGACTCCCAGGAGGCTGGCGAGCTCGTCGTTGAGCACCAGCCCGGAGGGCGGCAGGACCACCACCTTGCGGGCCCGATCGTCGACCACGCGGTACAGCGGGCTGGCGGGGTCGAGGCCGGTGATCGTGACGTTCCGGTGGCGGGGACCGAAGCGCAGGCGGGCGGGCACCGCCCGGAACCCTTCGCCGGCCACGACCCCGGGCAGGCGCCGGACCTCGGAGAGGGCGCGGTGGGAACGGGGCTCCGTGAAGCTCACCATCACGTCGAAGCGCTGCGCCACGAAGAAATGGACCTGGTTCATCACCGCCATGGCGTCGATGGTGAAGGTGCCAACGATCATGATGGCCCCTCCGCAGGCGATGCCCGCCACCGACAGGGCCGTGCGGCCCGGTCGGCGCTGGAGGTTGCGGAGCAGGATCCGTGACGGCTGCGAGAGGACGCGTCCCAGCCCGACGCGTTCCAGCACGCTCTGCCGGTAGACGGTGGGAGGCTGGGGGCGCATGGCCTCGGCGGGAGGCAGCCGCACGGCCCGGCGCACCGCGGCCACAGGGCCCAGCACGGCGGCCGCGAGGCACACGGCGAGGGCCGTGGACCACGACCGAGGGCGCCAGGCGGTAGCGCAGGATGGGGAAGCTGAAGAACCGCGTGTACATCTGCGTCATCTCGGACGCCCAGCCAGGCACCGACGAGCGACACCGACCACGGCCCCCACGGCGGCGATGATGAGGCTCCATTTGACGTAGTGCCATCCCACCTGCGCGCTGCTGTACCCCAACGCCTTCATGGCCGCGATCTGTTGCCTCTGCATGGTGACGAGCCGGGACAGCACGACGTTGAGGAGGAATGCCGCCACCCCCAGGAAGACCAGCGGCACGATGGCGCCCATGGCCCGCAGCCCGGCGAGCTCGCTCTCCAGATAGAAGTCGGAGATCTGCTGTGAGCGGGGGATGGCGCCCAGCCCGCCGTAGGGGCGGAGCAGGCGGTCGAGGCGGGAGATGACCTCCTCGGTGGGCGCGCCGTGCTCGAGGCTCAGGACCACGTCGTTGAAGGCGCCGTCCATGTCGAAGGCATAGGCCAGGGGGCGGCGGCCCATCCACATGACGCCGTACAGCGCATCGTCCGGGAAGAGGGCCCCGGGCCGGATGCTGTACACGTACTCCGGGGACTGGGCGATACCGACCACGGTCAGGGTCCGCTTGCGGCCGTTGATGACGGCAGCCAGGGTGGACCCCGGCTGCAGATCGTGAGCCGCGGCGAAGCGATGGCTGACCAGGATCTCGTCGTCGCGGCCGGGCTCGATCCAGCGGCCGCGGCGGAGGAAGAGGCGGTCGAGGACGGGCTGGCGTTCGGACGGAATGGACACGAGGTGTCCCGTGACCGGCTGCGTCATGTCGGCCATGTCCACGGTGACGTCCACCGCCACCCGGGTCTGCACCTGCGCCACCCCGGGGATGTCGGCGATCTCGTCCGCCACCCACAGGGGAGCCCGTTTCAGGGAGTCGAACACGTCGGCGAAGCGATAGCGCTCGTAGTAGATGCGCCTGGTGAGGTCCAGGGACTGAAAGGTGGAGAGCATGAGCACGAACAGCGCGATCCCCGAGGCGATGACCGCGGCGATGGCCAGGGCCTGGCCCTTGAGGCGCCACAGGTCGCGCAGCAGCTTGCGGTCCAGGGCCCGCAGCCTCACCACTGGATCTCCCGGGGTGACCGGCGCTGGGGGTTGCGGCGCTCCCCCGTGATCCTGCCGTCCGACAGGGTCACCACCCGGTCGGCCAGGTCGCCGATGGCGGCGTTGTGGGTGATGAGGGCGACGGTGGCCCCCAGCTCCCGATTCACGTTCTCCAGGGCCTCCAGAACCAGGACTCCCGTGGCGATGTCCAGCGCTCCGGTGGGCTCGTCGCAGAGGAGGACATCGGGGCGCTTGGCGATGGCGCGGGCGATGGCCACGCGCTGCTGCTCGCCCCCCGACATCTGGGCCGGGAAGTGGTCGCTGCGGTCGCCGAGGCCCACCAGCTCGAGGGCGTCGCGGGCCGCCATGGGCTCGTCGGCGATCTCGGTCACCAGCTCCACGTTCTCCAGCGCGGTCAGGCTCGGGATCAGGTTGTAGAACTGGAAGACAAAGCCCACGTTGTGGCGGCGGTAGGCGGTCAGCTCGTGCTCGTCGGCCCCCGTGAGCTCACGGCCGCGATAGCGGACCGTGCCCGAGGTGGGCACGTCGAGACCGCCGACGATGTTGAGCAGGGTCGACTTGCCGCTCCCGGAGTGGCCGAGGAGGACCACCAGCTCGCCCTCGGCGAGGTCGAGGTCCACGCCGCGGAGCGCATGCACCTCCACCTCGCCCATGAGGTACACCTTGCACACGCGACGGACCTCGAAAACCGGCGCCGATGGCGTCGCGCCGGGTCCTGGTGGGTGGGCGGGATGGGGGCCTGACATGGTGGGGTCCCTCAGCCCATGAGCGCCGCCGAAGCGGCGACCAGCTGGGCGCCGGAAACGGCCAGCGATCCCCACAGGACCGCCTGTGAGACCGCGGTCCGGAACTCGGGATGGCCGGCGCGGATGAAGAGCGTGTGCACGGTCCATGCGAACAGCCCGCTCGCACCGAGGGCGAGTGACATCACAAGCCCTGCGGTGGTGTGACGGGCGACCTCCAGGAGGCCCCACAGGACGGCCCCCACTATCGGGAGATGGAGCAGGACGAACAGCGGGGCACCGACGCGGTCCGGCAAGGGCTGCTGCCGTGGCCCCAGGAGCCCCCAGAAGAGACGCCACTCCTTCCAGTAGGCGGAGTCGACCTCGTGGGCGATGAGGAGCGTCGCGTTGAGTACATAGAGCCACAGAAGGACAGGGTGTGTGGTCATGGCGTTCTCCCGATCATGGCGCCGGGGCGACGATCCGCCGGAGCGTCGCGAAGAGGCGGTCTGCCATGTCGGCCAGGGATTCCCGGTCCAGCTCCTCCCAGTGCTCCACCAGCCAACGGTCGGCGGCCTCGAAGGCCGCGAAGGTCATGGACATGAGGAGCCCGTCCGGGAGATCGGACCGGACCACGTCGAGGGCGCGGCCGCGCGCCAGCAGCGCACCGAGCCAGGTCCGCGCCCGGCGGAGCTGTTCTGCGACGAGGCCTTGCACCCCTGCCTCCGCCGGCGGGTGGTAGATCAGCCTGCCGATCCCGCTGACCCACGGGTGTTGTTGGGTGCGGGCGAGCATCTCGACGAAGAGACGTTCAATGGTGGGCCAGAAGGTGCGGGCGTCGAGCTCCGCGAGGTCCACCCCACTCGCGGGGAGGAGCACCTCCCAGGAACGTTCGAGGACCGCGGTGAGGAGGTCCGCCTTGTCGTCGAAGTAGTAGTAGAAGGCGCCTTTGCTGAACCCGGCCCGTTCGAGCACCCGATTGAGCGACGCGGCGGCGAAACCGTGGGCTGCGAACTCCTCCGCGGCGAGATCGAGGAGGGCGTCGCGTCGGATGGCTTTCAGCTTGGCGAAGCGAGGACGGGGCATGCCGACAAACTCCACGGTCCAGTCATTCGGTTCGACCGGCCGGTCTACTATACGCGAACCGCACCTGGATGTTCTGTCATGTCACGAGCACCGAAGCGGGGGAGTGGGGGTTTCCCCCATGGCGAGATGCGGGACCGAGACGGTCCCGGGAGGGGGAAGGCTGGTCCACACTCAGTGCGGTTGCCCTGTTCTGATCAGTCAAGAGTCGTCCGCACACGTGGAACTGGGAGATTTCGGACAGGCGAGGAAGACGGTGAACCCACTCGGTGCCCTGGCGATCTACGGAGCGGCGGTGCTGTTGCTGGTGCTGCTGATGGTGGCGGGCTCCTACGTTCTGGGCTCGCGGCACGAGGACCACGCCACCGACGACCCCTACGAGTGCGGCATCGTCTCCACGGGCAATGCACGTCTCAGGTTCTCCCCGCACTTCTACATGGTGGCGATGCTGTTCGTCCTCTTCGACCTGGAGGCGGTGTTCCTGTACGCGTGGGCGGTCGCCCTGCGCGAGCTCGGGTGGCCGGGCTACTTCGGCGCCCTCGCGTTTTTGGGCGTCCTGGTCATCGCCCTGGCGTACGAGTGGCGGGTCGGCGCGCTGGACTTCGGCCCCCGCCTGCGGGGGAGGCAGGACGAGGAGGGAGACTGAGCCCATGGCCCACGACCGCCCGCAGCCGGACTTCCTGGAGCCGCTGGAGCGCTCCAGGTCCCTCGACCGGCTGGTGGGTCGGCTGATCGCCCTCAGCCGTCTCCAGGACCTGCTCGCCTGGGGGCGCAAGAACTCCATGTGGCCGTTCAACTTCGGGCTCTCCTGCTGCTACGTGGAGATGGCCACGAGCCTGACCGCCCGGCACGACATCGCCCGCTTCGGGGCGGAGGTGATCCGCGGCACGCCCCGGGAGGCCGACGTCATGGTGATCGCCGGCACGGTCTTCCTCAAGATGGCGCCGATCATCCGGCGCCTCTACCAGCAGATGATGGAGCCGCGCTGGGTGATCTCCATGGGCTCGTGCGCCAACTCGGGCGGCATGTACGACATCTACAGCGTGGTCCAGGGCGTGGACTCCTTCCTGCCGGTCGACGTGTACGTTCCGGGTTGCCCCCCGCGGCCCGAGGCCTTCATGGAGGGGCTCCTCCTGCTGCGGGACGCGGTGGGCAAGGAGAAGCGGCCCCTGAGCTGGGTGGTCGGCCCGCAGAACGTGGAGCGCCCGAGGATGCCCGCACGTCGCGACCTCAAGCACGAGGAGCGGAGCAGGATGTCGGAGATCGCGTCCCCGGACGGTGTGGAATGAGCGACGCCGTCGCGACCGTGGCCGACGAGCTGCGGGGTCGGTTCGGTGACGAGGCCGTCACCGAGCAGGCCGCGAGAGATGGGGTCCCTACGGTCTGGATCGACGCCGGCACGGTCGTGGATGTCCTCACGTTCCTCAAGGAAGGGGTGCATCAGCCCTTCCCCATGCTCTACGACCTGACCGTGATCGACGAGCGCAGCCGACGGCACCGCGAGGGGCAGCCGGCGAGCGACTTCACGGTCCTGTACCACCTGCTGTCCCTCGAGCGCAATACGGACGTGCGGGTCAAGGTGGCGCTCGCCGAAGACAAGGCGACGCTCCCCACCGCCACCGGGGTGTGGCCGGCCGCCAACTGGTACGAGCGCGAGGCCTGGGACATGTTCGGGGTCCGCTTCGACGGCCACCCCAACCTGTACCGGATCCTCATGCCCCGCACCTGGAAGGGGCATCCCCTCCGCAAGGAGCACCCCGCCCGCGCCACGGAGATGGGCCCCTTCTCCATGGACGACGAGCTGGCCGACGAGGAGCAGGAGGCGATGCGCTTCGTGCCCGAGGAGTGGGGCATGGAGCGCGGGGGTGAGGACACCGACTTCATGTTCCTCAACCTGGGGCCCCAACACCCGGGGACCCACGGCGTGCTGCGCGTGGTGCTCCAGCTCGACGGTGAGAACATCCTCGACGCCGTCCCCGAGATCGGCTTCCACCACCGCGGCGCCGAGAAGATGGGGGAGCGGCAGTCCTGGCACACGTTCATCCCCTACACCGACCGCATCGACTACCTGGGTGGCGTGCTCAACAACCTCCCCTACGTGATGGCGGTGGAGCAGCTCGCCGGCATCCAGGTGCCGGAGCGGGCCCAGGTCATCCGGGTCATGCTGTGCGAGATCTTCCGGATCATCAGCCACCTGGTGTGGTACGGCACCTTCCTCCAGGACCTCGGGGCCATGTCCCCGGTCTTCTACACCTTCGCCGACCGTGACCGGGCCCTGGACATCATCTCCGCCATCTGCGGCGACCGCATGCACCCCAACTGGTTCCGGATCGGCGGCGTCGCCCAGGACCTGCCCGCCGGGTGGGACGGCATGGTGCGCTCGTTCCTCACCTACCTCGGCCCGCGCCTCGACCAGTACGACAAGATGATGATGCGCAACCGCATCGTCCGCGCCCGCTCGGTGGGTGTCGGCGCCTACACCGTGGGTGAGGCCATCGAGTGGGGCGTGACCGGCCCCGGGCTGCGCGCCTGCGGGCTGGACTGGGACTTCCGCAAGAAGCGTCCCTACGCAGGGTACGAGAACTTCGAGTTCGACATCCCCACCGCCGACCGGGGCGACGTGTACGACCGGGCGGTGGTGCGGGTGGAGGAGATGCGCCAGAGCATGCGCATCATCAGGCAGTGCGTGGACGGCATGCCCGAGGGGGAGTACAAGAGCCGCCACCACCTGGCCACGCCGCCCCTGAAGGAGCGGCACACCATGTATGACATCGAGACCCTGATCACCCACTTCCTCGGGGTGAGCTGGGGTCCGGTGATCCCGGCCGGAGAAGGGGCGGTCCTGGTCGAGGCGAGCAAAGGGGGCACCGCCTACTTCCTGGTCTCGGACGGAGGGGTGGAGTCCTATCGCACCCGCATCAGGACGCCCTCCTTCCCGCACATGCAGTTCCTGCCCCTGATGTGCCGGGACCACACGGTGGCCGATCTGCTGGCCATTCTGGGCAGCATCGACTTCGTGCTCGCAGACGTGGATCGCTGAGGAGAGTGGGATGCTGAGCGACGCCGAACGCCAGCGCATCGAGCAGGAGCTGGAGCGCTACCCGAACCGTCGTGCCCTGTCGGTGGAGGCGCTGAAGATCGTGCAGAAGGAGCGCGGGTGGGTGTCGGACGAGGCCCTGGCGGACGTGGCGGAGATCCTCGACATGTCCACCGCGGAGCTGGACGGCATCGCCACCTTCTACAACCAGATCCACCGCCGCCCCACGGGAAGGCACGTGGTGCAGATCTGCGACGGGGTGGCGTGCTGGACGCTCGGCTACGACCGGCTCCTGGAGGTCCTCCGGGATCGCCTGCAGACGGACCTCGGTGGTACCTCGCCCGACGGACGGTTCACGCTCCTGCCCACCCCCTGTCTGGGGGCCTGCGACTCCTCGCCGGCGCTGATGGTGGACGACGACCTGCACGAGAACGTGGACGCGGACGACCTGGACCACATCTTGGACCGCTACGCGGAGCCAGCGGAGGAGTGATGGAGCGGCCCCTCACCTCCAGGATCCGTCGCGGTGGAGAGCCCATGTGGCTCGCCGAGTACGAGCAGCACGGCGGCTATGAGGCGGCGCGCAAGGCGGTCCGCGAGATGACCCCTCAGGACGTCGTGTCCGAGGTCAAGGACTCGTCCCTGCGGGGACGGGGCGGGGCGGGCTTCCCCACGGGCGTCAAGTGGAGCTTCATGCCGCCTCCGGACCAGGATGCCCGGCGGCCCCGCTACCTGGCGGTGAACGCCGACGAGATGGAGCCCGGCACGTTCAAGGACCGCTTCCTCATGGAGGGCGATCCCCATCAGCTCATCGAGGCCATCATCATCGCCTCCTTCGCCATCCAGGCGGAGGTGGCGTACATCTTCCTGCGCTGGGCGTACAAGCTCGCGGCCGCCCGCCTGGAGCGCGCCATCGGCGAGGCCGAGGGGGCCGGCTACCTCGGCAAGGGCATCTTCGGCAGCTCCTTCAACCTGGAGGTGCACCTCCACACCTCGGCCGGGCGCTACATCTGCGGGGAGGAGACGGCGCTGCTCACCTCGCTGGAGGGCGGCCGGGGCATCCCCCGGGCCAAACCGCCCTACCCCGCGCAGGTGGGTCTGTGGGGGCGGCCGACCACGGTCAACAACGTCGAGACCCTGTGCAACGTGCCCCACATCCTGCTCCATGGGGCCGACTGGTACAAGGGGCTGAGCCGGGTGAAGGACGGCGGGACCAAGATCTACGGGGTGAGCGGGCGGGTGCGGCGGCCCGGGTCGTGGGAGCTGCCCCTGGGCACCACCCTGGGTGAGGTTCTGGAGGAGCACGCCGGCGGGATGCAGGACGGCTACGCCTTGAAGGGGGTGCTGCCGGGCGGCGCCTCGACCGCGTTCCTCACCGCCGACCAGATGGACCAGGCGCTGGACTTCGGCAGCCTGCACGAGATCGGCGCCAGCTTCGGCACCGGCAACCTCATCGTCCTCGACGACCACACGTGTCCGGTGGGCATGGTGCTGAACCTGGAGCGCTTCTTCGCCCGAGAGTCCTGCGGCTGGTGCACGCCCTGCCGGGAGGGGCTGCCATGGATCGTCCGCATCCTGGAGGCCCTGGAGGAGGGCGACGGCAGGCCCGAGGACCTGGAGGTGCTCGGCGACCACGTCCGGCGCATCACCATGGGGACCACCTTCTGCGCCCTCGCCCCGGGCGCCATGGAGCCCCTGCGCAGCGGGCTCGAGCATTACCGCGACGACTTCGAGCGTCACCTCGCTGAGGGAGGCTGCCCATGGCGCGGATGAGCGGTGGAAGGGGCGCCTGAGGATGGTCACCATCACCATCGACGGTGTCTCCTTCGAGGTCGAGGAGGGGGAGAACCTCCTGCACACCTGCCTGCAGCTGGGGATGGACCTGCCGTACTTCTGCTGGCACCCGGCGCTGGGGTCGGTGGGGGCCTGCCGGCAGTGCGCCATCAAGCAGTTCGCGGATGAGGACGACGAGCAGGGGAAGATCGTCATGGCGTGCATGACCGGGGTCGAGGACGGCATGCGCATTTCCGTCGCGGACCCCGAGGCGGTGGCGTTCCGCGCCCAGGTCATCGAGTGGTTGATGGAGAACCACCCCCACGACTGTCCGGTCTGCGACGAGGGCGGAGAGTGCCATCTCCAGGACATGACGGTGATGACCGGCCACGCCTACCGGCGCACCCGCTTCCCCAAGCGGACCTACCGCAACCAGTACCTCGGCCCCTTCCTCAACCACGAGATGAACCGCTGCATCCAGTGCTACCGCTGCGTCCGCTTCTACCGCCACTACGCGGGAGGGGAGGATCTGGACGTCTTCGCTGCCCACGACCACGTCTACTTCGGCCGCCATGAGGACGGGGTGCTCGAAAGCCCGTTCAGCGGCAACCTGGTGGAGGTCTGCCCCACGGGGGTGTTCACCGACAAGACCCTGAAGCGCCACTACACGCGCAAGTGGGACCTGCAGATGGCGCCTTCGGTGTGCGCGCACTGCGGCCTGGGCTGCAACATCACGGCCGGGGAGCGCATGGGCAGCCTGCGCCGCATCGTCAACCGCTACCACCACGAGATCAACGGCTACTTCCTGTGCGACCGTGGGCGCTTCGGCTACGAGTTCGTCAACTCCGACCGCCGCCTCCTCGAACCGGTGGTGGCGGCCGACGGGGAGCGCTCGACGGTCAGTGGCGAGGAGGCCGTCGCCGAGGCGGCCCGCCGCCTCGCGGGCTGCGACCGCATCCTCGGCATCGGCTCCGCCCGCGCCTCCCTGGAGACCAACTTCGCCCTGCGGACGCTGGTGGGGGGAGACGGCTTCTTCGTGAGCCTGGGGCCGCAGCAGGCGGACGCGGTCCGGGTGGTGGCGGAGGTGCTCGCGGACGGCCCCGCGGAGATCGCCGACCTCCGCCGGGTGGAGGAGGCGGACGCGGTGCTGGTGCTCGGCGAGGACCTGATCAACACCGCGCCCAGGGCCGGCCTGGCCGTTCGCCGGGGGATCGAGCGTGCGGCCATCGGCTTCGTCGACTCCCTCGGCCTGCCGCGGTGGCACGACGCCGCGGTGCGCAACGCCCTCGGCGACCGGCGGGGCACGCTGTTCATCCTGACCCCGGCGGCCACCAAGCTGGACCCCCTCGCAACCGCCGTTCGCCGCGGCGGGCCGGAGGACATCGCCCGCCTCGGCTTCACGGTGGCGCGCATGCTCGACCTCCACGCACCCGGGGTGGACGACCTCGACGAGGCGGACCAGGAGCTGGCGCACCACATCGCCGACGTCCTCCGCAGTGCGCACCGGCCCCTCATCGTGGCCGGCACGAGCCTCGGCAGCGAGGCGATCCTGAGGGCCGCGGCCAACATCTGCCGGGCCCTGGAGCGACATGCTTCGGTGCTTCTCACCGTGCCGGAGGCCAACTCCATGGGTGCGGCCCTGCTCGGTCCGCGCGGCCTGGCGGATGCCCTGGAGGCGGTCAACGCCGGGGAGCGGGTGGGGATCGTGGTGGTCGAGGCCGACATCTTCAGGACCAGCTCCGCCCTGGCCGATGCGCTCGTCGCCGGGGCCGCCGAGGTGGTGGTGCTCGACCACCTGCGCACTCCGACCGTGGAGCGCGCGGGCGTCGCCCTCCCGGCGGCGACCTTCGCCGAGGCCGCGGGCACGCTGGTCAACAACGAGGGACGGGCGCAGCGGTCCTTCGCGGCCATGGAGCCGGCGGGCGCGGTGCGGTCGGGGTGGCGCTGGCTGCAGGACCTGGCGGTGGCGCTGGAGGTCATGAGCGAGGCACGGTGGTCCGCCCTGGATGACGTGCTGAAGAGCCTGGCCGAGGAGGTGCCGGCGCTGGCCGCCGCGGTCGATGCGGCGCCCTCCGCCGATGTCCGGCTGGTGGGCCAGAAGGTGCCCCGGCAGCCGCTGCGACGGAGCGGGCGCACGGCGCTCCACGCGGACGTGGATGTGCACGAGCCCCGGCCACCGCGGGACCCGGACTCCGCGTTGGCGTTCTCCATGGAGGGCTTCGCCGGTCATCCCCCGCCGGCGCTCAACCCCTACTTCTGGGCGCCGGGATGGAACTCCATCCAGTCGGTCAACGCGTTCCAGGAGGAGATCGGCGGGCCCCTGCGGGGCGGAGATCCCGGTGTGCGCCTGATCACGCCCGACACCAGTGAGCGGCCCGAGTACCGGGACCTGCCCGCGTGGCCCCAGCCCCGTGCCGCGGGCGAGCTGCAGCTGCTGCCGGCGACCCACATCTTCGGGTCGGAGGAGCTGAGCGCGCTGGCCCCGGGCGTCGCGGAGCTGGCTCCCCATCCCTATGTCGCGCTCAACCGCGAGGACGCCGAGGAGGCGGGTCTCAAGGAGGGGAGCACTGCCCGCCTCACGGTGGGTGACGTGGTGCTCGAGCTGCCGGCGGCGCTGCGATCGGATCTGCCCCGGGGGCTGGCACTGGTGCCCGTGGGCGTGTCCGGCGTCCCGGCCCTGGAGCTCCCGGCGGTGGCCGTGCTGGGACGGGAGGAGCGCTCGTGAGGGACCCCCTCTGGACCGTCGTCATCGCCCTCGGGGTCCTGTTCGTGGTCCTCAACCTGGCCGCGCTCCTGATCTGGGTGGAGCGCCGGATGCTGGGCCTGTGGCAGGACCGATGGGGCCCCAACCGAACCGGACCCTTCGGCCTCGCCCAGGTGCTGGCGGACATGGTCAAGATCTTCTTCAAGGAGGACTGGATCCCGCCCTTCGCCGACCGCTGGGTGTTCATCGGCGCCCCCGCCATCGGACTCATGGCGATCCTCATGTCCTTCGCCGTCATCCCCTTCACCGCCACCATCGTGGTCAGCGATCTCAACGTAGGGGTGCTCTACTTCCTGGCCATGGCGGCGGTGGCGGTGTACGGCATCGTCCTCGCGGGTTGGTCGTCCAACAACAAGTACGCCCTCATCGGCGGGATGCGGGCGCTGGCCCAGATGCTCAGCTACGAGGTCTTCATGGGCCTCTCCCTGATGGGGACGGTGATCATCGCCGGCTCCTTCAACCTCTCGGACATCGTCGAGGCCCAGCGCCACCTGTGGTTCGTGGTGCCCCAGTTCTTCGGCTTCCTGGTCTTCATGGTGGCCGGGGTCGCCGAGGCCCACCGCCTGCCCTTCGACCTCCCCGAGTCGGAGGCCGAGCTGGTGGCCGGCTATCACTCGGAGTACTCGGGCATGAAGTTCGGCATGTTCTTCGTCGGGGAGTACGCCGCCATCGTCTTCACGTCGGCGCTCATCGCCACCCTGTTCTTCGGCGGATGGCTGGGTCCGTTCCTGCCGCCGCTTGTGTGGTTCGCCATCAAGACGTCGGTGTTCGTGCTGCTGTTCGTGCTGCTGCGGGCGTCCCTGCCCCGGCCGCGCTACGACCAGCTCGTGCACTTCGCCTGGAAGCTGATGCTGCCCCTGGCCCTCCTCAACCTGGCGGTCACCGGGGCCGTGGTCGTGGCGAGGTCGGGATGATCAGCATTCTCCGCAGCCTGTGGCTCGTCTTCCTGCACCTCTTCCGCCCGCGGGAGACCGTGCAGTACCCGGAGGAGCGGCCCTATGCGCCCCCGCGGTGGCGCGGCCGCATCGTGCTGACGCGCGATCCCGACGGCGAGGAGCGCTGCGTGGCCTGCTACCTGTGCGCGGTGGCGTGCCCGGTGGACTGCATCGCCCTGCAGGCCACCGAGGACGAGCACGGGCGGCGCTACCCCGAGCTCTTCCGCATCAACTTCTCCCGCTGCATCTTCTGCGGCTACTGCGAGGACGCCTGCCCGACCTACGCCATCCAGCTCATCCCCGACTTCGAGATGGGGGAGTACGAGCGCCACAACCTGGTGTACGACAAGGAGCACCTGCTGATCGCCGGCCAGGGCAAGTATCACGGGTACAACTTCTACCGTGAGGCCGGCCTGGCCATCGCCGGCAAGGACAAGGGGGAGGGCGACCAGGAGCGGCCGCCGGTGGACGTCAGGAGCCTGTTGCCATGACGGCGATGGGCGGATCCACGTCCCGTGGGGCGCGCACGGGGGACGGCTCGAGGCACGGCGGATGCCGAAAGGAGGGTGATCGATGATCTACGGCTTCTACGTCGCCGCAGTCATCGCGCTGCTGTCCACGGTGATGGTGGTGACGCGCCGCCACCCCGTCCACGCCCTCCTCTACCTGGTGGTGTCGCTGCTCGCGGTGGCGGTGATCTTCTACATCCTCGGCGCGCCCTTCACCGCCGCCCTGGAGGTGATCATCTACGCCGGTGCCATCATGGTCCTCTTCGTGTTCGTGATCATGCTCCTGAACCTGGGGGGAGATGCCGTCGAGCGGGAAGGCGAGTGGCTGAAGCCGCGGGTGTGGGTCGGGCCGTCGCTGTTGGCGGCGATCCTGGCCGCGATCCTGGTGCAGCTCGTGATCCGGGAGCCGGTCGCAACGGCCCCCATGCGCGTGGTGGCGCCGAAGGAGGTGGGCGTCGCGCTGTTCGGCCCCTACCTGATCGGCGTCGAGGTCGCCGCCTTCCTGCTCCTCGCCGGGCTGGTCGGGGCCTTCCACCTGGGGCGGCGCATGGTGGGGCGGCAGGGGAGGACGTGATGGTACCCGACGTCGTGGATCCCGCCCTGGTCCTTTCGGTGCTGATGTTCGCGGTGGGCCTCATCGGCCTGCTGGCACGGCGGGACATCGTGTTCATGCTCATGTCCATCGAGATCATGCTCAACGCCGGGGGGCTCGCGTTCGTCGCGGCGGGGGCGCGCTGGCAGCAGCCGGACGGCCAGGTGATGTTCCTCTTCATTCTCGCCATGGCCGCCGCCGAGGTGGCAGTGGGCCTGGCCCTGGTGCTGCGCCTGCACCGTCTCTTCGGCACGGTGGACGCCGACGCGGCCGACACCATGCGAGGCTGAGATGCTTGAGCTCCTGTGGTTGGTTCTGGCATTCCCGCTCGCGGGCTTCCTGGTCCTGCTGGCGTTGGGCCGAACGATGCCGAAGCGTGGGGTGGCCCTGGTGGGGGTGGGCTCCATCGGCCTCGCGGCGGGCACCACGTTCGCCATCGCCGCGTCGTACCTTACCTCGCCGCCGCCGGGCGGGGTCTTCGAGCAGACGCTCTGGACCTGGTGGCACGTGGAGGGGTTCGCGCCTTCCATCGGCCTCCACCTGGACGCCCTGTCCCTGACCTTCATCTTGGTGGTGACCTGGGTGGGGTTCCTGATCCACCTGTACTCGGCCGAGTTCATGGCCGACGATGAGGACTACGCCCGCTACTTCACCTACATGAACCTGTTCGTGACCTCGATGCTGGCCCTGGTCCTGGCCGACAACCTGGTCTTCCTGCTCCTGGGTTGGGAGGGCGTGGGGCTGTGCTCCTACCTCCTGATCGGCTTCTGGTACAAGGATCCGGCCAACGTGCACGCGGCCCGCAAGGCGTTCGTGGTCACGAGGATCGGTGACGTGGCCCTGACCGTGGGCATCTTCCTCCTCTTCCAGTGGCTGGGGACCCTGCACATCGAGGACATGCTCGCACGGGCGGGCGCGGTCTGGCCGACAGGCTCGGGGGCGGCGGTGGCGGCGGCCATGCTGCTTCTGGGCGGCGCCATGGGGAAGTCGGCGCAGGTGCCCCTGCAGACGTGGCTGCCCGACGCCATGGCCGGTCCGACTCCGGTGTCGGCCCTCATCCACGCGGCCACCATGGTGACCGCCGGCGTCTACCTGATCGCCCGCACCCACACCATCTTCGAGCTCGCACCGGCGGCGATGCGGGTGGTGGCGGTGACCGGAATGGTGACCTTGCTGCTGTCGGGCTTCGCGGCCCTGGGCCAGCGCGACATCAAGCGCATCCTGGCCTACTCCACCATCAGCCAGATCGGCTACATGGTCCTCGGCCTCGGTGTCGGCGCCTGGGCGGGCGCGGTCTTCCACTTCATGACCCACGCCTTCTTCAAGGCGCTCCTCTTCCTGGGCGCGGGGATCATCATCCACTGCCTGTACCACGAGCACGACATCTACAAGATGGGCGGGCTGCGCAAGCAGCTCCCCGTGACCTTCTGGACGTTTCTGGCCGGCAGCGCCGCCCTCGCCGGCTTCCCCCTGGTGACCTCCGGCTTCTACTCCAAGGACCTGATCCTGACCCAGGCGTTCACCTCGCCCTATGGGAGCTGGTGGTTGTGGGCCGGCGGGCTGCTGGGGGTGTTCCTCACCGGCTTGTACATCTTCCGGGGTGTGTTCGTGGCCTTCTTCGGGGAGCCGCAGCGCGAGCTGGAGCGCCGCCCGGGCTGGTTGCTCCGCATCCCGGTGATCGTGCTCGGCATCTTCGCCGTCGGCGCCGGGTTCCTGGAGACCCCGGACATCCTCGGGGGGGTCAAGGTGCTCTCCAACTTCCTGGGGCAGGCCCTGCCGGCCATGGCCGGCCATGCCAGCACCGGGACCGAGATCGGCCTGGAGACCGCGGCCGGCCTCGCCTCGCTGCTCGGGATCGGCGTGGCCGCGGCCCTGTTCCTCGGCCAGAGGACCCTCGTGCACCGAGCGATGGCGACGACGTTCGGGCGGCGCGTCCAGCGGCTGTGGGCGGCGGGCTGGGGTTTCGACTGGGTCTATGACCGCCTGCTGGCCAGGCCGTACGCGTGGCTGGCCAACACCAACCGGGATGACGTCGTGGACGGGGCGGTGATGGCGACCCGCCTGGTCACCATCGGCCTCAACCGGGGCCTCAGCGTCACCCAGACGGGGCGGGTGCGCTTCTACGCCGCCGGGATGGCCGCCGGCGCGGTGGTGGTGCTCCTCATCGTGGTGCTGTCATGATTCTCCTCGTCCTGATCCTGCTGCCCTTCTTCGGGGGCATCGTCGCCTGGCTGGCTGCACGACACGATCCGCTGTGGGCCCGCCTGGTGTCGCTGGTCACGTTGACCGTCGCCCTGGTGTTGGTGGCGGTCGAGTGGCTCCGCCTCCTCCAGGAGCCCAGCGCCGGTCGCTGGGTCGCGGAGATCCGGTTCGCCTGGCTTCCCCGGTGGGGTATCGACGTCCACCTGGCGCTCGACGGTCTCAGCCTGCTGATGCTCGCCCTCACCTTCTTTCTGGGCATCGCCGGCGTGGTGGTGTCGTGGACCGAGATCACCACCCGCGTGGGCTTCTTCCACTTCAACCTGCTGTGGGTCCTGGCGGCCACGTCCGGCGTGTTCGTGGCCATCAACCTGTTCCTGTTCTATCTCTTCTGGGAGCTGCTGCTGGTCCCCCTCTACTTCATCATCGCCATCTGGGGATGGGAGGAGAAGCGGCGCTCGTACGCCGCCATCAAGTTCGTGATCTTCACCCAGGCCGGGGGGCTCTTCCTGCTCCTGGGGACCCTCGGACTGGCCTTCGCCCACCAGCGGACGACAGGCGTTCTCACCTTCGAGTACGAGGAGCTGCTGGGGACCCACCTCAGCCCCGGCGTCTCCCTGTGGCTGCTGGCGGCGTTTTTGATCGCGTTTCTCATCAAGCTGCCGGCGGTGCCGGTCCACACCTGGCTGCCCGACGCCCACACCGAGGCGCCCACCGCGGGCAGCGTGGACCTGGCCGGTCTGCTCCTGAAGACCGGCGCGTACGCCTTGCTGCGGTTCGCGGTTCCCCTGTTCCCCGAAGCCGCTCGGCAGGTCGCGCCCATCCTGATGGCGCTCGGGGCGCTGGCGGTGCTCTACGGCGCCAGCGTGGCCTTCGGGCAGACCGACCTCAAACGTCTGGTGGCGTACACGTCGATCAGCCACATGGGCTTCGTGCTGCTGGGGGTGTTCGCCTGGAACGAGATCGCGCTCCAGGGAGTCGTGATGCAGATGGTGGCGCACGGCGTCTCCACGGGCGCCATGTTCATGCTCGTGGGGTATCTCCACGAGCGCGTCCACACGCGGGAGATGGCGCAGATGGGGGGCCTGTGGAGCGCGGCGCCCAGGTTGGGGGCGTTGGCGCTGTTCTTCGCTCTGGCTTCCCTCGGGCTGCCCGGTCTGAGCAACTTCGTGGGAGAGTTCCTGGTGCTCATCGGGTCGTACCGCGTGGCTGGACCCACGACCATCGCGGCGACGGTCGGCCTGGTGGCGGCGACCGTGTATGCCCTGTGGCTGGTGCAGCGCTCCTTCCAGGGTGAGAACGTCCACAACTGGAAGATCAAGGACCTGGTGGGCAAGGAGTTCGCCTTCATGCTGGTGATGGTGGCGGTGACGGTGTGGCTGGGGCTGTTCCCCCAGACCGTGCTGGACACCGCGCGACCCGCTCTCGAGGACCTGCGTCTGCTCGCCATGATGGGGGGTGCGGGATGACCGGGCCGGACTTCGTGGCCTTGCTGCCGCTCCTCGTGCTGGCCGGCACGACCCTGGCCGCGATGCTCGCGGTGACGGTGCGCCGCCACCATGGGGCGGTGGTCGCGGTGTCGATCGTGGGTCTGCTGGCGGTGTGTGCCTCGCTCCCCGTGGCCGGCAGGGTGACTCCGAGGGTCATCACGCCTCTCCTGGTGGTGGACACCTTCGCCCTCGTCTACATGGGCATGCTGGCCCTGGCGGCGCTCGCGGTGGTGGGGATGTCCTACCGCTATCTCGAAGCCCGGGAGGACGACCCGGAGGAGTTCTACATCCTGCTCCTGGTCGCCACCCTGGGTGCCGCCGTCCTGGTGGCGAGCCGCCACTTCGCGAGCCTGTTCCTGGGCATGGAGACGTTGAGCGTGGGCCTCTATGGCCTCCTCGGCTACCTGCGGGGGGAGCGACGCTCCACGGAGGCCGGGGTGAAGTACCTGATCCTCGCCGCCGGCGCCTCCGCGTTCCTCATCCTGGGCATGGGGTTGGTGTATGCCGCGTCGGGCACGTTGGTGGTGGAGGAGATCCCCCGCCGGCTGGGAGCCACCGCCGGCGGCGAGTACTGGCTGGGCGTGGGCTTCGCCCTCGTGCTCGTGGGCATCGGCTTCAAGCTGGCTGCGGTGCCCTTCCACATGTGGACGGCGGACGTCTACGAGGGCTCCCCGGCCCCCGCCGGCGCGTTCATCGCCACGGTGTCCAAGGGCGCCATGCTGGGCCTCCTCGTCAGGTACTTCGTGCTCCTGGACGCCCACTCGTCGCCGCGTCTGATGGCGGTGGTGGTCTTCATGGCCGGCGCCTCCATGTGCGTGGGGAATCTGCTCGCCCTGCTCCAGGACAACGTGAAGCGCGTGCTGGCGTACTCGTCCATCGCCAACATGGGCTACATGCTCGTCGCCTTCGTCGCGGCGGGGGCCCTGGGCGCCGAGGCGGTCACCTTCTACCTGGTGGCGTACTTCGCGACCCTCCTGGCGGCCTTCGGAGCCATCGCCGTGATGGCCGGCGACGGCAAGGAGCCCGAGGATATCAAGGACTTCCGCGGCCTCATGTGGCGGCACCCCTGGGTCGGCACCGTGCTCACCACGGCCCTCCTCTCCCTCGCCGGGATTCCGCTCACCGGAGGGTTCTTCGCCAAGTTCTACGTACTGACCGCAGCGGTGGGGGTGGGGCGCTGGGCCCTCGCCATCCTGCTGGTGGCGAACGCCAGCCTGAGCCTCTACTACTACCTGCGCATTCTCCTGGTGATCGCGGCGGGGGCGGGGGAGGAGCATCCCGCGCGCCCGGCCATGTCCTTCTCAGCGGCGGGCCTGCTGGCGGCGATGACGCTGGGCGGCGTCGCTCTGGCGCTGGTCTGGCTGGGCGTCGCCCCGGACCCGTTCCTGGAGGTGATCGCGCCGGCGGCCATCCAACTCGTGCCGTGATGGTTGGGGTTGTCGGGGGCTGCGGCCCCGTGCCCTGAGTGAGGGCGCCTGGGCGGGGCCCTGTCGCTGGTCGACACCGACATGGGTGACCGGCCTCGTCCCGCCGCGCTGCCTGCGCCATCCACGCTCGCGCCGTCCGCCCACCCCACGGTGCTATGGTGGACAACCGGAGGTCCCGGGGCCCTCGGCCTCGGGGGAACCGTGGAAGGACGGGACATGAGTGCCGACACTTGGCGGGACGAGGTCGTGCGGCGTGGTTCGTTGCTGGTGGGGATGGCGGCCGTGCTGTGGGCGGGGGGCGTGGCGGTGGCGGCCGTGCCCGACCCCGCGGCCCCACCGGTGCCGGTTAATGAGCGACTCAGCTACAAGGTGAGCTGGATGGGCATCCACTGTGGACGGATGACCTTGACCAGCTTCACCGAGGGCGAGGGAGCGGCCGTCACCTATCACATCGTGATGACGGCCCGCACGTCCAAGTTCTTCGACGGGGTGTACCGGGTGCGGAGCCGCATCGAGTCCACCTTCTCGCCGCGGGCCATGGCCACGGTCCGCTACCACGACCTGAGCCGGGAGAAGAAGCGTGTGACCGACGATCTCTACGAGTTCGACCTCGAGGCGGGGCAGGTCGAGCGCACCCGGAACGGCGAGCGGGAGACATTCCCCATCGAGCGGGATCGCGTGCACGACCCTCTCGCCTTCATCTACCGGCTCCGACGGCTGGTGGAGGAGCCCGGGAAGGATGTGAACCTCGTCCTCGCGACCTCCCACGGCGCCCTGGAGACCGTGGCCCACGTGGATCGGCGCAAGCGCATCAAGACGCCCCTCGGTCGGAGGGAGGCGCTCCTGGTCGTCCCCCAACCGGAGGACGGCATGCTCTTCAGCAAGTCCGGTCGCATGGAGATCTGGATGGGCACCGACGACGAGCGGACGCCGTACAAGGTGGTGTTCGACCTCTCCTTCGGCAAGCTGGTGGCCAAGCTCATCGACGTGGAGCGGGGCCCCGGCCTGAGCCCGCCCGAGGTCGATCAGCTTCCCGGGGACGAGTGAGGGGCGCCCTCCCGTTTCCCCCGTGTCCCCTCCAGCTGGGGGCCGTGAGCTCTCAGCGGGACGGCGGAGCGGCCCCCGCCAGGTCGGGAACGTCGGCGGCAGGCACCGGTTGGGCGTCCGCCACGGGCGGCCGGATCCCGTCTGGGTAGATCGCATTGATGTGGCCGTCCGAGATCTCCAGGGCCGATGGGCGCCCGTCGTAGACGCTGGCCAGCATGCCCGTGTCGATGAGGAGCACGCGGCCGCCGAAGCGCGCGTGGATCCGGCCGTCGCTCTCCGGGGTGTGGCCCACCACCATGCGCGCCACGTCGAGGCCATCCAGCAGGGAGGCGATCTCGGCCTCGTGCTCCGGGCTGGCCTCCCAGGTCGCGGCACCGCGCCACCACAGGGGTCCCGCGGGGTCGGTCACCAGCCACTTCTGCCAGCCCAGGATCCTCTCCAGCCGTCGAGCTCTCAGGACTCGGGCCGGATCGGCGGGAGCCTCGGGAGCCGCAGTGGCGGCGTCCGCTGCCTCGATCTCGCGCCGCGCCTCCCGGGCGAGATCCATGACCGAGTACCAGGGCAGGGCGAGGCGCTCCTTCACCATGTAGGAACGCATCTCGTCGAATGCCTCGAGCTCGGACGCGGCGCGGCGATTGATGTCCGCCACCGAGGTCCCCTTCATCTCCGGCCCGTAGCCGCCGTGAACGAAGAGGGTGTCGCCGATCACCACGGCGGCGGGCAGGGACCTCAGCCAGCGTCCGTATTCACCGTCGGGGCCGAGGTCGCGTGCGTACTCCATGAAGCCGGGAGGGCGCATGTCCAGCCACTGTTGCTCGACCTCCTTCGAGAGCTCCACGGACTGGCCCAAGGCGTGCGCGCGGTCGGTCCAGAACTGTTTGAACCGCTTGAATGCGGTCTTCTGCCGACGCTCGGACTTGCGATCCGTGAACTCCGCGTAGGCGTCGGGGTTGACGTCGCGGACGATGCCGAGCACGTTCATGGCCTCGTGGTTACCGAGGAGGACCACGACCTGGCCGCCGGAGGCCGGGGCCTGCGTCTGGAGGCGACGCAGGAGATCCATCACCTCGCGCACCTTGGTGCCGCGGTCCAGCATGTCACCCTGCTGGACCAGGGTGGCATCTCCCCCCGCCCAGTTGCTCTCGGCATCGATCAGGTGGGCGGTGCGCAGAATCTCCACCAGGCCGGCGAGGCTGCCGTGGATGTCGCCCACCGCAACCACTCGGCTGGCCGCCGCCGCCAGGGACGGACCCCAGGCCAGGAGGAGGACGAGGGCGACGAGGGGTGTGAGTCGCCGCCGCGCGGCACGCCCGAAGCCGCCGGTCACAGCACGCCTCCGTGGGGGAGGGCGGAGGTGCGCGTGAGGTGGCGAAACAGGGCGCGCACGATCTCGATGTTGTTGGAGAGGAGATCGAAGAAGTCCTCGGCCTCGATCACCAGGAGACGGCAGTCGGCGTCGACCTCGGCATCACGGGTCCGGAGCTGTCCCCGGAGCACGTCGAGCACGCCGAAGGCGCCCCCGGGTACGATCGATGTGACGCTGTCCCCGCCCCCGGCGAGGCGCACCTTGCCGTCTACGAGCAGGAAGATGGCGTCGGCGGGCTCGCTGGATCGATAGATGATATCTCCCTTCGCGAAGCTGCGTTCGTCGGCGATGGCGGCCATCTGGAGAAGCTGCTCGGCACTGCATGAGCCGAGCAGCTCCACACCCTGGAGGAAAACGACCCGTTCGATCTGCGCCATTCCCGTGGCCATGGGCCCTCCGTCGCCAGTGTAGCCGGGCTCGCCAGCGGCTCGCCCGTCATGGACGTGCCCAGACAGGCCGAGACGGTCCAGGACCCAGGCGGCGGTCTCCCGGAGCAGGGAGTCGGTGCCTTCCTGGGCGAGGGACCGGAGCAGCGGCTCGAACTGGTCGGCCTTGCTCTGGTAGATGGCGTGCATGGCTGCGAAGGTGAGGTGCCGGCTGGCCGGGTCCTCCTCGGGCTGGACCCGCAGGAGCCTGTGGATGGTCTCCTCCGGCGACTGGACTGTGATGCCGTACTGCTGCGCCGCCCGCTCCAGCTTGTCGGTGGGCGGGGCGTCATCGATCACCACCAAGACGTCGCGGCGCAGGGGGCCACTCAAGGTGTTGTCCAGGTACTCTAAAGCGCTGGCCCGCACCGCGCGGGCGCCATGGTGGATGCTCCTCCGGGCGGCCTGGATGTCCCGGGGGGGATAGATGAGCTCGAGCAGCTGGAAGATGTTGCCCGCGGCCCGGGACATGCGCTGGGCGAGCACCTGCTGGAGGAGGGTTGGGACACGGGAGGTTGCCTCCCAGTGCGCGTAGGGCCCGTCCAGGCGCGCCTGGTGGAGGGAGGAGACCGTCCACAGGTCGGCGAAGCTGCGCAGGTACCACCTCGTCTCGAGCTGGATCTCTCGGATGACGGTGGGGGTCGCGAACGAGGCTGTGTGGCTCCGCACCCGGAGGTACGCCAGGGCCTCGATGACCTTGTACCGAAGGAAGTCGTCCCCGACGTCAAGTGACTCCACCAGGGCCTCGGCGGCGGCGGACGAGGACAGCAATGCCACCGTCTTGGGCACCGCCCGGCGCACCCAGATCTGCTCCTCGCCCGAGTGCATGAAGTGCATCAGGGCCTGCAGGGAACGATCTCCGTAGGCCACGACGGCCTGCCGTGCGCGGTGCTTCAGGCGCCGCTGGCCGAGCAGGGAGATGAGGGTCGGGATGTAGATCGGGTTGGGACCGTCCCTCTCCATCCGGGCACTGACCGCCGCGATCGCCTCTCCGACCACGGCCCGGTCGCCGTCGTACAGGAGCTGGAGCAGGGTCTGATCGGCCTCCGGCTCGGGGATCTGGGCGAGGGCCTTGGCGGCATGCACCCTCACCCCGGCGTCGGCGTCCGTCGTCATCTGGCCGAGGGTCTGTGCGGCAGCATCGCGGTGCGGGCCCTGGGCGGTCGACATCAGGGAGGCCACCGCCGCGGCGCGCATTCGCGGGTCGGGATCGGCGAGGCGTGCCGCCATCAAGTGGGCCACGTCTTCTCCCAGCAGCCTGGCGAGGGCCTGGACGGCGCAGGTGCGGACCCGCGCGTCGTCGTCCGCGATGCACTCCTCGATCATCGCTGCGGCGTCGGCGCGGCCCGCGGCGGCCAGCACCTGGAGAGTCCGGCAGCGCACCTCGGGATCATCGTGACGCACGAGAATCGGCGGCACCAGACGGCGATGGTCCGAGGAGGCGAGGAGGTCCAGCCCGTGGAGCACCTGGCGAGGATCGGCGCTGCCCAAGGACGCCACGAGGGTCGCGACCGTGGTGAGGTCTTCGGGGTCAATGCCGGTGGCCGGTTGCTTCACCTCCGGCCGGAGCTCGTCCCTGAACGCGGCCACGTACTCCCGCTTCACCATCGTGGTCAGCCACAGCCAGACCAGGGCGAAGAGCAGGATCATCCAGCTCAGGTGGACGGCGGAGATGAGGCCGAAGGCGATGGGCAGGAGGATCACCGCGGCGAATCCCTCGGCGCCCCGCTGCATGAAGATGTCGATGAACGACTTCGCCTGCAGCCGGCGGGACGGTGGGACCGGCATGAACAGGAGCTCCCGCGTGGACTGCTCCACCGAGTGCCGGAATCCGTTCTCGCTCAGCTTCAGCAGGTAGGCGGTCCAGATGGGGGCGGCCACGCCGAGACCGAACGCGACGATCAGGGGGACGCTGGCGAGGGCCACCGACAGCGGCAGCACGGTCATCCCGAACCCGACTCCGAGGGCGCGGTGGATGCGCTGGGTGAACAGGATCTGGAAGAGAAAACCGAACACCCCCACCAGTGTGAACAGGTTGCCGAAGACGGTGGTCCGCTGGCCGAGGCTCGCGGTCGCCCCCTGGACCACCCACCCGAACTGCAGGTCCACCATCTCGTTGACCACCATGGACAGGAGCACCAGAGCGGTGATGAGGACCAGCAGGCGGGAGCCGCGCACCGCCTGCCACCCGGAGCGAGCCCTGGAGCGACGGTCGGACGGTCGCGCCGTCCGGGGTCGGGAGGGCGGGCGCGCCGGGCGGCGCGCCTCGATGAGGTGCGCCAACACGATGAGCGACAGGCTCAGGCACGCGGCCGCCAGGAGGGCCGCCCTGGTCTCGGAGAACCTGCCTGCCAGGCTCGCGATCTGTCCGCCGGGGATGGCGCCGAGAAGACCGCCGGCCCCGATGAGGGCGAAGACGCGGCGCGCCTGCCGCGCGTCGAACACGTGATTGGCGAACGACCAGAGCTGACTGACGCCGATTCCGAACGCGATGGTGGTCCAGACATAAAAGGCGAGGGCCACCCCCGGGGAGTCGAGTCCGAACAGCCAGTAGAAGACCACCAGGAAGACGGATTGCGTCACGCTGAAAAATGCGATGAGCGCCCGGTGACCGTACCGCCTCGCGAGACGCGAGTACAGGCCCATGACCGGAAAGGAGACCACGGCGACGAGGAGGTATGCGAAGGGGAGGCGGGTGGCGCCCAGGATGTCCACGTAGGTGGCGATGCGGACACTCTTGCCGACGTAGTGACAGGTGGTGAGGAGAAGGAAGTACGAGAAGAAGAGCCACGCCGACTTGGCCTCCCCGGGGTGGAGACCGAGGCTCGCGGCGGAGAGGATGCGGCTTCGGGGACGCCACGAGCTGGCGCTCAGGTCGGCCTCCCCGTCGGCCGGCGTCCCGCTCCCGGAAGTGAGGTCCTGTGTCGGCCCGATCACCGGACGGGCCCGCTCCCGGGTCGGTGGCTGGAGCCGTCCACCGATCGACGCGACCACCAGCGCTCCGGGCGTCCATGGTGTGGATGGGTCACTGTCAACACAGTACCCCGTCGCGGGCCGGCCGACAACGGGAGCCGTCCGTTCGACGGTGCCGTGGTCCCGGGCCCTCGTTGACCCTCGTTCTCGCGAAGTGATAGGATCCGCGTGAGCATATCGAGAATGAGTTCAACAGCTGAGCGGTCCAGCGTCGGGAACGCGAGGCGTCGAGGAGAACATGCCCCAGCCACCCGGTGATCGCCTGGACGACACCACCGCCGATCTGGAGGAGACCTCACCCCGCATCCAGACCGGGGTGGAGGGGCCGGACTCCGGGTTCGGCTTCGGCTCCAACAGCAGCGAGGCCAGCCTGATCCTCATCGCCCACCCCGAGAACAAGAGGCTGGGCAAGCGCTTCAGGCTCGCTCCGGGCGCCGCCCTGGAGATCGGCAGGACCAGGACCAGCGACATCAGCTTTCCGGAGGTGCTCTCCCTCTCCCGGCGCCACGGGCGTCTGAGGTCGGACCACGACGGAGTCTGGATCGAGGACTTGGGAAGCACCAATGGGAGCTTCGTCAACGACCGCCGGGTGCGAGGCCGCGTCTATCTCACCAGCGGTGATCGGGTCCAGCTCGGTGGTCTGCACTTCAAGTTCCTCCATGGCCGGGACGTGGAGCAGGCGTACTACGAGGCCGTCTACAGCCTGGTCACCCAGGACGGCTTGACCGAGGTCTACAACCGCCGGACCTTCGACGAGGAGCTGGAGCGAGAGGTCGCGCGGTGTCAGCGGCACCGGCGCCCCCTCTCCCTGATCATGTTGGACGTGGACGACTTCAAGCTCGTCAACGATCAGTGCGGCCATCTGTGCGGCGACTTCGTGCTCAAGGGCCTGGTGGCCCTGATCCGCGGTCTGCTGCGCCGCGAGCAGGTTCTTGCACGGGTGGGCGGTGACGAGTTCGCGATCCTCAATCCGGAGACGGATCGCTCCGGTTCAGCGGTGCTGGCGGAGAAGCTGCGTGCGAAGATCGATGGCCACCAGTTCGATTCCCACGTGCTGCCGAGCACCATTCGCGTCGCCTGTTCCTTCGGCGTCGCCGACCTGACAGACGATATGGAGACGGCGGAGGACTTCTTCGCCGCGGCCGACCACGCACTGTACGAATCCAAGCGGTGCGGAGGCAACACGGTCACCGTTTCGTCGCGAAAGGTGTGTCGACCGGACGAGGACGAGTGACCTTGTCGCCCACGCGCCGGCTCAGTGTCCGGAACCGGAGCGCCGAACCCGGGTCCAGCCCTCACGGAGGTTCCCGACACGACCATGGACGCCGGCGGTGGCGCGGATGAACGACAGGTTCAGCCTTCCCGTCGAGGAGAGATAGAATTGTCGTGGAACTGATGCACATCCGGGCCGGCCGCAGCCCAGGCCGCGATGCGGCCGGACGTTGCACGGCGGCGGGCGGGCCCGGAGACCGGGGAGTGGGATGAGATCGCCAGGTCACGAGGGCGGGCGAGGAAAGCATGTGGCGGGTGCCCGCTGCCACCGCGTGGTGGCTGCAGTCGTCCTGGCGCTGGCCATGGTCGGGGTGACGCCTGGGCTCTCTGCGGACGACGGAGTGGCGCCGTCGGCGGGGCCCGAGACGGATGACGGCCTGAACTGCCTCGGCGAGCTCACCGCGGGCTATGGAGCGCTCGAGGCTCGGACACCGGAGCTGGCGGCCGCGCACTATCGGGCGGCGCTGGTGAAGGCGAGGCACGACACGGAGCGTTTCCATGCGTATCTGGGGCTTGGCTCCGCGCTCGGCGCCCTCGGTCGATCCCATGAGGCCGTGGAGGCCCTCGAAGAGGCGCGCACACTGCGGCCGGAGGACGGCAAGGCGTTGCTCCTGCTCGGTCTCGCATATGCCGGTGACGGCCAGCCGGACGAGGCGGTGGCGACGCTCGAGGATGCGGCGCGAAGGAAGCCCGATCTCCCAGAGGTCCACTACAACCTGGGCCTGCTGTACGAGCGTCTGGGCTGGCATGAGCAGGCGGCGTCCGCCGAGAGGCGTGTGCTGAGGCTCGATCCCGGACATACGGCCGCCCGCTTGAGTCTGGCGGTGGCGCTCTTCCACCTCCGCTCGTACCCTGAGTCCATCGAGGAGTTCCGCAGGGTGGTCGCAGCGGATGGGGAGAACGCCAGGGCGGTCTACGGTCTCGGCCTCGCCCTCCTGTACGCGGGTGATGCACGGGCGGCCGCCGACGAGCAACGTCGGCTCGCGGACCTAGACGAGGCCCTGGCGGACGACCTGCACGAGCGGCTCATGCTCCATCGGCAGTGAGGGGGTCGTCCATGGGGGAGTCGCGGCCAGCACGGCGTCCAAGATCCTCCGGTGCGAAGGGGGAGGACCGGGTGCTCGGCGAGTCTGGAGGTCCCCGGGAGCCGCCTTCCATCCCCGACGCGGGTTCCCACTTGCGTGACCTCTTCGAGCGAGCACCGATCGGTCTGGTGCGGACGCGCTTCGACGACGGCAGGGTGGTTGCCGCCAATCCGGAGGCGTTGCGGATGTTCGGCTTGACGGACCCCGGGGCCCTGGACGAGGGCCTCATGGCGGACGACCGCTACGTCGAACCTGCGGCGCGGCTGCGGCTCCGCGAGCTCCTCCTCTCCGGGGAAGAGGTGCGCGGGTTCGAGGCGGAGTTCCGGCGCTTCTCCGATGGGACGAGGTTCTGGTTGCGCATGTCGGCCACGTGGCACCGGGAAGAGGGCTACATCCAGACCGTGTTGGAGGACATCACCGACCGCAAGCAGGCCGAGCAGGCCCTGCGCGAGAGCGAGGAACGCTTCCGAGGGATCTTCGATGCGGCCCGTGACTGCATCTTCGTCAAGAACCTCGAGCTCCGGTACACGCACGTCAACCCGGCGATGGCGCAGCTCTTCGAGTGCACCGAGGCCGATCTGGTGGGCACCACCGATGGCGATCTCTTCGATGCCGAGACGGCGGCCGCGCTGCGCGAGGTCGACCTGGGCGTTCTCGCCGGCGAAGTTCGCGAAGACGTCGGCAGAAGTTTCGTCGGGGGACGGGGGCAGCACGTCTTCCACACCGTGAAGGTGCCTGTGCGGGACCAGGATGGCCGGGTCACGGGCCTGTGCGGAATCGCTCGCAACGTGGGAGAGCTCAAGCGGGCCGAAAAGGTGGAGCGGGTGCTGGGCGGCATCCTGTTGGCGGCGGCGACCTCCGCCGACTTGGCGGCCCTCATTTCCAGGATCCGCGAGCTCCTCGCCACCCTCATCGACACCACCAACTTCTACGTTGCCCTGTACGAAGAATCCACGGCCCGCTACTCCTTCCCGTACTACACCGACGAGTACGACGAGCTCGAGAGGTTCGAGCCGGAGCCTCTGCCCCACAGCCTCACGGACTACGTGAGGCGCACCGGGCGGGCCGTCCTCCTGGACCGTGAGGGCTTCGACGAGCTGGAGCGCCGGGGCGAGGTGCGGCTCGTGGGCACCGACTCCGAGCAGTGGGTGGGTGCGCCCCTGGTGACCGAGCGGGGAGTCATCGGCGTCGTGGCGGTTCAGAGCTACCACGACAGCCGCCTCTACTCGAAGAAGGACGCGGAGCTCCTCGCCTACGCCGCGGGGACGATCTCCATCGCAGTGGAGCGCAAGCGGGCCGAGGAGCAGCGCCGTGTCCTAGAGGCCAAGGTGCTGCAGATCCAGAAGATGGAGAGCTTGGGCGTGCTCGCCGGAGGGATCGCCCACGAGTTCAACAACCTCCTCCAGGCGATCCTGGGCGGCACCGGCCTGGCCACCCGTCTGCTGCCGGCGGAGAGCCCCGTGCATCGCCAGCTGGAGCTGATCGAAAAGGCCGCCAACCACGCCGCGAAGCTCACGCACCAGATGCTGGCGTACTCGGGGAAGAGCGGCTTCCTGTTGGAAGAGTTCGATCTCACGAACCTCGTCGCCGAGATGAAGGGACTGCTCGAGGCCTCCGCGGGGGACCACGTGGACCTGCGGTTCGAGCTCGCACAGGGGCTGCCCTCGGTCGAGGTCGACGCCGCCGAGATCCGACAGGTGGTGACCAGCCTCGTGAGCAATGCGGTGGAAGCCATCGAGGTGGAGCAGGGCGGCGACGTCGTGGTCAAGACCGGTGCGGTGCGGTGCACTCGTTCCTTTCTGGCGCGGACCCTGCTTGGAGAGGAGCTCCCCGAAGGGACGTACGTGGCGCTGACCGTGACCGACAGCGGGTGCGGGATGGACGCGAGGACCACGGCCAGGATCTTCGACCCCTTCTTCTCCACCAAGTTCACGGGCCGCGGTCTCGGCCTGGCCGCCGTGCTCGGCATCGTCCGTGGGGTGCGGGGCGCCTTGCGGGTGGAGAGCGCACCTGGCAAGGGCACCTCTGTCCAGGTGTTGTTGCCGGTGGTGTTCGGAGATACGACGGTGGAGGCCCCGCCGCGACGCAGCTCCATCGCCGCTGCGCATCACCACGAGAAGCTGACCGTGCTGGTCGTGGATGACGACGAGGTGATCCGCTCGCTGGCCCGGCAGATGCTGCTGGAAGCGGGATTCGGCGTCGACATGGCGGCAGACGGAGAGCAGGCGGTGGAGGTGTTCGAGCGCCGAGGCTCCGGCATCGATGTCGTGCTGCTGGACCTCACCATGCCGAACCTGGACGGTCGGCAGACGTTTGATCGCCTCCGAGAGCTGCGCCAAGACGTCCCGGTGATCATCGCCTCGGGCTTCAGCGAGCAGGATGCGATGGACCGCTTCCGAGGCGCCAAGCCGTCCGCATACCTCCAGAAGCCGTACCGCCTCGCGGACCTGGTGGGCGTCGTGCAGCGCGTGTGCGCCTCCTGACGCGTTGACAGCACTGTCTGCGGGGGAGCATCTCCCGCCCTCCGTCGCGGGTCGCGCGGCGATCAGGCGGGGATGGGGCTAGAGCAGCGACTCGAGGTCGCCCAGGGTCTCGTCGAGGAGCTGAGCGACGCTCGTCCGTCCTTGATCCCGGGAAGTGGGGAGCCCGACGCTGCTCCGGAGGTCGCGGCGGCGGTCCGCCAACACATCGGTGCGGAGCCGGATGCCGTTGCGGCGCAGGATGGGCTCGATCCCAGCCCGGTCGTGCCACAGCCTGTGGCGCGTGCTCTTGTAGGCGTGCTCGCAGATCTCGACCCGGTTGGCAAAGGAGAACACGTTGCCGAAGAACATGTCGTAGTCGTCCCGCTGCGGCTCGAACAGGAGGATGTCGCGGCCCGCGTAGCGATGCTCATAGGATGCGAGGCCAACCTTCATGCGTGAGTGCACAATGGTGCGGAGGGTCTGCGACAGGACGGTGATCAGTCCGCGATCGGCCAACCGCCCGCGCCGCATCATCCCGTGCTCCACGGAACGGTGGGTGTCGAAGGGCACGATCGGATTGACGCAGATCACCAGGCCCGCGCCTTCGTCGAGCGCCACGGAGGCATGCACGGTCTTGAGGAGGACACCGTCCACGTAGTGGCGGCCGTCGATCTCCACGGGCGGGTACAGGCCGGGAAGGGCCGTGCTGGCCTGTACGGCGGTGGAGATGGGAACGTGGTCGAGCCCTTCACCTCCGAACAAGGCCGCGGTGGCGGAGTCGAGGTCCGTGGCGACCACCATCAATTTGGTGGAGAGCTCGCGAAAGTGGTCGCTGCGGCCGCCTTCGGAGAAGAGCGCCTTCAGGTAGGTACGGATGGGGTCGTTGCGGAGGAGGCCCACCGGCAGGGCCCAGGTGAGACGGTTCAGAGAGCCGAAGAGACCGTGCTCCGACGGGTCCTTGACGACATCCCACACGCCGTCCATGAGCAGCCCGGGGACCCTGAGGCCGCTGCGCGCGAAGGCACCGAAGGCGGGCGCCAGAAAGTGCTCCGGGGCGAAAGGGTACTCTCCGGCTTCGTCGGCGATGATGGCGCGGCAGAGCTGCGAGGTCGTGATGGCGTTGGCGAGGCAGGAGGCGACAAACGCGCCGGCGCTGACGCCGACGTAGATGGCGAGGCGGTGGAGGTCGATCCCCTCGAAGGCCTCATCGATGGCGCGCAGCGCGCCGATCTCGTACACCGCTCCCGCCGGTCCCCCGCCCGCGAGGGCGAGACCCACGGCGCGGGCATCGGGTCGCTCAGCCGTCGCCATCCCCGGACCTCCGATGACGCCCCCCCCGGTGGGGGCACGCTGGATGGTTGGGGGGCGATCCGGGGTGTGTCACGATCCAGTCGTTCGTGTCGGCCCGCCAGGGGCGCCGTCGTCGGCCGGTATGGACCCTGTCTCGCCGCGCTGCACGTCGATGGCGGCGAGCGACGCCTCGAGCTCTTCCAACCGCTCCCGGAGCCGGGCCATCTCCTCCCGCGCACGGCGCACCGGTCCGATGCGGTCCATGGACGCCTGCACCAGTCGATCCATCCGCGTCTGGAGCTGCTCCACACCGCTGGTCACGGCCTCTTCACCGATGCGGATCAGCTCGTGCAGCAGCTCGTTGGGCAGGATGGCCGTGCCGCGGCGGCCTTCCTCGGAGATGATCTGAGTGAGGGTCAGTGCCGTCACGTCGTCGTTGCTCTTGTTGTCGATGACCCTGATCTGCTGGCCGCCACGGATCCAGCCCGCGAGCTCCTCGAGGGAGACGTAGCGGCTCTCCTCGGTGTCGTAGAGCTTCCGGCTGCCGTACCTCTTGATGAGTCGAATCATGGCTCGACCTCCCGGCGGGCGCGTCACCGCGGCCCCATTGATGGTACCGCGCTGCGGCATCCACGTCAAGCGGTGGCGGCCACAAAGACGTCCCGTCGCACACTCTCTAATTTTCCTATAATGAGTTACTTATGGGATCCCCGCCGATGATCTGCGAGCTCTTGGCCCCGAGGAGGTTGCCGCGTCGCGGCAACATTCCTGCCAGGACGGACCGGGTGGGCGATGTGCCTTCCTGCACACGACCACACGGTCGCGCTCTCCCTACCGGGCGGGCTAGCGGAGGGGATGGAAGAAGCGGTCCCAGCGCGGGATGCGGTGGTGGTCCAGCCTGAGGGATGCCGCCACCATGGTGGCACGTCCCATGACGGCGCGCCGGGGGATGGGCCCGAAGGCGCGCGAGTCGAGACTGGCGTCCCGATTGTCACCCATGACGAAGTAGTGCGCGGTGGGGACAACGATTCGGGAGTAGGAGCCCCGGGCCGCCGCTCTTCCGCACAGCATCACCGGGTGGGGTGACGCGCCGGCGAGGCGCTCCGTGGCGAGGATGGGCAGCTCGCGACCGAGGGCCAGGGTTGTGACCATGCCCTCGGGGAGCGGTCCGTATGCGGCGGCTCGGCCGTTCACCATCAGTACGCCGCGGCGGATCTCGATCCAGTCGCCGGGCAGTCCCACGACCCGCTTCACGAGGCGCGTGCCGTCGCCGGGCGCGCGAAGCACCACGATGTCGCCCCGCCTGGGGTCATCCCATGTGGCCACCCGGCAGCGGGTGTAGGGGATCCTGAAGTCGTAGGCGAGCTTGTTGACGACGATCCGGTCGCCCTCCAGGATGGTCGGCCGCATGGAGCCGGTGGGCACGTCATTCCAGTCGAAGACCGCGGAACGGAACCCGGTCACCACCAGCACGATCATGACCACCGAGCCCACCCAGTCGCGCCATGCACGGCGGAGGGGTTCGGGGAACGCGATCAGCGTCGCCATCACGAGGGTGGTACGAGGGTGTGGGCGGTGGGTTTCGCCCGGGCGCTCGGGAGGCCGAGCCCTGGTCAGCGGGATTGCTCGCTCAGACGATCGCGCCACGCGGTGAGGAGGCGCATGGTCGCCGGCACCTCCAGTCCATGGGCGGCGGCCAGGTCCGCCACCGCCTGGTTGCGGAAGGGGAGGGCCTTGGCGGTCGAGGTCCTCACCCATCGGAGTGGGTCCACGGAGATGAGGAACGCGTCCCACCACCCGGGCTGGGCACGGACCTCGAGCGCCAGGGCGCATGCGGTGACGGACTCGGTGAAGAGCTGCTGCGCCTCGGAGCGATAGCGGTCGATGTACTCCCCGAGAGCGACGTCGTGCACGGCCAGAGGGAGGCCGACGATGCAGTTGAAGCCCATCTTCTCGGCTTCCAGTCCGGCGAACGAACCGCGATCGACGGCGGTCGAGGGTATGCCTCCCGCGGTGAGCGCCTCGGCCAGAGCGGCGCCCCATGTGCCGGTCAACGGGCTCGGCCGGAGGATGCGGAAGAAGTCCCCCTTGCTGGTGAACCAGATGAGACCTCGAGTCATCCGAGAACCGTCCTCCAGGAGGGGGCGGATCCACCCGTTCTGGACGAGGATGATGTGCTCGGGGGGCACCGAGGCGAGACGTTCCAGCACCGCTCCGAGATCCTCCTCGCGGACGCAGACCATCCGGAGATCCCCGTCAGCGGCGAGGGCGTCGTCCCAGCCCTGAGTCCGGGTGACTGGACTGTGCGGGGTGCCGGCGCGAGCCAGGGCACCGGCCAGTCGACCACCGACCTCTCCCATCCCGATCACGTGCACGCGAGGCAGGGGCGAGCTCGTCATATATCCGCCTTCTCTTCGGACCGCCTCTCCTCCCCATTGCCCCGGGGCATGGATGCGGAGCGGCCGCAGCGCTCTCGGCTATCGCTGTCGGAACACCCCGCGAGGGATGGCCGGTAGCACCTATCTTCCCACGGTCCCCCGTGGGCCGTGGACGTCGGTATGGGTGGAGGTGTCGCTGCGGCGGCCGCGGGCTGCCGGTGATGTGCATGCGGATGGCGGGGTCCCACGGAAACCGAAGGTGTAACTTGCGACGGCAGTGGAGCGTATCTAGGGGTGTGAGTCGAGCCGCCGGCCGTTGGCTGCCCCTGGTCCTGCTCGTGGCGATGGGTTGTGCCCACAGCAGTGCGGGCCCCTCGCGCGCATTCGACCGGGAGGCGTGGGAAGGAGCGGTTCGGACGCTGGGGCTCGCTCCGGAACGGGTCGTGTACCCGTTCGATGGCTCCCCCGAGCTCGCGGCGTGGGTCGAAAGGACCCTCGAGCCCGAGCGTGGTCGGGGAGCCCCGGAGCGGCTGGAGGCCCTCCAGCGGGCCCTGTTCGAGAAGGACTTCCACTTCGTCTACGAGAACGACCTGACGTTGACCGCGTCCGAGGCCTTCCGCGAACGGCGCGGAAACTGCATGTCTTTCACGGCGCTCTTCGTGACCATGGCGCGCAGCGCCGGCATCCCTGCCTTTCTGATGTCGGTGCGACGGATGCCGGAGGTGGATCGCGACGGAAGCCTGGTCGTGGTGAACCGGCACGTGGTCGCCGGGTACCAGAGCGTGAACCGGGTGTACGTGTACGACTTCTACATCAGCTCGTCGGAGCCGTTCATCCAGCAGTTCGTCGTCAACGACGTGCTGGCCTCTGCGCTGTACCACAACAACCTCGGGGGCAGCGCCATGAGGCGGGGGGACCTGGACGACGCGTTGCGACACCTCGCCATCACCACGGCCCTCGCGCCCCACTGGGCCTCCGGGTGGGTGAACCTCGGGGTGGCGCGTTTCCAGTTGCACGACACGGACGGTGCCCTCGATGCCTACGAGAGGGCACTCCGCATCGACCCCGACAACCCGTCGGCCCTGACCAACCTCGCCCACCTCTACCGCCGGCTCGGCATGCCGGGGGCAGCGGACGGCGCCCTTCGGGCCGCGGCTGAGCGGACCACGAACCCGTTCACGCTCATCGCGACGGCCGACGTCGAGCTGCTGCGCGGCAACCCGGACGGCGCGGCCGCGTACCTGCGCAAGGCCCGGCGGTGGTACGGAGACGAGCCTGCGGTGTGGGAGGCGATGGCGCGCCTGGCGACTCGGAGGGGCGATGCCAGGGCGGCAGCCAGGTGCGCGGCGCGGGCGGACGCGCTGCGCACCAAGCGTGCAGCTCGAGAGGACTCGTAGCCCAGACCCGCCGCCGCATTGCATTCTCCACCCGATCGCGGTATCTCTAGTGGGGTGAGGGGAAACATCGTGGCGCTGATCCTGGGCATCGCATCCTGCGCCGGAGCGACGACCCGCCCTGCGGCGGTCGCCGGTGGGTTCTATCCGGCAGACGCCGACCGATTGCGCGGAGAGGTGGCGTCGTTGGTGGCGGCGGTCGCCGGCCCGCAGCCGTCGTCGACCCCGCGAGCGCTGGTCGTGCCTCACGCAGGCTACGCGTACTCGGGGCGGACCGCGGCCAAGGCGTTCGCCCTCCTTCGGGGGGCCGAGGTCCGGCGGGTCATCCTTCTCGGTCCCACCCACCACGTGCGCTTCTCCGGCGGGGCCCTGCCCGCGGGCCGCGTCACCAGCTTCACAACGCCCCTGGGGGAGGTCCCGCTGGACGTGGAGGCGGTGGCGGCGCTGCGCGCCGACCGCGACTTCCGTGGGCCGGCCGAGGCCCACGATCCCGAGCACTGCCTGGAGGTGGAGCTGCCGTTCCTGCAGGTGGTCGCCCCCGACGCGTCGATCGTTCCGGTGCTGATCGGCAGCGACACGGACCGGGAGCAGTGCGGCCGGATCGCGCGCGCGCTGGCCGAGCTCCTGGATCCCGGGACGGTCGTCGTGGTCTCGTCCGACTTCACCCACTACGGTCGCCAGTACGGCTACACCCCCTTCGCCGGCAGCTCCGACGTGGGAGAGCGGCTGCTCCGCCTCGGGCGGGCGACCGCCGGCCGGCTGGCCGCCCTCGATGCCGATGGCTTCGCCTACCAGGTGGAGGTGAGCGGTGACACCGTGTGCGGCCGGCGGCCGCTTGAGGTGTTGGGAGCGCTCTTGGAAGGCGCGTTTTCCGGCCGCGGCGAGGTCGTCGGGATCACCGCCTCGGGCCAGCTCACCGGCGACTGGAACCTGTCGGTGACCTACGCCGCGGTGGGCTTCGAGGGCGCCTGGCACGCCTGGAGCCCACCCGCGCCGCCCTCGGCTCTGGAGGAGCTCTCCACCCAGGACGCCACCGGTCTGCTGGGCCTCGCCCGAGCCGTGCTGCGCACCCACCTGACCCATGACGGCAGCGTGGCCGAGTTCTTTGCCGGGCATCACATCTCACGTCGGGCGCATGCTCCCGCCGGGGCCTTCGTGACCCTCCACAACCAGGGGGCACGCGCCCTTCGCGAGGGTCGCCTGCGGGCCTGCATGGGGATCATCGAGGCCCGGCAGTCGGCCATGGACGCCGTGGTCCAGGCCGCCATCTCCGCCGCTCACGATCCACGGTTCCCGCCCCTGGAGGCGGCTGAGCTGGATCAGGTGGAGCTCGAGATCTCCCTGCTGTCGGCGCCGCGCCGGGTGTCGGGCCCGGAGGCGATCCGGGTCGGCGAGCACGGCGTGGTGCTGACCAAGGGGGTGCGGCGCGCCGTCTTCCTGCCCCAGGTGGCCACCGAGCAGGGCTGGGATCGGGACACGATGCTCGACCACCTCGCCCGCAAGGCGGGGCTGCCCGCCGGGGCCTGGCGCCGGGGGGCCGACTTCGAGGTCTTCACGGCCCAGGTCTTCGCGGAGGGGTCGTGAGCCGTGGCCCGTCCCGTCGTGACCTGTTCGGCATCGCCGCCGCCGGTCTCCTGGCGGGGCGCGCACATCCCGGAGGCGCGGCGGCGTCGAGACCCGGCGTGGTCGGTACCGCGCGTCTCGACGCCGACGTGGTGGACCGCGCCTCCTGCCTCCGCACCGTGACGGGCGCCATCTGCGCAGCCACCGGCGCCGAGGCGATCGGTGCGGCCATGTCGGGGCTGTTCAGGAGCTCGGACGTGGTCGGCATCAAGGTGAACTGCCTCGGCGGCCCGCGCCTGTCGCCGCGGGTCGAGCTGGTCTCGGCCCTGGCGGATCTCCTGGCGTCGGCGGGCATCGATCGGCGCCGCATCATCGTCTTCGATCGCTCGACACGCGAGCTGGAGCGCGCCGGTTTCGTGCCCCGGGCCGCGGGGGGCCGCTTCGCGTGCACGGGGATCGACAACGACTACGAGCGCGCGGTGTCCACCTCGGGCCAGATCGGGTCCTGCTTCGCGCGGCTGGTGGCGACCACGTGCACGGCCCTCGTCTCCTTCGGGGTGGTCAAGGACCACGACCTGGCAGGCGTGTCGGCGGGGCTCAAGAACTGGTACGGGGTGATCCACAATCCCAACAAGTATCACGACTCCGGGTGCGATCCCTTCGTCGCGGACGTGGTGCGCCATCCCTACATCCGGGGCAAGCTGCGTCTGACTCTGCTGGACGGTGTGGAGGGACAGTGCCAGGGAGGGCCGGCGCTGAGCCCGAACCACCTCTTCCCCCTGGGCACGGTGGCTGCGAGCACCGATCCGGTGGCGGCGGACCTGTGGGCCTGGCGGATGATCGAGGCCGAGCGCGAGCGCCGCGGGCTGCCATCGCTGACCCAGGAGGAGCGAGCGCCCCATTTCATCGCCACCGCAGCGGCCTACGGCCTCGGCGTGGGTCGGCCTGAAGAGCTGAGGACGGTTGCGGCATGACCTGCGATCGTCGCGAGCTGCTGCGCATGGCTGCGGCCGGCAGCGCCGGATCGGTGGCGGCGCGGTGGTTGGGCGCCGGTGAGCTGCCCCGGCCCGGCGAGCAGGTGCCGGCGGGCAGCGAGCTCCCGGCTCGGGAGGCATCGTGGTATCGGCGCCTTCCGGCGGGCAAGGTCGAGTGTCAGCTCTGCCCCCGGGGCTGCACCGTGGCCAACGCCGAGCGAGGCTCGTGCGGCAACCGGGAGAACCGCGACGGGACGTACACCACGCTGGTGCACGGCCTCGCCTGCAGCCTGCACGTGGATCCCATCGAGAAGAAGCCGTTCTTTCACGTGCTGCCCGGGCAGCAGGCCTTCTCCTTCGCCACCGCCGGCTGCAACGTGGAGTGCAAGTTCTGTCAGAACTGGGAGATCTCCCAGTTCCGCCCGGAGCAGGTGCGAGCCTACTACCTGCCCCCGGACGCCCTGGCCGAGACCGCGCGCCGGTCCGGGGCCGCCCTCACGGCAGCCACCTACTCCGAGCCGGTGGTGTTCTGGGAGTACGTCCGCGACGCCGCCCGAGCGGCGCGCGCCGCGGGGCTTCGCCCCACGGTGGTCTCCAACGGCTACATCCAGGAGCAACCTCTGCGCGAGGTGCTCCCCCTCCTGGATGCGGTGAAGGTGGACCTCAAGAGCTTCCGCGAGAGGTTCTACGTGGAGCAGGTGCGGGGGCACCTGGAGCCGGTGCTGAAGGCCCTGGAGGTCATTCGCGGCGCCGGGGTGTGGCTGGAGATCGTGGTTCTGCTCATCCCGACGCTGAACGACTCCGAAGGAGAGATCGACGAGCTGGCGCGGTGGGTCAAGACGAATCTCGGCCCCGACGTACCGGTCCACTTCACGCGCTTCCACCCCACCTACCGTCTCAGCAACCTCCCGCCCACGCCGGTCGCCACTCTGGAGCGGGCGTGGACGACGGCGCGCGCGGCCGGGCTCGATTTCGTGTACCTGGGCAACGTCCCGGGTCATCCGGGGGAGAACACGTCCTGCCCCGGTTGCGGTGACGTCCTCATTCGCAGGGTCGGGTTCCGGGTGCTCGAGAACCGTCTCCAGGACGGCTGCTGCCCTCGGTGCCGCCGCACGATTCCGGGCGTGTGGTCCTGAGGCCGCCGCCGACCGCCGCTCCCTCGAGGGCGCGGTCCTTGCCCGCCGCCGGAGTGCTCGCCCTGGGCGCGATCTACCTGGTCTGGGGGAGCACCTACCTGGCGATTCGCATCGCGGTCCGCGAGGGCGCAGGGTGGGGGCCGTTCTGGATGGGAGCCTGCCGGGTGTCCGTGGCTGCCGCAGTGCTGTTTGCGGTGAACCGCCTCCGGAGGGTCCGGCTGCGTCCGTCGAGGGCGGAGCTGTGGGTGTTGGCGGCGAGCGGGGGCCTCCTCTGGGTGGGGGGCAATGGAGGCGTGAACTGGGCGGAGCAGCACGTGGCCTCGGGTCTGGCGGCCCTGATCGTCGGCAGCATGCCGATCTGGGTGGCCATCATGGAGGCGCTCCTGGACCGCCGGCCGCCCTCTGCCCGCCTCACGGCGGCATTGCTCACGGGCTTCGCGGGCCTGGCGGTGCTGACCTGGCCGTTGCTGCGCCACGGTGTGACGGCAGACGTCGCGGGTGTGGTGGTCCTGCTCGGGGGCACTCTCTGCTGGGGGGGCGGGTCGATCCTCCTGCGCCGCCGGCCGGTGTCCCTGGATCCGGTGGTCAGCTCCGGGTGGCAGCAGCTCGTGGGGAGCCTGGGCTTCGCCGCCCTGGCGCTCGCCACAGGGGAGCCGGCTCCGAGCCCCACGCTCCATGCGTGGTTGGCGTGGTCCTACCTGGTGGTGTTCGGCTCGCTGCTGGCGTTCACCTGCTTCGTCCTGGCGGTCAAGCTCCTGCCCACGACCCTGGTGATGACCTATGCCTACGTGAACCCGGTCATCGCGGTCATGCTGGGCTGGCTGATCCTCTCCGAGCCCATCACCCGGTACACGGTGGTCGGAACGGCTCTGATCCTCATCGGTGTGGTGGGAGTGTTTGCCGACAAGCGGGAGCCGCCCACGATCGCTCCGCCAGCAGCAGCGCCAGCGACGACGATCAGCGGCAGCGATCAGGGGCGGTGATCGGCGCCGGCGTTCCGGTGCAGAGGAGCGGCGAGAGGGCGAGACGACCCGGGGTCACTCGCCGATGATCTTGACCAGGACGCGACAGGGGCCTGCCATACGCCGATGCACAGGCGGGAGTGGCGCGGTGGACGGAGAGGAGGGGCGAGTACGTGGGGCGACCCGGGGTCACTCCCCGATGATCTTGACCAGGACGCGCTTGGGTCTCCGTCCATCGAACTCTCCGTAGAAGATCCGCTCCCAGGGCCCGAAGTCGAGCGCCCCCTCGGTGATCGCCACCACCACCTCGCGGCCCATGATCTGCCGCTTGTGATGGGCGTCGGCGTTGTCCTCGCCGGTGCGATTGTGGTGGTACCGCTGGGGGGAGGGGTCGAAGGGCGCGAGCTCCTCCAGCCACTTCTTGTAGTCGCGGTGGAGGCCGGGCTCGTCGTCGTTGATGAACACGCTCGCGGTGATGTGCATGGCGTTGACCAGGCACAGGCCTTCCTGCACGCCGGAGGCGCGCACGGCATCCTCGACGTCCCTGGTGATGTTGACGAAGGCCATGCGCTCGGGGACGTTGAAGGTGAGGTAGGTGGTGGAGGACTTCATGACGGTGGTCCTTTCCTGGGAGGTCGAGGGTCGCGGGCGCTCAGCCCTTCACCTGGAGCCTGACCCGCATCCACTTGCGGAGGCTGCGGACGGCGCGGTCCGAGCTCCGGAACACGGCGAGGCCTCCTTCCCGAAGCCGGTCGGCGAGTGGGTCGAAGAGGCGACCCGAGTCCACCACCGCGACCACGGGCTTGGAGGATCCCGCCGCCACCTCGGGGAGAAGATTGGCGATGGACTCCGGGTGCTGGATGGACTCGTCGTGCGTCGGTGCCGGGGCCAGGGTCTGGAGGGATGGCGTCAGGGGCACGATGCCCACGACCGCCGCGTCCACCTGCTCGTCGTCGAGAACGATCTCCACGAGCTGGGCGTACGCCTCGTCGCTGGCCATGGGGGTGAGGTCCAGGGGGTTCTTCACGTCCACGAGGTGGTCGAGGCGATGGCGGGTCAGGGTCTCTGCGAGCGCGCGTGAGCCCTCTCCGGAGAAGCCGGCGAGGCGCAGCTTGAAGGCCCGTCCGGTGAGGGAGTCCGCCATGCCGACCGACTCGTAGCCGGCGTTGGAGATCGCAGCCAACCGCCGTCCGCGGGGGACGCGGCCGCGCAGGTGGACGCAGAGGTCCAGGAGGTCACCGAACTCCTCGAAGTCGGAGGCCACCATGACCCCCGCCTGCTCCAGCGCGGCGGCGCAGACGGCGTAGTCACCGGCGACGCTGGCGGTGTGACCGGCCGTGGCGGAGCGTCCGGCCGGCGTGCGACCGGCCTTGTAGAAGACGACGTCCTTGCCCTGGGCGACGGCGTCCCGGGCGGCGGCGGCGAAGGCGAGCCCGTCCCCTGCCCGGAACCCCTCCATGTAGGCCGCCACCACCTCGATGTCCGGGTCGTCCTTGAGGAACCCGAGGAGATCGCCGGCGCTGAGGTCGATCTGGTTGCCGATGCTGAAGGCATAGGCCGGGTCCAGCCACGGCATCTTGCTCAGGTTGGCGATGATGAAGGCGCCGGACTGGGAGATGAAGCACGTCGTGCGCTGCCTGGCGTCGGCGCTCTTGGGGAGCTTCGTCTCGGGGATGAAGGTGGTGTCGTAGCGCCCGGGATGGGAGACGACCCCCATGGAGTTGGCGCCGAGGAAGAGCGGGCCTCCGTCGCGACGGCGGTGCGCGGCCTCGATCTGTCGCCGCAGCTCCGACTGGAGGTCCTGGGTTCCTTCCTTCTCCCCGAGACCACCGGAGATGAGGATGACCGCGTTGGCGCGGTCGTGCTCGATGAGCTCGGATACGACGTCGCCGACCTGGCTGGCGGCGACCGCCACCACCACCAGGTCCGCCTTCTCGGGAAGCTCGGCGATGGACGGCACGCAGCGCGCCCCGTCCAGGGTCTCGATGCCGGCACGGACGACGTAGGTTTGCCGTGGGGGAAACCCGGCCTCGAGGACGTTGCGGAGGATGATCCGCCCCATGTTGAGCGACCGGTCCGAAGCTCCGACGACGGCGATGGAGTGTGGCTTCAGAAGGTTGGCGACCTTGCCGGCGGGACGAGCGCTCGGGGCGCGGGAGGCGGTCTCGAAGGAGCAGACGCCGTCCAACGGTGCCATCCTGCCGCCGGTCATGGTGAAGGGGTTCACCTCCATCTCCAGGATGTGGAACGGGCTGTCCGGGTTCACCTGTGAGAAGTGGTTCGCCAGGTCGATGAAGGCCTGAAAGCACTCCTCGAGGATCGCGTCCGCCACCAGTCGGCGGGAGCCCCGCATGGCGCCGGACAGGCGCTCATAGGACAGCGTGCCTTTGAAGAGATCGAGGAACCGGGCCCCGTCCACGGTGGCGGTGGGGGCGATCACGACGGCCGCTCCCGGTCGCATCTGGCGGGCCAGGATCTCCATCTCCACCCCGCCGAGGCCGGCGGAGATGATGGGACCGAACTCCGACGTGGCCCGGATGCCCACATAGAGCTCGGTGGCGAGGCCGCTGGCGTCGGGCTGCGCGAAGGCGCAGAGGAGGGTGCCCACCATGCGGCGGGCGAGGCGCTGGCGCAGCCCCTCACCCTGGAGCCCCACCAGGGGAGGAGGCATTTCGGCACTGTGGTTCTCGAGGTACGCGGCGTAGGTCTCCGGCACCTCTCGCGCCATGAGGTCGAAGGCCGCCTCCACCGCGCCGATCTCCTTGGCGACGATGCGCACGCCGCGGGCCTCGGTCTTGTGGGTGATGTCGGGCGACACGACCTTGAGGACGACCTTGCTGCCGGGGATGGCCTCCAGGTCCGCCGGCGTGGGGCGGGAGCCCATGGGGATCATGCGGTTGACCGGCGCGGCCTCAGCGCCGATCAGGGTCTGCAAGCGATAGCACTCGTTCTCGTACAGGCTGCTTCGCCCCGTGGCGTGAACCTCTGCCAGCAGCCGCTGGACCGCTGCGTAGTCGACTGTGGTCATGCGTCCTCTCCCGGTCTCGAGGCCACCAGGCTCGGCGGCGTGCTCACAGCTGGGGTCATCGCGCGAAGGTCGGGATCTCACTGCAGGCCCACGGGGCCTCCGCGGCCAGCACGACGTCGAGGCGGGCTCGATCCTGCGCCAGTGCGGCGGCCCACTCCGCCGCGCGGTCGGGGTCGATGGTGTCCGGCGCCATCTTCTGGCACACGCGGAGGGCGGGCACGGGGTCCATGCCGGCGTCCACCAACCCACGGAAGAACCGTCCCGCGGCCTGGCCGAGAGCGAAGGCCCGGGTGTTGACCTCGACGATGCGCTCTCCCTTGGCCGCGAACAGCGACCTGATGTGCGCCACGAGATACCGCTCCGGAAGCTCGAGCAGCGGCGCCGCGGCTCCGAGAACGACCATGTTCTGCGCGCGTTGGCTGCCGGCGGCCTTGGCGAGCTGCCCGCTGTCCACCAGCACGAGGTTGGGAAACTCCGCGAGCTGGTCCAGGAGCACGGCCTCATCGGGATAGTCGGGGATGTTGACGTAGGGGGTCACGCTGGTCACCACCCACCCCTGCGGCCGCAGGTGCTGCCAGTAGCGCATGACCTCCAGGGGCTCCACGCTGAGCACCATGTCGACGCGGCCGTGCGGGATCAGGTCGGAGTGGATCGTCTGGTCGCTGTAGCGCAGGTGGGACTGGACGGCCCCGCCGCGCTGGGCCATGCCGTGGACCTCCGCCTGCTTGAACGTCAGTCCGGCGTTGATGGCGGCGTTGTCGAGGACGTAGGCGATGGACAGGATGCCCTGACCGCCCACTCCGGCGAGGATCAGATCGTGCTTCATGTGGGTCAGCTTGCCTTCCTCTTGAGCTTCTTGATGGCCTCCAGGCACGCGCGGCGGGCGATGATGACGCTCGGCCCGTCGTGGGCGAGCTCCTGGCGGATGACCTCCACGTTGCTGTCGTGATTCCGGGGCAGGGGCTCGATGACCCGCAGGTGCTCGGGGCTCACGCCGGCGCCGAGGATGACGGAGTCCAGGGTCTCTCCGGTGGACATGGAGCGCTGGGCCCCGGTCATGCCCACCGTGCTGTTGTCCACCACCAGCACCGTCAGGTTCACGCTCTGCTGGACCGCCGACAGCAGGGAGGTGATGCCGCCGTGGGCGAACGTGCTGTCGCCGATCGCGGCCACCGCGGGGCTGTACCCCGCGTGGGCAGCCCCTGCCGCCATGCCGATGCTCGCGCCCATGGCCACGCAGCTGTGGATGGCCTCCAACGGCGGGAGCGCGGCCAGGGTGTAGCACCCGATGTCGCTGAAGACCTGGGGGTTCTCGAAGTCCGAGAGGGCTTCGTTGAGCGCTTTGAAGGTGTCCACGTGGGGGCAGCCCGTGCACAGGGCCGGGGGACGTGCGGCGAGGTCCGCGACCGCCTCGCGGGCGGTGGAAACGGGCTCCATGCCGAGGGCGGTGCGCACGAGGTCGGGATCGAGCTCCCCGGTGCGCGGCAGCTCGCCGCTCATCCGGCCGCGGACCGCGACCCCGGCGAGGCCGAACAGGCCGCGCACGGTGCTCTCCACCATGGGATAGCCGTCCTCCAGGATGAGCACCTCGTCGCAGTGCTCCACGAGCTCGCGGATCTTGGTGACCGGCAGGGGGTACTGGCCGATGCTCAGGATCGAGAGGTCATCCCGCCCGTCCAGGTTTTCGCGCAGATAGTTGAGGGCGATGCCGCAGGCGATCACGCCCGAGGTCGAGGCCAAGTCAAGATGGTTGTGAGCGCTCTTCTCGGACCGCCGCAGGAGCTCGGGCTCCTTGTCGGTCAGGTCACGGTACTGGACACGGGCGTTGCTGGGGATCAGGGTCCAGCGGCGGCTGTCCCGGTTCGGGCTGAGCTCGTTCGGGCTGGCGGGCCGGTGCTGTCCGGACCGGTGCACGACTGTGGGCGATGCGGGTCACCAGCCGGACCATGACCGGGAGCTGCAGCTCCTCCGACAGGTCGAAGGCTTCCCGGACCATGTCGTAGCAGCTCTGCTGGTCGTGCGGCTCGAGACACGGGATGAGCGCGAACTGGGCGTAGTAGCGGCTGTCCTGCTCGTTCTGGGAGGAGTGCATCCCGGGGTCGTCGGCGACCGCCAGGACGAGGCCGCCGTTGGTGCCGGTGATCGCCGAGTTGATGAAGGCGTCGGCGGCCACGTTCAGCCCCACGTGCTTCATGCACACCAGGGCGCGCCTCCCGGCCCAGCTCATGCCCAGGGCCTCCTCGTAGGCGACCTTTTCGTTGGTGCTCCAGAAGGCGTGCACCAGGCCCGACGGGGCGGTGCGACGCTCCACGAACTCGAAAATCTCGGTGGATGGCGTGCCGGGGTAGCCGTACACTCCGCTCAGGCCGGCGTGGATCGCACCCAGCCCGACAGCCTCGTCACCGAGGAGGATTTCACGGTCCATGCCGTCCGACCCCCTTTCCGCGCCATTGTAGTCGTTCCGGCGCCGGTTGTGGAACGTCCCGGGCATTGGGATAATCCGACCATGATGGATCGGCCCCGCCTTCTCCTCACCAATGACGACGGCTACACCTCCGAGGGCATCCAGGTCCTGGCGGACGCGCTCGGAGACCTGGGCGAGGTGTGGGTGGTGGCCCCGCACGGCGAGCAGTCCGGAGCCTCCCATGCCCTCACCCTGGATCGGCCGCTGCGCCTGGAGCGGTTGGGCGAGCGGCGGTACGCGGTGGACGGCACCCCCACGGACTGCGTCACCCTGGCGATCTCGGGCCTGATGAACGGCGGCCCCCCGGACCTCGTCGTGTCCGGCATCAACTTCGGGGGCAACATGGGCGTGGACGTGCACTACTCCGGGACGGTGTCGGCGGCGTTCGAGGGCGTGATCCTGGGTGTCCCGGCCCTGGCGGTGTCCCAGGTGCGGGGGGAGGGGATGTCGTTTCACGTGGCGGCGCGCTTCGCGCGCCAGGTCGCCGGCTGGATCGTGCGTCACGGTCTGCCCGAGCACACCCTCCTGAACGTGAACGTCCCCGTGGAAGCCCCGAAAGGGGTGCGTCTGACCCGCCTCGGACAACGGCGGTACACCGAGGACGTGGTCGAGCAGACCGATCCGAGGGGACGGCAGATCTTCTGGATCGGGGGTGGAGAGCCCATCTGGGAGCCCATTCCGGGCACGGACTTCCACGAGGTGGCGAGCGGCTTCATCTCCGTCACACCCTTGCACCTGGACATGACGGCGGACCTGGTCCTCGAGGACATGTTGGGATCCCGACCGAGCTGGAGCGAGCTCGGCCGGGACGGCATCACCGGCTCATGACGGCAGGCGACGGCTTCGCCTATCAGCGCGCACAGATGGTGGCCGCGCTGCGGGCCGGGGGCATCCGCGATGAACGGGTGCTGGCTGCCATGGGGGAGGTGCCCCGCCACTACTTCGTGCCCGAGGCCTATCGGCACCAGGCGTACGCCGAGGACGTCTCCATCAACATCGGCGAGGGACAGACCATCTCCCAACCGCGGGTGGTGGCGATGATGATCGAGGCCGCGGCGGTGGGCGCCGAAGACCGGGTCCTGGAGATCGGCACCGGGTCCGGCTACCAGACGGCGGTGCTGGCGTCCCTGTGCCGATTCGTGTTCAGCGCGGAGCGGATTCCGACGTTGGCGCGGTCGGCCAAGACGCGCCTGGACCGGCTCGGGGTCGAGAACGCGAGCGTCAAGGTGATGGACGGCAGCCTGGGTTGGCGTAGCCAGGCGCCGTTCGGCGCGATCCTCGTCACCGCGGCCGCTCCCGAGCTGCCGGAGGTCCTCCTCGAGCAGCTCACGGACGGCGGTCGGCTCGTGGTCCCCGTGGGAAGGCGCGAGTCACAGGTCCTGTGGGTGGCCGAGCGACGTGGGGGCCGCGCCCGCATCACCGAGCTCCGGGAAGCCTGCTTCGTGCCCCTCATCGGCCGTCACGGGTTTGGAGAGGACAGTTGAAGGAGAAGCTCTTCGAGTGGATCGACCGCCTGGCCGCCTCGCCCCACCCGGGATGGTGGCTGTTCGCCCTCGCCTTCGCCGAGAGCTCGTTCTTCCCGGTGCCGCCCGACGTGCTGCTCATCACCCTGGGGGTGGCGACCCCGGAGCGCGCCATCGGCTACGCGGCGATCTGTACCCTGGGCAGCGTCCTGGGAGGCGGCCTCGGCTACGGCATCGGGCTGTTCGGGGGCCGGCCGCTCCTCTATCGGCTCTTCAACGCCACCCGGATCGGGGCCGTGGAACGGTTGTACGACCGCTACAACGCATGGGCCACCGGGATCGCCGGTCTGACCCCGATCCCGTACAAGGTGTTCACCATCGCCGGCGGCTCCTTCAAGATCAACTTCCGGGTCTTCATGGCGGCGTCCCTGGCCTCCCGTGGCCTGCGCTTCTTCGCCGAAGGAGTGCTGCTGTTCCTCTTCGGTCGCCCCATCAGGGACTTCCTGTACACTCAGTTCAACTGGCTGTCCATCGCGTTCGTGGTGCTGCTCGTCGGCGGCTTCGCGGTGCTGCACCGGATGGGGATCCGGGCCCGCAGTGCGGCGCGGGCGGCCGAGGGGGGCCGAGATGAGGAGAACTCGTCGCTACCTGGTCCGGGGTGACGTGCAGGGGGTCGGATTCCGCGCCTTCGTGGCCCGGCAGGCGCGGGACCTGGGGCTCGACGGATGGGTCAGGAACCGGAACGACGGGACGGTGGAGGTGCTCGTGACGGGTGACGACGACGCTCTCCAACAGCTCCATGCAGCCGTCACCCGGGGCCCGCGCATGTCGCGGGTGGACGGTGTCAACGTCAGCGACGAGAGCCAGGACGAAAGGACTCCGCCCGGTTTCCAGGTGCGGCCCACCGTCTGATGAGAGTGGCCCCTGAGCCGGCCCCGGAGATCGTCCGCCCCTTGAAGCACGTGCTCACCCGGGCCACGGCAGCGACCGGGACCGAACCCGAGGTCGTCCTGGTCGAGGACCAGGACCGAGCGTGGCTGCTGGAAGCGGCGGCCCTGTCGCCGATCCAGCGTGCCCGGGCCGTCATCGCGGCGAGGAGCGAGGAGGCGCTGCTGGCGGCGGTGCGTCTCGGGATCCCAGGTGCCTTCTGGTTACCGCCGTCGACGGTCACCGCGTCCGCCGCGCTGGGCCGCGTGACGGAGTCGGTCCCGGCATGGGTGCCGGACCCGGCCCTGGCCGAGGTCATCACCGGCCACGGCGCACTCTCCGTGGTGGCGGTGTGCAACGCGTCCTTCTGGCGGTGCCAGCTCGGGGAGGCCGAGCTCGCGTCGTGCCTGGCGGAGCTGGCGACGGAGCTGAGCTGTCCGCCGGCGTTGGTGCCCGGGCCGGCCCTGGTCGTTGGCGCTGCCGTGGCGGCGGACGTCCGGCGACGTTTCGCCGCCGTCACGCGGCGCCGAGGGCTCACCACCGAGGGGGTGCGTGTGGTCCCCTTCCCGGAACCTGTAGGCCGGTGCGATGTGAGCATGGCGGCGGTCACGGCCCTGGCCGGAGCTTCGGAGGCGGACCCGGACGACACGCCGGAGGGCTTTCCCCCGCAACCGGTTCACGAGCTCCCGGGGGGTGGTCGGGTGGGGTGGTGGCGTCCGCGGAAGGGCCCCGCCACGTCTGGGCCGGAGTGGACCGCGTGGCCGTCGGGTCCCAATGACGGCGGCTTCGAATGGCGACAACGACTGCCCCATGGCGGGGAAGCCACCGTGGCCGACGTGGTGCGCGTCGATCAGGTGGCGCCGCCGGCGGTCCGGCTTCCCGGCTGGGTGAGCGTGACCGCCAGGGCGGGGAGCCCCGCCGGGCTGCTGGCGGAGCGGATGGCGGCGGCGGCAAAGCGGGCAGGGAGCGCTCTGTGGCTTCCCCAGGTACCCAGGGAGGCCCTCCACTTCGTCCTGTCGCTGCCGGGGACCATATGGATCGACGGCCCCGCCGTACCGGAGACCGCCGGGCGCGTTGACAGCCCTCCCCACTCGCCGTAGCATCGCCGGGCCGGGGCTATAGCTCAGGTGGATAGAGCAGTGGTTTCCTAAACCATTGGTCGCAGGTTCGAGTCCTGCTAGCCCCGCCACATCGCTCACATCAACACAGCTGAGTATGCACGGGCCGCGGGGGAGGATGCTCGTGTCGGCGCGACCGGCGCCTGTTCCTCGGTATCGCCTTGCGCCGGAGGCGCGCCCTCCGCTAGGCTGGAAGCACACAACCGAAGGCTTCGGGCAGTGGCAACAGGAGGAGGAAGGCAGGATGGCCAAGGGTGCTGTCAGCGTGTTTGTGTTCTCGATCTATCTCTTCGTTCTCGGTGTGACCCTGGTCGTCATTCCCAACCTGCTGCTGCGGCTGTTCGGGCTGGCAGAGACCGGCGAGGTGTGGATCCGCGTCGTCGGGGTGTTGGTCCTCGTGCTCGGGTACTACTACCAGGGTGCAGCACGGCGCGAGCTGACCGAGTTCCTGCTGTGGACGGTGCATGCCCGCGTCGCCGTGCTCGTCTCCTTCGTTGGATTCGTGGTCCTCGGGATGGTGAGCCCGGTGCTCATCCTGTTCGGCAGCGTCGACGCTATCGGGGCGCTGTGGACCGCACTCGGGCTCCGCGCCGATCGCAGGGCGCAGGACCCGGCACGTGCGACTGTCGGGGGTGGTGGCTGACGGCTCGAGAGACGACAATCAGTAGGGGGCGGCAGTAAGGGAACCTCGTTCTCCTGGCCATGCGGACCACGATTCTCGGCACACCCGTCGGGTGAAGGGGGGAGAGTACTCCCCAAGACGTCAGCTGCCGGACCCGGACGGCGGAATTGCCCCGAGCTGCTGGAGGAAGCTGAAGCGGTCGTAGTAGTCGGTCGCACGGACGATCCGGCCGTCTTGGATCTCGAGGACTGTGACACCCGGCAGCCTGAACTCGCGACCGGTGGCCGGCAGGCCCGGCCACGTGCCAGTGTGGGTGCCCGTCATCACCCACTGGAGGGCGGCGCCCGCCGCACCCACGACGCGGTTGCCGGGCGTGACCGTGCTCTCCGGCGCGCCGACGAAGGTGTTCGCCAGATACTGCGCGGCGCCCTCCGGTCCTTCGTACACACCGGATGGCGTCACATACTCCGCGTCCGGCGCGAACAAGGTGGACAGCAGCTCGGCGTCGCGTTCGTGCCAGGCTTGCATGAACGAGTCGGCGGCGGAAGCGGTCGGCGACTGTGAGGACCTCTGATCAGCGGCCTCCAGATGCCGCGCGGCAAGCGGAGCGGCAATGACCAGGAACACCAGGATCAGATCGATGCGACGCATGGCTCCTCCTTTGCAGGCTTCGACCCTATCACGGGCACGGCGACCGGCCGAATCGCGAGTGGACCTTCGGTCGCAGCTTCGACTGCTGGGAGCCCCGCTAGCGTTGCTGCGTCTGCCGTCAGCACCCTAATCGCCGTCGCCGATCGCCGCGACTCTTCCCACCCCTGATCGTTGTGCCAATCGGCGGCCTGGGTTCAGCGGAGGCGGACGTCGGTCTCGACGTGAAGGGGCTCGCCGAAGAGCACTTCCGAGAAGGCATGGTGGGACGGGTTGAGCAGGTAGTTGGACTCGTGGGGGACGACCGCGCTCGGGACCTCGAGCACGCAGGAACGGCCCTCGTCCAACCACCGGTTGCCGAGCCGCTTCAGCTCGTGGGGCGCCGGATGCGAGCGCCACGTGCGTGGCAGGTGAGCTCGATCGAAGGGCTCCACCACATCCTCGTCGAAGACCACGGGAATGGCGAGGTAGTGGGGGAGGAGACCGGCGTCGGCGTTGACGAGGAGCTCGAGGAGGGCCAGGGACGTGGTCGCCGCCGTGTAGACCATGCTCCGGCCGGCACTGTTCCACCGTCCCCCGAATCGACGGGCGCCCTCGCCGTTGAAGGCGGTGGCGGCGAACCTGTGCTTGACGACCCGCCAGGAGGTGATGGTCAACTGAAGACCCCGTGCTCGAGGCGTCCGATGAGGGCGTCCACCTCCCGCGCGCCGACCTCGCTGGTGATCATGGCGAGGGGCGAGCTGCCGCCCAGGGCGGGGTTGTCCCGTTTCAGCCAGCGGCGCGCCGCGGCGGCGTCACCCTCGAAGAGGTCGATGGCGCGCCCGAAGATACGGGCGGCGCGCACGAGGCGATCGGACTCGTCGGGCCGCAGCCGTCCCTCGTGCTTTCTCCTGGCCAGGGTGCGGGCGCTGATCTGGATGAGACCTGCGAGCTGCGCCGCGGTGAGGTCGAGGCTTCCACACAGCTTCTGGAAGGCAGCAAAGGGGACGCCGTCACCCAGGAGCTTGACGAGGCCGGGGGTGTCGAAGGCGCGCAGACCCAGCAACGCCACGTACGAGTGCTTGCCCGGGCGCTCGCCACGAGCCATGCTCGTGTAGTCGAGGATCTCCTTGGACATGGACTGTCGTGAGGCTTCGGCCACGGACGCCATGGGGCACCTCCTGCCATCTGGCACTATAATAGATGCCATCTGACAGTTCGTCAACCTCGCCGATGTGACGTGCGTGCGGTCGTTGATCGCGGAACGAGGCGTCGGCGCATGGGATGAGGGCTCGCTCTTGGGCCCTGACGGCTGTCAGAGAGCGGGACGGCGCGGGTGGGTCGCCAGGTCCTGCGCCTCCCGGGCGAGAAGGGGGTTGAGCTCGGTGGCGCGCTGGAGGCGTGTCGCGGCCTCGGCCTCGAGGGCATGGCGCGCACCCGGATCGGAGCTCCCCCGGGCCTGGATCATGAGCAGGGCCGCATCGGTGACCATGGCGCTGGCCAGCCCGGGGTTGAGGCGCAGCGCCTGGGCGGCGAGGCGCCGGCCGGCAGCCACCTCGGACGAGGGGTCGTCCCCGGAGGTGACGAGCCGGAGGGCCCGCCATCGATGGACCTCGGCGGCCGTCTGGTAGGCGACGGCATTGGCGGCGTTGGCGGTGAGGGCGCGCCGAGCCGCGGTCGCGGCCCGGTCGAAGAAGGGATCCGGGTCGCGCTCCGAGCGCATGGCCCAGCGGGCGGCGAGGATCTCGGTGGCTGCCCGCTCGGGATAGGCCCAGTAGACCTTGGGGTTGATGTCCACCGCGCGGTCCAGGTTGGTGCGCGCCTCCTCCAGCCAGGGCGTCGGGTCGGCGCCCTGCTCCAGGGCGTACAGCGCGCGGGTGCGGTAGGCCAACCCGCGGTTGGCGAAGGCGTTCGCATAGTTGGAGTTGAGCGAGGTGGCGGAGGCGAAGGCCGCGAGGGCCTCGTCCAGGGACGGGCCGGGGTCGTGGCCGGTCCTGAGCTCGTAGGAAGCCCTGCGCCAGAGGGCGATCCCCAGGTTGTTGTAGGCGTTGGCGTATTGGGGGTTGAGGCGAATGGCCTGGCGGAAGCTGGCGCCCGCCCTGTCCAGAGACGGCCGCGGGTCCGCGCCCACGCTGAGCTCGTAGCGGGCGATCCGCTCCCAGGCATAGCCGAGGTCGTCGTGAGCGGGAACCATGCGCGGCTCCAGCTCCAGGGCGCGCTTGAGACTGGCCACCGCGCGCTCCAGCGTGGGGCGGGGGTCGTGGCCCTTGCCCAGCTCCGACAAGCCGGCCACGGTGAGCGCGCCTCCGAGGGCGTAGTGCGCGGTGGCGCTGGAGGGTTGGATCTCGATGGCACGGGTGGCCTCGGCCACCGCGCGCTCCAGGTGGGCGCTCGGATCGGCGCCGCGGTCGTGAACGATGTCCGCCCACCGCCAGTACAGAAAGGCCAGCCGCTCGTGGGTCGGGGCGCGGTCGGGATCGACCTGGAGCGACCTCCCACAGGCTGCGACGGCTCCGGCGAAGGCCTCGTCGGCAGCGGCGCCGCGCCGCACCTTGGCTTCCATGACCTGGGTCCAACGCTCGCAGTCGCCATCGTAGATGGAGGCGTCGGAACGGGCGATGATGGCCGCCCGTCGGTAGTCCTCGCCGGCGAGCTCCAGCTCGTTCAGGGCGGCGTCGTAGTCGCCGCGAAAGCCGTGCTCCGCGCCCAGCTCGACGTGGACGTCGCCCTCGAGCTTTTTGGCCTCGTACAGCCATCCGACGCGCTCCGACGCCTCTCTGGCCTTGGCCAGCGCCTCGCTCCAACGGCCCTCGTACATGGCGATGAGGCCTTCGGCGTAGGCGGTGGTCTCCAGGGGTGGCGACGGGCTGCGCCGCAGGTAGGCCAGGGCCGGCTCCTTGAGCTCGGCCTCGATCTGGCGGCGGAAGGCGGTGCGCAGGGACTCATCCTCCAGCTGGCGGGCGTGATCGAGCTCCCGCTCGTAAAGACGGCCCAGCACCATGCCCAGGGAGTGGTAGACCCCGGGGCTGTCGTAGCCCGCCTCGAGGGCCGCCTCGAGGTGACGGCGCGCCGTCTCCAGGTCCTGCAGGGCGAGGTAGGAGCGACCCAGGGCGTAGTGTCCGGGGCCGAGGCTGAGCCGGCCCAGGCGGTCCATCTCGGCGGCGATGCCCGCGATGCGCGCCCGCACCGCAGCATCCTCGTCGCGGCGGTCGTGCAGGGGCATCATGGAGCTGATGCGGACCAGGCGCTCGATCTCGGACACCTGCTCGACGAGGGACTGGGCGATGGCTGCGCGACGACGTGTCCGCAGGCTGGAGGTGAGGCTGAACGCGCTGATCACCGCCACCAGGATGAGCATGCCCGCCACCGTCAAGGTCAGACCGCGGTGCTTCTTGATCTTCTTGGAGATCTTGTAGATGAGGCTGGCGGGTCGGGCGGTGATGGGCTCGCCGGCGAGGAAGCGGCGGAGGTCCTCCGAGACCTCGCGGGCGGTGGCGTAACGGCGTTGGGGCTCCTTCTCGAGACACTTCAGGACGATGTTTTCGAGGTCCACGGGAATCTGCGCGTCGAGGCGGTGGGGAGGGACCGGGTCGCGCGCGGTGATGCCCGCGAGGACCTCGGGGTAGCCGCCCTCGTACGGCGGCCGATCGGTGAGGAACCAGTACAGGGTCGCGCCGAGGCTGTAGACGTCGGTGCGCCGGTCCAGGGCCCGGTTCTCGCCCCGCACCTGCTCGGGGGCCGCGAAGGCGGGGGTCCCGAGCACCATTCCGGAGATTGTCATCTCGCGGCTCTCGGCGTCCCGGGCGATGCCGAAGTCCACCACGTAGGGACGCCAGCTTCCCTCCTCGTCGCGCTCCACCAGGATGTTGGCCGGTTTGACGTCGCGATGGATGAGGCCGGCCTGGTGGGCCGCGTGGAGTGCGTCCGCCACGTCCACCATGATGGCCGCCTTCTCGCGGGGGCCCACCAGGTCGCTGATCTGCTTCAGGGAGCCGCCCGAGATGTACTGCATGGCGATGTACGGGTGGCCCTCCACCTCCCCCGCCTCGTACACCTGGCAGACGTTGTCGTGGTCGATGCGAGCCTGGACGCGGGCCTCGCGGATGAAGCGGGCGGCGATGTCGGGCTCATCGCGGCGCAGGAACTTGAGGGCGACGTGTCTCCCGAGCCGGGGGTCGCGAGCCTTGTAGACATCACCCATGCCCCCGCGACCGATGAGCTCGATGAACTCGTAGCGGTCCCAACCCTGGACCGGGAGCACGTCGAAGACGTCGGTCCGCGGTCGCTGTTCCCGTTGCTGCGGCGTGCCACAGCCGACGACCGTCTCATCCCCGGGTGGGTCGGACGCTCCCAGGTCCCGGGCCAGATCGACCAGCGTCTCCTGGTCCAGCACACCTGCCTGGGCGAGCAATGTGGTGGGCGACGGGTCCCGGCGCTCGTCGTAGCGGCGCATGACCTCGGAGACCGCGGTTTCGGCGTCGGATTCGGAGATGAGACCTCGCTCGACGGCGAGACGGAGGATCTCGGCGGCGTCGCTGTCGAACGCCGCCCGTGCACGCAGCACCTCGTCCGGGCTCGGGCTCATGGGACCTCTCGCCCGGATGATAGCGCGGCCGCGCCGGGCTCACCACCCGGCGCGCCTCTTCAGGGCATCACTTGTCGACGATCGTCGCGTGGGTGATGGCGTCCAGCTTGGGGAACTCGGCGGCGAGGTAGGCGTCGCCCTCCCGTGCGATCCGGCCCTGGGACGGCCCCGCGCCCCGGGGCGCGCCCTCACCGTAGCCGGCGTAGAGGGCGTCCACGGCCTCCATCCCGGAGACGACCCGACCGAAGGGCGCGAAGCCGCTACGGTCCAGGGCGGAGTTGTCTCCGAAGTTGATGAAGAACTGGGTGGTGCGGGAGTTGGGAGAGGCCTTGGCGGCGAAGGTGACCATGCCGCGGGTGTTGGACTGGCTCACCGGATCATCCGGGATGGACGCCGCGGCCCAGGCGGCCGTGACCTGGGGATCGGGGTTCATGCCCACCTGGGCCATGAAGCCGCTGATGACCCGGAAGAACTTCGCGCCGTCGTAGTAGCCGGCCTTCACCAGGTTGTAGAAGCGGTCGGCGCCATGGGGCGCCCAGTCCCGGTGGACCTCGATCACGACGTCGCCCTTGGTGGTCTGGAGCTTGACCTGGTAGGTGGCCGGCGCGGTGGTGGTGGCCAGGCTGGGATCCCGCAGGGCGGGGTTGGGGCCGGTCTGGGGACCTGCGGCGGCAGCAATTGATGCTGAGAGGAGGGCGACCGCCACGGCGGCGAATGGCGATGACCAACGAAGTCTCGAGCTCATGTGGACCTCCCGTGTCCGACCGCTCACTCTAGCACGCACCTCGTGGAACGATTTCTCCCCCCGAGGTGTTGCTGGGGGTGCGAAACGGAGGACGGACCATGAGCGACGATTCGGTGAAGGTGGGTCAGAAGGCGCCGAGCTTCGAGCTGCCGGACCAGGATGGGAAGCGGGTGAGCCTCGACGACCTGAAGGGGAGCTGGGCCGTGCTCTACTTCTATCCCAAGGACAACACCCCAGGGTGCACCACCGAGGCCTGCGAGTTCACGGAAGGGATCCAGGCGTTCAAGGACCTGGACGCGGTCGTGCTGGGCTGCAGCCCGGACTCGCCGGAATCCCACCGCAAGTTCATCGCCAAGCACGACCTCCGGCTGCGCCTGCTGAGCGACCCCGAGCACGAGGTGATGGAGCGGTATGGGGCCTGGGGTGAGAAGAAGATGTACGGCCGGACGAGCCAGGGCGTCATCCGCTCCACGGTACTCATCGATCCCGAGGGCCGCATAGCCCATCACTGGCCCAAGGTGAAGGCGGCGGGCCACGCGGACGCGGTGAAGCAGAAGCTCGAGGAGCTCCGCGACTAACAGATGCGGGGCAGGTCGCTGCCCGACAGGAGATCGAGGGGCCTGAGCCCGCCGACCATGGTCTCCAGGACCAGCGGCACCGATCCCTCCGGTCGCTGGGTGACGCGGCCGATGATGGCGGCCCCCTGTCCGGCGGGATGGCCGGCGAGGGTGGCGAGGGCGCGGTCGGCGTCGCTGCCCCGGACCCAGGCGACCATGCGTCCCTCGCAGGCCAGGCTGAGGGCCTCCAGCCCGAGCACCTCGCAGACGGCCCGGACCTGGGGCCGCACGGGGATCGCCGCCTCGTCGAGCACCAGGCGCAGGCCGGAACGCTCTGCGACCTCGTAGCAGACGGTGAGCAGGCCCCCCCGGGTGGGGTCGTGGAGGGAGCGGACGTCGGCGCCGCCGTCGAAGAGCGCCTCCATGAGCGCGGCCTCGGGAGCGCAGTCCGACCGGAGCTGTTCGCTTCCCAGCCCGTGCCGGCAGGCCATGATGGTGGCGCCGTGGTCGCCGATGGGGCCGGAGACCAGGATGGCGTCCCCGGGGGCGATGCGGCGATCGTCCAGCTCACGACCGGGCGGGACCACGCCCAGACCGGCCGTGACCGCGTAGATCCGGTCACCCTTGCCGCGGGGTACCACCTTGGTGTCCCCGGCCACCACCTGCACCCCGGCCTCGCGGGCGGCGCGGGCCGCACCCTCGACGCACGCCGCGATGAGCTCTCCGTCGGCGCCCTCCTCGAGGATCAGGGCCCAGGTCAGCCACTGGGGGCGCGCGCCCGCCATGGCCAAATCGTTGACGGTGCCCACGATGCTCAGGTAGCCGAGGTCGCCGCCTGGGAACACGGGGGGGTCGACGACGAAGCCGTCCGTGGTCAGCGCCGGTCGACCCGGTGGCAGCTCGGGGAGCACCGCGGCGTCGCTGAGGGTGGCCAGGATCGGGTTACCGAGGGCGGGCAGGAAGGCGTCCCTCACCAGCTCCTGAGTGAGGCGGCCGCCGGCGCCGTGGGCCAGCAGCAGGCGCTCGGGGATCGGTCTCTTCATGGGCCGGCCACCCCCCAGCGTTCGTGGCGGTACCAGGCGGCGCAGGTGCCCTCGCTGGAGACCATGCAGGCGCCCACGGGCGATGCCGGCGAGCAGCCGGCGCCGAAGAGGGGGCACTCGGGCGGATCGATGACGCCTCGGAGCACGTCGCCGCAGCGACACCCCGGCGGCTCGCGGGGCGTGGGAAGGTCCACGGGGATGCGGCCCGCGTCCCGCGCCGCGAGCTCGGCTCGGAGTGCCAACCCGGAGCCGGGGATGGTCCCGAAGCCTCGCCACTCGGCGTCGGCGACGGCGAAGAAACGGTCCACCATGTCGGCGGCGATGCGGTTGCCGGCCGCGCTCACGGCCCGCGCGTAGAGGTTGGTGATCCGCGCGCTGCCCTCGACGAGCTGCTCCAGCAGCTCGAGCACGCCCCGCAGCACGTCCGCCGCCGAGAAGCCCACCACTGCCCCGCCGACGCCGTGGTCGGCGGCGAGGAAGCGGAAGGCCTCCCAGCCGGTGAGGACGGACACGTGCCCCGGCAAGAGGAACCCGTCGAGGGCGAGCTCCTGGTCCTCCACGAGGGCCAGCATGGCCGGCGGGATCACCTTGTTGCCGGGCAGAATGAGGAAGTTCGCGGGGCCGGAGGCTTCGGCCTCGGCGAGGGTCGCCGCGATGGTGGGAGCGGTGGTCTCGAAGCCGACCGCCAGGAAGACGACCGTGCGGTCCGGGTTCGCGGCCGCGATCTGGAGCGCGTCCCGGGGGGAGTACACGATCTCCACCGCGGCGCCCTCCGCGCGTGCCTGCTCCAGGGCCACCGTGCTCGATGGCACCCGAATCAGGTCGCCGAAGGTGCAGATGGTGGTGGACGGTCGCTCCGCCAGGGCCAACGCCCGGTCGAGGTAGCCCACAGGAGTGACGCACACCGGGCAGCCCGGTCCGGAGATCAGGCGCACGCCGGAGGGCAGCATGCGGCGCAGTCCCGCGCCGGCCACGGTGTGGGTATGGGTCCCGCAGACCTCCATGAAGGTTGCCGGCCGCCCCAGGCGCGCGGCGGTCTGCTCGATGCGTTGCACCAGACCGGCGACAGCGCGCCGGTCCCGAACGGCGTCCCCGCTCACAGAGGCTCCATGGCGTCCGCGTACTCGCGCAGCAGCTCCAGGGTTTTGGCCGCCTCCGCCTCGTCCACCGCGCCGATGGCGTAGCCGGCGTGGATCAGCAGGTGCTGGCCCACCTCGGCGTCGGGCAGCAGCATCAGGGACACGTTCCTCCGCACCCCCTCCACCTCCACCACCCCGTCCATCTCGCTGCGCTCGATCAGTCGCATGGGAATCGCCAGACACATCGCGTGATCCCTCCCCGAGCGGTCGCCACTCTCCTGGGATTCTAGCCCATCGGCCGCCGGCCGCGGCCGATCACCGTCCCGGATCGTTGCCGCGCCCGAACCCCTCGGTGGGGCCCCGCCCGGCGGCCGCCACGGCGCCCAGAACGGCCTGTCCGTAGGCGAGGCCCCCATCCCCGGGGGGGAGGTTGCGGCCGAGCAGGGGGTCGTACCCGAGCTCTGTCAGACCCTCCACCAGGTCGCGGATGAGCAGGCGGTTCACCAGGCAGCCGCCACCGAGGGCGACCGTCGTCGGGGCGGGAATCGCGAGGGTGCAGAGCTCGATCGCCAGGGAGGAGAAGGTGGCATGGAAGGAGGCGGCGACCCGGGCCGGGGGCTCGCCCCCGACCACGCGGCGGGCGGCTTCCGCAAGGAGGCGGCTCGAGGGCAGCAACGGCAAGGCCGCGGTGGTCTGCAGCCCGACCTCGGGCCACACCGCGCCCGGGCTTTCCGAGCTGGCCGCCAGGCTCTCCAGGAGCACTGCGGCCTCACCCTCCCATCCGTTGGCGACGGCCAGCCCGAGCATGGCTCCGCAGGCCTCGAACAAGCGCCCAGCGCCGGTGGAGCGGGGCCAGGTCGCGGACCCTGCCAGCCGCGCGACCTCACGGAGCCGGTCGGGATCCACGAGCTCCGCCATGGGAAGCTGGTCCAGGAGCTCGTCGGCCCCCGCGGCCACGAGGCCTGCGGTCGCCACCCGCCACGGTTCCCGCACGGCGCGCTCCCCGCCGACGAGGGGTAGGGGCTCCAGGTGGGCGAGCCGCCGCCAGGCGCCGTCTCCGGCCATGGCGATCCACTCACCCCCCCAGGCCGTGCCGTCCGGTCCCCAGCCGGTGCCGTCCAGGCTGACGGCGAGGACCTGCCGGCCCGTCTCCGGCCAGCGGGCCCGCTCCCCGAGGACGGCGGCCCCATGCGCGTGGTGATGCTGGACCTGGAGATGGCGGCCGCTCCGCGCCTGTGCGAGCTCCTCGGCCAGCCAGGTGCTGGGGTAGTCGGGGTGGAGGTCGGACACCACCAGGCGTGGTGTCACCTGCAGGAAGTCCTCGAGCCCGGCTATCGCCTCCCGGTGGAAGGTGCGGGCGGACTCCGAGTCCAGGTCGCCCACGTGCTGGGACAGGAACACCTGGTCGGCCACCGCCACCGCGGCCGTCACCTGGAGGTGCCCGCCCACGGCGAGGATCGGCTCCGGGGCGGCGACGGGCAGCGGCAGCGGCTCCGGCACCCAGCCCCGGGCGCGGCGGACGACGATGGGGCCCGTCGGCGCCGCACGCACCACCGAGTCGTCCACCCGCCGCACCACGTCCCGGTCGTGGAGGAGAAAGAGGTCCACGATCCCGGAGAGGTGCCGGACCGCCTCGCGGTTGCCCCGGCAGATGGGCTCCTCGGAGAGGTTGCCCGACGTCATGACCAGGGGCGGCAGACCCCGCTCGCGCAGCAGCTCCACGTGCAGCGGTGTGGTGGGGAGGAGGACGCCCAGGTCCTCGAGGTGGGGTGCCACCGCCGTCGCCACCGCGATCGGGTCGCGCCGTGGGGCGAGCACCACCGGCGACCTCGGCGAGGTCAGGAGGGCCTCGTCCTCGGCGGCGAGGCGGACCAGCCGGCGCGCCGCCTCCAGGTCCCGGACCATCACGGCGAACGGCTTGGTCGGGCGCCGCTTGCGGAGACGCAGGGTGGTGACGACCTCGTCGGAGTCCGCACGGCAGGCGATCTGGAAGCCTCCCAGGCCCTTGACGGCGAGGACCTTGCCCTCCAGAAGGGCCGCACGGGCGACGGCCAAAGCCTCCCCACGGGCGGCGATCTCGCGGCCCTCTCCGTCCAGGAGGGCGAGCCGCGGCCCGCAGCGGGAGCAGCACACCGGCTCGGCGTGGAAGCGCCGGTCCGTGGGATCGGCGTACTCCCCCCGGCAGTCCGGACAGAGCTCGAAGCAGGCCATGGCCGTCGTGGACCGGTCGTAGGGGAGCCTGCGGACCAGGGAGAACCGGGGGCCGCAGTTGGTGCAGGTGGTGAAAGGGTAGTGGTGGCGTCGGTTCTGCGGATCCTCCATTTCCCGCCGGCAGTCCACGCACAGGGCTGCGTCGGGGGGCACCAGGGCGCCGCGGCGGACGCCCTGCTCGGACGCTTCCACCGAGAACGTGGCCTCGCCGCGGAGCGGAAGCTCCTCGATGACCATCGCGTCGATACGGGCCAGGGGCGGCAGCTCGGTTCGCAGCCGGTCGGGGAAGCGGCGCGCGATCTCCTCCCGCCCCTCCACCTCCGCGGTGGCGCCGTGAGGGTCGTTGATGACGTGTCCGCCGAGGCCGAGCTCGGTGGCGATGCGGTACACGGTGGGTCGGAAGCCGACGCCCTGCACCGCCCCGGTGCAGCGCACCCTCAGGCGAATCCGATCCTGGCTCAAGAACCTGTCCGCCCGGGCGATTGTCCTTGCATGGCACGTTCCAGAGAGGGCGCCAGGCTCCGTCGAGGCCGCGGGAAAGCGCTCGGCTTCCCCATCGACAGCGGTGCCCGGCACCCGCCCTCGTTGCTCATGCGCTCTTGCGCTTCGCGATCAATCTCTCGGTGAGCAGGGTGCACCAGGCGTCGATCCCCTCGCCCGTGGTCGCCGAGGTCTGCAGAATGATCCCCTCGGGGTTGAGGGACCGGAGCTGCTCCTCCACGGCCGGGACGTCGAAGGGAAGATGGGGGAGGAGATCGATCTTGGTCAGCACCGTCACCGCTGCGCGGGCGAAGATCGCCGGGTACTTGAACGGCTTGTCGTCACCCTCGGTCACGGACAGCAGCGCCACCTTGAAGTCCTCGCCCAAATCGTAGCTGGTGGGGCAGATGAGGTTGCCGACGTTCTCGATGAACAGGATGTCGGCGGGGAGCAGGCGGACCTGATCGAGAGCCGCGCCCACCTGACGGGCATCCAGGTGACAGGCGCCACCGGTGAGGATCTGGTGGGCCGGTACGCCCAGAGCTCGCAGACGGTCGGCGTCGCGCTCGGTGGCCACGTCACCCTCGATGACCGCGCAGGGGTGGTCCGATGCCAGGCGGCGCACCGTGGCCTCGAGCAGGGTGGTCTTGCCGGAGCCGGGCGACGAGATGAGGTTGAGGACGAGGGTGCCGGCCTCCGCGAAGCGCTGACGCAAACTCTCCGCATGCGTCTCGCTGGCCTCCAGCGCCCGCCGTCTGACGGTCACCACCTGCTTCATCGAGCCTCCTCGGCAGCGAGAGGAGGGCCTTCCTCGGCGGGGGGCTCCTCCTGGGAGAACGTCACCTCGAGCACGTCGAGCTCGTCACCGCCGCTGACCTGGAGCGGTTGCCCGCAGTCCGGGCACAGCCGCAGCCAGCTTCCCGGAGCGCGCTCCTTCACCTCGCCGCAGCTTGCGCACTGCTGGAGCGCCGGGCACCAGTCGATCCGGAGCTCGGCGCCGGCGTCCTCCTCTCCGGCGAGGGCCGCCTCCCAGGCGAAGGCCAGCAGCTCCGGCTCGACAGCCGCCAGCTCGCCGATGGCCACGCGGACGCGCTGCAGGCGACCGCCGTCGTGGGCGCGCACGGTCTCGCGGCAGATGCGGTAGATGTCGAGGGCGATCCCCATCTCGTGCACCGCATGATTATAGCGACCCCCAAGGCCCCCCGCGCCCGCGTCCGTGCCACCTGCCCCCGCCGCCGATTGCGGACGCTGCCGCTGATCGCCGTCGTAGGGGTCCGAAACGGCGAAAGCGTGTGTAGAATCGACCTACGATGTCACATCCCCGCCTCATCGTGACCGGCGCCTCCGGCTTCATCGGCCGGCGCCTGCTCGCGGGTCTGAAGGAGGACTATCAGATCGTGGGCATGGCGCGGCGCTCCCAGCTGCGGTCGGGCGCGCCCTTCCACGAGAACATCCAGTGGTTCCAGGTGGACATCGGCGATCGGGAGCAGGTGCGGAACGCTTTCCGCTACGTTCGCGAAAGCGGTGGTGCGGACTACCTCATCCACCTCGCAGCCCACTACGACTTCACGGGCGAGGAGCATCCGGAGTACATGCGCACCAATGTCGAGGGGCTGCGCAACGTGCTCGAGGAGTGCCGCGACCTGGAGCTGAAGCGTTTCATCTTCGCCTCCTCCGTGGCCGCCTGCGCCTTTCCCGAGCCGGGTGAGAAGATCACCGAGACGTCGCCGGCGGACGGCGAGCACATCTACGCGGTGAGCAAGCGCATGGGCGAGGAGATGCTCGCTGCGTACGACGACTCGGTTCCCTCGCTGATCGTGCGCTTCGCGGCCATCTTCTCGGACTGGTGCGAGTACGCGCCGGTGTACTACTTCATGGAGACCTGGCTCTCCAGGGCCTGGAACTCGCGGATCCTGGGGGGCCGAGGGAAGTCGGCGATCCCCTACCTCCACGCCCGCGAGCTGGCGCTCTTCTTCAAGCGGGTGCTGCAGCGGGAGGAGAGCGTCGGCCAACGCGAGGTCCTCATCTGCAGCCCCGCCACAACGGTGGACCACCAAGAGCTGTTCGATCTGGCCAACCTCCACTACCGTGGGCGGTCACGGGCACCGATCCACATGCCGGCGCCCCTGTGTCGGCTGGGGGTCTGGGGCAGGGACCTGGTGGGGAGGCTGCTCGGCAACCGTCCTTTCGAACGACCGTGGATGGTCCGCTACGTCGACCGAGACCTGGCGGTGGATCCGACGGCGACCCAGGCCAAGCTCGACTGGCGACCGCGGGAGCGCCTCATGATCGCGCGGCGCATCCCCTTCATGGTCGAGTACATCAAGACCGACCCCCTGGAGTGGCACCGGCGGAACCAGGCGGCCCTCAAGGACGTCCGGCTGCGCGAGAACCTCAAGATCCACCGCCTGCTGGAGAAGCACCACGACGTGATCCGGGCGGTGTTCCTGGAGCGCCAGCTCCTCAGCCCGGAAGGTCGGGAGCGCTTCCCGCACTACCGGGATGTGTCACCTCAGATCCTGGAGTGGCGCTTCACCGTCATCCTGCGCCACCTCCTCAACGCGGTCCGGACCGGGGAGAAGGGTCTCTTCACCGCCTACTGCCGCGACCTGGCCATGAAGCGCTTCGAGGACGGCTTCGACGCCTTCGAGGTGTGCAGCGCCCTGGAGCTTTTGAACAGCACCTGTCTGGAGACCCTGGCCGACGATCCCGAGGCGGCTGGGCTGGACGAGGCGCTGCACAAGCACCTCACCATGACGGTGGAGTTCGGGTGCGATCAGGTGATGGAGACCTTCGAGGAGCTGGGCGGCGAGATCCTCGCCTGAGGCCCGGACCCTGGATTGGCGGCCGCGACTCGACGGTGGACCAGCACCACCACCAACGCCATGATGCCGTCGCCGACCCCTGACACCAACACCGCCCAGGGGAGTGGGATCGCAAGCCACGATCCGAGCAGGAAGACCACCGCGATGGACTTGGCCGTGAGCAGCACCGAGACGCCCCGGTAGCGGAAGTACTCCAGGAGGTAGGCCGTCGCCAGCGCGAAATGGAAGACACCGGCCTGGCGGCCGAAGAAGTCCGGGTCGATCCCGTTCCAGCCGCCGAAGCGCAGCGCCCACTGCGGGGCGAGGAGCAGCATCGAGCCCACCATGAAGCTGTGGAGAGCCACCAGGACGATCAGGACGCGCTCGTGCACTGCGGTGAGACGCATGATCTAGTCCTCCCACCAGATGTCGGGGGGCGTGGGCTCGGGTCGCCGTTTGGGCGCCAGGCCGAGCCGGGTCAGCTCGCCCACCACCACGTCGATCACGGGCCCGACGGCCGCACGGAGGTTCGGGCTGAGAGCGGTGCCGGCAGCGGTGGACGCCGGGATCACGCCCACCACCACCACCTCTCCGGGGCTCGAGTCGGTGAGCTCGGTGGCCATGAGGGCCTCGCGCAGCCCGGGTTGATGGGGATTGGTGCGGGGAGGGGGTGGGACGGCGAGGAGCTGCTCGCGGCGGTACACGCGCACGGTGCCCGGCGGCTCGTCGCCGGTGACCGTGTCGATGATGATCACCGCTCGGGCGTCGGCGAGGTAGGGGAGGAAGTCCAGGCCCGGGGTGCCGACATCGAGCACCTCCACGTCTGGCGGCAGCTCGAGCTCGCTCTCCAACACACGCGCGACGTAGGGGCCGAAGCCGTCGTCGCTCATGAGAACGTTGCCGACCCCCAACACCCGCACCGCACCCGATCCACCCGCGTCGTCCATCGTCCCGGCCGTCTCCCTTCGGGGCAAGAAAATGGGCCAGGGGCGCAGGCGCCCCTGGCCCTGGGCTCGAGATATCCGATCCCTACAGCACCCTGACGCTGCTCACCTCCTTGCCCTCGGGGTCGAGGGTGTGGATGGCGCAGGCCAGGCAGGGGTCGAACGAGTGCACGGTGCGGAGAACCTCCAGCGGGCGCTCCGGGTCCGCGATCGGGTTGCCGATGAGGGAGGCCTCGTAGGGACCTTTCTGGTCCTTCTCATCCCGGGGCCCCGCATTCCAGGTGGAGGGGACCACGCACTGGTAGTTCTTGATCTTGCCGTTGTCGATGATCACCCAGTGCGACAGGGTCCCGCGCGGGGCCTCATGGTAGCCGAAGCCCTGGCGCTCGCCGGTGGGGTACTCCCACGGAGTGAAGATGTCGGTGTCGCCGGATCCGATGTTGCCCACGAGCTTCTGCCAGTGCGAAACGGCGCAGTCGGAGATGACGGCGGCGCGGATCGCTCGGGCGGCGTGGCGGCCGAGGGTGGAGTGCAGCACCGCGGGGCTCAGCTTGGCGCCGGCGACCTTCCCGGCCGTCTGCAACATCCAGGTCGCCCACTGCTGGGTCGGCTTGTGCCCGCTGGCGAAGCCCACGAGCACCTGGGCCAGTGGCCCTACCTGCATGGGCTTGCCTTCGAAGCGCGGCGCCTTGACCCACGAGTACTTGCCCTTGTGGTCCAGCTCGGAGTAGGCGGGGACCGTGACCTCCTCGTAGGGGTGGCGGTCCCAATCGCCCTCGTACCAGGAGCGGGCGATGGACTCGGTGACGTTCTTCTCGAAGTACGGGTCGTCGAAGGTGGAGATCTGCTTCACCGAGCCGAGGTCGCCGTCGAAGATCGTGCCGCCGGGGAGATCGAAGGTGGTGCCCTTGGTGTCGGTGGGCATGTCCGGAACGGCAAGGTAGTTGGTCACCCCGGCGCCGTAGGACAGCCACGGTGCGTAGAGGGCGCCTATCGCCGCCACATCGGGCAGGTAGACCTGGTGGACGAAGTCCCTGACCTCCTCGAGCAGCCCCTTGACCATGTAGAGCTTCTGCATGTTGAGGGTGGCCTCGTTGTCGAAGTTGATGGCGTTGGCCACCCCGCCCACCGCGAGGTTCTGGATGTTGGGGGTCTTGGCTCCCAGCACGGTGACCGCCTGGAGGGCCTTGCGCTGGTACTCCAGCGCCTGCAGGTAGTGGGCCACCGCCAGCAGGTTGACGTCCGGCGGCAGCTTCATGGCTGGATGTCCCCAGTAACCGTTGGTGAAGATGCCGAGCTGGCCTCGGTTGACGAACCCGGCAAGCTTGGCCTTGGCGGCCTCCATGTCCTTCACGCCGTTGCGCGGCCAGTCGGACAGGGACTCGGCAATCTTGGAAGCGCCCTTGGGGTCGCCCTTCAATGCCGAAACGACGTCCACCCAGTCCAGCGCCGAGAGCTGGTAGAAGTGGACGATGTGGTCATGCAGCGCATGGCCCGCGATGATGATGTTGCGGATGAGCTGAGCGTTGAGCGGGATCTCGATGTCGAGGGCGTTCTCCACGGCCCGCACCGACGCGATGGCGTGCACCGTGGTGCACACCCCGCAGATGCGTTGGGTGAAGATCCATGCGTCCCTGGGATCCCGCCCCGTGAGGATGGGCTCGATGCCCCGCCACATCTGGCCGGAGGACCAGGCGTTCTGGACGCCTTGCCCGTTCACCTCGACATCGATGCGCAGGTGCCCCTCGATGCGGGTGATCGGATCGACAGTGATCATTTTTGCCATCGCGTTCCCTCCTCCTCTACTGCGCCGCCTGGACGGCGCTCGAGCCGGCCAGGATCGGGAAGCGTTTCACGATGATGATGTAGAGCGCCACCTCCGTGGCCACCGCGCCGAGGGTGATGAACAGCTCCGGCAGGGTGGGGAAGTAGCTCCAGTTCGGGCCCGGGTTGAAGGCGACGATGTAGGTGTCGAAGCGGTACAGGGCTCCCGCGAGCAGCATCAGCAACGATCCTTGGAAGATCACGCTGAACTTGCGGCGGGAGTTGGGGTTGAGGAACATCACGGTGGGGACCGCGAAGAGGGCGATCTCCACCCAGAAGAGGATGCTGTAGAAGCCCTGATTGAACATGAGCGCCGTCTTGCCGCTGACGAAGATGTCGCCGAAGCGTATGGCCAGATAGAGCAGGTTGACGATGATCATGGCGCCGGCCAGGGAGGCCAGCATGGAGGTCTCGCGCTGGCGCTTGAAGATGGAGCTGGAGATGGCGGCCTCCCACACCACGATCGCGTACCCCATGCCGACCACGCTGATGAGGAAGAGCAGGGGAACCCAGCTCGTGTACCACAGGGGATTGAGCTTGTGGCCGGCCAGGAGCATGACGGTGCCCAGGGACGACTGGTGCATGGTGGGCAGGAGCAGGCCGAGGGCGAGCACGAAGATGAGTGCCTTGTCCATGAACGCGAGCCAGGCGTCGGCCGACTTGCGGAGGAAGCTGCTGGACGAAGTCGCCTTGACCTTCTCGGCGAAGGCCGGCGACAGCTCCACCCAGAGCACGAAGACGTAGGCCATGACGCACAGGGCGACCTCGAGCAGCGCGGAGTTCCAGTTGAACCCGGAAAGGCTCGGAGGCCAGCCGCCGAGCGGGATCTTCCAGATCAACCAGGGGCGGCCGACGTCGATCATGATCGCCACCGCCGCCATGGTGTAGCCGAGGGCGCTGGTGAGCACGGCGGGGCGCACCACCGGGTGGTACTTCCCCTTGTTGAGGATGTAGGCCAGGATGGCGATGGCGTAACCGCCGCAGCCGAGAGCCGTGCCGGTGACCACGTCGAACGCGATCCAGACGCCCCAGGGGTAGCCGTCGGTGAGTCCGGAGACCGCACCGATGCCCGCGGCGAACCGCCAGATCAGCACCGCGAACCAGGCGGCGATGATGATCATCAGCCACTTGAAGGGTCGTGTCATGAGCGGCCCACCTACCGGTGTCGCATGGTTCTGGTGTGCCATCACTCACCCCCTTCGGTGTCCGCGGACCGCCGATTGCGCCAGATCACGGCGCCCAGAACGACGTAGAGGGCGGCCGGGGCGATGAAGCCCTTGTAGACCGCGTGCTGGACCTTCTGGGCGGTCTCGCCCGAGGGCTCCTCGCTGAGCTGGGGCAGACCGAGCTCGTGGAAGTCCACGGAGGCCAGGTACAGCACCTGCGTGCCGCCGCCGTCGTGCTCGCCGAAGATCTTGGGCGAGCCCTGTGGGTAGTAGCGGTCAGGATGGGCGGCGATGCGCTCCTTGGCGTCGGCCAGGAGATCGGTGTACTTCCCGAAGATGACCGCTTCCTTGGGGCAGGCGGCGACGCACCCGGGTAGCACCCCTTCGCGCAGCTTGCCGGTGGACGGGTCCACGATGAGGTGATGGCAGAGCTCGCACTTCACGATCTTGGGACTGGCGCTCGACCACTGGAACTTGGGGATTTCGTAGGGGCAGGCCACCTGGCAGTAGCGGCAACCGATGCAGCGGCTGGGGTCCCAGGTGACGATCCCATGGTCCCGCTTCTTCAGGGCGCCGATCATGCAGGCCCGGGTGCATGCAGGGTCGAGGCAGTGCATGCACTGGGCCTTCATGTACGACTTCAGGTGCCCGTCCTCGTCGTACTCCTTGATGATGTTCTTGGTTGTGGCGTTCAGGTCCGGCGGGGGGTCGTACAGGTTCCCCGGCAAGTTGTTGGCTTTCTTGCACGCCGTCACGCACGCCCGGCAGCCGATGCAGCGGGTCGCGTCATAGAGCATCCCCACCGCGTCAGGTGGAGCCTCGGGCACCTCGCTGGCGAGGGCAGGAGTCGACCCCACCGCTGTCCCGGCGCCCGCAACGGCGAGCCCTTTCAGCAGTGATCGGCGGTCGAGGCTCATGATTCCTCCTCTCCTCCCTGGGCGAGCTTCTTGGAGGCCATGAGACCGGCTCCGATCACCGCGCCGCCCACCAGACCGGCCGCACCCGCCCAGGCGGCGCCGGGGCTCTTGCGGTGGTCAGGAAAGATCGGTGGGTGAGCGTCGGGCGGAAGCACGGCGGCCTCGACACGCGCCTTGGTGAAGCCGACCCCCTTCTCGGTGCATCCGAAGCACGGGAAGCCGACCCCGATGGGCCAGGCGTCGGGGACCTCGCCGAAGTGGTTGACGGAGCACGGCGCGTGGGTCTCGGGCCCCTTGCAGCCCATGGCGTACAGGCAGTAGCCCAGGCGGTGGTTCTCGTCGCCGAACTGCCGCACGAATCGACCGGCGTCGAAGTGGGCGCGACGGGGGCACTGCTCGTGGATGGTGCGGCCGTAGGCGAACATGGGCCGGCCCTTGTCGTCGAGGGCGGGCAGCGTGCCCAGGGCCACGTACTGGAGCACGGTGCCGAGGAAGTTGTACGGGTTGGCGGGACACCCTGGGATCGTGACCACGGTGGTCCCGGTGAGGATCTCGTTGGCGCCCACCGCGCCGGTGGGGTTGGGATCCGCGGATGGGATGCCGCCCCAGGAGGCGCAGGAGCCGATGGCGATGACCGCACCCGCCTTGGAGGCCACGTCCTGGAGCATGTCCTTGGCGGTGCGGCCGGCGATCTTGCAGTAGATGCCGTCGTCCTTGGTGGGGATGGCTCCCTCGACGACGCACACGTACTTGCCGGCGTTCTTCTCCATCGCCTCATGCAGAGCGGCTTCCGCCTGCTCGCCGGCGCCGGCCATGAGGGTCTCCAGGTAGTCGACGGACACCAGGTCCAGAATGAGCTCCGCGACGCCGGGATGGGAGGTGCGGAGCAGCGACTCGGTGCAGCCGGTGCACTCCTGGAAGTGCAGCCAGATGACGGACGGCTTGAGGGCGCCGGCCTCGGCCGCTTCGGCCCACTGCTGGCCCACGGCGGCGGGCAGTCCCACGGCCGCGGCTGCCATCATGCAGGCCTTTACGAAGTCACGTCGATCCAGGCCGGAGTCCTCCGGCGGACCGACGGGACCACCCAACAGTTGTCCCACTCGCCCCATGGTCGTGCCTCCTTCCGGTTTCACGTACTGAGAGAGAAATCCACTGCCATGGAGAATATGCCGCTGGAGTTGGTGGTGTCAATACAGAACACTGGAATTTGTTCATGGTCTCAAGTAGGCGCTCGACTCCGGACGGAGTATCAGTCGCGGCCTGGAGGGTCAGGACAGCTCCGAGCGGAGGGATCTCAGCAGCGAGGTGACGCCACGGCGGGCGTTCGCGCTCAGCCCCCGCCCAGGGGCGAGACGGTCCGGCTCGACGGCCCAGAGACGGAACCGCACCTCCGCCATGCGCGGAAAGCAGTGCAGCATCCAGCGCAGGTTGACGGCCAGGGGCTGGTGGTGGGCTGAGGGGATCGCGGCGGGGAGGGCGAAGAGCTCGCCATGGTCGAGCCGGTGGACGGTGCCGGGCGCCGCCCCGCCGAGGAGGGCGTCGACGAGCCAGATGCGCGGCTCTCCCGACCAGACGGCGGGGAGCTGGAGGCTGTCGGATCCCAGGTCCGCGAGGTGCACGGAGTGGGGGAGGGGGGGACCGGTCGTCAGGCGGTCGAGGACCGCGGGTCCGATGCCGTCGTCGCCCATGAGGGGATTGCCGAGGGAGGCGATGAGCAGGCGCAGGTCGTCTGCGGGCATGGGCTAGACGCCGCGGACCACGTGCACGGAGCAGGAGATGCAGGGGTCGTAGGCGCGGGCCACCATCTCCAGGTTCAGCCTGAGCTGGGCGTCGCTGGTGCCGCCCTGGGCCAGCAGACGCTCGGTGGCGTGGCGCAGGTCGAGCTCGGTGGTGGCGAGGTTCTGGGCGGTCGGCGTCATGACGTTCGCCGACACCACGCGTCCGTCGTCGTCGAGCTCGTACTCGTGGATCAGGGTGCCGCGCGGCGCCTCCACCGCGCCCACCCCGACCCCCGCACGGACCTCGTAGTCCGCCATCTCGCTGGTCGCCTCGTCCATGCCGAGGAGGGCATCGCAGTTGGCGATGCCGCTCTCCAGGCAGTTGATGATCTCCACCAGCTGTGCCCAGTTGTTGAGGAGGATGTTGTCCGCGATCCCGTGAGGGAAGAGCTCGGTGAACGCCTCGGCGGAGCGATCGCGGAGGAAGTGTCCCCACAGGGCCAGGCGGGCGAGGGAGCCGACGGTGTAGGCGTCGCCCGAGGCGAGCGCGGCGTGCTTGGCGTGGGAGTGCTCCACCGCGAACTCGTGCGTAACCTCACGGTAGCTGGAGACGGGGTACTCCTCGCCGTTGGAGGTGCAGATGGAGTCGCCGCGGAAACGATAGGTCTCGTCGAACGGGCGGAGGGCGACGTAGACCGTGGGTCGGGTCACCCAGTCGGGGACGTCGATGGAGCGGGCGAGCTCCACGAAGCGGAAGGCGGGGTCGATGGCCTGGGCCAGCTCGTCGCGCAGCACCTCCAGGTCGTGGTGGGAGGGGAGCGTGCCGAAACCGCCGACCAGGGTGTTGATGGGGTGGACGGCGCGGCCGCCGATGAGGCTCTGCATGCGGTTGCCGAGCTGCTTGAGACGCAGCGCGAAGGCCACCTCCTCCGGGTACCCCTCGGCCATGGCCATGACCGAATCGAATCCCAGGAAGTCGGGCAGGGCGAGGGCGAAGACGTGCAGGGCGTGGGACTCCAGGGCGGCGCCGCGCAGCATGAGGCCCCGCAGGCGGTAGGAGCGGTCGGTCTGGGGGATCCCGAGGGCGCTCTCGAGGGCGCGTAGCGCGGCCACGGTGTGGTCGGCCGAGCAGATGGCGCAGACGCGCGTGATGATGCCCTGCACGTCGAGATAGCTCTTGCCCACCAGCAGCGCCTCGTAGTAACGGCTGCCCTCGTGGATGTCCATGTTGACGTCAGCGACCGTGTCCCCCACCACCTTCACGAAGATGCCGCCGTGGCCCTCCACGCGGCCGAGGTGGGGGATGGTGATGGTTCTACTCTGCGTCATGGTCCACCTCGCGCTCCAACCCCAGCTTCATCCACACCGGCGCGGAGAAGTGCTGCATGCGCGCAGCGATCTCCTTCCAGCTGATGCCGCGGCCCGCGAACATGGTGATGTTGGCGTCGTAGTGCGGCTCCTCGACGGGACCGCGGCAGCCGGCGCACGGGACGCCGTGGGACGGGCAGCGGGCGCCGCAACCGCCGCGCGTCATGGCGCCGCAGCACACCTCGTGGTGATAGAGAACCCGGCACACCTGCTCTGAGGTCTTGCACTCCCAGCACACCGGCACCTGGCGGAGCTCGGGAACCGAGCCGGCGAGGAGGGCGCTCACGAGCTCCAGGAACTCGTGGCGCTCGATGGGGCAGCCGGGCAGGCGGTACTCGACGGGGACGAAGTCGGTGGCCGGGCGGGCCTCGACGGTGTCCAGGAAGTCGGCCCCGTCCTGGTAGACCTCGTGCTTGAGGACCTCGCGCGGCAGGTCGTTGCGCATGGCGGGCAGCCCGCCCCACACCGCGCAGGTGCCGATGGCGATCAGCGTCCGCGTCCGGGCGCGCACCTGCCTCAAGGTCGCGAGGTCGCGTTCGGTGGCCACCACTCCTTCCACGAAGGCGATGTCGAGCCGACAGGAGTGGTCGTTCTCGGACTTCGCCATCACCCAGTCGACGATGTCCAGCTCGGCGGCCAGGCGCAGCAGGTGGTCCTCGCAGTTCAGGATCTGGAGCTGGTCCCCGGCGCAGCCGGTCAACCCGAAGATACCGACCTTGGGGCGTGTGTGTGGGTTCATGCCATGCTCCGGATGCCGGTCACGTGTAGATCAGCTCGGGGAGGTTGATCGCGTCCCAGTAGGAGAACACGGGACCGTGCAGACAGGTGAAGGTGTAGCCCACGGCGCAGTGGCCGCACTTGCCGATGCCGCACTCCATGCGGCGCTCCAGGCTGAGGTAGATGCGGTCCTTGCCGAAGCCGGCGTCCACCAGCTTGGCGAGCATGAACTTGTAGAACACGGGTGGTCCGCAGGCCACGGCGAAGGTGCGGGCCACGTCCAGCTCCACCAGGTCCAGCAGCTCCGTCACCACGCCCACCTCGCCCGACCAGGGCTGGCCGGCAGTGTTGTCGACGCTGAGCTTGATCTCGGCGTCGCCCCGGCGCCCCATGGACTCCAGCTCGTCGCGGAAGAGCATCTGGTCGGGGCTGCGGCTGCCGTACAGGAGAATGACCCGGCCGTAGTCGTGGCGGAGGTCGATGAGAAACCGGAGGAGACCGCGCAGGGGCACCATGCCCAGGCCGCCTCCGACCAGCAGGAGATCGTGGCCCCGGAAGCGCTCCACCGGGAAGCCGTTCCCGAAGGGGCCGCGGATGCCAACCGTGTCCCCCTCCTTGACGTGGTCGAACAGATAGGAGGTGAGGGTGCCGGCGCGGCGGATGCCGAGCTGCAGGATGCCCGGCCGGGTGGGGGAGGAGGGAAGGGAGAACGGCGCCTCGCCGAACCCGAGGACGGACAGCTCGATGAACTGCCCTGGCCGGTAGGCGAAGCGTTGCGCCAGCTCCGGATCCTCGAACCGGAGGTCGTAGAGCCGGATGTCCGGGACGAGGTCCAGGACCCTCATGATCCGGGCCGGCGCCGGCTGGAACGGGTTGGGGTCGGTGGCGGCGACCCGCGGCCCGGCGTGGACCGGCGGTGGGGGAGGGATCCTCATGCGTCACCTCGTACGTGCTGGAAGACCTCGACCACGTTGATGCCGGTTGGACAGTTTTCGATGCAGCGCCCGCACCCTACGCACGACGGCATCCCGAACTCGCGGACGAAGGCGCTCTGCTTGTGGTAGTAGCGGTTGCGGACCCGGTCGGCCCGATCCGCACGGAAGTTGTGTCCACCCGCCACCACGGCGTAGTCCCGGTGCAGGCAGGAGTCCCACGTCCGCACTCTGCGCGCCCTGCCGTCGGGGTCCAGCACGTCGCGCACGTCGAAGCAGGAGCAGGTTGGACAGACCATGGAGCAGGACCCGCAGCACAGACACCTGGCGCCGATCTCGTCCCATACCGGGTCCTCGCTCTTGAGCTCGAGCACGAAGGGGAGATCGGCGATGTCAAGGTCGAGCTGGAAGGCGTGCCGGCGCTCGCGCAGGCGCACCAGGTAGTCGCGCGTGTCCTGGCGGGTGGCGGCCTCGAACAGGTGAGCGTTGGCGCGCACGATGTCGTCGCCGCGGGACGTGCCGACGGCGACGAGGGTGCGCTCCGCGAGGGGGGTCAGGAAGAGGTCGAAGCCGCTGTCGCTGGTGGATGTGTCCAGGGAGTGGCAGAAGCACTTGTCGTCCGGCCAGCAGCCGTACCCAACCACCGTGAGCTGCTCCCGGTTCCAGCGGTAGTAGGGGTCGGCGTAGTCGGAGAGGAGCAGAAGATCGAGGATCCGGAGGGCGTGGATGTCGCATGGATGGGCGCCGAGCAGCACCTGACGCCCGCGGTCGCCGTTGCCACAGACGGAGGGGGGGGCACCTCTGCCGCCCTCGAGCATGACGAGGGACGGCTCCAGGAGCAGCTTCTTGAAGGGCAGAATCGTGCGCAGGGCATCGGGTCTGGCTTGGGTGGGGTCGCTGATCCTCTCGAGTGTGAAGACCTCGGGTGCCCGCTCCACGGGCGCCCAGACCGCGCCCCATGCACCGAGGGCTGTGACCAGCTCGGGCAGGAGCTCCGTCTTCATGCGCAGGATCTGCATGAGGCTCACCTCGTGAAAAAAATCACATAGCCCTGGTTTTCAATATGGGTCGCGAGCGCGACTACGGCAAGGGCGCCGGCGAGGATTCCGGGACCCCGGAGGCCACGCGCTTCCGGGTGTGCACATAGTGTGCGCTCCAGTCCTCCAGCTTCTCGGCGGAAGGGCAGGTGAGGGCGAGGGCGGTGGCCGCGATGACGAAGAGCGCCGCGGTGATGGCCACGAACCACGGCGGAAGGAGCTCGCCCACCGCCAGACGGGAGTAGAGGGTGACGATGGAGTGGGGCTTCGAGGGGTGAAGGTAGAGCTTGGCGATCCACACTCCGAACATGAAGTAGAAGAGCAGGAGATAGTTACGGCGCAGGCGGACGCGGACGGCGGTGAACCAGTCGATGAGGAAGTGGGCATGGCGGAGGTCGGCGGCCAGGATCTGCCGCCAGTCGGGGAGGTTGGGCCGCCCGTTGTGGGGTTGTAGCTGCTCGGCGAAGAAGCCGAACTCCAGGAGGTAGAGGCGCCACTTGCTGTGGTGGAGGTGGCGGTAGCGCCGGCCCTCGATGACGATGGAGATGCCGATGAGGGCCAGGCCCAGGAGGAGTGTGTAGTGAGGGACGTGCTCATCACCGAGGGTGAAGGTGGTGAGACCGGTGGCCAGGATGATGGCCCAGTTGGAGGTGACGTCCAGCCGCTGCCGCCACACCGTCATGCGGTGCATCTCGCCTCGATAGAGGTGGGTGAGCGCGGTGTACGACCGCGCCGAGTCGAGGCTGGGGCGGGCGGTGTCCTGGGGCGTCATGTCGCCTCAACTCTAGCAGAGCGGCGGGCCCCCGGATCGACAAGACCCCTGCTTCGGAGTGGGTCGATCCGAGCTTGCGAAAATTTTCTCAAGCTCCTGGCATGCGCGGTTCCCGCGTGCTAGAGTATCCCGAGTACGACGAATAGACCGGTCGAACGGGGCGAGCGAGCTTCCCATGAATGAGACCGAGGGCAAGGCAGGAGCTGGGTCCGGGATGGTTGAAGTCCGGACCGTTCCGGCGCTGTCCGGCGGGGTGCTGCCCCTCGTGATCTCGGGTCGGGGACCACGGCTCGCGACCGTTGCCGGGGGGCCGCCCACGTCCTGCTGCGCGGCCGCGATGCTCCATTGCAGCCGACCTCGCTCACGGTGTCGGGTGGCCCCGTGAGCTGGTGATCTTGGTTGGAAGGAGAAGAAGGAGGAGGAGACCGTGAACGTGACCTACATCATCTACGTGGTTCCGGCAGTGGCTATCCTGACCCTGCTCTATGCCGCCATGCGCGCGGCATGGGTGCGGCGCCAGGATGCCGGGGACGATCGCATCCAGCTCATCGGCAAGTGGATTGCCGAGGGTGCGATGGCGTTTCTCGGCAGGGAGTACCGGGTGCTTGCCATCTTCGTGGTGTCGGTGGCGGTGGTTCTCGGCATCTCCAACGCCTACATATCGCCCGACACCAATGCGCTCATCGCCCTGTCCTTCGTGCTCGGAGCGGTCTGCTCGGCTCTGGCCGGCTTCTTCGGCATGAAGGCTGCGACCTCCGCCAACTCCCGCACCACCGCGGCCGCCCGCCACGGCCTCAACGACGCCCTTCAGGTGGCCTTCACCGGCGGCTCGGTGATGGGTCTGTCGGTGGTCGGTCTCGCCCTGTTGGGCCTCGGCGCCCTGTTCTGGGCGTACACCTGGGCCTATCCGGACTCGCTCAACGGCACCTTCACCACCATGCTGGTCCTCAACATCCTGTCCGGGTTCTCTCTCGGTGCCTCGTCCATCGCCCTGTTCGCCCGCGTCGGCGGCGGCATCTACACCAAGGCGGCCGACGTGGGGGCGGACCTGGTCGGCAAGGTGGAGGCCGGGATCCCGGAGGATCATCCCCTCAACCCGGCCACCATCGCCGACAACGTGGGCGACAACGTGGGTGACGTGGCCGGCATGGGCGCCGACCTCTTCGAGTCCTACGTGGGCGCCATCGTGTCGTCCATGATCCTGGGCGCGTCCTGGTTCGCGGGCCTCGAGGCGGCGGAGAAAGGCACCGGGATGAATGGCGTGTACCTGCCTCTGATGGTGGGCGTGATCGGGGTCATCGCCTCCATCGTGGGCTTCTTCTTCGTCCAGACCAAGGAGGGCGGCGACCCCCAGAAGGGTCTCAATCGGGGCACCTTCGGCGCCGGGATCCTCATGGTCATCGGCACCGTCATCGCCATCCAGCGCCTGATCCCCTCCGAGGGCGTGGTGGTGAACGACATCCTCACCGGTCGGCCCTCGGTCTTCCAGTGGTGGGGGATCGCGATTGCCGTCATCGCGGGTCTGGTCGCCGGGATCGCGATCGGCCTCATCACCGAGTGGTACACGGGCACCTTCCGGAACCCCGTGGAATCCATCGTCGACGCCTCCAAGACGGGGGCCGCGACCTCCATCATCCAGGGCATCGCGGTCGGTATGAACTCCACGTCCCTGCCGATCCTGGTGCTCAGCGGGGCGATCGTCATCGCCTACGCGTTCGGCGGTCTGTACGGGATCGCGATCGCGGCGGTGGGCATGCTGTCCACCATCGGCATCCAGCTCGCCACCGACGCCTACGGCCCCATCGCCGACAACGCCGGCGGCATCGCCGAGATGTCGCGCCTCGGACGGGACATCCGTGCTCGCACCGACAAGCTGGACGCGGTGGGCAACACCACCGCCGCCATCGGCAAGGGCTTCGCCATCGGCTCCGCGGCGCTGACCGCCCTCAGCCTGACCGCCGCCTTCCTGACCAAGATGCAGGGCAAGGTGGACATGGACGCCGCGAACCCTTACGTGCTGGTGGGTCTCCTGATCGGGTGCATGCTCCCGTTCCGGTTCTCGGCCATGGCGATGGTGGCGGTGGGCAAGGCGGCGCAGGACATGATCGAGGAGGTCCGCCGGCAGTTCCGGGAGATCCCCGAGCTGCGGCCGGCGCTGGCCGCGGCGCAGAAGGCCGAGAGCGAGGAGCGGGAGCCGACAGCGGAAGAGCAGAAGGTGATCCGGGCGGCTGACGGCAAGGCGGAGTACACCCAGTGCATCGACATTGCCACCGCGGCCGCGATCCGCAAGATGGTCGCACCCGGGGTGATGGCGGTCTTGGTACCGGTTGTCGTCGGCCTGATCTCGGTGGACCTGCTCGGCGGCCTGCTCATCGGGGTCACCATCTCCGGTGTGTGCCTGGCCATCTTCCAGTCCAACTCTGGAGCCGCCTGGGACAACTCCAAGAAGCAGGTGAAGGAGCAGGGGCACGCTGTCTGGGGAGATGCCTTCGACGGTATGAAGAACGCCACCGTCACATGCGACACCGTGGGCGATCCCTTCAAGGACACCTCGGGCCCGTCCCTGAACATCCTCATCAAGCTGATCAGCGTGGTGGCCATGATCATCGCCCCCATCCTGTACGCCGTTCACTTCGGATAGGCGCGACAGCTCGAATCTGTAATCGAGGCGCCGGGCCCATGGGCCCGGCGCTTTCTTTGTGTCTCGGCAGCGGGCTCAGTGACATCGGTCCGCTCTGCTCCCGCGTCAGCGTGCGCGGCCGTGATCAGTGGCAGCGGCCGTGATCAGCGGTGGCAACCGCGGGCATGGCGTCGGGAACAGGTCACGTCGCGACCATCTGCGGGCACCAGCTTTGCCGTGGCGGCATGCATCGACGGGGTGCCGGGTGCCCTGCCTGGTGCTCCCGCAGCCTCTCGCTTCGGCGCGCTGGAGAGCTCCCGGTCTAGCCTGCGCCCCCAGGGACCGTGGGCGCGGGACGCATCTGGCCCGTCACCATCCGCACGGGCGCGACGCCGAGAGCCGGAATGACCGGAAGCGGGGGGAGGTCGAGCGCCAGGGTGCCGGAGGCGCGCATCACCTGCAACGTGCCCAGGAAGGTCGCGAGGCGGTGGTCTTCTCTCGCCCCCCAGTCGCTCTCCACCAGCACGCGGCCACCCAGGGCCACGAGACGCATCGGCTCCAGGGTGAACCGGAGGTCGGGGTGGGGGTCGATGAGCCGGATCCATCCCCGCTGCTCGGGCTCGATGCGCCACACCGCCTCCTCGCCCGGCGCGAGCCCCCCCATCACCACGTGGTCGAACTCCTCCTCGAGCCACGGCTCGTCCTTCGTGGGCTCCAGCAACGTTGCCCGAAAGTGGATCAGGGAGATACGGTGGCCGGTCCCGTTCTCCACCTCCATCTCGATCACCGGCCACTCCAGGTAACCCTTGTGGCGCTTGAAGACCCGGGCCTCGCGGAAGCGGAAGCGCCGGAGCTCTCGGCGCGCGTCCTCCGTGGAGTCCTTCCAGTCCCGGAGGGCGGTCACCGCGGACCGCACCTCACGGACCCGCCGGTACCTGGCCTCGGCGACGACGCCGTCGACGGTCCTCCCGGCCAGAGGACGGAAGAGCTCCAGCACTGGTGCCGCCTGCTCATTCCCGACCTCCTCGAGGGTGAGCGTGTGCAGGGCCTGAGAGCCCACCAGGTAGGAGAGCGCCTCGCGGAAGCTGTCGAGATCGGACGGCGCCAGCTGCTCGCGCAGCTCGGAGAGCGAGTCCTGGAGACCGCTGAAGCTGGAGGGATCGACCGTGGTCGGACCGCAACCGGTCGCGGCCATGGCAAGGAGCGCGGCGGCCGCCGTCGGGCCGCGCCAGTTCCACCGAGCAGTGCTCGAGATCGCCATTGCTCCCTGCCTGGACATCCACCCTATCGCAGGGGCATGCGAGGACTTGGAGACCTCCGTCACACCCTGCCACGTTTCCAGACCGCTGGCAGCGGCAGCGACAGCGATCCGCGGCAGCGACGGTGACCGCGGACGGCGACAGGCACAGCGACCCCATAGATGCACATGGCCACGTCAAAGCCGGTGCCTGGCACCCCGTCTCGATTCGACAGTACGCACATCGCTTCATCCGGAAGGGTGCCTGGCACCGTCTCTGGCGTACCCAGGGCGGCGGGGCATGAAGGCCGAAACATCGTCAGGGGTGGCTGTGGCGTTGTGCGGGCGTGCCACTTCTGACGATTTTCGGGCGCGGGGCATTCACCGCGGGTGGGGCATGAAGGCCGAAACATCGTCAGAGGTGGCAACCTCGGGAAGCCCTCCGATAGAACAACGCCCCCGCCGCAGCGGGGGCGTCGAGAGAACACGAGTGGATCTGTTACTTCTTCGCCACATCTCCGGTGGCCGCTCCATGGAGCTTGACCTCCACCTTGTCCTCGAGGTTGTCGTAGTACTCCTTGAGCACCGCGATCACCTCGGGCTTGGAGAACTCGGCCGGCACGGGCTTGCCCTCGCTCATGAGCTTGCGCAGGAGAGTTCCGGAGAGGAGGAGGCGCGCCCCACCCTGGTACTGGCCGTTCTCGTCGATGACGGCCTTGGACTCGTGGGGGCAGGTCTTCATGGAGGCCATGGAGCCGCACTCGTAGCAGTAGAAGGTCCAGTCCATGCACAGGGGCTTGAGCTGGAGGGCGTCCTGGGGGATCTCGAGGAAGATCTTCTGGGCGTCGAAGGGGCCGTAGTAGTCGCCGACGCCGGCGTGGTCGCGACCCACGATGAGGTGCGAGCATCCGTAGTTCTGGCGGAACACGGCGTGCAGGAGGGCCTCCCGGGGACCGGCATAGCGCATGTCCAGGGGGTACCCGGCCATGGCCACGCGCTCCTTGCGGAAGTACTTGTTCACGAGGGCGTTGATCGCCTTGACGCGGACATCCGCCGGGATGTCGCCGGGCTTGAGCTTGCCGACGAGCTGGTGGATGTAGACGCCGTCACAGACCTCGATGGCGATCCAGGCCAGGTAGGCGTGGGAGCCGTGCATGGGGTTGCGCAGCTGCAGCGCGGCGACCGTGGACCAGCCGCGCTCGGTGAACATCTGGCGCGACTCGGCAGGCCGTTGGTAGAGGCCTTCGAACTGGGTCGGGAAGTACGACTCGGAGAGGACCTTGACCGGACCGGCGAGGTTGACGGGCGCCTGCGCCATGACCATCTTCACGCCCGGGTGTGCCTCGTCGGTCGTGCGGAAGACCTGGTTGCACTCGTGCGCCTTGTCGATGGTGTACTTCTCGGTCACCTTCATGGTGGCCATCAGCTCGTCGGTCTCGGCGTCGACGAGCGCCACCTCCTCGCCCTTGGCGATGGAGTCGGCCAGTGCCTGCTCGGCGGACAGCGTGATGGGGATCGGCCAGAAGAGGCCCTTCTTGGACGGCATGGAGTAGCTGTCGCAGATGCCCTTCCAGTCGTCGTGCCCCATGAAGCCGTCCAGCGGCGTGAAGCCGCCGATTCCGAGCATGATCAGGTCGCCGGTTTCGCGGCTGGTAAGGGGCACCTTCTTCATGCCCTGGGCGCGCTTGACCTCGGCCGCCAGCGCCTCGCCCTCCAGCAGCAGGGGCTTCAACGTCGGGCTTCCATGTGGTGATACCAGTTGACTCATGAGGTTCCCTCCTTTGTGTTCACGTACCCGGGGGCGGACCCGGCCGCCCGGAGTTTCTCGCTCGGCTCAGCTCGCGCCGGCAGGCGGCGTCGCAGCCATTCGTTGATGGACCATCGCCAGCGTGCGGTACAGGATGTGGGCGAACTTGGAGTACGGGAAGGTGACGAACAGGGTCATCACCAAACTTAGGTGGAGCAGGTACAAGGCAACGGCAGTGACCGGAGGCGCGACGAAGCGCAGCGCCTCGGTGAGAACGCCGCTGAAAATGACGGCCACAACCAGCCACAGGAAGAAGCGGTCGAAGGCGGTCGTGCGACCTACCTGTGGGTCATCCGAGCGTGCCCGGTTGACGAGCAGGAGCACGGCGCCGACCACCAGGGCCAGTGCGGAGATGTTGCCCAGCCACTTCACCCAGTGGTCGAGGGGCAGTGGGTAGTCGTGAGGCTGGGGCAGAGGGATCCAGGAGAAGATCGGCGCCTGGCGGTAGAGGTACAGGATGAGGATGGCGGAGGTGACCGCGGCCCCCACGAAGCCCCACATCACCAGGAGATGGCCGTAGTGTCGTTTCGTCGTGCCGCCGGTGCACTTGTTGAAGCGGGAGTGAGCGGCGATCTCGCCCAGCGCCGGCAACAGGTTGGCGAGGAAGGAGCCGTGCCGCTGGGCGCCCTCGCCGAGGCGCTTCCAGAAGCGCCGGCCGCTGATCACCGCGGCCGCCAGCACCCACAGCGAGATGGCGATGTAGGTGACGTAGATCAGGGCGTGGGGCACGAACTCCTCGTAGTGGAAGCGACCGTCGAGGAAGGGCAGGGCCGGGTTGGCCGCGGGCACGGCGAGGCCGGTGGTGACGGCGAGGAGCACGACCCAGAACAGGATCGGGATGCCGATGAGCAGCGGCCAGCTGGTGCGGACGTTGCCCACCAGCCGTCCCATGAAGCTCGGGAAGGCGAAGGACTGGACGGCCATGCTGCGGGCGGCCTGCATGACATCGCCGGGTCGTGCGTCCCGTGGGCAGCGCACGTTGCAGTCGTTGCACTGGTGGCACAGCCACGGCCCGGGGTCCCCACCAGCCGGTCCTCCAGGCCCCATTGGACGTAGAGCATCTGGCGGCGAGGGAATGGCGCGTCGGCAGGTGCGAGCTCGCAGACGCTGGAGCAGGTCGCGCACTGGAAACACTGGCCGGCCGTCTCTCCCCCGCGACCGCGCAGCTGGTCGCGGAAGTCCGCCGCCGGCGCAATTATGGGAACCGAAGCCATCGCCACACCTCCTTCCTCCTCCGATCAAAAGCCCTTGAGCGGGTTGGGTCCCATCTCCTCCAGCTCCTCGGCGAACTCGTCCAGGATCTGGGGGATGCGGTCGAACTCGTTGTGAGCGAGCTCGACGGTCTTGATCCGCTCCTTCTCGAGGGCCAGGCGCTGCAGGGTCTCGCCGACGTTGCCGAGGCGGGTGTTGGCGAGCTCCGAGCCGCGCACGTAGTGGCACTGGTAGTCGTCACCGTACTTGCAGCCGATCAGGATCACGCCGTCGATGCCCCGCGACAGGGCCTCGGCGATCCACACGATGTTGGTGGAGCCCAGGCAGCGGATGGGGATCACGCGCACCCAGGGGTTCCACTGCTTGCCCAGGGCGGCTGCTGCGTCGAGGGCCGGCAGGGCGTCGTTCTCGCACAGCAGTGCGACGATGCGCGGCTTCTCCTCGTAGTCCTCGGGCACCTCCATGGCCTTGATCATCTCGGCCACCATGTGCACCGAGTAGTCGGGGAAGCTGATGATGCGCTCGGGGCAGGCGCCCATGCAGATGCCGCAACGGCGGCAGCGCAGGGGGTTGAACTCCGGGGTCCCCTTGACGTCCTCGTTGAGGGTGCCGAAGGGGCACTCCTCGGTGCAGCGCTTGCACTGCGTGCAGCGTTGGAGGAAGAAGTCGGGGTAGGAGCGGTCTCCCGAGCGCGGGTGGACCGCCTCGCCGCGCTTGGCGGCCTCGATGCACTGGACGGCCTTCATGGCCGCGCCGACGCCGTCTTCGGCGGCCTGGGCGGCGTCCATGGGTGCGTGCAGCGCGCCGGCGGCATAGATGCCGGTGCGGCGGGTCTCATAGGGGAAGCAGATGAAGTGGGAGTCGGGGAACGAGTACTTGAGGGCGGGAAGATCCGGCCCCTGGCGGTAGGTGAGGTTGAGGATCTCGGTGCCGGCATGGGGCGCCAGCTTCTCGGCCACGGCCGCCGCATCCTTGCGCTGGGTCTCGCTCTCCCCCTTCTCGGCGCGCTGCCTGGCATCCATGAGGGAGCGGATGGCCTCCCCGTCCGCGGAGTTGGGAACCATGCCCACCGCGAGTACCACGAGGTCCGCCTCGAGCACCGCGCTGGGCCCGAGGAGACTGTCGGTGAGGTGGACGGAGAGCTTGCCGTTGGCCTCGACCTTGTCGACCTCGCCGCGGGTCATCATGACGCCGGAGCCGGATTGAACGCCGAGGTAGAAGTGCTCGAGCTGGCCCGGGGTGCGCATGTCGCGGTACACCACGGCGGTCTCCGTGGCCGGCGCCATGGCCCGCACCTCCGCCGCCTGGCGGAGGGTGGTGGCGCAGCACTCGCTGGAGCAGTAGGGAAGGTGGTCGGGATCCCGGGAGCCCGCGCACTGGATGAACACGATCCGGTGTGGCGCCTGGCCGTCCGAGGGCCGCTGGACAGTGCCCGCCAGGAGCATCTCCTCCAGCTCCTGGGAGGTGATGACATCCGCCGAAGCGTTGTAGCCGAGGTGCTCCAGGCGGGAGGCGTCGTAGGGACGGGCCCCGGTGGCCTGGACGATGGAGCCCGCGACGAGCTCCTCGTCACCGTTGGCGGTGTGCAGCGTGACCCTGAACTGGCCGGGCTGTCCGGTGATCTTGCTGATGCCGGCCGAGGTGTGGACGCGGATCGCGGAGTTCCCCGTGACCTCCTCCACCAGTGCGGGAATGGTGTTGGCCTGCACCGTGTCGTAAGGGGGGTGCTCGGGGACCATGGACTTCTGATGGGCCAGCCGTCCACCGAGGGCCTCGCTCTTCTCCACCAGCACGACAGGGTGACCGAGCCCGGCGGCGGTCTTGGCCGCCTCGAGGCCGGCTCGACCGCCACCCACGACCAGCACCGTGTCATCCACCTGCTCGTCCAGGGGGACGAAGGGCTTCATGCCCTTGAGCCGAGCCACGCCCATGCGGACGAGGTCCTCGGCGAGCATGCGGGTGTCCTCGTCGCCGGCCTCGTGAGACCAGGCACACTGCTCGCGGAGATTGATGCGGTACAGGGGAGGACCGTCGTCGGAGGTGAGCCCGGCGAACTCCTGGGCCTTGGCGCGCTCGGAGCAGGCGGCGAGCAGGATGCCTTCCAGCTCGTTCTCCTGGGTCGCCTTCCGGATCGTCTCGAGACCTTCCGGGTTGCACAGGCAGGGATGGGTGAGGGTGGTGCCGGCTCCGGACTCGCCGGCCACCGAGGCCACCGCCTCCAGGTCGACCGCGTCACCGATGCCGCAGCCGCTGCACAGGAATACGCCCATCTTGTCCATCACGCCCTCCTTCCCGCGGCCACCCAGGCTTTGGCAGCGGCACCTGTGGCGTCACGCACCGAGGAGTGAACGTCCTCGGGGCGTTTCGTGACGCCGGCCACCAGCACCCGCGTCTGCTCGTCGTCGAGGCCGAACCCGTCCTCGTCCCTGAGGAGCTCGATCGCCAGGTTGTCGTTGCCGTTGGGGACCATGCCGGTGGCGAGCACCACGAGGTCCGCGGGTTCCTCGACGATCTTGCCCGCCTCCACGTCCTCCACCTTGAGGGTGAGGCTGCCGTTGCTCTTGGCAACCTTGCCGACCTTGCCCTTCACCAGGCGCACACCTTCCAACGCGGCAGCTTTCAGGAGCACGTCCTCGTTACGGCCTGGCGTCCGCCGATCGATGTAGTACATGGTCACGGTGGCGTCCGGCAGCTGCTCCTTGACGTACTGGGCCTGCTTGAGGGAGGCCAGACAGCACACGGCGGAGCAGTAGGGCAGGTGGTTGACGTCCCGGGAGCCGGCGCACTGGACGAAGGCGACCCTGGCGGGAGGCTGGCCACCTTCCGGAAGCAGGATCTTGCCGCCGGTGGGCCCGCTCGGGGCCACCAGCCGCTCCATCTGGACGTTGGAGATGACGTTGCCGTACAGCCCGCCGCCGAGCTCCGGCAGCTTGCCCAGGTCGTAGGGCTTCCAGCCGGTGGCCACCACGACGGCGCCGACCTCCAGCTCCTGGGTGGTCTCTTGGGCGTCCAGGTCGATGGCGTCGTAGGTGCAGGCCTCGGCGATCCTCTTCGCCTCGTCATCGGCCACCGCGGCGCGGTCGAACACGTAGCGCTTCGGCCACGCGTGCACGTGGGGCAGCCGGACCGCCTTCGCCTTTCCCATGCCGAGGTTGAAGGGGTCGGGGACCTCGGTGTCGCACGCCTTGGCGCAGTCGCCGCAGCCGGTGCACTTGGCGTTGACGTAGGCCGGGTCGGTGGTCACGGTGACCCTCCAACCGGCGTCCGTCCGGTCCGCGGCCGTGACGCGCGATGACGTCAGCACGTGCACCCGGGGGTTGCGCTCGAGCCGCTTGATGTTGATCTCCATGCCGCAGGTGGGCGGGCACATCTTGGGGAAGTAGTTGTGGTTGCGGACGACGCGGCCGCCGATGTACGGCTCGCGCTCCACCAGCACCACCTCGGCGCCGGCCTCGGCGGCCTCCAGGGCCGCGGAGACGCCGGCGATCCCGGCACCGATCACGAGCAGGGTGGGTTTGGCGTCAGTCATCTCGAACTCCCCTGGGCCGCCGCCTCGCGGACCCGCAGGGTGGGCTCGCCGAAGAGGGCGAAGCGCAGCCAGCGGAAGCCGAACTGAAGCAGGGCCACGTCGTCGTTTGCGATCTCGGCCACCGTCTCGGCGTCGAGCTCGAAGCGCTCCAGGAACGTCGATTCGAACACGAAGGAGCGGAAGCCGTCGAGGTCGTAGCACGCGGTGTAGAACATGTGGATCCGGCTCGGATCCAGCTTGCGGCCGCCGATGAACCAGGGGTGGCTGACGAGGTCGCGGAAGCCGGCCTCGGTCTCGTCGCGCTCCTCGAGCCCCTGATCCCGGCGCCACTCTGCGGCCGTCCACTGCCGGCAGCCTGGCTGCTCTCTGCCCTCGCAATGGGCATCCTCGAAGACGAAGAAGACGGGCTCGGGCTGAGAGCCCGCCCGTGCGGGGGGGATGGCCATTCCCAGGGGATAGGACCGGCAGGCCCAGGGACGGTCTTCGTAGACGGTGCAGCCGTCATCGCCCAGGAAGGGGCACCGCCGCCCGGCCTCCTCGTTCATCTTGAGGAGGACGACGGGCAGGGCGAGCTCCTTGGTGACGGGGTTGCCGGTGTAGCGCTCCAAGAACTCCCGCGTGTGCAGCTCCAGCCGCCGGGCGAGACCGAGCACGTCGAGCGGGGTCAGGATGATGTTGACGTCGGCGCAGCAGCTGTTGAAGCACGGCACGCCGGGGTGGCAGGTGAAGGGGAAGCGGTCCTCCGCCGCGAGGCGGCGCTTGTCCCTCAAAAACTCCGGTAGATCCGACTCGGGCATGCTCATGGGTCCACTCCCTCTCCGGACGGGTCGTCCTCGATGTCATCCTCGAGGATACGGTCTTTCAGGGCCGTCGGCGACCACACGGCCAGGGGCGAGGCCTTGCCGGTGATGGGGTCGACGCGGTAGCGGTAGGAGGCGCGAACCGCGTACTGCGCCTCCATGTGCTCCCAGCCCCGCCGGTAGTAGGGGCAGTCGTCGTTGAAGCAGGCGAGCTGGTACTCCCCCTCCCAGCCGGTGTTCTCCGGCAGCTCGAAGCGGGTCAGGGGTTGGTGACAGTGGGGGCAGGCGGGCTTGGACATAGTCTCTCTGTTCCTGGGATCGATGAAGAAAGGCACCGGGCGCCGAAGCGCCCGGTGCCGGAAAGACGAAGGTCAACCGCCGAGAAGCTCGTGATCCGACTCCGCGTCGAACAGCGGGAGGATGGGCCGCTTGCTCATCTCCCACTCCTCGGTTGTCGGGTTCATCTTGCAGTTGACGAAGCAGTGCCAGTTCTCCTGGTCCAGCTTGGGGAAGTCGGCCCGGAAGTAGTAGCCGGGCCACCTGGTCTCCTCGCGGAACATGATGGTGCGCATGTGCGCCTCGGCCTGGTACGTCCGGTGGACGTTCTCCCAGCACCGCATGAGCTCGTGCAGGTTCTTGGCGCCGAGCTTGTCCGCATCCTCTTTGAGCATGCCGAGAAGCTCCATGCCCCTGTCCAGGAGCTGCTTGGAGGTGGTGAACTGCGAGCCCACACCGCCCGCGTACTCGTCCATGAGCTTCTGCAGCCGGAACATGTACATCTTGGGAAGGATGTAGTGCGGGTTCACATCCTCCTGGGTGGTGAAGCCCTTGTGCTCGTCGTAGTTGACGAGAGGCTGCAGGGCCTTGGTCTTGAGCTGCTCGACGGTGGCGTCATCCACCGTGGGCGCCGGCGGGTTCTCGTTCACCAGGTACCGGATCGCGGCCTTGGCGGCGATGCGGCCCTCGGCGTGGGAGCCGGAGGAGAACTTGTGCGAGGAGGCGCCGGAGGCGTCACCCGCGCAGAAGATCCCCTTGGTGGTGCACATGTTCTCGTAGCCCCAGAAGTACTCCTCGGGGGCCAGGTCCTTGGGACCGCTCAGCCAGGCGCCGGAGGCGCCGGAGTGGGAGCCGATGAAGTACGGCTCGGCGGCCGCGATCTCGGACGACCTCTCCTCGGGCGCCGTGTTGGTGGCGGCCCACAGGATGGCCTGCGAGATCGTCATGTCCAGGAAGTCCTCCCAGGCCTCGCTCTCGAGCTCCTTCATCTTCTTCTTGAAGGCCTTCTCGTCGGGGGCTTGGTCGGCGATCTTCTTGATCGCCTCCTCGGTGCGCATGTAGATGGGGCCCTTGCCCTCCATCACGTCCAGCATGCCGAGGTAGTTGCGAAGGTTGGCCGGGATCGGCTTGACGTGACCGTAGGGCTTCCAGTTGTCCAGCTCGGGCCGGCGCTCGACCATGTACTCGCCGCCGAAGGCGTTGGTCGCACGCGACTTGAAGAGCAGGAACCAGGCACCCACCGGACCGTAGGCGTCCTTGAAGCGGACCGGGATGAAGCGCACTTCCTGGCAGGTCATCTCGGCGCCGGCCTTGATGGTGAAGTAGGCCGAAGACCCGGAGTTCCACGGTGGATACCAGGCGCGGCCGAGACCCTCACCGGACGAGCGGGGCTTGAACACGTGCACCGCACCACCCATGGAGACCAGGATGGAGCGCGCCTTGAAGATGTAGAACTTGTTCTCGCGCACCGAGAAGCCGTACGCGCCCTTGCACTCCTCGCCGTCCATGACCGGGCCGACGATGAAGACGCGCTCGTAGATGTTGTCGGTGCCGAGGTGGTTCTTGGCCGCCTCGGCGACCACCACCTTGTAGGACTCGCCGTTGATCATGAGCTGCCAGCGACCCTCGTGCACGTAGCCGCCCTGCTCGTCCTTCCAGATGGGCAGGCCCCACTTCTCGAAGAGGTGGACCGAGGAGTCGACGTGGCGGGCGATGTTGGCCACGAGGTCGTCGCGGGCCACGCCCATGAGGTCGTTCTTCACGTAGTCGACGTAGTTCTTGACGGTGTTGGCGCCGTCCTTCAGCCCCACGTACTGGTTGATGGCCGAGAGGCCCATGGCCACGGCGCCGGAACGGTCCACCGCCGCCTTGTCGACCATGGTCACCTTGAGGTTGTGCTTCTTGGCCCAGTGTGCCGCCTCGACCGCGGCGCCGCAGGCCGCCATGCCGCCGCCGAGGATCAGCAGGTCGGTGTCTACCTGAACAGTTTCGAAGTTGTCCATGTCCCCCTCCTTCACTTCGACCACACGGCGGGCAGGCCGAGGGAGTCGGGCTCCGTGAACAGCGTCGGGCCGTCGAGGTCTGGATCTGTCTGGAAGCCGCCGTCGGGTACAGCCTTACCCTCTTCGGTGGTGCGAATGGGGAACTTGAACCGCTTCACCTGGCCGTTGCGGAACTTGACCGTCCACATGATGTCCTGGGTGGAGCGGAGCGGAACCACCGAGGCACCCATGGGGACGAAGTCCGCGTACCCACGGACGTCCACCGCCTGCGTGGGACAGATCTTGACGCAGTTGTAGCACTCCCAACACATCTCCGGCTCTCGGTTGTAGGCCTTCATCTTCTCCTTGTCGAGAACCATGAGGTCGTTTGGACAGATGTGCTGGCACGCCGTCTTGTCGAGTGCCTTACACCCATCACATTTCTCCACATTCACGAAGCTCGGCATATAACCCGTCCTCCTTTCGCGGGTGGCCCCACTCCGCTTGGGGCCGCGCGTTTTCGGTCGGGCAGCGTCGAAGCAAGACTTGTGCCCGTATTCACAATATCCCCGGTAAGCAGCACTATGTTTCATGCCTGCATGCATTTATGTCTTCTGGCGCCAGTCTGGACCGGGCCCTTCCCCGGGCCCGCGATCCTATTGCCTGTGGGTGCAGTGAATTGCGTGCGCCGGGGCGGCCCGAGGGGGGAGGCCTCGGGCGGGAGATAACTCGCCGGATGACTGAGTCTTAGGGAGAAGAGCGATGCCTTGTGAAAAGTTTCACTTTGCGAAATCGGAGAGACTTACGGCCACAGAACGGAGGATTGTGTTACGAATACGTTACGCGTCATCAGGCCCGCTCTCGAAGTCGCGTGTTTGCGAGGGTTGCCTCGGCGCGGCGCATGTTACGCGCCCGGAACGGTTCCGCCGTCGAAACGGTTCGAGGTGGGGTGCTCCCGGTACGCCCCGGGGTGGGCCCGACACCGTTGCGAGCGCTCCGGGCAGGCGAGGGGGCGTGCCAGGCATCCCGTCGGACCAGGTCGCGACGTCGAAGCCGGTGCCAGGCGCCCGTCTTGGGTCGGTAGCACGCACATTGCCTCATCCGACAGGGTGCACGGCACCGGCTCTGGTCGACCCGATGGCAAAGGGGTCCTGGCACCCTCTCTGGGCCCGGGGAGGAGAGACGGAGCCTGGCACCGTCTGTGCAGGGGAGCGGGCGGCGCACCGGCGGTGGTGCGACCTCGGCTCGTTGGGGAGGAGACAGGTATGAAGCTGATTCTCATGGGACCGCCCGGGGCTGGGAAGGGGACCCAGGCCCAGTTCGTGTGCGAGCGCTACCAGATCCCCCAGATCGCGACCGGCGACATGCTGCGGGCGGCCGTGGCCGAGGGCAGCGAGCTCGGCCGCAAGGCCAAGAAGGCGATGGATGCGGGAGGGCTGGTGGCCGACGACATCATCATCGGCCTCATCAAGGAGCGCATCGCCCGCGAGGACTGCCGCAAGGGCTTCCTGCTCGACGGCTTTCCGCGCACGCTGCCCCAGGCTCGGGCACTGCGTTCGGAGAACGTGGTCCTGGACGCGGTGGTGGAGATCGTCGTGCCGGACGACGAGATCGTGCGCCGCATGTCGGGTCGTCGCATCCACCCGGCCTCCGGGCGTTCCTACCACGTGGTCTTCAATCCCCCGAAGGAGGAGGGCAAGGACGACGTCACGGGCGAGCCCCTCATTCAGCGGGACGACGACACCGAGGGGACCGTTCGCAAGCGTCTCGAGACGTATCACGAGCAGACCGAGGCGGTCGCCGGCTTCTATGAGGCACTGGCGGAGGAAGGGGCCGCCGACGCGCCGCGCCTGATCAAGGTCGATGGAACCCGGTCCATCGAAGGCGTTCGTGACGCCATTGCCGAGGAGCTGGAGAAGGTCGAGTAGGGCAGCGTCAGCGGGCACCGGCGACAGCGACAGCGAACAGTGGCGGAGCCGGCGGCCGTGGCAGCGGCTGTTGTCGGGAAGGCCGTTGATCCGCGCGAGTGGATCGCTGCCAGCACGTTCAATGGTGGAGCGCTTGGGGAGGAAAGGCGCTGCCGGGCACACCGTCGTGACGTCAAGAGTACGCACGTCGGTTCATCCGAAGGGGCGCCTGGCACCCGCTCTGGCTTCCCCGGCGTGTCTGAGGCTGTTCCGGCTAGGACCGCGGTGTCGCACCCTGAAGCATGTCGGCGAGGGTGTCCGGATCGGTGGTGGGCAGCTGGCAGGCGAAGTCCCGGCACACGTAGGCGGCGGCGCGTCCGTCCACGGGACCGTAGCTCGCCGTGAAGGGAGCCACCCGGTGGACCCGGGAAGCGTCCGCTCCCGCGGGTACCAGAATCAGCGCGGTGTCGCCCGGCCGGGCGTGGGAGCGGGCCGCGGCCAGCAGGCGGCGTGTGTCGCCGGCGTCGGGGTCTCCGGCGATGACGACCTCGATGGTGGGCGCGTGGGCGAGGTGGATCGCCGCGACCAGGGCGGCGTGGGCCGCCGGCTGGGCGCTCACCGGCCCGGCGAAGGCTCCCGCGATCGCCCGCGCCCGCTCGGCGAGCTCGACACGCCCGGTGAGACGGGACAACCGCACCAGGTTGGCCATGGCCACCGAGTTGCCGGAAGGGATGGCGCCGTCGAAGGACTCCTTGCCGCGGATGAGCAGCTGCTCGGCGTCATCGGCTGTGAAGAAGAACCCCCCGCCACCGTCGTCTGAGAACCTCCGGATGGTCTCGTCCTGGAGGTGGAGGGCCCGCTCCAGGTGGACCACCTCGAGGGTGGCGTCATACAGCTCGAGACAGGCCAGGGTCAGGAAGACGTAGTCGTCCAGGAAGGCGGGCACGGACGCCTCGCCGGTGCGGTGGCGGTGCAGCAGGCGGGAGTCGGTACCCACCATGGCCGTGAAGGCGAAGTCCACCGCCTGGCGGGCGGCGGCGAGCCGGCTCGGCTCCCCGAGCACCGCACCCGCGCGGGCCATGGCGGCGGCCATGAGGCCGTTCCAATCCGTCAGGACCTTGTCGTCCTTGAGGGGACGGGGCCGCTGCTCGCGGACCTCGAACAGGCGTTGCCGGATCGCCTCGAGGCGACGCGCGAAGGCGTCCACGTCCAGGTCCGTCGCCGCGGCGAGGGAAGCCAGAGGCTCGGGGTGATGGAGGACGTTGGCGCCGGTGACGTGCCCGCTGGCCTCGTCACGGTAGTTGCCCTCCGCCCGCACGCCGTAGGCCGATGCGGCAAAGCGCGCGTCGTCGGCGCCCAGCACCTGCTCGAGCTCCTCCAGGGTCCAGACGTAGAACCTGCCTTCCTCTCCCTCGCTGTCCGCGTCTTCGGCGCAGTAGAACGCGCCCTCGGGGGAGGTCAGCTCGCGGTCCACGTAGGCCAGGATCTCCCGGGCGGTCCGGGCGAAGAGCGTCTCCCCGGTGGCTGCGTAGGCCTCGACGTAGGCCAGGGTGAGCATCGCCTGGTCGTAGAGCATCTTCTCGAAGTGGGGGAGGCGCCACTCTGCGTCCGTGGAGTAGCGGTGGAAGCCGAACCCGAGGTGGTCGTAGATGCCGCCGCGACGCATGGCGCCGAGGGTCTGCCGGACCATGGCGAGGGCCTCGTCGTGTCCGGTTCGGCGCCAGTGCTGGAGGAGGAACAGGAGGTTGTGGGGAGAGGGGAACTTCGGCTGGGACCCGAAGCCGCCATGGAGGGCATCGAAGCGGGCGGCCAGGGCTCGGAAGGCGTCCTCGACGATCCCCACGCCGAGACTGCCTCCCGGATCGTGTTCGGCGGTGCTGCGGAGGTGGCCGACGATCTCGCTCGCGGAGCCCGCCACGCGATCACGTTCGGTCTGCCACAGCTCGCGGACCCTGGGGATGAGCTCGAGCATGCCGATGCGACCGGGACGGCTGGCCCGGGGCAGGTAGGTGGCGACGAAGAACGGCGCCCTGTCCGGGGTCATGAGGACGGTGAGGGGCCAGCCGCCGCTACCGGTCAGCATCTGGCACGCCGTCATGTACACCTGGTCGACGTCGGGCCGCTCCTCGCGGTCGACCTTGATGTTGACGAAGACCTCGTTCATGAGGGCGGCCACCTCGGGGTCCTCGAAGGACTCGTGGGCCATGACGTGGCACCAGTGGCAGGTCGCGTAGCCGATGGAGAGGAAGATGGGCCTGTCCTCGTCCCGTGCCCGGGTGAAGGCCTCCTCCCCCCAGGGGTACCAGTCGACGGGGTTGGAGGCGTGCTGCAAGAGGTACGGGCTCCGCTCGTCGGCCAACCGGTTGCGGTGGGAAGGTGACATGCCGTGGGCAACTGCGGGCCGCGCTGCAGGAATTCCAGTGCGGATGCCGGGGCCCGGCAGGAGGTCTGTGATGGGCGGGGGTGGCAGCGACGCGGACCAGTCGCCGGGACGCGGGCAACTGCTGCCGACGTGGGGTACAGTACGGAGCGGAAGCCGCCCACAGGGCATCGAGGAGGTATCCATGAGAACGGATTTCTTGGCCGTCCTCGGCCTCTGCGGTCTGGTCGCGGCGACGGTCGCGGTGGCCGAAGAGCCGCCCATCGACACCCTCGCTACGTCGGCGGGCGAGCTGGCGGTCACCTTCATCGGGCACGGGACCCTGATGTTCGACCTTGACGGCACGGTCGTCCACGTCGACCCCTGGAGCCGGCTCGCCGACTACGGACGGCTGCCCGACGCCGACCTGATCTTGATCACCCACGGGCACCGGGACCACCTCGACCCGTCGGCGATCGCCGAGCTGAGAGAGGCGGACACGACCGTGATGGGTCCGGCCGCCGTGATCGCGGAGCTGGGCTTCGGGACGGTGCTCGCCAACGGCGACACGGCGACGGCGGCCGGGATCGCGGTCGAGGCCGTGCCCGCGTACAACCTGGTCCACATGCGGACCTCCGGCGAGCCCTACCACCCCAAGGGAGAGGGCAACGGTTACGTGATCACGTTCGGCGACGCCCGGGTGTACGTGGCCGGTGACACCGAGAACGTTCCCGAGATGAAGGCCCTGGAGGACATCGACATCGCGTTCCTGCCCATGAACCTGCCCTACACCATGACCCCGGAGATGGTCGCCGACGCCGCCCGCGCCATGCAGCCCGCGGTCCTCTACCCCTACCACTACGGCGAGACCGATCCGCAGCGACTGGTGGAGCTGCTCGAGGGCGAGGAGGGCATCGAGGTCCGGATCCGTCCGATGAGGTGAGAAGGCCCGAGCACCAGAGAGGGCGCCAGGCGTGCGCCAGGCGAAGCCTGGGGGAGGGGGAAGAGATGACGTGAGTCAGGGATGACAGCGGAGTCTTTGAAACCTTCCGAACGGACCCTGCGGGTATGAGTCCCGTCCGGCCAAGGGTGGCCGCCAGCCGGAAGCGAGTCTTGCGCCTCGAGGGTAACCAAAGGGGTGAAGCGTAGACAGCGAGGTCGTAGGCTGTGTGATCAGCTCCGAAATCACTCTTTGTGGACGCCGACCCTGTCCTGGAGTGGGAAGGCAACACCGATGGTGCCGCAAGGGCCTGGCATCACGGGTCCACCGGAGTCGGTAGAGCAGGGCATGCGATCGAGGGTCCGCCAGGAACCTGGGAGACCCCCACCATTTCCGTCCAGGAGGCGCCGGTATGGGAGCCGGGAGACCAAAACCCTGGCCTGGTGTCGGTCGTGCTCGCCGATGTCAGGAGCGAACCAAGGGGCACGGGACGGTACCGCTGGGCGAGGAGACGAGCCCACCGGGACGGGTGGTGGGGAGTCGGAGCGACCCATAGTACCGGGGAGGCCGGGGAACCGAGCTCGAAGGGACCCGGTGGAGGGAAGGGGTCGCCGGGATGAGGAGCCGGCAGGGGGAAAGATGCCTGAGAGATACGGCTCAGGGAGCGTCTCAACGAGACTGTGCCGGATAGCGGAGGTGGCGAGGAGATCGCCCGGGATGGTGATCACGACCCTGGCCCACCACATCGATTTAGCGTGGATGTACGAGGCGTACCGACAGACCCGGAAGAGTGGGGCGGTGGGGGTCGACAAGGTGACGGCGGAGGAGTATGCCGCCGATCTCGAGGCGAACCTGCTGTCGTTGCTCGAGCGGTTGAAGTCGGGGACGTACTTCGCGCCGCCGGTGCGGCGGGTGGAGATTCCGAAGGGCGACGGTGGCAAGACGCGGCCGATCGGGGTACCGACCTTCGAGGACAAGGTGCTGCAGCGAGCTGTGGCCATGGTGCTCGAGGCGGTGTACGAGCAGGACTTTTGTGACTGCTCGTACGGGTTTCGGCCCGGGCGATCGGCCCATGACGCGATCGAAGCCCTGTGGAAAGGGCTGATGGAGATGAGGGGTGGCTGGGTCGTTGACCTGGACATTTCCAAGTTCTTCGACAGCCTGGATCACCGGAAGCTGCGGGAGATCCTTGACACACGAGTGCGCGACGGTGTGATCAGGAAAGCGATAGACAAATGGCTCAAGGCGGGCGTGATGAAGGAAGGACTGGTGGAGAGGCCGGCCAGCGGCACGCCGCAGGGCGGGGTGATCTCACCGATCCTGGCCAACATCTACCTGCACGAGGTCTTGGACAGCTGGTTTGAGAGACGAGTGCAGCCACGGCTACGTGGTCGAGCCTTCATGGTGAGATACGCCGATGATGCCGTGCTGGTGTTTTCCGATAGAGGTGAGGCCGAGCGGGTGCTGAAGGCTCTCGAGGAGCGCTGCTCGAGCTACGGGCTCCGACTGCATCCGGAGAAGACGCGGGTGGTGCCGTTTCGGCGACCACCGCGGCCACCCGGCAGCGGGGGCACGGATCGAGAGCATCGGCCTGGGACCTTCGACTTCCTCGGCTTCACCCACTACTGGGCGAAGTCCCGTCGTGGGAAGTGGCATGTGCGCCGCAAGACGGCCCGAGACAGGATGCGCCGCGCGATCAAGGCGGTGAGCTGGTGGTGTGCCTCACATCGCCATTGGCGAGTGGCGGTGCAGCATCGCTACCTGTCCAAGGTCGTCATCGGCCACTGCCGCTACTACGGGATCACCGGCAACAGCATCCAGATCGGTCGCTTCCGTCAAGAGGTCCAGAGGGCCTGGCGGGTGTGGCTGAATCGGCGCAGCCAGCGGGCGAAGATGACGTGGGCACGGTTTCACAAGCTCTCGAAGCGGTATCCACTGCCTCCGGCCATCGCCTATCACTCGGTGTGCCGCGCGTAGCGAGGCCTCATCTCGAGGAGCCGGATGCGGTAGTCCCGCACGTCCGGATCTGTGGGGAGTCAAGGGCCGCTGAGTGAGTTTAACTCGCTCAGCACCCTTGGCTTACCCGACACCGCCGTCTCGATTCGAGAGCATCCTGGTCGTTTCATCGTCGTGGCTGCCGGGCACCCGATTTCGCGCTGTGAGTGCTAGAGTCTCTGGCGTATCCAAGGCGCGTGTGGGCGCCAGGTACACCGCACATGACGCGATACGCTTCGAAGGCACCAGGGAGGGTGCCTGGCACGCCGTCGTGCGCTGCCACGTCGTAGACCGTCTCATCCGAAAGCGTGCCTGGTACCCGCTCTGATCAACCCGAAGCCATGGGAAGCGAGGACGACGATGGACGCAGCAACCTACCAAGCACGGCGACGGACCCTTCGCGAGTCGGTGCCCGAGGGAGCGATTCTCCTGCCTGCGAACGGGGAGGCGCCCCGCAACTACGAGGACAACCCCTACCCGTTCCGGCAGGACTCCAGCTTCCTGTACTACGTCGGGATCAAGGAGCCCGACTACGTCGTCCTCCTGGAGGAGGACGGCGCCGAGGTGCTGTACGGACCTCCCCGGGACCCCGATGCGGATGTCTGGTTCGGCCCTCGCCCCGGGCCCGAGGAGCTGGCCGGCGGGGCGGGAATCGGACGGTGCGCCGATGTGGCTGAGCTGCGTCGCCGGATTGCCGCGATCCGCGGGGCGGGCGGGACCGTGCACTACCTGCCGGCCTACCGGGCGGACCGCCGTGTCCAGCTCGGCGATCTGTTGGGTCTCGCCCCGTCCCACGTCGACGGCGCCGCGTCGTCCGCGCTGGTGCGGGCCGTGGTCGAGCAACGGTCCATCAAGACGGACGCCGAGATCGCCGAGATCGAAGGCGCCCTGGCCGTCACCGCGGATGCCTATCGGCAGGTCATGGCGACGGCGCGTCCCGGGCGGACCGAGGCGGAGATCGCCGCCGTCCTGCAGGGGGTGGCGCTGGCGCGTGGAATGGAGCAGGCGTTCCCGCCGATCGTCACCATCCGCGGCGAGGTGCTCCACAACACGGGGTGCACCAACGCCCTCTCCGAGGGCGACCTCCTGCTCGTGGACAGTGGTGCGGAGGCGCCGTCGGGTTACGCCTCCGACATTACCCGCACCATGCCGGTGGCGGGGCGATTCGATGCCCGGCAGCGCGACGTGTACCGGGTGGTCCTCGCAGCGCAGGAGGCGGCCATCGACACCGCCTCGCCCGGCACCAGCAACCGCGAGGTACACATGGCGGCGGCACGCACCATTGCCGAAGGACTCATCGACATCGGCCTCCTGACCGGGGACGCGGAGTCGGTCGTGGCCGCCGGGGCGCACGCCCTGTTCTTCGTCCACGGCATCGGCCACATGCTCGGCCTGGACGTGCACGACATGGAGGACCTGGGCGACGTGGTGGGTTACGAGGAGGGAGATGTCCGGTCCGAGCAGTTCGGTCTCAACTTCCTGCGTCTGGCCCGTCCCCTGGAGCCCGGCTTCGTGATCACCATCGAGCCCGGCGTCTACTTCAACCCGGCCCTCGTGGACCGATGGCAGGCGGCCGGTCGGCACCGGGACATGATCCGCTACGAGCGGGTGCGCTCCTTCATGGGTCTGGGCGGCGTCAGGATCGAGGACGACGTGCTCATCACGGACAGCGGCCGGCGGGTGCTCGGGCCCGGGATCCCGAAGACCGTGGAGGACGTGGAGGACGCAGTCGGCGACTGATCGGGGCGGACAGGACCCGGGCGGTGGGCAAGGGCCAGAGGTGATCGCGACGCGCCGTCCCTGCCAGGGCCGCTGGGCCGCGGGCCGCGCGAGCGGTCGGCCGTCGCCGACCGCGGACGCTGATTGCCGCCGCCGTTCGCTGCCGCTGCCCCCGAACGCTGGCGCTGCTCGCTGCCGCTGACCCGGGCGCGGACAGGGAAGCGGGAGGGGGGATCAGTAGCGGCGGGAGAGGCGGAGGGCGCTGGGCGTGCGGGTGACCTGGAAGAGCCTCTCGAAGGCCGCGCGGTAGGGGCTCGAGCCGGCCGGCTCGCCGTTGATGCGCTCGACGGTGACGGCCTTCACCGGCTCCACCGCGCGGGCCAGGGCGGCCCGGAGGAAGCGCAGGTAGTCGGCGATGCGCGGATGGTCGGGGGCGACGTCGATGGTCAGGGACCGTCCGTGGCGCTCGGACATCACGACCACGTGGCGGCCGTGCAGGACGATGTGGTTGCCCGCGCGGCGGGCGGGCAGGGAGACGCCGAGCCCCTCCAGGCCGAGGCCGCAGGGCGATGCGGGATCCGCGGCGTCGACCCACCAGACCATGTCCTCGGGAAGGCCCTCCTGGAGCCTGCGCAGGGCCGCGGGGGCCATGAACTGGAGGCCCGCCACGCCGTCGAAGAAGCGGCCCCCCACGGCCTCGCCCGCGAGCTCCAGCATGCGCAGGGCGCGAAAGACCGAGGCCCACCGCAGGGGTGGGAGCTCGTGCTGGGTGAGCTTGTGAAACACGATCCCGTAGCGGTCCAGGAGGAGGCGCGCGCGGTCGCGGGCGTCCTCCTCCTCGTCGAGAGCGTCCGCGGGAGGCGTCGGTGGCGGCAGCCGGTACCAGTTCCCCGACAGGGGCCTGGTGGAGCGCCAGCGGTCGAAGGAGGGCCGCCGGCGCCCGGCCCCGACGGTGGTCGTCGGGTTTTCGGGTGGACGGAAGCGGTTTGCCAGGGCCTGCCGGACGGAGGCGAACGAGTCCGTGGCCACCTCGCCGCGCCAGGCATGCTGCCACAGGCGGGACGCCACCTCGGTGGAGCTCGCCCTGGTGTGTCGCACCAGCTCGGGGAGCGAGAAGCGGCCGAAGGGATGGGGGAACAGGGCGTCCAGCGACTCGTTGCCGCCGCCCTGCCGGGAGCCCATGAAGAGCCGGCGCTCCTCCCCCAGGGTGAAGGCGAGGCGCTGGCGGCCGCATCCGAACCACTGCAGGTCGGTCTCGGCGAGGAGGGCGTCCAGCCAGGCGGGCAGGTACGGGTCCAGGCGGGCGGGCAGGACCTCGGTCTCCAGGGCCGCCAGCGGCATGGGCAGGCCCAGGAGCCGCTCCAGGGCCTGTTGGAGGTCGTCGATGCTCGCGTCGGCGGTGGCCAGGAGCTGGTGCTGCGCCAGGAACAGGGGGAGGAGATCCGGCGACCTGGGTGTGAAGGTCGGTCGCGCGGCGGCGCGTTGCATCCGCAGCAGCCGCTCCAGGTTCTCACGGTCGCAGACCTGGACGGCCGCGGCGTCGTCGGTGATCTCGTCGAGCACCACCACCTCGTCCTCGGCGAGCTCGGCGAGGGCCGCGTCGACCACCGGGGGCGTCGCGCCGACGGTGGCGGCGAGCCACTCGATCTCCCGTGGACCGTAGAACGCCAACCACTGGCCGAAGAACCAGGTCGGAGTGGCTTGCTCGCGCCGATGCCGCGCGCCGGAACGGAGCCTCCGCAGGGCGTGCAGGGCCGCCTCGGGCGGGCCCGCACCCGGCAGGATCGAGCGCATGTGGAGGTCCTCCACCTCCCAACCGAGAGCGGCCGCCACCATGGGCAGCTCCTCCACCGCGGCCACTCCGGTGAGGCCCGGCGTCGCCGGCACCTCGAAGGCCACCAGGCGCACGGCGGCCGCAGCCAGCTCCGCGCGCAGGTCCGTGCAGTGATCCCTCGCCATGGCGTCGAGGAGCTCCGACCACTCGTCAGCGGGGACGAGCAGGCGTTCCTTGCACCACTGCACGAGGTCGGCGCCGCTGCGGGGAGCGTAGCCCGCGGCGGTCCGCTGGAGCTTGCCCTCCAGCTCCACCGCGAGCCGGCGGGCGATGCGGGGACGCAGACGGGAGGCGAGCACCAGCTCGCGCACCAGGTCCGCGCGGGTGCCCCGCGATGCGGCGCCTGCCGGGCGGTCGTCCTCGTACATGAGCTGGTTGGTCTGGCGCCACATGACCTCGGCGGCGAACGGAGACGGGACCTGGGTGTGCACGTGGCGGACCTCGATCCGCCCTTCCCGCACCTCCGCCAGGCGCTCACGCAGCGCGTCGAGCTCGAAGGAGTCGTCGAGGCAGGTCCGCCAGGTCTCCAGCACCAGCGGGAAGTCACCATGGGGGGCCACCGCCGCCAGGAGCTCCTTGGCCCGCTGCCGATGCAGCCACAGCGGCGTGCGTCGGCGAGGACCGCTGCGAGGGAGGAGGAGCGCGCGGCCCGCGGCCTCACGGAAGCGCGCGCCGAAGGTGCCCGTCTCCTCCAGGGAGGCCCGAAGCAGGGCCTCGACCCGCGTCTCCTCCACCAGGGCGAATGGGTCGGGCGCCTCGGCACTGGCGGGGAGGGTGAGGATGATGCTGTCGTCGGAGTGGATGATCCGGGGCCGGACCCCCGTCGCCTCGCCGATGGCGGCGGTCAGCGCGTAGGCGAAGGGCCGGGTGAGCCGTCCACCCCAGAGCGTGTGCAGGACGAGGTGTCGCTGGTCGGCGCGCCCACCGGCCGCTGCGGTGTGCTCCACCACGACCCGGTGGCGGTGGGGCAGGACGCCGGTGTGGGCGCGCTGGTCACGGAGGAAGCCGAGCAGGGCGCTGACCGCCTGCGGCTGCAGGTGATACGTGTGCTCCAGCTCACCGGCGAAGCCCTCGTCCCCGAGACGGTCCTCGGCGAGCTCGAGGAAGGTGGCGATGCGGTCCGAAAGGAACGACGAGCGGTCCTGCTCCTCGCCCCGCCAGAAGGGTGCCATGGCCGCCGGTCCTGCGGCGGCGGTCACGAAGACGTCGTTGTGGGTGATGCGGTTGATGCGCCAGGCCTGGACGCCGAGGGAGAAGGTGTCACCCACCGAGCGCTCCCAGACGAACTCCTCGTCGAGCTGACCGAGGGGGGCGCCGCTGCCCTCCACCTTGAGGTGGAAGGTGCCGCGGTCGGGGATGGTGCCGCCGGCCATGAAGAGGAGCCGTTCGGCCCCGGGGCGTGCGGCGACCACGCCGTCGATGCGGTCGATGCTCACCAGGGCCCGGAGGTGGCGCAGGCGCGAGGTCTCGTAGCGGCCGGCGAGCATCTCCAGGACCAGGTCGAACTGGCGCCGCGGGAGGTGACGGTAGGGGTCCGCGGTGCGCACCGCGTCGTAGAGCTCGTCGATCCGCCACGGGGTGCCCACGGTCATGGACACGAGCACCTGGGCGAGGACGTCGAGGGCGTTGGCGATGGGGCGGACGGGCTCGATGTCGCCCTCGAGCGCCGCCCGGGTGAGGACCGCGGCTTCCACGAGGGCCCACGGGTGGAGGGGGTAGAGGCAGCCGCGGCTGGTGTCGCCGACGCGGTGGCCGGAGCGGCCGAGCCGCTGCAGGGTCGCGATGACGCTGGGCGGCGGCTGCACCATGGCGACCTCGTCGATGGCGCCCACGTCGATGCCGAGCTCCAGGGAGTTCGTGGCGACGATGGCCCTGAGAGCGCCGCTCTTCAGGCGCTCCTCCACAACGGCGCGGATCTCCCGCGAGAGGGCGCCGTGGTGGGAGTAGGCGAGCTGCACGGGCTCGCCCGCGTTGAGGAGATGGGCCACCTTCTCCACCGTGCGCTTTGAGTTGGCGAAGACGAGGGTGGAGCGATGACCGCGGACGGTGCGCTTGAGTCGTGCGGCGAGCTCGGTCCACAGCGCGTCGGGCGCGCGCAGCGCCCCCGGCTCCCCCAGCGGCGTGTCCACGGTCAGCGCATAGGCCTTCGGGGTCGGGTCGGAGACCACGGTCACGGCGCGGGGGTGCAGCCGCCCGTCGCCGGCGCCGGGTCCGAGGCGACAGCCGCCGACCCAGCGCGCAATGCGATCGGCCGGCCGGACGGTGGCCGAGAGGGCGATCCGCTGCACCTCCCCGGCGGCCAGCGCCAGGCGCTCCACGGCGGTGATGAGGTGGACTCCGCGCTTGGAGTCCACGACGGCGTGGACCTCGTCCAGGATCACGGTCCGCAGCCCGCCCAGGAGGCGGCGGCCGGCCTGGGAGGCGAGGAGGATGTTGAGGCTCTCCGGTGTCGAGATCAGCACCTCGGGAGGATGGCGGAGCATCCGGCGGCGCTCCGCCTGGGGGGTGTCGCCGGTGCGGCTGAGGACGCGCACCGGCTGGGCCGGGGCTCCGGTCGCGGCGAAGCGCGGCTCGAGCTCGGCGAGGGGCTCCAGGAGGTTGCGGCGGACATCGTTGCCGAGGGCGCGGAGCGGCGAGACGTAGAGCACCCGCACCTCACCCCCCTCCCACTGCCCGGTGAGCAGCCTGTCCAGGGCCCACAGGAAGGCGGTCAGGGTCTTGCCGGTTCCGGTGGGGGCGGTGACCAGGACGTGCTCGCCCGCGGCGATGTGGGGCCACGCGGCGGCCTGGATGGGGGTGGGCGCGCCCAGGCGGGCCTCGAACCAGGCCCTGGTGGGGGAGCTGAAGAGCTGGAGGGCGTCGCTGGATCCCTTCACGAGGAGCGACGTTAGAGGCGGTCCTGCAGGTGGTCAAGAGCCGCAGGGGACAGACGCCGCAGTCCGCGACGGCGCCCACCGGTCTGAGCCAGCCACAGCCGGCGACGGGCTACCAGTCGGGCAGAGGCTTCTTGAGCCAGGTGTGGATGACGGCGTCGCGCTGGCGCTCCAGCTCCGGGTCGGCGGCCGGGATGGCGCGGACCCGTTGCTCGACCTTCTTGTAGAGCGCGGCGACCGCGATCACGACCCCGGCCGGGACGATGATGGCCAGGACGTCGGCGGGGAGGAGATCACGGCGGATGAAGCCCACGAAGAACAGGATGGGCGGTGCGGCCAGGATGACGATTTGGACCAGGGCCGCGTACATCTGGCGGGCCACCACCTGCTTGAAGCGCTCGACGTCGGCGGAGGACTCGAGGCGGAGCACCTCGCGGGCGAAGCGCGCCAGCTCGGACCCGAACCACACCGCATTCAGGATCCCGAGGGCGGGCAGGAGGAGGATCAGCAGCAGAAGCGTCTGTCGCATTGCTTGTCCCCTTTGGAGACATTGTACCTTTCGGAGCTTCGCCGACGGCGACGGCGTCAGCGTCAGCGGCCGCGGACGCGGGTTGGCGTCGCCGATGGCTGCCGCGGCTCACATCCAGTCGTCGAAGAAGGAGCGGACGGCGTCCTCCGGGTCGGGCCGGAGCATGCTGCGAGGATCGTCCTCGATCCACTCCGCCGGCAGCAGGCCGGCGTAGCGCGGGTCGAGGAAGCGGCGGCAGAGCAGGGCGATGACCCCGCGGTCGGATTCCGAGCGGAAGATCCTGCCCGCGGCCTGGACCACCCGGGTGAGGCCGGGCACCAGGTAGGCGTAGGCGAAGCCGTGGCCGTAGGCCTCCTGGTAGTACGCCTTGAGCAGCTCGCGCTCGGTGTTGTACTGGGGCAGGCCCGGGGAGACCACGATCACCTGGGAGAGCATGCGCCCCGGGTAGTCCACCCCCTCCGCGAACACGCCTCCCAGAACCGCCAGCACGAGGTGCGGCTCGCCGTTGCTCAACGCGTCCAGGACCTCGCGCTGGACCGCGTCCGTGGCCCCCGGCTCCTGGATGAGCAGGCGGTGGTGGGAGCACTGGATGCGGTCGGCGACCGCGGCCAGGAAGCGGTAGCTGGGGAAGAGGGCGAGCACGTTGTGCTGGGGGTGGGCGAGGCGGGTGACCCACGCCGCCACCCGGTCGTAGTGGGCAGCTCGGTGGCGGTAGGTGGTGTCCACGTCGTCGATGGCCAGCACCAGCCGGTTGTCGTCGGGGAAGGGCGACGGGACGTGCAGCTCATCGGTACGGTGGGGATCGAAGCCGAGGAGATCGCGGTAGAACTCGAACGGCTCCAGGGTGGCCGACATGGCCACCGCTCCGGCGCTCTCCTCCAGCACCGCGCCCACGAAGCGGGCCGCGTCCAGGCACAGGATCTTGACCTTCTCCACGCCCTCCGGGGTGCGGGTCGCCAGGTGAACGAACTCGTCGCCGCCCAGCACCAGCACCTTGTGCAGGCGGGTGAGGGCGAGGTAGACGTCCATGGTCGGGTCCGAGGCCAGCCACAGCTCGTGCTCCCGCTTGTACAGGAAGTACGCCAGCATGGCGCCGTCGAACGCGATGCGAAGCTCGGACACGCGGTCCGGGACCAGCTCCACGATGCGGTCGCCGTGCTCGCTGTCCGGGAGGGCCTCCGCCACGGTGTCTCCGACGAGCTCGGCGAGCTCCGCCACCAGGGAGCCGAGCTCCCGGAAGACCGCGTTGTCGCGGCCGGCGAGGTAGGTCGCAGCGCTCTTCAGGAGCTCGGAGTCGATCTCGGGGGAGTAGTACTCGCGGCTTCGATCCACCAGGTTGTGGGCCTCGTCGATCACCAGCACGGCGTCCTGGAGGGCGCCGCCGTCCAGGAGCGCTGCGAGACCGATGTTGGGGTCGAAGACGTAGTTGTAGTCGCACACCACGACCTCGGCCTCGCGCAGGAGGTCGAGGCTGACCTCGAAGGGGCACACCTCGTTCTCGCGCGCCGCCTCGAACACCCGGTCCGGGTCCTGGTGCCGACACTCGTCCAGAAGGGAGGGCACGATCTGCGTCCGCACGAGCTTGAGGCCGTAGTCCCGGGCGTAGGGGCAGAACTCCTCGTGGCAGATGATCTCCGAGTTCGCGCACATCTTGGACTTCGCCCTGAGCTGCAGGGAGCGGAAGAGCTCGCCCTGCATGGCCCGGGCGGTGTCGACCGCCAGCCGCTGCTGCAGGGTCTTGGCGGTGAGGAAGAAGAGCCGCTTGCCCGCCTCGAGCGCCGTGCGCAGGGCCGGGTGGAGGACGGCGGCGGTCTTGCCGCAGCCCGTGGGCGCCCGCAGGAGCAGGTGGCGTCCCTGCTCCAGGGACTCGGCCACGGCGTCCCCGATCTCCACCTGCACGGGTCGTGGCTCGAGGTGGGGGAAGGGCAGCAGCGCCGCCGCCCTCCGCAGCCGGAGCGTGCGCTCCAGGCGCTGCTCTTCCAGGGCGGCCAGGCGGTGTACGGACTGGCGCAGCCAGGACTCCACCGTCCTGCCCGACCACTCGATGTCCTCGTCCACGACCTCCCCGGTGACGATGTCCACCAGCAGGAGGCGGGCGTCCACCACCTCGCCGCCGAGCATCCAGGCGTACAGCGAGGCCTGGCGGCGGTACCGGTCCAGCCTCTCCTGGTGGTAGAGCGTGTGGAGGTCGACGGCGAAGTGGAGGGTCTTGATCTCCTCCACCCGCACCGGGCTGGAGCCCTCGTAGAGGACCGCGTCGGCACGACCGCTCACAACGAGGGTCCAGCCGTCCACCTCGAAGCGGGCCGTCAGCGGGACCTCGGTGCGGTACCCCGGGTCGTCCTCGGCGAGCTGGAGCTGGATCCGTCGGTGCAGCTCCTGGCCGATCCCCAGCCGGGCGAGACCGCCTCCTCCGAGGCCGATGCTCCGCTGGGCCTGATCGGCCGCGAGGTCGCGGACGCTGGCCGTGATGGTGCGATGCTCGAGGTCGACGGCGGCGGGCACCGCGACATTGTACGCGGGGCGCCTCCCCCCGGCGGCGTTGAGGCGGAGCGGCGGTGGGGTTTTCGCGCCCTGAGTTACACTGGACTCGGCGCCGTTGACGGCGGTCACCCGCGCGGCGCGCCGGACGCCGCGCAGGCGGGAGTGGGCCATGAACGAGACACCTGGTGGAGACGCCGGCCACGAACCGCAGGAGCTGGTGGAGCTGGAGCGCAGCTTTGCCAGCATGCGGGAGCTCCAGGCCGAGATGGCTCCGTTCCTGTCCAGCGACGGGATGTTCCTGCCCGCGTCGGAGCCGTTGCCGGCCGACACGGTGGTCCGGTTCCGCATCACCCTCCCGGAAGGTTTCGTCCTCATCGAGGGGACCGGTGTGGTCATCTGGACCCGGGTCGGCGCCGATGCCCACCCCCCGGGGATGGCCATCCGCTACGTCTCCCTGGCCCCCGAGGCCCAGGAGACCATCGACGCCATCATCGACTCCCACCTGGCGTCCGGTGGCGACCTGTTCGCGCTGGAGGCCGACGAGGACCGGGCCGAGGGCTTCCCCACGGACGCCCTCCAGGGCGGTCGAAGCGCTCCGCCGGGCACCATCCCGGACAGGCCCGGGTCCACCCACAGGGAGCTCGAGCAGGCTCGCGTGACGATCCGCGGAGAGCCCGGGCAGCCTCGGGAGGCTGGAGTGGACCCGATGGGCGGCGACTCCCACGACGCTCCGGCGGATGACGTCGAGGAGCCCGTGGAGCAGGAGCCTGCCGAGGAGGACGTCGGCTGGAAGGAGAACCGGAAACGGCAGGCGCCCCGGTTCCTCGTCGACGTCGACTATCTGCGGCCGAAGCCGGCTGCGCGCGATGTCACTGAACGTGACGCCGAAACGGCCGGGCGCCGCGGGGCCTTCGCCGCGGAGCGCGCGGACGGAGGGGACGAGGTCGGGGAGCCGGGGCTTCCAGAGACGCCGGTCGCACCGGTCGCTGATGAGGAGGACGACACCGTCGTCGTCTTGGAGGCGGACCCGTTGGCGGTGGCCGAGGAGATCGCCGCTGCGCAGGCGCTGGACGAGGACACTCCGGCGGGCGCCCCTCCCGACGAGCCTGGCGAGACCGCCATCCCCTCTTTCCTCGAGAGCTGGAAGGACGAGATCGCCGACGGTGACCGGCCCGCACCGGAGGTGATGCGAGGGGTCGCAGACCGCCCCGAGAGTGGGCACGGGTGGCTTTCCGAGTCTTTCGACGGGGTGGGGCCTGCCGCGGAAGGGGCCGCGCCCGGGTTGGTCGCTGATGTGGCGGAGGAAGGCTTGCCGGCGGCGATATCCGCCGACGAAGCCGCGCCGCGATCTCCGGACCGCGCCCGTCGAAGCTCATTGCTGTGGTTGCTCCCCGTCCTGGCGGTCATCGGCCTTGCCGCGGCCCTCTATGTGGAGTGGGACCGAGTCCGGGAGCTGGTGGCCCCGCCTCCGGCTGACACCGGCGCTCCGATTCTCATGACCGACGCGACGGCCGAAGCCCCCGCGGTGGCCCCTCCGGCCGCGGTGGTGCCCGTCCAGGCCGAGCCGGTGCAGGAGCCGGAAGGGTCCCAGGCGCCGGCCCCGCCAGCTGCGGCGCCCGCGCCCGCCGAGGGTGCGCCCGTGCCGGCGCCGGTGGAAGAAGAAGCCGTTCCCGCGTCCGAGCCCCTTGCCCCGGCCACGGCTGTGGAGGACATCTCCGTTGAACCCATGCCGCCGGGGACCGCGGTCGTGGTGAAGACCAACGGCGCCGTGGCGGCGGACTCGGTGGCGGTGTTCCCCATGGACGATCCGCCGCGGATTCTGGTCCGCATCCGGGGCATCGCCGAGGGCTACCCGCAGTACGAGGTGGCGGGTGGGACGCCCGAGGTGGAGAAGGTCCGCGTCGGCCACCATCCTGAGCTGAGGCCGCCCGCCCTGTACGTGGTCCTGGACCTGACCGATCCGACGGTGGGGGTGACCGACCTCGCCGTCGACGGCGCCACGGTCCGGGTGACCGTCGCGGCCCGATGAGCTGACCGGGCGCCCGGCGAGAGGCCCTTTCCCGGGTCGAGGTGGCTCGCCGTCACCGGCGCCAGGTGGTCACGAACACGTTCGTCTCCCCGGGCTCGCGATCGTGGCGGTTGGAGCAGAAGACGAAGGTGCGTCCGTCGGGGGCGAACATGGGGAATCCGTCGAAGCCCTCCGAGTGGGTGATGCGCTCCAGGTTGGAGCCGTCGACGTCCACCGCCCACAGCTCGAACTCCCGGCCCGCCGGGTCCCCGTAGTTCGAGGAGAAGATGATGCGGTCGCCGGAGGGGAAGAAGAAGGGTGCGAAGGACGCCGCGTCCAGGTGGGTGACCTGGCGCTTGTTGCTCCCGTCCGCATCCATGACCCAGATCTCGAGCTTGCTGGGACGGATGAGGCCGTCGGCCAAGAGGCCGCGGTAGTCGGCGATCTCCCCGGGATCGGTGGGGTGATGGGCGCGGTAGACGATCTTCGAGCCGTCCGGAGAGAAGAAGGGCCCGCCGTCGTAGCCGAGCTCGTCCGTCAGGCGCTGCACGTCGGAGCCGTCCAGGTCCATGGAGTAGATGTCCAGGTCGCCGTCCCGGGCCGAGGTGAACACGATGCGGTCGCCGCGGGGCGAGATGGTGGCCTCCGCGTCGTAGCCCTCGGTCGTGGTCAGGGGAGTCGGGTCGGACCCGTCGGCGGCGGCCCTGAAGATGTCGTAGCCGGGATACAGCGGCCACACGTAGCCCCGGCTGAAGTCCGGCTTGGGCGGACAGTCCGGGCTGGCCAGGTGGGTGGACGAGTAGAGGATGTGCTGTCCGTCCGGGTAGAAGTAGGCGCAGGTGGTGCGGCCCTTGCCCGTGGACACCAGGCGCTGGTCCGAGCCGTCGACCCCCATGGTGAAGATCTGGTCGCAGGCGAAGGGGGGGCGGGTCGACTGGAAGATCAGGGCGTCGCCCGCGAAGGAGAAGTAGGCCTCCGCGTTCTCGCCGCCGTCCGTGAGCATGTGCAGCTCTCCGAGATGCGACTCCTGGGGTTCGGGGGAGAAGGTCTGCGGCGCAGGCGTCGGAGCCGACTGCGTGTCCCGCTTCTCCGGGTGCGGCGCGGGCCCCGCGCACGCGATGGCGAGCGCAAGCACGGGGAGCAGGACGGCCTGGCGGGGCACTCGTCTGAGCATGATACCTCCCATGTCTGCGACATCGTCGCATAAACCGGCCGCACCGCCAACTATTCCGTGCCTCCCGTGCCCGCGCCCATGTTCCGAGGTCCGTCAACAGCGACAGCCGCAGCGTTGAGCCCTCCGGGGAAGGTGCCGGCAGAAAGGCTCGCCGCCCGGGCGTGCCACTGGTGACACTTTCCCGAGGTCGTGCGGACCGGCCGTGTGTCGCTTGCGGTCGGGAAAGTGTCAGCGGTGGCAACCGCGGGGAAGGCGCCCACAGAAGGTCGCGGTGCGTTTGTCCCGCACGTCGGGAACACCAGAGACGGTGCCAGACGGCATTCGGATGAAGCGCTGTACGTGCGATCGAATCAAGACGGCGTGCCTGGCGCCGTCTCTGGAGATCCGATCACCCCTCGAGCGCGAGCAGGAGGGGCTCCTCCAAGGCCTCGGCCACCCAGCGCAGGAAGCGGGCTGCGTCGGCGCCGTCCACCAGGCGGTGGTCGTAGCTCAGGGACAGGGGGAGCATGAGCCGGGGCACGAAGGCGCCATCCACGAAGCGTGCGACCGTTCGACCGCGGGAGACGCCGAGAATCGCTGCCTGGGGCCAGTTGACGATGGGCGTGAAGGCGGTGCCGCCGATGCCGCCCAGGTTGGAGATGGTGATGGTCGCCCCCTGCATCTCCTCCGACTGCAGCTTGCGGTCCCGGGCGCGGCGGGCCAGGTCGTCCAGCTCCCGCGAGATCGTGGTGATGCTCTTCTGATCGGCGTCCCGGATCACCGGCACCAGGAGGCCGCGGTCGGTGTCCACCGCCACTCCCACGTGGACGGATTCCTTGAACACGACCTCGGCGGCGGCGGTGTCGATGCTGGCGTTCAGCTTGGGGAAGACCTTCGCTGCGGCTGCCAGCACCTTGACCAGGATCGCGGTGAGGGTGAGCTTGCCCCCGGCGGCCTCGACCCGCTCCCGGAACCTGGCCCGCAGCTCTTCCAGGTCAGTGACGTCGGCCTCGTCGTGCTGGGTCACCTGGGGGACCGTGGCCCAAGCCCTCGACATGGCCTGGGCGGTGAGCCGCCGCACCTTGGACATGGGCTCGCGGCGCACCGGTCCCCAGGCGGAGAAGTCGGGGAGCGTCGGCTCCTGACCGCCGACCGCCGCCGGCGCACCACCGAGCGCGCTGCGGGTGTGCTTCTTGACGTCCTCGACCAGGATCCTGCCCCCCGGCCCCGAGCCCGCGACGCGGCTGATGTCGACGCCCAGCTCGCGGGCGAAGCGGCGGACCCTCGGCGATGCCGGGACGGCCCTGGGGTGCGCCGAGGGAGGCGGTTCCTCGCTGCCGGGCGGCACCGTGGTGGACGGCTCTTCGGTCTCGGCGGGCCCCGGCGCCGGGCGCTCCTCCGCGGAGGGCGGCGGCTGCCTCTCCGAGGCGGTGGCGGTGCCGGTTTCCCGGGGAGACGCCGCCGGCTCGAGGTCCTCGGCCGTCGACTCCGCGGCCGCTTCGTCCGCGGACTCCAGCTCCTTCTGCGCTTTCTCGTCCACGGTGAGGATCGGATCTCCCTCGGCGAGGGTGTCGCCCTCGGCGACATGAACCTCGGTGACGACGCCGGTCACCGTGGCGGGGACCTCCACCGAGGCCTTGTCCGTCTCCACCTCGATCACCGGCTGCTCCAGGGCGAGGGTGTCGCCCACCGCGACCAGCACCCGCACCACGTCCACGGACTCGATGTTCTCGCCCAGCTCGGGCACACGCATGGTCTGGGCCATGGTCGACCTCTCCTTACACCGTCACGGGGTTGGGGGCCTCGGGATCGACGCCGAGATCGGCGATGGCGGTGCGCACCACCTCCGGGTCCAGCCTTCCGTCCGCGGCCAGGGCGGACAGGGTGGCCACCACGATGTGCGCCTGATCCACCTCGAAGAAGCGCCGCAGCTCGGCGCGGCCCTCGCTGCGCCCGAAGCCGTCGGTGCCGAGGGCGACCGGGGGCCGGGGGAACCAGCGGCAGATGGACTGGGGCAGGGCCTTGACGTAGTCGGAGGCCAGGACGTACGCGCCGTCGGTGCCCGCCAGGCAACGCTCGATCCAGGGGACGCGTCGCTCGTCGCCGGGGTGGAGGCGGTTCCAACGGTCGCACTCCAGACCATCCATGTACAGCTCCTTGTAGCTGGTGACGGACCATACGTCGGCGGCCACGTTGTAGCGCTCCGCCAGCATTTCCTGGGCGCGCAGCACCTCGTTGAGGATGGCGCCGCTGCCGAAGAGGTGCGCCCGCAGGGCGGCGTCGGGGTTCGGGGAGGGGCGGAAACGATACATGCCGCGGACGATCCCCTCTTCGACCCCCTCCGGCATGGCCGGCATGGGGTAGGGCTCGTTGCCCACGGTCAGGTAGTAGAAGACGTCCTCCTGGTCGCAGTACATGCGACGGATGCCGTCTTTGATGATCACCGCCAGCTCGTACGCCCAGGCGGGATCGTAGGTCCGGACGTTGGGCACCGGGTAGGCGAGGAGGTGGGAGTGCCCGTCCTGGTGCTGCAGCCCCTCCCCGGCCAGAGTCGTGCGGCCGGCCGTGCCTCCCACCATGAAGCCGCGGGTGCGCATGTCCGCCGCCGCCCAGATGAGGTCGCCGACGCGCTGGAAGCCGAACATGGAGTAGAAGACGAAGAAGGGGATGGTGTTGATGCCGTGGTTGGCGTGGGCCGTGCCGGCGGCGATGAAGGAGCACATGGAGCCGGCCTCGGTGATGCCCTCCTCCAGGAGCTGGCCGTCCTTGGCCTCGTGGTAGTACAGCAGGGTGGACGCGTCCACCGGCTCGTAGAGCTGGCCGGCGTGGGAGTAGATCCCCACTTGGCGGAACAGGGACTCCATGCCGAAGGTGCGCGCCTCGTCGGGGATGATGGGCACCACCAGCTTGCCGATCTCCTGATCCTTCAGGAGCCGGCTCAGGATGCGCACGAAGGCCATGGTGGTGGCCACCTCACGTCCCTCGGATCCCGCCGTGAACTCCTCGAAGGGCTCGTCGGGCACCCTCGCCAGGGGCTCGCACAGCACGCCGCGGGACGGCAGGGGTCCGCCGAGGGAGCTTCGCCGCTCCATGAGGTACTTCATCTCCGGGCTGTCGTCGGCGGGCCGGTAGAAGGCCGCGGCGCCCGCCTCCTCGTCGTCCAGGGGGATCCCGAAGCGGGTCCGGAACTCCAGCAGCTCCTCCTGGTTGAGCTTCTTCTGCTGGTGGGTGATGTTGCGGCCCTCGCCCGCCTCGCCCAGGCCGTAGCCCTTGATGGTGCGGGCGAGGATCACGGTGGGCGCGCCGGGGTGCTCCACCGCGGCCTTGAACGCGTTGTAGACCTTCTGTGGGTCGTGTCCACCGAGGCGCAGGCGGCGGAGCTGCTCGTCGGAGAGGTGTGCCACCATCTCGCGGAGCTCGGGGTAGGCGCCGAAGAAGTGGTCCCGGATGTAGGCCCCCGAGGACACTGCGTACTTCTGGCTCTCCCCGTCCACCACCTCGTTCATGCGCCGGACCAGCAGGCCGTCCCGGTCGGCGGCCAGCAGGGGGTCCCAGTCGGCGCCCCAGATGACCTTGATGACGTTCCATCCGGCGCCCCGGAAGGCGGCCTCCAGCTCCTGGATGATCTTGCCGTTGCCCCGCACCGGCCCGTCCAGCCGCTGCAGGTTGCAGTTGACCACGAAGATGAGGTTGTCCAGCTTCTCGCGGGCGGCCAGGGTGATGGCGCCCAGGGCCTCGGGCTCGTCCATCTCGCCGTCGCCCAGGAACGCCCACACCTTGTGGTCGGACTCGGGGTGCAGCCCCCGGTCCTCCAGGTAGTGGTTGAAGCGCGCGTGGTAGATGGCCATGATCGGTGCCAGGCCCATGGACACCGTGGGGAACTCCCAGAAGTCCGGCATCAGCCACGGGTGCGGGTACGAGGAGAGCCCGTTGCCGCGGCCGTCGCGGAGCTCGCGGCGGAAGTTGACCAGCTGGCGCTCCGACAGGCGGCCCTCGAGGAAGGCGCGGGCGTAGATGCCGGGGGAGGCGTGGCCCTGGAAGTAGACCTGGTCCCCGTGGTGGCCGTCGCCGCGGCCGTGCAGGAAGTGGTTGAAGGCCACCTCGAACAGCGTGGCCACGGACGCGTAGGTGGAGATGTGGCCGCCGATGCCGCTCTCCTCGTGGTTGGCGCGGACCACCATGGCCATGGCGTTCCAGCGGATCAGGCTCTTGATGCGGCGCTCCACCTCCCGGCTCCCGGGGTACGGCGACTCCTGGGCTGCGGGGATTGTGTTGATGTGGGGGGTCTCGGCGGAGAACGGGATGCGCACCCCCGCCTGGTGCGCCCGGATCTGCAGGTCCCGCAGGAGGCGCCGCACCCGATCCGGTCCACCGTGCTCGAGGACCCAATCCAAGGACTCGAGCCACTCCCTCGTCTCCTGAGCCTCGGCGGCGATGTCCGTGTCCTCGTCTGCGCTGCGTCGGGCCATGCTCTCTCCTTCTGTCGGGCCGCCGGAGGAGCACGGATCAATCCCGCCGGCCCGATCCCTGCACGAGTAACAGGCTCCGCCCGTTTCCTCTTTCAGGCGCGCACCGGCTGCCGGCGGCCCCGCGCGTCGGGAGCGCTTCGCCCGAGCCCGTTCCTCGGGCGTGCCACGGGTGACCCGGCTTCGCTTGCAGCTTCGCCGTGGTCAGCGGTGGCAACCACGGGGAACGCATCGACAGAATCGGCGCGTCGCGAGAGGCGTCACCTTGGGTGGGCCAGAGGCGTGTATCGATCGGGTGCCCCGGCGGCCGTTCGGGGACGCCCCGGTGGACGGAAGGGGACGATGATCCATAATGTGGGCCCCTGGACGGCCCCGCCGCCTCCTCGCGTCCGGAGGAAGCGGCGACGAAAGGAGATGCCAATGCCCACTCTGACCTATCTCGGACACTCCGCGTTCCTCGTCGAGGGGAGCAAGGCCAAGCTGGTGATCGATCCCTTCCTGACCGGCAACCCGGTGGCCGCCGCCAAGCCCGAGGACATCTCGGTGGACTGGGTGCTGCTCACCCACGGCCACGGCGACCACATCGGCGACGGCGTGGCCATCGCCAAGGCCAACGACGCCACCATCGTGGCGCCCTTCGAGCTCGCCAACTACTGCGAGGGGCAGGGCGCCACGGTCCACCCCATGCACATCGGCGGCGCGCACCAGTTCCCCTTCGGGCGGGTCAAGCTGACCATCGCCCACCACGGATCGGCGGCCCCGGACGGGACCTACACCGGCAACCCCTGCGGCTTCCTGGTGACCATGGACGGCAAGACCCTCTACCACCCCGGCGACACCGGGCTGTTCCTGGACATGAAGCTGATCGGGGACACCAACTCCATCGACGTCGCCGTGCTGCCCATTGGGGACAACTTCACCATGGGCATCGAGGACGCGGTCCTGGCCACCGAGTTCCTCCATCCGAAGATGGTCATCCCGATGCACTACAAGACCTTCGACGTCATCGACGTGGATCCCCAGGAGTTCGTCAAGCGCGTCAAGGCGAAGGCGTTCAACGCCAAGGTGCTGGACTTCGGGGAGAGCTATCAGTACTGACGTGAGGACGTTAGGGCGTTAGGGCGTGAGGGCCACCCGCCCGACCACCCTCGTGAGGACGTGAGGCCCGCCCACCCGACCACCCTCGTGAGGGCGTGAGGCCGAATGCGTCACGCCTTTCGTCCTAACGTCCTCACGTCCTCACGTCCTCACGAAGCCGATCGCCGGGTGGGGGACGTGTGGTGCATGCGGTCGTGGAGGATCTTCTTGAGGTGGTCGTCCACCGACGCCGTCTGCTCCAGGAGCTGGGTGGCGGTGTCCGCGGGCAGGGGAGGCGACGCGTAGATGCCCTGGATGCGATCCACCTTGAGCTCCCGCAGCGCATCCAGCTGCGATCTCGTCTCCACGCCCTCGGCGACGGTCTGCTTGTGGAGGTTGCCGGCAAGGGTGGTGATGGTGCGCACGATCTCGGAGCTCTCCTCGTCGGCCAGCATCCTGGACACGAAGGAGTAGTCGATCTTGAGGGTGTCGATCTTGAAGCGGCGCAGGTAGGCGAGGGACGAGTAGCCGGTGCCGAAGTCGTCGATGCTGATACCGATGTCCAGGGAACGGAGCTGCTCCAGCATCTCGGCGGCGTAGTGGGCGTTCTCCATGAGGACGCTCTCCGTGACCTCCAGGGTGAGGCTGCGACCATACAGCCCGGTCTTGCGCAGGATGTGGTCGATGCGTGTCACCAGGTCGGGCTGCATGAACTGGGTGCCGGAAACGTTGACACTCACGGTCAACGGCGGGTTGTGCCGGAACTGGTTCTGCCAGATCCGGAGCTGGCGGCAGGCCTCCTCGGCCACCCAGCGGTCGATCTGGATGATGGCGCCCATCTCCTCGGCCACCCGGATGAACTCGCCGGGCAGGAGCAGCCCCCGCTCGGGGTGCTGCCAGCGCACCAACACCTCGAAGCCGGTGATGCGCCCGTCTGCGAGCGAGATGATGGGCTGGTAGTAGGCGCGGAACTCCTCGCGGGCGATGGCCCGTCTGAGATCGGTCTCCAGCTTCAGGGTCGCCACGACCCGCGCGTGCATCTGCTCGTCGAACACGGCGAAGCTGTTGCGCCCCATCGCCTTGGCGCGGTACATGGCGGTGTCGGCGTCCCGCAGCAGGTCCTCGGGGCGGGCATAGCTGGGGTTCCACACGGCGATGCCGATGCTGATGGAGGCGAACACCTCCAGGCCTTCGAGGTCGAAGGGGATGCGGAACTCCTCCTGGATGCGCTCGGCGGCCGAGGTGGCCCCGCGCACGTCGACAAGGTTCTCGACGATGATCACGAACTCGTCGCCGCCGAAGCGCGCCACTGTGTCGGAGGGACGGCAGGCCCGTTGCACGCGCTCGGCGATCACCCGCAGCAGCTTGTCCCCGGTGAGGTGGCCGAGGCTGTCGTTGACGTTCTTGAAGCGGTCCAGGTCGAAGAAGAGGACGGCGAAGGGACGGCCGGGTTCGCGTTGCGCGCGGGCGAAGGCATGGCGCAGCCGGTCCATGAGCATGGTCCGGTTGGGTAGTCGCGTCAGCGGATCGTGCAGGGACCCGACGTGGAGCTCCCTCCCGGAGCCTTCCTCGTCAGAGATGTCGGTCTGGCGACCCACGATCCGCCGCACCTGTCCCCGATCGTCACGGATGACCTCGCCGCGGGTCATCATCCAGAGGTAGGTGCCGTCGGCATGACGGATCCGGTACCGGTGCTCCAGCGGGGTGACGTTGCCGACGATGTTGCCGTCGATCACGCTGCGCAGGCGGTCCCGGTCGTCGGGGTGGACGCGCTCGAACCAGTCCTCCGGCGAGGTGCCGATGTCGCTCTCGGCGTAGCCGAGCATCTCCTTCCAGCGCGGTGAGTAGTCCACGGTGCCGCTGGTGACGTCCCAGTCCCACACCCCGTCGTTCTGGCCTCCCGAGGCGATCAGGAAGCGGTCGAAGGCCGTCTGCAGCTCGCGGTTCGACTCGTACAGGTGCTGTGCCGATCGGAGGCGCTCCTGCAGCAGATGCAGCCTCGCACCGACCTCGGCCGCGTCCACGGGGGCCACGAGGTAGTCGTCCGCTCCGCACTGGACCGCGACCTGCACGGACTGCCGCCCGCCGTCGGGGAGGATGGCGAGGATGGGGAGCCGTGCGCGGCGGGAGGAGGCACGGATCCCCTCGGCCAGGGCGACGCCTTCCATCCCGAGCGTCCTGAGATCGATGACGGCGACGTCGGGACGGCCGTTGCGCGCCTCCACCTTCGCGCGGCGGGGTGCGCAGGCAGCGACGCAGCGGTGCCCCGCCTCGTCGACGGCGCGTTCCAGCTCGTCGCGGAGGTCGGCGTCCTCGCTCACCAGCAGGACGGACCACGACGGGTCGAGGGACGGGCGCCGGTGGTGTGCCGCCAGCTCCTCGTGGGTGCCCGTCAGCAGCCGCCGCAGCCAGGGCAGGGGGCCCTCCATCATCGACCTCGATTCCGACCGGCAACCGCCGGTTGCGCCGGAGCTCGGCTCGCCGGGAACGTGGGTAGTGTCGCCAACTCGAAGACCTCGACCACGCGCCTCCTGCTGTCCCAAATCCACTCTATCATCGACCCTTCGGCGGGCGCCGTCGAGGCCACTGCGAGTCTCATCCCGCGTCCGCCATCGGGGTGGCTCGGATGTTGTCGGTGGGGCCGTTCCCCGATCACAGTCGGTCCGGGCGGCAACACGGCTAGACTAGGGCGATGAAGGTCGTCATCCGCCGCACTCTGATGGCAGTCGCCGTGGGGGTGGTGCTGCTCCTGGTCGGGGCGGTCGTGGCGTTGTCCCTGTCGTCGGTCCAACGCTGGCTGTTCGAGCGCGCGGTGAGCGCCGTGACCGCAGGCACCGGCGTCGACCTGCGGGCCGAGGGCATCGAGCTCCGCCTGCTGCCGGGGAGGCTCCACCTGCAGGACCTGCGGGTGACCGTGGATGGACACGAGGTCGCGTCGATCGCGAGCCTGGAGGCGCGGTGGAGCTGGCTGCAGCTTCTCTCCCGGCCGCGGCGCGTGCGCTGGATCGCGGTCTCCGGCGTCGACGTCGACCTGCGCGGTCTGCCGCCCACCGCAGGCGGCGCCGGCGGCGGTGAGATCCCCCCATCCGCCTGGACCTCCGTGGAGATCGGGGATCTGGAGGTGGTCCGCGGTGATGTGGTCGCCGCCCCGGACGACGTGCTCGTCAAGGTGCAGGACATCCGTGTACAGGCCGGCCTGACCGGTGGCGAGATGGACCTGTCGGCCGCGGCGGAGCGGATGCTCGTCACCCGCGACGGGCGCGACCTCGGGCTCGAGGGCCTTGATGTGCAGGCCGTGGCCGACGCGTCCGGTCTGCGCATCCACAGCCTGCGGGCTCGGGGGCCGGACATCGACCTCGCGATCTCGGGCTTCGCCGCGCTGAGCTCGGAGGGCCCCTTCGACGTCCAGGTCGACGCGCGGGCCCGCCTCGAGCCCGTGCTCGCCTGGTGGGACCCCGGTCTCGTCCAGGAGCTCGCCCCTCAGGGTCGGTTGGCGCTGAGAGGCTGGGCCCGCAGGAGAGCGGGCGGGGATGTGGAGGCACACCTCGAACAATCGGGGCCCGGCTTCCGGCTCGCCGGCTACGGCGTGGAGTCCCTCGACCTCGACCTCGGCGCGGGCGGCCTCGACGTCCACGCGGCCGGCAAGGGCTGGGGGCGGGCCGCGGTGAGTGTCACCTCTGGGTCGCAGATCGCGGTGGACGCGACCCTCGCCGAGGCGCGCCTCGGGCCCGCCCTGGCCCTGGCCCTGGGAGCACGGGCCCAGGAGGTGCCCGGTCCGGCGCTGGCTTCCGGCACCGTGCAGGCCCACCTGTCCTTTCCGATTCGGGTCGAGGACCTCGGCGGCGAGGTGGACCTCCGGGTCACGGCGCCGCGGTCGAGCTTCGACCTCGAAGCCAGTGGGACCGGCAGACAGTGGCAGGTGCAGAGATTTGCAGGCTCCGTGCCGGGTGCCGAGCTGACCGCCGCGGGGACCCTCGGGGTGCGGGGCGAGGTGTCGGCCCGGGCCGACGTGACCGTCGAGGACCCGGCGCGCGCGGCGGCGTACCTGGGTGAATGGTGGCCCCCGCTCGGGAAGACGGACGTCGCGGGAGGCCCGCTGGTCGGACATCTCGAGGCGGCGGGCACCCTCGACAAACCGCTGCTCGTCCTGGACCTTGACTGGCAGCGCCCGGCTGCGATGGGTTTCGGCGCGCAGCGCCTCGAGCTCAGTGGGCACATGGAGGAAGGGCGTTTCGCGTGGCGGGGATCGGGCGAGCTCGGCGGGGGTGCGGTCGCGCGGGCGGAGGGCGCCACCGATCTGGCGAGCCTGAGCACGCAGGGCCGCTGGCTCGTGGCGGCGCCCTCCCTCGGTGCCCTGCAGCAGGCGCAACCCGTTCCCGCGAGCGTTTCAGTCGCCGGCTCGGCACAGGGGGAGGGCGCCTTCTCGTGGAGCCGAGAGGGGTGGCAGGCGCGGGGCGACCTGGCCCTCGCCGATCTGGATGTCGCCGGCTGGGAGGCCGCCTCCGTGAAGGCTGGGTTTTCTGCGGATGCCTCCGGGGTCCGGGTGGACCGCCTCGCGGTCCGAGCCTATGGGGGTACGCTCGCCGGAAGCGCATCAGTGTCCTTCGCCGGGTCCGGCAGTCCCATCGACGTCGCCGTCACCTGGCAGGAGGTCGAGGTCGCGAGCCTTCCCTTCGCCGCGCCCGAGGAGCTGGCGGGCGTGCTCGCCGGCAGCCTCGAGCTCAGCGGGACGGTGTCCCGTCCCGAAGGTGTGCTCCAGGTCCGCTGGCAGGGTGGACGGCAGGCGGCGGTGGCGGATCTCGGGCAGGCCACGTTGGCGCTCCAGGACGGGGTCCTGCGCCTCACCACCAACCACGTGGAGACGGTGGGCGGCGCGTTCATCCTGGAGGGCTCGGCGCCTCTCGGTGACGTCCCGCGGCCCGAGTGGTTGTGGCCTGAGGCGCCGGGAGGGCCCATCCGCCTCACCCTCCACGCGTCCGACCTCCGCTCGACGCCGTTGCTGGACGCCGTGAACGTGCAGTTTCCAGCGCTCAAGGCCACCATGGATCGCCTGGACGCGGACCTTCGCCTGGACCCCGGGGATCCCGCGGCCCGCCGGGGAGAGGTGGTGGCCACGGGGCTCACCCTGGAGTCCGCCATGGAGACCGTGCGCTCCGCGGAGCCGCTGCGGCTGGAGATCGACGGCTCCCGGGTCACCCTGCAGCCGTTTGAGCTCAAAGGCGCCAAGAGCCACCTCGCCATGGGCGGGACCTACGACGCAGCCTCCGACACCATCGACGGCAAGGTGGATGCGACCCTCGGGCCGGATCTGGCGCGGCTGCTCCCGGTCCCGATCCGGATGATCAAGCCGATCCACGTCGCCGTGGCCATGCACGGCCCTCTGATGAACCCGACGGGAACCGTCACCGTGGACCAGCCTGGCGGCGAGCTCGTGATGCGCGACCCGGCGCTGAAGGTGTCAGACCTCCACCTCGTCGCCACCGTCGACGACGGCGTGGTCACCATCGACGACGGCTCAGCATCGGTGAACCGCGGCCGGATGCTCGTCGGCGGCGGCTGGGACACCCGCGTCGGCCAGGGCATCGTGCTCGAGCTGACCAACGTCTACTTCCTCCTGCCCATGAACATCATCACCAGCTGGAGCGGGCAGATCGCCCTCGAGCCAGATCCCCATCGGCTGGTGAAGGTCGTCGGCGACGTCTACCTCCAGGCGGGGGTCTGGGACCATCCGGTGAGCCTCACCTCCATGCTGCTGAGCGCCCAGACGCCCATCGCCGCGCCCCTGGACGACCCCCTGCGGGAGATCCTGCTCGACCTGCAGGTGTGGGGACGGGGCCAGATCCATGTGGCCAACAACCTGGGGGACTTCAACGTGACGTGGAGCGTCCTCCACGTCGGCGGGTCGGCGGCGGATCCCCTGATCAGGGGTGTCCTCCGCCTCACTCCGGGCGGCACCCTCAACCTCCCGGGACAGGCCATCACCATCCGCCGCGCCGAGGTCGACTTCACCGGCGCCCCCGGCACCGCTCCCAACGTGGAGATCGTGCCGCAGCAGAACATCGCTGCCTTCGGCGGGGGTGCGCAGGGCACCACAAGCTTCAACGCCGCCGAGCTGGCGACCCAGACCGTGGCGCGGGGCATCGGCTCTGCGCTCGGACTGGAGAACGAGACCCTGCAGCCGGCGGAGATCGGGGTGGAAACCGAGACCAACGCCGCCTCCAACTTCACGGTCGGCCAGCGACTGGGCCGCCACGCCGCCCTCTTCTTCAGCTCCAACCTGAGCAACGTCCAGGACCAGACCACCATGCTGCAGCTCTGGAACTTCCGCGGCCTGCCCGGTCTGGCGCTCCAGGGTTACACCACGACCCAGCAGAACCAGGATGGGTTCAACGTCATCGAGCGCTTCCGTTGGGGGGGCAGCAAGGGGGCGTCGCAGGGTGCCACTATCCAGAGCATCACGCTCCAGGGGAAGTGGCCGATCAGCACCCGCCGCCTCAAGAAGGCCACCGGCCTCAAGAAGGGCGAGCCCTACGAGCCCTTCCTGCTGTTCGCGGCCGGCCTCGCCATGGAGCGGGAGCTGGCCGGGGCGGGCTACCAGTTCGCGCTGGTCGACGGCGAGGCGAAGGGCAGCGAGGCGCTGCCCCAGCTGGTGTTCACGGTGGACCCGGGACCGCGGCAGGTGATCCGCTTCGCGGGCGCCCAGCCGCCCCGGGACGTCAAGCAGGAGGTCACCTCCCTCTATCAGCCGCCGCCGCTGGAAGGCGCCTCCTTCGACAACATGGTGGCCACGCTCAGGCGCTACTACGCCTCCGAGAACCATCCCGATGCCGAGGTCACTGTCGCCCGCCAGGGCGACGAGGTGGTGGCCACGATCCATCGAGGCCCCAAGGTCGAGCTCTCCGGACCGGAGATGGCGGGGGTCCCCGAGGACGCGCAGGCCGCCGTGCGCGGCCTGCTCAGCAACGAGACCGAGCTCGCCAACATCCTCCACCATCCCGACGTGGGCGAGCGGGTGGTGGAGCGATTGCTCGCCAACAGCGGCTACCCGGATGCCCAGGTGGTCAGGGTGTGGGCCGAGGACGAGGGTCCGCATGCGCGCCGGGTGCACCTGGACGTCACGCTCGGGGAGCGGGCCACGGTCGGGAAGATCACCCTTCTCGGGGAGGACCCCCTCGGCGTGCTCGAGGAGGCGAAGACCGTGGGCCTGGAGCCGGGGATGCCCATGGACCGGGGTGATATCGAGCTCGCCGCGAGCCGTATCCGTTCCCGCTACGTGGAGAAGGGCTACACCGAGGCGCAGGTGCAGATCCACCAGGAGAAGATCGCCGACCATACCTACAACCTCGAGGTCCAGCTGGATCCCGGTGCGCGCCGCACGATCGCGGACATCGAGATCCAGGGCCTGCGCCACATCTCCCGCAAGGTGATCCGCAAGGGCCTCGTGATCGAGGCGGGGGAGGTGTTCGAGCCCGCACAGCTCGACAGCAGCGTGGCCCGGATCGCCTCCTTCTCCCCCGTCGAAAGCGTGGAGGCCACCACCCACCCCGTCGGCGAGGACCGGACCAAGGTGGACCTCGTGGTCAGTGAGAAGCCGCGCTGGACCGCGGAGGTGGGCGCCGGCTGGAACTCGGACCGCGGCTCGGAGTTCCGGCTCGGCCTGCGCGACGACGACCTCTTCGGGCGCGGCGTGGGCCTGAACCTCCGGGGACGGTACTCCACCAGCGAGCAGCTCGTGCTCCTCTACGGCTCCCTGCCGCCCCTACCGGGCGGAAAGATCTCGTTTTTGGGCAACGTCACCTACTTCAACGGCCAGGCGCCGGGCACCCAGGAGAACGTCCGCGAGCGCCGCTACACGGCCGCCGTCGAGGGCGACTACCAGCTCGGCTACAGGGGCACCTCGGCGCGGGCCTACTACCAGCTCTCGCGCACCGAGACCACCGTCGACCTGCCCCTGGTGGGGCCGTTCACCAGCACCGTTCGCGAGGCCATCCTGGGCGCCCAGATCATCCAGGATGAGCTGGACAATCCCTTCGATCCCCGCCGCGGCTACTACGCCGCCCTGGACCTGAGCTGGAACGCCCCACCTCTCGGCTCGGAGGTGGCCGACGTGAAGAGCGTGCTCACCAGCTCCTGGGCCCTGGCGCCGTGGACTGACTGGACCTGGACCCAGTCCTTGCGCCTGGGCTGGGCGACGGGCCTCAACGGCCAGACGCTGACCCGCGACCGCGCCTTCTTCGCCGGCGGCCAGGCCTCCATCCGGGGCTTCGACCTGGACTCGGTGGGCCCGACGACGATCGGGGCGGGCGGAGGACTGGCGGCCGCGGGAGGCAGCGCCCTCTTCATCCTCAACAACGAGCTTCGCATCCCGGTGTGGGACGGCCTGCGGTTCGCCGTGTTCGCGGACGTGGGCCAGGTGTGGACGGACTGGGGCCAGGCCGGGCGGCCCTTCGCCGTGGGCGCCGGCGTCGGCCTGCGCTGGTCGACGCCGGTGGGTCCGGTGTGGGGGGACGTGGCCTGGCCGGTGGCCGACGTCGGCATCAGCTCCCGGGGACCCAAGTTCTACCTCGGGATCGGGCGCCCGTTCTAGTGCTGGAAGGCGGCCAGGAGCGCCCGCGCGTTGCCCGCGTCGGGTGCATCCGGGGCCAGGTCCAGGAACGTGTGTAGGTCGTTGTTGAGCTGGTCCTTGCGGCCCAGCTTGGAGGCCGCCAGGCCGCGGTAGAAGTAGGCGTAGGCGAAGCGCGGCTCCAGCACCAGGACGGCGTCGAAGGCGTCCCGCGCCTTGGCCCATTGACCCTGCACGAAGTAGGAGAGCCCGGTCTGATAGGTGGTGAGGATCGGGTCGAAGCCCTCGTCCGCCGCTTTCTCCAGCGCCTGGCGAGCTTTCTCCGGCTCCTTCAGGCCGACCAGAGCGGCTCCCTTGTAGTAGGCGGCCCTGGCGTCCTTCGGGTGGGCGGCGAGCTGGTTCGCGGCGCGGTCGGCGGCGGCCCGCCACGCCGTGGTGGCTGCGTCGTTCTTCCCCTGCCAGGAGAGCACCTCGCCGCGGTAGTACACCGGGGCGGGGTCGGCTGGCGCGTCCTTGGCCGCGGCGACCAAGGCGTCCAACCCCTGCGCCGCCTCGCCCTGCTGGGCCAGGAGCACGCCGTGGGCGGTCTGGTATTCGGGGGTCGTGGCGAAGGCCTTCTGGTGGGTCTGCAAGGTCTTCTCGGCCTTGGTGGTCTCCCAGGCGACGAGGTCCCGGAGGGCCTGGTGGGCGACCTCCGCAGCCTTGGGCTGAGCCACCATCGCCGCCGCGGTGGTGGCGGCGCACGGAGTGGGGGTGGCCGAGGGCTTGACCTTCGCGGTCGGCACGACCCGCTGCGCCGGGGCACGTTGCGCCAGGGCGTCGAGGGTGGGTAGCAGGAGCACTAAGGTTACGATCGTGGTCGTGGTGGCGCGCATGTCGTCCTCCGCCAACAGGAACCCGAGGGGCGACTCCGAGTATTGCAGGAGCATCCGGAATTTCGCGGGTCGGGGTCGCGGGCAACGCCGGCCGCGACCATCAGGGAACGGCTTATCGGTTGGAGGTAGGGCATTTGCCGCAGTGCGTCTTTGCGGTCGGCGGGTGAGATGGTACCCTCCGCGCCGGCAATCGCTGCAATCGGCGGCAGGATCGCCCCCCGGAGCGGCCTGCCCAGGGCAAGAGGAAGCAGATGCGGTTCGAGAACGTGTCCATTCTGAGTGTCGAGCACGTGGACGCCCCGCGGCGGATCACGTCGGAGGATCTCGAGCGGCGCCTGGCGCCCACTATGCGGCGCCTGCAGCTGCCCTACAACCTGCTGCGCATGCTGTCCGGGATCACGGCCCGGCGCTGGTGGGAGAACGGCATCAGGCCATCTGACGGCGCCGCCCTGGCGGGCGAGCGGGCGATCGTCGCCGCCGGCATCGATCGCTCGGAGATCGGCATCCTGATCAACAGCTCGGTCTGCCGCGACTACCTGGAGCCGTCGACCGCCTGTTTCGTGCACCACACGCTGGGCCTTCCGGAGACCTGTCTCAACTTCGACATCGCCAACGCCTGCCTCGGCTTCGTCAACGCCATGGACGTGGTCGGCAACATGATCGAGCATGGCCAGGTGCGCTACGGCATCGTGGTCAACGCCGAGACCAGTCGTCTGGCCACCGAGACCACCATCGAGCGCCTGCTCGCCCCGGACGTGGATGAAGAGACCTTCCGTACCCATTTCGCCACCCTTACCGTGGGCTCGGGGGCGGTGGCCATGGTCATGGGCAGATCCGACCTCTGTCCCGACGGCCACCCCTACCTCGGTGGCGTGGGCCTTGCCGCCACCGAGCACAACCAGCTTTGCAGGGGGCACATGCACGAGATGCTCACCAACACCAAGGCCCTCACCGAGGCCGGTATCGCCCTCGCCATTCGCACGTGGAAGGTGGCGGTTGCCGAGCTCGGTTGGACCGTGGAGCGCCACCAGCACTACGCCCAGCACCAGGTGAGCAAGGCCCACGCCGAGCGCTTCGCCCGCGCCATCGGCCTCGACCTGGACAAGGTGTACAAGCTCTACCCCGAGTACGGCAACATCGGCCCCGCCGGCATCGCCGTGGTCTTGTCCAAGCTGGGCAAGGAGGGGCTGGTCAAGGCTGGGGAGCGGATCGCCATGATGGGCATCGGCAGCGGCATCAACTGCTCCATGGCCGAGGTGGTGTGGTGAGCGGATCTCAACCCGTCCGCGTCCGTGCCCGCGCCCGCAAGCGTTCGCACGAGGCAGGCGGACGCACCTCGGGGCGGTGAGCGGGAATCGGGTGGCGCGGGGCGGCTCGCGGTGAAGGCCGTCGACCGCGACCTGTACCCGTTCGCGCCCCACTACCTGGATGTGGACGGGCTCCGCCTGCATTACCTCGACGAGGGACGGGGGCAGCCCGTCCTGGCGGTCCACGGCAACCCCACCTGGTCGTTCTACTACCGGAGCCTGGTGCTCGGCCTCCGGGATGGCTGGCGGGTGGTGGTCCCCGACCACGTGGGCTGCGGGCTCTCCGAGGCGCCGGACGACGCCCGGTACCCCTACACCCTCGGCCGGCGGATCGATGACCTCGAGCGTCTCGTGGACCATCTCGCCCTGGAAGCCGTCAACCTGGTGGTGCACGACTGGGGCGGTCCCATCGGTCTCGGCTGGGCGGTTCGCCATCCCGATCGCGTGGCGCGGCTGGTGCTCCTCAACACCGCCGCCTTCCGTATCCCGGAAGGCATGCGCCTGCCCTGGCAGCTCCGGCTCGTCCGTGACACCCCCGTGGGCGGCCTGCTGGTGCGCGGGCTGAACGCGTTCGCCCGCGGCGCCAGCCGTCTCGCGTGCACGAGGGGGCTGTCGAAGGAGGTGCGGGACGCTTACTGCGCCCCGTATGACGACTGGGGGTCGCGGCGGGCCGTCCTGCGCTTCGTCCAGGACATTCCGGTGGTCCCGTCCGACCCGGCGTACGGCCCGCTGGCGGCGACCGAGGAAGGGTTGCAGCGCCTGGCGGATCGACCAATCCTGGTCTGCTGGGGAGGCCGCGACTTCGTCTTCGACGATGCCATCCTCCAGGAATGGGAGCGGATCTACCCGTCCGCGGAGGTGCACCGCTTCGAGGACGCGGGTCACTGGGTGCTCGAGGATGCGGGTGAGGAGATCGTGCCCCTGGTGCGGCGTTTCCTGATGAGCGACGCGGAGAACGAGGGCGGGGAGGGTCCGTGAAGGCAGGATCCCGCGAGGAGGCCGCGAGGCGTGCTTCGGCGCGGTGCGGCGGCCCCCCGGGCGGTAGGGGGTGAGCGACCCGGTCAACCTGGCGACGGCGCTTGTCGCGGCGGCCGCGGACCGACCCGATACGCTGGCCGTGGCTGCGCCCGTGGGGAGGAGGGCCTCGGGCGACCACGTCCGTCTCACCTACGACGCGCTGAACAGGCGATCCGATGCCGTGGCCCACGGTCTGGTCGAGGCAGGCATCGTGCGTGGGACGCGAACGGCGCTCATGGTGCGCCCCGGGCTGGATCTGTTCAGCGTCGCCTTCGCCCTCCTCAAGGTGGGCGCGGTGCCCGTCCTCGTCGACCCGGGCATCGGCCGCCGCCACGTCCGCGCGTGTCTGGCCCGGGCCGCGCCCGAGGCGCTCATCGGCGTGCCGGCCGCGCACCTGGCGCGCATGCTGTTCGGTTGGGGGAAGGGCAGCGTGCGGCGGCTGGTCACGGCCGGACCCTGGGCGCCCTGGGGCGGACCCACGTTGCGTGGACTGACGGCCACGGGGCGAGCGCGGGGAGCGTTCCCCATCGCCGACACGGGGCCCGACGACCTGGCGGCCATCGTGTTCACCTCCGGCTCCACCGGGCCCCCGAAGGGGGTGCGCTACAGCCACGGCAACCTGGCCGCCCAGATGCGCGCGGTGCGGGAGCTGCTGGGTGTCCAGCCCGGGGAGGTAGACCTGCCGACGTTCCCGCTCTTCGCCCTGTTCGACCCGGCCCTGGGCATGTCCACCGTGATCCCCAGGATGGACCCCAGCCACCCGGCTCGCGCGAACCCCGCGCTGCTGGCGCACACCATCGCCTCCTTCGGGGTCAGCACCATGTTCGGGTCGCCGGCCCTCCTCGACAACCTGGGCCGCTGGGGCGGCGGGGGAGGGGTGCGCTTCCCGTCCCTGCGGCGGGTGGTGTCGGCAGGGGCGCCGGTGCGGCCCCAGATCGTGGAGCGCCTCCGCCCGCTGCTCGGCGACGGGGGGCGCATCCTGACCCCCTACGGCGCCACCGAGGCGCTGCCGGTTGCGGTCATCGACCACGAGGAGATCCTGGGCGAGACCCGGGCCGCCACCGAGCGCGGCGGGGGAGTGTGCGTGGGGCGTCCCGTGCCGAGCATCGAGGTCGCCGTCATTCCGTGTCCGACGAGCCCGTGGAGTCGTGGGACGAGGCCCTGCGCCTGCCGCCGGGTGAGATCGGCGAGATCGTGGTCAAGGGGCCGCAGGTGACGCGTGGTTACGTGGACGCTCCCCACCACGATCGCCTGGCCAAGATTGCCGATGGTGACGGCTTCCGGCACCGTATGGGTGACCTGGGCTACCTGGACGGGGAGGGGCGGCTGTGGATGGTGGGCCGCAAGTCGCACCGCGTCGAGACCCCGGGCGGCACCCTCTACCCGGTGCAGTGCGAGGGGGTCTTCAACTGCCATCCGGGGGTGCGGCGCAGCGCCCTGGTGGGGGTGGGGGAGCCCGGGAGGGCGGAGCCCGTGCTGTGTGTGGAGCTCGAGGCGGAGGCGCGGACCGCGGACCGGGCAGCCCTCACCGACGAGCTCCTGGCCCTGGGCGCCGCCCACCCGCACACGGGGGGGATCCGGACCATCATGTATCGACGGAGCTTCCCGGTGGACATCCGCCACAACGCCAAGATCGACCGCCCGCTCCTGGCCCGGTGGGCGGCGCGGAAGCTCGGGAGACGTCCGTGACCACGGTGCGCTCGGCAGAGCCTCCACCCAACCAGGAAGAGGACGCGACGCCAAGGCGCGAAGAGGCAAAGGTGCGAAGCCCCCACCCATCCCGGAGGGAGGAGGAAACGCAGAGGCGCGGAGGCGCAGAGCCGGCCGCCCGCCCAACAAGAGAACGCAAAGGCGCGAAGACGCCGTCCACGTGGGGACCCGGTCGGCCGTCCCGATTCCCATGTCATCCTGAGCGAGCGGAGGTCCCCCGGAGCGAGTCGAAGGGTCCCCCGAAGGCCCTTGGGGCGAAGCGTAGGTATGGTCGTGCCGCTCGCGGGGGATCCTTCGGCCGCAGTCGGCGGACCGAGTGCCGGCCTCAGGATGACACTCGACTCGAGTGGGCCGCCGTCTCTGAACCATTGCGTGTCATCCCATGTGGCACCGCCCCGAAGGGGCGCAACGATGGTCACCATGACACAGCAAGGATGTGTCGCAGCGATGGGAACGAGGGAACGGCATGCGGGCACTGGTAACCGGGGGCGGCGGGTTCCTGGGAGGCGCGATCGTGCGCAGGCTGCTGGCCGAGGGGTGGCAGGTGGCCAGCGTCAGCCGCGGCCACTACTCCGAGCTCGACGAGCTCGGGGTGGAGCAGACCGCGGGGGACCTCGCCGAAGCCGGCGTGGTGGAGCGTGCCGCCGCCGGCTGTGACGTGGTCTTCCACGTCGCCGCCAAGGCGGGATTCTGGGGACCGCGCCTGGAGTACGAGCGGGCCAACGTCATCGGCACGACCAATGTGATCGTCGCCTGCCGCCGGTTGCGCATTCCCAAGCTCGTCTACACCAGCACCCCCGCGGTGGTGCACGACGGCGGTGACATCGAGGGGGGCGACGAGTCGTTGCCCTATGCGCGACGCTTCCTGGCCCATTACCCGCGCACCAAGGCGGCGGCGGAGAGGATGGTCCTTTCCGCCACCTCACCAGAGCTCGCCACGGTCGCTTTGCGCCCGCACCTGATCTGGGGACCCGGCGACAATCACCTGCTGCCGGGGATCATCGCCCGCGGCCGCGACGGCTCCCTGCGCCTGGTGGGCTCGGGGACCAACCTGGTGGACACCACCTTCGTCGACAACGCCGCCGCGGCCCACCTGGCGGCGTGCGCCCGGCTGGCTCCGGGCGCGGCATGCTGCGGGCGGGCCTACTTCATCTCCAACGGCGAGCCCCGCCCTCTCGCGGAGCTCGTGAACGCCTTCCTGGCCGCGGCCGACCTGCCGCCGGTACGGCGCACCGTACCGCCGCGCCTCGCCTACGCCGTCGGCGCCACGCTGGAGGCCGTCTACGGGACCCTGCGCCTGCGGGGCGAGCCGGTGATGACCCGCTTCCTCGCCCGCCACCTGGCCACCGCCCACTGGTACGACATCTCCGCCGCCCGCCGCGACCTGGGGTATGAGCCCCGCGTGTCCATCGACGAGGGCCTGAAGCGCCTCGCCCGCTCCTTCGCGCAGTGACCTTTGGCCCCGCGCCCGCGTCCGCGTCCGAATCCGTGTCCGCGGCAGCTGCCGCTGATCGCTGACGAGGCGGAATTTTGCGTCTTCGATCGTCAATTCTCAATTGACGAATACGAGCGCAGTGTGGGGAGGAGCCATGGCGGAGCGGAGGTCGGTCCTGGGAGGGTTCGTGCACTTCCTGTGGCGGCTGCTGGTGAGTGTGGCCTGCCTCGCATGGCTGGTGGTGGTGGCGGTCGCCGTCATGGCGGTGGTGCCCGCGGGCCGGCCAGGGGTGCCGTCCAGGGCGGCCCTGGTGATCGGTCCCGACGGGCGGCTGGTGGAGCAGCTCTCGGGCGAGCCCCTGCAGCGGGCGGTGGCCAGGATCACGGGCAGGGGGCGCCCGGAGACCCTGCTCAAGGATGTGCTCGACGGCATCCGCATGGCGAAGGACGACGACCGGATCCAGGCCCTGTACCTGGATCTGGATCGCTTCGGTGGGGGCGGGCTGAGCAAGCTGCAGGCGGTGGGCAAGGCCCTGCAGGAGTTCCGCGGCGCCGGCAAGCCCGTCATCGCCCAGGCCTCGGTGATGGACCAGGGGCGGTACTACCTGGCGGCCCAGGCGGCGGAGGTGTTCATGCCTCCCGAAGGCCTGTTCATCATCCAGGGCTTTGGTGTCTACCGTCTCTACTTCAAGGAGGGTCTCGACCGCGTCGGCGTGGACGTCCACGTCTACCGTCACGGCCGCTTCAAGTCCGCGCCCGAGCCGCTGATGCGGGAGAGCATGTCGGCGTCCGCCCGCGAGGCAAACCAGGCCTGGCTGGGGGCCCTGTGGCAGGCCTACACCGCCGACGTGGCCAAGGGCAGGGGGATGTCGGCCGAGGCGTTCGCCGACTTCGTGGACGCCGCAGATCAGCGTGTCGAGGCCGCGGGAGGCCAGATGACCAAGGCGGCCCTGACGGCGGGGCTGGTGGACAAGCTCGCCCACCGGGACGAGGTGCGGCAGCGGCTCATCGACCTGGTGGGGGAGGAGAAGGACGGCCACACCTTCCACCGGGTGGGGCTGGCCGACTACCTCCACGACCGGGGCGGCGATCGCTACGGTGAGCACGCCAGGGGTGACCTCGTGGCGGTGGTGGTGGCTCGCGGCGACATCCTGGAGGGCGATCAGCCCCCGGGGGCCATCGGGGGCGACTCCACGAGCCGCCTCATCCGCCGCGCCCGCGACGACGACCACGTCAAGGCGCTGGTGCTGCGGGTGGACAGCCCTGGCGGTGTCGTGTTCGCTGCCGACCGCATTCACCGGGAGCTCGAGCTCATGCGCCAGGGGGGCAAGCCGGTGGTGGTGTCCATGAGCAGCGTCGCCGCCTCGGGGGGCTACGAGATCTCGGTGGCGTCGGATCAGATCCTGTGCAGCCCGACCACGCTCACCGGCTCCATCGGCGTGTTCTCGATCATCCCCACCATCCAGACGCCGCTCAAGCGCTACCTGGGGGCCGAGGTGGACGGGGTCGGCACCACGCCGTGGGCGGGAGCCCTGCGCACCGACCGGGCTCTGGACCCGCGAGTCGGCGCCGTCCTGGACGCGTACAACACCTGGCTCTACGACGACTTCGTGGGGCTCGTGGCAAAGGGGCGTGCCATGAGTACCGACGACGTGGACGCCATCGCTCAGGGGCGGGTGTGGAGCGGTGACGACGCCCTGCGCCTCGGCCTGGTGGACCGCTTCGGCGAGCTGGACGACGCCGTCGCGGCGGCTGCGGATCTCGCTCACCTCGGCGCCCGGTACCACGTCAAGTACTTTGAAGAGGAGCTCGGGTTCGGGCGCCGGCTGATGATCCGGCTGCTGGGCGCGGTCGGGAGGGTTCTGCCGTCCGGAGCGCTGGCGGACGGGTGGCCCGACCCCGAGGGTCTGCCCGCCGACATCGGGGAAGCCGCGCGGCTCGCGCGCCTCGCGGCGGACGGCCCGCGGGCCTACCGCTACGCCTTCCTGCCCGTGGACTGACTGTCCGCCAAACATGAGCGGGGGAACTCCCGATACCGGGTTCCATCCGCGGCGTGAAGTGGTATTCTCTGCGGTGCGTGTGCCAGCTCGTGCTTTTTTTCACAGGAACGGCCGTGCCGCCGGAATCGCCTGAACAGGCGGCCGGCGGCTCCAGATCAGCGGCGGAAAGGAGTCAATCGTGCTGAACAAGATCGGTCTCATCGGCGGCGGCTACATCGGCGGGGTCCTGACCCAGGAGATTGCCCAGCGGCGCCTGGCGCGCGAGGTCGGGCTGTCGGACCCGGCCCCCTTCGTGAACCCGAACGATCCGCCGGAGCGGCAGGAGGTGCAGAAGAAGCAGTCGGTGGCGAAGGGCAAGTGCCTGGACATCTCCGAGGGCCTGCCCACGATCCGCTCCGACGTCAAGCTGGTGGGCTCCAAGGACTACTCGGCCCTGGAGGGCGCGGACCTGATCATCAACACCGCCGGCGTGCCCCGCAAGGCGCGCCCGGACGGCACCTTCCCCAGCCGCGAGGAGCTGCTGACCATCAACCTCAAGGTGACCAAGCAGGTGGCCGAGGGCATCAAGCAGTACTGCCCCGACGCCATGATCGTCTCCATCGCCAACCCGCTGGACGCCATCGTCTACACCCTCAACAAGACGCTGAGCCCGGCCAAGAACAAGCTGGTGGGCATGGCCGGCCAGCTCGACTCGGGCCGCTACTGCTACTTCGTGGCCGAGGCGGCCAACGTGTCGGTGGAGAACGTCAACGCCATGGTCCTGGGCGGCCACGGCGACAACATGGTGCCGGTGCGCTCCTCCTGCCTGATCGCCGGCATCCCCGTCACCAGGTTCCTGGATGACGACACCCTGGCCAAGATCGAGGCCCGCACCCGCAAGGCGGGGGGCGAGGTGGTCGGCCTGCTCGGCTTCGGTTCGGCCTTCGTCTCCCCGGCGTGGGCCGCCCTGGAGATGGCCGAGGCCATCATCTACGACAAGCGCAAGATCATCCCCGTGTGCGCCAAGCTCGAGGGCGAGTACGGGGTGAACGGGCTGTTCGTGGGCGTGCCCGCCATCCTCGGCAAGAACGGGGTCGAGGAGGTGATCGAGCTCGACCTGACCGACGAGGAGAAGGCGGCCCTGGAGAAGTCGGTGGCCGGCGTGCGCAAGACCTGCGACGAGGCCGACGCCATGCTCGCCAAGCTCTAGGCGCGGATCGCAGGAGATCTCCCGCCCTCCCGGTCGCGACCGGGAGGGCGTTTCCTTCTCCACTCAGCTCGTGGGCGCCACCTCGAGCTGGACATCGTCCCTCGGGTGCCCACCGGTGAGGACGGGGACCGGCTGGGAGGTGTCAAGCATCACGTCGTCACCGACCAGCACCGTCGCTTCCAGCGCGTAGCTGCCGTCGGGATCGACGGCGTCGGACCGGTAGACGATAGTGAACGGGATCGGCGGTGCGAGCACGGGATCGATGATGGTGGCCCCGAGGGTGTCGGGCGGCACGTCGGGCATCGTGAGGTCCACGAGCCGGACCACCAGCCGGGCGTCCGCCTGCAGGTCTTCGTGGCTGTCGAAGAGCACGTTGCCCGAGATCGCGGCATCGCCCGTCGCGTTGGTGGAGAGGGGCGCGAGCTCGGTGGGCTCACCGGAGCCGGCGGGATAGAGGAGGAGGTGGTCCTTGACGATCTCGAAGCGGTTCGCCCCCTCGATGGCTGCCAGGAAGCGGCGCTCCTCGTCCATGGTCGCGCCCACGCAGAGCATCTTGGTCCTCGCCAGCTGATCCACCGAGATCCGGTCACCGTCAATGCGGAAGCTGCCGGTGAAGGCGTTGCAGGCGGCGTGGCCGCTGATCTCGCCGTCCGTGGACAGCTTGACCCAGGACTCCATCTTGTCGGCGGCGGGCCGGCCGGCGATGGACACCGCCACCCACCCGGTGCCGAGCAGGTTGGACGTCACGTCCGAGCCGGGCTGTGGGGCCGTGACCGGCTTCTCCGTGGGCTTTCTTTGGGAGTGGGGACAGCCGACGCCGAGCATCCCCAGAGCGAGCACCAACAGCACCGTTCGCCTCATGTCGATCCTCCTCGGTGAGAGAGGTCTTATACCATGCGCCCCGGAGCAGGCCCCATGTCGCCACGCTCCGTGGCATGAACCCACGGTACACTGTGGGCCGGTCGCGAGGGGAGGGAATGCATGGCGAGAGACATCCAGCGGATCGCAGTCAACACCGGCGGCGGCGACGCGCCGGGGCTGAACGCCGTGATCCGGGCCATCGTCCTGTCCTCGCTGGGCCGCGGCTGGGAGGTGCTGGGGATCACCCGCGGCTACGAAGGCCTGCTCGACACCTCCAAGATCAAGCAGCTCACCAGGGACTCGGTGCGGGGCATCACGCACGTCGGAGGCACCATCCTGGGCACGACCAATCGCAACAGTCCCTTCGCCTACCCCACCAAGCACGCCGACGGCCGTTGGGAGCTGGTGGACCGCTCCGACGAGGTGGTCGAGAACTTCAAGCGCCTGCGGATCGACGCGCTCATCGCCATCGGCGGTGACGGGTCCATGAAGATGGCCTGTGAGTTCGTGAAGAAGGGCCTGCCCATCGTCGGGGTACCCAAGACCATCGACAACGATCTCACCGGCACGGTGGTGACCTTCGGATTCGACACCGCGGTGGCCGTGGCCACCGAGGCCATCGATCGCCTCCACTCCACGGCGGAGGCGCACGAGCGGGTCATGGTGGTGGAGGTCATGGGCCGGTATGCGGGCTGGATCGCCCTCTACGCCGGCGTCGCCGCCACCGCGGACGTGATCCTCATTCCCGAGATCCCGTTCTCCATGGACGCGGTGTGCGAGAAGATCCTGGATCGCGAGGCGCGGGGACGACGCTTCAGCATCGTGGTGGTGGCGGAGGGGGCGACGGCCGCCGGGGGGCACATCGTGACCAAGCCCAACGGCATCCCCGGGGCGGGAGAGGTCAAGCTGGGTGGCATCGCCGAGCTGGTGGCCGCGGCCATCTCCGAGCGCACCGGCAAGGAGACCCGCAGCGTCGTCCTCGGCCACCTGCAGCGCGGCGGGAGCCCCACCACCGGGGATCGCCTGCTGGCCCTGCGCTTCGGTGCGGCCGCGGTGCGCATGGTTGCGGAACGGAAGTTCAACCACATGGTGGCTCTGGACCCGCCCGAGGTGCTGGCGGTGCCCCTGGAGATCGCCACCAGCCGCATGAAGAGCGTGCCGCTGGACAGTGACATCCTGCTCACCGGCCGCGAGCTCGGGATCTCCTTCGGTGACGCCGGGGAGGAGTCCTCCGAGGGCGGCTAGTGTCGCCGCGAGTCGATGGCGGTCCCTCCGGTTGCCGCGATCTCGGCCGCTGCTATCCTCGTCCCCGTGCTGGCGCGGTTGCTGCTCGTCTTCACCCTGGTTCCCCTCCTGGAGCTCTACCTGCTGGTCCGCATCGGCGAGGTGGTGGGGACGCTGCCCACCATCGCCCTGGTGGTGGGAACCGGGGCCCTGGGCGCATGGCTGACCAGGCTCGAGGGGTTGCGCGTCCTGCGTCGCGTGCAGGCGGATCTGGCGCAGGGCAGGCTCCCCACCACCGCCCTCATCGACGGCCTCCTGATCCTGGTGGCCGGCGTGCTCCTGGTGACGCCGGGTCTGATCACGGACTGCTGCGGGTTCTGCCTCCTGATCCCCCCGCTCCGTGCGATCGTGCGGAGATGGCTGCGCCGGGCCTGGGAGCGCCGACTGCGGGCGGACGGCCAGGTGGTGATCGACGCCCAGTGGCGGCCGAACGACGACGACGAGGACTGAAGGACCCGCGTGACCGCGGGCTGCCACTGAGCCCGGGCGGACCCCCGGCCCACGGCGCCCGTCGATCCCGGGTACAATTCGCTGAGAGGCAGGGTGACGGGAGTCGTGACGGATCTGGAGAACAACGTCCAGGCGTATCGGACCATGGCGGAGATGCTCCTCGGCCTGCGCAAGATCGTGCTCCACGGACTGCGCAAGCAGTGCGGGGACGGTTGGCCCACGGAGGGCTGTCCGGCCAAGGTCTATGAGCGGCTGGTGCAGCGCAAGGAGACCGAGCAGGCCATCGAGCGCCTCTCCGCGGAGGACGAGGACCTCATGAGCTTCGCCACCTTCGCGGACCTGGCGGAGACCATCGAGGGCAATGAGCGCCTGGCCGCTCTCCTGCACAACCTGGCGCCGTCGGCGGAGGTGCTGTGTGCCCGCCTCACCGACCTCGAGGCCCTGCGCGGCAAGCTGGCGCGGGGCATCCTCCTGAGCCCGGAGGAGCTGGACATGCTCTCCCGGTACAGCGGCCACCTGCGGGAGACCCTGGCGGGTGCGCGGCGCAAGAAGGGTCGGGGACGGAGGACCGGGACTGGTTCCGACGCCGAGCCTGCAGAGGAGGCAGGAAGCACCGATGCGGGTCCGGGCCCCCGACGCAGGACCGCGCCGGCTCCTGCTGTCGAGGCCGCCTCCGATCCGGCGCCGGAGGCGTCCGCCGCCGCCGAGGAGCCGCAGCCGAAGCGCGCGCGAAGGCCGCCGCCGGCATGCCAGGTGCAGCCTCCACCGGACCTCGTGCCGAATACCGAGCAGGAGCCGGCGGCCGCGCCCCCAGCAGAGGCGGCCGAGGTCCCCGCGCCAGCGGCGAAGCCGCAACCGCCGGGGAACGGCGCCACCCCGTCCCCGTTCGACCCCGAGGTCCTCGCCGAGGACGTGCAGAAGGCCATGGTGGACGACGACGATGCCGAGGTGTTGCGCCTGCTGCGGCAGGAGGTCATCGCGGCCGCCGAGGCCATGTACCGCGGTGAGCGCGAGATCGCGGTCAGGGGCTGGCAGGAGGTGGTGCGGGACGGCTGGCTCGGCCGCCGCCGCGCGGACCTCGCCCTCGACCCCCTGGAGGAGTTCCACCGCCTGCTGGAGGAGTACGAGGCGCGGCGCCGGTCCTCCGACGGCGGCGGCGACGTGGCGCGGGCCTTCCTCGGCGAGCGCCAGTTCCCGAAGCTCCTCCTCACCCTGCGCGAGACCTTCCGGACCAACGGACTGTAGGGGAATCAGCCCACGTACACGACCCCGGGGGAGATCATGGGGCCGTCGGGCGCGTACTCCAGGCAGTGCGCCATCCATCCCGTCTGGATGGCGAGGCAGAAGGGGATGGGGAAGGCGCCGGGCGGCAGGCCCAGGGGGTGGTAGAGGAGGCCGGTGATGCTGTCCACGTTGGCGTGGATGCCCCGGGGGCCGAGGGCGGCCTCGACCTCCTCCCGGAGGGCGAGGTAGGTGTGCCAGCGCTCGTCCATCCCGTGGGCCGCGAGCAGGCGACGCGCCCAAGGCTCGAGCGCCCGCACCCGGGGGTCGGGGCACTTGTAGACGCGGTGGCCGAACCCTGGGAACCGGTGCCCCCTGGCCAGCGCCTCCCGGGCCCATCGCCGGGCGTGATCGGGATCCTCCAGCTTGCCGAGCATCTCGAAGGCCAGCTGGTTGGCGGCGCCGTGCCGGACCCCCGACAGGGCGCCCATGCCGGCGAGCACCGCGGAGCCGAGGTCGGCGCCCGTGGAGCTGACGATGAGCGCGGCCAGGGCGGCGGCGTGCAGACCGTGCTCCGCCTGCACGATGAGGCTGGCGTCGAAGGCGCGCTCCTCGTCGGCCTCGGGGCGCCGGCCCAGCGCCTGGTAGAGGAAGTTGCCCGCGAACCCGAGGCGTGGGTCGGGCGAGAGGGGAGCCTCGCGTTCGGCGTGACGGATGGCGGCTGCGGCCAGGGCGGCTGTCCAGCTGAGGATCCGAGCCGGCGTCCGGCGTTCGATGCCGGACGGTGCGCCGTCCAGGTCGCCCACGTGGCACGCCGCTACCGTGAGCGTGGTCCGATACTTGGCCAGAGGATGGGCGGCGAAAGGCACCCGGTGGAGGGCGTCGAAGGCCGCCTGCGGGGGTTCCCGCCAGCGGATGAGCTCCCCCTTCCACTCCTCGAGGGCCGACCGGTCCGGAAGCTCTCCGAAGAGCACCAGGTGGCTCACCTCCTCGAAGGTGACGTGCTCGACCAGGTCCTCCACCGAATAGCCGCGGTAGAGCAGCCGTGACGAGAGACCGTCGATGAGGGAGATGGTGGTGTCGCCCACCACCAGGCCGTCCAGGCCGCTGCCGTAGCGCTGCACCGGGCACACGGGAGAGCGCCCGATCATCCGGCCTCTCCGGGCAGGGAGCGCTGCGGCGGACCCACGTAGCGGCTCAGGGGCCGATAGAGGCGGATGGTGTCCAGGGACTCGTGGACCAGGGCCACCAGGCCGGCCATGCGGGCCACCGCGATCAGGCATGGGGCCAGCTCCGGCTCCGCCCCCAGGAGGTGGAACAGGAGGCCGCCGTAGAAGTTGATGTTGACGTGGACGTCGCGGGCCGCGCAGCTCGCGGGTGGCCGCCTTTTCCGTGACCCGGGCAATCTCGTAGCAGGTCGCCGCGGTCCTTGCGGCGGGCCATGGCGGCCGCCGCCTTGCGCAGGATAACGACCCGCGGGTCCGGCATCCGGTAGTCGGGGTGGCCGAACCCCGCGATGCGGCCGCCCGCCGCCAGGGTTCGCCGCACCCATCGCTCGGCGTCGGCCGGATCCCGGCGATGGAGGAGCTGCTCCATCACCGTCTGGCTGGCGCCCCCCTGCCGCGTGCCGCGCAGCGCCGACAGGCCGGCCACGATGTTGTAGTAGGGATCGGCGAGACAGGATGCCACCACCATGGAGGCGAACGTGGGCGCGTCCACGCCGTGGGCTGCGTAGAGCACCCACAGGAGGTCGAGGACGCGCACGTCCTCCGGGTCCGGATCGGCGCCCATGAGGGCCCGCAGCACGCCCGTGGCCAGGCTCTCGCCGGGGTCGTCGGCCGCCGAGCCCACGCTCCGGCGGTGGCGGATCACCTCGGTGAGGAGACCCACGACCTGGCCCACGATGCGCAGCTCCCGCCAGTGGCGTTCGCCGGCGAGGTCCTCTCCCTCGGCCAGCTCGTGACAGCCGAGGGCCGAGACGCCCGCTCGCAGGGCGCGGGTGGGATGGGTGCCGGGGCCCAAGGAGCGCAGCAGCGCCGTCACCTCCCCGGGCAGCGTCCGCGACGCGCGCAGGTTGGCGCGGAAGCGACCCGCTGTGGGGCTGTCATCCGCCTCGCCGGTGATGAGCAGATGGCTGACCGCCTCGAAGTCGGGGCGCTCCGCCAGGGTCTCGATGGGCACCCCGCGGTAGGCGAGGCCACCGCTGGACGGGTCCAGCCACATCACCCTGGTGGCGCCGGCGATGACGCCGCGGAGCCCTGCCGCCACGTCAGTGGTCACGGGCCACTGGAGGTGATCCAGCCGCCAGTCGAAGCCATCGCCGAGGGTGTGCAGGACCTGCTCCGGCATCGGCCGAGGATACAGGGGCCGCCGACTCTCCCGCCACAGGTGAACTCCCCACAAGGGCGGGAGACTCTGCGTCTCCGCGTCTCTGCGTTACTTCTTCGCTGCCGCGGATCGCTGCCGCCGACCGCAGCCGCCGCTACTGGGGCAGGATCGTGGTCGGGTCGTTGCTGTGGTTGTCCGCCACCGATCCGTAGCAGAAGAACGCCCCGTCCGGCGTCTCGGTCCACACGTCGACGTAGCCGTCGGGCATGGTCCCGCCGGGCGGGAGGGCGTCCGCGAACACCTGGTTGAGCTGCTTGTTGGACCAGGGAGCGAGGTCGATGCTCCTGAGCGCCAGCGAGGTGCCGTCGCTGGAGAAGAGCTGGGCCATGATGGTGAGGTTCGCGGGCTTGCCGTTCTGGCAGCCGAGGTTGGCGCGATAGTCGGCGTTCTCGGTCATGAACACGATCCGGCGCCGCTGACCGGTGGTGATCATGTCCTCCAGAGCGACGCCGGGCATGCTCTGACCGAAGGTCGAGGTGGTCTCGCCGGCGCTGCGGTTGTAGGTCCGGCTCATGACGAGGGCCCCCGTGGTGTCGGCGAGGACCGCCAGCGCCCCCAGGGCGTCGGTGAGGCCGAAGACCGCGTCCAGGACGTTGGTGTAGCGCACCCCGCGACCCGGGGCCAGCATGTAGGCCTCGGACAGGGTCGGGGCCGAGTTGTTCGCGCCCCTGGGCAGCCACGCGAGCTGGTAGAGCATGGGCGTCAGGCCGCGGTTGTTGATCTCCAGGTCGGTGACGAAGAACGCTCCGTTGTTGCCCTCGGCATGGGCGGCGGCGGCGACGAAGGTGTCGTGACGGCTCTGGATGACCCCAGCAACCACCACGTCCTCGGAGGCGGAGTCCGAGCCGTAGTCGTTGGCGGCGGTGAGGGTGACGGTGTAGGTGCCCGGGGCAGCGTAGCTGTAGACGGGGTTCTGCTCGGTGCTGGCTCCCTCCCCGTCGCCGAAGTCCCAGGTCCAGGAGGTGGGCTCGTTGCTCGACGCGTCGGCGAAGGAGACGCTCTGGCCCTTGACCGGTTTGGTCGGGGAGTACGAGAACGCCGCGACCGGGCCCTGCTCCGCCAGGTAGCTCACCCGAGTGACCGCGGCTGCAACGTCGTTGGAGGAGTCGGGGTCGGTGTCCGGGCTGGCGGGGGTGTGGAAGGCGGTGGCGACGAAGGGGAGCTTCTCGCTCTCGACCCCGCCCAGGGTCGCGATGACTCGCTCCCCGGCCTCCACCCGCGTGATGAGAGCCTCACCCTCGGTGGTGGCGATCATGACCACCGGGACCGTGACCTGGGCGACCTCGTCGCCACCGTACAGGGCGATGCTGTGCAGGTTCTGCGTCTGGTGGGCGTCGTCGTTGACGATGACCACGCCCACGGCGCCGGCCTCCTGAGCGTTCAGGGCCTTGAGCCCGAAGCCGCAGCTGCCACGCCGCACCACGGCGATTCTGCCGGGTGTGAACCCCGCCAGGGCATGGCAGCCCATGGAGGACGTCTGGCCCGCGTCGGGCGTGGGATCGACGACCACCTCGAGGTCGGCGGTGACGGCGGGCTTGGCGGAGAGGGGGCCGCCGAAGCAGCTCGACGGGTCCCCGCAGTCGCTGCAGGCGCCGCGAGCGATGTCATACATGTGCGCCACCTCCGGGGGGACTCCACCCGGAACATGCCGACCGTGGGGATCTCCTCCGGCAGCGGAATGTCCACCGAGAACCGACCGGTGGATTCTGCGGGCAGCGAAGGGGCGGCACCGCCTGGGCCCTCCACCGAGACGAGCATGTTGTCGCAGGTGTCCTCATCGAGGTGCACGTCCACGAGGTTGCCCTGGTCGTCCTCGAACGAGCTCACGACGGCGGCGATCTCGGCGGGTGACCAGCTCATGAAGCACCCCGGGGGGAGCAGGAGGCGAACCCGGCTGTCGGCGGCAGCGGCGGCGCCGTGGTTCGTGTAATCCACCGAGTAGGTCACCACCTGACCGGGATCGGCGGTGGACGGCGCCGTTGCGAAAGTCGTCTCGAGGTCGAGCTCGGCGGAGTGCGCGGTAGAGCTCACACCGGAGATCGCCAGCGTGATCAGGGCTGTCGCCAGCACCCATGGCCGGGCTCGGATGATCTGTCGCATCGTGTTCCCCCTCCGGATGGCCTCGTTCGCGAGACCCGAGTTGATAGCCGATGCTACCACTTCGGAAGTGACCGGCAGGGGAGGTCGGGAAGTGAGGTGACCGGGGCCACACGGGCCCCGCGATCAGAACCCTCAGGTGGGGGCGCTGCCGCAGCTCCGTGAGCCCGAGGCGCCCGTACCACTGGATGTGCTGGCGAAGCTGGACAGGAGGCGCTCGACCTGCTCCGAGCCGCAGCGAGGACACGTGAGGCCGGTGCTCGCGGCAGTCACGGGCTGCAGGCGCTGGAAGTGGTGGTCACAGTTGCGGCAGTGGTACTCGTAGATGGGCATGGCTCCTCCGGGGAAGGGCGTCGTTCGGGTGCCCGGAACCCTCAGCTCTTCACGGGTTCGGCATAGTCGATCTGCTCCCGGCCCCTGAGGATGACCTCTTGGTCGTCCTTTGCGCGCAGCTCCAGGGAGTCGCAGACGTTGCGGCAGATGGAGAACACGCCCTCGTCGGCGATCCGGTAGAACACGTTGAGGCCGTCGCGACGGCTGTCCACGAGGCCGGCGCGTTTGAGCACGGAAAGGTGCTTGGACACGTTCGCCTGGCTGCCGCCCACCACCGTCAGGATGTCGGACACACACCGCTCGTCCGCCTGCAGGCAGTGCAGGATCTTGAGACGGGTCGGATCGGCCATTGCCTTGAGAACCTCGGCGATGCGGTGCAGCAGGTCGTCTGAAGCGATCACGTGTCCTCCTTCGCCCGCGGCGGCGCAAGCGAATCACTAATTAGGAATATACTCGTTGATTCCCGCCGCGTCAATGCCTTCGCAGCGTATTCCGCGCCCGTGGGCAGCCGCCGGGGGCGGGGGGAGCGCGCCACCCGTCATGATTCCCGCTCCTGGGGGCCGGGACGAGTCAGGCGCCTTGACCCCGTTGCCCGACGACGCCAGAATACCGGCGAGCCGGAGTGGCGGAATGGCAGACGCAGGGGACTCAAAATCCCCCGAGGGCAACCTCATGAGGGTTCGAATCCCTCCTCCGGCACCAGGCTTCGTTCTCGACCCGGGTCGAGAACGAAGCCTGTCACGGCGCAGCCGAAGGCGAAGCCGGACCTTTGATGAAGTGAAGGCAGGGTCGAGAACTCCGCCCTGGCAAGCCTCTTTGATTCTTGCGGGTTGGCGTCGCCCCCCGACCACCCACCCTCGCGACGCCCCGCCCCGCCAGCAGCAGATGGCCGTAAGGCCGTCCCCCGCCCTCGTACCGACCCCCCCGGCCACGGCCATGGACTGCTGCCAACGGGACGGTGGCGCGATCCCCTCGTTACTTTGTGTCGTCAGAGAGCCAGCGGGTGGTCGTAAGCCGTCCCCCGCCCTCGTACCGACCCCCTCGGCCACGGCCATGGCTGCTGCCGACGGGACGGTGCCGCGATCCCCTCGTTACTTTGTGTCGTCAGAGAGCCAGCGGGTGGTCGTAAGCCGTCCCCCGCCCTCGTACCGACCCCCACGGCAACGACCACTGACCGCTGCCATCCGGTACGGTGGCGTCGCCCGCGTACTGTGAGTGATCATCATGCCGTCGCCAGCAGATGGCCGTAGGCCGTCCCCCGCCCTCGTACCGACCCCCTCGGCCACGGCCATGGCTGCTGCCGACGGGACGGTGGCGCGATCCCCTCGTTACTTTGTGTCGTCAGAGAGCCAGCGGGTGGTCGTAAGCCGTCCCCCGCCCTCGTACCGACCCCCTCGGCCACGGCGATGGCTGCTGCCGACGGGAGGATCGAATCACCTCACGAAGAGGGGGATGGTGGTGGGGTCACCGGTGGCGTTGTCGACGACGGAGGCGTAGGCCCACACGGAGCAATCGGGGGTCTCCAGCTCGATCCTCGCGCGGGCGAGCGTGCAGGGTCCGGCCTGGGCCTTGGCGAAGACGTCGTTCTCCTGGAACCAGCCGCCGGGAGCGACCTCGAGGCTGAGGCCTTCCCCGAGCTGGGCTCCGGTGTCGCTGTGGAGCGTGACGGAGGCGGTACACGGCGCATCGCCGAGGTTGACCACGCCGATGTTGGTCCGGAAGCCCTCGGTGCTCTTGAGCTGGGGGAGGTAGCCCACCTGTCCGGTCGACAGGGTGTCGGCGAGCTCGCACCCCGGGAGATACTGGCCGTAGGTGCCGTCGACCGAGGCGTTGTAGCTGCGTGCCGCGACGATGACCGGCAGGTTCGACGAAACCTCGACCGCCCCGGCGCACGGACCGGACATGTCGAAGAGGCTCAGTGCGACGTCGTCCCACTCCACGATCCCGAGGGGGCCCACGGCCGCGGGCCTGACGGTGCTCCCGTCAGCGTCACGGAAGGTCAGCTCCAGGTCCGCCGTGGCGTCGATGGTGTTGAGCACCGACAGGCTGCACCGCCAGTTCGTCCCCCGGGCGCCCGGCATGTGGGCCACTCCCGGCACGAGATAGACGAAGGTCGGGCGCTCCCCCTGGGCGTACACGGTGATCGACACGGGGGCGGTCCACTCGGACGTGACGCTGTTGCTGCTGCAGTCGCGCACGCTCCGCACGCGGTAGTAGAAGGTGGTGGTCTCTGCCACGCTGTGGCTGCGATGCCACTCGGTGCCGCGGATGTCCATGGTGATCTTCGTGCCGCTGAAGTCGGCGGTCCGCGCCTCGGTGATCTCGTAGTACTCGGCGTCCGACGCCGCGGTCCACTGGATGTGGTAGGGCTCCCCGGAATCGGCCATGGGGGTGGTGGGTGCGACGACGGCGGGCTTGTCCGGTGGAGGGCAGTCCTCGGTGACGATCGTCACCTGGATGACGGAGGTCCAGGGCGACTGGGAGCCGCATTCCTTGGTCCCGCGCACCCGGTAGTAGAAGGTGCTGGGCGTGGCTTCGGACTTCACCACGTCCTGGGTGGTGTTGGAGGAGTGGAAGTAGGTGGTGGGCGTGGAGAAGTCGGGGGCGGCGCTCTCCTGGAGCTCGTGGGCGTCGGCGCCGGCGGACCAGTCCCAGGCGAGGGTGTAGGTCTCGCCGACGCCCGCGACGTCCGCGCTGGAGTGGAAGTTCTGCGGCTGCTCCGGGGGGAGGCAGCCGGCCACGACCACCTGCACCTCGGTCGTGCTCGTCCACGGGGACACCGAGCCGCAGCTTCGGCTCGCCCGCACCCGGTAGTAGTAGACGGTGGACTGGGCGACGCTGTGGCTGTAGGCGGTGGAGGTCCCGGACACGGTGCTCGACTCCGCGTCCGTGAACGACGGGTCGGTGGCCTCCTCGATCTGGTAGGAGTCCGCATCGGACGCCGCGTTCCACGACAGGGCGTAGGTCTCACCGCTGGCGGGGGAGGTGGGGCTGCTGGACAGACCGGAAGGGGCCCCGGGGGCCTCGCAGCTGGCCGGGGACACGACGACCACCACCGATCCCGACCAGGCCGAGCTGGCTCCGCAGTCCTTGACGGCCCGCACCCGGTAGTAGTACGTCGTCGATGACTCCACGGAGCGGGTGAAGGACGTCGAGGTGCCGGCGAAGGTGAAGGTCACCGGGCCGCTGAATGCCGGGTCCGTGGCCTCCTGCAGCTCGTAGGAGTCGGCGTCGGCGACGGCGCTCCACGCGAGGACGTAGGATTCGCCGGACACCGGCGCGGGGTTGCTCGCCTGGAAGCTGGCCGGCACGCTCGGGCTCTCGCACGGCGACGCGAAGGCGGCGAGGAGCGCCTCGGCCATGATGATTCCGTAGCCGGAGTCCCGATCGGCGCCGGGGGCCTCGATGTCCAGGGCGGTTTCTGAAAACACACCGCGCGCTCGTTCCGGGGTGAGGGTCGGGTCCAGCTCCTTCATCAGCGCGGCCAGACCGGCGGCGTGGGCGGCAGCCGCCGAGGTGCCCGCAAACGGGTTGAACCCCGGGGTGGCCGTCGACACGCCGTCGGCGGCGGTCACGTCGGGCTTCTGTCGGAGCGCCCCCCCGGTGGAGGTGAGGTCGTCCGGGGTGATCGGGTCTCCGGTCGCGGAGTAGAAGATCCTCCGCGGACCGTCGGCGCTGAAGGTCTCCACCGGGTTCTGGGGGCCCCCCAGGAAGACGCCGCCGGCGGCGGTGGCGACGTCGACCGCGGCCACGGCGAAGGCCGACGAGGCAGCCTGTTGACCGAAGATGTTCCCGGGCGTGGCGAGGGCCAGCGCACCTCCGCCGACCGTGGTCAGGTGGAAGTACCTCGGGTCCGCGAGCCCGTCGAAGTTGATCACGACCACGAGGCTCCCCGCCTCCACCGGCAGGTCCAACCGCTCGTAGGGGTGGTCGCCGGGGCCCTCCTGCCAGTTGGTGGAGCACGCCAGCACGGTCGTTTCCGTGGCGTCGAGGAGACAGAGGTCGTAGTCGTTGTCCGACGCGTCCACGGGATCGGACCACTGCAGCATCACGCCGTTCGGCGCGGTCGCGGTGACGGCGTTCGTCACCGACCCGCCGAAGTCGTGCAGGACGCCGTCGGCGTTGGTGCCGACGTCGGGGACGAGGTGCACGACCTCGCCGCTGTCCACGTAGTCACCCTCCCACGTGCCCGATGTGCCGTCGTTTGCGTTGCCTCCGTCGCCGGCGGCGGAGAAGTACAGGACGCCCGCGGCCGCGACCTCTTCGACGGCCGCCGCTAAGATCCCGTCCTGGAACACCGGCGAGGTGGGGTAGCTGACGTCATCCACGATCACGTCGCACCCGGCGGCCGCCAGGTCCCTGATGTTCTGCGCGAACTGCGCGCGGTCGGGCTTCGCCGTGGCGAAGTAGAGCTGGGCCCCCGGAGCGAGGTCGTGGATGATCTCCAGCATGGCCGTGCCTTCGCTGCCCGTCCCTGCCTGCCCGGGGAGGACCACCACGACGGGAGGGAGGTCACCGCTGGTCTGCAGGCTCTCCAAGGAGTCCACTCCATCAGAGAGCACGCCCACCTTGACGCCCGTACCATCCACGCCGAACGCCTGTCGGGCATCGTCCGCGCCATGGGCCAGGTCGCCCTCGGTGGTGTCGACCTTCTGCGCGAGGGGTATCTCACCTCGGTGGAGCGCCACGACCTCGTCCAGCGCCGCGATCTCTTCGAGGGCGGACAGGGGCACCCGGACGCGGGCAGCTCGCTCCTGGGGGTGGGCGGCGACGATGACCCCGCCGACGGACTCGATGAGGTGGAGGAGGCGCCCCGTCAACGAGGCCTGCACGTCGACCTCGATGTGTTCACTCTTTGCACGGGGCACCCGTGGTAGGAGAGCCGGCACGAGGTCGAACAGTGGATCGCGACGCTGCCGCTTGAGCTCGTACAGCAGGTCGCTGCCGATCTTCCTCTCGACGGCACTGCGCGTGGCCTTGTCGGCGAGAATCGCGCCGAGCTGCCGTCGGACCGGTTCGGACAACCCCCCCGCCTGAGCGCCGACGCCACCGGCCATCGCCATGCCCAGGCATGCCGACGCGACGATGCGGCGCGCGGCCGCCCCCCGGTTCCGCCGCGAGCGCCCCAACCGGAGCGCTGTCATCCGCGGGACCAGGGGGTGGGTGGGGTCGTGTGCACAGGTGCGGCCCCCGGCGACGTCGCAGCCGGCGTCCTTCTGTCCAGGGGACGAAGAACGGCCGTCCTTGCGCACGATGCGGATCGGAAGATCCATCATCAACCCCACGTCCTGCGTATTTGCCGGATTCTCTCACAAGGGAGGGCGCGTCACAAGCGCGTCGCGCGCCCCGAAGGCGCGGGCTGGGAGCCCTGATCGCGTCCCTCCGGGCCCACGCGCCTCCTGCCCGCGCGGGCCGGCGGGGGCGCCCGAAGCGCCGGTGGTGGGCGCCATGGGTCGGATCGAAGCGAGGAGGTGCTCAGCTCCTGGTGGCGGCCGAGAGGATGAACTCGTGGATGAGGGTCAGAGCGTCGGCCCGGACGGAGGTGCCGGCGACACCGTCCGGGGGGCGGAGGCCATGGCCGGAGCCCGGGAAGACGACGACGCGGATGTTCGGCTTGCCGAGCCCGAGGAGGCGGTCGCGGCTCTTTCCGCTGGGCACGTTCGTGTCGTCCTCGCCGTAGACGACGAGTGCGGGCACGTCCACCTCGCGCCAGGCGGGGAGCGGGTCGAAATCACCCACCGCCGACCAGAAGGGGCGCTGGGTGCCCGCCGCCGGGCTCTCTCCCCTGCGGGAGGTGCCCTCACTCCGGGTGCGGCGTTCCGCAGACGGCAGGGGGTCGGGTGCACACGATCTCGTACGTGATGCCCTCCGGGTCCTCGACGGTGATCTGGATGTGGTCAATGACCGGGTCCACCGCGTCCTCCTCCCGGAGGCTGCAGATGCCGCCCGTCGATGCGCATGTGCACAGGACCCACCCGTCCCGCCGGATGGCGGAGGCTCCACAAGGTGTGGAGACGCCGCATCAGGGCCGCCGCCGCCTTCGGGGTCCAGTCGAGCTGGTGCAGCCCGATGGTGCGGAAGGCGTCCTGGAACCAGGGCGCGACGCCCAGGTAGGTCTGGTCGTACAGGGAGTACCAGACCACGGCGAGGGTCGGGTGGCCGGCCAGCTCGTCCAGGAGGCGGCGCAGGAACTCGGCTTGCTCGGCCTCGGAGTAGATGCCCCCGGTGGGGAAGCCGCACTCCGGCACGATCAGGGGGAGCGCGGGGTCGACGTCGGCCGCGGCCGCGAAGAAGCCCGCCGGCAGAGCGTCGAGGTGGTGCACACCGTCGGCGGGGTAGGTGGAGAAGCCCACGGAGTCGATGCACGGCTCCAGCTCCTGGAGGGCGGCCTGCCCGTCGGCATCCGGCGAGCCGTCGGGGCGCACCAGGGTGGGGAGGGTGAAGTAGGTGGTGACGTGGACCTCCGGGTCGAGGGCGCGGAGGCGTTCCCTGGCGGTGCACACCATGGTGCGGAAGGCCGGCCACTGGTCGCGGTGGGCCTGCCAGAAGAAGTCGGTCTCGATGCCCACCGACACGATGCGCGGCCGGATCACGGCGGCCAGGGCCAGCAGCTCGTCCAGGTAGGCCTCGGCGACGGACGGATCGTCCAGCCGGCCGGCCGGGGTGCCGTCCGGAAGCGGGTTCACGTCGCCGAGGCCCTCCAGGCTGGCGTGGGTGAAGTCGAAGGTGAGCATGCGCGGCACGGCGAACCGGTCCAGCTCGGCAGTGGTGGTCAGGGCGCGGTCGTGCCCGTCCAGGAGCGGCCTGCCGGCGAGGGCGTTCCAGCGCACGTGGACGAAGAGGTTGACGAGGCCAGCGAGCCGGCGGGCGCTGTGGACGAGGTCGGTGCGGCCGGCGTCGGAGGCGTTGCGGGGGCTCTCATCGGTCACGCCGAGGGGGAAGGGGGGCGGGCCGGAGGCGGGCAGATCCACGGAGCTGGGATCGGGGCCGGCCCCCGGTGGATCGAGGGGCGCCGTGACGGCCACGTCGTCGAGCTCGGCCACGGTGCCGGCGCCGGCCGCGCTCACCACCAAGGCCAACAGCTCGGCGGGACCGCTGAGGGTCACGCTGCCCTGGATCCGCTCCCATGAGCCGCTGCTGGTCCCGACGACGACGTGGCCGACCTCGGCGATGCCCGTGTCCGGGTCGACGGGGGCCTCGGGGTTGAGGGCCACGAGCTGAACCACGGCCCATCCGTCGCCCTCCGCGACCCGAGCCATGGCGCCGACGGTGACGGTCACCCCGGCCATGGCGCCCGCGGGCAGATCGACGATCTGGCTCAGGTAGTAGCCGTCGTCGCTGTCGGAGCGGATCTGGAGGGCCGCGCCGCCGTCGTCGTCGAGGAGGGTCCAGGCCCCGGGTGCGGCGAGGCCCTCGCCCGGGAACCCCACGTACCACTGCGCCGGGCGGGTGCCGTCCGGACTGCGTCCGAGCTCGAAGGTGCCGTTGTGGACCCCGTCCACCTCTCCGGCGGTGGCGACCCCGGGCACCGCCAGCACCGCGACCAGGATCCCGGCCGCGAGACCGAAGGGAGATCGCTGTCCGAGCATGGCTCCACTGTATCGCGTCAGTGGTGCGCCCCGCTCCCGGCCGCCTCGATGCGCGATCCGAGGAGGGCGCAGAGGTCGCCCAGGGCCTCGAGGTGGCTGGGCTCGGCGGGGAGGAGGGGAAGCTCGAGCACGGGGTGGGAGTCGCCCACCAGGGAGCGCAGGTCCTCGAGGCCCCTGCGGTCCCGCTCCGCGAGCCACGCCAGGAGACGACGCCCGTCGGAGGCGGAGGGCCCTCGGAGCGCCGCCGGAGCGCCGCCGAGCTCGGGGTGGACGCGGTTGACGATGATCGGCCCCAGGTGGTACCCGCCCTCCAGCAGCCGGCGGGCGAAGAACAGGGTGTCGGCCACCCGTCCGGGACCGGGCCCGCTCACCAGCACGAAGAGGGTGCTCTCGGAGCGCAGCAGGCGTTGCACCTCCAGGGCGCGCTCCCGGAAGCCGTCGAAGAGAGGGGCGAACGCCTGGAAGAACTCGGCCATGTCCCGCAGGAGCTGGAGGCCGACCATGCGGTCGAAAAACGCCTCCACGTTGCGGCCGATGAAGCCGAGCCCGGTGACGGCGCGCAGGTGGCCGCGCTCGTCGAACCAGGGTTTGAGGGCCAATCTCACGGCGCCGCTGTCCAGGAAGCTGACGATCCGCTCCGGTGCGCCCAGGAGGTCCAGGGCCTGCCGGGTGGGCGGCGTGTCCAGAACGACCCGTTCGTGGGACGCCTCCTGGGCGATCTCGAACAGCCGCTCCGAGGCCATGTACTCGAGCACGCCCGCGAGATTGCCCGACAGGTGGTCGTAGAAGCGGTTGCCGAGGATGCGGTCGCGGGCCGCCTCGTCCGGGGCGTAGCGGGCCACCAGCCGGTCGAAGGTGCGACGGGCGTCGAGGAGGCTCGCCCACAGCCGACCGGGTGTGCCGGCGGCGACCTCGACCTCGGCGCGGCTGGCCTCGACACCGACACCCAGGGCGTCCTTGAGGCGCAGGGAGGGGTCGAAGGTCATGACCAGGGTGTCGCGGCCGGCCCGGGCGTGGAGGAGGCCCAGGGCGGCGGCGATGGTCGTCTTGCCCACGCCGCCGGAGCCCACCACCACGAGCAGGGGCGCGGAGCCAGGGTTCATGGGCCGGTCCTCGCTGCTCCCTCGAGCTCCTGTCCGAGGGCGGTGACGAGGGGCGGACCGGGGTCCACGGGCAGGAGGGGCAGCTCCAGCAGGGGTCCGTCCCAGCTCGCCCGCAGCCGGCCGAGCTCGCGCTCGTTGAGGCGGCGCCTCTCCAGCCACAGGGTGGTGGCCTCGTCGGCCGGGTCGACGTTGCCGGGAAGCGGGGGGAAGAGGGCGTTGACCACCACCGCCTCGGCCGTGCGGCCGGTCCGGCCTCGGAGCCCCGCGAGGAGCTCCAGGGACTCCTGGACCGGCATCTCCTCGGCCGTGGCGACGACCACCACGCCGAAGCGCCGGGGGTCCGCCATGAAGGCCGCGATCTCTGCGGCCATGTGACCGACCGGCCCGGTCTCGATCACCTCGGAGATGAGCTGCGGCGCGGCCAGCCAGGAGATGCCGTGGCCGGTGGCGGGGGCGTCCAGGAGCACCACGTCGGGGGTGGGGACCCCGCGCGGGGTGAAGCCCTCCACGAGACGCAGGGCGCGTCCGAACACGGCCGTCTCCTTGAGGCCGGGCGCGCCCTCGGTGAACTGCTGGTGGATGGGGCTGGAGAGCACGCGCCGCACGAGCGCGCCGACCTTGAGCTTGTCGCGGACCAGGTCGTCGAGCACGCCGCGGGGATCCAGGTGCTGGAGACGGAGCCGCGGGCCGGCCTTCAGGATCTGTCCCCCGGAGGGCCGGACGCCCAGGAGCTGGTGCAGGTTCTCCCGGGGATCGACCTCGAGCAGGAGCACCTCCCGGCCCCGAGCCGCGAGACGGGCGCCGAGCGCCGCGGTGACCGTGGTCTTGCCGACGCCACCCTTGCCGGTGATGACGACCACCTGTCGCTGCTCGAGGCGTGTGAGGAGATTGACGGCCATCGGTCGCGCTTCGAGGCCTCCGCCGTGTCGGGCTGGGCGGAGGGTAGCACGGCTCGAAGGGCCCTGGTCTCGTGGTATACCTGACCGCGATGAAGGACGGGCCAGCACGCATCGGCAGGTACGAGATCCTGTCGGAGCTCGGGAAGGGCTCCATGGGGACGGTGTACGAGGCCCGCGACCCGGTGCTTGACCGCGTGGTGGCTCTGAAGACGATCCGCGGCGCCGCCGAGGTGGAGAACGAGGCCAGGGAGCGCTTCCTCCGCGAGGCCCGGTCGGTGGCGCGGCTCTCCCACCCCAACATCGTGACCATCTACGAGATGGGTGAGGTGGAGGGCATCCCCTTCATCGCCATGGAGTTCCTGGAAGGACAGAACCTCTCGGCCGCGGCTGCCGGCGGCCGGCTGCCGGAGGTCGGAGACCGCCTGCGTCTCGTCGAGCAGCTGTGCCGGGGCCTCGGCTATGCCCACCGGCGGGGGGTGATCCACCGCGACCTGAAACCTTCCAACATCTTCCTGCTCTCAGACGGCACCCCGAAGGTGCTCGACTTCGGTGTGGCCTGGCTGGAGGGCGGGACCTTCGCCACCCGCACCGGCATGCTCGTGGGGACGCCCGCCTACATGGCGCCCGAGCAGTTCAGCGGCGAGGCCGTCGACCACCGGGTGGACGTGTGGTCCCTGGGGGTGGTCCTCTACGAGCTCCTGGCCGGCGCCCGGCCGTTCGCGGGCGAGACGGTCCCCACCCTGATCTACCGCATCGTGCACGAGCCCCTGACGCCGCTCGAAACCGTGATCGGGGGTCTCTCCCGCGAGGTCCTGGCCATCGTGAGCCGGGCCCTGGAGAAGGACGCCGCCCGGCGCTACCCCGACATGGAGGTCATGGCGGCCGACCTGCGGACGGCTCTGGGGGACGCGGCGCCGATGCCGGGAGGACGAAGCCCGTCGTCCGCGTCGGTCGGGGAGGGCGTTCCCACGACCGCCTTCCGCGCCGCCGGGGGTCCAGAGCGACGGGCCCCCAGGGTCCTCAACGTGGACGGCTTCCGCGACGAGGGAACGTACGCGCAGACGGGCCCCCTGCGGACCATCGTCCCGTCGCCGGACCAGCGGGTGCTCGCGGTGGGCGGGATCGACGGGTCGGTGCGGTTGTTGAGCCTCGAGGCGAAGGTGGCCCTGCGCACCCTGCGCAGCCGCGCCCACCTGCGGACCGGCCACACCGCGCTCACCACCTCGCTGGCCTTCTCACCCGACGGGGCGATGCTTGCCGCCGGCCACCTGGATGGCGCCGTCGACGTGTGGGCCGCCGGCACCGGCCTCGAGGTGGAGGCCCGGCTCCGGCACGAGGGAGCGGTGGGCGGCGTGGCGTTCCACCCGGACGGGACGCTGCTCCTGTCCGGCGGGCACGACGCCACGCTCAAGTTCTGGGAGGTGCCCGCCCTGCTCGTCGGCGAGGGGCGCCGGACCATGCGGCGGCAGCCAGCGGCGGTGACGACTCTGGTCATCGCCGAGGCCGGTGACGTGGTGTTCACGGGCCATGGCAACCGCAACCTCCGAGCCCATGACGCCACCTCCGGCCGCCTCGTCGCCACGTTCCACGGTCTGGGCGGGGTGCCCAGCGCCATGGCTCGGTCCGGGGACGGCGGGCTGTTGGCGGTGGGCGGCGTGGACGGGTCCATCTCCCTCTTCAGGGTGGCGAGCCGGGCCCTGCTCCGCCATTACGAGGCGCACAGCAAGACCGTGTCCGCCCTGGTTTTCCTGCCTGACGGCCGCCACCTCGCCAGCGTCGCCATGGACCGAGAGGTTGCGATCTGGGAGGTCTCCCACGAGGACCGGATGGCGACCTTGACCGTGAGCGGCGAGGAGAGCTGCGCCAGCCTGGCGGTCCTGGAGCGGGCGGGTCTCCTGATCTGCGGGACCGCCTCGGGCAGCCTGCACGTGTGGCACTTCGACTGAGAAATATCGATTCCCCGTCTCAATGTTTCACCCTCCGAGGCGCCCCCGGCGCGAAGAGGACGTGTCGTCCTCGGACCGAGGCTGGTGTGGTGCAGGAGGTTCGAGCATGGCAGAGAGTGGACACGGCCCCTTTCGGATCGCCGGCGGCTCGCCGGTGGCAACGCGCGGGGGCTTCGACGCGGAAGGGGTGAAGGCCGCGCGGGAACGGGTCGACAGGATGGTGCGATCGGCGGAGGTCTTCCTGTTCATCAAGGGCACGCCGGCGCGACCCATGTGCGGGTTCTCGGCCAACACCGTGGCCATCATGGACGCCGTGGGCGTTCCCTATCGCACCTTCGACGTGCTCTCGGACGACGCGGTGCGTGCGGCGGCCAAGGAGTACGCGGGCTGGCCCACTTTCCCACAGCTCTACGTGCGTGGCGAGTTCGTGGGCGGGAACGACATCCTCAGCGAGATGTACACCACTGGAGAGCTTGGTGAGCTCCTCGCGGGAGGCGGACGATGAGCGCTGAAATGGCGGAAGCGACGGGCGTGCGGGGCCTGGTCACGGTGACCGACCGGGCACAACGGGAGATCCGGGAGATCTTCACGAGCGAACGGCCCGAGGCGGGCGCCGGCCTGCGCCTGGGCGTGATCGGGGGTGGCTGCTCGGGCCTGTCCTACGAGATGGAGTTCTCCGGGCCCCGGCCTGGAGACAACGTCGTGGAGTTCGAGGGCTTCCAGGTCCTGCTAGACCCGAAGTCGGCCATCTACCTCAAGGGCGTCACTCTCGACTTCGAGGACGGGCTGAAGGGGAAGGGGTTCGTCTTTCGCAACCCCAACGCCACCAACACCTGCGGCTGCGGTGAGTCGTTCAGCATCTGACCCGGGGCCGCTCCTGGAGCGGGTGCGCGTGACGGGTGTCCAGGCGCCCTGGCCGGGGTGGCGGGTGCTGGAGGTGCGCGGCCGACACCGTGAGCGCTTCCTGCACAGCCAGCTCACCTCGGACGTGAGCGGGCTCGCCACCGGGGCCTCCCAGCTCACGGCGGCGTTGGACCGGTCGGGAAGGTTGCACGCCTTCTTCTTCCTGCACAAGCGTGAGGACCGGATCGAGCTGCTGGTGCCCGAGGCCGTGGCGGAGGAGCTGCGGGCCGCACTGGAGGCGCGGATCATCGCCGACGACGTGCGTCTGCAGACGAAGGAGACCCCCCACCTGCGGCTGGCGCTGGGTCCGGAGGCGGTGCGTCTCCAGGCCGAGCGGCCCCCGGACGAGGTCTTCCCCCTCGCCGTCTACGCCACCCGCGGTTTCGTGACCTGGGGGGAGACACCGCTGCCGCTGCCGGCGGCGGACGCGGCGCAGATCGAGGCGCTGCGTGTGCTCAGCGGTCTCCCGCGCTGGGGCCTGGAGGCCGGACCGGGAGTGCTGGTCAACGAGACGATCCTGGTGGACACCGCCGTGTCGCACACCAAGGGCTGTTATCTCGGACAGGAGACCGTGGCCAAGGTACACAGCCACCGCGGCGCCGCCCGGGGGCCGGCGCTGCTGCGTCTTGCCGGCGGCGGCGAGGACGACCTGACCGGTCAGGCCTTCGCCATCGCGGACCGCCAGCGGGCGGGCCTGATCAGGTCGCAGGTTCCATGGCGCGGCGCGGTGTACCTGGAGGTGCTGCTGCACCGCTCCTGGCGGGTGGATGGGATGGCCGTGCGGCTGACCCTGGCGGATGGCACCAGCCTGGAGGCGGAAGTGCTGCTGCCGCCCCTCCTGGTGGCGCCGTCGCCCCATGACGAGGCGGCTGCCCTGCACCAGCGGGCCGTGGCGGCCTTCACCGACGACCGCGAGGAGGAGGCGCTGCGGCTGCTCGCCAGGGCGGTGGCCGTGGATCCTTCCCACGCCGACTCCTACGAGTCCCTGGGCGTGATCCTCGGCCGCCACGGGCAGTACGAGCGGGCCATCGCCACCATGCAGCGGCTGCTCGCCGTGGACCCGGACTCGGTGATGGCGCACAGCAACATGTCCGTGTACTACAACCAGCTCGGGCGTATCGAAGAGGCGGAGCGGGAGGCGGCGGCGGCGGCCACTGCCGCCGTGGCCGCGCGACGTCGGGAGCAGGAGGCGACCACGGGCGCGGGGCGGCAGGACGCGCCGGGGACCGACCAGCTCCAGCGCCGGGAGGAGATGTTCCGCGAGGTGTTGGCGCTGGATCCGGACGATGCCCTCGGCCACTTCGGCATGGGCGAGCTGTGCGTCCAGGCGGGGCGCTTCACCGAGGCGGTGCGACACCTGGAGAAGGCGATCGCGGGAGATCGCGGCTACTCGGCCGCCTATCTCGCCCTGGGCAAGGCGCAGGAGGGCGCAGGTCAGATCGGGCGCGCCACCGAGGTCTACCGCAGGGGCATCGAGGTCGCGGCCGCCCGGGGCGACCTCGCCACCGCCAACACGATGCAACGACGCCTTCAGGGCCTCCTGACCGCCGCGGGCTGAGAGGCGGGAGGCTCGGGGAGCATCGGAACGGGAGCCAGACGCCACCTCTCGGCGACCCGGAGCGAGAAGTGCCGCGACGTGGGACGACTTCGTCCGGGTGTCGTGGCCTCTGCACTAGAATCCACTGGTTGAGCATCCCGGATGTCCCCCTCATCGCACGCGTGCTCTGCCGCAGCGAGGCGCAGGGCGAGGAACGACCGACTGCCGTGGAGATCGGGGGCAGACGGTTGGACGTCCGGGAGATCCTGGACGACGCCGTCCTCGGGAGCCCCACGGCCGGTGGCGGCACTCGCCGGCGCGTCCTGGTCCGCCTCCAAGACGGTCAGGTGCTGCGCCTGGAGCGCGTGTTGCCGGCCGGCGACTGGCGCGTGTTCCGGGCGTCTTGAAGAGGCGCGTCACCAGGACGGGTGTGTGACGTCCCGCGAGCACCAGAGACGGTGCCAGTCACTGCTGACGCTAGGTAGGCCAGAGACGGTGCCAGGCACCCTTTCGGATGAAGCGACGTGCGCACCATCGAATCAAGACGGGGTGCCTGGCACCGGCTTTGACGTCGCAACGTGCGTCGAGGGTCCCTGGCACTGGCCCATCCGGAGTGACTCGTCCCGCGACGCGCCGGTTCTGTCGACGCGCTCCCCGCGGTTGCCACCGCCGACCACGGCGAAGCTGCAAGCGGAGCCGGGTCAGCAGTGGCACGCCCGATGTGCGGGCCGTTCTGTCGAGGGTCGCTGGTCCGCGCATGTGGGACGCTGCCGCGGGTCGTCGTCGCTGCCCGCTGTATCGGTCGCTGTCGCTGCCCCGGTCACGGTTCGCTGCGGAGCTCACTTGGCCGGAACGGACTTCTCCACCCACACGGTGAGGATCTCCAGGATGGCGTCGGCGGCCTTGGCCATCCACTCCAGGGAGACCCACTCGTTGACCGAGTGGAAGTTCTGCCCCCCGCCCACACGTTGGGCGTGAGCAGCCCCATGTAGGAGAGGCGCGCGCCGTCGGTGCCGCCGCGGATGGCCTGGCGCTTGGGCTCGACGCCGATGCGCCGGACGGCCTCGATGGCGTGGTCCAGCACCTTGGGGTCCTCGCGGATCTTGTAGGCCATGTTGCGGTAGGACTCGTCGATGGTGAGGTCGATCTTCGCCTTGGGGAAGCGGCCGGCGACGGCGGCCACGACCTCCCGGAGGTGCTCCTCACGCGCCTCGAGCTCCTCGACGGTGAAGGCGCGCACGAGGACCTTGAGCTGGGCCGCGGAGACGTCCCCGGCGGCGTTGTAGGGGTGCAGATAGGGCTCCCGCTTGTCGGTGGTCTCGGGGAGGTACCTGTCGTCGAGCCCCTCGATGACAGCGGCCGCCACCCGCAGGGCGTTGACCAGCTTGCCCTTGGCATAGCCCGGGTGGACGTCGTAGCCGGTGATGGCGAGGGTCGCGGTGTCGGCGCAGAAGGTCTCGTCCTCGATCTCGCCGAGGTCCGAGCCGTCCATGGTGTAGGCGTAGTCCGCGCCGAACGCGGCAACGTCGAAGTGCTCGGTGCCCCGGCCCACCTCCTCGTCGGTGGTGAAGGCGATGCGGATGGGACCATGTTGGAACTCGGGATGGTCCGCCAACCACGCCACGGCGGTCATGATCTCCGCCACCCCGGCCTTGTCGTCGGCGCCCAGGAGGGTGGTGCCGTCGGTGTGGATCAGGGTGTGGCCGACACAGTGGGCCAGGTTCGGGTTGCCGGCCGTCTCGAGGACCTGGCCGGCGCCCACCGGGATGTCTCCGCCCTCGTAGCGCTCGATCACCTGGGGGTTGACGTTCGCGCCCGGGGTGCCGAAGTAGGTGTCCACGTGGGCGATGAGGCCGATGGTAGGCACCGCATCGGCGGCGGGGTGATCGGACGGGAGGTTCGAGGGCACGGTGGCGAACACGTAGCCGTGCTCGTCCATGACGGCATCGGCGCAGCCCAGGGCGCGCAGCTCCTCGGCCAGCATGCGGCCCAGGTCCTTCTGCTTCTCGGTGGACGGGCTGGAGGTGGAGTCCTCGTCGGATCGGGTGTCGACTTGCACGTAGCGCAGGAAGCGTTCCAGAAGCGCGGCGCGGTGGGGGGAATCGATGCGGTCTGCCATGGTGCCCTCCTCGTGGTGTCGGGGAAGATCACGACGAGACGATCCCGTCGACCTGACTGCGTCCGACCCGTCGTGCGTCCGGCCTCGAAGTCTAACAGAGCGCCGGCCCGGGGGGCGGCCGGTGGGGGAGGATGGTGCAGCCGTCGGTGGTGCGGGAATCGAGTCGCGATTCCGGGGCGAGACCTGAAACGATGGTATCGTATGGCCTGATCGGAGTGCACTGGAAAGGCAGAGACCATGGCCGTCTTCTACGTGCTGGTCTGGGGGTTTGCCGCCCTGTGCGGCCTGTCCGCGGTGTACGGGCTGGTGTGGGCGGTGCGCAACGGGCAGGTCCGGGATTTCGCGCGCGGGGCGGCCAGCATCTTCGACGACGACGAGCCCATCGGGGAGATGACCGATCACTTCCCGGGAGAGCGGGGTGGGGACCATGGCGACCGTTGACGAGGCCCGGGCACCGTCGTCGTCGGCCGCCGCGCCGGGCGACGTCTCCTGGCGCGCCGCCGTCGACCGTTCCTGTCAGTACCCGGTGATCGTGTTCCTGGTGAGCGCCGTGGTCTGGCTGCTCATCGGCAACGCCCTGGCCCTGGCCGCGTCTTTGAAGATGACGACGCCGGCGTTTCTCGGCGGCGCCGAGTGGCTGACCTTCGGACGGGTTCGTCCGGCCCACCTCAACACCATGATCTACGGCTGGGGCTCCATGGCGGGCATCGGGATCATGCTCTGGCTCCAGGCCCGCCTGTGCCGGGTCGCGCTGCCCCTGCAGCTTCCACTCGTGGTGGGCTGCGTGCTCTGGAATCTCGGCGTGGCGGGGGGCACCATCTCGATCCTCGGCGGCGGCAGCACGAGCGTGGAGTGGCTGGAGTTTCCCTACCCCTGGTCGTTCCTCTTCGCCGGCGTGTTCATCGTGATCATGGCGTCCTCCCTGATGATGTTCGCGGGTCGACGCCGCGGCCACGTGTACGTGTCCCAGTGGTACATGTTCGGGGCGGTGCTGTGGTTCCCGTTCCTGTACGTGCTGGGCAACACGCTCATCCACGGAGAGCTGAGCACCGGGGCCGTGCAGGCATCCACCAACTGGTGGTTCGCCCACAACGTGCTCGGGCTCTGGTTCACGCCCATCGGGCTGGCCTCCATCTACTACCTGCTGCCCAAGGTCCTGGGGAGGCCGATCTACAGCTACTACCTGTCGATCCTCGGCTTCTGGACCCTCGCCATCTTCTACAACTGGGCCGGGACCCATCACCTCATCGGCGGCCCCCTGCCGGCGTGGCTGATCACGGTCGGGATCGTGGGCAGCGTGATGATGTTCATCCCGGTGACGGCGGTGGCCATCAACCACCACCTCACCATGCGGGGGTTCTTCCACCGCCTCAAGGTGAGCCCCACCCTGCGCTTCATCGTGTTCGGGGGCATGAGCTACACCGTGGTCAGCTTCCAGGGCTCCCTGCAGTCGCTGCGCTTCTGGAACGAGGTCACCCACTTCACCCACTACACCATCGCCCACGCCCACCTCGGCGTGTACGCCTTCTTCACCATGACCATGTTCGGGGCGATCTACTACGTGGCGCCTCGACTCACGGGCCGCGAGTGGATCTCGGCGCGCCTCATCAAGGTCCACTTCTGGGGGACCGCCCTGGGCATGACCGTCTACTGGGTGGGCCTCACCTGGGGCGGCGTCGTCCAGGGCTTCAAGCTCAACAACCCCGACCTGCCGTTCCTGGACGTCGTGGCGTACACGGTGCCCTTCCTGTGGTCGCGGACCTTCGCGGGCGTGCTCATGACCGTCGGCCACGTGGCCTTCGCGATCCTGGCGTGGAACATGTTCACCCTGAAAGGGGCGGAGCTCGCCGGTCCGACCCTCTTCACGTCGCGCCGGCGCCGGGGGGCAACCGCATGAACCGCGCCGTCATCCTCTACATCGGCGTCGTGGCCACGGTCCTCCTCTCCTTCGGGGGCCTGGCCACCATCCCTCAGTACCAGCTCGGCGGGCTGCAGCCCGTGGTGGAGGAGAACGGGCAGCAGTACCCGGTCGCGCCCGCGGGCCTGGTGGCGGAAGGGCGCGTCGCCTACAAGGCCGACGGGTGCCTCTACTGCCACAGCCAGCAGGTGCGGCCCGAGGGCTTCGGCGCCGACATCGAGCGCGGCTGGGGCACCCGCCGCACCGTCGCCCGGGACTACATCTTCAATGCGCCGCCGCTCATGGGCACCATGCGCACCGGCCCGGACCTGGCCAACATCGGCGTTCGCCAGCCCAGCACCAACTGGCACCTCCTGCACCTCTACAACCCTCAGATCACCTCACCGGGGTCCAACATGCCCCCCTTCCCCTTCCTCTTCGAGCGCCATCCCGTCGAGGTGCAGGTGCCCTACGACGCCCTCGACTTCCCGCCCCAGTGGCAAAAGCCCGGGACCTACGTGGTCCCGAGCGGTCGGGGCAAGGCCCTGGCGGCCTACCTCCTGAGCCTGCAGGCCTCGCGCCCCGTTCCGGAGGTGCAGCAATGACGTCTGGCGATGAGCAGGGCGGTCAGGCGGGAGGGCGGCCGGAGCTGCTCCGCGACGAGAGCGACGCCGCGGAGGTCGCCGACATGCACGAGCCCATCTACCGGGAGAGGCAGGAGCCCCGGGACGGCTTCGAGCCGACGCCGATGTGGCTGGTCTTCTTCTGCCTGGTGGTGGTGGGCTTCGCGGGCTGGTACCTGGGGATGTACAGCGGCGGCTTCAGCCCGTCGGCGTACGCGCCGAGCGCCTGGGGGCGAACGATCGGTCCCGCGCCGTCGGCGCCCAAGCCCGAGGCTGTCAGCCCCGAAGTGCTGGGCAAGCGGGTGTACAACAACTGCATGGCGTGCCACCAGCGGGACGGCAAGGGGGTGCCGGGCAACTACCCACCCCTGGACGGCTCGCGCTTCGTCCTCGGACCTGAAGAACGGGTGACGGCGCTGGTGCTGCACGGCCTGCAGGGACCCGTGGAGGTGGAGGGGCAGACCTTCAACCAGCAGATGCCGAGCTGGGCGCACCTTACGGACGAGCAGGTCGCGGCGGTCCTGACCTACGTCCGCTCCGCCTGGGACAACAAGGCCCCGCCGGTGTCCCCCGACACCGTGGCGGCGGTGCGCCGCGCCACCGCCGACCGCACGGAGCCGTGGACCGTGGCCGAGCTGGAGGGCTTTGCGGGGAGCGGCGTCCAGACGGCGGCTGGCGACGGCCAGAAGCCCCCCGGCGCCGGCAGCGGGGGCTGAGCCGGAGCTCCGGCGTGGCCGTGGCCCCGAGCGTCCCGTCCGCGGCGCCGGCATGTGCCTGCGGCCCCTCGGAGCCGTTCAACGTGGCGGCGTGGTGGCGGATCGGCGTGGGCGCGCTCATCGTCGCCAACAGCATCACCCTCAGCCTGGCGGTGGACACGTCCGAGGTCTCCGCCACCGATGCGCGAACCATCAACCTGGTCCTCCTGGGCCTGGCCCTCGCTGCCGCGGCGGTGCTGGGCTGGCCCCTGGCGAGGAACGCCGCCCGCTCCCTGCGCCAGGGCCGGATCACCATCGAGGCCATGTTCGTCGCCGGACTGGCGGGGGCGATGGCGGCGTCCCTGCTCAGCCTCGTGCGCGGCGACGGCGAGACCTACTTCGAGGTCGTCTCCATCCTCCTCGTCGTGTACGCCTTCGGCCAGCAGCTTTCGGCCCAGGTGCAGGAGCGGGCCCTGCGGGCCACCCAGCAGTGGGCGCCCGCCGTCACCACGTGCGTGGTCCTGGCCGAGGACGGGCGAGAGCAGGAGATCAGGGTGACCGAGCTCGAGGCCGGGGATCGGGTCGTGGTGCCCCCGGGCGGCGCCATCGCCGCGGACGGCGTGGTCGAGGAGGGGGAGGCCTTCGTGCGCGAGGCCGAGATGACCGGGGAGCCATTCGCCGTGGTGCGACGGCCGGGTGACGCGGTGTGGGCCGGGACCTGGTGCGTGGATGCCCGCCTGGTGGTCCGCGCCACCGCCGCGGGCGGCAAGCGCCGCATCGACCGCATCGTGGAGGCCGTGGAGCGGGCCAGGCTCACCCCCACCAGCCTGCAGAATCAGGCCGACCGTCTGGTCGGCCGCTTCCTGCCCGCGGTGCTGGTGGTCGCGGGTGCGACGTTCGTGGGTTGGTGGCCGGCGGTGGGCTGGGCGCGGGCCTTGTTCAACGCCATGGCGGTGCTCCTCATCGCCTGTCCCTGCGCCCTCGGGCTGGCCACCCCCCTGGCCCTGTGGGCGGCGCTGGCGCGCCTGGCGAGCCGCGGTCTGGTGGTGCGGGACGGCGACGCCGTCGAGCGCCTGGCCGCAGTGGACGCGGCGGTGTTCGACAAGACCGGCACCATCACCGAGCGCTCGGCGACCCTCGTCGACCTGGTGGTCGAGCCCCCTGCGGGACTGGACCGGGACGCGGTGCTGCGCCTCGTGGCGGCGGTGGAGAGGGCGGCGCAGCACCCCGTGGCCGACGCCTTCGTCGGCTTGGGCGGTGGGGATGGTGGAGTCGTCGTACGCCGCCTGCGCGTGCTACCGGCGGCGGGAGTGGCGGCTGTGGTGGCGGACGCGCGGCTGGGGGAGGAGCTCGAGGTCGTCATCGGGGCCTGCGACCGGGTGGGCGCCGGGGCCGAGGCGGCGTGGGCAGCCCTGCGCGACAGGCTTCGAGGAGGGGGATCGGCCCACGAGATTGCGGTCCTCGTCAACGGCGCGCCCGCCGCGCTCGCGCTGGTGGACGAACGGTTGCGTGCAAGCTGGCCCGAGACCCTGAAGACCCTCCGTGACGAGGGTCTCGAGACCCTCGTCATGACCGGCGACCGCTCCGAGCGCGCGCTGCTGACGGCCGCTGATGACATCCAGGCATCGCTGACCCCCGAGGACAAGCTGGCGCGGGTGCGCGCGCTGCGGGCGGCCGGCCGGCGGGTGTTGTTCGTGGGCGACGGCGTCAACGATGCGGCGGCGATGGCGGCCAGCGACGTGGCGGTCGGGGCCGCCTCCGGGGCCGAGCTGGCGGCGGAGGTGGCGGCCATCACGTGGTACGGCGAGGACCTCAGGAGCGTGGCGTGGGCCGTGGGCGTGGCCCGGGCGAGTGTCCGCACCATTCGCAGCAATCTGGTTCTCGCGGCGGGCTACAACCTGGTGGGCATCTCCCTCGCCGCCGCCGGGGTGCTGCATCCGGTGGCGGCCGCGCTGCTCATGATGAGCTCCAGCGTGGTGGTGACCTGGCGAGCCATCGGCGGACTGGACGGCGAGGAGCCCCTTCCCACGATGGGCTCCGACCGCGGCAAGGAGGAAGGGATGGGCACACTGACCAAGGAGGTCGCGTGATGAGGCGCAGGAGGGAGACGATCGTGGCGGCTGCTCTGGGTCTCACGGTCTTCCTGCAGGCCGTGGGCCTCGTCGTGCGCGGTGGGCTGCCCCTGTCGAGCACGGTGCAGCTCCTGGCGGTCGGCCTCGGGGCGGCGGCGGCGGTCGCCGCCACCTGGAGGGCGAGGATGCGCCTCAACCACCGCGTGGACATGCTCCTGGTCATGGCAGGAGTGGGTGGGCTGGGCATGCTGGTGGGGAGCTGGGTGGACGCCTGGCTGGCCCCTCCGATGGCCATGGCCCATGGCGGGATGCACCACCACGCCGCGTCGGCATGGGCCATGGTCCCCACCTTCATGACCGGCGTCATGTTGGCGGCCGCGATTCCGGCCGCCGTCGCCCTCACCCGGTGCGCCGAGCTCGCCCGCACCTCCCTGCGGCGCTTCCTCTCCACCCACGTGGTCGGCAACGCGGTCATGGTGGTGGCCATGGTCTGGGTGGGGCACTGGCTCGGACCGGCTCTGGGCGGCCTCACCGGGTCCCCCGTCGTGGGCCACCACCTGGCCATGCTGCTGGGCATGGTCGTGGGCATGGAGCTGGGCATGTTCGCCGGCGAAGCGGCCCTCGGCCTCGAGCCGTGGCGGGAGTGGCGCTGGCAGGAGGACTGGGAGGGGGTCCTGGCCCGGGAACGCGACGGTGGGCCCATGGGTCCGCGGCGGGCCTGATTCCGGGCGAGGACAGCGAGGGCTGGATCTCGTCGCGACGGACCGGCCGCGAGCGGGCCCTGTGAGATGCGTCCGTTCGGACACCCAGAGGCCCGGGCAAGGAAAGAGGCCCGCCGGGGGCGGGCCTCTCCAGAGTCAGAAGGATGGGAGACGGTCAGCTGCGCGGAAGCAGCACCGAGTCGATCACGTGGATGACGCCGTTGGAGGTCTCGATGTCAGCGGTCGTCACCCTGGCCTCGTTGATGGACACGGAGCCATCGGACGTCCGAATGACCAGATCCTGGCCCTGAGCGGTGGTGGCATGGTCAAGGTTGACCACGTCGGCCGCCATCACCCGGCCGGGGACCACGTGGTACAGGAGCACCTCGCGCAGCTGGTCGGGGTTGGCGAGCAGGCTCTCCACGGCGCCCTCAGGGAGCTTGGAGAAGGCCTCGTCGGTGGGGGCGAACACCGTGAAGGGCCCGTCGGACTGCAGCGTCTCCACCAGTCCGGCTGCCTTCACCGCGGCCACCAGCGTGTCGAAGCTGCCGGCGGCCACGGCCGTCTCGACGATGTCCGCCGAAGCCTGCTTCGCCATCGTGGCGCCGCAGTCCCCCGCGAATGCCGGCGCGGTCGCCAGGGCCAGAACGACACTCAGCAGCAAGCTGTTCCTCTTCATCTCGTACCTCCAGGTTTCCTTTTCGATCCGTGGAGGACAACGTACAGATAATATCTAGTATTTCAATTCTGGGCTACTCGCCAAAGAAACTGCGTGCAATCAGATTAAATGATTACGCATTAGATATTTCCAATCGTCATAGCTCGCGCTGGCACGAGGTTGGGGCGTGCTTATATGTCTAGGTAGTGGATTCGAAGAGCTGCGCCAGCACCCGCCGTCGGTAGGCGAAGATGGCGGCGACGTCGCGGCGCACCAGCAGCCTGTGCACCAGCCGTCCGCCGCGCACGGCGTAGCGGACGTGATCCGTCACCGTCGTGCGGCCATCCGCTTCGACGAGGAGGTGCTCATGCTCCCAGAGCCGATAGGGGCCCCGCACCTGCCGGTCCACGAAACGGTGCGGCGGCTCCCAGGCGGAGATCTCGGATCGCCATCTCATGGGGATGCCGTGCCAGTGCAGGCGGTAGTCGATCCGCGTGCCCGGCGCCATGATGATGGGGGCCGGGGTGAGCACGCGGAAGCGCAGCCACGGCGGCGTGATGCGCTCCAGGTTGTGGGCGTCGGCGAAGAAGGGAAACAGCTCGGACGGCCGTCGCCCGAGGACGAGCTCGCTGACCAGCTCGAAGACCTTCATGGCGCCGCCTCGGCCGCCGCGGCGATGCGCCGGACCAGGCCCGAGAACATCACGGCGTGGATGGGGTAGAGCAGCTTCCAGTAGAGCGTGCCGGTGAGGCCGATGGGTGCAAAGACAGCGGTCTGCACGATGTGCGTTTGGCCGCCCTGAGTCTCGACCTCCCACTGCAGCCACGCCTTGCCGGGCAGCTTCATCTCGGCGCGCAGCCGGAGGAGGCGCGGCGGCGCCACGGTCTCCACCCGCCAGAAGTCGACGGCATCCCCGGCGAGGAGCTCACTGGGATGGCGGCGCCCGCGGCGCAGACCGGGTCCCCCCAGGAGCCGATCGACCAGCCCCCGCAGCCACCATGCCCACGACCAGAAGAGCCATCCCCGGTCCCCGCCGAGGGAGCTGATCACCCGGAAGACGCTGTCGGCGGTCGCGGTGGACACCCGTCGCCGGGTCTCCCGCACCAACCCCTCGCTCGTGGTCAGCTCGACGGCCGGGGCCGACCCCAGTGCGCCGCTCCACCGGGTGGTGACGGCCGCCGCCTCGGTGCTCCTGAGGGCGCGGGCAACGGCTTCGGGATAGGGCATGGGATCCACCTCGCCGAAGTCCCTGCGGGCGGCGGAGGTGTCGGCGACGACCGGATGCACCACCCCCTCGATGAGGGGCACGGCGAGGCGGTTGGGAATGGGCGTCACCAGACCCACCCAGAGCGCCGCCAACCGCGGCGCCAGCACCGGCACGGGGACGATGAGCCGGCGCAGGCCCCGGACCCGGGCGAACTCCTCCATCATGGCCTTGAAGCTGAGGGGCCGCGCGCCCACGTTGTAGACGCCCTCGGAGCCGCGATCGAGCGCCAGGAGCAGGTACGAGATGATGTCCCGCACCGCGATCGGCTGCACGTCGTTGAGGATCCAGCGGGGGGCGATCATCGCCGGCAACCGCTCGGTCAGGTAGCGGACCATCTCGAAGGAGGCCGACCCGGAACCGATGACGGGGCCCGCCCGCAGCTCGAGGGTGGGGAGACCGGCGCGCAGGATCTCGCCCACCTCGGCCCGGCTGGCCAGGTGGGTGGAGACGCCGGCAGCAGCGGGGAGGAGCCCCCCGAGGTAGATCACCCGACCCACCCCGCGGGCCGCCGCCACGAAGTTGTGGGCGGCCTGGCGGTCTCGGGCTGCGAAGCCGGTGCCCGAGTCCATCAGGTGCACGAGGTAGTAGGCGATGTCCGCGTCGCGGCAGGCTGCCGCCAGGCTGGCAGGATCCTCCACGTCGCCCACCACCGCGTCCACCTGGTCGGCCCACGGGCGGCCGGCGATGCGGGACGGGTCGCGGACCAGGGCCCGCACCCGGTGACCGCCGGCCACCAGCTCGGGCACCAGGCGCCCACCGATGTAGCCCGTGGCGCCGGTCACCAGAACCTTCATGAGTAGCGCTCCAGATACTCCGCGACGCGAAGCTTGCGCGCGGTGTTCGCGGACGACATATAGCGCACCTTGCCGAAGATGGGCCGCTCCGGGCCCCAGGGCCGGTCGTGGCGCCCCAGCACCCAGAAGATTCCCGAGGTGGAGTTCGGGTCCCGTCCGTCGAGGGCATAGCGGTTGTTGAGCTCGATCATCGTCGCCAACGCCGTCTCGGGGTCCGGGCTCCACTCGAGGATCTTCTTGCCCCAGAGCATGCGCAGGTACGTGTGCAGGCGTCCCTCCCGGGTGAGCTGTCGCTGGGCGGCGTTCCAGAGGTGGTCGTGGGTGGCGGCTGCGGCCAGCTCGTCGCACGAGTAGAGGTGCTCCCGGGGGTCGGCGGCGTGCTCGGCCAGGGTCCTCCTGGCCCAGTCCGGGAGCGACGTGTACCGGTCGTGGTCGGGGCGGTGGTGGCAGAACTGGTAGCCGAGCTCGCGCCAGGTGACGAGCTGGTCCAGGAACTGCTCCACGGACGCGCGCGCCCCCCACCAGCCGGAGCGGCGGCCGTCGGCGGGACCCGAGACGTCCTCGATGGTCCAGCGGGCCCGACGCATCACCTCCACGAAGACCTCGTGGACCGCCACGTGCCCGAAGTGGAGGTAGGGTGAGAGGCCGCTGGTGGCGTCGGCGTCCGGCTGTCTGGCCAGCTCCGAGTAGTCGCCGAGACGCTCCTTGAGAAACACGTCGAGGACCGTGGCCGCGGCCCGGAAGCCGCCCCGCACCGGAGCGGCTGGAACGTCGTGATCGATGGGCAGCGCCTTCAAGAGCTGAGGACCGACGAGCCGCGGGCGGGGCGCCGGCGGCCACGACCGGAGGACCTCGGCCGGCATCCGGGCGCGCTCCTCGGGGAGATCCGCCAGCGGGTCGGCGAGGGGAAGCGGCTCCAGGTGATCCGCGAGGTGACGTTGCAGGAAGCGCCGGAAGGCGTGGGCGGTGGCGAACTCCCGATCAGCGGATGTCCAGGGGCAACAGGCCGTTGCCGTCCACGGTTTCGACCAGCACCGGCAGACGCCGGGCCGCCGCCGTCACCATGCGGGGGACGAAGAAGGTGGGGAAGTGATCCGTGACCACCACGGCCGCCGACGACGCGAGTGCCTCCAGCAGCCCGCGACCGGCCCCCGGTTCGGGCTCGACATAGGGATAGTACAGGGCCGGCCCCTGCTCGAAGGCCGCCACGTTGTCGGCCATGCCGTCCAGGACGAAGCGGTGCAGCCGATCCGAGGCCCAGGGGTAGTCTGAGCGCAGGGCCTCCAGGACGACGAGGGGCAGACCCAGGTGGCGGGACCACGCAGCGGCGCGCTCGAGCGCGAAGTTGAAGCGCGGCCTGCGGGCGGTCACCATCCAGTACAGGACCCACCGGCCTTCGGCACCCACGGGGCGCCGGTTGGCTGCCCGCAGCCTCGCCTGGGGTACGCCGTTGAGCCCGAGAGTGTGGATGTTCGCCACGGGTCGTTGGTCTCCTTGGGGGCGGCAACGGCGTCAGCTTCAAGAAAATTTCTAGATTTTCCAGGTCTGTGGGAAGGTGACAGCGAGGCTCGTGGTTACGGGTGATCGATCGTGGAATTGCGACGGGCGTCCCAGGACGCGCGCCGTGGTCGACAGGGGGAGGTTCGATGAGCGATCGGGAGCGGACGCCGAAGGACCCCTCCACGGGGCGGGGTCGTGCCGATCTCTGGCCCATGGGCGCGGTGACCAAACGGACCGGGATCGGCGAGCACACGTTGCGCGCCTGGGAACGGCGCTTCGGATTCCCGCGCCCCCACCGGCTGCCGTCCGGCCACCGCCGCTACACACCGGAGCAGGTGGAACGGCTCCTCATGATCCAGGACGCGCTGCGGGCGGGCTACCGGGCCGGTGATGTCGTGCCGCTGCAGCCGCAGCGCCTGGAGGAGCTGCTCCGGGCTGCGGGCCGTCCCATCTCCACCCTGGCCGACACGCCGTCGGAGTGGGTGGAGGAGATACTCCGCGAGAGCCTGCGCTTCGATCGCCAGGCGGTGGAGGCGCATCTCCTCCAGGCGGCGGCGACGACGGGTGCTCGCCGCTTTCTGACTGATTACGTGGCGCCCCTGCTGACGGTCGTGGGGGAGGCCTGGGAGCGTGGCGATCTCGCCGTGCGCCACGAGCATTTCCTGTCGGAGGTGCTCGAGGACGTGCTGCGGGGCCTGCGCGACGCGCTCGAGCCGGGAGCGTCGGGGCGCCCTGTGGTGCTCGCGACGTTGCCCGGTGAGCGGCACGTCCTCGGCCTGCATCTGGCCGCCCTGGTGACGGCGGCGGCCGGGCGCACGGTGCGCATGCTGGGGCCGGACACGCCCATTGCGGAGATCACTGAAACGGCGGTGGCCGTCAACGCCGCGGCGGTGGGTCTTTCCATCAGCCTGCATCAGGCCGGCGAAGCGACGAACGAGGCGGTGGTCAGGCTGCGGGGCCTGCTGCCGCCGGCGGTGCCCCTGTGGCTCGGAGGAGGGGGCGCCCCCCGGCTCGAGCAGGTGCCGGCGACAACTCAGGTCATGGACTCCCTGGAGGACCTGGATCTCGGCCTGAGATCCCTGGTCTAGTAAGCGCCGTGACATTGGGCGTGCTTGACTGCCGGCGCCCCTCCCCCCCATAGTGAGCCGGGACGACCGGCCGCCGTGCGGGCGGCCTCATGGAGGATGCCGATCATGCGCCGTTGTCTTGTTGCTTTTGTCACGATGCTCGTGCCGCTCCTGGCCTGTGCCGGGCAGGCGGCGGACGAGAGTGGGGGGGACAGGTCCTCGCCCGTTACGGAGACCAGTCCATCACCAAGAGCCAGCTCGAGCAGCAGCAGGACTACCAGCTCCAGCTCACCGCCATCAAGCAGCAGGAGTACGACGCGACGCGGGACTACCTGGAGCAGATGATCTTCGAACGCCTGGTGGACGGGGCCGCGGCCAAGGCCGGGCTGACCCGTGAGGCGTACCTGAAGCGCGAGATCGACGACAAGGCGGGCCAGCCGCCCGCTGCCCAGGTCGATCAGCTCGTGGCCGCCTATCGCTCCCGACTCAACCCGGACCCCGACAAGGCCCGGGCGCAGGTGGTGACGCTGCTGACCCAGCAGCGCCAGCAGCAGCGACGTGACGAGCTCGAAAAGGAGCTCTTCGCCTCGGCGGACGTCCAGATCCTCCTCGAGCCGGTGCGGTTCCACCCGGACCTGACCGGCCGACCGAGCCGCGGGGGCGGCGCGGACGCGCCGGTGACCCTGGTGGAGTACAGCGACTACCAGTGCCCCTTCTGCGGCCGCATCCAGCCCATTCTCGACGAGCTCGTGAGCCGCTACGGTGACAAGCTGCGCCACGTCTACAAGCAGCTCCCCCTGCCCATGCACGCCAACGCCCAGAAGGCCGCCGAGGCCTCGTTGTGCGCCCAGGACCAGGGCAAGTTCTGGGAGCTGCACCACTGGATGTTCACCCACCAGGGCAAGCTGGACCGGGACTCCCTGGTTGACGAGGCCAAGACCCTGGGCATGAACGGGGAAACCTTCGCGAGCTGTCTGGACAGCGGTCGGCACGCCGCCGATGTCCAGCGTGACGAGCAGGAAGCCCACAGCTTCGGGATCACCGGGACACCGGGCTTCCTGGTGAATGGCCGCGCCATCCAGGGGGCCCAGCCCATGAGCGAGTTCGTCAAGGTGATCGACGACGAGCTGGAGCGCGCCGGGGTGGCGGTTCCGCCCGCTCCGACGCCGGCGGAGCCGACCGCGGCCAAGTAGACCGAGCGGGCGGATCAGCGACAGCGGCAGCATGACGGCGAGAGGCTGTGGAATTACCGGAGAGGGCGCCCCGTGCCCCGTCGGTGCCCGATGCGACGTCAAAGCCGGTGCCAGGCACCCCGTCTTGATTGGATAGTACGCAGATCGCCTCATCCGAAAGGGTGCCTGGCACCGGCTCTAGCCTGCCCGCTGTCAAAGGGTGCCTGGCACCGTCTCTGGCCTGTGCAAAGCGAGAGATGCCGGGATGCGCTGTCGAGCTCCCTGATCGCCCGGCCTGCGCCTCAGTCCAGGTCGATGTCGCGGATGGGCGGCTTTTCGTCCTTGGTCTTCTTCGCCTCGTCCACCAGCTTGCGGAAGCGGTCCTCGTTGATCTTGTCGCGGGACTTCTCCATCCGCATTGCTTCGGCCAGCCGGTCGGAGGCCCGTTGATGCTCCGCCTCGATCTCCTTCAGGCGGGTGTCGAAGTCGGTCTTGTTGGTGTGGACCACGGGACGGGTGTGGTCCACCACGACCCCGGCCTCGGGATCGATCCGGAGGCTGCTCCCACAGTGGGGACACGTGACGGTGATCAGGTCAGCCATGTCGTTTCCTCTGGGCCGAGACGACCCGGGGCCATCCTACCATCTGAACCGTCTGCGGATCGGCGCAATGCTATCCTCGCCTGGGCTCTCCGACACGCCGGGAGGTGATCGTGCGACCATTCCTTCGAGCCGCCGCCGTCGCGATCGCAGCCGTCCTGCCGTTCCTGGTGGGGTGCGAGCAGACCACCGCCAGCCCCCAGCAGGAAGCGGCCATCAAGAAGGCCGTGGACGGCTACCTGCACGCCCTCGCCGAGGCGTACTCCACCCTCAACGTCAACGTGCTGGAGGGTCACGCGTCGCCCAACGAGATCCTGGCGGTGAAGAACCTGCTGCGCGACCTGGCGAGCACCGGCGATCGCCTCGACGCCAGCCTCCGCACCTTCGACATCGAGAGTCTGGCCGTGTTCCGCGAGGTGAACGCGAGCGTGAAGCTGATCGAGGTCTGGGACGTGGTGCGCTATGACATCACCACAGGCGCCGTCAAGGGGCGCTCGCCGGACTCGATCCAGTACACCTTGCTGCAGCTCCGGAGGGTGAAGGGCACGTGGCTGGTCGTCGGGCGCAGCGTGCTCAAACGCGAGACGCCGACCGTGCTCCCGAAGGACGGAGCGGAGTGAAGCGACAGCCCACGGTGGTGATCGTCGGCCGGCCGAACGTGGGCAAGTCGACGCTGTTCAACCGCCTCACGCGCAGCCGTCGCGCCCTGGTGCACGACCTGCCCGGCGTGACCCGGGACCGCATCCTCGGGGAAGCCGTGTCGCCGGAGGGCCGGGTGGTCACCCTGGTCGACACCGGGGGGCTGGTCCCCGGCGAAGAGGAGGCCATCCTCGCCCAGATCCGCACCCAGGCCGAGGCCGCCATCCGCGACGCCGACGTGGTGCTGCTGCTCCTGGACGGGGCGGCGGGACCGGTGCCCCAGGACCAGGAGATCGCGGACTACCTGCGGACCTTGGGGGTGTCCGTCGTCCCCGTCGTGAACAAGGGAGATCGCGGGGGCGTCGATCTGGGTGCCCACGAGTTCCACCGGCTGGGCCTGGGCGCGCCCGTCGTGGTGTCCGCCGAGCACGGGTCGGGCATGGACGAGCTGTGGACGGCGGTGGCGCCGTTCTTGGGCGAGGAGGGCCACGAGGAGGACGCCGATGTCGAGCGCGGGGACGAGATCCAGGTCGCCATCGTCGGCCGCCCGAACGTGGGCAAGTCCTCGCTGCTGAACCGGCTGGCGGGTGAGCCCAGGGTGCTGGTGGACCAGGTCCCGGGGACGACGCGGGATGCCGTCGACGTCGTGCTCGAGCGCGAGGGCGTGCGCTACCGGTTCGTGGACACCGCGGGAATCAGGCGCAAGGGACGGACCGAGAAGGGCCCCGAGGTGCTGTCGGTGGTGCTGGCCCGCCGCTACCTCGAGCGCGCGCAGATCTGCCTGGTGGTGATCGACGTGGACGAGGGGATCACCAGGCAGGACGGGCACGTCGCGGGGTACGCCTGGGAGGCCGGCCGGGCGGTGGCCCTCGTGGTCAACAAGTGGGACCTGGTGACCGACGGTGACGAGGCCCGGAGCCGGATCGAGAACCAGGTGACGCACCAGCTCAAGTTCCTGCATCGCGCGCCGCTGGTGACGATCTCGGCGCTCACGGGCCGGGGCGTGCACCGGCTGTATCCGCTGCTGGGGGGGCTGTACGCCGCCTATCGCACCGAGGTCGGGGCCGCCGAGCTCAACCGTCTGGTCCGCGACGCGTGGCTCAAACGTCCGCCGCCCACGGGGGGGCGCTCGGAGGCGAAGCTGTTCTACTGCTCCCAGGTCCACCGCGCTCCGCCCCACTTCGTGCTCTTCACCAACCTGAGCCGGCAGCCGCACTTCTCCTACCTGAGGTACCTCGAGAACGAGCTCAGGGGGGCGCTCGGTTTGGAGGGGGTTCCGATTCGGGTTATGATCAAAGGGCGAACGCACTAGAGGGTGCACGATGGTTTTTTTCAATTACGCGCTGCGTAAGCTCAACGCGAAGATCGTGTACTACGGTCCCGGTCTGTGCGGAAAGACCACCAACCTGCAGTGGATCCACGACCACTTCGAGGGTGGGCAGCGGGGCAAGATGATCTCCCTCTCCACCGAGGGCGACCGGACCATCTTCTTCGACCTGCTCCCCCTGGACATCGGGACCATCCGCGGCATGCAGGTCACCCTCCAGCTCTACACCGTGCCCGGCCAGGTGCACTACAACTCGACGCGGCAGCTCGTGCTGCGTGGCGCCGACGGCGTGGTCTTCGTCGCTGACTCCCAGCGCACGATGCGCGCGTCCAACATGGAGTCGCTCCACAACCTGGAGGAGAACCTGAAGCTCCAGGGGGTGGACCTGAACGAGTTCCCCCACGCCCTCCAGTTCAACAAGAGAGACCTGCGGGATCTCCTCTCCGTCGACGACATGGACCACGACCTGAACCCGAACTCCGTCCCCTTCTTCGAGGCCGTGGCCACCGAGGGGGTGGGCGTCCAGGAGACGTTGGAGGGGATCGTCAAGCTCGTGATGCGGTCCCTGCGCGAGCGCTACGAACCGGCGGCGACTCCCGGGCAGAGGCCGGGCGCGCCTTCGCTGTCTCCACCCGTTCCACACGCTCCTGCCGTCGGGCCGGCAGGGCCCACGGCATCGCCGCCGCCGGTGGCCCCGCCGGCGCGTCCGGCGGAGTGGTCGCCGCCGGCGTCTTCCCCGGCCGCCGACACGCCGCCGTCGGACGCCTGGGAGTCCCCGATGCCGGACGCCCCGGACGTGTCCGCGCCACCGCCCGTGGACATCGCCGCCGACCAGGACCACGTGAGCACCGGCGTGTACTCCCACGAGCAGCTGCGACGGCTCGGCGTGGCGCGGGAGAACCTGACCACGGCCTCCGTCGATGACCCGGGCTCGATGCCCCTGGACGCCTTCAAGGACGAGCCCTCGTCGCCGGACATCCTCAACCCGTACAGTGTGGAGGCCATGCCCGACGAACCCACGAGCGTGCGCAATGTGGGGCCGACTGGCCGCGACCCGGTCATCATCGACGCGCCGGACGTGGATCCCTGGGCGGTCGCTTCGAAGTCCGCGGATCCGTCGCGACCGTTCGCCGACCAGGACACCGCCACCAGCATCGCCACGCCGGTGGAAGACGGGGTGGGCTCGGGGATCGGGGACGTGCCCGACTTCGCGTTCGGGGGCGAGGACGACGCAGCGCAGGAGCCGCCGGGGGAAGTGGATCAGCCATCATGGGACGCGCCGGTGAGCGAGGCGCGCGCCGACGAACCGCCCGCCTGGGATCGAGGCGAGCCGAGCGCGGACCAGGAGCCCGACGCGGCTGTGGAAGACGGATCGACGGAGGAGCCGGCGACGGTCGAGCCCCCGCCGTCGGCACCCCGACGTGCCGCCCAACCGGGCTCGGTGGTGGACGACCTCGTGGCGAGCATCCTCGGGGCAGGAGGCCGCCGGCGGCGGGCGCCGGAGAGACCGGCGGAGCGGACCGCCGAGCCACCGCCGTTCGTCGAGCCCGAACGGGCCACCGAGTCACCGCCGTTCGTCGAGCCGGAGCCGCCGCGGATTCGCCGTTCGCCGAGCCGGAGCCGCCCGCGGAAGCTTCGCCCTTCGCCGAGCCCCAGCCGGTGATCGAGCCGGAGCCGGAGCCGGAGCCGTTCGTCGAGCCCGAGCCGCCCGCCGCCCCGGCGCCGCGACCGGCGGCCAGGAGTGCGACCCCGGTGACCGTGGGCCAGGGCGACCCGTTCCAGGTCGAGGAGCCGCCGGTGGCGCCGGGTGTAGGGGCGTCGGCGGTCGCCAAGGTGGAGGGGGTGGGGGCGGGCACCGCCCGGGGCGGGATCCTGCAGATCGGAGACAACCAGCTCCACCTGCGCCTCCAGGGCACCGGCGCCATCGCCGAGTCGGGGCAGGTGCGGGCGCTCGACATCGAGGTGCCGGTCCCCGGCTCGTGGGTGGGGAACCGGCGTGTTACCCTGCAGCTGCGGCTGACACTGTCTCCGGCCGCGGAGGATGAGGATGGCGGATCAAGCTGAGCTCCCTGAGAACCAGGAGTCCTTCAAGCTCAACGAGGTCTGCAAGCTCGCCAACGTCCAGCCCTACATGCTGCGCTTCTGGGGCACCGAGTTCGCGCAGCTCGAAGCGGCCAAGAGCGGCACCGGCCAGCGTCTCTACACTCGCGACCAGGTGACCGTCATCCTCGAGATCCGCCGGCTCCTCTTCGACGAAGGGCTGACCATCGCCGGGGCGCGCAAGAAGATCGCCAGCATGCAGGACAAGGGCGCCCTCCCGACGCCCGAGGAGCGCGAGATCTCGGCGGAGCAGGAGCCAGCCGTCGAGGATGTGCCCGCGCATGCGACCGACAGCGACGCGGCGCCGGCCGAGGCGCCATCCGCAGCCAAGGGCAAGGGCGAGCGGAAGGCCCCACCGAAGCCCGCCCAGGTCGAGGATGCCGTCGTGATGGCGGACGCCGGGCGCGTGCAGCCGCTGCTGGCGACCCTCAAGGACGTCCGCACCGAGGTCGCCAAGATCGTCGAGGAGCTTAAGACGCAGGGCTGATCCGGCGCTGGCGCGGTCGGCCACGTCGACCCCTCGAGGATGCTCGATCGTGTGCGCGAGATCTCGGAGGCGGTGGACCCCCCAAAGGCCGCTGGCGTGGTGGCGATCAGGCGCCGCAGGCGCCGGGATCACCGCTGTTGCTGAGGTACCATGGCGCCGGTGTTAGGCACCGAAGCTCAACGGTTGTGTCAGGCGCTGCTGCGCATCGACACCACCAATCCGCCGGGAAACGAACGGCCCGCGGCCGACTACATTCAGCAACAGCTCGAGGAGGTCGGCTACGAGACGACGCTTCTCGAGAGCGCGCCCACCCGCGCCAACCTCGTCTGTCGGTACGAGGGCAACGGATCCGCCGAGCCGCTGCTTCTGACCGCCCACCTCGACGTGGCCGAGGCCGACCCGGAGCAGTGGCGCTATCCGCCGTTTTCCGGTGAGGAGGCCGAGGGATGTCTGTGGGGCCGCGGTGCCATTGACATGAAGAACATGGCCGCCATGAGCGTGGCGGTCATGCGCAAGCTCGCCCGGGACAAGCCGGAGCTCTCCCGCGACGTGATCTTCGCTGCGGTGGCCGACGAGGAAGCCGGCTGCACCTACGGCTCCAAGTGGCTGTGCGAACACCACCCGGACCTGGTGCGCGCCGAGTACGCCATCGGCGAGATCGGTGGGTTCTCGATGCACATCGCCGGCTCCACGTTCTATCCCATCCAGGTCGCCGAAAAGGGGATGTGCTGGGTCAGAGCGACCGTGTGCGGCGAGCCCGGCCACGGCTCCCTGCCGCGAGACGACTCGGCCGTGATCAAGCTGTCAGAAGCCATCGCCCGCCTGGGCAGAAAGCAGCTGCCGGCGCACCCGACGCCGGTCGTGCGTGAGTTTCTCAATGTCATCGCGTCGCAGCAGCCCGTGTACCTGCGACCCCTGCTCAAGGTCCTCACCCACCCGAGGCTACTGCCCAGCCTGCTGCGGGCGTTTCCGGACAAGTCCATCGCCCGCAGCCTCAGGGCGATGATGGCCAACACCGCGTCGCCCACGGTGGTCAGTGCCGGCGCCGAGATCAACGTCATCCCCGACAAGGCCGAAGTGCTGATCGACGGGCGCACGTTGCCGGGGCAGACCGACCACGACCTGCTGCGCGAGCTCGGCGCCGTGCTCGGCCCCGACGTGGAGCTGGAGATCATGCAGTCGGCACCACCGGTCGTGACCGAGCCGGCCAGGTCTCCGCTGTTCACGATCATGGAGGAAGAGATCCAGCGCCGCGAGCCGGGCGCCACGGCGGTGCCGTATCTCGTCCCCGGGTTCACCGACGCCAAGTACTTCACGACCCTTGGCGCCAAGTGGTACGGCTTCTCGCCCGTCAAGATCCCGGCGGAGATCGGCATGCACTTTGCCGACATGGTACACGGCCACAATGAGCGCGTGCCCATCGAGGGTCTGCACTGGGGCGCCGAGCTGCTCAGTGCGGTCGTGTACCGCTTCTGTGCGTGATGAATCGTTTGGCTCGCAGCGGCTGGTCTGACCGCGCGATTTCGCGTACAATCGGCCCCCGCGAGACGGAGAACTCAACCGTCAGCAGTCTCGAGGTCGGGACGTAGCGCAGCCTGGTAGCGCACCTGAATGGGGTTCAGGGGGTCCGGAGTTCAAATCTCCGCGTCCCGACCAAATCCGACACTTGCACGCCGCCCACTGGTTGGGCGGCTTTGTTGTCGGATTTGGTCGGGCCGCGGAGATTCGACGCGAGCCCGCCTGCGTGTGGCTGTAGGCCGGCCGTCCCCCTCTAAAGACCCCCTCGGCCACAGCCACGGACGCAGCCGGCCTCACGTTCAAATCTCCGCCACGTGTTCGTTAGGTGGATAGGTCGGTGGTCAGGGTGGCTCGCCTCGTGGGTCTCGATGGTCGGGCCGCGAAGATTCGACGCGTGCTCGACCAAGCGCACGTGGAGAGGGAGTGGGCTCGTGTTCCCCACCGAGATGGGCGAGCCGCGGGATCGGCGCAACGTGCGCCGCGTGTTCCGTCGGGTGCTGCGCCAGGCTCTGGGTCGGCAGCCGGTAGGGGAGGGCACGACCAGCTTGCAGAGAGAGCTCTCTCGGCGTCGGTCGGCTCACGGTCGACCGCGAACGCCGACACCACGTTCACGCTCATGACGTCCGAACTGGTGGTTGCGCTCCTCGCCGAGCGCCCTCTGTGCAGCGCTGTTTGACCCCAAGCGGCCGCCGGCGTAGGCGGCGCGCGTCATTGTCCGGCCGCGGTTCCCTCCGGACGGCTGCTCATTGCGCCACCTCGCTCGCAAGCGAGACCGGCGCCGGACCCGAATCGACGAGCAGCACCTCGGTGTTCTCTTGTGCCGTGAAAGAGACCGAGCGCTCGACCCGCACGCCGGCGCCGTCACCTTCGGTCAGGATGATGTCCTCCAGAGTCGCCGAGCCGCAAATGACGTGGAGCCAGGCGCTCCGCCCCGGGAGCAGCTCGTGGACGATGTGGTGTCCGGGGTCGAGCACGCTCGAGCAGATGATGGCGTCCTGGAGGATGCGCAGCGATCCCTTGCGCCCATCCGGGGACGCGACCACACACAGCAGGTTGTGGCGCTGTGCCGCCGCGAAGCGCTGCTGCTCGTGAGCACTGGCAAGCCCCACCTGCGAGGGGCGCAAGGAGATCCGGAAGATGTGTGCCCAACCGGAACGGGACGCGTTCGTCTCCTTGTGGCGTGTGCCGCGGCCAATGGTCATGCGTTGGAACTCCCCCGCGTGAACGACCCGGGAGCTTCCAGACGAGTCCTCCTGCGCCAGGGCGCCCTTGAAGACGTACGTGACGATCTCTGCATCCTGGTGGGGATGAGGTGCAGAGACTGCGCCCGGTGGGAGACGGCTCTCGCTGAGGTCCTCGAGGATGCCGAAACCGTCGGCGGGCAGGCCCGCTCCGTCCCGTGGGTTGAAGCTGTGCCAGACCTGCTGCTTGCGGGCCTGGGGGTGGTGGCGCTCCTGCGCTCTGCGCAGCGTGATCATCGGACTGCTCCCGCCCCTTCCTTGATGATTCGCGCGCCTGACCCGGGCCCGGGCGTTTCGAACGCGGACGGGTCCCGGAAGCTCTGCAAGGGCAAGGGCGCGGTGACGTGACGTCGAGGGGATGTCCTGGGTGTACGCCCCAGCACGCGCACGACCGTCCTCGTAGCCAAGAGTGAGACCATCCGCGGATCGGAGCCGTACTGCGCCGCGATGTCGAAGACCGCCACCACCAGGTCACCGAGAAGGACAGTCTTGCGGGCGTTCGTCCTCATGGCGTTCTCCTCCCCACTGCATGGCCGCACCCCGGTGGGCCGGCCGTTCCTGCGATCTCCCCACGAGCACGACCTGGCGACCTCTGGGACCACGGGAGACACGTGCCAGACTCGCTGCAGCCACACCGATTCCTCCGCAAGTTCCAGGCCAAAGACAGATCTTGTTCGATTCACTGAAGTTGGATCGAATCGACGAGTACCGCCCGGCTGTGAGATCGATCGAAATGACGTGCGGTGCCCACGAATCTGGGCCGCCGTTGCAGAGAGGGCGGCGGCGGCTTTCGCGCAGTGCCTCGGAGGCCTATCCGAGCACCACATGAACCTGGTGCTCGCGTGCGTCGTTGGCCAAGGGGACACGCGCTTCTGCCGGCAGCGCGGTTCCGTCAAGGCTGAGCCGGGACACCCCCCGGCAGACTCCCTTCGGGTTCTCGACCGCTATCCGGTAGAGCGTGTCGCCATGACGGTAAGTGATCTCGAAGCGTTCCCACTCCTTGGGGATGCAGGGATCGATACGCAGGGAGGAGCCCCGCTTCTGGAATCCGAGAATCCACTCCAGGCCGAGGCGGTAGAGCCAGCCCGCGGCCCCGGTGTACCAGGTCCATCCGCCCCGCCCCACGTGCGGCGGTTCGGAGTAGACGTCTGCGGCAACGGCGTACGGCTCCACCTTGTACACGTCGACGTCGACGGGGTTGCTCGCATGGTGGATGGGGCTCAGCAGATTGAACAGCTCGACGGCCTTGTCTCCCTCGCCGAGCATGGCCATGGCCACGGCCGACCAAATCGCACCGTGGGTGTACTGCCCGCCGTTCTCGCGAACTCCGGGGAGGTATCCCTTGACATACCCGGGATCCAGGTGTGTCTGGTCGAATGGCGGCGAGAAGAGCAGCACCAGGCGGTCGTCGCGCCGGAGGAGCCGTCGCTCCACAGACGCCATGGCCTGGCGCGCCCGCTGGGTGTCGCCGGCACCGGAGATGACCGCCCATGACTGGGCGATGGAGTCGATCTGACACTCGTCGTTCTGCGCCGATCCGAGCGCCGTCCCGTCATCGAAGAAGGCGCGCCGGTACCATGCACCGTCCCACGCTTCCTGCTCCAGCGAAGCCAGGAGCGATGCGGCCGTGCTGCGCCATCGAGCCGCACGCTCCTCCTCGCCGCGGGACGCGGCGATGGGGGCGAAGTCCCGCAGGTTCAGGATGAGGAACCACCCCAGCCAGACGCTCTCACCACGGCCCTGATGGCCGATGCGGTTCATGCCGTCGTTCCAGTCGCCGGCCCCGATCAGGGGAAGACCATGGCTGCCCACCTCGAGGCTGCAGTCCAGCGCCCGCGCGCAGTGCTCGTACAGCGTCGCCTCCTCGTCTGACTGTCCGGGCTCGAAGTACGACTCCTGTTGCCCGTCCTCCAGGGCCCGTCCCTCGAGCCACGAGACCTCCTCGTCGAGGACCGTCCAGTCTCCGGCAGTCCGCAGATAGCGGATCGCCGCATAGGGCAGCCACAGGCGGTCGTCAGAGATGCGGGTCCGCACTCCGCGGCCGGTCGGAGGATGCCACCAGTGCTGGACGTCACCCTCGGGGAACTGGCGGGCAGCGGCCCGGAGCAGGTGCTCGCGCACCATGTCTGGGCGTGTCACCGCCAGGGCCAGGACGTCCTGCAGCTGGTCGCGGAACCCGTAGGCCCCTCCGGATTGGTAGAACGCGGACCGGGACCAGACCCGGCAGGAGAGCGTCTGATAGAGCAGCCATCGGTTGAGAAGGAGGTCCATCGAGGGCTCGGGCGTCTTGACCTGAACAGCACCCAGTACCCCCTCCCAGGCTTCCTGGATCTCGAGAAGCGCCCCGTCGCAGTCTGTCGTGCGGTAGCGCTCCACGAGGCTTCGGGCGTTGTCGAGGCTTTCCCCTTGACCCAGCAGGAACACGACCTCGGCACGCTCTCCTGGGTCGAGATCCACTTTCGTCTGCAGAGCGGCGCACGGGTCCAGGCCCGCTCCGGTCTTCCCCGACAGCTCCCGCCCCCTTTCCAGGGATGCAGGGTGGCGGAGGCTCGCGTTGCGGCCGAGGAACTCGAGACGGTCGCCGGTGCAGGAGGTCTGACGCCCGCCCAGGTCGGCGAAGGCGACCCGGCCCGCGAACTCCCCGTTCCAGGCGTTTCGCGCGAACATGGCTCTGGTCTCGGGGTCGATCTCGGTGACCACGAAAGGCGCGGAGCGGCTGCGCGCGACCCCCAGCACCCACTCCGCATAGGCCGTGACTGAGAGCCGCCGCGTGCGGTCGGACCGGTTCTCCAGGGTGAGGCGGGAGATCTTGACGGGGTCCCGCACAGGCACGAGCTGCAGGAGATCCAGTGCGATGCCATGCGACGTGTGCTCGAAGCGGCTGTACCCCTGACCGTGCCGAACGACATAGGGCCAGGCTTCCTCGCGGATCGGGAGGACGGTCGGCCCCCACACGGCACCGCTGTCCTCGTCCCGGACGTAGAACGTCTCGCCCGGAGGGTCGCTGACGGGATCGTTCGACCACGGCGTGAGCTTGTTCTCCCGGCTGTTCACGGACCACGTGAAACCAGAGCCGGACTCGGAGGCCTGGAACCCGAATTCCGGGTTTGCCACCACGTTGATCCAGGGTGCCGGCGTCGATTGACCCCTGCCCAGGACGGTGACGTACTCGCGGCCATCCGGCGTGAACCCACCCAGGCCGTTGAAGAGCTCGAGCTCGAGTGAGGGCGGGGGGACTGTCTCGGTCGGCTCAGGCGGCGCACGGAGCGGACGCGGAACCGGCCCCGGCCTCGTCCGCTGCAGCCGCACGACCTGCTCGGACAGTGAGCCCCGGCGCGCCAGGACCACCACTCGCGCCGCCGCCTGCAACAGGAGCTGGTCCGGCTGTGGCACGAGGTCGGCCCTGAGCACGAAGACGCCTCCACGCCGCGGATGGCCGTCGCGGCCAGCTGCGGGCTGGATCGCCCGCACCATGGCCTCGAGGGACTCCTGCAGGCCCGGGGCGTAGGACGTGCCTTGAGCATTGAGGATCACCAGGTCGGCGGCAATGCCCTTGTGGTGCCAGTACTCGTGCGCCCGCACGAGCTGCCTCGCGACCTCCCGTTCCTCCTCGGTCTCGATGCGCACCAGGGCGATCGGAAGATCGCCGGAGATGCCGTACGCCCAGAGCCCGGACTGGCCGCCGTGGTTCCTGGCCAGCTCCTGGGGGGCCGCACGCAGGGTGCGATCGACGTAGAGCAGGCGGTTGGCCAGGCGCTGGAAGAGATGGGCCTCGTCCTGGGTGATCCGGAGGTAGTGCAGCTGGACCTGGGCCTGGGTCCAGGCGAGCGAGCTCGCCCGCTCGAAGGTTGCCCGCTGGCGGTACTTCTCGGCCGTCGCGAGGACCTCCTCCCGAGAGTGGCCCACAAGCGTCGTGAACGCGACGTGGGCCGTCCCGCGACCGGGGATCGCCAGTCGCTGCCGCAAGCTCACGATGGGGTCCAGGACCGTCCCGTCCGTGTTCGAAAGGGGTTCCCCGTCGACCACGGACCGCGGCGTCCGAATGTCGCGACCACGGCCCAAGAAATGTGCGCGGTCGCTCTCGTACTGCACGGTGTCGACCGTCTCCTCGTCGGACGCGATCAGATGGGCGAGCCACACCCGAGGCTCGTCCGCCGACCGCGGACGTCGTGTCGCCAGCAAGGCCCCGAGCTCGGGGACGAACTCCGTCTCGCACAAAGAGGTTCGAGTACGCGGGATGGGCCTCGTCCGCGGCCTGCGGGGCCAGCACGACCTCCGCATAGGACGTGACATCGATCTGGCGGCCCTCGTCCGCGAGGTTGGTGACCGTCAGCCGGCGAATCTCGGCGTCGTCCTCCGGGGAGACCACGATCTCGAGGACGGTCGACAATGACCGATGGCGCTGGATGATCTTGGCCCGGTCCTCGGAGTAGACGACGTCGTAGGTCTCGGCTTCGGCTCCGCTGGGCTGGAAGCCGGCGGACCACACCTCACCGGTCTCCGCGTCCCGCAGGAAGATGAACGAGCCCCAGCTGTCACAGATCGGATCCTCCCGCCAGCGGGTGACGGCGAGGTCGCCCCATCGACTGAAGCCGGCGCCCGCGGCCGTGACCATCACCGTGTAGCGGCCGTTGGACAGGAGATGGGTGCGGGGCGTGATGTCGTGCGGCGACTCGAAGCGGCGCAGGGTCGGGGGGACGAGGTCGCGGACCACCGCGGCCACCCGCACCTCCTCGGCCCGGGGCCGGGCCACCGCGACCGCGCGCGGCGTCCGCTCCTGCAGGAGCAGCTCGGTGGCCTGGACCATGGGATGGGCGTGGAAGCGCGTTCGGGTCAGGCCGTCGTGGACCACGTTGGCCAAGGCAACGATGGTCATCCCCTGGTGATGGGCCATGTACGCGCGAACCACGGCCACCCGAGCCCCTTCCGGTAGCCTCGAAGGGGTGTAGTCGAGTGCTTCGTAGAGGCCGTAGGCGCCTCGGGCTCCGGCCTCCTGGAGAGAGGCGAAGTTCTCCACCGCGGCCCTCGGTTCCACCATGGCGGCGAGGGCGGTGGCGTAGGGGGCCACGACGACGTCCTCGCCCAGGCCCCGCTTGAGCCCCAATCCGGGCACGCCGAAATCCGAGTACTGATACGTGAGCTGCACGTCGCGAACGTTGTAGGCCGATTCGGAGACGCCCCACGGGACCCTGCGGTCCGCGCCGTAGCGGATCTGCTGTTCCACCACCAGCCGGCAGGTGAGGTCGAGAAGGCTGTGGGCGGGCTGCCGCATGACCAGGAGCGGCATCAGGTACTCGAACATGGATCCCGACCAGGAGACGAGCGCCGCCCCGCGGCCGACGGGCGTCAGAGCCCGGCCGAGGTGATACCAGTGCCGCGGCCCGACGTCGCCCTTGGCGATGGCAACGAAGCTCGCCAGCCTGGCCTCGGAGGCCAGGAGGTCATAGCAGCTGGGATCGAGGCTGCGGTCGGCGACGCGGTAGCCGATGGAGAAGAGGCTGCGCGAGGAATCGAAGAGGAACCGGAAGTCCATGGCCTGGACCAGACCTTCGGCGAGCAGGGCGAGGGCCAGGAGACGACGCTCGAGGGTGGTCTCCGCCACCAGGGACGGATCCGGACCGTCGACGTGCAGGGACGCTTCGAGGTCCCGAGCGTGGCTCCGGATGGAGTCCCGGGTCGCCCTCGCCCAGACCAGGACCTCGGACGCGGATCCTCGATCGACGCTGTCGGAGAGGGTGGTGGCGATGTCCAGGAGCTGCTCCGCCTCGGCGGCGAGATCCTCGAGGCGCCGGGCCCAATCAGGAAGAACCGTCGGGGGGTCGTCCAGAACGGCCATCATCCCTTCCGTGGCCTCGAGGAGCTGCGCCGCGGTGACCGTCTGCGGACCCTGCGGATGCTCGGCCTGTCGCACCGACTCGACAAGGAGGTGGAGAGCGTCCCGGACGCCCTCCAGGACCTCCGGGCCGAAGAGCGGGCGATGGGCGAGCTCGCGGCACGCCTGCGCCAGGGCGAGCAGGTGCCCGGCCAGGTTGCCGCTGTCCACGGTGGAAACGTAGATCGGCTCCAACGGATTCAGGTCCCGGGTGTCGTACCAGTTGCAGAAGTGGCCTCGGACTCTGCGCAGCCCGGCCATGGTCTCGAGCGTAGCCTCGAGCCGCTGCGACAGTGTCCAGAGGTCCCGATCCACCCGAAGTCATGGGCGGCCATCGTGCTGAGCAGATACAGACCCATGTTCGTCGGCGAGGTGCGGTGAGCTCGGACGGGCTCGGGGTCTTCCTGGAAGTTGTCCGGCGGGAGGGCATGCTCCTCCTCGTTCACGAAGGTCTCGAAGAAACGCCAGGTCCGGCGGGCGATGAGCCGCAACGAGCGAGTATCCCGGGTCGACAGCGTCTGTGACGTCGCGGCCTTGGAGGGAACGCTGATCCGCCAGGCGAAGGCGGGCGCCAGCACCCAGAGGAGCACGAACGGCGTCGCCACGGGCCAGGCTTCCGGCTTGAGCACGACACGAGCGAGCCGGCTCCGAGGGCGACGACGACACCCCAGCGGAGATCCCTGTACAAGGCCATCAGCCCCAGCGTCGGCTCCGTATCCCGCCTGCGCGGCCGTCACCCACTCGAGGAGGTTCCGCCGCGTCACGTAGAGCCGCCCGAGCGTGCGCACGACGGCATCCGCCATGAGCCATGCCTGGTCGGCGAGCATGGTGATGGCGAGGAACGTCTGCGACAGGGCCACGTAGATGTCGCGACCCACGGCGCGCAGGTGGCTGCGCTTGGAGATCCCCGACCGCCGCGGGACGAGGTTGTCGAGAACCGGGATCACGGCCGGCACCGCGACGGATCCGACGAGGAGGCCGGTCCAAGCCAGCGGAGGGACGCCGGCAGGACCCAGGCGGCCACCGCTGCGAGCAGCGACGAGGGCGCGACCAGGCTGCGGCGGAGGTTGTCGATCATCTTCCAGCGGCCCTCGGTGGGGATGTGAGCTGTCCGCCGGCTGCGCCCGCGGCGTCGCGCGCGACGGCCCAGGATCCACGGCAGGAGCTGCCAGTCGCCCCGCACCCACCGATGGTGGCGGCGGGCAGCCGACCCGTAGTTGGTTGGGAACTCCTCGAAGAGATCGACGTCGGTCAACAGCCCCGCGCGTGCGAACACGCCCTCGAAGAGATCGTGGCTGAGGAGTGTGTTCTCCGGGGCCTTCCCCTCCAGCGCCGCCTCGAAGGTGTCGACGTCGTAGATCCCCTTCCCCGTGTAGGAGCCCCCCTCGAAGAGGTCCTGATACACGTCGGAGACCGCTGCCGCGTAGGGGTCCACGCCGCCGGGGCCCGAGACGATCCGTTGGTAGGCCGTGCTTCGGGGGCCGGTCGGCAGAGACGGCGTGATCCGGGGCTGCAGGATCGCGTAGCCCTCGACGACCCGTCCCTCTCTGCGGGTCGAATCGTGGCCGGTTGAGCGGGTGCGCCATGGCCCCGATCAGCCGGTAGGCGGCCCCTTTGGGAAGCCGGGTGTCGGCATCCAGGGTGATGACGTAGCGAACCCCCTCGCGGCACCGTCGGCGGCTGTCCGTTGATCGGGATGAACGTCGTGTCCTCAGCGCCGCGGAGCAGGCGGTTCAGCTCGTGGAGCTTGCCTCGCTTCCTTTCCCATCCGATCCACTTGCCTTCCCCTTGGTTCCAGAGACGCCGGCGATGCAACAGAAGGAACCGCTTCCCCCCTCCAGGCGGGCCCTCGTGCTTCTCGTTGAGGCGGTCGATGCCGTCGACCAGGGCGGCAAGGAGCTCGTCGTCTCCGGGCATGTGCTCATGGCGGGCATCCGTCCAGTCGGAGAGGATGGCGAAGGAGAGCTGCCCTTCGGAGTTCGCCATGTAGTGCACCTCGAGCCGCTCGACCTGCTCCTCGATGTCGGCCGGGCTGGTGAGAAGCGTGGGCACGACGACCATGGTTGCGCAGCTGCAGGAGGCACTCCTCTGGAGAGCTCGAGCTTGGGGTGCGACCTGGGCGAGACGAGCAGCGTCACCAGGCGATGGACGAGGGCCACCGCGACCTCCGAGGCGGGCGCGAGACCCAGGATTCCCAGCAGGACGAGGACCGGGAGGGCGGCCCCGGCAGTCCAGGTGCAGGAGAGAAGGCTGCGAGAGCAGGACCGCAGTGAGGGCGGCAATGGCTCCGAGGTAGCCGCCGGTCGCATGGGCGCGATAGAAACGGCGGAGCCGGAGTCGCACGGGAGCACGAAAGCCGAGACGCTTCTCGAAGGCCTGCCGTCCTCGGGACAGCAGGTAGTACGCCGGGTACTCCTCGGCACGCCTACACCGGACACCGGGGAGCCCAGGGCCGCTCTCCGGGGGCCCGGCCGCGGCTTCCTCCGGCCCCTCCGCTGCCGGGGCTGTCCTCCGGCGACTCTCGCCGCCGGCGTCGGCCGCCAGGCGCACGGCCTCCTGTGCCACCTCGAGCTCCGAGCGCCCCGAGCCTCGGGAGAGCAGCTCGACCTGGGCGCGGCACTTGCTCCGGGTCTCGAAGTCCATCTCGGCGAACCCCGGGACGCGCGCGGAGGGTCTCGTCCACCAGGCTGACGGACTCGAAGAAAGCCGGTCCAGTCGACCGAGGACATCCAGCGCATGCTGGTGATGATGTTGCGGACGGTGACGTTGGCCGCGCCCTGGGCATGCTGCTCGCGGGCGACCACCTCGTCGGCCGACGTCCCCTGGGCGGCCAGCATCTCGTTGAGCCGATCCAGGACCGGGAGGACCGAGGGGTCCTGGTCGCGGAGCCGCTGGAAGAGCTGCATCGGCGAACGGCGTCGGGCAGGGGGCCGTCGCCCAGGCGCCGCAGGACGTCCTTCACCGGTCTCCACCGGCCAACCGCTGAGGCCCAGCAGCCGGTCCGCCAGCTCGTCGGCCTTGGCCCGCGCCTGACGGGAGCGGACGATCAGCTGCGCCAACCGCCGCAGGTTCTCCACCAGGGCCACGCGCAGGTGGATGGCGATCGCCCACAGCTCGCCGATGGTCAGCGGCTGGACGCGCTGGTAGGCGCGGACGAATCGCTGCAGCGTCTCCAGCTCGAACCGGCTGTCGGTGTGGGCCACGTAGGCCCAGGCCAGCCCGTAGACGCGCGGGTGTCCCGCGAGGTGGCCCTCCGCGATCTTGGGCAGCAGGCGGTAGTAGCTCTTCGGGAGGTGGTCCCGGATGTCCCGGATCTGCTCGTCGACGACGTGGAAGTTGTCGAGGAGCCACTCCGCGGCGGGCGTGATCTCCCGCTTCTCCCGCACCGTCTCGGCGATGTCCCGGTACGCGGCCAGGAGGACGCGCGCGTTGTCCTCGACCCGGGCGAGGAGATTCCGTCCCTTGGAGGGCTTCTCGGTCGTGCGCTGGGCCGCGGCCAGGCTCTCGGCGTGTTGCTCCAGGCGCTCGATACCGAAGATCTCGGCGCGGATCGGCTCCTCCCGCAGGGGTGAAGCCTCGATGACGGTGGTGGGGACGTCGTCTTCATGGGGGTCCCGGTGCCTCGAGGCGGCACCTTCTTCTCGATCTTCCGCTGCGAGCCGCCGAGCGTCTCCCGCGAGGACGCGCCGCCGACGCCGGGTGCGATGGCGACCAGGATCTGCGGGCCCTGATTGAGGACGAGCTCTCGAGGCGAGCTGCCAGCTCCTGCATGACCCCTCCTCGCCCCGCGTGCTGTATCCCTTCAGCAACCCGCCGACGAGGATCCATCGGCTGGGGCTGTCCGCAGATGTCATAGCAGCCATCGTGCCATCAGTGAGAAGCACCGGTCGTGGGTGAATCGCGAGCCGAACGGGATCCCGGGCACGCTGCTGTTTCAGTCAAAATGAAGCAGTTGTCAGCCATTTTGATGGGGGAGTCGGTTCCCGAGGAAGATCTGGTCAAAG
>CAWJPY010000014.1:0-142295 GCA_963844865.1 uncultured Holophagae bacterium
GATCACACCGGCGGCGAATTCTTTCGGGTAACCGTTGCGTACCATGCCGGCGATGACGATGGAACCTACTGCGACCACCGTTGCGGGGCTTGAACCCGACACCGCGGCAAACAGCATGCAGGCAAGAATTGAGGCAATGGCCAATCCGCCGCGCAGATGACCTACCGCTGCGATCGCAAAATCGACCATGCGCTTGGCGACCCCTCCGGTTCTCGGGGTCAAGCCCGACGCCGACGAGGAGGACATCCGCGCCGCCTTCCGCCGTCTGACCCGCGAGAACCATCCGGACCGCTTCGCGGGCTTGGAGCGGGAGCAGGCCGAGGAACGGTTCCAGACCATCACCGAGGCGTTCAACGTGCTCAGCCGGCCCGAGAGCCGTGCCAAGTACGACATGGACATGGCGTTGCGGAGGCCGCAGGCATCGGCTTCCACCGCCGCCATGGATCGCAAGGAGATCGCGCGTCGCCTCTTGGGCAAGGGTGCGGAGCACCTGCGCGCCGGCGCCGTGGCCGAGGCCGTCACCCCGCTCAAGGCGGCCGTGGATCACGACGAGGAGAGCGCCAAGGCCCAGTATCTGTATGGCTACGCCCTGGTCAGGCTGAAAGGTCGCGAGCGCGACGGGCTGCGGCATCTCGAGCAGGCCATGCAGCTGGAGCCGAACGACGCGAGCTTCAAGGCCGAGGCCGCGCTGGCCTGTCTGAATGTTGGGCTGGCGGCGCGGGCCGCCCGCCTGGCGCAGGAGGCCCTCGCCCTGGACCCCACCAACAGCAAGGCCGCCCGTGCGCTCGCCGCCTGTGCGGAAACCGACGAGTCGAAATCGGGCGGTCTCCTCGACCGCCTGCGACGGAAGGGTTGAGGGGGTGGGGGAAGAGAGCCGGAACGGCATGTCGATGGACGCCTGGGGAGCGACCGATGTGGGCATGAAACGACGTCTGAACGAGGACGTCTTCGTGGTCGATGACGACCTCGGCCTCTATCTGGTCGCAGACGGCATGGGCGGGCACGCGGCGGGAGAGGTGGCCTCGCGCTTGGCGGTGGAGGAGATCATCAGGACCTTCTCGGACCATTCCAGCCCCGATGCCGAGACCTGGCCCCAGCACTGGAACATGGCCCGCTCGGCTCCCGCCAACCTCCTGGTGGACGCCATCCTGGCCGGTCACGAGCGGGTCACCAGGGCGGTCCGGCGCGACGCGAACCTGAAGGGGATGGGCACCACTGTGGTGGCCGCGGTTCATCCTCCCGGGAGCCGGACCCTGATCATCTGTCACGTCGGCGACAGCCGCGCGTACCGCCTCCGGGGCAACGATTTTTCGGCTCTCACCGACGATCACTCCTGGGTCCACGAGCAGGTGGCTGCGGGTTTTCTCACCGAGGAGGCCGCGCGCTCCCATCCCCTGAAGAACGTGGTGACCCAGGCGCTCGGCGGCAGCAACGAGCCGAGAGTGGACATCCTCGAGACGGAGCTCGACGAGGATGATCTGTACCTGCTCTGCTCGGATGGGTTGAACTCCATGCTCACGGACGCCGAGATCGCCGACCTCCTCCAGGACGGAGGGTCCCTGGAGGAGATCGCCGCCCGCCTCATCGCCGCCGCCAATGAACGGGGCGGCAACGACAACATCAGCGTCGTGCTCGTGCGCCCGCACCGCTCCCGGACGGGATCTCACTGAGCAGCGATCAGCGTCAGCAACCTCGGCCGGAAAGGCCGCCCTGTGACGAGGGGCTCCAGGAGCACATCGGGGCGCCAGGCACCGCCGAGGATGAAGCGAAAGGGCTTGTCGAATCGTCTTCGACGGGGCCTGGCGCCCACCTCGAAGTGTCCGACGCGACACCTCTCGCGACGCGTCGACCTCACACCACGTCCAGCCTGGGTGGTGGTGCCATTTCCCCGTGACTTTGACCCTTCCTCCAACCCTCTGCTAGAGTCCCAACGTGGCTGTGCCCATGCTACCGTTCCTGGAGCCCATCGAAAGGCTGCGCGCCCGCGTCGAGGAGCTCGAGGCGAGCGCCGGTTCCGCCGGCGGGTCGAGCGCTGTGGAGCATGCACGACGGGAGCTCGCCACGACGATCGAGAAGGTCTTCTCCTCCCTCAGCCCGTGGCAGCGGTGCCAGCTCGCCCGCCACCCGGAACGTCCCTACACCCTGTCCTACGTGGCCGGCTGTTTCACCAACTTCACCGAGCTGCACGGCGATCGCCGCTTCTCCGACGATGAGGCGGTGGTGGCGGGTTTCGCATTCTTCGACGGCGAGCCCGTGGCAGTGGTGGGGCACCAGAAGGGGCGCGACACTCCCGAGAAGCTGCGCCGCAACTTCGGCATGCCGCGCCCTGACGGCTACCGCAAGGCGCTGAGGATCATGGGGCTCGCGGTCCGCTTTTCGCGCCCGATCATCACCTTCGTGGACACCCCGGGCGCCTACCCGGGCATCGACTCCGAGGAGCGCGGGGTGGCGGAGGCGATCGCCAGCAATCTCCTGGAGATGGCCCGCATGCCCGTGCCCATCGTCGTCGTGGTCACGGGAGAGGGGGGATCCGGGGGCGCCCTCGGTCTCGGCGTGGGGGACCGGATTCTGATGCTGGAGCACTCCATCTACTCCGTGATCTCGCCGGAGGGATGCGCGGCCATTCTCTGGAAGGACCAGGCCCGCGCGGAGGATGCCGCCAAGGCGCTGCGCCTCACGGCCGCCGACCTGAAGAAGCTGGGCGTCGTGGACGAGGTGCTGCCGGAGCCGGCGGGGGGCGCGCACATGGATCCGGCCGCCATGGCCCAGACGGTGAGCGGGGCGATCCGGCGCCATCTCCGTCAGCTTCGTCGCCTCAAGCCGGACGCGCTGCTGGCCAAACGGTACAAGAAGTTCCGGGGCCTTGGAGTTTACAGCGACCGCTGAGTCGTTGCGATGAAGGCCTCCACACGCCGCCTGCTGCGCTGGATCACCGGTGGCCTCATCCTGGTCCTGCTGGCCGCGACCGCGGCCATCGTGGCGACCCGCCTTCGCCCCCCCAAGGCTGCCCTGGCCGAGGTCGCCACCGCAGAGGTGGAGCGTTCGGGCAGCGACCAGGTCGAGGGGATCTACACCGGGTTCCGATACGCCGAGCGGGTGGCGGGCAAGCTCGTGTTCGCGCTTCGCTCCGCCAAGACGCTGGGCAAGTCTTCCGGCTGGTACGACATCCAGGGCGTCCGCCTGCAGCTCTACGATCACGGGGAGGCTGGACCCGTCGTCACGTGCGAGGCCGCCCGATTCAACGTCGAGAACCGGGACGCTCTCCTGGAAGGGCCGGTGCAGGTGGAGTTCCCCGGCGGCGGCATGCTGACCACGGCTCACGGCCGCTTCGATGCCGCCAGCCGCAGCTTCATCACCGACGCCAAGGTGATGTTCACCGACGGGGAGAGCGTGGGACAGGCGGGACGTGCGTCCTACTCGCTGGAGTCCAATCGCCTCGAGCTCACGGGCGACGCGATCCTCAGATCCGGAGAAGGCGTCTCCCTGAAGGCGCCGGTGATCGCCTACGCGCGCGCCGCCGACCGTGTCGAGTTCCCCGACGGCGTCAGCCTGGAGCAGGAGGGCTCCGTGGTGACGGCTCCGCAGGCGGTCATGGATGTGGAGAAGGGGGGCGGCCCTCCCCAACGGATCGTGCTCAAGGGCGGCGTGAGCATCAAGAGGGCACCACGGGCCTCGGGCAGCGGCGTGGAAGCGTGGGCGGAGAGGATCGTCGCCGAACGCGACGCCAACGACAACTGGCAGATCGCCGCTCGAACCAGCGGACGCTGGATCGAGGTCAGCTTTCTCAACGGGCCCGGCTTCTTCCGGCGGACGCTCCAGGCACTCTCCCTCCGCGGTGTGATCTCCCGCTCCGGCGAGGTCCTCAACCTGCGTGCCGAGCAGAGGGTGTGCCTGGACGAGGTGCCCACCAGCGGCCCTCGCCGGCGGGCTCGGGCCCAGAACGCCCGGGCCTGGTTCGCCGACGGCGAAGCTACCGACGTCGAGCTCGACGGAGAGGTGGTCGTGTCCGGGCAGGGAATGGAGGCACGGGGGCAGCGGGCGCGGCTCTCCTCGTCGGCCGGGCTGGTCATGATCCAGGGCGACCCGGTTTCGGCCACCCGAGCGGTGATCATTTCCGAGCAGGGACGCGTGAGCTGCGACCAGGCGCAGTTTTTCACCTCGGACGAGCGGGTGGAGGCCCGCGGAAACGTCCAGGGCACACTGCAGGACGTTCAGGTCCTGGGCACCGAGGCCGGGCAGGAGGACGTGCCGGTCCACTTCGCGGCCGGTGTGCTGGACATTTCCGAGAACGGCGGGGTCTACCACATGCGGGAGAACGCACGGCTCTGGCAAGGCCACCGTCTGCTGCTCGCCGATGACCTCATCTACCACGAGCAGGGGGAGGCGCTGGATGCCTCCGGCCACGTGCGCACAACCATGCCGGCGGTCCAGCTCGATCCCGAGGCGAAGCCCGGCGACGACGTCGTGGTCGTTGCCCGATCTCTGAAGGTGGACCGAACCACCGGAGTCGCCACGTTCTCGGGCAATGTTCGGTACAGCGACCCCTCGACCATGCTCACGGCGAGCCAGCTCGCCATCACCTTCGACGCGTCGCGCAAGATCCGGAAGGTCAAGGCCAGCGGCGGCGTCGAGCTGGTGGACCTGGTGGAGAACCGTCGCATGACGGGCCAGGAGGCGGTCCGGGACGTGGACTCCCAGACGGTCGTGGTCACCGGCTCGCCGGTGAAGCTCACCGACGCCGACGGCACGAGCGTGTCGAGCTCTTCGTTGACCTGGGATCAGGCCAGTGGTACGGTCACCGTCGCCGGGGGAACCGAGACCATCTACTATCCGGAGGACGCTCCCTGAGCCCCAAAGCTCTGGATCTCACCGCCAAGGGCCTGCGCAAGACGTATCGCGGCCGTTGGGTCGTTGACGGGATCACCCTCAACATCTCGCCGGGCGAGATCGTGGGGCTCCTGGGCCCGAACGGCGCCGGCAAGACCACCACGTTCTACATGATGGTCGGCCTCGTGGAGCCCGACGAGGGCCACGTGATCCTCGGTGACCGGGAGATCACGGAGTGGCCGATGTACCGCCGCGCCCGCATGGGCATCGCCTACCTCGCCCAGGAGCCCAGCGCCTTCCGGCAGCTCGACGTGGAGAACAACATCTGGCTGATCCTGGAGTCCCTCGGGGTCGACGCGGACGAGGCCCACCAGCGCATCGAGCGCCTGCTCCGGGAGTTCGGACTCTTCGAGCTCCGGCAGCAGCGTGCCGAGACCTTGTCCGGTGGGGAGCGGCGCCGTCTGGAGGTGGCGCGCGCGCTCGCCATCGACCCCACATTCATTCTCCTCGACGAGCCCTTCGCCGGCATCGACCCGATCGCCGTGCTCGACCTCCAACGCATCATTCGTCATCTCAAGTCACTCGGAATAGGGGTTTTGATCACAGATCACAACGTCCGGGAAACGTTGAAGATCACCGACCGCGCCTATATAATCAAGGACGGCAAGATTTTTGCTACGGGCGCCCCGGTCGAGCTCTCGGAGAACGTCGACGTGCGGCGGATCTACCTCGGAGAAGACTTCCGGCTGTGATCCGCGATCGTGGCCGGGCGAGGCGCGGCCAACGAGTGCATCGAGGGCGGGCGCGAGGTTGCTCACGGAAAGGCGAGGGTACACGGTCTCGACATGGCACTGGAACAGAAGCTCCACCTCAAGCTCGCGCAGCGGCTGGTCATGACCCCGTCGCTGCAGCAGGCCATCAAGCTGCTGCAGCTGTCGCGACTCGAGCTCGAGGAAGCACTGACCCAGGAGATCCTGGAGAACCCCATCCTGGAGGTGGAGGCGGCGACGACCGGGAGTGCCGACGGGGAGGTCGAGGAGGCTCTCGGCGAGACCGCGGGGACGGAGGGGCCGTCCGAAGCGGTGCAGCCGGAGACGCGCGGCGATGAGAACCCGCTCCCCTCGGAAGAAGAGACCTACAACGACATCGACGTGGAGGCGTTCTTCGCCGACTATCTCGGGGACTTCCGCCCGGAAGGACCGTCCATGACGGCCTACTCGGGAGACAACGAGGTCCCCCTGGAGAACGTGGTGTCGGCGTCGCCCGGGTTGCACGACCACCTGCTGTGGCAGCTCCACCTCCTCGACTGCCCCGACCACCTGTTGGAGATCTGCGAGTTCGTCATCGGCAACCTGGACGAGGACGGGTTCCTGCGGGCCTCCGACGAGGAGATCGTTCATGCCACCGGGGCCCGGGAAGAGGACGTGGCCACCGCGCTGGCCGTCGTCCGCTCCCTGGACCCGCCGGGGGTGGCGGCGCGGACCCTGCGCGAGTGCCTGCTGGCCCAGGTCGAGGGCCTGGTGGCCAACCCCAACGGAGAGCACGAAGAGAGTCTTCTCGTGGTCGTGCGCCACGTGATTTCGGACCACTGGGAGGACTTCCTCCACCAGCGCTGGGAGACGTTGGCGAACCACCTCGACTGCGACGTGGCGGATCTCCGCCCCGTGCTGGATGTGATCCAGCGTCTGGAGCCCAAGCCGGGGAGGATGTACGGCTCGGACCGCAACCAGTACATCGAGCCCGACGTGTACGTGAAGAAGATCGAGGACGAGTACGTCATCACCCTCAACGATGACGGGCTGCCACGGCTGCGCATCAACTCGCGCTATGCACGGATGCTCAACGGGAACTCCCTCGACCCCCAGGTCTCGAGCTATCTGCGCGAGAAGATGCGCAACGCGGTGTGGCTCATGAAGAGCATCGACCAGCGGCAACGCACTATCTACAAGGTGGCGCGGAGCATCGTCTCCTTCCAGGAAGGTTTCCTCGACCAGGGCATCGAGCACCTGCGGCCCATGGTCCTCCGCCAGGTCGCCGAGGACATCGGGATGCACGAGTCCACGATCTCTCGGGTCGTCAGCAACAAGTACATGTACACTCCGCGCGGTCTGTTCCCCATGAAGTTCTTCTTCCACTCCGGCGTGGATTCGGCCCGGGGCGAGAATGTGTCGTCGGTCGTCGTCAAGGAGCGGATCCGCAAGCTGATCGAGGCTGAGGACCCGGACCGTCCTCTCTCCGACTCCAAGATCATGCGCATGCTCCAACGCGAGGGGATCCGGTTGGCACGGAGAACCGTCGCCAAGTACCGCGAGGAGATGTTCATCCCGTCATCTGACAAGCGCAAGAAGGTCTTCTGACCCACGGGGGAGGAACATGAGAGTCGAGTACATCGCGCGGAAGGTCGAGATCAACGATCAGACCCGACAGCTCGCAGAGAAGAAGCTGAAGCGGATCCGGAAGTACTTCAACGACATCATCGATGTCCGTCTCGAGGTCGACCAGGAACGCCACCTCTACGTGGCCGACCTCTTCATCAAGGGGAAGGACTTCGATCTCAAGTCCACGAGTCAGAACAAGGATCTCACTGCTGCGATCCAGGAGGCGGTCGACAAGCTGGAGATCCAGGCCCAGCGGGCCAAGGGCCGCCTCAAGCACCACAAGCAGCGGCAGCGGGGCGAGGAGGGGGCATGGAACGTCGACGTCATCGAGTCGGCGTCCATCGCTACGGGCGAACCGCGGGTGGTCGAGACCAGCCGCATTCCCATCAAGCCCATGAGCATCGAGGAAGCGGTGATGCAGCTGGAGCGGGAGGCGACCGACTTCTTCGTGTTCCGAAACTCCTCGAACGACCGGATCAACGTGCTCTACCGACGGCCGGACAACAACCTCGGGCTGATCACGCCCGAGATCTGACGTGAAGATCCAAGACCTCATCGAGCCAGAGGACGTCTACCTGGACCTCGATGCGTCCGAGCTGCCGCAGGCCTTGGAGGCCGTGGCGGAGCACGTGGCTCAGCGCACCGGGTTGAAGGCGAGGTCCGTCGTGGACTGCCTGCTCGAGCGCGAGGCGTTGGGGTCGACGTCGGTGGGGGATGCCTTTGCCATCCCGCACTGCAAGATCGCCAACCTGCACGACATCAAGGTGTCCCTGGCGCGCTTCTCCGCGCCGGTAAACTTCGTGCCCTCGGGCGAGGAGAAGGTGCGCTTCGTCTTCGTGGTCCTGTCCCCGCCCGACCAGCCGGCGGCCCACCTCAAGGTGCTCTCGCAGATCGCGCGCTTGCTGAAGCGCTCGGAGGTGCGTCGGCGACTGCTGGACGCAGGGAACGTCCAGGAGGTCCTCGACGTGCTGGACGAGGTGGCGCAAGCGGAGGGTCTGTGAGCACGCCCCATGCCGTCCCCGTGAAGCGCCTGTTGACCGAGAAGCAGCTCGAGCACCTGAATCTGGAGGTGGTCGCCGGAGGCGCGGGGTTGGGCTCCAGGATCATCACCAATCCCAGGATCCAGAAGCCGGGCCTGGCGCTCGCCGGGTACCTGCCCTACGTCAAGCCGGGGCGGCTGCAGATCCTCGGGGAATCGGAGTTCGCCTACCTCGGCACCCTGGAGGCGGCCGAGGCCCGCGCACGCCTGAATCGGGTGGTGGACCTCGAGGTGCCGGGGATCGTGTCCGCGAAGGGGCTGTGCCCCGACGATGCGGTGCTGCGGCGGTGCGAGGAGATGGGGGTGCCCTGTCTCGTGACCCATGCCTGGACCTCGGACCTCATCCAGGGCCTGTCGACGTTCCTGGAGGACGAGCTGGCGCCCCGCGTCCAGATGCACGGCGTGCTCCTGGACGTGTTCTCCCTGGGTACCCTGATCCTGGGCGATCCCGGCATCGGCAAGAGCGAGTGTGCCCTCGAGCTTGTCCACCGGGGGCATCGCCTGGTCGCGGACGACATCGTGGTGATCCGACGGATCCACGATCACCGCCTGCGCGGCGGCCCCCACGACCTGTTGGAGAACTACCTCGAGCTGCGCGGAGTGGGGATCATCGACGTGCGCAAGCACTTCGGGATGACGGCGACCTCGCCGGCGGTCCGGGTGTCCCTGGTGATCCGCCTGATGAAGCTCAGCCCGGGGGCCAAGGACCTGGAGCAGAAGTGGCGGGAACGCCTGATGGAGAACCCGAGCTGGGGATCCAGCGAGGAGATCCTGGGCGTCGAGATCCCGAGCTACACCATGGTGGTGGCGCCGGGTCGTGACCTCGCGATCCTGGTGGAAACCGCGGTGCGCAAGTGCCTTCTCGCCCAGCGCGGGATCCAGGACGAGCGCACGTTCCTGGAGGCGATCAACTCCCTGGCCCAGGAGTCGAGCGAGGAGGGCGATGACTGAGGATCGTTTCCGGGGGCCGTTCGTCATCACGGGACTCTCCGGCTCGGGCAAGAGCGTACTCAGCCGCAGCCTCGAAGACCTGGGGTATCTCTGCGTCGACAACATCCCGCTGGAGCTCGTCCCGGAGCTGTTTGCCACGGCGGAGAACGATCTTCAACGTCTGGTGGTGGTTCTGGACGTCCGCGCCCGCGGCCTCAGGGAGAAGTTCCCCGAGGTGTTCCGCGAGCTCAGCAGGACCTGTCCCGCCCTCCGGGTGGTGTTCGTGGAGGCGTCGCCGGACGTCCTGCTCCGCCGCTTTTCCCTCACCCGACGACCCCATCCCCTCCGCGATCGTAGCCTCGAGCAGGCCATCGCCGATGAAGAGGCCGCCATGGCCGGTCTGCGCGCCCTCGCCGACCTGGTCGTCGACACCACCAGCCTGTCGCCCCACGACCTGAAGCGGCAGATCCTCTCCCTGGCGGGGACTGCGGTGCACACGGAGCAGCTCGCCGTCGAGGTCCAGAGCTTCTCCTACCTGCAGGGAGTCCCTGCCACGGCGAGCCTGGTCTTCGACGTACGCTTCCTCCCCAATCCTTACTTCGAGAACGACCTGCGGGAGCTGCCGGGAGACGACCCGAGGGTGGCGGAGTGGCTGGATGCACATGGGGAGGTGGATGATGCGGTGGGGCGTCTGGTCGATCTTGTGGTCTACCTCCTGCCGCGCTATGGTCATGAGCTCAAGAGCGATCTGATGATCGCCGTCGGGTGCACGGGAGGGCGACACCGCTCGGTGTACGTCGCGCAGCGCCTCGGCGAGGCGGTCGGCGCTGCCGGCTACGACGTGGTGGTCCACCACCGTGACAAAGAACGTTGGAGGTAAGGGACATGGTCTCCGTGCTGGTGCTCACCCACGGCAACCTGGCGGTGGAGCTCCTGGATGCCGCCCGTACCATCGATCCACACCTGGGAGGGGAGACGGACGCGATCGCGCTGCCCTGGGACGTGGACTCGGAGGATGCGACCAAGACCCTGAAGGACCGCCTGCGCCAGCTCGACCAGGGTGGGGGCGTTCTGGTGCTGACCGACATGTTCGGTGGGACCGCCACCAACCTCGCCCTGCAGTTCCTCGAGCCGGACCGGATCGAGATCGTGACCGGCGTCAACCTGCCGATGCTGATCAAGCTGGGATCCCTGCGAAGCCAGGATCTGCCCCTGCATGAGCTGGCGGTCCGCCTCACCTCCGCCGGGCAGAAGAGCATCAGGGTGGCCAGCGAGTTCCTTCGCTCCAAGCGGCAGGGGGTGTGACCGACACCGGCTACAATGGCGAGGCCCACGGGGAGCGGGCCGAGGACCCCGGCTCCCGTCATCCTGGAGCGTGATCGGTGCCAGTAGGAGTCGCTGATGATGCGGACGCAGGTGGAAATCAGCAATCGTCTCGGGCTTCATGCCCGGGCTGCGGCCAAGGTGGTTCATGCCGCCAACAGCTTCCGGTCGGAGATCTTCATCGGCACCGACGACGAAGAGGTCAACGCCAAGTCCATCCTCGGCCTCCTGACACTCGCCGCCACCAAGGGCACACCGCTGAACGTGCGGGCGGAAGGCGATGACGAGGAGGAGGCCCTGGCGGCCATCGTCAGACTGTTCGAAAACCGGTTCGGGGAAGGGGAGTGAGCCACAACTTCCTGACCGGGATGGGGGTGAGCCCCGGGATCGCCATCGGCGAGCCGGTGATCCACGAGACCCTTCCCATCTCCACGGTGCGCATCCCGATCCCCCCCGACGAGGTCGAAGAGGAGGTGGAGCGCTTTCGGGAGGCCGTGTCCGCCGCCGTGGAACGCATTCGTGACCACCAACGGCGCGCTTCACAACAGATGGGGCAGGAGTACGCCGGCATCTTCGAGGCCCACCAGCTCATCGCCTCGGATCCCTCCCTGGTGGAACCGGTGGAGGGGATCATCCGCAACCAGCAGGTCAACGCGGAGTGGGCACTCGATCAGGTGGTGGGCACGCTCGTGGCCCGGTTCGAGGAGCTGCCCGACGAGGCCCTGTCAGACCGCAAGCTGGACGTGATCGACGTTGCCAACCAGATCCTCAGCACCCTTCACGGCATCGATCTGGAGCAGCTCGAGAAGCTGGATCGCCCGGTGATCCTCGTCGCCGACGATCTGCCGCCATCCACGACGGTGCAGCTACCCCTGGACAAGATCCTCGGGTTCGCACTCGAGATGGGCGGGCCCACCGCGCACACCACGATCATCGCCCGCTCCCTCGGCATTCCTGTCATCGTGGGTGCCCACGGGATCTGTCAGCGCGCCCGCCACGCCCACAACATCGCCCTGGATGCCTTCGAGGGCCGGGTGATCTTCGACCCCAACCCGGCAGAGGTCGCCGAGTACCGCTCCCGCCAGCGCGAATACCACGAACAGCAGTCCCACCTCCTGTCCATGCGGGTCGCTCCGACGATCACCCGGGACGGGCGCGAGCTCTATCTCCTGGCGAACATCGATCTTCCCAACGAGGTCCAGGCGGCGATGGCCTGGAACGTGTCCGGGATCGGCCTCTACCGCTCCGAGTTCCTGTACATGAAGATGAGCCCGGCACTGCCCAGCGAAGAGGACCACCTCGCGGTCTACCGCGACATCGTGGCGACCATGGGCCTCGGGCCGACCACCATCCGCACCTTCGACCTGGGGGGGAAGAAGCTGGCGCGGGAGGTCATCGGGGGCATGGAGCCGAACCCGGTCCTGGGGCTGCGTGGTATCAGGCTCTGCTTCTCCAAGCCCGAGTTCTTCATCACCCAGCTGCGGGCCCTGCTGCGGCTGGCCGGGGAGTTCCCGGCGGGCCGGGTCCGCATCATGTTCCCCCTCATCTCTGGTGTCGAGGAGTTCCGCACCGCCCGCCTGCTGGTCCAACAGCAGCGTGCGGACCTCCGCCGCACCGGTCACCAGGTCCCCGACGACATCCCCCTCGGCGCCATGGTGGAGGTGCCCTCCTCGGCGATCATGGCCCGGGAGCTGGCGCGGGAGGTGGACTTCCTGTCCATCGGGACCAACGACCTGATCCAGTACACGCTGGCTGTGGATCGGTCCAACGAACGGGTCGCCTCCCTCTACCAGCCCACGAGCCCTGCTGTCCTGCGCCTCATTGCACAGGTCGTGGAGGCCGGACGGGAGGAGGGGACCGAGGTGGGGATGTGCGGCGAGATGGCCGCGGACCCACTGATGGTGCCGGTGCTCCTGGGCCTCGGGCTCACCCGCTTCAGCATGAACCCGCAGGCGGTGCCGGTGGTGCGTGCCCTGCTCCGGCAGCTCTCCTATCGCGAGTCGGTCCACATGGCGCGGCAGGCGCTGCAGATGGTGACCGCGCGCCAGGTTCGGGAGTACCTGCTGGAGCGTCTCGCCCTGTCCCTCACCAAGATCAAGATTCGGGTGTAGCCCGGAGTGACGTCCCGGGACAAGGAGCGCACCATGGCTGCTCGCGAGCCGCGATTCGTGGACAAACCCTGGGGACACGAGGAGATCTTCGCCGAGACCGCGCGGTACGTGGGGAAGATCCTCTTCATCCGCGCCGGAGAGGCGTTGAGCCTGCAGTATCACGAGCGCAAGGAGGAGACGCTGCGCGTCCTCGATGGCAGCCTCCGACTCCTCACGGGGCTCCAGGTGTCGACACTGGAGTCCGAGGATCTGGGACCCGGGGAGGTGTTTCACATCGCACCCGGCGTGATCCACCGCATGTCCGCGCTCACCGACTGTCGGCTGCTGGAGGTGTCCACCCCCGAGCTCGACGATGTCGTCCGGCTGGAGGATCGGTACGGGCGAACCGGGACCAACCGCGCCTGATCCATCCCATGCGGGCGAGAACGTGGCTCCCGGCCGCTGGCACGGTGGGGCACCGGCGGTCTGCGCGTGGTCCTGCGCCCACCGCGTCGGGCGGCCTCCCCGGACTTTTGCACAACCATCACACTCCGAGCGGTCCCATGTGCCGTACACTGGGAGGAGAGGACCGAGGTCCCGGGGAGGGACACGAGATGGCACAGACTTCCCGTTGCATGCTCTGGCTGGCCGTGGGCGTCTTCCTTGCCGGGACGTGGGCGACGGCGGACGAACGGGCCACCCCCACGCCGGCCCCGACGGCGACGCCCTCTGCGCGGCCGACTTCAATCGTCATCACCAACGAGACCCTGGGTGCGTACTCCGGTCGCGGCCACATCACCGAGGTCTCCACCAAGACCGCGACGCCCGGAGCTGCCCCACACACCGGAAAGCGCGATCTGTCCATGCCCTTCCGGTTGGAGGATGACAAGGGGGTCGCACCCGCACCCCCGCCCGGCACCAGCAGACGCGCGAACGACGAGGCGGCTCGAGACGAGGCGGAGCAGCGCCAGTACTGGCGCGGCCTGTACGAGAAGCAGCTCGAGCTCCTGAGCTCCATCCAGGAGCAGGTCGACGGCCTCGATCGCGAGATCCCCGCGCTCTGGCGCGACTTCTACGCCCGGGACGACCCCATGTATCGGGACGGCGTCATCAAGCCCAAGCTGGACGAGGCGTTGAGTCGGAGACAGCGGCTGGAAGAGCGTCTCGCCGAGGAGGAGCAACGACTGCCTCAGATCCTGGAGCGCGCCCGCCGTGCGGGCTCGAGCCCCGGTTGGTTCCGAGGTCTCGGACGACCCACACCGTCCCCGGAAGGGACCCCTCGAAACGAGAGTGTGAAGCCCGAGGACCTCGGCGGCGTGCAGGTCGTGGAGCCTGACCGGAGCTGACCTCCGGCTGCCAGGTCTCCCGGGATTCGTGAGACCAGGCGGTGGTGGACGGCAGCAGCGGCGACGGCGCCGCGCATCCGATACGTACGGTGGTGCCGCGTGCGATCCGCCCGCCGAGGCGTGGAAGGGCGTCGCGGTATAATGCCTCCTCGAGTGAGATGCAGGAATGAGATCTTATTTCATAGAAACCTGGGGTTGCCAGATGAACCGGCACGACAGCGAGCGCCTGGAGGGCGCGCTGCGCCGCTTCGGTCTCGAACCCGCACCGAACCCTGCGGGCGCGGACCTCGTGCTCCTCAACACCTGCTCGGTGCGCGAAAAGCCGGTGCACAAGATCGTGAGCCGGATCGGGCACCTCGGCGCCGGACCCGGTCCACGCCCGCTCATCGGCGTGTGCGGATGCGTCGCACAGCAGGAAGGGGAGGCCCTCCTCGCCACCTCTCCGGCGGTCGCGTTCGTGCTCGGGCCGGGGTGCATCCCTCTCGTCGGCGAGGCACTCGACGCCGTCGCCCGGGGTGAGCGCCCGGTGCTCACCGGCTTCGACCGGGCTCAGACTGACGACCCCGGCTCGGTCGCCCGCCGCTCCCCCGTCCGCGGCATGGTCACCGTCATCGAAGGCTGTGACGAGTACTGCACCTACTGCGTGGTTCCCTACACCAGGGGGAGGCAGCGGAGCCGACCGCTGGCCGCCGTCCTGGACGAGGTCCGCGCGTTGGCGGCGGAAGGTGTGCGAGAGGTCGAGCTCCTCGGGCAGACGATCAACAGCTACCGCTGCCCGGAGAGCGGAGCGGACCTGGCGGAACTCCTGCACGCAGCGGCTTCCGAACCTGCCCTCGACAGGGTGCGTTTCATCACCTCCCACCCCCGGCATTTCAGTGAACGTCTCATAAAGACAATAGCCTCTAAGGATGCTATCGCAAAATACTTGCATCTCCCGTTCCAGGCTGGGTCGAACCGGATCCTGGCTCGGATGCATCGCCGGTACACCCGGGAGGAGTACCTCGACCTCGTGGCGCGAGTCCGCTCGGCGATCCCGACGATCACGCTCTCCACAGATGTGATCGTGGGCTTCCCGGGGGAACGTGAGGAGGATGTGGAGCTGACCCTCGACCTCCTCGAGGAGGTCCGTTTCGGCCAGGTGTTCGCGTTCGCGTTCTCGCCCCGTCCGCGCACGCCGGCCGCCCGCTATCCCGAGCAGGTCCCCAGCGCGGTCGCCGCCGACCGCCTCCAGCGCGTCCTGGCGCTCGCCGACCGCATCACCGGAGAGGAGAACGCCCGCCTGGTGGGGACCGAAGTCCGTGTGCTCATCGACGCCGAGAGCCGCCGCAGCTCCCAGGAGTGGCAGGGGAGGGGAGAGGACAACCGAGTCGTGAACTTCCCCAAGACCGGGGCGGAAGCCATCGGGGACCTCGTGTCCGTGCGCATCCTGGCCGCCGGGCCCCACTCCCTGCGCGGCACGATGGTGGGCGGATCACGTCGTCTCCCCGTCCTTGAGTCGGCGGTGTCGTTCGCGCCTTGACAAGGGCTCCCCGGTCCCGCACATTGGTATCCATGACCGTCCCACCCACCTCCGACCCCCCGGTCAAGATGACCGTGCGCGCGCTGGTCATGGACCCAGTCTCCAACATGCCGGTGGTGATCCTCGAGCAGGCCGAGCAGAACGCCTATCTCCCCATCTGGATCGGCGTGTGCGAGGCCAACTCCATCGCGCTCCAGCTGGAGGGCGTGACCACTCCGCGGCCCATGACCCACGACCTCATCCGGTCCCTCATCACGGCCATGGGGTACACCGTGGACCACATCCTCATCCACAGCCTCACGGAAAGCGTCTTCCTGGCCTCCATCCGTCTCACCGGTGACAACGGCGAGGTCCGGAACGTCGACTCCCGTCCCTCCGACGCCCTCGCCATTGCCCTCCGCACCCAGGCGGATGTGCTCGTCGCGCGGAACGTGCTCGAGCAGGCCCTGGTGGCCGAGAGCTCCCAGGAGGAGGCCATCAAGATGATCCTCGAGCGACTGCGCCCCGAAGACCTCGGCGACTACGAGATGTAGCCGTTGCCTCTGTCAGCGAGCGCACTCTCCCCGGAGGACCTCACCATCGACCCGGCGGCTGTGGCCTCGGTCATCTCCGCCCTTCCAGCACCCAGCTGGGGCTCGTTGATGACCACGACCCGATGGCGGGTCGGCGTGCGACCGGTTCGCGCGTGACCCCCGTCCGTTGACACCCTCTCGGGCGCACCCCTATAGTGAACGCGCCACCACTGCGGAGGCCGAGCACGCATGATCATCGCCATCACCAACCAGAAGGGGGGAGTGGGCAAGACCACGACCGCCATCAACCTGGCCGCCGGGCTTGCGCAGAAGGGCCTGGACACGTTGCTGGTCGACCTGGACCCCCAGGCCAACTCCACCATGTCCAACGTCGAGCTCGACAAGATCGACGGCAACATGTTCGACGTCCTCCGAGGTACGATCCCCCTCGGCAAGGCCGTGGTGGAGGGCCCGAACGAGCACCTCTGGGTGGCTCCCTCCCGCATCGCCATGGCCAAGCTCGAGGTCACCTTGGTGGGGGAGCTCGACGCCCCCTACCGCCTCAAGGACAGCCTGGACAGCCTCGATCGCGCCTATGACGCGGTCATCATCGACACCCCGCCCACCCTCGGTCTGATCACCGTGAACGCGCTCGTGGCCGCGACCCACGTCCTCATCCCCATCCAGTCCTCCTACTTCGCCTTAGAGGGCACCGACGATCTTCTCGAGACCATCGACAAGATCAAGGCGCGCCCGAACACCGAGCTCCAGATGCTCGGCGTGCTCGTCACCATGTTCGACCGCCGCACCGTGCTGGCCAGCCAGGTCCTGGCGGAGATCCGCGAGGTCTTCGGGCCCCTCGTCTTCAACTCCGTCATCTCCAAGTCCGTCCGTCTCGAGGAGGCCCCGGCCCACCGCTGCAGCATCTTCGAGCACGCCCCCGATTCGTCGGGCGCCTACGAGTACTACGCCGTGTGCGAGGAGGTTCTGCAGCGTGTCGGCTCCAGGTAAGAAGAACGTCGGTCTCCCCCCGAAACGACGCATGCGCCATGACCGCCACTTCGTCGACGAGCTCGCCCAGCGGATGGGGGAGGGGATCGGCCGCATGATCCGCGTCACCGCGATCACCAGCAATCACGACCAACCCCGCACAACCCTCGGCGACCTGGACGACCTCGTGGCCAGCATCGCGAAGCACGGCGTCCTAGAGCCCCTCCTGGTCCGCCGTCGGGAAGACGGCTACGAGCTCGTGTCCGGTGAGCGGCGCCTCCACGCCGCCATGCAGGTCGGACTCAGCGAGCTCCCCTGCATCGAGCTCGAGGTCGACGACCACAGTGCCCTCGAGATCGCGCTGGTGGAGAACCTGCAACGCCAAGACCTCACCGCCTTCGAGGAGGCCGAGGGCTTTCGCACCCTCGTCACCAAGTACGGTTACACGCACGAGGACGTGGCCGAGGCGGTGGCGCGCTCCCGCGTCACCGTCACCGAAGCTCTCAAGCTCCTGGAGATCCCACCCGAAATCCGCGAGCTCTGTCGGCATGCCGACATCACGGCCAAGGGGGTCCTCCTGGAAATCGCCAAGGCGGGCGATGTCGACGCCATGCGCCGGCTCATCCAGGCCATCGTCGAGGACGAGCTCGACCGGCAGGAGGTGCGCGCCCGACGCCACGAGATGGCCGGAGCGCCCGCTTCCACCAATCAGCCACCTGAAGCTGACCCCGGCCAGACTCCGTCACCGCCGGCACGCCCGTTCATCGTCCGCTTCAGCTTTCCAGACCGCCCGGTCAACGTCTCCCTGTCGTTCCGCACCCCGGAGCAGCCGGATCCCGAGCAGGTCATCGCCGCCCTCGAGGACGTCATCGCCCGGCTCCGGGCCGAGATCGCCTCCCACGACTGACCTCCTCGCCGCGCTCACCGCAGCCTGGGTCAACGACACCCCAGTGTGAACCCTCCATCGGCCCACAAGGAAGTCTCTGAGCGTCGGAGGAGAGGGAGCTTCAGGAATGTGGGAACGGTACCGCGCGCCGGGATCATCATGCAGGTTGACATAATATATCTTATCGGACATTGCATGTGACCATGAAGCCTGTGGAGTTTCCCTCACCCTGTGGAAAACCTGTGGAGAATCCCCCACCGCACCTCAGGCGCGGTCCGGGTTACACTTTGCAGGCGATGGCGCGGACGGAGGGACCATCGACGTGAGGCTGGTGACAACCCTCGATCGACTGGTGGCACGGCAAGTGATCGTGCCGGCGACCCTTGGGTTCGTGGTGTACACGTTCCTGCTCCTGATGCAGGGGCTATTCTCCCTGGCCGAGCAGATCTTCGTCCGGGGGCTCCCGCTGCGGGACGCGGGCGCGGTCTTGCTGGCGACGCTCCCGCACGTGGTCGTCCTGACCATTCCCATGGGCTACCTGTTCGGGGTGCTCATCGCGGTCGGGCGGATGAACGCCGACAACGAAACCATTGCGCTCCAGGCGGGAGGGATTTCGGTACGGCGGATGCTGCGGCCGATCCTGGCGCTCGGGCTCGCGCTGACGCTCCTGGGCGTGTACCTGTTCACGGTGGTGATCCCGAATGCCAATCGAGACCTCAGGGACCTCAGGCTTCGCCTCTTCACGTCGGCCAAGAACATCGGACGGATCGAGCCGAAGGTCTTCTACGAGGACTTCCCGAACCTGTTGCTGTACGTGCGGCACGTGGATGACGACGGGACGTGGCGTGACGTCTTCGCCTACGACAGCAGCGACCCCGGGCAGGAGCGGCTCATCCTCGCAAGCCGCGGTCACGTGGTGGTCGCGGGCCCCCGCGCGCCGTCGCAGAGCCGGGGGACGGATGTCAATGAGTCAGTGTCGGGCAGCCAGCAGCCGTGGATCATGCTCAAGGACGCGACCACATATCAGTTCCTGCGGTCGAGCCCCGAGACCTACCGTGTCAACCGGAACGAGGAGCAGCTCTTCAAGCCGCGCATCGAACAGCCGGGCGTGATTCACTACAACCCGGCCATGCGCGAGCGCAAGACCGGCGAGCTGGTCCGCTTCCTGGCCGGGGGCGATCTCACCGGTCAGGAGGGGATGTCGCCCGAGGATCGGCGCCATGAGCTCCGCCTGGCCGGGCTGGAGCTGAATCGTCGCCTGGCGATTCCCGCCGCGAGCGCGGTCTTCGCCCTCCTCGCCCTCCCCCTCGGGGTCGGCTCCCGAGCCGGCGCCCGAGGGCGCGGGTTCGTCCTCTCCGTCGGGGTGGTGCTCGCCTACTACGTGATGAACAACCACGGGGAGCTGCTGGCCGCCAAAGGGAAGATCCCGGTGTGGCTCGGGATCTGGCTGCCGAACATCGTGCTCACGGTGATCGCTCTGATCCTCATGGTGCGGATGGGCCGTTGGCTGGGAGAGCGGCATCCTGGCGCAGGCATCATGGCGCGCACCGTGAAGGCCTGGCGGGAATGGCGGCGACGGCGCCGTGCGCGCCGCATGGCCACAGGAATGCAACCGGGGTCGCTGACCGGCTCCATCCCCCTCCCCCTGCAGCGACGCACCTACGCCTTCGGCTTCCCGACGCTGCTCGACCGCTACGTGACGCGCCGCCTCATGGGGCCCCTGGCCCTGGTCGTGGTGAGCACCTCGCTGCTGTACGTGGTGGTGGACCTCACGGATCGTATCGACGACATCAGTGCCCACGGAGCGTCCCTGAAGGTGGTCCTCGGCTACTACTGGAACCTGGTCCCACAGGTGATCCTGGACATCATTCCCTTCGCGCTGCTGATCGGCCTCCTCATCGTGCTCACCGTCCTGGAACGACAGCAGGAGCTGACCGCCCTCAAGGGGGCCGGGATCTCCCTGTTCCGGCTCATGATTCCGGTGCTGCTGGTGGCCACCCTCGGCAGCGGCCTCATGTGGACGCTCTCCGAGTCCATCGTGCCCCGTGCCAACCGCGAGAAGGAGCGCCTCCTGGACCGCATTCGCGGCCGTACCACGGCGCGCTCCTACAGCGCCGCTCACCGCCAGTGGCTGCTGTCCAGGGACGACTCGACGTTCTACAACTTCCTCCGCTACGACGCGGAGTCCCAGACCCTCTTCCAGTTCACCCAGTTCCGGGTGGACCAGAACATGCACCTGCGCTTCAGCCTCTTCGCCCACCGGGTCAGGTACGTGAACGGAGCCTGGATCGCGGACTCCGGCTGGTATCGGGAGATCGCCGGCGACGGCAGCGAGACCTTCCATCCCATCGACCGGCCGCGAGAGCTGGGCATCGCAGAGGGCCCCACCTACTTCGGCCAAGAGTACCGAGGTCCGGACGAGATGTCGTTTGGCGAGCTGCACGCCTATATTCGCGAGCTGGAGGCCTCCGGGTACCGTCCGCACAAGCTCCTCGTGCGCTGGTATCAGAAGCTGTCGTACCCGTTGTCGGCCATCGTCATGGTCTGTCTCGGGCTCCCCTTCGCCCTCAACCGCGGGGGGCGTCGGGTGACCACCATGCAAGGCGTCGCCCTGGCACTGGCCCTGGGGATCGGCTTCTACCTGCTGACGGCCGTCTTCGGCAAGCTGGGCGAGGCCGCGGTGCTGCCGGCGCTTCTCGCCGCCTGGGCCCCCACCGCACTGGCCCTCCTGTTCGCCCTGAACCGCATGACCACTCTGCGCACCTGACGGGGCCGGGACCGGCGGCAGCCACTGCAATCAGTGGCAGCGCCAGCGAACGGCCGCGGCGACCAGCGTCCCATGCGCGCGGAACGGAGGCTCTCGAGAGCAGGCGCATCCCTCGGGGCGTGCCCCCGGTGACCGCTCACCGGGCAGTGCGGACAGGAAGCTGGTCGTCGTTCCCGGTCGGAAATGTGGCAGTGGTGGCTGCGCCGGAGATCGGGGCTCTACCGCTGTGGGCCGAGGGCAACGGCGTGGAACCGCCGGCGGAGGGGATGGAAATCCACCCCGCGGTGACCCGGATGGTGCCGATTGGCCAGCAGGACCAGGGTCGGCGTCCCGGCGGGGTCGGCCCACACCGAGGTGCCGGTGAAGCCCACATGCCCGAAGGCGGCACCGCTCAGGGAAGGGCCGGCGGAGCACCCGGGAGAGGCGGCCAACTGCCATCCCAGACCGCGGACGCCACCCGCGTCGGCGGCCCCGGGGCGCGTCGCCAGGACGGCCTCGTCCGGTCGCAGCAGCTCCCCCCCACCGGGCAGGTACTCCCTGGTCAGGCGATAGACGCCTACCGCACTCCCGAACAGCCCAGCGTTCCCGGCGACCCCGCCCAGGAAGCGGGCATTCCCATCATCGGGCCGCCCCGGCGCCGCCGGTGGCACCTTTTCCGGGTCCTCACCCAGGGCCGCCGTCAGCTCGCGCTCCACGGAGGCAAACGCCGCTCCCCCGGCCACGCGTCGCTCCGGGCCCGGAACGAACCCCAGCTCGTCCTCGAGGCCGAGAGGCTCGACGACCCCCTCGACGAACAGCCGGTCGAGGCTCGCGCCACCGACCCTTTCCAGGGCCATTCCCAGGAGGATGAAGCCCAGGCAGGAGTAGCGCACGGGAGGCTGCCCATGCGCCTCGAGGGGACGTGCGGCCAACACGGCAGCCACCTCCCGGGGATTGGAGGTGAGCGCGTACAGGGGCAGCCAGTCGGGAAGGCCGGCGGTGTGGGTCAAAAGCTCCACCACCGTCACCCGGCCCAGGGCCGTGCCCCTGGTCTCCTCGAGGAGGTCCTGCAGTGGCACGTCCAGATCAAGCTCGCCACGCCTGCGGGCCAGGAGGCAGAGGGTGGTCACCACCAGGGGCTTGGTGAGCGAGGCGAGGTCGTACCACGAGGAGCGGGGATCGCCTGCAGGAGCCTCCCCCACCGCGGTGCGCCCCACCCCCACCACCTCGGGACTGGACCCCCGACCCCAGGCCGCCACGGCGCCGGGCGTCAATCCAGCCCCCACCGCCCGGCCGAGGAGCGCATTGACCGCCTCGACTCCGGACGCGGAGCGGCCCGCCACGGCTCACACCTGGATCAGGGGACGATCACCGACCGGGCGCAGGGCCTTCGGCCGCCGGTTGCCGTCCACGTTCACGTAGGTGATCTCGGCCTCGGTGACCTTGACGACCTCTGCCCGGGCCTCGGAGCGCGCCGCCCGGACATCGACCCGCACCGTCACGGAGGTGTTCCCGATCCCCACGAGCTCGGTGTAGAACGAGACCAGGTCCCCGACGAAGACCGGCTCGTGGAAGACCACCTCTTTCATGGCGACCGTCACCACGTGCAGCGCACCGTGCAGGCGCGCCTCCTCCGCTCCCGCCTGGTCCATGTGGGAGAGAATGACGCCGCCGAAGATGGTGCCGTGCTGGTTGGTGTCCCGCGGCATCATGAGCACGCGAATGGCGGGGATGCGATGCTCGTCGTCCACCCTGACCTCCCCTCGAAGCCGGCCGCCAACCTCCGCGACCGCGGCCCGGTCAACGCGCAGTATATCCGGAGGCGGCTTTGACGGTGACGCGGACCGCCCCCATACTGCCGTGATGGGACTGGGCCGATACCTCCCCGCCGTCGTGCGCAGACGGCCCGATCGCAGCCTCCGGATCCAGTACCGGACCTTGTCGCAGACCCTTCCCACGGACGCCCCACGGATCATCGCGGAAGCCCTCCGGGCCTCCGGGCTGCACGAGGCCCGCGCCACGGACGGGCGCTGGCAGGCATTTCTGGAGTGGCGGACCCTGGTCTACGGGCTCATCCGCCGCGACGTCGAGGAGACGGTCTCTCTCGACCTCCATGTTCTCGAGACTGGGTGGGAGCTGGCGGTCGAGTGCGTGCCCGTGGAGACCCACTCGGCGCACGCCGCCGGGGTCGGAGGGGTGCTGGCGTTGGCTGCCACCGTGTGGTTGGCCGTGGGATGGACCGCCGGGGTCCTGCCTGGGCTCACCACCCTCGTGGCCGGTGGGCTGTGGGTCGACGTCACGCGGGTGATGGCTCTGGGCGCACTGGAGCGACGGGTCCGCTCCCTCGCCGCCGATGTCGGCAGCGCGCTCTGGCCAAGCGCACCGGCCGAGATCCTGCCCCCTCCGCCCAGCTTCTCTTCCAGATGATGAGGAGTGTGTGCCGGCCCCCTCGCTTGCGGACGCTACCAGGAACGAGCTCCTCGACATCCGACGCGTCTCAACATGAAGACCTGTTTGGTCAAGATCTATATCGTAATTGAGAAAAGTGTTTTATTATAGATATGGCTCTTGAGACCACCCCTGACCCCGGTGGCGAGCCGTCTCCGAAGCGTCCAGGCCTTCTCCCCCACACCCCCACGTGCTCCGGGCTAGTTGGCGATCCCGCCCCTCTCCTCCTCCACCAGCTCCTCCGGATCGGGCAGGTCCTCCGCCCGGTCGAGACCGAAGTGCACCAGGAACTCCTTGCTCGTCCGGTACAGGAAGGGCTTGCCCACCACCGCCTTGCGTCCCGCGAGCCGGATGAGGCGGCGCTCGAGCAGCGTCCGCACCACGCCGCCGGAGCCGACGCCGCGCAGAAAGCTGATCTCGGGCAGAGTGATGGGCTGCCGGTGCGCGATGATGGCGAGGACCTCCAGCGCCGCCTGGGAGAGACGCTGACGCGCCGCCACCCCGTGGTACGCGCGCAGGTAGGGATCCAGCTCCGGGGGCGTGGCGGCCCTCCAGCCCCCCGCCACCCGCTCCAGGCGCATGCCGCTCCCGGGTTCGCTCCACCGATCGCCCAGCTCGGCGAGCACCGCCTCCACCGCGGCCTCGTCCACGTCTGCCTGGTCCACCGCTTCGGCGATGGCGCCCGCGCGCACCGGTCCGCCGGCGGTCAGGACGATGGCCGCCACCGCCGCTCGGAGCTCGTCAGGCGCCACGTGCCTCCTCCTCGAGGGACAGGCGCCCCTCGTCCAGCGGCTTGCTTCCAGGGCGGAGGTAGATCTCGGCGAAGGGCCGACGCTGGTCCACGCACACGGCCCCGAGGCGCACCAGCTCGAGGGTCGCCACCACCAGCACCACGACCTCCTCACTGTCGGCCCGGCTGTGCAGATCGCGCAGAAGCGCCATCGAGCCCTCCCGCGACACCGTGCCGTACACGCGGCGCATGGTGTCGCGAAGACGGAAACGGAGCGGTGCGACGGTCAGGGGCGGCGGATGGGCGGCGCGGAAGCGCTGCATCGCGTCCAGGTAGGTGCGGGCGAGCAGGCGCAGGTCCACATCCTCCCAGTCCACCTCGGTCTCCTGGGGCACGAACGTGGCGGCCACCGCCGGGGACCAGAGCAGGCGTCGGACCACATCGCGGTCGTGGAGCATCGCCGCCAGGACCTTGACGCGCCGGTAGGCCAGGAGCCGCTCCACGAGCTCCTCGCGCGGATCCTCCTCCCCCTCCCTGACCCGAGGGAGCAGCATCTTCGACTTGAGCTGCAGGAGCCATGCCGCCATCCACAGGTACTCTCCGGCCACCTCGAGGTCGAGCTCCTCCATGGCCTCCACGTGATCGTGGAACTGGTCGCACACCAGCGCGATGGGGATGTCGTAGATGGACACGTCGTTCTTCTGCACGAGGTACAGCAGGAGGTCCAGTGGGCCCGTGAACCCGGGCAGCTCCACCGGTGGTCCCGTGCCCCGTTGCATGTCGGCGACAGCGTCTACGGCCATGGCCAGAGTATAGCCGCCCACCCGCCCGCCCCGTGAGGGCCGCCCGACAACCCGGCGCGTTAGGAGTAAGAAGTTAGAGGTTAGGAGTCAGAGGTTAGAAGTGAGAAGTGAGAAGCGAGAGGTGCCCGCACCCCCCACCGACGCTCCCAGCTGACGCCTGACTTCCCACTCCCATCTGCTGACTTCTGCCTTCTAACCCTCTCACCCCTAACCCCTAACCGATCACGCCGATGCGGCGTGGTACACTCCGCCCACCGCCCGTACCCCACGCGTCGGAGGTGATTCCCTTGGAGCTCTGGGACGGTCAGATGGGCCTGTTCGAGGACAACCCGCGCCGCGAGGTGGCGCCGAATCGCAGGGTCGTCGTCTTCGACCTGGAAACGCAGCGGTCCTTCGACGAGGTGGGAGGACGCAGTCAGCTCCATCGCCTCGGTGTGTCGGCGGGAGTGGCCTACCGCTACGAGCGGGACGACTACCTGGTGGTCACCGAGGACACCGTCGGCGAGCTGGTGACCTGCCTGACCGAAGCCGACCTGGTGGTCGGCTACAACATCCGCGGCTTCGACTACCACGTGCTCAGGGCGTACACGGACCGCGACCTGGACGCGTTGCCCACCCTGGACCTGATGCAGGAGCTGGAGAGCCGGCTCGGGTTCCGCCCCAAGCTGGAGAGCGTGGCCGTGCCGACCCTCGGGGAGGGGAAGTCGGCCGATGGGCTGCAGGCCCTCGAGTGGTGGCGCCGGGGAGCTCGACAAGATCATCGAGTACTGCCGGGAGGATGTCCGCGTCACCCGGGAGCTCTACGACTTCGGCAAGCGCAACCGCTGCGTGCTGGTGGCCCGTTTCGGCGGCAAGCCCCGGCGCGTCGACGTCGACTGGTAGCGCCCGTGAGGGCGTGAGGACGTGAGGGCGTGAGAAGTGCCCCCACCCGCCCGACATGCGCTCCTCTTCGGCTTTTCACGTCGAGCGTTTGACTCCTAACGGGTTGGGTGCGTGGGCGGCCTCACGGGGTGGTCGGGTGGGCGGGCCTCACCCCTCACGAGGCTGGGTGGGTGACGGCCTCACCCCTCCCCTACTCCCCGCCGAGCTCGCGGATGAGGGTCACCAGCCCGGCGCCGTCGATTCCGTCTTTGGCCAGGTAGGCATCCGCGCCGGCCTCCAGGCCGGCCTGCCGGTCGCCGGCTTCATCGCGGGTGGACACCATCACCACCGGCAGGTCGTGCCAGCGCTCGTCGGCGCGGATCGTACGGGTGAGCTCCAGCCCGTTCATGCCGGGCATTTCGACGTCCGTCACCAGGCAGTCCACCTCGTGCGTGTCGAGGAACTCCAGCCCTTCCGCGGCGCTGGAGACCGCAGTAACCCGGACCCCGGCGTCACCGAGCACCCGTTGCAGCATGTCACGGCTGGTGGTGGAGTCGTCCACCACGAGCACCCTCAGGTCCCCCGCCCACGACAGGCCGGCCCCCGGACCGTCCCCCACCGCATCCTGGGCCAACAGCCGTTGGGGGGACAGCACCGGGACTGGCCGACCGTTGGCCAGCAGCGCGATGCCTTCGAACGCCCGTGGCGCCCCCGCGCGCGGCGGCATGGGGCGCAGGAAGACCTCTTCCTCCCCCACCACCGCCTCCACGGCCAGACCCAGATGGACGCCGCCGATGACGCTCACGATCACCGTGCCGTTCTCGCTCTCGGGCAGACCCAGGACATCGGCCAGGCTGCGCAGGCGAATCAGATCGCCGCCCTCCATCAGGAACTGCCTCCCGCCGTCGTCGGTGACCGTGGCCGGCTCCAGCCTGCGGAACGAGCGCACCGGTGACTTCGGGTAGGCCACCAACGCCTGCCCCACCTGGAGGATGAGGGCGCGCTCTCCGCGTCGCGCCAGCGGCACCTCGACGAGGACGGTGGTCCCTCGGCCCCGCTCGGAGTTGATGCGCAGGTCGCCGCCGACCTCCCGGACCGCCGCCGCCACCGCATCCAGACCGATGCCCCGGCCCGACGTCTCCGACGCCTCCTCGCGGGTGGAGAATCCCGGCAGGTAGAGGAGGTTCAGGACCTCCTCGTCGGATAGCACGGCTGCCGCCTCGACGCCCATGTGACCCCGCCGCACAGCCGTCGCCGCCACCTCCTCGGTATCGATCCCGCGGCCGTCGTCGGCAACCGCGATGCGCACCCTGTCGCCCTCCGCCGAGGCCCGCAGCTGCACGCTTCCACGGCGGGGCTTGCCCACGGCCACGCGCTCGTCCGGGCTCTCGATGCCGTGGTCGACGGCGTTGCGCACCACGTGGAGGAAGGCCTCCCGCAGCGCCTCGATGATCCGGCGATCGAGGTGCGTTTCGCCCGCGTCCACGGTCACCCTCACTTCTTTGCCGAGACCCCGCGCCAGCTCCCGGGCGTGTCGCGCCAGCGTCAGCAACACCGGCCGGAGGGGCTGGACCTGGAGATGAAGGAGGGTCTCGAGGAGCCCGGACGCGAGGCGCTGGACGCGGCGCTGCCCCGCTTCGAGCTCGACGGCGAGCTGGTCCAGGGCCACCGCGAGGGTCGTCAGCGCCTGGCGCGGAGACGGCTCCCGCCCGGAGCGGTCGGCGAGTCGGGCGAGACGGTAGAGGCGCTTCACCAGAAGGCCCGCGGCCACCGACAGCACCCGGAGCCGGGCTCCGCGGTCGGTCAGGCCGTCCAGCACGTCTGCGCGCACGCGCAGCTCTGCGGGCACGGGCTCCCCCGCCGGCTGGCCGCCCCTCGTCGGCTCCTCCGGGGCGCTCTCCGCCGGCCCCGTCGGCAGCTCACCCTCGCTCCCCATCGGGAGCTCCTCCATCAGGGCGCTGAGGCGGTCGAGCAGCGGGATGAGCTCACGGACCGCCCCCGGGGAGGGGTCGGCCATGAGCCCTTCCGCCCGATGGCAGAGCTCGGCAATCTCCGCCAGCCCCATCATCCGGCTCGCCCCTTTCAGCGCGTGCAGCTCCCGTCGCGCCCGCACGGCCGCTTCGCTGTCGTGCTGCACGTCCTCCAGCAGGCCGGCGATGCGCTCCAGCCGGTCCCGCGCTTCGCTGCGGTACATGACGAGCAGGTCCTGGTGCGAGGACGCCACCGACATCACCTCAGATGCGGGTCCAGTTGCGGGCGTTCACGTCCATGCCCAGGATGCCCCTCAGGGAGGCCTCCTGGACCGCGGCCGCGATGGTGAAGCACTGCTGTCCCGTCAGCAGCGACTCGTACAGTGAGGTCACCACCGGGCGACCCTCCCGCGCCACCGCCTGGAACCACGGCCGGTCGGCGTACATCTTGCCCGCCTGCATGGCCTCGCCGAGGTCGCGATCCCCCACCAGGTCCCGGTTCGCAGCCACCGCGACCATGGCGCCGCTGGCCTCCACGAAGTAGGCGGCCTCCACGTAGGGGAGCTCCCGCAGGAGGTCGGAGAGCATCACCTCCACCGCTTCCTGGTTGCCCACGTGGTTCACCAGCCGCCGCGCCCACCGCGACGCCAGGTGCTTGAGGGAGTGCCGCGACTCCAGTCGGAAGGACTGGCTGAGGAGCTGGATGGACAGGGCGAGCTGATTCAGCTTCGCCGCGGCCCCCTGGAAGCGCTGGAGGCCGTCCGCTGTGCGCTGGACCACACCGCGCACGGCGCGCAGCGTCACCACCACCTGGTCCGAGGAGCCCCGTTGCTCCTCGGTCGCCAGGGAGATGTCCCGGGCCGCCCGAGCCGTGTCCGCCAGGGCCTCCCGGAGCTGGGCGATGGCCCCCTGGGTGGAGCGGCTTCGGACCAGCACGTCGTCCGCCGCCCTGCTCCCCTCCTGGGTGGCCACGTCCACCGCCCGGATGGCGCCGCTGAACTCGTCCAGCAGGGACCGCACCTCGTCCACCGACTCCCGGGACCGCTCCGCCAGGCGACGGACCTCCTCGGCCACGGCCGAGAAGCGCTCCCCGTGTCCGCCCGCTGCGGCGGCTTCGATGGCGGCGTTCAGGGAGAGGATGTGGGTCTCCCGGGCAATCTCGGTGATCAGGTCGAGCACGCGGTAGATCTCCCGGGCCCTCCCCCCAGGGAGTCGGCGCGCTCCGCGATGACGCCGATCCTCTGCAGCACCGCCTCGGACCCGGCCACCGCCGCGTCCAGGGCCGCCACGCCCGCGTCGCCGCCTTCCTCCGCCCGCGCCGCCAGGTCGGCCTGGCGGGCGGCGTTGCCCGCGATCTCCCCCGCGCTGTGGGCGAGCCGTTCCATGGACGCGGTGATGTCCACCACCGCGGAAGCCTGCTGGGACGACCCGGTCGCCAGGTCGGCCGAGGTCTCGCGGACGCCGTTGGCGGAGGTCGCCACCTCCACGGAGGCCATCTGGATCTGCTCGATCAGGGAACCGAGGGCCCCCGTCGCGACCTCCACCACCCGCCGCATGTCCGGATCGAGGGCGCTCAGCGGCGCGGTGGCTTCCACCAGGTCGCCGTGGTGGAGCTCGCTGAGGGCCGCGGTGAGGGCGCCGCACTCCCGCGCGTGACGACGCTCGAGGTTGGCCAGCTCCACCGCCGATCGCCGCCAGGGCAGCTCCACCAGCAGCAGGTGCCCGGCCGCCCCGGCGATCCCGAGCCCCGCGAAGGCGGCCGTAGCCCACCACTCCCAGGGTGCGTCCGCGCTCGCACCCAGCAGCACGAGGCCCACCAGACCCACGCCCACCAGGATCGCGAGGCCGGCGTACTGCCGGACGTTCCCCAGAGGGGGGCCCGCGCTCCCCGATCCCCCGTTCGTGTCTCGTCGCTCTACCACCATGTGGTCCATCCCTTCCCGCCGGTGGGCACCTCAGCCTCCGGTGCGACAGTCCGCCTCGAAGAGGCTCTCGATGTTCAGGACCTGAACGCCCGACTGGCACTCAGGGGTGGAGGGTGCTTCCACCCCACCCTCTCCCAGCTGATCCAGTCCCACGACCTGCTCCGCATCCTCCACCGCGAGCCCCACGGTGAGATCGTTTGCCAGGCTGAGCACCAGCACCACCTCCCGGCCGGGAGATGCGGATCCCTCTGTCGCGGCAAGGATCGCGAGGTCCAGAACGGCCAGGGGCTCCCCCCCATACTGGATGAGACCCAGCAGCTGCGGCTCCGCACCCGGTACCGGCCACAGCTCGGGCGCACGGATCACCCGACGAACGCACCGTGTCGGAAGGGCGTACCGCGTTCCGCCAGCCCGCACCACCAGGTGCTGCCGACTCCCGAGCGGCCCCGGTCCCACCTCTGCCACGCCCGGCAGGATACCATCCCAGGACAGCTATCTCCCCAAACTGGCACGACTTCAAGGTGACGTCATCAGCCCGGGAGACCGCGATGCCCGCCCCCGGAGTGTCGGCCTCGGCCTTTGCCGCCGCGAATCACCTAGGGGGAGACGTCGGTGGGCGCCGCCGGCGCTGCGTCCGCGCGGGCCGACCAGTCGATCTCCGATCCCCCGAGGGAGTGTGGGATCAGGAACACCGCCATCATCACCAGCCAGCCCGCGACCGCTGCGGTCGTGACCCGACGCCTGGAAAGGGCCAGGACCGTGGCAGGGAGCCAGGCGATGACGGCCAGAAGGGTCTTGTTGTCGGTCAGGTCCGTGCCCAGGGGCCACCCGGTCCACCAGGCCCCGAAGGCGTGCCACTGCACCGCCGGCCCCAAGATCAACCCGCCCACCACGAGGGTGGCCATGGCCGAAAGGATGCGGCCGCGCGCCGGCCGCTCCCGGTCGAACAGGAGGACCAGCACCGCGGAGGTGGCGAGAAGCATGCTCGCGAACATGATCAGGATGTGAGGAATCAGCACCCCCGCGGGCACGTCGCCGCGGAACCGCGCCACGACCGTCCCGGCGGCGGGCACGAGGCGCGGTCCCGCCGGGGCGTCCAGCTCCAGGTGGTACTCCACCTTGCCGGCGGGGGGTTGGTGCGGAATCACGGCCTCGAGCCCCCGCTCCCCCGGGCGCAGGGCCTCGGTCCGCCACGGCTCCGCCGTGGGGAAGCGGCGCCAGAGCACGCGGCCCCCGGACACCTCCCCGTGACTGGGCACGACGATGCGCAGCCCTCCGGCTCCGCCGTGGGTGCGCGGCAGGGCGAGCTCCAGAGAGCCCGCGCCCACCGGCACCTCCACCGACCGCGGGTAGGTCGGGCCGGTCATGCGCTGAAAGACGCCCAGGGTCACCGCGATCACGAACGCCGCGCCCCACAGCAGGATGGACCGACCGGTCCGGGTCACGATCGCGAGACGACCGCCTCGACCATCTTCTCCATCACCCCGGGCTCGACCTCCTCGAGCTCGTAGGTCACCCCTGCGATGGGCTTGTTGACCGAGATGATGCGGGACAGGTCGATGGGAGTTCCCTCCACCACCGCGTCCGCGGGGGTGGCGTTGATGGTCGCCTCCAGGTCATGGGTCTGCTCGGGTCCATAGCCCATGGCCGGGAGAATGTGGCGGGGGTTGGGGTAGCGCTGCAGGTCCCCTTGAGGCTGCCCACGGCGTGTGGGCGGGGGTCGGCGATCTCCGCCGCGCCCGCCTGGCGGGCGGCCAGCCACCCGGCGCCGTACGTCATGCCGCCATGGGTCAGGGTCGGTCCGTCCTCGACCACCAGCACCCGCTTGCCCGCGATCAGCTCCGGCTCGTCCACCGTGATCACCGAGCGGCACTTGATGAGCTTGGCACCGGGGTTGGCGGCGCGGCAGTTGTCCACGCACCTCCTCGACCTTGACCGGGTCGGCGGTGTCCACCTTGTTGACGATCAAGAGGTCGGCCATGCGCAGGTTGGTCTCGCCGGGGTAGTAGGTGAGCTCGTGACCCGGGCGGTGGGGATCCACCAGGGTGATGTGGAGGTCCGGCCGGTAGAAGGGAGTGTCGTTGTTGCCGCCGTCCCAGAGGACGACGTCGGCCTCCTTCTCGGCCTCGCGGAGGATCCGCTCGTAGTCCACGCCGGCGTAGACCACGAAGCCGTTGTCGATGTGGGGCTCGTACTCCTCCCGCTCCTCGATGGTGCACTCATGACGGTCCAGGTCCTCGTAGGTTTCGAAGCGCTGGCACGCCTGCTTCGCGAGGTCGCCGTAGGGCATGGGGTGGCGGACGGCCACCACCCGCTTGCCGAGACCCTTCAGGATCCGCGACACGTAGCGGGTGGTCTGGGACTTGCCCACGCCCGTCCTGACCGCGGTGATGGCGATGGTGGGCTTGGTGGAATGGAGCATGGTCCTGGTGGCCGAGCAGAGGCTGAACTGGGGGCCCCACCCGATCACCTTGCTGGCGACGTTCATGACGTAGACGTGGGAGACGTCGGAGTAGCAGAACCACACCTCGTCGACGTCGTGCTTGCGAACCACGCTCTCCAGCTCCTCCTCGGGGAGGATGGGAACCCCGTTCGGGTAGAGCGACCCCGCCAGCTCTGCGGGATAGAGCCGCCCCTCGATGTCCGGGATCTGGGTGGCGGTGAACGCCACCACCTCGTAGTCCTCGTTGTCCCGGCAGAGACAGTTGAAGTTGTGGAAGTCGCGGCCGGCCGCACCCATGATGACAACTTTTCTGCGCGCCATGTGCATCACTCCTCGAGCGCCCCCCGGGGGCGCAGAACCGCCGGGTGAAAGGCTGAACCGGCGGCGCGCGGCATCATAGCACTCCGCGGGAGGACGTGAGGCCGACCACCCGTCCTCCCTCGTGAGAGCGTGAGGACGTAAGGGGTTAGGGGTTAAGGGTTAGGGGTGAGGACGTGAGGACGTTAGAAGTCACGAGTTAGAGGTCAGAAGGGAGCACGTTCAGGTCGGGTGGGGGCACTTCTAACTTCTAACTCCTAACGGGGTGGGTGGTCGGGTGGGCCTAACGGGTTGGGTGGGCGGGCGGCCTCACCCCTAACGGGGTGGCAGGGTGGGCGGGCCTCACGGAGCGGGCGGGCGGGCGGCTACTCCCACTCGATGGTGCCGGGTGGTTTCGAGGTCACGTCGTAGACGACGCGGTTGATCCCGGCGACCTCGTTGACGATCCGGCGCGCGATCCGATCCAGCACCTCCGGAGGGAAGCGGTACCAGTCCGCGGTCATGAAGTCGTTGGTTGTGACCGCCCGGACGGCGAGCACCTCCTCGTAGGTGCGCTGGTCCCCCATGACGCCCACCGTGCGCACCGGCAGCAGCACGCACAGGGCCTGGGAGATCTCGTCGTACAGCCCCGCAGCGCGGATCTCGCCCATGGCGATGGCGTCTGCCTCCTGCAACGTCTGCACACGAGCGGGGCTCACGGGGCCGAGGATGCGGACCGCCAGGCCGGGCCCCGGGAAGGGGTGCCGCCAGACGAACTCGTGGGCCAGCCCCAGCTCTTCACCCACGCGTCGTACTTCGTCCTTGAACAGGTCACGAAGGGGCTCCACGAGCTCCAGGCCGAGACGGTCGGGGAGGCCGCCCACGTTGTGATGGGTCTTGATCACCGCCGCCGTCCCGCGCACTCCCGAGGACTCGATCACGTCGGGGTAGAGGGTGCCCTGGGCAAGGTAGCGCGCGCCGGGGATGGTCGCCGCCTCGGACTCGAAGACTTCCACGAACTCCCGCCCGATGATGCGCCGTTTCTCCTCCGGGTCGGAGACGCCGGCCAGCCCGGCCAGGAAGCGCTCCGTCGCGTCCACGTGCCGCAGCGGCACGCCGATCGAGCGGAACCGCTCCCCGACCTCGAGCGCCTCGTCCTTGCGCAGCAGACCGGTGTCCACGAAGATCGGTGCGAGGCGGTCGCCGATCGCCTCACGGAGCAGCAGCGCGGTTACCGTGGAGTCGACGCCCCCCGAGACCCCGCACACGACGCGTCCCTCGGCCAGCCGCTCCTTCAGCGCCCCCACCATCTCCTGGTGGATCGTGGCCACCTGCCAGTCGCGAGCGGCCCCCGCGAGGTCGAGGAAGGCCTCGAGCATCGCCTCGCCATGGGGAGTGTGCCGCACCTCGGGGTGGAACTGGAGCCCGACCATCTTCCGCTCGGGAGCGGCGATGGCCGCGGCCCGGGTGGTCTCGGTGCGCCCGATGACCTCGAAGCCCTCCGGCAGCCGCTCCACCGAGTCGCCGTGGCTCATCCACACCCGCTGTCGCTCCGGCGTGTCCGCCAGCAGCGGGTGGTCGGCACTCTTCACCAACTCCGCCAGCCCGTACTCGCGTCGCCCCGAAGCCCGCACCTCCCCACCCAGCATGTGGGCCATGAGGTGCATGCCGTAGCAGATGCCGAGCACGGGCACCCCGAGGGAGAAGACGGCGGGATCGGGGGCGATGGCGCCCTCCTCGAAGACGCTGGCGGGCCCTCCGGAGAGGACCACCGCGATGGGTGCGAGGTCGCGGATGCGGGCCCCGGGCAGGTCTCCTCGCTCGATCACCGACTTGACCCCCAGCTCGCGGAAACGGCGGGTGATGAGCTGGGTGTACTGGGATCCAAAATCGAGAATAAGTATGGTTTCGTGGCGCATGGGACCCCGGCTCCGACCTGGCCGGCAGCATAGCAGAGTCCCCGCCCACCACCTCCCTTCCCTTCACCCTCCCAGTTGACGAGGGTCGAAACCCTGCTAGCATGCCGTTTGTGAAATTGGCCACATGGGGGCGTTGGAATGGCCGAGCAGTTCCTCCCAGTTCTGATCACCCTCCTGCTCGCGGTGACGACCGCCGTGATCCTGCTCGGATTGGCCGCGCTGCTGGCCACCCGCTCCCGGCAGAAGACCCCGGGCGGCCGCTCCCCCTACGAGTCGGGCGTCCCCCTGCTGGATGAGGCGCACAAGCGCATCCCGGTGAAGTTCTACCTGGTGGCCCTGGTCTTCGTCGTCCTCGACGTGGAGGTGGCCTTCCTCTACCCGTGGGCGGTCACCTACCGGTCGCTGCTCGCCACCCACTCCACCACCGTGCTCTGGGACATGCTCGCGTTCATGGCCCTCCTCGTCATGGCCTATGTCTACCTGTGGCGCACCGGCGTGTTCGACTGGGGACGGCGCAAGCAGTTCGTCTCGCGGGGAGGTGACCGGTGATCCCGTCGACCCCTCCCCTCACCGTCGCCCCGTCCTCGGAGCTCACGGAGGTGGTCTTCGACGACGAGATGGAGCAGGCCGTGACGGCTCTCCTGGCGCGGTACCCCACGACCCAGGCCGCCCTCCTCCCCCTGCTCTGGCTCTGCCAGGACCGATGGGGGTGGATCTCTCCAGGTGTCATGGAGGCGGTGGCCGGACGACTCGCCCTCGCGCCGGCCTACGTGGAGGGTGTGGTCACCTTCTACACCATGTACCAGCGCCAACCGCCCGGACGGTACCTGCTCCAGGTCTGCACCACCCTGTCCTGCCAGCTCTGCGGGACCGGCGCGCTCGTCGAGCACCTCAAGGAGAAGCTGGGCATCGACTTCGGTCAGACCACCACCGACGGCCGCTTCACGCTCCTGGACGTCCAGTGCCTGGGCGCGTGCGGAGAGGGGCCGGTCATCCAGATCAACAACGACTACTACACCCGCCTCGACATCCAGCAGCTCGACCAGCTGCTCGACCGTCTGGAGTAACGGAAGATGGAGCCTATCCTGCTGCGCGCCCGGGGCACGCCGAGCTCGAGAACGCTGGCATCCTACCTGGAGGCCGGCGGCTACCAGGCGCTCGGCAAGGCGCTGGAGATGACGCCCTCAGACGTGATCGCCGAGGTCCGCGCCTCCGGCCTCAGGGGCCGCGGCGGCGCCGGCTTCCCGACGGGCGTCAAGTGGGGCTTCGTGCCCAAGGACAACCCGAGGCCCAAGTACCTGATCTGCAACGCCGACGAGTCCGAGCCCGGGACCTTCAAGGACCGTGAGCTGATCCACGTCGACCCCCACATGGTGATCGAAGGGATCGCCATCGCGTCCTACGCCATCGGCGCCAACACCGCGTACATCTACATCCGCGGCGAGTTCGCCACCGAGGCCCGGTACCTCGAGGAGGCGCTCAGCGAGGCCCACCGCCGCAAGGTGCTGGGGTCCAACATCCTGGGCAGCGGCTTCGACCTCGACATCTACGTCCACCGCGGGGCCGGAGCCTACATCTGCGGCGAGGAGACGGCCCTCATCGAGTCCATCGAGGGCAAGCGCGGCCTCCCCCGCCTCAAGCCGCCCTTCCCGGCGGTGGTGGGACTCTTCGGCTGCCCCACGGTGGTCAACAACGTGGAGACCCTCGCCTGCGTCCCGCACATCATCGCGCGAGGCGCCCGTTGGTTCGCCGACATCGGCACCGAGAAGAGTACCGGGCCGAAGCTCTTCTCCGTGTCCGGGCACGTCAACAAGCCGGGCGTGTACGAGGTGCCCCTTGGTACGCCGTTCAACACCATCATCGACGACCTGTGCGGGGGCATCCCCGGGGGGCGCGCCCTGAAAGCCTTCATCCCGGGCGGTTCCTCGGCGCCGGTGATGACTGCCGACAAGGTCGCCACGCCCTGCGACTTCGAGTCCGTGGCCGCCGCGGGCTCCATGCTCGGGTCGGGCGGCCTCATCGTCATGGACGAGACGGTGGACATGGTGTGGGCCCTGGAGAATCTCCTCACCTTCTACGCCCACGAGTCCTGCGGCCAGTGCACGCCGTGCCGCGAAGGCTCGGACTGGGCCCTGGACGTGGTGCGCCGCATCCGCCGCGGTCGCGGCCGGCCGTCCGACATCGACACCCTGCTTCGCATCGCCCGCTTCGCCAGCCAGGGCATGACCATCTGCCCCCTGGGCGACGCCTTCTGCGAGCCTCTGCGGAGCTTCGTGACCAACTTCCGCGGCGAGTTCGAGGCCGCCATCGACCGCGCCGAGCCGCTGTCGCCGACCAAGACCCCCATCCTCCCTGTCCGCTCCGGGCGGGGCCTGTTCGGCATCTAGGAGCGCATCGTGTTGAAGCTCACCATCGACGGCAACGAGGTCGAGGTCGCCGAGGGCACCAATCTCGTCGAGGCCGCCGCTCTGGCGGGGGTCGAGATCCCCACCTACTGCTACCACCCTGGTCTGACCGTGGTCGGCCAGTGCCGCATCTGCTTCGTGGAGGTGGAGGGCATGCCGCGGCTGGTGACCGCCTGCTCTACCGTGGCTCAGGACGGGATGCTCGTGCACACCGATTCCGAGCGCGTCCGCGACGCCCGCGCGGCGGTCATGGAGTTCCTGCTCGCCAACCACCCCCTGGACTGCCCGGTGTGCGACCAGGCCGGGGAGTGCTACCTCCAGGACTACTCGGTGGAGCACGGCCTCGACAGCACCCACATGGTGGACGTCCGGCGCACCTTCCCGGGGCTGGAGCGGCGCATGATCGGGCCCCACGTGGTCCAGAACCAGAACCGCTGCATCCACTGCACCCGCTGCGTCCGCTTCACCCGCGAGGTCTCGGAGACCAACGACCTCACCATGAAGTCCCGGGGCAACCACTCCTACATCGACACCTTCGACGGTGGCCCCTACGACAACCCGTGGTCCGCCTGCGCCGCCGACGTCTGCCCGGTGGGGGCCCTGACCGTCAAGGAGTTCCGCTTCCGGGCACGGGTCTGGCACCTGGACGAGACGGACTCCGTGTGCCCCGGATGCAGCATCGGCTGCAACATCGAGATCGGCCATCTCAACGAGGTGGTGCACCGGTTCGTGCCCCGCGCCAACCCCCACGTGAACGGCTGGTGGATGTGCGACTACGGGCGCTTCCTGGCCGAGGGCCTCAACGAGCGCGACCTCGACCGGCCCCAGGCGCGCGGCTCGGCGCCCTCTGAGGAACCAAGCTGGGCGCAGGCGATCGACAGGCTCGCGAGCTTCATCCAGGCCTCTCCTCCACCGCGGGTCGTCGCCTCCGCGAACCTCTCCAACGAGGCCCTCTTCCTCGTGCGGCAGGTGCTGCGGGACCACGCTGGCCTCCAGGTCGTGGTCCCGGTCGAGCGGGGCGAAGAGCGCAAGATGAAGAATGGTCGCAACGAGTGGGTGCCCAATGTGGACGCCCACCCGAACAGTACCGGCGCCCGTCTGCTGGGGTTCGACATGGTGGACGGCGCGGGGCTGGAGCGCTTCGCGACCGCCGACGATGCGCCGCTCCTCATCCTCGACAATCGCGCCCACCCCTGGCTGGTGTCCGAGGCCGCCGCGACCGCACTGAGCGGCCGCCGTCTGGTGGTCCTCGGGCGCGTCGCGACCAGGCTCACCGAGGTCGCCGAGCTGGTCCTGCCCACGGCCTCGTGGATCGAAGCCGACGGGACCTACACGTCCTCCACGGGGCGTGTCCAGCTCGCGCGGCGCGGCTTCGCCCCCCGCGCCCAGGCGCGGCCGACCTGGGAGATCCTCGACCGCCTCGCGGTTGCCCTGGGACTGCACGACGAACGGGCGACCTCGCCTCGCGAGGTCTTCACCGCCCTGGCCGAGCACGTCCCCGCGTTCGGAGGCATGGACTACTACCGGCTGGCCACCGACCCGGGCCTGGCGGTCATGGGGGAGGTGCCCCATGTGGGCTGAGGTGGCGCTCATCCTCGTCAAGCTGGCCATCGGGCTCGCCGTGCTGCTGACCACGGTGCCCATCATGGTCTGGGTGGAGCGCCGAGCCTCGGCTCTCATGCAGGACCGTCTCGGACCCAACCGGGTCGGTCCCTACGGTCTCCTGCAGCCCGTGGTGGACGCCGTCAAGCTCATCACCAAGGAGAACCTGATCCCGGGCAACGTGAACCGCTTCCTCTACCTCCTCGCGCCGGTGGTCGCCCTCGCCGTGGCCCTGAGCACCTTCATCGCCGTGCCCGTGGGGCACGACTCGGGGCTCACGCTCTTCGGCTACCCCATCCAGGGCTTCATCGTCGCACCCCACCTGAACATCGGCATCCTCTACATCTTCGCCATCGCCTCCCTGGGGGTCTACGCCACGGTCCTCGCCGGCTGGTCCTCGAACAACAAGTACTCCCTGTACGGTGGGATCCGCGCCTCGGCCCAGACCATCTCCTACGAGCTGGCCATGACCATCTCCGTGGTGGGCGTGCTCATGACCGCCGGCTCACTGGACTTGGGGACGGTCGTCACCTCCCAGACCGGGACCTGGCTCTCCGTCCTGCCGCGGTGGAACGTGGTCCCCCAGCTCCTCGGCGCCATCACCTTCATGGTCGCCGCCTTCGCCGAGACCAACCGCCTGCCCTTCGACCTCCCGGAAGCCGAGGCGGAGCTGGTGGCGGGGTACATGACCGAGTACTCCTCCATGAAGTACGCCGCCTTCTTCATGGGCGAGTACGTGCACATGACGGTGTCCGCGGCCCTCATCACGGTCCTCTTCTTCGGCGGGTGGACCCTGCCCTGGATCGACGTCGGGTTCACCGGCTGGGGCGGGGCCATCGCATCCATCGCGATCTTCTCGGCCAAGGTGGCCTTCTTCCTGTTCTTCTTCGTCTGGGTGCGGTGGACGCTGCCGCGCTTCCGTTTCGATCAGCTCATGGCCCTGGGGTGGAAGGTGATGGTGCCGTTGTCGGTGCTCAACTTCCTGTGGGTCGGCGCCGCCATGGCCGCCGGGATCCTGTAGGGGGGGAGATGGTCACGCCCTTGTTCCTCGCCGCCGCCGTGGTCGCGGTGATGTTCTCGATCTTCGCGATCTCGCTCCGCAACCCGGTCTACAACGTGCTGTCCCTGGTGGTGGTCTTCTTCGCCATGGCGGCCATCTTCGCCCTCCTGGGCATGGACTTCCTGGCCGCCATCCAGATCATCGTCTACTCCGGCGCCATCCTGGTCCTGTTCCTGTTCGTGATCATGCTCCTCAACATCCGTCGAGGTGATCGCCTGGGCAGTGGGCGCCGGCTGCAGGCGCTGTTCGGCGCCCTGACCGCCATCGGCCTGGGGACGCTTCTGGTGTGGGCCGCGTCGCGACTGGCGCCCACCGGAGGCGCCTCGCTCCCGGGAGCGGTCGAGACCGGGACCGTCGTGCCCATCGGCAGGGCGCTCCTGACCACCCACCTCTTCGCCTTCGAGCTCATTACCCTGCTCCTGGTGGCCGCGATCGTGGGCGCCGTCTACCTGGCGCGCAGGGAGAGCCAATGAACGTCATCCCCATCTCCCACAACGCCGTGCTCGCCCTTTCCGGCGTGCTCTTCGCCATCGGCACCCTCGGCGTGCTGCTGCGGCGCAACGGCATCGCCATCTTCCTGTCGGTGGAGATCATGCTCAACTCCGCGAACCTCGCCTTCGTGGCCTTCGCCGCCTCCTTCGCCGCCGATCCCACCCATGCGACGGCGGCCCTGGCGGGGCAGCTCTTCGTCTTCTTCGTGATCGGCGTCGCCGCCGCCGAGGCCGCCGTCGGCCTGGCACTCTTCATCGCTCTCTATCGTCTCCGGGAGTCCATCGATGTCGACCGGGTCAACATCATGCGCTGGTAGGAGGGGAACATGCTGGGCTCTCTGTGGCTGATCCCCGTCCTCTGCCTCGCCGGCGCCGTGGTCAATCTCGGCCTCGGCGTGCTCGGGGCCCGCAAGCGCTGGACCACCGCGGTGGGAGTGGGCTCCGTGGGCGTGGCCACCCTGCTCGCCTACGCCGCCCTCGCTCAGTACGTCCAGCAGCCGCAGACGGCTCTGGTGGAGACCTACTTCACCTGGATCGCCGCCGGGCGCTTCCTCGTCAACGCCTCCTTCCAGCTCGACCCGCTGTCGGCGGTGATGGTGGCGTTCGTGACCTTCGTGGGCTTCCTGATCCACCTGTACTCCGTGGGCTACATGCACTCGGAGTCGGACCGCGCCTACGCCCGGTACTTCGCCTACCTGAACCTGTTCATGTTCGCCATGCTGACCCTGGTGCTGGGCTCCAACCTGCCGGTCCTGTTCGTGGGCTGGGAGGGCGTGGGGCTGTGCTCGTACCTCCTCATCGGCTTCTACTTCGATAAGGAGTGGTGCGCGTCGGCCGGCAAGAAGGCGTTCATCGTCAACCGTATTGGTGACTTCGGCTTCCTGCTCGCGATGTTCGCGTGCTTTGCCACCTTCGGATCCACCGAGTTTCAGGCCATGTTCCCGGCCGCGGCGGCCCACCCCGAGCAGTACATGGGGGCGGCCACGGTGATCGCCCTGCTGCTCTTCGTGGGAGCGGTGGGCAAGTCGGCCCAGATCCCGCTCTATGTCTGGCTGCCCGACGCCATGGCGGGCCCGACCCCGGTGTCGGCCCTCATCCACGCCGCGACCATGGTCACGGCGGGGGTGTACATGGTGGCGCGGTGCAACGTGTTCTTCCGGCTCAGCCCCACGGCCATGCTGGTGGTGGCGCTCGTGGGCGGGGTGACGGCGGTGTTCGCGGCGACCATCGGTCTGGTGCAGAACGACATCAAGAAGGTGCTGGCCTACTCCACGGTGTCCCAGCTCGGGTACATGTTCCTGGGGGCGGGGGTGGGGGCCTTCGTGGCGGCCATCTTCCACGTGGTGACCCACGCCTTCTTCAAGGCCTGCCTGTTCCTCGGCTCGGGGTCGGTGATCCACGCCTGCGGGGGCGAGCAGGACATGCGCAAGATGGGCGGGCTGAAGAAGGTGATGCCCACCACCTACTGGACGTTCCTGATGGCGACCATCGCCATCGCCGGCATCTTCCCGTTCGCGGGCTTCTTCTCCAAGGACAAGATCCTGGCCGCCACCTTCGCCGCGGCCTACGGCGACCTCAACGGCTTCGGGACGGTGATCTCGGTGCTGTGGGTGCTGGGGCTGGGGGGCGCGTTCCTCACCGCCTTCTACATGTTCCGGCTGGTGTACATGACCTTCCACGGGGAGTTCCGGGGCTCAGAGGAGGCGAAGCACCACCTGCACGAGTCGCCGTGGACCATGACGCTGCCCCTGATCGTGCTGGGGTCGCTGTCCGTCGTCGGCGGCTTCATGGGCTTCCCCGGCGAGCTCGCCGGCCATCCGGAGCTGAACGGTATCGAGCGCTTCCTGGATCCCATCCTGCTGCCCATCCACCACGGGGCGGAGGCCGCGGAGCACGCCGTGCACCACGTGCCCCTGTCCCTGGAGCTGGGACTGATCGCCCTCTCCCTGGTGGTGGCCGGCTCCGGGATCTGGGTGGCGGCGCGCTTCTACCACGGCGTCCATCCCTTCGAGCGGGCGCGCCGTCTCGCCGAACGCTTCCCCCTCGCCTACCGCCTGCTCCTCAACAAGTACTGGGTGGACGAGCTCTATGACGCAACCATCGTCCGTCCGCTACACAGCCTGTGCGTCTTTTCGTGGAAGGTTGTCGACGTGCTCCTCATCGACACCCTGGTGGTGAACGGCTCCGCCTTCGCCACCGAGCTCAGCGGCGACTTCCTGCGCTTTCTCCAGACCGGCAACGTCCGCAACTACGCCCTGTCGGTGGCCCTGGGCATTCTGGTCCTGGCGGCGATCCTGTGGTAGTCGGAGTCGATCGTGTTGGATGAGCACCTCCTGTCCGTCGTGACCCTGGCCCCGGGAGCCGCGGCCCTGCTGCTGGGCCTGCTCCCCGGCCGCTGGGAGCGGGCGCACCGCTGGCTGGCCTTCGCGGTGTCCCTGGCCGTGTTCGCCCTCTCCCTCCTGCTCTGGACCGGCTTCGACCCCGATGTGGCCGGCTTCCAGATCGCCACGGAACGGGTCCCCTGGATCCCGCAGTACGGCATCAGCTTCCACCTGGGCATCGACGGCATCTCGCTGCTCCTGGTGCTGCTGACCACCCTCCTGGTGCCGGTGGTGATCCTCGCCTCGTGGCGTTCCATCGACCACCACGTGAAGGGCTTCCACATCTCACTGCTGTTGCTGACCACGGGCATGATCGGCGCGTTCGTGGCGCTCGACCTGTTCCTCTTCTACGTGTTCTGGGAGCTGATGCTCATCCCCATGTACTTCATCATCGGGGTGTGGGGAGGGCCGCGACGTATCTACGCCGCCGTCAAGTTCGTCATCTTCACCATGGTGGGCTCCCTGCTCATGCTGGTGGCCATCCTCTACCTCGCCTACTACCACCACCAGCTCACCGGGCTGTGGAGCTACGACTACCTGGACCTGCTCACCACCGGCCCCCAGCTCCCTCTGGCGGGCTTCTGGTCGCCCCAGATGCTCGTCTTCGCCGCCTTCGGCCTCGCGTTCGCCATCAAGGTCCCCATGTTCCCGTTCCACACCTGGCTCCCCGACGCTCACGTGGAGGCGCCCACGGGCGGCTCCATCATCCTCGCCGGGGTCCTCCTGAAGCTCGGGACCTACGGCTTCATCCGCTTCAACCGCGCCCTCTTCCCCCTCGCCTGGGAGCGGGCGGTGCCGGCGCTCATGGTCCTGGCGGTCATCGGCATCCTGTACGGGGCCTGGGTCGCGCTCGTCCAGCCGGACATCAAGAAGCTGGTCGCCTACTCCTCCGTGAGCCACCTCGGCTTCGTCATGCTCGGCCTGGCGGCCGGGACCGCCGCGTCGACCTCGGGCGCGGTGCTGCAGATGGTCAACCACGGGCTCTCCACCGGCGCCCTCTTCCTGCTCGTGGGCGTCATCTACGAGCGGCGCCACACCCGGCTCATCGCCGACTACGGCGGGATCGCATCCGTGGTGCCCGTCTACACCGGCCTCTTCCTGCTCGTGACCCTGGCCTCCATCGGGTTGCCCGGGTTGAACGGCTTCGTCGGTGAGTTCCTGATCCTGGCCGGCACCTGGAGCCGGTCGCCGGTGGCGGTGGCTTTCGCCGCCCTGGGCATCATCTTCGGCGCCGTGTACATGCTGTGGATGGTGCAGCGGGTGTTCTGGAACCCGCTCACCCAGGAGGCGAACACCACGATCAAGGACATGAGCTTCCGCGAGCTGGTGGCGGTGGCCCCGTTGGTCGTCTTCATCATCTGGATCGGCGTCCATCCCACCACCTTTCTCGAACCCATGGAGGCGGCGGTGCGAGCGCTGCTCGCCCGCTGATCCGAGGAGTGATCGTGCCCACCTCACTCGACCTGATCGCCGTCGCTCCCGAGATCATCCTCACCGCGGCCGCCGGTCTGCTGCTGGTGCTGGAAGCGATCTCGCCCAAGGTGCGCCGCCTGGCGCCTCCGCTGGCCATGCTCGCCGTCGCGGCGGCGGCCTGGATGCGGATCGACCACGCGCTCCCGGGTGACGTGTGGTCTGGGATGCTCCGCATCGACAGGGTGGCCGCCTTCGTCGACCTCTACATCCTGGTGGCGGTCTTCCTGGTGGTGTGGATGGCCGCGCCCTTCCTGCGCCGCACCGGCACGGAGCACGGTGAGTTCTACTCCCTCCTCCTCCTGGCGGCGGTGGGGGCCATGATCATGGCCAGCGCCACGGACGCCCTTCCCGTGTTCCTCGGGCTGGAGCTCCTCTCTCTGCCGCTGTACGTCCTGAACGCCTTCCTGCGCCGCGTGCCGGTGAGCATCGAGGCCGGCGTCAAGTACTTCGTGGTGGGCGCCTTCGCTTCCGCTTTCGTGGTCTACGGTTTCGCTCTGCTGTACGGAGCGACGGCCACGACCAACCTCCTCGAGATGGGCCGGGTGATCGCCGGGAGCGGGGACATCAGCCCCCTGGTGGCCGTCGGCCTGGCCATGGTGGTGGGGGGCTTCGGCTTCAAGCTGGCCCTCTTCCCCTTCCACGGCTGGGCGCCCGATGTCTACCAGGGTGGCCCCACCCCGGTCACGGCCTTCCTGTCGGTGGTCCCGAAGGGCGCGGCGCTGGTGGTGGTGCTGCGCATCGTGGATGCCGCCGATCTCCTCCAGGTCTCCCACCGCTGGTACGTCGCGGCGGCCATCCTGGCCGTGGGCTCCCAGGTCATGGGCAACGTCGTCGCCATCGTCCAGCGTGACCTCAAACGCATGCTCGCCTACTCCGGGATCGCGCACATGGGGTACGCGATGGTCGCCGTCATCGTGGCCGGCAGCGGCGGTCCCGCGGCCCGCGAGGCCGGCGCCGCCGTCCTGGTCTACCTGGCCGCCTACACCCTGATGAATGTGGGCGCCTTCGCGACGGTGGCCCTGTTCTCCGAGCAGGAGAGCGAACCCCATCTCATCTCCGACCTGGCCGGCCAGGGGTGGACACGGCCCTTGCCCGCCCTGGCGCTGGCCGTGTGCCTCTTCTCCCTGGCCGGGATCCCCCCGTTCTTCGGCTTCACCGGCAAGTTCGTGGTCTTCCGCGCGGCGGTCGACCACGGCTTCGTGTGGCTGGCCGTGGTGGGGGTGCTCAACTCGCTCGTCTCCGCCTTCTACTACCTGCGCGTGGTGTACGTGATGTACATGCAACCGCTGCCGCGGCGGGTGCCCGCCTTCGCGTCGGGCGCCTCACTGTCGGTCGTGGCTGCGCTGTCGGCCCTCGGCGTGGTGGTCCTCGGGGTGTACCCGGCCCCCATCCTGACCGCGGCGGCGCGCGCCATTCTCGACCTGGTGGGGTGACGGACCATGGCTGCCTACAAGCGTCACGTCGACACCGAGTCCATCTCCGACCTCACCATCGCCCGCCTCTCGGTCTACCTGCGCTGCGTGGAGCGCCTCCTGGAGCTCGGCGTCGAGACCGTCTCCAGTCAGGAGCTGGCCCAGCGCTTCAACCTGAACTCCGCCCAGATCCGCAAGGATCTGGCCTACTTCGGCGAGTTCGGGGTCCGCGGGGTCGGCTACAACGTGCGCGAGCTGCGCGACTACGTGGTGGAGATTCTCGGCCTGCACGAGGAGCGCCGCCTGGTCATCGTGGGTGCCGGCAACCTGGGGCTGGCCCTGTGCCACTACTCCGGGTTCTCGGGTGGAAGCTTCCTGGTGGTGGGCATTCTCGACTCCGATCCCCACCGCATCGGCGACCCGACCCCCTCCGGGCTGCTGGTGGAGGATGCGGCGCGCCTGCCGGAGATCGTCCACCAGCGCGGCGTCCAGATCGGCGTCATCACCACTCCGGCGGCCGGGGCGCAGCAGGTCTGCGAACAGATGGCGGCGGCCGGTGTGCGGACCATCCTCAACTTCGCGCCCATCCGTGTCCGGGCACCCCAGGGTGTCCTGGTGAAGACCGTGGACCTCAAGGTGCACCTGGAGGAGCTGTCGTTCCACCTCACCCACTGGCGGCGCGACGAGTGAGGACCCGGCATGGCGGCGATCACGGCCGGTGGCCGCCACGCCGGACACCGTCCCGGGCCGGAGGTTGCGAGGCCCAGGGCCGGGACTCCGCCGTCCGTCGCCGCTGGCCGCTCGTTCCCGTTATCAAATGGTAAGTCACAGGGTACGTTAGGCGTTCTCGGATCTCACTGGACGCCGCCAGACGTGCGAATGTAGAGTAGGCCGTGATGGGACTGCCGCAACAGATCGGCAAGTACGAGGTTCTCTCGCAGATTGCCACCGGCGGGTTCGGTGTCATCTACAAGGGCTGGGATCCGTTCATCAAGCGTCCCGTCGCCATCAAGATGTGCGCCACGCCCGACGAGGAGGTCCGCATGCGCTTCCAGCAGGAGGCGCAGTTCGTGGGCAACCTGGTCCACCGCAACATCACCCTCGTCTTCGACTTCGGGGTCGAGGACGGCGTCCCGTACATCGTCCAGGAGTTTCTGACCGGCTTCGACCTCGACCAGCTCGTCAAGGCGGAGGCGGTGGAGGACGCGCCGACGGTCATCGCGATCCTCCTCCAGGTGTGCGAGGGCCTCGATTTCGCCCATCACCGGGGCATCATCCACCGCGACATCAAGCCCTCCAACATCCGAGTGCTCGAGGACGGCACCGTGAAGATCCTCGACTTCGGCATCGCCAAGTCCCTGGAGGCAGGCAGCAAGCTGACGCAGACCGGCATCGCCCTCGGGACCGCGGGTTACCTCGCCCCCGAGCAGATCCAGGGCGGACTCGTAGACGGCAGGACCGACATCTTCGCCCTCGGCGTCGTGGCGTACGAGCTCGTCACCGGGACGCGGCCGTTCGAGGGGAGCAGCCTCTCGAACGTCCTGTACAAGATCCTCAACGAGGAGCCCCCCTCCCCCTCCGCGCTCTCGCCGATCTGCCCCGAGCCCCTGGCCGAGGTGATCACCACGTGCATGGCGAAGGAGCCCGACGGACGATTCCAGACCGTGAAGGAGCTCTTCGACGTCCTCCGGCAGCTCCCCGTCACCGGTCACCCCGATCTCGACTCGTCGCGGGAGATCACCAGCGGGGTGCTCCGCCACGCGGTCATGCGCGCGGAGGGAGGCGATGCACCGCCCGGCGGCGAGCCCCCGACCACCAACTTCGCGAGCCCACAGGCCGAGCCCAGCTCCGGCGACGTGGAGATCGACCATCCTTCGGGCGGGGGTCCCATCGAGCACTCTCCCGACCCGGACGACGGACGCCGGCGGGTCAGCCCGGTGCTCACCGTGTTCCTGGCGCTCATCCTCCTCTTCGCCGGAGGTGGGGCCGCGATCTACTTTTCCAAGGACGTGCAGGGGTGGTTGTTCGGCTCCGCCGGGCCGCCCTGGCTGGTTCCTCCCCCAGCGACCCCGACTCCGACGGCGGTCGCCACCCCCACACCCAGCGCGACGCCGACGGTCACCGTGACGCCCACACCAGCCGCCACACCGACGCCGGCGCCGGTCACGCTGCGCCTGGTTGTGGATCCGCCCGCGAGGGTGACCATCGACGGCCGTCCCTACGGGGACGGGCAGACCCCCGGCGGACAGGTCACCCTCCTGCCGGGGCGACACGCCTTCACCCTGTCCGTACCCGACTATCCGAGCACGACCATGACCCGCGACGTCACCGAGGACACCAGGATCCTCTCCCTCACCCTCGACGTGGGCGTCCTCACCGTCATGGTGGATCGCAGCATCGCGCCCCCCGGAGGCCAGGCCTACCTGGACGGATCCAGTCTCGGGCCGGTCCCCTTCGTCCGTCGCAAGGTCGCGGCCGGCGAGCACGAGCTGGTGGTGCGCTGGCCCGGCGATGTCCCCGTCTACCGCAGACGAATCGACGTTCCACGCCTGCCCAACCAGCTGGTCGTGCCCCCGGTCGCCCCCCCTGCGCCGTGACCTCTGCTTCCTCGGAAGCCTTGTGGCGACATGTGATCGGCGCTACAGTGGCCACGTGATGCGAAGGACGATCGTCTGTCTGTGTCTGATCCTCCTGCCCACGGTCGCCGCCCTGGCCGAGAGTGCGACGCCGAGCGAGGAAGCCGCCCTCCAGGCCTATCGCGAGGGCGCGTTCAGCCGGGCAGTGGAGCTCTACCGCAACGCCCTGTCGGAGACGGATGACCCTGCGCACAGGGCCCGGCTCCACGTGAACATCGCGTGGACCCTCTTCGCCCTGGGCCGGGAGAACGAGGTCAACACCCACCTGCGGGCCGCTCTGGTGGAAGACCCCGAGCTCACCCTCATGCCCGATTACTACACCCAGGAGTTTCTCGATCTCTTCGAAGCGGCCCGGACCTACGACAGCCGTCACGGCGCCGCCCAAACCGGCTCGCCCACACCCGACCTGGAGGCCACCGTCGCCAGCATCCACCAGCACCTGGAGTCCGGACAGGACCTGGAGGGGGCTCTGGCCGACGTGAAAGCGCTCATCGAGGCCTATCCTCAGGACGGAAGGCTGCAACCCCTGCGCGCTGAGATCCTGCGCCGCCTGGGGCGCAGCGAAGAGGCCCAGCAGCTCCTCGACGCCCACCCAGCGGGGGCCGAGCAGACGCCAACGCCGACCGACAACCTGTCCATCCCCGACCTCATCCTGCGCGCCAACCGCTTCCTCGACGAGGGTGACGTGCAGACCGCCTTCGACCTGCTGCGCGAGGCCGTGTCACGGCAACCGAGCAACGTCGCAGCCCTGGAGCTGATGGCGGAAGCCGCGCTGCGCAGCGCCCGCTGGCAGGACGCCGAGTTCGCCCTCAAGTCCGCCCTCTCCCTGCAACCGGACAACCTCAATCTGCAGCTGCGGCTCGGCAGCGTGTACCTGGCCAAGGGCGATGCCTCGGCGGCCCGCGACATCTTCCGCCAGCTCACCGAGAGCTACCCCCACTCGGATCGTGCGTGGGCCGCCCTGGGCCTGCTCGATGCCCGCCTCTCCAACCAGGATCGGGCACGGGACGAGCTGGAACGTGCCCTGGACGAGAACCCCTTGCTGCCCGAGGTTCAGCTCACCTACGGCGAGCTGCTCCTCGCGCGCGGTGAGTTCGAGGCCGCGCTCAGCGCCCTCCAAGCCGCTGACAACCTCCTCCAGAATGACCCGCAGCTCGAGGCGCGCCTGGGCCAGACCTACCTCGCCATGGGCCGCGACGAGGCGGCCCTGAAGAGGCTCCGGGCGGCCGTCAACGGCGGCTTCCGGCCCCCGGATGTGCAGCGGGCTCTGGCCCTCGCCTTGATCGTCAACGGCGACAACGCCGAGGCCGAGCGTCTCCTGGGCCACGTCACCGACGACCGCCAGGGCGAGCTGGCCATCATCCGCGGGCTCCTCCTCTTGGAGCAGGGTGTCCCGGCGGAGGCGGCGAAGGTGTTGCGGCCCGTGGCCGAGCAACGGCCGTCGGACCCGGCAGTGCTCAACCTCCTCGCGGTGGCGCTCTACCGACAAGCCGATTACGAGGGCGCCGTCGTCCTCCTCCGGCGCGCGACCGATCTGGTCCCGGACGATCCGACGGTGGGCGCCAACCTGGCCCACGCCACGGCTGCGCAGACAGCGCTGCAGCTCGAAGCGCACGCGACGGCGGTGCAGCAGCTCCCCGCTTCGTGAGCAGCAGGGAGCGCGCCGGGCACCCGCCGATACATCTCGCGACGTCGGGGCCGGTGTCAGGCATCCCGTCCTGATCCGACGGGGCGCCGCGGGTCTCACACCCTGCGCGAGATCACCACTGCCGGCACTCCCCCCTCGTGACACACCCTTGTTCCGTCATGGTGAGGGAGGAGCTCGCCGTCCGCGGCGAGCGACGAGTCGAACCATTCCCCGAAGGCCCGTGGGACCCCTCCCAGGCACGAGTCTGGTGCTCTCGGGGGATTCTTCGACTCGCTCCGGCGGACCTCCGCTCGCTCAGAATGACAGGCAACTTGGACGTCCCACTGTCTCCGCGCGGTCCCGTGTCATGCCATGCGGCGCCGCCCGGACCGGGCGCAGGGACCCTCAGGGCGAGAGGCGCGCCAACGCCTCCACCAGCCCCCGTGCGACGTCCGCCGGCCGATGGCCGTCCAGGTAGGCCTGGCGGGCCGCTGCTCGGCGCTCCCCCCAGCCCGTGCGCCCCGCCGCAGCCAGAAGGCGCGCCAGGTCGGCGGTCGCCGCCGGGCCGGGAGTGATCCGGGGGGCGGCCGCTTCCGGCCACTCCAGGAACTGATGCAGAGCGGTCACCGCCACGGGCGTGCCGCAGGCCAGGAAGCGGAGGGCCGCGGCCGAGGTCTCACCTGCCGAAGGGGTCCGCATCACGACGCCGAGGTCGGCCGCTGCGGGCAGCCGGAGAAGCTGCTCGGCCTCCACCCAGCCCGTTCGTGTGACCTGATCGCCGAGACCGAGGGCGGACACGGCAGCATCGATGGCAGCCTCCTCCCGCCCCTCCCCGACCAGCACCAGGCGCACATCCTCGCCACGGCGACGGGCCGCGGCCAGGGCGCCGAGGATGTGCAGCATCCCCTTCTCCAGGGTCAAGAAGCCCAGATGCATCACCAGCAGGGCGTCCGGGGCGACGCCGAGCTCGGTGCGCAGCGCCGTGCGGTCCACGGGGCCCGGATCGGCGGCCGCGAGGGGGACCCGGACCACCGGCAGCGTGGGGACGTCGCGGGCCAGCTCCCGGGCCGCCCAGCGGGAGTGCACCACCGCCCCCACGACCTCCCCGAGGACGGCGGTACGGGCAGGAAAGAGGAAGGGATCCCGTCGCCCCGTGATCCCCAACCTCCGCGCCCCCGCCAGGACGGCGCCCCGCGCACCGTACGCGGCGGCCATCATGTCTCCGTACCGCCCTTCCCGGCCTCTCGCCACGGTGGCCTCCACCAGCAGGTGGTGCACGACCGCATCGTGGAGCACGACCACGGTCCGGGGCTGTGCCAGGCGGGGCAGGAGCCACTCGTGATGCGGGTTGTTGCCCATGTGCACGAGCTGCAGCTCATCGGGCCGCGGCCCCTCGTCCTCCTCCACCATCCGCGCTTCGAGGCTCCAGCCCGGGGGTGGCTCCCAGCCCGGAGGCCGCACCACACGCACCTCGGCCACCCGTTCCAGCTCGCCCAGCAGCTCCACGGCGTAGTCGCTCACGCCGCTGCGGACGGGGGGCAACGGCGAGGCCCAGAGCAGCTTCATGGCAGCACCGTAGCACGGGTCCAGGCCACCTGGCCCGTCCCCGGCCCACACCCCGGCGTGCGTCGGCGACAAGCCTGGCCAGCGGGACGTCGCCGGGCACCTCGGCCCCGCTCTCCCACCTCCACCGCTCCCCTTGGCCCCCGACTCCGCCGCGACACGGAAGACCCGCGTAAGATGAGAGGCGTGAGATGGCTTCGTTGGCTGCTGATCGTGCTCTACGTCGGGTACCTCGTCCAGGTGGGCCTCCTCATGCTCTTCCTGCCATGGTCCGCGGCCTGGCCGACGTTGTTGCTGCGGGTGCCACCACGGCTGGTCACGGTGCTCGACGACCCGGCGGTCCGGGGGATCATCTCCGGCCTCGGCCTGCTGCACATCCTGCTGGTCGTCTTCGAGCTCGGCATCGCCCGGCCTGTGCGGCGGCCCCCGCCGGCATCATGAGCACCGGCTTCCACCCCGCGCCGTTCCCGGCGCACGCGGAGGCCGGTGACGACCATGACATCGGGTCGGTCGCTTGCTGCCGGCGGGGCGCGCTCGTACACTCGACGCGATGGGGGGCCGGATCCTGATCGTCGACGACGAGCCATACATCCTGCGGATCCTGTCCTTCAAGCTCCGCCGCGAGGGCTACTCGACCTTCGAGGCCCGGTCGGCCGAGGAGGCGGAGCAGAAGATCGCCGCTCAACCCATCGACCTCATGGTCCTGGACGTCGGACTGGCCACCAACACCGACGGCTTCGACCTCGCCGCCAGGCTCCGCCAACAGGAGGCGACCCGCGATCTCCCGATCATCATCCTCACCGCGCGGGGCTACACCGCCGACGTGCTGCGAGGGCGCCAGGTGGGCGCCGCCGGATACATCACCAAGCCGTTCTCCAGCGAGGAGCTGGTCCAGCGCGTGCGCGCCATCCTGGGCTGACGGGCGCTTGACTGCCATGGACGGCCCACGTACGCTGCCCCGTTGGAGAGGTGACCTGGCGATCCGTACCTTCCTGCCCTGGCTGACCGCGATCCTGGTGGTGATCGCTGACCGCATCACCAAGAGCTGGGTGCTCGAGCACCTCGAGACCGGCGCCTGGCGGCCGGTGGCGTCCGGCATCGCCCTGACCCACGTCCACAACCGCGGCATCGCCTTCAGCCTGTTCGCCGACGGCGGCCCCCTGTCGCGCATGCTCCTGCATGGGGTCATCCTCGGCGCCGTGGTCCTCATCGCCTGGATGCTCTTCCGCCACGCCAGCCGCCGCCCCGTGGCCGGCCTCGCGTTTGGGCTCATCCTCGGCGGGGCGGTGGGCAATCTCATCGATCGCATCCTCTACGGCTGGGTCGTCGACTTCATCCACCTGTGGGTGCGCATCGGTGGGCACACCTGGTCGTGGCCCGATTTCAACGTGGCGGACGCCGCCATCACCGTCGGGGCCCTGCTCCTGATCCTGTCCGAGCTCTTCGCGAAGCCCCCCGAGGAGGCCGATGCATCCGACGCTGATTGACCTCGGCTGGTTCCGCCTCCCCAGCTACGGCGTGATGATCGCACTGGCGGTCATCATCGGTCTGGCCACGTTGAAGAGAAGGGCCGATCGCGCCGGCATGGACGGATCGTTGCTCGTGGACGTGGGTCTGTGGCTGGTGATCTGGGCGCTCGTCGGTGCCAAGGTGCTGCTCGTCCTGGTGGAGCTCCCGCGCTATCTGGCCCATCCTGCCGAGATCCTCGGGGTCCTGCGCTCCGGCGGAGTGTTCCTCGGCGGTTTCATCGCGGCGGTCGTCGCGGCGGTCGTGCTGGTGCGCCGACACCGCCTGCAGCCTCTCGCGACCCTCGACGTCATCGTTCCGTCACTCGCCCTGGGCCAGGCCATCGGCCGCGTCGGCTGTCTGCTCGCCGGATGCTGCTGGGGGGCCAGCTGCGCCCTCCCGTGGGCCATCGTCTACACGAACCCCCAGGCCGCCGCCAACGTGGGCACGCCCCTCGGCGTGGCCCTCCACCCCTGGCCTGCCTACGCCTCTCTCTTCAACTTCGGCGTGTACCTGGTGCTGGCGGCCCTGTACTCGCGCCGGGTCGCCACGGGCCGCGTGCTGGCGACCTACCTCCTCCTCTACGGTGTGGGTCGCTTCAGCCTGGAGTACCTGCGCGGCGACGCCCTGCGCGGCTTCGTCTTCCACGACGTCCTCTCCACCAGCCAGGCCATCTCGGTCGCCCTCATCGCCGCCGCGGCGGGCCTGCACCTGTGGATCTCCTCCAGGCGCCGGCCGGCGACGTGAGCCAGACCAGGGAGTTCAGTGTCCCTCCGGAGCTGGAAGGCTCGCGACTGGATCGCTGCCTGGCGGCTCTGGACGAGAGCTGGAGCCGCTCCCGCGCCCGCCATCTCATCGACGCCGGCCGGGTGCTCCTCAACGGCCGGTTCGCCAAGGCGGCCGCGCCCGTCACCGTTGGAGACGTCATCGTCGTGGACGAGCCGTCCCCACCATCCACGGAGCTCGAGCCGGAGGCGATCCCCCTGGACATCCTGTACGAGGACGACGACGTGCTGGTCCTGGACAAACCCCCGGACCTCGTGATCCACCCCGCCGCGGGCCGGTCCTCCGGCACCCTGGTCAACGCGCTCCTCGAGCACTGCAGCGAGCTGTCGAGCATCGCGGGCGCCGAGCGGCCCGGCATCGTCCACCGCCTGGATCGGGACACCTCCGGCCTCATGGTCGTGGCCAAGAGCGAGCGGGCACATCTCGCCCTGAGCCTGGCCTTCCGCCGGCGCCAGGTCCGGAAGGTCTACCTGGCCGTCTGCTACGGCGAGCCCACGCCAGGAGAGGGAGTCATCGACGCACCCATCGGCCGACACCCCAGCCAGCGCCAGCGCATGGCAGTGGTGGCTCAGGGGCGGTCCGCGCGCACCCTGTACACCGTCCAGGAGCGATTCCGCGGCACGGCCCTGGTGAGCTGCCGTCCGGTCACCGGTCGCACCCACCAGATCCGGGTGCACATGGCCCACATCGGCCATGCCATCGTCGGCGATCCAACGTACGCCGGGCGCCAGTGGCGGAACCTGGAGGTGGCGAGACACGCCGCGGCCTGCCGCAGCTTCCCCCGTCAGGCGCTCCATGCCCATCAGCTTGGCTTCGTCCACCCCGTGTCCGGTGAGGAGCTGCAGTTCTCGTCGCCGCTGCCGGAGGACATTGCCGCGCTCATCGCGGTGCTGCGCGGGACGTAGGTCCGGCATCTTGCGTACCCGCTTCCGCGAAGCCTGCTCCGGGAGCACCAGAGAGGGTGCCAGGCACCGCCGCAAATGAAGCGAGATGGTTTCTCGAACCGTCTTCGACGGTACCTGGCACCCCATCTGGCCTATCCGAAGTGACGCCTCCCGCGACGCGCTGATTCTGTCGATCTGCTCCCCGCGGTTGCCACCGCTGACCACGGCGAAGCTGCAAGCGAAGCCGGGTCACCAGCGGCACGCCCGAGGGTGGGGCTGTATGGCCCGACCGTGAGGAGCGTTGGGATGCCGGACGCGGACACGGGCGCGGACGCGGGTGGCGCCTTCTACCCGGGACGCTAGAGCGAACGCACGAACTCGTCGATCCTGGCGAAGGCGTCGGCGATGGAGGGCACACTCCACAGCAGCGGCTGATAGGTGGTGATGGGATAGGGGGTGTCCTTGGCCTGCCAGGGGTCGAAGGGCCGGATCTCCACGGCGCCGCTCAGGGCGTGCTCGAGCTCGCCGAAGCTGGACAGGAGGCCGGCCCCGTAGGCGCGGAGCTTTCCGTCCTCCAGGAGCACTCCATACTCGATGGTGAACCAGTACAGGGTCGCCAGCTGCTCGATCTGCCCGTCATCCGCTGCGACAGAACCCTCCCCGATTTTCTGGGACAGGTCGGCGAACTCCGGAATGGCCAGCATGGGCGCGTGCCCCATGAGCTCGTGGACCACGTCCGGCTCGGGGGTGTACAGCGGCTGGCTGTGGTGGCGAATGTACTGGGTGGCGCAGAAGGTGCGGTGAGCGAGCTTGCCCAGGAAGTCCCGTGCCGACACCAGCCCCGCCACCGGCTGCAGCGAGAAGCCCGTGCGCGCCGTGAGGAACGCACTCACGTCGGGCAGCTGTGGAATCGCCTCCTCGCTGTAGCCGAGCTCGCCGATCACGCGGACGAACTCGCGGCAGGCATGGGTCGGATAGAGGGCCGTCAGCTTGGCGAAGGCCGTGGCCCACGTGGCGGTCTCCTGTTCGGTGTAGGTCACCGGGCGAGGAGGCTCGTCGGCCTCGATGGGGGGAGCCAGAGAAGCGATGAAGTCGCGTCGCTTCCGGTACTCGGGGTCGTGGAACCCAGGATGGTCGGCATCCAGTGTGACCACGTAATCGCGCATCCCGCCTCCGATGCGATTCGGTCTCGTGGCTACTATGTCACGCCGGCCTGGCGCCGTGCAAGCCGGGATGCTCCAGGTGATACGCTGCCCTCGGCTGGATCTGTTAATCCGGGCGTTGGAGGCACGTTTCATGGTCGAGGACGAACGCGAGGAGGAAACCCTGGACGCCGCCCCTGCCCTGCGCATGCCCCCGGCCGCCGACCCGCGGACGTGGCTGGAGCCCATCTACCGCGAGCATGCCGCCGCCGCCCTGCGCACCGCCTACCGCTTCACCGGCAACCTCGCCGACGCCGAGGACGTCCTGCACACCGTCTTCATGCGTCTCGCCACCCGCAGGCAGCCTCCGGACCTCGGGCGCGGCGCCCTCAGCTACCTCCGACGCGCGGTTGCCAACGCGGCCTGCGACCTGGCGCGATCCCGCCGGGTGCAGGCGAGCTCGCCGCTGGAGGAGGTCCCCCCGGCGGTCACGACCGACCACGGCCCCGCACCCGACCGCCTCCAGTTCGGACGCGAGCTCCGCGACCGTCTCCGAGAGGCGATCGCCGCCCTCAGCCCCCGCCACGCGGAGATGTTCACGCTCCGCTACTTCGAGGGACTCGACAACGCCGACATCGCCACCGCGTTGGGCACGACCCCCGGCACCGTCGCCGTCACCCTGCACCGCATCCGCGCCCGGCTCTCCGAGGAGCTGGCCCCCTACCTGGGAGGCACCTCATGACCGACCACACCCCCCACGGCGAGCTGCCCCTCGACCGTCTGCTCGAGGAGATCCGCGCCGAGCGGCTCGACGAGCAGACCGTCGCGTCCGCCACCGAGCGGGTCTGGCGCCGCATCGACCGCTCCCTCGACGGAGGGGAGGCGCCCCTGCGTGAGTGTGCGGATGTCCGCGCCCTCCTCGGCGACCTCGCGGCCGGCCGTCTCTCCCCCGGTCGCGCCGTGCTGGTCGCGGACCACGCCCGGAGCTGCCCCGGTTGCCGGCGCGCCCTGGCCGCGGCCCGCTCCGGGCTCACCATCGTTGCCGCCGCCGAGAGCAAGGACACGGTGTCGCGGACGACGTCGTCCCTCAGGCGGTCGTTGTGGCTGGCGGCCGCCGCGGTCCTCGTGCTCGGGTTCGGTCTCCTGGCGTTCCGCCAGGTGGCCGACGGTCGCGCCGATCGCCGCCTCCAGGCCACGGTCGCGGCCGTGAACGGAGGCCTGCGCCTGGTCTCGGACCGCTCGTCGTCGCCCCTGGAGGCGGGTGCCACCATCCGCGCCGCCCAGCGTGTCCGCACCGCCAAGCAGTCCGGGGCCGTGCTCCGGCTCGCCGACGGCTCCACCATCGAGATGGCCGCTCGGAGCGAGCTCGAGCTGCGTGGCAGCCGGCGCGGCACGACCGTCGCGCTGGCGCGCGGCAACATCATCGTCCATGCCGCCAAGCAGCACGGCGGGCGGCTCATGGTCCGTACGGCGGACTGCCGGGTCGCCGTCAAGGGCACCATCTTCGCCGTGGACTCCGGCCTCAAGGGCTCACGGGTGTCGGTGATCCAGGGCGAGGTCGAGGTGCGCGACGCCGCCGGTCGCGAGCTCCTCTCCCCCGGCCAGCAGGTCACCACCAGTGACCGGCTCGAGACCGTCCCCATCGCCGACCAGATCGCCTGGAGCCGTGATGCCGAGACCCACCTGGAGCTGCTCCGGCAGCTCGGCAGCCTGCAGCGCGACATGCTGGCGGCCATGGAGCCGCGCCACCCACGCACCTCCACGGAGCTGCTGGACCTCGCCCCGCCCGACACCGTCGCGTACGTCGCCCTGCCCAACCTCGCCGATGGACTCGACGAGGCCCGCCGGCTCCTGCAGCAGCGGCTCGCCGAGCAGCCCGTTCTCGCCGAGTGGTGGCAGCGGGAGGTCGTGGCCTCGGGTCTCTCCTCAAAGCTCGACCAGCTCCTGGACCGCCTCCAGCCCCTGGCCGCCTCCCTCGGTGAGGAGGTCGTGATCGCACTGCCGGCCGGCGCACTGGAGCGGGGCGGCAGCCCCCTGATCATGGCGCGGCTCCAGGATCCCCCCGCGTTCCTCCGCCACCTCAAAGCCGAGGTCCAGCGCCTGAACGCGGAGGCCGGCAAGCACGTTGTCGCCCTCATGGATGATCCGGCCGCCGTCCCCCACCCTGGCGCCGAGGCCGTGGTCTGGGTCGCCGGCGATCTCTTCGCCGCCGCCACCGATTCGTCGCTCCTGACCCGGCTCGCGTCTCGGCGGCGAGACCCCTCCAGCGCCACTTTCGTGGACACCACCCTCCATCGCAGGCTGGAGGAGCGCTATCGGGAGGGGGTCAGCTGGCTGGTGGGCGTCGACGTCGGGAAGATCATGCAGACCGCGGCCCGCGGGGACGATGCCCGTGAGACCCAGCTCCTGGGGTCCCTCGGTCTGCTCGACGCACGCACTCTGATCGTGGAGCGTCACCGGGTCGGTGAGCACTCCTCGACCACGGCGGACCTGCTCTTCGCCGGTCCGCGCCGGGGCATGGCATCCTGGCTCGCCGCCCCCGCCCCCATGGGCTCCCTGAGCTTCATCTCACCGCGGGCCACGCTCACGGCGGCGATGGTCGCCAAGGAGCCGAGAGCCATGTTCGACGAGTTGGTCTCGGCCCTCACCCAGGCGGACCCGGAGGTGCCGGACGAGCTCCAGACCGCGCAGCGGGAGCTCGGCTTCGATCTGCGCTCCGACCTTGCCGCCACCCTGGGCGGGGAGGCCGCGTTCGCACTCGACGGCCCCCTCCTGCCCACTCCGGCGTGGAAGATCGTGGTCGAGGTGTACGACCCAGGGACCTTCGAAGCCACGATCGAGCGGGCCGTGGAGGAGATCAACCGGCGCCTCGAAGCCCATGACCGCTCGCCGTTGTCCCTGACCGCCTCCACCGAGGCCGGCCGCACCTACCGCACCCTGCGGGATCCACGGAGCGGGTTCGCCGTGACCTGGGTGATGACCGACGGCTATCTCCTGGCCGCGCCGCGGCGGGCCGTTCTCGACCAGGCCCTCGCCGAGCGCGCCGCCGGCGTGACCCTCACCGCCTCGGACACCTTCCGGGGGCTGTTGCCCGACAACGGGTACGCGGACTGCTCTGCCATGGTGTACCGCAACCTCTCGGACCTGGCCGATCAGGTGAAGCCGGGGCTGCCCTCCACGGCCGCCGCCCTTTCCGAGCCGGGCCTGCTGTGCGTGTACGGCCAGGCCGATCGGATCGTGGTGAGCGCCACCGGCGGCAGTCTCCTGGGTGGGATCGCCGATCTCGGCCTGCTCGCGGCCCGACCTCTGGCCGCGGGCGGCGCGCGCTCGGTATCATCGCAGGGATGAGCGAGGGCCTCGCCTCCCCAGCACCGGTCATCGAGCTCGCCGGCTTCACCGTCGAGCTTGCCGGGCGACCCATCCTGAACGACCTGGATGTCGCCCTGACCGGGCGTGCCATCGGTCTGCTCGGCCCCAACGGCGCCGGCAAGACGACGCTGCTGCGGACGCTTCTCGGCTTCTACCCGGTCGCGCGAGGTTCGGCGCGGGTGCTCGGGCGGACCTTGGAGGAGGCCGGCAAGGAGGTGCGGGGCGAGATCGGCTACATGCCCGAGTCGGACGCCCACATCGCCAAGCTCACCGCCGTCCGCTTCGTGCGCCTGATGGCCGAGCTCAGTGGGCTCCCCCCCGACGCCGCCCTGGAGCGGGCCCACGAGGCGCTCTTCTACGTCGGGCTCGGCGAGGCCCGGTACCGGCGCCTGCACACCTTCTCCACCGGCATGAAGCAGATGGCCAAGCTCGCCCAGGCACTGGTCCACGGCCCGCGTCTGCTGATGCTGGACGAGCCCACCAACGGCCTCGACCCACCGGGACGGAAGCGGATGCTGGATCTGATCAGGGACATCCGCGATCGCGGTGACACCACCGTCCTCCTCTCGTCCCACCTCCTGGGGGACGTGGAGGCGGTGTGTGACGAGGTGGTGATCCTGAAGGGCGGACGGATCGCGGCCCGTCGCGACCTGGCCGCGGAGCGGCGGGGCAACCGTTCTTTCGTGGAGGTGGAGCTGGACCGGACGAGCGACGAGTTCGTGGACGCCCTCGTGCATCGGGGCTGGGAGGTCGCCGCACCGGATCCGCTGCGGGTGAAGGTCGTGCTGCCTCCGCAAGCAACCGCCCGCGATCTCCTCCAGATCGCCCGCGACCACCAGGTCGTGATTCGCCGCCTCGACTGCAAGCGGAACTCCCTGCAGGACATCTTCCTCGAGGTCATGGAGGACGACCGTGGCGGTGTATGAACGCCAATGGCGGCGCTACGAGGGCCCGACGACGCCTCTCGGGTGGCGCTTCGCCGTCATCGCCAGGTACGCCTTGGCCGATGCGTTCTCATCCCGTCTGTTCACCGCGTTCTACGTCCTCTGTCTCCTGCCCTCCGCGGCCGCCCTGCTCATGGTCTACGCGGCACACAACCTCCCCCTGCTCGAGCAGATCGGCCTGACCAAGGCGGTCCTCGGCCAGCTCACGCTCCCCTTCTTCAAGTCCCTGTTCTCGTGGCAGGGCACCCTCGCCTTCCTGCTCGTGGTCATCGTCTCCCCCAGCCTCATCGCCGCCGACCTGGCCGACGACGCCCTCCCCCTGTACCTCGCGCGCCCCCTCGCGCGCCGGGACTACGTCCTCGGGAAGATGACCGTCCTGTTCGTACTGCTGTCCCCGCCCACGTGGATGGCCGGCCTAGCGGTCTTCGCCCTCCAGAGCTCCCTGGAGGGGGGCGGCTGGTGGCTCGAGCACGTGCGCATCGGGCTCGCGTACCTGGTGGGCCACCTGGCCTGGATGCTGACCGTCTCCCTGCTCTCCCTGGCCGTGTCCGCCTGGGTGCGGTACAAGCCCGCGGCGCGCGCGGTCCTCATCGGCGTGTTCTTCGTGCTCGGCGCCTTCGCCCAGACCGTGAACCTGGTGACGGGGAGCAGGATCGGGGACGTCGTCAACCTGGGGCACGCCCTGGCGGGCGTGGTCGAGCACCTCTTCGGCACCCCGGCCCGCCACGGCCTGCCCGTCCTGGCCAACTGGGGCACCCTGGCCGCCACGTGCGCGGTGAGCGTCTGGCTGTTGAGCCGCAAGCTGCGGGCCCACGAGGTGGTGCGATGACCTCGGATCGGATCACGCTCCACGAGGTCTCCAAGTTCTACGGCGAGGTCCTGGGGATCAACCGCGTCAATCTCGACCTGACGCCGGGTCTGATCGGCCTGGTGGGGCCCAACGGCTCGGGCAAGAGCACCCTCATGCACCTGCTGGCCGGCCTCCTGCGCCCGTCGCGCGGCGCCATCAGCGTCCGTGGCTGCCCCCCGGATCGGCCCGCCGTCATGGGCCGTCTGGTCGGGTACTGCACCCAGTACGACAGCTTCCCCGCCGGTGCCACCGGCCTCCGCTTCCTGCGCACCGCCCTGGCCCTGCACGGCATCGAACCGGGGCAGGCCGAGCACCGCGCCTGGCAGGCCCTGGAGCGTGTCGGTCTCCAGGACGCGGCCCGACGACGCATCGCCTCCTACTCCAAGGGCATGCGTCAGCGGGTCAAGCTCGCCTACGCCTTCTGTCACGACCCCCAGGTGCTGATCTTGGACGAGCCCCTCAACGGCCTCGATCCCATGGGACGCACCGAGATGATCGAGCTCTTCGGCGAGCTGGCGCGGGGCGGCCGCCACGTGCTGGTGTCCAGCCACATCCTGGACGAGGTGGACCGTATCTCCGATCGCGTCATCATGATCCATGGTGGCTCGGTGGTCGCCGAGGGGGCGATCCGCGCGGTCCGGGGCGAGATCAAGAGTCAGCCCATCCAGGTGCTGATCCGCTGTGATCGTCCCCATCCCGTGGCGGCGCGGGCCCTCGAGTTGGAGCACGTGGTCGAGGCCCGCATCGTCGACGAGACGGCGCTCATGCTCCGCACGCGCGACGCCGACGCCCTGTTCGCCGCCCTGGGCGACATCGTGCTGGACAGCGGGGCCGACATCGAGACCCTCCTGCCGGCGGACGAGAGCGTCCAATCGGTGTACGACTACCTGATCGGCGACGGTGGAGGTCGGCCATGACGGGCGGGACCTGGCGCCGGCAGGTGGCGGTGCTCCTGCGCACCACGACGGCGCGATCCCTTCTCGGGCGCCGGGCCGCGCCGGTTCTCCTGCTGGCAGCCATGCCAGTCGTGCTCGCCCTGGTGCGCGGGCTCCTCCCTCCGGGGTCCGAGCGGGTCGGGATCGGAAGCTCCACCACCCAGTTCGCCGACATCTTCCACTTCTTCATCCTCCGCTTCGTCGTGTTCGTCGCTACCGCGGTGGTGTTCATCAACCTCTTCCGGGGCGAGGTGGTGGAGCGCAGCCTGCACTACACCCTCCTGGCGCCAGTGCCCCGCTCGGTTCTGGTGGCCGGCAAGTACCTGGGTGGACTCGTCGCATCCGTGGCGATCCTCGGTCCCGCCACCGTCGTCACGTTCGTGCTCTACTTTCTGCCCCAGATGAGAGTCGCCCCCTCGATTCTGCTGGAGGCCCCCCTCCTCGGCCAGCTGCTGCGCTGGCTCGTGGTGATGGTGCTCGCCTGCGCCGCCTACGGCGCGCTCTTCACCCTGGCCGGCCTCCGCTTCTCCAACCCCATGCTCCCCGCCTTGCTCTTCCTGGGATGGGAGAGCCTGAACCCGTTCCTCCCCCCGCTCCTCAAGGCCGTGAGCGTGGTCCACTACCTCGAGGGGCTCACCCCTGTCCCGCCTTCGGTGCGCGCCTTCGCCATCCTGGGCCGACCCCCCGCCCCGTGGGCCGCGGTGCTCGGGTTGGCGGTGATCGTCGCAGTCGCGCTGTGGGCCTCCCTCTGGTGCGCGCGGAGGCTCGAGATCAGCTACGGCTCCGACTGACCAGCAGATCCCGCGTTCACGACCGGCTCGATGCGCGACCCCTGCCGCAGGGTGGGCGATCCCGGAGGGGCGCGACGGTCAGGTGGTGGGATCGGAACCGGTGAAGCCCAGAAATCGGGGCTCCGGCACGAGCTCGATCCCGAAGCGGGCGCGCACCGCGGCCCGAATCTCTCGGGCCAGGGCGACGAGATCGGCCGACCGGCCACCGCCGCGATGAATGAGGGCCAGGCTGTGCCGGGAGGAGATGCCCACCGCCCCCCGCTGCAGGCCCCGCGAGAACCCGCTGCGTTCGATGAGCCACGCCGCAGACACCTTCACCCGGTCCCCCGGCGCCGGGAACATGGGAGGAACGCCCAGATCCAACGCCGCGGCCCGTTTCCGCACCGCGGCCGCGTGACGGGCGCTCAGCAGCGGGTTGAGGAAGAAGGACCCCACGCTGCGTCGATTGGGATCCTCGGGCTCGACCAGCATGGACTTCGCCCGTCGCAGCTCGAGCACGGCCCGTCGCACCTCCCGCGGGGAGGGAGGGGCGCTGCGGGCGCCCAGCGCGGCGGCGAGCTCCGGGTACGTGACCGCTGCTGCGGCCCCGGGCCGCAGGGCGAAGCTGACCGAGAGCACGAGGTGGCTATCCGGCCGGCGGCGGAAACGGCTCGCGCGGTACGAGAAACCGCAGGCCGAGGCCGTCATCCGTTGCACCTCGAATGACCGTCGGTCGAGAACGTCTACCCAGGCCAGCGAGCGGGCCACCTCCTGGCCGTAGGCTCCCACGTTCTGGATCGGAGTCGCCCCGGCGGTGCCGGGGATCCCCGACAGGCATTCCAGGCCCGCGAGACCCGCCGCGACCGTCCGAGCCACCACCTCGTCCCAGGGCTCGCCACCGGCCACCGTGACGGTCGCCACCTCCCCGTCCGCGGTGATCTCGAAGCCCCGCGTGCCCATCTTCAAGACCAGGCCCCGCACTCCTCCATCCGCGACGACGACGTTGGAACCGCCCCCGAGGACGCTCACCGGCAGGTCACGCTGGCGCGCCCAACGCAGGGCCTCCACCGCCATGGCCACGTCCTCGGCCACGGCCAGGTACTGGGCCGGCCCACCCAGCTCGAGCGTGGTCAGCGGCGCCAGGGGCACCTGCTCGCGGATCTGAGGCGGGACGACGGCGCGGGTCGTCATGACAGACAGTGTGCCTGAGGGGTCCCCGCGCTGCAACGGGGGCGGCGGGTCCCGCTCGGTCGGGGCTGGGACCGTGAGATGGCCGCTCCGGGGCTGTGGTAACGTGGCTGTGAAGGGATCGGGAAGGCACCCATGGCGGTCACGGCATGGACACCCATGCCGTGTCGACCAAGCCTCGCAGGGTCGGGTTCGAACACTATGAGCACAGGCGAAGCAGGTCGTAAGCAGATTCTCTTCACCCACGTGGACGGTGACGTCTACCGCCGCGCTGCCGATCTCCTGCACACCGCCGAGGTCGATCTCCACCAGACCTCCTGGGACAGCTCGCTCCTCGAGGTGGTCGAGAGCATCCCCTACGATGCGGTCGTCATCGGCTACCCCGTGGCCGAGGAGGAGCTCGAGAGGTTCCTGGCCGCGGCCCGGTCCGAAGAGGCCGCCTGCCGCCGGGCCGGCCTGCTCCTCCTCACCAACGATGAGCACCAGCTCGACGCAGGCCGTCTCCTGGGGCGGGGCGCCAACCGGGTGGTCACCACCGAGGAGCTGGACGAGGCTTTGGCCTCGACCCTCGCCGAGCTGATTCAGAGCGCACCCCGGCTCCCTCTGCGGACCGCGGCCCGGATCAAGCTCTTCGCCGACGGGCGACCGCTGCGGGTGATGGCCCAGATCGAGAACATCTCGACATCGGGCATGCTGCTGCGGGGCGTGACCCAGTTTCCACCCGGGACCACCTTCGACTTCGAGATCAGCCTGCCGGGGGAGCCCACACCCGTACGGGGCAAGGCGGAGATCACCCGCACCACGGACGTCAGACAGGAGGGCGTGGAGGGCATCGGGGTCCGTTTCCTCTCCTTCGTGGGGGCGGACCGCCTGCGCCTCGAGCGCTACCTCACCTCCACCCTCCCCTGAGCTCAGCTCCCAGCGGCAGCGCCGGCGGGAGCGACCGGAGTGAGTTGGAGCGCCGTCACTGGCGAGAGCCTCGGGAGGTGCCGGAGACGGTGCCAGGCAGCATTCGGATGAAGCCACGTGCCCACCACAGAATCAAGACGGGGAGCCTGGCACCGGCTTTGACGTCGCAGATTCGTCGAACAGGAGCCCGGCGCCCGCTCTCGAGCGTCACGCGCTGCCTTGCTGTCGGGCGCGCCACATCCGTTCCAGCTCGTCCACGAGCTCGACCTCGGCGTGGATGCCATTCACCTCGTTGATCTGGACGATGGTGGTCGGCGACGTGATGTTGACCTCCGTCAGGTACTCTCCGATGAAGTCCAGGCCCAGGAGGTACAGACCCCGCGGGTTCAGGTCGGCTGCGACCACCTGGCACGCCTCGAGCTGGCGTTGGGTGGGCGCGAGGGCCCGCGCCCTGGCTCCCTGGTGGAGGTTCGCCAGCCGCGAGCCCGGGGCGGGCACGCGGAGCACGGAGCCGAGCACCCGATCGTTGATGGTCAGGATGCGCAGATCACCCGTCCTCTCCACCTCGGCCAGATAGGGCTGCACGATGACCTCCGGCTGCCACTCGGTGAAGTAGGCGATCAGCTCGTCGGCGCTGGCGGTCGGTTGGAAGAAGCGGATGCCGATCCCGCTGTACGTACTCTTCGGCTTGCACACCGCCTCTCCCCCCATCCCGCGCACCGCGGCGACGAAGTCGTCGGCGCTGGCACACACCTGCGTGGGCGCCGCGTACTCCGGATAGCGCATGTGCAGCGTGTGCTCCGACAGCTCGTAGGTGGCGGGTGGTCGGTTGATCTGGACCACGCTCGTCGGCGCCTTCTCGAAGTGGCGGCAGTAGGCGATGAAGCGCTCGTCCACCGGAGGGTCCTTCCGCTGCAGGACGACCCTGTAATCGGTGACGGCGGCCTTCCGCACCGGTCCGAGGTCCCAGAAAGGATCGCGCGTGCGGTCCGCGGAACGGATCTCGCGCACCGGGAGGGCGCTCAGATAGTCAGCGCTCTCCCGTTCCGCGTCGCTTCCCAAGAGGTCGAGGTAGTCCACCGCGAGCCCGCGTCGCACGAGCTCCGCACTGACGCACACCCCGAGGTCGAAGACCGGGTCCAAGGCCGACAGCGGATCCGCCACGATCAGATAGCGCGTCGTCATCCCAGCCTCCTCCCAGACACTCCCGGGCTCCCCATCCGGGTCCAGATTGTACCCGGGGACACCCGGTCTTGACGGCCGGCCGGCGGCATCGCAGCATGGACGACCATGGTTGACGTGTGGCCGATCCCCGTTTTCGACGACAACTACGTGTGGGTCCTCGCCGTCGACGATGCCTCGCCGGTTATGGTGGTCGACCCAGGGGCCGCGGAGCCCGTCGTCAGGGCCCTGGCGGCCCACGGCAAGGAGCTCGCGGCGGTTCTCATCACCCACCACCACGCCGACCATACCGGCGGTGCGGCCGAGCTCGCCACCTGGGCATCGTGCCCCGTGCTCGGCCCGGCCGGGGAGGACATTCCCGCCGTCGATCGCCCCCTTCGGGAGGGGTCCACGGTGGCCGTCGAAGGCCTCCGGCTCGCGGTGATGGAGGTGCCGGGGCACACCCGTGGGCACATCGCCTACGTGGGCCACGGCCTCCTCCTCGCCGGCGACACCCTCTTCGGGGGAGGCTGCGGGCGTGTCTTCGAAGGGACCCCGGAGGAGATGTGGCGGTCCCTCCACCGACTTGCCGGGCTTCCCGACGGCACCGCCCTCTACTGCGGCCACGAGTACACCGTGAGCAACCTGCGATTTGCAGCGGAGGTGGAGCCCGGGAACGACCGCCTCCTCACCCGTCTGGAGGAGGCCACCGCCTCCCGAGGCCGGGGACAGCCCACCCTTCCCTCCACCATCGCCGACGAGCGCGCGACCAACCCCTTCCTGCGCTGCGGGCAGGCCGCGATACGTCGAGCCGCCGAGCGCTTCCGAGGCGAACCGCTGGCCGACGACGTCCAGGTCTTTGCCGCCATCCGCGCCTGGAAGGATGGTTGGCGGGGATGACCCTGCCGGTGCCCACATGGAAGCCCGCTTCGGTATCATCTGCGGCGTGACGGAAGCATCGCCTCATCTCGTTCGCATCTACACCCAACCATGGTGTTCCTACTGCGTTGCCGCCACGCGCTTCTTCGATTCGCTCGCCGTCGCGTATGAGGAGATCCGGCTCGACGAGCATCCCGGCCTGCGCGAACGCCTGGCCGAGCGCACCGGCGGCTGGCGCACCGTGCCCATGATCTTCGTCGGTGAGCGCTTTATCGGCGGGTACACCGACGCCATCGGGCTGCACCGGCGCGACCAACTCCTGCCTCTCATCTGGGAAGCCACCTCCGCTACCGCACCCGCACCTCGCACGCGCGACTGAGCGGCCGCCTCGGCCGCGGGCGCCGCTGAGCCTCGCGTCGGGGAAGACCTCTACCGGCCCGCCGCCATCTCAGGGCCTCCGCGCGATACCGACGGCCCCAATTCTGGTACAGTCTGCACAGAGGCTCAGCGAGAGAGATGTCCATCATGCGTGGGGCGGGCCAGGAGACGCTGTCGAACGTCGACGCGGCCTGGTTGCGCATGGAACATCCCACCAACCTCATGACCATCACCGCGGTCATGACCTTCGCCGACCGCCTCGACTTCCCACAGCTCAAGAGCCTCATCGAGGACCGACTGCTTCCCTACGAACGCTTCCGCCAGCGGGTGGTCCAGCCGGCCCTTCCCGGCGCGGGTCCCCGCTGGGTCGATGACGAGAGCTTCAACCTCCGTTCGCACCTGCAGCGGGTGGCCCTGCCGGCGCCCGGCGGCAAGTCGGAGCTCCAGGACATGGTGAGCTCCCTCATGAGCACGCCCCTGGACTACACCAAGCCGCTCTGGCAGATCCAGTGCATCGAGAACTACGACGGCGGCTCGGCCCTGGTCACCCGGATCCACCACTGCGTCGCGGACGGCATCGCCCTGGTGCGGGTCCTCTTGGGCATGACCGACGACTCGCCCGCGGGCTTCACCCGCGCCCCTCGATCACGCCGACGGCGGACCGCCCTGGCCGGAGGCTTCTGGCTGCCCGAGGTCGTGGACGGGGCCATGCGTTCGGTGCGGCGGGCGACCGGCACCATGGCCGACGGTGTCGGCCGTGCTCTGCTCGACCCCGAGCGCACCATCGCCATGGCCAGAGAGGGGGTGTTGGCCGCCGGGGTGGTCGCCCGCCTCACGGCCATGGCGCCGGACGTGCCGACGGTGCTCCGGGGCGAGCTGGGCACCGCCAAGCGTGCCGTCTGGTCCTCCATCCTCCCCCTGGCCGACGTCAAGGCGTACGGCAAGCGGGTCGGCGCCACCATCAACGACGTTCTCCTGGCGGGCGTCACCGGCGCGCTTCGCCGCTACCTTCTGCAGCGCGGAAGCGCCGTGGAGGGTCTCGATCTGCGGGCCGTCATTCCCGTGAACCTCCGTCCGGATGACGAGGTCGCCGACCTCGGTAACCGCTTCGGTCTGGTGTTCCTGAGCCTCCCCGTGGGCGTCGCCGATCCCCTGGGGCGCCTGGAGACCCTCAAGCTCCGCATGGACACGATCAAGCGATCTTCGGAGGCCGTCGTCACCTACGCCATCCTCAACGCCATCGGCATGACCAGCGCCCAGATCGAGAGCCTCGCGGTGCGCTTCTTCGGCTCGAAGGCGACGGCCGTGATGACCAACGTGCCCGGCCCTCGCGAGACCATCTACCTCACAGGCAAGCCCATGCGCAGCATGATGTTCTGGGTGCCCCAGTCGGCGCGACTCGGCCTCGGCGTCTCCATCCTCAGCTACGCCGGTCAGGTTCGGCTGGGGATCGCCACCGACGCCGGGCTCGTGCCCGATCCCGAGCGCATCATCCGCGGCTTCCACGATGAGATCCAGGAGATGCTCCGCGGCTGACCGCGGATCATCCGGGATAGATGCCGGTACCCTCCGCCTCCGCGGGGTCGGGGTCCGACGTGACCACCTGCACCCGCGAGATCAGGCCGGCGTCGTCCACGGTGAGCACGAACAGGGCCGCGCGCCGTCGCCCCCCCTGCCGGGAGATCACGCACGGCCGCCCGGGATCCGCTGGGCTGGGCAGGCGGCCCATCTCCGCGTGGACCCGGGCGCTCTCCCCGGCCGCCGCGATGAGCTCGGCCTTCCGCTCCAGGTAGGTCAGCACCTGTCCCTTCCCCAGGAGCTCCAGGTCGGTGTCGAAGGACTCGTAGCGGACGTCGTCGCGCAGCAAGGGCGCTACCTCCCCGGGGTCCAGCCGGTTCCAGGCCCGGGCCAGGGCTCGTGTCGCCGCGAGGCGCGGATCGCCAGCTTCAGCGTCGGTCATGGCGCCCTCCACCCGGCCCAGTGTACCGCCCGTCGGCTCGGCCGCGCCGGCTGGGTCCGATCACGGCCGCTCGCAGTGCGCTTCGGCAAGCGAGGGCTCAGTGGAAGAGGGGTGTCCCCTCTCACCCGTGCCGACCGCCGTCACGACCCCTCGTGGTGAGCCGGAGACGCCGAGATCGCTACGACCTCGCCTCCGTCACGTCCTCTCGCGAGAAACCCTCGAGGCCCAGGACGAAGTCCGCCCCGAGGCACCGTCCAGGCGTGTGGAACCCTGCCGGGACGTCTCCCGTCAGGAGCTCGATCCACCGCGGCCAGCGCCGTGAGCACCGTGGTGGTGTAGCCGTCCGGACCGCGCTGCCGCGCCGCCACGCGCCTCCCCGACCCCTCCTCTGCGGCCTCTCCCCACAGCACAGTCACCCCACCGGCGCGTTCTTCGGCGCCGGGCCCCTCCGGGAGGCGGTTCACGAGCCGGCGCAGGGTGGCGCGGACGAGGCGCGACTCCAGGAGGGGGCCCATGGCCGCTGCCGCCACCAGGGCTCCGTGGACCAGAGGAGGAGCCGCCATGAGGACCCGGATGTTCGGGATTCCCGTGGTCAGGTAGGCGGTGAAGACGTCGGGCCACGGCACGGACACCGCTCGCGTGGGTCCCTTCCCGAAGTCCACGATGCGGGTGGACGAGGCGATGGGCTCTTGCACGAGATGGCCGTCGACGCGGGCCGCCCCGCCGCTCCCGAGCCCCTCCACCACCGTGGCCAGGGTCCCGTGGGACGGCCGCGTCCCGAGCCCGCTCAGGGCCAGGGTCAGGCGGTCGGCGGTGGGCAGACGGCTTGCGAGATGGGCCGCCAGGCAGTCCGAGGGCACGATGTCGAAACCCACTCCGGGCATGAGGACGACGCCGGCGCGGCGCGCTTCCTCGTGGAGCCCGTGGATCTTCTCGAACACCTCCAGCTCACCGGTCACGTCCAGGTAATGAACGCCCGCACGTCAGGCACCCACCGACCAGGGTCGGGGCCGTGCGGGTGAACGGCCCCGCGCAGCTCAGCACCACCCGGACGCCCCCCAGCTCGCGTGCCACCCTTGTCGTGTCGTCGAGGGGGAAGGAGCGGGTCTCGAGGTGGAGCTCTTCACCCAGCCGCCGCACCCGTTCACCGTCGCGGCCGGCCAGGACCGGAGCCAGCCCGCGCCGCACCGCCTCCTCGGCCACCAGCCGCCCGGTGTACCCATAGGCGCCGTAGATCAGGAAGCGGCCATCGGCCATCCTGTCCTCCCCTCTCGTCTCCGCTGTCCCAATCGGTCCACGTTGACGCCGAGGATAGCAGGGTGGACCGGGTCCATCCGTCAACGGAGCCAAACGCGGGTGTTGTGCTCCGCCGCAAGATGCCCCATGCTCTTCACCGAAGGGCTGCGGGATCGACCCCCGCCCATGGGAGCCTGGAGAAAGGAGGGTGGAGGTGCCGACCTACGTGTTTCGCTGTCTGAAGTGCGGCGAGCAGTTCGAGCGCGTGATGACCCTCGCCCAGCGCGAGAAGGCCAGGCCGACCTGCCCCGAGTGCAGGGGCCGCAAGGTCCGGCTCGTGCTGGCCGGTTTCTTCGCCAAGACCTCCCGGAAGAGCTGAGACGCCGGGGCCCGGACCCCTGGATCCCGCCCCCACTCCAGCTCCCGGGACTCGCCCACCGCGGCTGACCCGCGGGCGGGGACTCCCCTGCGAACGGAGCGCCCATGACCTACAACTTCGACCCGGAGCGCTGGTACGAGATGCAGCGGAATGCCCTCGCCAGGCAGCTCGCAGAGGGTGAGCTCGGCGAGGACGAGTACCACGCGCGGCTCGCGGAGCTGGACCGCCGGTTGGAGGAGCTGCTGGATCGCCTGGACGGCAGCTTCCGGATCCCGGGAGTGGGCGAGGATGCGTGAGCTGCGGCGTTGCCGCCGCCTTTCATCCCACCTACGACGTGTCCCTCTGCCCGAGCGTCGGCATGTGGAGCATTCTCATCGTGCTCTGTCCGCACATCACCGGCCCGGCCTTCCTGTCCGTGGCCCCGTGCCGCTGCAGCTCCACCTCGACCACCCCGAGCGCTCCGTCCAGCCGTGCTGGCGGTGGAGCTCCGGCGCCACCACCGGCGCGACATCGTCCTTGCGGCGCCCTCCAACACCGGCGTCAAGCAGCAGCTCTACAGCGTCCGCGGCGAACCCTCAGGACCGCCCGGCGGTCAGCCACCTCGCATAGAGCTCGGGACGCCGGTCCGGGAGGAAGAGCCTCCGGGCCGCCGCGCGGGGGATGCGGCCGACGTCCAGGTCGGCCACCAGCAGCTCGTCGGACCCGGCGGAGGCTCGCGTCAGCACCTGCCCGTCGGGGTCGCACACGAAGGACCCTCCGGCGAAGGTGAGCCGCTCCTCGGGACCGACCCGGTTGCAGAGGGCGGTGAAGTACCCATTCTGGAACGCGGCGACCTGGAGCTCGGCCTCGTACAGCCCGCCCGGCCACTCCCCAACCGCGCCCGCCTGAGGAACCACCACGAGCTCCGCGCCCCCCACCGCGAGGGCCCGCATGTACTCCGGGAAGTGGCGGTCGTAGCAGATGGCCACTCCCACCCGCCCGGCCCGCGTGTCGTACACCGGCGCCCCGGTGTCCCCGGGAGTGTAGTAGCCACGTTCGTGGAAGCAGTCGAAGTCCGTGATGTGCACCATCCTGGTCCGGCCCAGCAGGGTCCCGTCGGCGTCGATCACCGGCGAGCAGTCGTAGCAGCGATCACCCACGCGCTCGAAGAGGTTGAGCACCACCACCACCCCGAGCTCCCGGGCGCGCCCGGCGAAGAGCTCCGTGGTGGGCCCGGGCACCGGCTCGGCGAGTTCCTCGAACCCCGGTCGCGCCGGCTCCTGGGGGTGGAAGCGGTCGAAGGCCAGCTCCGCGTAGCACACCAGCTCCGCTCCGCGCTCGGCGGCTCGCTCGAGCGCCTCCAGACCGCGCCGTCGGTTGCTTTCACGATCGTGGGATGCCGCCTGCTGCACCAGTGCGATCCGCATCTCTTCTCCTCTCCGTGAGCAGCCTACCCGAGGGACGTCTCCGCCGCCACCGTGATAGCGTGGAACCGGAGGTTCGGATGCGTGCTCCGAGGGTGATCACCGCGATGATGGCTGTGGTAGGCCTGGCGTGGGTGGCGGCGGCCGCACCACCACCGGCCAGCACGGTCTCGAAGTACGTGGTGGAGGTGGATCTCGTGCCCGCTGCGGGCCGGGTGGTGGCGGCCGCGCGACTCCGGCTCCTCCGCGACGACTACCTCAGACCCGACCTCGTCTTCGGGCTGCACGAGGGCTTCGCCATCAAGAAGCTCGCCGTCAACAGCAGGGACCTCCCCTTCACCACGCGGTCGGGGGCCGGGTCGCGCCTCCGTCCCTCCTCGAGGGAGGTGGTGGTCCAGCTGCCCGAGGACCTGCGGCGGCCGGAGCTGGAGCTGGAGGTGGCCTACGAGGGGACCCTCGAGGACCTGCCCCAGTTCGGCACCCCGGAGGCCGCCGAGACTGGTCGCTTCCTCGACGATGAGGTCTCCTCGCGACGCGTGGAGCTGTCCGGCTACTCCACCTGGTATCCACAGGTCTCGGGTTTCGGCCCCACGTTCGCCGCCGATCTCGCGGTGACCCTGCCCGCGGGCTGGACCGTGGTCTGCACGGGCGAGCCCCAGGTCCCCGAGGAGCTGGAGGGCCGTCGGCGCACCCGTTGGCTGGCCCGCGCCACCAACGACCTGGTGGTCGTGGCGGCCCCCGACCTGAAGGTCATTCCCATCCGCCGCGGCTCGGACGCGGTCGAGATCTACCACACCCGCCTGCCCCGCGCCTTCTCGGAGCGCGAGGCCGACAACGTGCGGCGCACCCTCGACCTGTACGCCGGGATCCTGGGCGAGCCCGAGGGAGGTGCAGCCACGGTCCGCGTCGTCTACTCACCCCGCGAGCACGGCCAGGGCGGGTACAGCCGGGTGCCCATGCTGGTGCTCTCCGAGGGCCGCGTGATCGCCGCCCTCGCCAAGGACCCGCGGCTGTCCCTGCTCCACGGAACCGCGCACGAGGCTGCCCACTTCTGGTGGCGCTTCGGCGCCGGTCAGGGCGACTGGATCAACGAGTCGTTCGCCGAGTACTTCGCGCTGCTGGCCGTGGAGCGCATCGATGCCCCGGCCCAGTACGAGTCCGCCCTGGCCCGGGCCCGGGCCGTGGTCCGCGAGCTGCCCGCCGAAGCGCCCTCCCTCGCCGAGGTCCCCCCCAGCAACGAGGGCTACGGCGCCACCATCCGCTATCAGAAGGGCGCTCTCATGGTCGCCTGGATCCGCTCCATCCTCGGCGACGACGCCTTCTTCGCGGCCTGCCGCGCATTCTACGAGGCTCGCCGCGGCCGGCCGACCTCCACCGCCGACTTCGAGAATTTCTGGACAACGCGGGTTGGCGCCGAGCACGTTCCCGACCTCGAGCTCTGGCTCACCTCGCCCGGAGGGCTGCCCACCCTCGTCGCCGCGCACCCGCCGGCGGAGCCTACAGGGGGCACACCTCGACCGGGCATGAGCCGCTGAAGGGACACTCCTCGTAGGGGCAGCTGGCTGCGCACAGGGTCGCCTTGACTTCCTTCCAGTCGGTCTCCGTCGGCCCGAGAGCGGCTGCCCCCGCACTCTCCACCTCCAGAACGTGAAGCAGGTAATGCTCGAGCGCTCGGCGCGCAATCGCGCCGCGGCTGCTGTGGAAGCGGCGGGCAACGCCGTCCAGCTGGTGGCGCAGAGCCGGAGACAGCCTGACGCTGATCTGTGACATGTGGCCTCCCGGACCCATCCTGCAGAGCTCTAGGTTCTAGCTAGAATGATACCCCATCTTATCTGTTGCAAATCGGGCGTCCCCAGAAGGTCAGGACCTCGCCGGCGGCAGCGGGGGATCGCCGGGTCGTGGTCACCAGCGGTGGTAGGCGGGATGGCCCTCCCCCACCGCCACGAAGACCGCCCGGCAGGTGGCAGTCACCTCGCCGTCCACCTCGAGACGCCCCTCCACCGTCGCCCGGCGCCCGTCCGCCTCCACCACCCGCGCCACCAGCCGCAGCACGCGATCCGAGGGCGTGGGGCGGAGGAACTTCACCTGGTAGGAGGCGGTGACGGTGCTCGGGGGCTCCTCGGCGCCGCCGGCGCGCATCAGGTGGTAGGCCGCCGTCCAGTTGCAGTGGCAGTCGAAGAGGGTGCCGATGATCCCGCCCGCCACCGCGCCCGCGAAGGACTCGTGGTGCTTCTGCGGCCGGAAGTGACAGATGCCCTCGTCGCCGTCGATGAAGGTCTTGATCTGGAGGCCGCGGGGGTTGGCGGGACCGCACCCGAAGCAGCGGGTCTCCGGCGCGTACCGATCCTGCAGGCTCTGGTCCATGGCCACCTCCGCGTCGCCGATCCTACAGCGCCCGTCACGCCCTCGCCACCTCGGCTGGAGAAACCGCCCGTCCTCGCAGCAGCCTGGCCGCGGTGTCCGGTCCGGACCGCCCATGGTCTAATGGTGCCATGTCGGCCTGGCTCCGCTGCCTGCTGGCCATCGTGGTGGCCATGGTCCTCGGGGCTGCCTGCGCCCGGCCTCAGGGCGCCACCGGGAGCATCGACCCCGGCCGGGAGTCGCCGGCAGCTCCCGCGACGCCTGACGAGCCCCTGTCCATCCGCTTCCCCGGCCCGCCGGCCTCCACGTACCGGACAGACCGTCTCCTGGACCCCGACTCTCCCGTGGCGCGCGCCGTTCAGCGCACCTTTCCGCGCCTGAAGATCGATCGCTGCCTCGAGCGCGCTGCACGGGCCCACCTCCAGATCCCCCTGGACCGCGCCGATCGAACCCCCCTCGCATTCACAGAGGCCGCTCTGCACTGGGCCGGATGCCCCGACCCCTCGGCCACGGTCACCACGGTGCTGAGCAGCGACGTCAGCGTCCACGCTCTCCTGCGCCGCATCGATCCCCTCGTCACCGAGCACACCTACACCCATCTCGGTCTCGCCCGCGCCGACGCCCGGGCGCCTTATCGAAGCCGCTGGGTCGCCCTCCTCGTGGACCGGCGTGTCCAGATCCGTCCCCTGCCGACGTCGGCCGACCCCGGCACACGCCTTCCCCTCCTCTTCCGCCTCGACCCCACCTTCGCGCGCGCCACGGTGGCGGTCACTCGTCCGGAGGGCGACGTGCACGAGGTCGACGTCGGGTTCAGCGACGGTTGGGGGGTGGCGTCGCTGCGCCTCGGCGGCACGGTGGGGACCCAGTGGGTGGAGCTCATGGGCCACAGCTCTTCCGGCCCCCGGGTGCTCGCGCTGTTCCCGGTGGAGGTCGGACGTCGGGCACCCGACCGCTTCGTCGGCAGCCTGTTGAGCGACGAGTCGTGGCTGAGAAGCCGGGAGCAGGCCGAGGAGTACGCGGCCGAGCTGGTGCAGCGCGACCGCCACCGCTTCGGCCTGCCGCCCCTCCAACGCGATCCGATCCTCGACCAGGTCGCCCGTGGGCACAGCGAGGACATGGCGGCCGCCGGCTACTTCGCGCACATCTCCCCCACCACCGGCAGCGTCGCCGACCGCCTGCGCCGGCGCGACTACCCCGCTACCTTCGCGGCCGAGAACATCGCCATGGCCGGAGGCCTCGCGGAGGCCGAGGATGGGCTGATGCGCAGCCCCGAGCACCGGGCTGCGATCCTCACCCGCCGCGCCACCCACGTCGGGATCGGTGTCGCCACAACCGAGAGCGCTGACCTCGGCAAGCGCTACCTCGTCACGCAGGTGTTCGCGGCCACCTCCGACGCACACCGCGGACAGCCGTAGCTCCGAGGCCGAGCGCCGTCGGATCGGCGACGCCCGGTCTGCGTCCTCACGAAGCTCCGTCTCCAGAGCGCAGGCCCGGGCCGCATGGGTCCCGATGCGGGACAGGAGAGCCCGCCTCGGAGGCGTCCCCCTCCCTTCTCGTGCGGAAGGAAACGGGCACGTGTCTTGCAGATCTCCAGCGCCAGCGGGTGTGGAGGAAACATGAGCAGGCTCGTGAACCAGGAAAGCGGTGAGCACCAGGCGCCCTCTGACGCCCCGCTCTCCGCCCCACGGTGCACGGCGCCGACCGCCACCGAGGCCGAACCGATCTCCTGCACAGCCGACTCCCTTCGCCAGGACCGGCACGACCACGACCATCCGTCCCGCGACGACCTCGTCGCCGAGGTCCGGCGCCTCCGGCAGACCCTCGAGGACGCGCGCCAGGACCAGAGCGTCCTCGCCCGCAGGGAGGTCGCGCTGCGGGAGTCCGAGGCCAAGTACCGGGTCATGGTGGAAAACGCCAACGACGCCATCGTGGTGGCACAGGACGAGATGGTCCGCTTCGTCAATCCCATGGCGGTCCACCTCTCCGGATACTCCCCGGAGGAGCTGTCCTCGCGACCGTTCACCGACTTCATCCACCCCCACGACCGTGAGCTCGTGGCCCAACGGCACCAGGTCGGGATGCGCACCGGCAGCGGCCGCGGGCTCGTGTACTCGTTCCGCGTCATCACCAGGGAGGGAGCGACGTTGTGGGTGGAGATCAGGGCCGTGTCCATCCTCTGGGAGGGACGACCGGCGACCCTCAACCTGCTCAGCGACATCACGGAGCGCAGGCGGGCCGAGCGCACCATCACGCACCTGGCCTACCACGATTCCCTCACCGGGCTCCCCAACCGCATGCTCTTCCAGGACCGTCTCTCCCTCGCGTTGGCCCAGGGCGGTCGCGCGGGAAGCAGGCTGGCCGTGATGCTCGTGGACCTCGACCGCTTCAAGGAGATCAACGACACCCACGGCCACGCTGCCGGTGACGAGCTCCTCTCTCAGCTCGGCGTGCGCTTGCGCGCCACCCTTCGCCGGGGGGACAGCGTGGCCCGCATGGGTGGCGACGAGTTCATGCTCCTCCTCCCCGAGCTCGCTCGCCTCGAGGACGTCACCGAGATCGCCGACAGGGTGCTCGCGGCACTCCGCGAGCCGTTCCTGCTGCGGGCCGCCGCCACACACATCTCCGCGAGCCTGGGAGTGGCCGTCTTCCCGGACGACGCCACCGACGAGGAGAGCCTCCTGCGCCAGGTCGACCACGCGATGTACCGGGCCAAGCGCCAGGGCGGCGACCGCATGTGCCGCGCCTAGCCCGGGCTACCAGCCTCCGGAGGCCCCACCCCCGCCGAAGCTGCCACCACCGCCCGAGAACCCACCTCCACCGAAGCCGCCGCCCCCCCGGCCGCCGCCGAACCCACCGCCCCAGGGCACGATGACCGGCCCCCACATGCCCCCGCCCCGGCGATGCCGGCGGAACGCGGACAGCAACACCAGGAAGGCGAAGATGAGCATGAACACGGACGAGGCGGCGCCTGCCACCTGCCCGCCACCCGCCGGTGGTCGTTTGGGCACCGCCTCAGGGTTGCCCCCGAGCACGGCGGCGATGGCCTTCACGCCGGCCTCCACCCCGCCGTCGAAGTCGCCCCGCTTGAAGAAGGGCTGGACGACGTCGTCGAGGATCCGACCCGCCAGGGCGTCAGGCAGGACCCCCTCCAGCCCGTACCCGACCTCCAGGCGCATCCTGCGCTCACCCACCGCGATCAGGAACAGGACGCCGTTGTCCTTCCCCTTGCCTCCGAGACCCCACGTCTGGGCGACCGTGTGGCTGTAGTCGGCCAGGGGCTCACCCCCGAGGGAACGAACGATCAGCACCGCCACCTGGTCACCGGTGCTCCGCTCGATCCCCTCGAGCTCACCGGAGATGCGGGACCGCGCCTGGGCCGACAGCAACCCCGCCTCGTCTACCACCCGTCCACTGAGGAACGGCACCTCCGCAGCGGCGGCGGCCATCGCCACCGCAGCCAGCAGCGCCAGACCGATTCCCGACCGCCTACTCATCGGCCATCCGCAACGTGTCCGGCAGCTCGTTGCGATCATCGGGGCGAATCGACACCTTGCGCTCGGCGAGGAGCCGGCCGCAGGCGCCGATGGCCGTGATCAGGCCTTCGGCAGGCCGTCCGCGCCGCACCTCCTCCCGCAGCTCGGCCACGATGCCGTTCCACTCCTCCTGGTCGACCTTGGCGTTGATCCCCGCGTCCGCGAGCACCACCACCCGGCGCTCGAAGAGGGCCAGGAAGATCAGGATGCCGGTCCGCTCCCGGGTGGCGAAGACCTCCTCGTGCAGGAAAGCCAGCGCCGCCCGGCGCTCCGTGCGATCGTTCAGGACGGACGGTGGCGTCAGCAGTCGGCGCAGTGCCGGGATCCCTGCAGTGAGCGCGTAACCGGCGCAGGCGCCCAGCACCACGGGCACGGTGGACCAGAGGCCGGCAGGAGACGCCCAGTAGCCCCCTAGCCAGTGCACGAGCCCGGAGACGGCGGCGCCGATGACGCCTCCCCACGCCGCAGCGGACCACGCCGCGCCACGGTAGGAATCGCAGCGTCCCACGACGTACGGGACGACCTCGCCGGCGGTGATCCCCTCCGCACTGCGGATCGCGGCCGCGATGGCCTCGCGGTCCTCGACCGTGAACATGCGCTCCAGTTCGGTCCGCGCGGTCGCCATCGGCCCCGCCGAGCTAGAAGCTCACCTTCGGGGGCTTCTCCGAGCCCGTCTCCGCCTGGAAGTACGGCTTGGGGTGGAACCCGAAGAGGTTGGCGATGAAGACCGTCGGGAACGTGCGGCGCGCGGTGTTGAAGGCCCGGGCGGCCTCGTTGTACCGGCGTCGCTCGACCGCGATCCGGTTCTCGGTCCCTTCGAGCTGCACCTGCAGGTCGCGGAAGTTCTGGGTGGCTTTCAGATCCGGATAGCGCTCCACCACGACCAGGAGCCGCGACAACGCGCCGGAAAGCTGATCCTGTGCAGACTCGAAGCGTTGCAGGGCGCTGGAGTCCGGCAATCCCTGGACCTGGGTCTGACCGACCTTGGCGCGCGCCTCGACCACCTGCGTCAGGGTCTCTTGCTCGAAATCCCGGGCCCCCTTCACGGTCTCCACCAGGTTGGGGATCAGATCCGCCCGCCGCTGGTACACGTTCTCCACCTGGGCCCAGGCCGCCCCCACGCCCTCCTCCAGGGACACCAGCCGGTTGTACGCCGCGCCGAACACCGCGGCCGCCAGCAGCACCACCACCACCGCGACGATGCCGCAGCCGATGAACCACTTGCTCACGCTCGCACCTCCTCATGCCAGGCCTCGCGGGCACCTGTCGAGATGTGTCGAGAACTATAGCGCACCACACGCTCGACGGGACGCAACCTTCGGAGCGAACAACGGGGCCGTGCCATCCGCCACGGCAGGGGAACGCACGAGCCCCGGCCCTCCTTCCGGCAGGGCGGAGGGATCGTGAACGTGTGCTGACGAGATTGGAGCGATGGGAGACGTTCGAGCAACAGCGTCACGGACGATGACGCCCCTGCGCACGCCGGTGCTCGCCGTCCAGATCAGGCGGGTTTGACCACCATCGTCAGGTCACGACCGGGAAGCTCCGCTGGCGGCGGCTTGGAGACCGTGGCCAGATCGGAGAGCTCCTCGGCCACCCGCTCGAGCAGCTTGTAGCCATTCTCCGGACGACGCATCTCACGCCGCCGGAACATGATCGTCACCTTGACGTGCTTGCCCTTCTTGAGGAAGCGCTGGGCCATGCGCAGCTTGGTCTGGAAGTCCTGGTCGTCGATGTTGGGCCGGAGCTTCACCTCCTTGATCTCGACCTGCTGCTGGCGCTTCTTCGCCTCCTTGGCTTTCTTGTCCTGTTCGAACTGGAAGCGACCGTAGTCCATGATGCGGCACACGGGGGGGTGGGCCTCAGCCGCGATCTCCACCAAGTCCAGATCCCGCCGCCGGGCCTCCTCCAACGCATCCCGGGATGACATCACCCCGATCTGCTCCCCGTCGGGCCCGATGACCCGCACCTCGTGACGGCGGATCCTGTCATTCAGCCGATGCTGCGGCTTTGGCGGCGGCTCTCGAAACAATCGCTTGCGGATAGGCACCTCCTTACGGTTTGTGTTCGGTTGACCGACGGCACCGCCTCGCCCCCCGTTCTCACCACAACCTGACGCGCGGGGAAACTCGGCGGTAACGCCATCACGTCCGTTACAACAGGGAGCCGGCGGGCCGTATTCGCCGGTCCCGCAGTCAGGATAGCAGGTCGGCAAACCGCAGCCAAGAGCGACGTCATCTCAAATTTGGTGGGTCTCCGCAGCCTCCCACGATATACTCCCCCCACAAGGAGACTCGGCATGACCACCACACACAGGGGACGGGCCCTCTATCACAACTCCATCAGCTACTACGGCGGGCTCGTCGTCCTCGTGGGAGGTTTACTTCTCGTCTTCACTCTCATCCTCCAGTTCAGCATCGCATCACCGAGCCCCTACCTCGGCATCTTCACCTACCTGATCTTCCCCGGGATTCTCACCGTCGGCGTGGTGATCTTTCTGTTCGGCATGCGAAGGGAGAGCATCCGACGCCGCAGGGAGGCCGCCGAGGCCCCCGCCTACCCGCGCCTGGATCTCAACGACCCCACCCAACGCAGGCGCTTCGCCTACGGCCTTTCCATCGGCACCGTCTCACTCATCGTTCTCGGCGCCGTTGCGTACAACGGCTTCGTCTTCACCGAGTCGGTCACCTTCTGCGGCAAGATCTGTCACACCGTCATGCAGCCGGAGTACACCGCCTACCTGAGCTCGCCCCACGCCCGCGTCCGCTGCGTGGACTGCCACGTGGGCACCGGCGCTTCCTGGTACGTCAAGTCGAAGCTGTCCGGCGTGCGCCAGGTGTTCGCGACGCTTTCGAACAGCTATCCACGCCCCATCCCGGTCCCGGTCAAGAACCTGCGCCCCGCTCGCGCCACCTGCGAGGAGTGTCACTGGCCGGACAAGTTCTGGGGCGCCCAGCTCATCCAGAACCCCCACTTCCACTACGACGAGAACAACACCGCCGAAGAGGTCAGCCTGCTCGTCAAGACCGGCGGCGGCAACCCCAAGCTGGGCCAGAAGGCTGGGATCCACTGGCACATGATCATCGACAACACGGTCACCTTCGCACCCAGTGACGAGTCTCAGCAGCACATCCCGTGGGTCAAGGTCCGCCACGAGGACGGGTCGGAAGAGGTCTACATGGATCAGGCCACGACCCTCGACGAGAAGCAGATCGCCGCTCTCCCCCGCCACGTGATGGACTGCATCAACTGCCACAACCGACCGACCCACATCTATCCCTCACCCGGGCCGGCTCTGGACGTGGCCCTGGCCTCCGGTTTCGTGGATCCCTCGCTCCCCTGGATCAAGAAGGTCGCCGCCGACGCCCTCGTCAAGCCCTACACGGACCGCGAGAGCGCCGCCGCCGGGATTCGCGAGGACATCACCTCGTACTACGAGAAGAGCTACCCCAGCATCGCCAAGGACAAGGCGGATGCAGTGCGTGAGGCCGCCGCGACCACCGTCAACATCTACGACCGGGCGGTGTTCCCGAAGATGGACGTCAACTGGAAGACCTATCCCAACAACATCGGCCACCGGAACTGGCCGGGCTGCTTCCGGTGCCACGACGGGCGGCACGCCACCAAGGAAGGCAAGGTGCTCACCCACAGCTGCACGGTGTGTCACACCATGCCCCAGCGGGGGCCCCTGGTCGCTCTCGGGACGGTCATGCCGACGGGCCACGAGAACTGGCACCCGTGGCAGCTCGAGGGCAAGCACGCGGAGATCCTGTGCAACCGTTGTCACGCCGCCGGCTATCGTCCCCCCACGACCTGCGCCACGTGCCACGACATCAATCCCGACGCGCCCATGATCGACCTCGGGTGCGACACCTGTCACGCCAAGGCGCAGCAGGTCAAACCCCTCAACCCGTGCTCAGACTGTCACTCCGACCTGCCGGGCCTCCATCAGAAGGGCTACCATCCCGAGGCCGACTGCACCGACTGCCACCACCCCCACACCTGGCTGGTGACGGGACGGGAAACCTGTCTCGCCTGTCACGACGACAAGGCCGATCACCACCCAGACGGAGGTGCCTGCACCAACTGTCACGACTTCACGAGCTAGGTGAAGAGCGCCTGGATCCGGTCGATGAGGTCCTGGGCCTCCTCGGCCCCCTTCTTCAGGGCATCCGCGTCACCGTTGTCCGCAGCCTTCTGCTGCCGGTCCAGCACCGCGCTGAGCTGGTCGGCCACCTGATCGCCTCCGGCATCGCGCACCCTGACCTCCAGCTCCTGCCAGAGCGCCTCGGCGCCCGCCAGGGTCTCCGACGCCGCCAGGGTGTCGCCGGAGGCGACGTCGAGGAGGATGTTGCGCTCGGCGACTTGCAGTCGCCCCACCGAGGTCGGCAGGGCGGGTCGGTAGACCTCGACCACGTACAGGATCGCCATCTGCAGGTTGTTCGCGGCGCGCAGGATCGGCGCCTCGAGCTCCTTGGTCTCACTGTCCTTCAGGTCCTGGAGGCGCAGGTCGACCCCGTCCTTCAGGTCCTCGGGCACGCGCTGGGCGTCGGACGTGCCGAGCCACTCATGCCAGGCGTCCTCGATGCTCGCCACCAGCTCGTGGACTCGCGCCCAGTCCTTCGCCGGAACGGCCACGAAGAGCTGGTCGGCCTTCTCCTGCATACGGTCCAGAGACGCTGGGACCACGCCTGTGGCCAGGTCCGGCGGAACCACATCCTCCACCGTGCCCGAGACCTCCGGCACGGGAGTGGGCGTTGGCGGTGGAGGGGCCGACGGCCCGCCGCAGCCAACAACGACCAGGATTGTCGCGAGCATGGGCGGCACGAGAGAACGAACGAACATACGCGATCCTCCTTTTGGCACCGAGGTGCCGTCCTTCCTGTCAGGTCAACACGCCAACCGCTGTGTCACTTCCGGTCTCCAGTGCACGATCGCCGCGCCGGCCGCCGAGGGTTCCGGTTCAGTCCGAGGCCGCCGTCGCCCGCTCTCCGACGGCCGTCGATGCCGCCCCATGGATGGCCCGGATGATGTCTCCGGCCACGGACTGCATGGCGCCGCTCATCCCCTCCGCGTACTGCTCCGCCGAGTCACCCTCCAGCTTTCGATCGGCGTCGAACTGGCGCTGCAACAGCACGCGCCGTCCCCCACCACCCGCGTGATCGTCGATGAGACTGACGTTGACGACCAGGCTGGCTCGCCACGACCCGTCCTCCTCGAGCATCAGGAACCGCACGACCGTCCCCTCGAGCTCGAAGCGGGTCTGCTCGGTGCTGAGGTAGGGGAAGACGTCCCGGAAGGCGTGGGATGCCGCGAGGTCACGGTAGAGGAGATCCGTCACGATGTTGGGGGGGCTCGTCACCCAGCGCTCGTAGTTGAACGACTCCATCTCATACCCGCTCCGGCGGAAGTACATGGTGGTGCCGTCGAAGGGCGACAGCCCCGAGAAGCGTCTGACCTTGATCGCGCCCGCCACGGGCCGAACGCCTTCCAGCACCGGCGACGAGTACTCGAGGGACAGCTCCTGGGTCGCAGGTGCCCGCCGGTGTGTGAGGGCACACCCGGTGGCGAAGAGGGGGCTCCCCACGAGGGCCACGATGATGAGGGGCATGTGTCGCTTGATCCGCCGCGCCTTACGAGGTCTCATCTGCGGCTCCTTTCGTCAGCGGTCCCGTCGCCGCGGAGCCGGTTTCCCGAAGATCAGCTCGGAGGGGTTCTGATCGAGACGCTCCAAGAGCCGGTTCAGGTTGTCCGACGCCTGCTGCAGGTTCTGCAGGAGCGACTCCACCTGCGCGGCGATCACCTGGGACCGGTCATCCACGTTCCCGACCACCTGCCCGACCTCCTGGGATGTCTGCGCGAGCTGCAGCGACTCCACCTGGCGCGCGCGTCGGAGATGAGGCGCTGAGCGCTGCTCAGGATCTCGTGCGCCCTCCCGGGGATCTCCGCGAAGCTGTCGCTGGCCACCATGCGGTCGATCCTGGTGGTGATGTCGTCGAGCTTGCCGGTGGCCGCGGCGACGTTGCTCACGGCCTGCTCGAGGCTCGGGCTGGATACCAGCTTGTTGGCGGACTGCACCGTCGCGTCGAGGCCGGCAACGACCTGCTGGAGGTTCAGGGACTCGATCTGCCCGGCGATCTTCTTGGCGTCTGCGATGAGCGACCCGAAGCCCGCGGCCTGCTGTGACGGGATGACCGGATAGGGAGGCTTGAAGTCGAGACTGGGGGCCAGCTCGCGGGCCTCGGCCACGTCCTTCTTCTGCGTCAGCTCGACGTAACCGACCCCGGTGAACCCCACGGACTGGATCTCGCACACCGTCTTGTCGGTGACCAGGTCCGGCCGCCGGATCTTCATCACCACCTGCATCAGGGTCGGCTCCGGCGACACCGAGACCCTGCGCACGCTCCCGATCTCCAGACCCATGTACTTCACCGGCGAGCCGCCGGCGATGGACCCGACCGAGTGGTCGAAGTAGGAAACGTACGTCCTGCCGCCCTTCAGCATCTCGGAAGCGCCCAACCACACCACGCCTCCGATGCCCACCAAGACCCCGATGGCCACGAACAGACCCACCATTGTCTCTCGTGTATGCACGACCATCCTCTGCTACCTCCCGGCCATCCCGTCACCCTCAGCCTGCGGCGGCCGGCGGTTGAAGAAACCCAGCACCCTCTGATCGGTGGCCTCTTCCCGCAGCCGACGGGGATCCCCCTGGGCGATGATGCCCCGCTCCTTCTTGCCGATCACGATGCAGCGCGAGCCGATCTCCAGCACCGAGGAGAGATCCTGGGTGACGATGACCATGGTGGTCCCCATCCCCTCGTTGATCTCCTCCATGAGGAGATCCAGCTCCGCCGCTGTCACCGGGTCCAGGGCGGCAGAGGGCTCGTCCAAGAACAGGATCTCCGGGTCCATGGCCATGGCCCGGGCGATGCCCCCCCGCTTCTTCATCCCGCCCGAGAGCTCCGACGGCAGGTGGTTATCGAACCCCGAGAGCTCGACCATGCCCAGCTTCATGCGGACGATGTCCCGGATCATGGACTCCGGCAGGTCGGTGTGCTCCCGCAGCGGCATGGCCACGTTGTCGAAGAGCGTCATGGATCCGAACAATCCACCCGATTGGAAGAGGACGCCACACCTGAGCCGGAGCCGTTCCAGATCCTCCTCCTCCGCGCCGACGATATCCACTCCCTCGATCGTCACCCGTCCCGATGTCGGCTGCGCGAGCCCCAGCATGTGCTTGAGAAGAGTTGATTTGCCGCAGCCGCTCTCGCCCAGGATGAGAAACCGTTCGCCCCGGTACACCTCGAAGCTCACGCCCTCCAGCACCCTCTTGCCGCCGTAGGTGGTCGTCAGATCCTCCACCACGACGATGGGATCCCTGGAAGCGTCCTCCGGCGCCATCTCAGATCCCCAGCCGCGACACTACGAGCGCCGCCAGGGCGTCGGTGAACAGGATGAGGAAAATGGCGCTGACCACGGCCGACGTCGTGGACGTCCCCACCTCCTCGGGGCTGCGGCGCGCGCGGAACCCGCGTTGACAGCCGATGCCGGCCACCAAGGCTCCGAACACCGCCGACTTGACGAGGCTCTCCAGGCCGTCGGCCATGGTGACGGCGCCGGGGATCCCCTGGATGTAGCTCATGAGGCTCATCCCCGCGTCGGCGACGCCGATGACCAGGCCTCCGAAGATGCCCAGCAGGTTGCCGTACACCGACAGGATGGGGAGGACGAGGACGGTGGCGAGCACGCGCGGCAGGGCCAGGAAGCGGACCGGGTTGAAGCCCATGATGCGGAGGGCGTCCACCTCGTCGTTGATCTGCATGGTGGCGATCTCCGCCGCGAAGGCGGAGCCGGAGCGGCCTGCGACCAGGATGGCCGTGATCAGGGGACCGAACTGCTTGACCATCGCCTTGGTCACCACCGTCGGCAGTACGGAGATCCCCCCGTACCTGCGGAGCTCGTCGAACGCCATGAGCGCGACCACGAAGCCGAGCATGAAGCAGATCACTCCCACCAGGGGCAGCCCCTCCATGCCCACCCGTCCCACCTGCTTGAAGGTGTCCCGCAGACGGAACAGTCGTGGATGACGGACGGCGTACAGGCTCGAGAGGATGAACTCCCCCAGGAAGGTCAGGGTGCCGACGACGTCTTCGTAGACCTCCAGGCTGGTGCGCCCGAGGCCTTGCAGGAGCCCCAGATCGGTCCGAGCCTCCCGCACGGGCTCGGCGTCGAGGGCCTGTCGCTTGAGAAGGCTCATCATGCCTCGAATGGCCTCGCTGGGGTTCCTCCTCTCCACGGGGATGGAGCTCCGTTCGGCGGAGCGCTCGAGCTCGAAGATGATGAGCGCGCCAGTGCTGTCCATGAAGGTGATGTCCGACAGCTCGACGATCAGGCGCGAGGGCTCCAGCTCCTCCATCACTCGGTCGAGCTCGGCCCTCACCTCCCCCACCGTGTCCAGGGCGATGCGGCCCGCCACGTGGATCGTGACCTCGCCCCCCCGTTCGCCCTCGTGGGTGACCTCGTAACCGTCCATCTCTCTCCAGCTCCGGCGCCCGCTCAGCCTAACACGGGGGTCGATCCGGTCCCGTTCGTCCACGGCCGGAGCGCCTCCGCCGGCCCCTTCAACCGTGCTCGACTCATTGCCCCGACGGCGGAGCACGGAGCTCCACCTTCTCCAGACGGGCCTCGAGCTCCCCAAGGTGCTCCACGTCTCCCTCCACCGCGAGGGGTACCCCGGAGGCAGGGTCGAGGAGGATCGTCAGCGCGCCACGCATGCCGAGGAAACCGAGGTTCACAGCATCCCCGCCGTGGCCCGCCGTCCCGGCAGCACTCACCCGCACGGCCCGCGCCGGGACGTCGCCCTTCCGCTTCCGGCTCCCCCCGTCCCAGCTCTCCGTGAAGCTCACGTGGGTGGAGGTCGTCCCCTTGGCGGTGAAGCTCAGCTCGACGAGGTGGCCATCGGCGTACACGTACGCGGGCATCGTGGTACCCGGCTCGCCGCGGGACGCCGCCGAGATCAGAAAGAGCAGCGCGTAGGGATCGGTCACCACCGCCCCCGTCGGCAGCTCCCCTCCCCAGCTCGAGTAGTGAGACTTGCGGTGGCTCCAGGCGCTCGGCGGCCGCGAAGACTCCTGCCCGTTGGCCGGCGAGGTCCGCCACAGGTAGTAGCCGTCCCGGGTGTAGCGACCGATCTTGTGGTAGGGCGAGCCCCCCGAAGCCACCTTCTCGTACTGCTCGGCGGCGCCGGTCGACGGATCGATCCACACCGTCACCTCCTCGCTCCGGCCGAAGGGCATCTTGGTGGTCACCGTGATCTTCGCCAGGCAGGGGGATCCGGGAACGAGGGGCGTTCCTTCCGGAGGGGACCGCAGGCCGCTCCGGGCCTCATCCGCCGGCACCTGCTCCACACCCATGGTGGCGGTGGCGCTCAAGAAGAACTTCGACGCGCCGAAGCGCAGTTGCGTCCAGGGAACACGAGGGTTGCAGGCCGTCTGGGTCCCCGCACTCGCGAGTCCCCACGCCCCGGTCAGGAGAACGGCGGCGATCACGGCTGCCGAGAGCCTCGGTACCACCGCGCTCAAGCGGTCTCCTCGCGCGCGGCCAGCACCTCGTGGGCCTCGCCCGACGAGCCCTCCGGGCGCGGTCCCAGCATCTTCTCCAGCTCCGGGTGTGCCGATGGTCTCCTTCTCGAAGAGGTAGTTCGCCAGCTTGTCCAGCCGCTCCGCGCTCCGTCGTCAGCAGCTCGCGGACCGCCTCATGGCGCTCCTCCAGAAGCTGCCGATGTCACGGTCCATCCGGGCCGCGGTCGCCTCGCTGTAGTCGCGGCCCTGGGCGAGCTGGTAGCCGAGGAACGGCTGCTCCTCGTCGGCCTGCGAACGCCACGGGCCCGAGGCTGCCCATGCCCCAGCGGGTGACCATGCGCCGCACCAGGCGCGTGGCCTGCACCAGGTCGTTCTCGGCGCCGGTGGTGATGTCGCCCACGGCGATCTCCTCGGCGCACCGGCCGCCCAGCATCACGTCCAGCCGCGCCATCAGGTACGTGCGGCTGTAGTTGTAGCGGTCGTCGTCGGGCAGCTGCTCGGTGACGCCGAGCGCCTGGCCGTGCGGGATGATCGTGACCTTGTGGACCGGGTCGGCCGCCGGCGTGAGCCAGGCGACCAGCGCGTGGCCCGACTCGTGGTACGCGACGGCCCGTCGCTCGTGCTCGTCGAGCGAGCAGCGGCCGCGCCGCCCGAGCAGGATCTTGTCCCACGCCTCCTCGAAGTCCGCCATCGTCACCTTGCGCGGCTGCTGCGCGCGGCCACCAGGGCGGCCTCGTTGCAGAGGTTGGCCAGGTCGGCGCCGCTCAGGCCGGTCGCCGTGCGCGCGATCATCGCCAGGTCCACGTCCGGCGCGAGCTGGAGGTGGCGGGTGTGGATCTGCAGGATGCCCTCCCGGCCTCGCCGGTCGGGCAGCGCGACCGTCACCTGGCGGTCGAAGCGGCCCGGCCGCAGCAGCGCCGGGTCGAGGACGTCGGGCCGGTTGGTGGCCGCCAGCACGATGACCTCCTGGCGCTCGTCGAAGCCGTCCATCTCGACCAGCAGCTGGTTGAGGGTCTGCTCCCGCTCGTCGTTGACGTTGCCGACGCCCGGCCCCGCGTCGCCGGCCCACGGCGTCCATCTCGTCGATGAAGACGATGGCCGGCGCCGCAGGCCTTGGCCTGCTCGAACAGATCGCGGACCCGGCTCGCGCCGACGCCCACGAACATCTCGACGAACTCCGAGGCGCTGATGGGGAAGAACGGCACGTCGGCCTCGCCGGCCACCGCCCGGGCCAGCAGCGTCTTGCCCGGTGCCGGGAGGGCCGACCAGCAGCACGCCCCGTGGGATCCGCGCACCGATGGCGTGGTACTTGCCCGGGTTGCGCAGGAAGTCGACCTCCTCCAGCAGCTCGGCCTTCGCCTCGTCCTCGCCGGCGACGTCCTCGAAGGTCACTCGGGTCTCCTCCCCGGTGTAACGCCGGGCCTTGGTTCGGTTGAAGCCGAACATGCTCCCCGCGCCTCCCTGCATCTGGCTGGCGCGGCGACCCATCCACACGAAGAAGCCCACCAAGAGGAGCAGGGGAAGTCCCTCGATCATGAGGTCCAGGAACCAGTGGGTCGAGGGCGGTTGGGCGGTAACCTGCACGTGGTGGGCCTCGAGGAGAGGCATGAGGGAAGCGTCGCCGATGGCTTCCGGGAACACCGTGCTGAAGATGGCGTACTTCTGGGGCTTCTTGGGGTCCGTGGCGGCCGCCTTGCCCGCTCCTGACTTGGCGGCCTCAGCGGCTCCCGGCGTTGCCACCTTCGTGGGCGACGCCGCCGCGGCTTTCGTGGCGGCGCCGGACTGGGCAGCGGGTGTCGCAGCGGTGGAACTCTTGGCGCCGGTTGTGGCCGCCCCCGCCTTCTTGGGCGGCGGCCACGTGACCTTCTCCACGAACGTGCCGCTGATCTTCTCCCCCTGGATCGAGATCGACGTCACGTTGTCGTCCCGCACCTGCTGGAGGAAGGTGGTGTACGGGATCTTCGCGCTGGCCTCCTGGGTGGAGCGGCCCCAGAAGATGGAGAGGTTCCACAGCAGGAGCGCCGTCAGGATCACCCACCAGATGAGCAGCCGGTGGCGGGGTGCCTTCGGGTCCTGCGGTCCCTGAGGTCCCTGTGGCCCTTTTGGACCCAGAGGTCCTCCGGGAGGGGGATTTCGCGGGGGTTGCGGGTCTGATCCTGCCATGGTTCGTCCTCGTCCTTCCGATTCCTACACGATGGGTCGCTCTTTCCCGGTCCGTGCAGCGCCGAGCGTTCTCTATGTCAAAGAATCTCGATTTGGCGCGAATTCTTTCAGGGCGGCGCTCCCACCGCCTCCTACGATGCGACTGCGTCGCGGATCGCCCTCCCCAGATGTTGAAACAGCATCGTCTCTGACACCCACGAGCGCGACACCAACCAGCCCAGCAGCACTCCGTAGGCGGTGTGGGCGAGGTACACGACCAGTGGGAACTTGACCGGCGCGTAGCTCTGCCCGAAGCTCCCCGCGCCCATGGCGTAGACCACGGGGCTGATCATGAAGATGGTGCCGATCACCCAGGCGTAGAGCAGCCCGCCCCACCAGCGGCGCCTGCCGAAGACGAGGATGTAGATCATGGCGAAGCAGACGCCGTTGAAGAAGTGGTCCGACCAACCCACCAGATTCGACACCCAGTTGGGCCCCTCCATGAAGCGGTTCGTCAGCAGGACGCCCATCAGCATGGGCATGGACCCGGGCATGGCGTCGAAGAAGCGGAAGCCGATCACGCGCACGGCCTCCAGGCCTCCCGCTGCAAACACGCCGACCCACACAGCGGTCACCATGCCCCGGGCCAAGCGCCGCCACACCGAGACCAGGGCGATGAGGAAGAGCCCGGCCATCACCACGACCGCCGGGGCCAGGGCGTAGATCCCGAGCCACGGCATGTCGGCGTAGCCCCCCTCGGCAATGGGGAAGATCAGAGGCGACACGGCCGCGCAGGCGAGCACCAGCAGGGTGGCCAGCAGCTCACCGCGCGAGATGTTGTCCTCCTCGATCCTCATCGTCCCTCCAAAACGCCATGCTGGCGGTCGCGATGACCACGATCCTCGCCGTTCCCCCGGCTTCGCGCCCAACCGGGGTCCGGACGCGGATCGCGACGTTGTCCACCAGCCCGGCTCTCGCACGGGGCAACTGGGCCCGCGTCTCGGGGATTCCTCCAGCGCCGTCGGATCCCTCGGGAAGGATGCGGAACACGGCACCGCCGATGGCGGTTCCTGACATGGGGAAATCCCCGGGGGACGATATGCTGACGGCGGAGAACCGGTGAGCGAGCAGCACTCCACGAGGTCAGGTGACCCGGAACGGCAACGCCGCCGCTTCGCGTACTTCGCGTGGATGGTCCTCGCCTACGCCGTCGGGGTCGTGCTGTGGGGCGCCTACGTGCGAGCAACAGGCTCGGGCGCCGGTTGCGGCAACCACTGGCCCCTGTGCAACGGCGTCCTCCTCCCTCGCGCCCCGGAGACCGCGACACTCATCGAGTTCAGCCACCGCCTCAGCAGCGGTCTCATCCTGGTCCTCGTCGGCGTGCTCGTGGCCTGGGCGATCCGGGTATTCCCCCGACGCCACCGGGTGCGGACCGGCGCCTGGCTGTCCCTGGCCTTCACGCTCAGTGAAGCCCTGGTCGGGGCTGGTCTCGTGCTCTTCGAGCTCGTGGCCGACAACGCGTCCATGGCGCGAGCGGCCTGGATGGCGGTGCACCTGCTCAACACCTTCACGCTCCTGGCCTGTCTCGCGTTGACGGCACTGTGGGCCGGCGGAACGGGGGCGCCGCGCCTGCGCGGGCAGGGCGCCCGCCCGTGGCTGCTCGTGGGGTCCCTGGCCGGCCTCCTGGTCCTGGGCGCGAGCGGCGCCGTGACGGCCCTCGGGGACACCCTGTTCCCCTCCGGGTCCCTGGCCGAGGCCCTGCGCCAGGACTTCTCGGCCACGGGCGAGCTGCTGGTGCGGCTGCGCCTCTTCCACCCTCTGATCGCCGTTACCGTGGGCGCCGTCCTCGTCATCACGGCGCAGGTGCTGCGCGCCCGCCAACCCCGACGCCTGGCGGTCCGGGGTCTGGCCGATCTCCTGTCCGGCCTGGTCCTGGTCCAGCTCCTGGCCGGGCTGGTGAATGTCAGTCTCCTGGCCCCGGTCTGGATGCAGCTCCTCCACCTCGCCCTCGCCGATGCGGTATGGATTACGACGGTGCTCCTTGGAGCGGCCGCGTTCGCACCCGGTGCCGCGGGGGACCCCGGGACGGCATCCGCTCTGCCACCGATGGCTCACCGCACGAGCTGATTGACAGCCCGGGGGCTGGTCGATAGGATCGCATCGCACACCCAACCGGGGACCATTGGATAGCGGCGGGCGCGGTCCTGTCGTCGAACCCGATGAGGAAGGTCAGGATATGAATCGTGGACGTGTGCTCGCCGTGCTCGCTGTCGCCGTGCTGCTGCCCGTGGCCGCAACCGCTCAGCCCGTCTTGTCCCCCTATCTGTGCCACGCCTATCTGGACACAGACAACAACGCCGCCACCGGCGGCACCGTTCAGGTGATTCAGGCCGGTGATGCGACGCCGCAGGACCGTGACGGCATCGACGTCATCGTCTCCGCACTCGCCCAGATGCCGCCCGCGGACCAGTGGGGGCCCGCGATCCCGGGCATGGTGGTGGTCAACGTGATGGTCGAGCGCTGGAACCCTGCCACTCCGGCCTTCGAGCAGGTGGGCTCCTACGACATCTCCTACCCCATCGGGTGGGGCACCGGGCTGGACGGCCACAACGTGATCGAGTTCACGGCGCCTCTCGCCGCCATCGGACCACTGGCGCCGACGATCAGGATGCTGTACCACATATCCCTGGCCGCCCTCAATGACTACACGTCGACGTTCACGTACGCTCAACAGACCGGCAGCGCCATTCCCACCGTCGGCACGCTCGGGGTCGTCATCCTGGGTCTCCTGCTGGGAGCAGCGGGTCTGCTCGTGCTCCGCCGTTCGCGGGTCGTCGGAGTCGCGGCGCTGGTTGTCGGCGGCATTGCTGCCCTGTCGGGCCTGGCCTGGGCCTTGACCATCACGCCCGACGGGCAGGTGGGTGACTGGGCGGGAACCCCGCCCGCCGTCACCGATCCCATCGGCGACTCCTCGGCGGGCGACGCCAACGAGGATATCGTGTACGGCTTCGTCACCAGCGACGCGACCACCATGGGCTTCAGGGTCGACATCCTCAACGTGGACGTCTCAGACCCCTACGCCTCGCCGACGGCGACCCCGACCACGACGCCCCCGAGCGCGACGCCCACGGTGCCCCCGATCTAGCCGCCGGCGCCGGCTCGAGGCGGGTTCTCGCTGCACTCCTCTGCGCACCCGGGATCCTCCCGCGTTGCGGTGCCGACGGCTTGCAGGCGTGGTGACGGAGGTCATCTCCACCCCCGTCGAAGGGGCCGTCGCCGTGCTCCACACTCCTGCCGACCGCCGAGGGGCTCCGGGAGGAGGCAATAATCGAGGGTGGGAGGTGCCCGTGCGCCGTGTAGCTCTCGCCGTTGTGGTTCTGCTGGCCGCCACCTTCGCGGGCGCTCGCCCGGCGTTGGCAGAGACCACGCCGTGCCCTCCGTTGCCGCAGCCCGATGGCCGCGTCGTCGATGTCGCCACCGTCCCCGATCTGGTGACGGCTGTCGACACGGCAGAGCCCGAGGACACCATCCGCATCGCGGACGGCACCTACGACCTGGACGGCGCCTGGCTCTGGGTGGACACACCGGGCGTGACCCTGCGGTCGGCCGGCGGCGATCGTGATGCCGTGGTGCTCGACGGCGGCTACGTCACCACCGAGATCGTCGTGATCGCCGCCTCGGACGTGACCGTCGCCGACCTCACACTGCGGCGGGCCAGGTACCACCCCATCCACGTGGTCGCCGGGGTGTCCTCGGACACCCTCCGCACCTCCGTCTACAACGTCCGCATCGTCGATCCCGGACAGCAGGCCGTCAAGATCAATCCCGCCTCCCCCGCGGGGCCCACCTTCGTCGACGACGGCACCATCGCCTGCTCCTCCATCGAGCTCACCGACGCCGGCCGCTCCCAGGTGTGGGCCATCAACGGGAGCTGCTACACCGGCGGGGTGGACGCCCACGCCGCCCGTGGCTGGACCATCCGGGACAACGTCATCCAGGGCTTCTGGTGCCCCGGCGGGCTCTCCGAGCACGGCATCCACCTGTGGCGCGGCTGCCGCGACACCGTGGTCGAGCGCAACCTCCTGCGGGATGACGCCCGGGGGATCGGCTTCGGGCTCGCCGCCAGCGGCGATGCCCGCACGTACGCCGACGACCCGTGCCCGGGCGCGGGCTACGTGGGCCACTACGACGGCGTCATCCGCAACAACTTCGTGCTCGCCTCGGCGAGCGGCCTTTTCACCTCGGCACCGGGATTCGACTGCGGCATCTGCCTCGCCAGCGCGTGCGGCGCCGAGGTCCTGCACAACACCGTGGCCTCCACCCAACCCCCGATGGCGTCGTCCGTCGAGTGGCGCTTCGAGACCACCGCAGCGACCATCACCAACAACCTGGCCACTCACAACTTCTGGCAGCGAGACGGGGCCACGGCCATCCTTTCCGGCAACCTGACCGCCCAGCCCCTGTCACTGTTCGCGAACGGCGCCGGCGGCGACCTGCACCTCGCCCCTTCCGCCACGTCCGCCATCGACACGGTCGCGGCGCCCCCGGGGGTCACGGACGACGTGGACGGCGACCCCCGACCCCTCGGTGCCGCCGCCGACGTGGGCGCGGACGAACGGCCTCCGGGCGAACCGATCTTCAGCGGCGGCTTCGAGTCCGGCGGCACCGATGCCTGGTCCGGATCCCGGGGAGGCGTCACGGTCGCTGCGGATGCCGCCTACATCGGCAGCTACGGGCTCCGGGTCGCGGTCGGGAGCTGCAGCTCCGAGCTCCATGTCGCCCTCGATCCGGAGATGATCAGCGACCACCGGTCCGTCAACGCCTGCGACCGGATCACCCTCGGCGACGGCGTCGTGCTCGCCGACGGGGGTGACCTCACCTGCACCGCCGGGCACTCCATCGTGCTCGGCGAGGGGCTCTCCGTGCTGTCCGGCGGCACGCTCACAGCCGTGCTGGACCCCACGCTCGATCCCCTGAGCTACGTGACCGACGACTCACCTGCCGGCGAGGCCAGCTATGGCGTCGAGCTCTTCGCGGACTTCGACGGGCTCGTTCTGGGCATCGGTGACGAGCTCGAGCACCTGGCCGGTCTCACCGTGGACGGCACCGCCGCGTTCCGCGTCCTCGTCCGGAGCGGGCCCGTGCTCGTCCTGGAGGTTCGTGACGACACGGGGAACCTCCACCGGACGACCCCGGTCCCGGCGGCCTCTGGATGGAACCGGATCGCGGTCTCCTGGCAGAGCGCACCCGACGCCACCACATCGTTCGCCCTGGGCGGGGCGGCTCCCCTCGTGGTCACCGGCATCGACACCAGCGCGCAGCGCCTCGACAGCGTCCGCTGGGGAGTCGTCGGCGGCAGCCTGTCGGCGAGCGCCGGCACCATCTCCCTGGACGCCTTCACCTCCTGGCGCTAGGGCGGTGGTCGCAGCCCCCACGGGGGAATGGCCTCCCCGTGCGGGGTGTTGGCTGGTGGACGGTCGAAGATGAGGACATCGCCATCCGAGCAGCGCGTCGTCGTAGAGGCCGTGGACCTGGTGAAGAGCTTCGGCGGCCTGCGGGCCGTGGACGGCGTCTCTTTCCGCGTCGAGCCCGGCGAGTGCTTCGGCATGCTGGGGCCCAACGGGGCCGGCAAGACCAGCACCATCCGCATGATCTACGGCTACTCGCCCGCATCAGCGGCGGACGTCTGCGGGTGTTCGGCCTCGACGTCGACCGGCCAGCGGCGCGCGGTCAAGGCGCACGCATCGGCGTCTGCCAGCAGGAGAACAACCTCGATCCCGACCTGACCGTGGCCGCAGAACCTGCGGTCTTCGCCCGCTACTTCGACATCCCCCGGCCGCGGCCCGGCACCGCGCCGAGGAGCTGCTGCGCTTCATCGCCCTGGAGCACCGGCGCGACTCCGGTGCAGCGAGCTCTCCGGCGGCATGATGCGGCGCCTGGTGCTGGCCCGCGCCCTGCATCAACCGGCCGCGAACTGCTCATTCTCGACGAGCCGACCACCGGCCTCGACCCCCAGTCCCGCCACCAGGTCTGGGAGCGGCTGGAGCGAGCTCCGGGAGCGAGGGCATCACCGTCCTGCTCACCACCCACTACATGGAGGAGGCGGCGCAGCTGTGCGACCGCCTGGTCATCATGGACCACGGCCGCATCCTGGTGGAAGGGGCGCCGACGGAGCTGATCCGCGAGCACGTCGGCCGCCAGGTGATCGAGGTCGCCGCCCCCCGCGACGAGCTGCGCGCCTACGTCCGTGACAAGGGGCTCCCCTTCGAGGACCTCGGGCACCGGCTCCTCGTCTACGGCGACGACAGCGACGCCGTGTTCCACCGCGATCAGCGAGGACTACTGCGACGGCGGCTGCGTCCTGCGCCTGGCCACCCTGGAGGACGTCTTCCTGAAGCTCACCGGGAGGGAGCTGCGCGAATGATCCGACGGCTGGTGGGCGACATCTCGTACCGGTTCATCCGGGTCTGGCAGCGCAACCTCACGGTGTATCAGCAAGACCTGGAAGATCAGGCTGGTGCCGTCCCTCCTCGAGCCGGTGCTCTACCTGGTCGCCTTCGGGGTCGGCCTCGGGGCACTCGTGGGCACGCTCCACATCGACGGCCGCACGGTCAGCTACATCCGCTTCATCGCCCCGGCGCTGGTGGCCATACCATCATGCAGAACGCCTTCTTCGAGAACACCTACGCCTCCTTCGTCCGCATGTACTACCAGAAGACCTTCGACGCCATGCTGGCCACGCCCCTCTCCCTGGCCGACGTGATCACCGGCGAGATCGTCTGGGGGGCCACCAAGGTCGGCTCATCGCGGCCACGCCTCATGCTCGTCGTGATCACTCCCTTCGGCCTCTTGAGCTATCCCTCCTGCCTGCTCGTCCTCCCCCTCGCCCTTCTCGGCGGGCTCGCCTTCGGCGTCCGCCGGCATGTGGTTCACCGGCTGTCCTCCCCACCATCGAGATGTTCAACCTGCCCGTCTTTCTCTTCATCACCCCCATGTTCCTGTTCAGCGGGACCTTCTTCCCGCTGCAGAACCTACCCCAGTGGGCCCAGTACGCGGCCCTTGCCCTGCCCCTCACCCACCTGGTCGCAGCTCACCCGCGCCCTCACCTTCGGCCGCCTGCGAGCCCCATCTCCTCTGGAACCTCGCCTACCTGGTCGGGTTCACGGTCATGGTGTTTCCCCTCGCCATGGGGCGGATGCGGGTCCGCCTCATCGCCTAGGCCGCGGGATCGCGCTACCATCGGAGAGGAACATGAGTCATCGCACCGCGTGCATCGCCGCCGTGCTGGCATCCCTCCTCGTGGCCGCCGCCCTCGCAGCCGAGGACAGGCTCGCGGTGCTGGAGCTGTTTGGCCGGAAACAGTGCGGCAACTGCCAAGCGGCGGGGGAGACGCTGACCACGCTGCAGGCGCAGCTCGGCGCGCGAGCCATCCTTCTGGAGTACGACTACGACGCATATCGGAGCAGCCTCCGGGTCAACCGCTTCTGGCAGGCCGCCGGTTCCGCCGCCTACCTCCCCCTGGTGATGGTGGGCAGCGGGTACCGGACCAGCTCCGGGCCCGTCTCCTATGAACGCGTCTACCAGGGCCTCATCGACGACGAGCTGGCCCGGCCTCCCGAGGCCGCAGTGGTGGCCTACTTTCGACGATCGGGAGACACGCTCCGGGTGTACGTGCGCGCCGTCAACACCGGGTCCGAGATCCTGAGCCTCCGCGACCAGCCAACGCTGTGGGTCGTCGCCTGGGAGCGGCGGCCCATCGGCGTGAGCTCCGCCTTCGTCCGCGCCGCGCTGCCGTTGCCCCTGTCCGCGCCCCTCGCCCCGGGCGGCCGCGCCACTGCGGTGATCGACACGCCTCCGTTGCAGGGGGTGGACTGGAGCAGGATGGCGAGCCTCGCGCTCTTCGAGCGGTGGGTCGGCAACACCGAGAGCGGACACTACGACGCCCTCCAGGCCGCGGTCGCGTTGCCGGCGGCACTCGCCGTGACCCCGAGGCCGCTCACGCTGAGCGCCGGCGGGAGCGCCGCGCTGACCCTCGAAGGGCCGCACGTGCTGACCTGGACCGCGACCAGCGACGTGGACTGGCTGCAGGTGGAGCCCTCGAGCGGCACGCTCCCCGCCTCCCCCACCGTGAGCCTCGCGCCTGGACGCGGGCCCGTCGGTGCGGCGGCGGGCACTCTGCGCATCGAGGCAACGGGCGACGGGATGACCTTCGCACAGTCCGTGCAGGTCGCCGTTCAAGCCGCCCCACCGCGCTCCGCGGAACGCCGGCTCCGTCCTTCCGGGCGCTGACGGGCCGCGTGGAGCCACAGGAGGGGGGTGGGCACCTTGGCGGTGCCGGCGCGGAGGCGTAGTATCGGGATCGACCATGGTGCGCACACAACGCCGCATCGCCGTGACACTCATGCTGCTCCTCGTCGCAGGACCGCTGGCCGCCCAGGATCGCTTCGGGGTGCTGGAGTTCTTCGGCCGACTCGGCTGCCCGAGCTGCGAGGAGGCGGGAGCCGCCATCCGCCCGCTGCAGACCGAGCTCGCCGGCCGAGCGGTGCTCCTGGAGTACGACTACGACACCTTCAGCCAGAGCAAGCGGATCGCGCGCTTCTGGGCGGCGCAGGACTCGGCCGTCCTCCCTCTGGTGATGGTGGGCAGCGGCAACTGGACGACCTCGGGTGCGCGGACCACCACCATCTATCGGAACATGGTCGAACACGAGCTCGCCCGGCCAGCGGCCGCCGCGGTGAGCGCGTACTCGCGCCAGGTGGGGGACGCTCTGCGCGTCTACGTTCGCGCCCAGTACACCGGAGATGAGGACCTCACTGCCGCGGACGACCCCACACTGTGGCTGATCGTCTGGGAGAACCGATCCATCGGCATCACCCGGACGTGGGTACGGGCCGCGGGATCGAAAGCACTGCCTCCAGGATTTGCTCGCGGGGCCGTGGTCGGCATGGTCCTCGACACGCCACCCTCCGTCGGCCTCGACTGGGGGACGGTGCAGAGCCTCGCCCTGGTCGAGCGTGGAGTCGGCGAGACCGAAGTGTCCGGCCTGAGGCGCTACGACGCCCTCCAGGCGGCAGTCGCCCTGCCGGCGACCCTCACCGCCGCCCCCGACCGCCTCGCGCTCGGCGCCGCCCGACCCCAAGGATCCGTGGCCCTGGATGGACCCCATGTGCTGACCTGGGTCGCCACCACCGACGTCGAGTGGCTCCGCGTCGACCCCGCCAGCGGCACCGTGCCGGGCTCCCCGACAGTCAGCCTGGTGGACGAGCTGCGGCCTAGTGTGCCCGCGACCGGCACCGTCCACATCGAGGCATCGGGCGACGGCATGACCTTCGCCACCACGGTCACCGTGGGGGTGAGCACCACCACCCCGCGGCGCGCCGGGAACCGCCTCCGCCCTACTGTCGATTGACCGCCATCGGGTACTGGACGATCCCCACCGTGGCGTGAGGGCCGTGGATGGCCCGGGCCCGCTCGATGGCCTCGTCCACGGTGCCGGTGGGGACGAACCCCAGGTGCTCCACCAGCTCCGGCGCCTCCCCGTGGGCCACGAACACCTGCCCGGCGTGGCGGAGGCGCTTGAGGGGGTAGGTCGCCATGATCCCGTGCACCGGGTGGAAGCCGAAGCGGTGCCGGTAGGCGTCGATGTACTCCGAGCGGTGGGCGAACTCCTCCTGGTAGCGGTCGCGGATCTCGTACGGGTCCCGCGTCCGGGGCAGGATCCGCTCCCAGACCTCCCGGTACGATGGGTGATGCACCTCGTCCCAGCGGTCCGGGCACGGGCTGGCGAGCACCACCGAGCACCCCGGCTTGCCGAGCCCCTCGATGACCCCTCCGAGGTAGCCGAGGCCCGTGGAGACCAAGGTCAACAGCGGGTTCATCTCCGCGAAGGCCGCATACGGGCTCCACTCGGGAACGCCGTAGCAGACGATGTCCACCTTCTCCGCCATCAAGGCGCGCCGGGACGTGCTCTTCTCCTTCATCAAGGAGAGCACCTCGGCGCGGGTGGCGCCCACGCTGCCCGCCCACATCCCGCCCACCTCCAGCGGGTTGGCCAGCACGGTCTCCACCTTGAAGAAGTGATCCGCCCCGAGGCGTTCCTCGCACACCGCCCCCATCTCGTCCAGGATCTCGTGCATGGCGTTCTTCTCGACCGACATGGACATGGCGTCGGGGGTGTGGTGATGACGGATCGAGCTGTAGGTGGAGAGCCCCACGCAGATCGACTTCCAGCCGCCGTTGAAGGCCCGCCAGCAGACCGTGTTGAGGTAGATGCAGAGGTCCGTCTCCACCGCCCGCCGGTTGAGGTCGACGCCGTGGCCGCGCGGGGTCTGGCCGAGGAAGATCATGTTGGCCAGGTCCTCGGCGTCGTGGCAGCACAGGCGGCCGGCGAAGCGCTCCACGAGAGGCCGACCGATGGTCTTCGCCAGCTCGTCCGCGGTGAACTGGCGGTGGAGGGCGTTGGCGGCCACGAGGGTGATGTCCTTGTCGGCGACCCCGCCCGCGGCGAGCTGAGCGATGATCTCTCCGAGCCCGACCTCCCACACCGGGGCGTAGCAGGGCACCGTCGGGTCGTCGAACGCGATGGTCACCTTCGAGCCCGGGCGCACCATCTCCGCCAGAGGGGGCCGATCCAGGGGTTGCTCGAGGGCTTCGCGGACCGTCGCACGCAGGTCGGCCACCGGCTCCATGGGCAGTCCGACCCCTTGCTCCACCACCCAGGTGTCGTCGTCCAGGGACACGGGCACCATGCGCCGTCCGCACACCAGCTCCGCCTGAGCCATGGTCGCCTCCCGAGATGTCTGTGAGTCCAGGATACGTCAAACCCGACCATCGTGCAGGGGGGCGGGAGATCCCCCACCCGGCTCGAGGCCGGCTCGTCGCCGCGGGTCCCGACCGGCCCTGCCACGTCGGGTCCGGCGCCGTGACTCGAACGCCGTCCGAGTTCCGTGACGCGACACCGTTGTCAGCGGCAGCGATCCGTGGCACCCGGCAGCGGCGCCCGCGCGGCCGGGCGGGACCGCTCGGCCGTCCATGAGCTGGGATACACTCGGGCAATGGCCGGGCAGGTTCGGATCGAGGTGGAGGGTGCACTCGGCCGGATCGTGTTCGACCACCCCGAGCGGCGCAACGCCCTCACTCCCGCCATGTGGAGCGGGCTCGCGGAGGCCGCACGCCGCCTGGCCGCCGCCGACGAGGTCCGGGTGGTCGTCATGCGCGGGGCGGGCGAGGAGGCCTTCGTCTCCGGCGCCGACATCTCCCGCTTCGACCACGCCTCGGGCGGCGCCACCGCGGCGGCCATCGAGCGCGACACCGGCGATGCCTTCCGCGCCCTCGGCGAGCTCGACAAGCCTCTCATCGCCCTCGTTCACGGCTTCTGCGTCGGCGGCGGTGTGGCCATCGCCGTCGCCGCCGACCTCCGCTACGCCTCCGACGACGCCGTCTTCGCCATACCGGCCGCGCGCCTCGGCGTGGCCTACGACATCGACCTCGTCCGGGACCTCGTCCTGACGGTCGGCGAGCCCCACGCCAAGGAGATCCTGTTCACCGGCAACCGCTACCCGGCCAGGGAGGCCCTCGCCATGGGCCTCGTCAACCGGGTGCTCAACAAGGACAAGCTCGACGGCTACGTGGAGGAGCTCGCAGGGCGCATCGCCGCCAATGCCCCCCTGACCCTCCGCAGCCTCAAGATCGCCTGCCGCGAGCTGCGCCGCCCCCCCGGGGAGCGGGATGTGGACCGCGTGCGGGCGGCCATGGCGGCGTGCTTTGCAAGCGACGACTTCTCCGAGGGCGTGACCGCGTTCCTGCACAAGCGCGACCCGCATTTCAAGGGGCGCTAGCCCCCCCTGGTGACGGCGTCAGCGAGCAGGGTGGATCTGACGGCGAAAGGCGTGAGGACTGCCGGGACGGGTGCCGACGCTGATCGCCGCCACAGTCGCCGCCCACTGTCACTGCCTCCGGACCCTGATCGCTGTCGCAGGCGCTCGGACGATCGCGCCGACCTGCTCCGGGAGCTCTCAGGCTGGGACCCCGTGGGGGTAGAGCAGGACCTTCACCGCCTCCGTGCCCTCCGCCATCAGCCGGAACCCCTCCCCCGCCCGCTCCAGGGGCAGGCGATGGGTCACGAGCCGGGCGACGTCGATGGCGCGTCCGGCGAGGATCCGGATGGCCTCCTCCAGATCCGCGGGGGCCGCCGCGTAGGAGGACATGACCGTGATGGAGTTGCGCCAGAAGGAGTTGATGGGGATGGTGAGATCCATCCCGGGCGCGGTGGTGGCGAAGCAGAGCACCGTCCCCGCCCGGTCCACGGCCTCCATGGCGTCGGCGAAGGCGCTCTCCGCGCCGGTGCACACGATGACCAGGTCCGCCCCCCTGCCGCGGTTGCACTCCTTGAGCAGGGCGGGCACGTCGTTCCGGGCATCGATGACGTCGTCGGCGCCCAAGGAGAGGGCGCGCTCCAGCTTGGAGGGCACCACGTCCGTGGCGATGACCCGCTCCGCGCCCACCGACCGGGCCAGCATGAGGTGGAGCAGGCCCGAGATGCCGCTGCCCATGATCAGCACCGTGCGGCCCACGCATCCGCCGGCCGCCCGCTGGCCCCTGATCACGCACCCCAGGGGCTCGATGAAGGTGCCGTCGTCGAAGGACATGCCGTTGGGCAGGACGAAGGTCCCGGTCTGCACGTTCACGGCGGGCACCCGTACATACTCCGCGAACCCACCGGGGTCGAAGTTGGTGGTGTGCAGCATCTCGCACACGGTCTGGTTCCCGGCCAGGCAGTAGCGGCAGGTGTTGCAGGGGACGTGGTGGGAGACGAACACCCGATCGCCGACCGCGAAGCCCTGGACCTCGCGACCCACCTCTGCCACCGTGCCGGCGATCTCGTGCCCGAGCACCAGGGGCGCCTTGCGCAGCCGGTACCACTCCAGGAGGTCGCTGCCGCAGATACCGCTGGCCACGATCTTGACCAGGAGCTCGCCGGGTCCGATCACGGGCCGCGGGACCTCCTCGATCCTGACGTCTCGATTGTTGTAGTACACGGCGGCCCGCATGGCACGCGCTCCTTCGGCGTTCCTCAGCCCCGCTCGGCCTCGAAGACGGCCACCGCGTCGGCCGGCGTCGCCCCCCCGTGGACCACCTCGTGCAGCGCCTTCATCATCGCCACCGGGTGCTGGTGCTGCCACACGTTGCGGCCCAGGTTGATGCCGATGGCGCCCTTTCGGATGCCATCGTGCACGAACTCGAAGACCTCTCTCTCGGTCTCGCAGCGAGGCCCGCCGGCCATCACCACCGGCACCGGGCAGCCCTCCACGACCTCCTCGAAGCCCTCGCACCAGTAGGTTTTCACCACCGCCGCCCCGAGCTCGGCGCAGATCCTCGCGCACAACGCCAGGTAGCGGGCGTCCCGCTTCTCCAGCTCCTTGCCCACCGCGGTCACCGCCATCACGGGGATGCCGTAGTCCTCGCAGTCGTTGACCATGGCGGACAGGTTCTCCAGGGTCTGGCGCTCATAGGAGGTGCCGATGAAGACCGAGACGCCCACCGCGGCGACATTGAGGCGGATCACCTCCTCGATGGAGGTGGTCAGGGACTCGTCGGCCAGATCTCCTCCCACCACGCTCGTGCACCCCGAGACCCTGAGGATGATAGGCACCCCGGCGTGCGGGTCGACGGAGCTCCGCAGCACCCCGCGGGTGACGAACAGGGCGTCGGCATACGGCAGCAGCGGCTCGATCGTCTCCCCCGGCCTCTCCAGGCAGCGGGTGGGACCCAGGAAGTACCCGTGGTCGATGGGCAGGAAGAAGCACCTGCCGTCCCCCTTGATGACCTGCGCCAGCCGGTTCTCCTTGCCCCAGTCCATGCGCCACCTCCGCCGCCCTCGAAGGGCCTGGCTCGCCGCTGACGAGCCCCCGCATTGTAGCCCGGATTCGCGGGGTTGCCCGGCCCGCCGGGGCGCACCACGGCGGTCGGTCCCGAGCAGCGAAAGGACAGTGGCGGCGCGATCGTCCTCGAGATACAATGCTGATGGGCATCTGTACTCACCCTGGACACGCGGCAACCTGGAAGAACTCCGTCGTCGTTCACGGAACTGGTGGGTCGGCGCCGTGTAGGCTGTCGTCCCGGGCACGACTTCGGCAGGACTAGCGGCGGGCAACTGTCCGAGAGGAGGTCCGATCATGTGCACTCGAGCGCTGCGCATCGGTCTGGCAACCCTGGCGTCCTGTGTCGTCCTCCTTCCCGAGGCGACCGCTCAGCAGGTGTCCCTGACCCGACAACCGGGAACCGTCGAGGTCCGCTCTCCGGAGCAGGTCGCATGGCAGACGGCGTTCCCCTGGCAGAGCGCCACGATCACGGTGTCCGGCCCTCCCGGCATGACAACGTGGACGATTCCGGCGGGGGGGAGCCTGGCCGTCGCGGTCCAGGACCTCGCGGTCTGGGCTCTCCTCGCGGGCACCACCGCCGACGGGCCCTACAACTACGAGATCCGCTTCACTCCGGTCCTCGACGCTGCCCAGAAGGACGAGCTGCTCCACCGCCGGTCCGCGGCCGACGGCGGCCAACCGCTCGATGCCGATGTGTTTTCGCTCCCGACATTTACCGGCACCGTGCGAGTGGACGGCGGCAGGATCGTCGGCGCCGACGCGTCGCAGGCCGAAGCCGCGACCGCCAAGGACGTGCTTCACTACGACGACGTGATCATCACCGGAGCGCTGTGTGTGGGCTTCGACTGCGCCAACGGCGAGTCCTTCGGCTACTGCACCTCCAAGCTCAAGGAGAACAACCTCCAGCTCTGCTTCGAGGACACCAGCGTCGGCACCTTCCCCACCAACGACTGGAAGATTCAGATCAACGACACGACTAGCGGCGGCGCGAGCTATTTCGCCATCTGGGACACCGACGGCGGCGTGAAGCCCTTCGTCATCGAGGCCGGCGCCCCGGCCGCCTCCCTGTACGTGGAGGACTACGGACGGGTCGGGCTCGGCACCACGGTCCCCTACACCGAGCTGCACATCGCGGATGGGGACTCCCCGACGGTCCGCCTTGATCAGGACGGCAGCTCCGGCTGGGCCCCACAGGCGTGGGACCTGCTCGGCAACGAGACCAACTTCTTCATCCGCGATGTCACCAACGGTTCGAAGCTGCCGTTCCGGATCCAGCCGAACACGCCCAGCAACACCGTGACCATGCGTTCTACGGGTAACGTGGGCATCGGAACCTGGTCGCCGGCGGCGCCGCTGGAGATCGAGACGACAGGTCGTGACGCCGAGCTGCACCTCGACCGGACGGACGGCGGCGCCTGGTTCCTGAGAGCCGGCACCGACAACACCTTCACCATCGGCCAGCCCGGCGGAGCGACGCTGGTGACCTTGAAGACGAGCGGGGCGGTGAAGACCGCCGGCCCCATCAGCGGTCTGTCCGATCGCAATGCCAAGCAGGGCTTCGAGCCCGTGGACCGGGTCCTCCTGCTGAGACGGCTGGCGGCCCTCGACGTCTCCGAGTGGAGCTTCATCTCCGAGGGCCCCGGCGTGCGCCACGTCGGCCCGACGGCGCAGGACTTCCGGGCCGCATTTGGCCTCGGTGACGACGACACCCACATCGCCCTGTCGGACCTGAGCGGCATCGCCCTGGCCGCGATCCAGGAGCTCACAGGGCGCCTCGAGGAGAAGGACCGCCAGATCGCCAGCCTCGAGAAACGGCTCGCGGCGCTGGAGGCGGTGATCCAGACGGCGCGCTGAGGAGACAACCTTTCAGAGCCTGGCGAGGGCCTCGCGCACGAAGGCGGGGAGGTCGCCCGGACCGCGGCTGCTCACGAGGTTGCCGTCCACGACCACCTCCTGGTCCAGGTAGGTGGCGCCCGCGTTCTTGATGTCCTGGACGATCGACCTCCAACCGGTGAACTTCCGCCCCTCCAGGACCTGGGCCGTGATGAGGAGCTGGCCTGCGTGGCAGATGGCGAACACCGGCTTGCCGCTCTCCACAAACTCGCGGGCGAACTGCACCGGCTCCTCGTGCGCCCGGAGCTTGTCCGGCGAGTAGCCGCCGGGGATCAGCAGGGCGTCGAAATCCTCCACGGACACCTCGCCCACCGTCTTGTCGATCTTCACCTGAGTGCCGTTCTTCTTCCCGGTCACCGTCTTGCCCGCCTCCAGGCCCACGTGCACAAGGCTGTGTCCCTCGTCCTGGAACCTCTTGGCCGGCTCCGTGTACTCCACGTCCTCGAACATGTCGTCCATCAGGACCGCGACCTTGGCCATGTTTCGCCTCCGTTCCGATCCGCTGGCCGCATGTGCGGATCTGATTGTGAGTCGAGCCTAGAGGCTCTCCTCGTCTGAGCGAACCGGGCCCTCCCCCGCCTACGGCTCGGTACGACTCCCAGCGCCGCCACCACGCTCCAGACGTACCATGGGCCTGCATGCACATCGACGGCTACAGCTTCGGCCACATCCGCATCGACGGCGTCGACTACGACAAGGACGTGATCATCCTGTGCGGCGAGGTCATCTCGCCCTGGTGGCGGGACGCCGGCAGCCACCTCTTTGTCCCCGCCGATCTCCAGGCGGTGATCTCCGCGGCGCCCGAGGTGGTCTTCCTGGGCACCGGCAACTACGGCCGCGTCAAGGTCGAGGACGCCACGCTGGACGCATTCCGCGAGGCCGGCAGCGAGGTCGTGGTGGAGCGCACCGGCCCCATCGTCGAGCGCTTCAACCGTCTCGCCGCGGAGGGCCGGGACGTGGCCGCCGCCCTCCACCTCACCTGCTGACCGCGGCGCAGGGCGTCACGGCCAGGGACAGGGCGGTCCTCTGGACGGAGGGAACCGGACGTCCAGCCCGCGGGCTACGCCAGGTTCATCTTCTCCAGGAGGCGGTGGAAGCGGGGGTCGTTGCGGATGGGGTCAAGGAATGAGTACGTCTTGATGGGCATGACGATGGGATCGCGCTCCTCGATGGCCCGGTCGAGGAGGCGCAGGACCTCGTCCCACTCCCCCAGCCCGACGTGGCCGAAGGCCATGGTGGTGGGTGGGACGTACCGTGACGCAGCGGCCTCCTCCAGGTCGCGCAGGATGCTCCGGACCCTGTCGTGGTGCCCGGCGCGGCCGATGGGCACCATGCCGTACCCCAGGGTGAACGGGATGCCGTCGGAGAGCTCGATGGCCCGCTCCATCGCCTCCGCCGCCGGCGCCAGCTCTCCCTCCTGCTCCAGGCCCATGCCCACCAGCCAGTGACCGAGGAAGTGCTGCGGTTCCAGGCGGAGGATCAGGCGACCCTCCTCAATGGTGCGCTCCGTCCGTCTCGCCAGGAGGGCCATGGCGCCGCACCACCAGTGGACCGTTACCGACAGCGGATCTCGGGAGAGAACCCGCTCCACCTCGGCCAGGCCATCCTCGACCCGTCCGTGGGGCAGCAGCCCGCTGATGGCGTAGCGGATGCGCACGTCCGGTGAGTCGGGGTCCAGCTCCCGCGCCCGCGCCAGCTCCCGGTCCACCTCGGGCCAGTTGTAGTCCAGCTCCTTGCGCAACATCCCCAGCAGGGCGTGCGTGTCGGCCAGGGACTCGTCCAGCTCCAGCGCCTGCAACGCGTACCAGGTGCTCTGTCCAAAGGCGTCGCGGGGCGGCGCCCCCCCGTAGAAGCCCAGGAACCAGTGCAGCTCGGCGAGGCCGTCGTAGGCGCGGGCGTAGGACGGGTCGAGGGCGATGGCCCGCTGATAGCGCTCCACGGCCCGTGCCAGCGCCTCGGGCGTCGCTCGGGCGAAGTGGTAGCGCCCCTCCAGGTACGCCCGGTGCGCCTCCGGCTCCACCGGCCCTCGACGCCGGCGCACCTCGTGGTGGCCGAGGTCCGCCCTGAGCCGTTCCGCCACCACCGCAGCGATCTCGTCCTCCAGCTCCAGGGCGTCGCTGAGCTCGCGCTCGTAGCGCTCGCTCCACAGGTGCCCCCCGCGGGTGGTCTCGATGAGCTGGACCGTCACGCGCACCCGCTCCCCCGAGCGGCGCACGCTCCCCTCCAGGAGGCTGCCGGCGCCGAGCCGTTCACCGGCCTGGCAGGCGTCCAGGCCCATCCGCGCGACGGCAAAGGAGGAGGTGCGTGCCATCACCCGCAGCCCGTCGACCTCCGCCAGCGCACTGATGATCTCCTCGGCCAGGCCCTCGCACAGCGGATCATCTGCGGGATCGCCGCCGAGGTTGGCGAAGGGCAGCACGGCGATCGCCGTCAGCTCCCGCTCGGCGCCGTCGAGGCGATCCACCCGGGCTGCGATGCGGTAGCCCCAACCGCGCACGGACTCTACGTAGCGAGGAGCCGTGGCGACGTCACCCAGCGCCTCGCGCAGGAGGCGAACCCGTTGGGAGAGGGTCTCGTCGCCCACCACCGCCCCATCCCACACCTCGTCGACCAGATCCTCGCGGCGGGCGAGCCCCGGCGCACGACGCAGCAGGGCCACCAGGAGGGCGAAGCTCAGGGGCGGCAGGTCCAGCGGGACGTCGCCACGGACCACGCTCCCCGACTCGGCATCCACCACCAGGTCGGCAAGACGATAGCGCTCCGTCGGCACCACCCCTCCCGACGAATGCTCCCGTTGATCCCCCGAGGTCCCTTCACCCAGGAATCAGCGAGGATTCATCTTTGCTTCACCCGTTGCTCCCGACATCATCTCATATTTGCAGCAATGGTCGAAGAACGGAGAGAACGCTCACCCAGGAGGGTCGCAGCCCCCAGAGCGGTCTCGCCATCGCCAACCGCGGGAGGTGGTCGTGGTGGTCGCGTTCCAGGTCACCCCCGCACGTCGCAGAGAGGAGACACCATGAGCACGCAGGATCGAGTGCAGAATCACCCCTGGCGCAAAGGTTGGATGACCGCCGCCTCCGTCGCGCTCCTGCTCGTCGCCGTCGCCGGCCCGGTCGGAGCGGAGCGCCCCTTCCCAGCTCCACGGGGGGCGTGCGGAGTGGAGGGCACCTGGCTGAGCTCGGTGGACATCGGCGCCCAGTTCTTCACGCAGTACAGCGGCGGCGCGACCGGCACAACCGGGGCGATCACCGTGGAGTGGATCGCCTTCGACCCGACCCTGAACGGCCTCTTCCCCAACGCCGTCCGCGCCACCCAGGGCAAGGGGGCGTGGCATCAGCTCACGGCCACGACCTACCAGTACACGTGGATCATCTACGGCCTCGACTCCGCTGGCATCCCCATCTACGCGGTTCGGGGCAGCGGCACCGGGATCTTCGACGGCTGCGACACCATCGACTTCGACTACGTCATGGACATCTTCCCCTATCCTCTCGACCCGCTCGCCGACGAGCCCGTCGCCTGCCTGCCGGGAACGGGCTCCAAGGTGCGCATCCCCGTCGTACGGGTGGACTGCGAAGGCTGACACGGCCATGTCCGGTGCCGCGTACCGGCACTCTGACCTGATGGATACGGTGCGAGGCGCGCCCACGGGTACGCCTCGCCTTCCGACGTCTCGGGCGCCCACAGTGAGCGGGGGCATTCCTCAGCGCTCGGGGACGAGAAACGCGGCGAAGTGGTGGGCACCGGCGACGGGCGGCCGACCCGACGAGTTATGATGCGACGGCTGCGTGACATTCTCCCTGGCATCGGGCGTGCAGCATGCCGTCGAGCCACTCCCCGTCGCCGCAGCCGGGCGCCCACGAAATGCTCAGTTACCTGCTCTTCGGCTCCGGATTTGCACTTGCCGCGGTCCTGCAGCCCGGCCCGCTGCAGGCCTTCCTGGCCTCGAGGGTCGCCGCCAGCGGCTGGCGGCGGACGCTTCCTGCCTGCCTAGCCCCCCTGCTCAGCGACATTCCCATCGCCTTGCTGGCCTTGCTGGTCCTGCGCGAGCTCCCTCCCCTCTTCCAGGAGCTCCTGCGGGCTGCCGGCGGGCTCCTCCTCCTGTATCTCGCGTGGATCGCCTACCGCCAATGGCGCAGCCCGAGCGAGGCCGTCGTGAGCGGGTCTGCTCCGCGCACCTTCCTGGAAGCCACGCTCGTCAACCTGCTGAACCCGCACCCTTACATCGGCTGGACCCTGGTGCTCGGACCGTCCCTGATCGCGGCCTGGAACGAGCACGGCACCTACGCCGTGGCCCTCGTGGTCGCCTTCTACGGCACCCTCGTGGTCGGCCTCGCCGCCTTCATCCTCCTCGTGGGGACGGCCCGCTTCCTCGGTCCGCGCGGCCAGCGCGCGCTGGTCGGCGTGTCCGCCGCGCTCCTCGCGGCGCTGGGCATCTACCTGCTCGCGGTCGCCGTCGGCGGCCTGGCGGCGCCGTGAGCTGACCCCTACCTCCCGAGCAGGGTCGTCGCCCGGTCCACCTGGGCGGCGTAGGCGGTCAGGACGTCGGCGATGCGAGCCTCCTGGGGCTCCACGTCGTCCCAGCTCCGCTGCTCGATGGCCTCGCGCACCCCGGGCAGGGTCTTGACGCCGTAGCCGGTGTAGAAGCCCGGGGCGTAGATGAGGTGCCGGAACCACGGCCGCCCCGGCAGCCCGTCCTCGGCGATCAGGGCCCGTTCGCTGGCCATCAGCAGCTCGTCGAGCGCCTTCTGCAGGCCCACCTCGAGGCGACCCGGGTCGGCCTGCGCGCGACCTCCCGTAGGCCTTCACGGTCGCCTCCAGGTGGGCCACCGCGTTGTCCAGGGGCGCGAAGTTGAGGTAGGGCACCGGCTCCTGCTCCGGCGGCGGGACGAAGGTCTTGGTCGGATCGGCGACGGCAGTGTACGTGCCGTTCGCCAGGAGCTGGTCGCGCTCGGCGGTCTGGGCGCGCTCGTCGTCGGCGAGCTTCTCCACCTCGTCGCGATAGTCGCGACGTGCTTCGCCATGGCGGCGGGGTCCAGCGGCAGCACGTCGGCGTCGGCGAGCCGCAGAGTGGCCCGTCCCGGCCACCTTGGCCAGCGCGATGCCGTAGGCGAAGTCCGGGTCCATGAAGCGCTCGAACTGGTCGATGGAGTCGTAGATGGAGTGGTACTGGCCGAAGTCCTCCTCGCCGCCGAAGCCGAGGTTCAGGGACGCGATGCCCAGGTGCTGCAGGAACGGCGTGTAGTCCGAGCCCGAGCCCAGGGGATGGATGGGCAGGTCGTGCTCGGTGCGCAGCTTCTCCCGCTCGTCCGGCTTGGCGTCGAGGATGCGCTTGGCGCGCAGGCGCTCCAGCACGCTGATGCCCTTCTCGGGGTCGGGCACGTCTCGCGCCACCTGGTTGACGAAAGGCTCCAGGGAGTGGGAGCCGCCCACCGACAGGAAGCCGCGGGAGTTGCTGTCGGAGTTGATGTAGGCCACGGCCTTCGCCTCGAGCTCGTCGGCGTGGGTCTCGGCCCACTCCGTGGAGCCCAGCAGGCCCGGCTCCTCGCCGTCCCACGCGCAGTAGATGATGGTCCGCCGTGGGCGCCAGCCCGCCTTGACCAGCTGCGCCACGCTCCGCGCCTCCTCCAGCATCGCCACCTGGCCGCTGATCGGGTCGGTCGCGCCGTTCACCCAGGCGTCGTGGTGGTTGCCGCGCAGCACCCACTCGTCGGGCCGCTCGGCGCCGGGCAGCCTGGCGATGACGTCCCGGATCGGCTTGAGGCTCCAGTCGAAGGCGAGCTGGAGGTGGACCTTCGCCGGGCCGGGGCCGAGGTGGTAGGTGATGGGCAGGGCGCCGCGCCACGCCTTCGGGCGCCACCGGGCCCGTCATGGCCGCCAGCAGCGGCTGCGCGTCGCCGTAGGAGATGGGCAGCACCGGGATCTTGGTCAGGGTGGGCGCCTCATCGAGGGGCAGCCGCTTGGCGTCTGTCGTGGCGCCGACGCCGGGGGTCAGCGGATCGCCGGGGTAGAGGGGCATGTCCTCCACCGAGCCGCGCTGCGCACCCTCGGCGCTGCGGTAGCCGCCTTCGGGGTAGACGTCGCCCTCGAAGTAGCCGTCGCTCACGGGGGTCGGAGTAGAGGATGCAGCCGATGGCCCCGTGCTCCGCCGCCACCTTCGGCTTGATGCCCCGCCACGAGCCGCCGTAGCGGGCGATGACGATCTTGCCCTTGACGTCGATGCCGCGCTCGAGCGAGCTCGTCGTAGTCGTCCGGCACGCCGTAGTTGACGTAGACCAGCTCGCCGGTGACGTCGCCGTCGATCGAGTAGGCGTTGTAGATCGGGAGCTGCTCCGCGGTCTGGCCCGAGGTGTGGTCCCCGGCCACGGCCGGCTCGGCGAGCGAGGCCTCGAACTTCGTCGGGGCCACCATCTCCAGGCGCCGCACCTTGGGGGTCGGGAACAGGACCTGGAACTCCTCGATGCTGGGCTCGTACCCCCACGAGCGTAGCAGCCCCGCGATGTACTCGGCGTTGCTTGAGTCCCAGGCCGACCCCACGTGATGCGGGTGGGCCGCCAGGTGCTCCAGCCAGGTCTGCAGGTTGGCGGGGTCCAGGTTGGCGTCGAACCGCTTCTCGAGCTCGCGCTGCTGGACACTCGCGGCGGCACCGAAACCGAGCAGGGGCTGCTCCCCGGTGGCGCCGAAGGCCGCCGCGGTGGTCAGGACGAGGGCACAGGAGAGAACCGAAGCCAGGGCTGATCGCGTCATCCTCTTGCCTCCAGGGGCCGAAACGGCCCGATGCAGTGTACCCCTCCCTCACTCCACAGGGAGCAGCGACAGTATCGGCGAGCAAGGGCAACCAGCAGCGACTGCGATCCGCGGCGGCGATCGGCGACGAGGAGGCGCCAGGTCGTCCGGGGCGCCACTCCATCGTCGTGGTAGGGTGAGCCATGCGCGTCAGAACCTCTGTGAAAGCTCTCGCGGCCCTGGCGGCGGCCATGCTTCTCGCGGCCCCTGCCGGCGCCTCCGAAAAGACCGAGGCCACCGTCCGCGCCTACGCCGCCGGGTACGTGGTTCAGTTCACCTGCTCGGCCACCTTCGACGGCGGCAAGACGCCGGAGCAGATCCGGGCCCAGGAGCTCACCGGCATCTATCCCATGGTTTCGGACATCGTGCGCGAGCTGCCCGCTCCCGACATCGACCTCGAGGCCACGCGGGTGAGTGTGCGCTACGACGCCGCCATGCCGCCGCGGATCGCCGTGTGGCGCCCCCACCTGGGCTGCGCCCAGCTTCCGGTCGGTGCGACCGTCGACGCAGCTCGTTTTCTCCCTCGCATCGACGACCTCGCCGCCCCCGACGCCGCTGTCGACGACGGCGCGCCGTGGCGCGCGCACGCGCCGGTGAACGGTCCTTCGGGCAACCCCACCCTGGACGCGGTGCTGGCGGCGGCCATCGAGGGCGATCCGAAGTACGGGGCCGACGCCGTGACATCGGCGGTCCTCGTCGCGAGCCCGCACGCGATCCTGGGAGAGCGCTACACGGACGGCTTCACTCCCACCACCTCGCAGCGCACCTGGTCGGTGGCCAAGTCCATCGCGGCCACCGTGATCGGCGTGGCCGTGCAGCGCGGCATCCTCGACGTCAAGGCGCCGGCACCGATCCCCGAGTGGCAGCGGCCGGCCGACCCCCGCAAAACCATCACCCTGGAGAACCTCCTCCACATGGCCAGCGGCCTCGACTCCAACCTGGCCGGCAACCGCACCGACCGGGTCTACATGGGCGGCGGCCTGGTCACCGACACCGCCACCGAGAGGTCGCTGGAGGCCCCGCCCGGCACGCGCTGGAAGTACGCCAACAACGACTGCCTGCTCGCCGTCCGGGCCCTCAGGGCTGCCACGGGCAACGACCAGGCCTACCTGCGCTTCCCCTTCGAGACCCTCGTCTATGCCATCGGCATGACCCACACCAAGCTCGAGACCGACTGGGGGGGCAACTTCATCCTCTCGAGCCAGGTGTGGACGACGTCGCGGGACCTCGCGCGCCTCGGCCTGCTCTACCTCGCCGACGGCGTCTGGAACGGCGGCCGCATCCTCCCGGAGGGCTGGCGGGACTACGTCTCCACCCCCGCGCCATCTCAGCCTCCCGCCGCCACCACCACCGGCCGCCGCCTTCCCGGCTACGGCGCCCAGTGGTGGCTCTTCAAGGGCTATGCGGGGATCCCGGACGACGCCTTCTGCGCCATCGGCAACCGCGGCCAGTACCTCATGGTGATCCCATCCCGGGACCTCGTCATCGTCCGCCGGGGCTACGACCCCGCCGGCGGCGAGGGCTTCAGGCCCGACCTCTTCGCCGCCGACGTCCTCGCCGCTCTGAGGAACAGCCCCTAGCGCTCCCGCTCGGCCCGGGTCGTCCGCTCGCCCTGGAGCAGCTCGAGGGCGGTGACCGTCCCGTCATCGACCACGAAGCGAACCCGCAGGTCCGCGTCGCGGAAGATGAGCTCCGTGGGCGAGATGGCGAGCAGCCCGTACTCCTGGCCGCCCAGGGTCAGGCTCACATCGCCTCCGTCCGCGCTGACCACGACCACGCCGCCCGACGGCAGCTCGTAGCTGCCCGCCAGCCTCCCAGCCTGCGCGGCGGTCAGTGCGATGGGCTCGGGCTCGCCAGCCGGATCGTACGACGTGCCGCTGAAGGCGTACAGACAATCGTCGTCCGAGCCCACGAAGAGACGACCGTCCACCAGGACAGGAGACGACATGATGGCCGACTCGGCCAGCGTCCGCGCCTTCACCGCGCCCGAACGCAGATCGATACCGAGGAGGGTCCCGTCCCAGGTACCGAGGTAGGCGAGGCCGCCGGCCACTGCGGGCGAGGAGAACACCCGGGCGTGGGTGTCGTACCGCCAGCGCTCCTTGCCGGTAGCCAGCTCCACGGCCTGCACGAACTCCCCGTCCGAGCTGCCGGCGATGACCAGGCCGTGCGTGACGGCCGGCGAGGTGATCACCCACGAGCCCTGGTGGTCGGAGCGCCAGCGCTCCTTCCCGGTGGCCGCGTCGAGCGCGTACAGAAACCCGTCGCGGGCGCCGAACACCACCGTCCCGTCGGCGATCGCCGGAGAGGACTGCACCTCGCCCCGGGGGAAGTAGGTGTTCCCGGAGGTGTCGAAGCGCCAGCGCTCCTTCCCGGTGGCCGCATCCAGGGCGTAGAGGATGCCATCCATGCCCCCCGCGAAGACCACACCACCGGCCACCGCGGGGGTAGCGCGGACGGCGCCGCCGGTGGTAAACGACCACAGCTCGCTGCCGCTGGCGATGTCCACCGCGTGCACGGCGCCGTCCCTCCCCCCATACACCGCCATGTCACCTGCGACGACGGGTGACGAGGCGTAGAAGTCCCAGCTTCGCGGGTCGCCCTCGTTCTGGACGTAGGGCACCCGCGGTCCCGCCGCCGTGGCCCACTTCGCCGCGCCGGTCGCCAGGTCCAACGCCTGCAGACGGCCGTCGTCAGCCACCACCAGCACGGTGTCGCCGCTCACCGCCGGAGACGAGGTCACCGGCCCCCCCAGCGAGGCCGTCCAGCGGATCCCGCCCGTGGCGGCGTCGAGGGCGTACAGCTTCCCGTCCCCGCTCCCGAAGAGCACCACACCGTCCGCGACCACCGGCGTGGAGCGTACCTTGCCGCCGGTGCATACCCGCCACTCCAGCTTCAGGTTGCGGAGACCCGGCCCCGGGTAGACCCCGGTGTGAGCGGCGTCCCCGCGGAACATGGCCGGCGGCGCTGACGCCACCAGGGTGGGAACGGCGGTGAGGATGAGAGCGAGGGACAGCTTCGACCATTGACGCATCGGCAACCTCCGACGCGGGAGTCTACGTCATCCTGCTCCATCGACACCGCTCATGGCGAGCATCGGGAGCGGCGGCGCTCCCGCAAAGGCGTCGAACGCCCATGCCCGGAGCGATCCTCCACCGTGATCGAGATGCACCACCGGCACCCGCGCGCAGGCGGTCAGGAACCGCGCCACCTCGAGTCAGATCACGGTGCCGTCCGGGATGATGGCGTTCTTGGGGATGACCACGATCCCCTCGCGGATCGCCCAGCCAGCCCCGTCGGCTTCGTCCAGGTTGTTGCGGTTCGAGATGCGCACATCGCGACCGATCCGAGCGTTCTTGTCGATGATGGCTCCCTGGATCTCGGTTCCGGGCCCGATCCCCACGGGCGGAGCGTCGGCGGGGGCGTCGGGGAGGTGCGAGTCCACGCCCATCACCAGCGAGCGCCGGATGATGGCCCCTCGGACATCGGAGCGCAGGCCGATGACCGAGTCCTCCACGTTCGAGTCCACGACCCGCGAGCCGTCACCCAGCAGGGCGCGACGGAATCGGCACCCGTCCAGCCGCGCCCCCGGCAGGTAACGCGGCCGCGTGTAGATGGGCCACGCCCGGTCGTGGAAGGAGAACGGCGGATCGGGCTGGACCAGGTCCATGTGGGCGTCGAAGAAGGAGCGGATCGTCCCGATGTCCCGCCAGTACCCCTTGAAGAAGTGCGCCTGCACATGACGACGCCTCACCTCCGCCGGGATGATGTCGTGCCCGAAGTCGACGAGGTCGTTCTCCAGGGCCTCGTACAACGCCTGCTTGCGGAAGAGGTAGATACCCATGGAGGCGAGATAGGGCAGGTCGGCACGGACGTCGTTCTGCTCCAGAAGCTCGGGAGAGACCTCCATGCCGGCCCGCGCCGCCTCGTCCGCCGGCTTCTCCCTGAACTCCACGATCCTTCCCTCGTCGTTGACCCGGACCGCGCCGAACCCCGCGATCTCGCGCGCGCTGCACGGTTTCACGCCGACGGTGATGTCCGCACCGTGCTCCAGGTGCTCGTCCACCAGCTGGCGGTAATCCATCCTGTAGATGTGGTCCCCCGCCAGGATCAGCACGTGGTCTCCCGGAACGTCATCCAGGGCGCGGATGTTCTGGCGCACCGCGTCCGCCGTGCCCTGGAACCACGTCTCGCCGCTCGGGGTCTGCTGCGCGGCCAGGATCTGCACGTAGCCACGGGAGAACGCGTCGAAGCGGTAGGTTCTGCCGATGTGGCGATGCAGCGACACCGAGTTGAACTGCGTGAGCACGTACATCCGTTCCATCTGCGAGTTGATGGCGTTGGAGATGGGCACGTCGATCAGCCGGTACTTGCCCGCGATGGGCACCGCCGGCTTCGACCTGAGGGCGGTGAGGGGGTAGAGGCGCTGGCCGCGCCCGCCACCCAGAATCAACACCGTCACCGACCGGGCGACATCGTTCACCAGGCTCATGGGGCCCCTCCCTTCCTGGAGAGCTCCACTATAGACCCCGCCCCCCAGCCGTCCACGAGATTTCCTGCGCGGTGGCGGCCCGGACCCCTGCTGGACGGATCCGGTTGGGCGCGCCCCGTGGTCGGCGAGCACGCTGTGCGATCCCACTCTCCGTCATGTACCAAGTGGAAACCCGAGACGCCACATTCCCTCGGGGTGCTGCGCACGATCACCGCTATGCGCGCGACGCCGCGAGCTCAGGAGCCTCGATTCCAGCGCAGGCGGGCGAAGGCCAGCGAGGAGCGGATCATGGCGGCCCCCAGGCGAAGACGGTCCACGGGCTCCGGCGGTCCGAGCTCCCCTGCGAGCCACCTGCGCAACGCCTCGGAGCGGCGCAGCTTGCCCGAGGAGGTTCGAGGCAGGGTGCCCGGAGGCAGGACCTCCACCAGGTCGGGGTCCAGCCCGGAGGACGTCCGCACCGCGGCCCCGCACTCCGTGGCCATGGACGAGAAGCGATCGCGGGCCACACCCCTTCGCGCCTCCACCAGCAGGAGCAGCCGCTCGCTAGATGCACCCTCGGGCAGCCACGACGCGGCGACCGAGCACCCGGTCCGCACTCCCGGCACCCTTTCAACCGCGTCTTCCACCTCGTGGGGCGAGTGGTTGCGTCCGCGCAGAATGAGGACATCCTTGGCCCGGCCCACGAGGTAGAGACGCCCCTCATCGAGGAAGCCCAGGTCGCCGGTGTCCAGCCAGCCGTCGCGCAGGGCCTCCGCGGTGGCCTCCGGCTGATCCAGGTACCCCTCCATGAGCGAAGGACCGCGAGCCAGGATGCGTCCCACCCGCGCCGCGGGAAGGTCGTCGCCCGACGGTCCCACCACCCGGATCCGGAAGTCCGGCAGGGGCCGGCCCACGCACACCAGCTCCACCCCGTCCTCGCACGGCGCCGCACGTCCCTCGACGGCCAAAAGGTCGCGGTCGAAGCACCGGCTTTGAAATCCACGGCCGACGTCCGAGAAGGTCACCGCCAGGCCCGCCTCGGCCAGACCGTACACGGGAACCAGTGCCTCGGGGCGAAACCCCCAGCGTGCGAAGCGCCCCTGGAACGCGCGGAGGACGCCCGGCGCAACCGGCTCGGCCCCGTTCAGCGCCATGCGCCAGCAGGACAGGTCCACGCCCTCGAGCTCCTCGTCCTTGATCCGGTCCACGCACAGCCCGAAGGCGAAGTTCGGGGCCGGCGAGATGGAAGCCCGGTAGCGGGAGATGGTGCGCAACCACAACGCCGGGCGGGCCACGAATGTCTCCGGGGCAAGGAGCGTGAGCGTGCCCGGCTGATGGAGGGCGGGCAGGACGCACCCGATGAGGCCCATGTCGTGATACAGGGGCAGCCAGCTCACACCGCTGTCCACGTTGCCCATCTCCGGCTGCGGCCAGAAGCTGTTGAGGCGCGCCGCCTGTGCCACCAGCGCCCCGTGGCTGAGGGCCACGGGCTTCGGATCCACCGTCGAGCCCGACGAGAACTGGACCAGCGCCCGATCATCCCGGCCCACCGACGCAGGGTGAGCGTCTCCGGGAGGGAGGTCGTCAAGCGTCGCACACCCCAGAGCGGGCCGGGCTGCGGCGGCCGCACGCCCCAGCAGGCGCCGCACCCGGCGATCGGTGATCACGAGACGGGCGCTGACGAGCCGCAGCATGCGGGCAGTGCGGACCAGGTACTCCTCCAGACGCCCGAGCCGGAGGGGGGGATACAGGGGCACGGGGACGGCGCCGGCCAGGAGCGCGCCGAAGAAGCCGTCGAAGAACTCGATCCCGGTCGGCAGGACCAGGGCCACGCGGTCCCCCGGCGTCACGCCACGGGCTTGCAGCGCCCCGCAGACCGCGACCGCCCTGGCTCCCACCTCCGACCACGGGTACCACGTGGCGACCTCGTGCCCATCGACGAACCGGAGACCATGGCGCGGGTCACCGGCCGCCCGCACCAGCAGGTCATTCAGGGTCGCGCTCGATCCCTGCATGCAACCTCCGCACGGTCGTCACCAGATCTTCCACGCTGGCGATCGCCCCCTCACTCTCCGGATCCAGGCACACGCGGAATCGATTCTCCACCTCCACCACCAGGGTCAGACTCTTGAGAGAATCCAGCTCCAGGTCCGCCAGCCTCGTGTTCGGGTCCAGCTCCCCCTCCCACCCCAGGTGCTCGCGCGCGATCGCGGCGATGCCATCCAGGATCTCGCGGTCGGTCAGCACCGGTGCCTCCTCCATCGACCAGGGCCGTCCCCGCCCGTCACCAGCGCAGCAGGACCAGCTCGGAGCAGAAGCCGGGCCCGAGTGCGACCATGAGTCCCCAGCTTCCCGGGGGTGGGGGATCGTTGGTGAGCACGTCCTCGAGCACCACCAGCACCGAGGCCGAGGACAGGTTCCCCACCTCGCGGAGGATCCGCCAGGTGACGGCCAGATCCCGGCGCTCGAGCTGCAGCGCCTCCTCCATCCGCTCCAGCACCCGGGGGCCGCCGGGGTGGGCCACCCAGCGGGAGATGTCCGATCGCTCGAGGCCGTGGCCCGCCAGGAAGGCGTCCACGTCCCGCCGCAGGTAACGGCTCACCATCTCCGGGACCTCGGCCGACAGCACGATCCCGAATCCCCGTTCCGACACCCGCCACCCCATCACCTCCTCGGAGTCGGGGTAGAACACGGACTGCGTTCCAACGACCCGTGGACCCGAGCCCGCCAGGTCCGCCCCCGCCACGACCACCGCCGCCGCCCCGTCACCGAACAGCCCCGAGGCGATCAGGTTCGGGATCGACAGGTCCTCGCGCTGCAGGGTCAGGGAGCACAGCTCCACCGACAGCAACACCGCCACCTGGTCGGGAAACGCGCGCACGTAGTCGGCGGCCCGGGCCACCCCCGCCGTGCCCCCCACGCAGCCGAGCCCGAAGAACGGCATCCGCTTCACCCGCGGCGGCAGCCCCAGCCGGTTCACGAGACGGGCGTCGATGGTGGGGGTCGCGACGCCGGTGGCGGTCACGAAGAGGAGTGCGTCCACCGCACCGACGTCCAGGCCGGCGACCTCGAGCGCCCCCCGGATCGCACGCTCCCCCACCTCCTGAGCGACCCGGATCCAGGCGTCGTTGGCCTCGCCCCAGCTCTTCAGGCGCGGATACTCCTGGATCGGCAACGCGAGGTGCCGACCGCCCACCAGGACGTTGCGGTGCAGCTGCTCAAGCCTGTCGGGGTTGAAGATCCTGTCTCCCCAGTGCTCGCGGAACGCCGCCACCAGGGTCTCCTGGTCGTAGAACTGCGGCGGGAACGCGCTCGCGACGCCGCTCAGCCTCACCCACCACCTCGATGGCGCGGGCGTACCGCCCGGCGTCTCTTCGTCCCGTGCAACGGAGTCATCGCAGAGTTCAACCGCTCCCCGTCGGGGCCTGTTCCAGCCCCGCTCGACGGAGGGCAGCCTCCTCAGCCGCAATGCGCACCCTGAGGATGAGCGCGTTGGCAGCGCCGAAGAGGAGCGCCGTCACCCACGCGGCGTGGACCAGGGGCAGGGCCACGATCTCGATTGAGACGCCGACATAGTTCGGGTGGCGAAGCCAGCGGTACGGACCGGAAGACACCAGGGGCCGATCGGCGACGACCACCACACGGGTGGTCCACCGCCGTCCCAGGGTCCGGATCGCCCACAGTCTGAGCCCCGCTCCTGCCGCCAGCGCCAGCAGCATCGCCGCTGCGAGCGCCGGCACAAGGGGCCGTCGCGCCAGCCACACCTCGGCCGGCGCAGCGACCAACCACCCGGTGTGCAGAGCGACCATCCACGGGTAGTGGCGAGCGCCGCTCTCCACGCCGCCCCGCGCCATCAGGTGACGAACATTGCGGCGCGAGATGCCAAGCTCCACCAGCCGCATGGCGGCGACGACCCCCACCAGGGCCGTGAACAGCACCCGGGAATCCGTCCACATCAGGTCACGCGCAGGGCACGGGCCCCGAGGCCCCTGCCGAGGACCGGCTCAGGAGTTGCCCACCTCCGCCTCCAGGGACGAGAGGTCCGGCACCTGCGGGTTGTTCTTGGCGATCGACCGGAGCCGCGCCAGGGCCTTCTGGGCCTCGTCGTGGCGGTGCAGGTCGAAGTGGTACACGATCACCTCGTTGTACCACGCCTGCCAGTGGTCGGGGGCGACCGCGATGGCCTTGTTCAGGAGCTCGAGCGCGCGCTCGGGCTGCTGCAGGTTCCGGTACACCACCGCCAGGTCGGTGAGGACGTTGGCATCGCCGCCATCCTTCTCCAGGGACTGTTCGTACCACAGTCGCGCTTCCTGCCAGCGACCGGCATCGAAGTAGAGGTTGCCGAGCGCCACCATCAACCCCGTGTCCCCTGGGCTCTGCGCCAAGAGGGTCTGCAGCTCGGCCGCCTGCTGCATCAGCTTCTGGTTCTCAGGGTTCTGGGCAGCTTCGGACCCCACCGGTGGGTGGCCGGCGGGCAGCTCCGCGCCCTGCGCGCCGCCTTGCCGCGCCGCGGCTCGGGCGGGGGGGATGGGCTGCCCTTCGGCCAGCACGTAGCCCAGCGTCAGACCCACGATAAGGCCCACGGCCAGGGTGAACAGGGGGTGTCGGTGCATCGAGGTCTCCGTTCGTGCTCTGGTCCGATCCGTCGGGATCAGGGCCAGGGGTCTGTCCGAGGCGTCGTCGCCACCGGGATGATACCTGATCCCCCGGTCACGCGCGGCCCGTCTCGGAGCCGTCCGGCGCCCTCGCCGCCTCGCGACCGCGGCGGCGCATCGCAGCCACCACGCCCCACCCCACCGTGCTCGCCGCCAACATGGCGACGGCGCCGCTCCGGAACGGCCAGGACGCGCCCCAGGACCCGTACGCAAGCTCCGCCCAGAACGGACCCACGATCCGTCCCAGGCTCGACAACGACTGGTAGATGCCCATGACCCCGCCGACCTCCTCCCCGGCGACCAGCTTGGAGGCGAGGGCGGAGAGCGACGGCGAGGCCATGCCCTGCCCCAGGGCCAGCACCGCCAGAGCTCCCAGCAGCCAGCCCATGCGGTCGAGCTGCGGCAGCACCGCCAGGGCGAAGCAGGCCAGCAGCGTGCCCACGGCCACGAGACGTCCCTCACCGAACCGCCGGGCCAAGGCGCCCGCCAACCCGCCCTGGATGATCGCCCCCAGAACCCCCGCATAGACGAACAACCAGCCGATGGAGGCGGTCGTGAAGCCGAAGCGCGCCTGGCCGAACTGGGCGAAGGTGGTCTCGAAGTTGGAGAACGCGAAGATGATGAGGAAGACCATGGCCAGGGCCGCGCCTACGAGGGGATGGGCGAGCGCCCCGCGCAGGGCGCGGGCCGTCAACGGGAAGCTGCGGCGCTCGCGCCGCTCCTCCGGGGCCGTCTCCGCGAGGACCAGGGCCACGAGGATGAGCGCCGTCCCGGAGGTGACGGCCGCCGCGACCCCGGGCAGCCACGTGGCCACTCCGGCAAGGAGCCCCCCGATGCCGGGACCGCAGATGAACCCGAGGCCGAATGCGGCGCCGATGATCCCCATCCCCCGGGTGCGGTTCTTCTCATCGGTGATGTCCGCGATCACCGCCTGGGCGGTGGCGATGTTGCCCCCGGAGATGCCGTCCACGATCCTCGACAGGAAGAGCACGGTCAGGGACCCCGCGAAGGCAAACAGGAGGTACCCCACCACCGAGCCGGCCAGGGACACCAGGAAGATCGGCCGCCAACCGTAGCGATCCGAGAGACGGCCCAAGATCGGCGCCGCCACGAACTGCATGATGGAGAACGAGGCCATCAGCAGGCCGAAGACCGCCGGCGACGGTCTGTACGTCTCGGCGTACAGCGGCAGGAAGGGGATCACGATCCCGAAGCCCACCAGGTCGATGAAGACGATTAGAAAGACGATGCCGAGCGTGGCCCTGTGACGATGCACGTCGCGGATCCTCCTCCAGGAGTCGCGAGATTGTATCGCAGCTTCCCGGGGCGACCCAGGCCCGAGCGGTTGCCGCTCAGCGCCTCCAGAACTCCACGGACAACATGGCCAGCAGCGTGAAGATCTCCAACCGACCGAAGAGCATGAGGGCCGCCAGGGTGAGCTTGACGGTGCCGGGGAAGTGGGCGAAGTTGTCGTACGCCCCCACCTCGCCCAGGCCCGGGCCCACGTTGCCGATGGCCGTGAGCGATGAGGAGATCGCGGTGAGGACATCGTAGCCGTGGGCCGCGACCACCGCCGCGCCGACCGCCGCGAGCAGCAGGTAGGCGGTGAGGAAGGCCCAGATGCCGGAGAGAACCGACTCCGAGACCACCGTGTCTCCGTACTTCACCAATCGCACCGCGTGGGGATGGATCAGACGGTGCAGCGTCACGCGCAACGACCGGAACGCCAGCAGCGCCCGCAGACTCTTGACGGCCCCACCCGTGGAGCCCGACATGCCCCCGAGGACCATGAGCGCCAGCAGCACCACCAGGGCCAGACTCTGCCACTGCTCGAAGTCCGTCGTGACATAGCCGGTGGTGGTCATCACCGACACTCCCTGGAAGGCAGCCATCCGGATGGTGTCCAACAGGCGCTGGCCCGGAAGGTGGACGGTCACGGCGATGATGACGACCGCCGCCGCCACCACGGCCAGGAAGTAGCGCAGCTCCGCGTCCTTCCAGACCTCCCGCGCTCGGCCCGTGAGCAGCCGGTAGTGCAGGACGAAGTTGATCCCCGCGAGGAGCATGAAGACGGTGATGATCCACTCCACCGCCGGCGAGCCGAACGCTCCCACCGACGTGTTGCGAGTCGAGAAGCCACCGGTGGGCAGGGTCGTCAGCGCGTGGCACAGGGCCTCATAGCCGTCCATTCCCGCCAGCCGGAGCAGCAGCCACTCCGCCGCGGTGAGACCCACGTAGATGCCCCACAGGGACCGCGCCGTGGCCGCCAGGCGCGGCCGCACCTTGTCCACCACCGGGCCCGGCACCTCGGCCTTGAAAAGCTGCATGCCGCCGATGCCGAGAAGCGGCAGGATGGCGATGGTGAAGAGGATGATCCCCATGCCTCCCAGCCACTGGGTGAGGGCCCGCCACAGCAGCAGCGAGCGCGACAGCGCACCGGTGTCCGCCACCACCGTCGAACCCGTGGTGGTGAAGCCCGACACCGCCTCGAAGAGGGCGTCCACAGGCCCGAGGGCGCCGGAGAAGAGGTAGGGCAGGGCGCCCAGCAGGGAAACGGCCAGCCAGGCGCCCCCCACGATGAGAAATCCGTCCCGGGGGCGGATGTGGCGGCTCGACGGCCGGCTCAGGGTCAGAAGCGTCGCCCCACCCGCCCCCGCCACCACCATGCTCGCCAGATACGGGGAGAGGCGCTCACCGAAGATCCCCGCGGCCAGCAGCGGGACGCCCAGGAAGGCGGCCGTGAGCACCAGCAGGCGCCCCAGGAGGTGCACCACCAGGCGGCGATTCACCGTGCCCTCCCCGGCGCCGCCCGGGCACCCCGGCCAACGGGAGACGCCACGCGCCGGGAGGATCCGCGGGCAGGGCCCATCTCCGCTCCGCTCAGCCTTCCAGGAACGCGTCCAGCCGACCGGCGGTCTCGGTGGTGGTGATGAGGAGCACCCGGTCCCCGGGCCGGATGCGATCCGCGCCCCCGGGAACCCGGATACCTTCCCCTCGTTGGACGGCCGCCACCAGAACGCCCCTCGGCAGGCCCAACTCGGCCAGCTCCGAGCGCACCAGCCGGCTGTCCGCCACCGCCTCCACCTCGATCGCCTCCACCGAGTCTTCCATGAGGGCCGCCACCGCCCGCACCCTCCCCTTGCGGGCGAACTGCAGCGCCAGACCGACGGCGAGCAGGCGCGGCGAGATCACCGCGTCGATGCCCACCTCGCCGATGAGCCCTGCGAGGGCGGGATTGTCCACCAGGGCGAAGGTGTGGGCCGCGCCCAGGCGCCGCGCCAGCAGACAGGCCACCACGTTCTCCTCGTGGTCGTCCGTGCAGGCCACGAAGCTCTCCACCCGATCGGCGCCCTCCTCTTCCAGGAGCCCGCGGTCCGTGGGGCTGCCATGCACGACCACGGTCTCGCTGAGCTCTGCAGCCGCCATCTCGCAGCGGGCGCGGCGGGCGTCCAGCAGCACCGTGGGGACCTTCTCCCGTTCCAGGCGTCTGGCCAGCCCCAGCCCGATGCGACTGGCGCCCACGATCATGACCCGCCGCTCCATGCCACGTCGCAACCCCAGGAGGGTGAGCACATTGTCGAGCTCGGCCGGATCGAGGGCGAAGTACACCAGGTCCGAGGCGCGAATCTCGTCGTCCCCGTGGGGCACCCGCCAGTCGCCGTCGCGCCGGATCGCCACCACCAGCATGGGCGATGCCGGGAACAGCAGCTTGAGGTGGGACAGCATGAGCCCGGCGAACTCGCTGCCGGGCGGGATCCTGAATCCGGCCACCAGGAGTCGGCCGGCGAAGAAGGGGACCACGTCCACCGCCCCCGGCACCGGCACCAGGGACAGGATCCGGTCCACGGCGGCCACCTCGGGGTTGATGGACAGGCGCTCCCCGGTGATCTCGCTGGCGATCTTGGAGAAGCTCTCCTCGTGGCCCGGGTCGCGCAGGCGGGCAACCACCCGCGGCACCCTGAAGAGGGCCGAGCCCACCAGCGCCACCACCATGTTGGCCTCGTCGGAATCGGTGGTCGCCAGGAGCAGGTCGCAGCTCTCGATGCCGGCCCGCACCAACACCGGCACGGTGGCGCCGTTGCCGCGGATGGTCTGCACATCGAGGCGCTCGTCCAGCTCCGCGATGAGCTCGCGGCTCTGCTCCACGAGGACGACGTCGTGGCCGTCCCCCGCCAGCTTCTCGGCCAGGGTCGACCCGACCAGGCCTCCGCCCACGACCACCACCCTCACGGCCGCCCGCTCCCGCTGCGGGGTGACCGGCTGCGGTCATCCGTCACCGACGCTCCTGGCTGCACCATGATCAACGGTAGTGTACACAACCGCTCCGCCCCGGCGGTGCGGCGTCAGGGACGCGCGCCCTCCTCGATCCAACGCCGGATCCGGGTCAGCTCCTCGGGCGGCAGGGCACGGAAGCCCAGCACTCCCCGCGGCATGCCCTTGCCCAACGCCGTCGTGCCCTCCAGCTTCCGCCAGAGATACGATGCCTCGGGATCGCCGGGGACCACGAGGAGCACGTTCGGAGCCTGTGTGGATGGCCGGCCAACCAGGTCGCCATAGCCCTTCCCGGGCTCCAGCCCTAGCCCCGCCTTGGCCTCGGTGCCCGCATGACAGCCCACGCACCGCTTGATGACCAGGGGTTCCACGTCGCGGGCGTACGAGACGACCTCCCCCGGCGGAACAGGAGGCAGGGACGGACCGCAGCCCGCCAGCGTCGCCACGAGCAGCGCTGCGGCAAGGAGGCGCATGGCCATGCTGCACGAACGGGGTCGAGCGGGACGCCTATTCCCCCCTACCCTGCGCCGCGCACCGCGGTGACGTGGTATCCCCCTGAGCATCGTTACGCCACGGGTGAGGGGAGCGAACGGAATGACACCAGGTGCGCGGGGGGCGGTCCGTCAGACGCGGACGCGGGCGTGGACGCGGGTGATCCCGCAGACGTGTATGTCATCGGGAGCATCCCTACGCCGCTTCGGGGCGGGGTCACGTGAAAAGAACTCAGCGAGCAGTCATTGCTGCAGGGGGCAGGGACGGCGGCAGCGGCGGCAATCGGAGATCAGCGCCCAACCATCGGCGATCAGCGATCAGTGATCGCCTTCCCAGCACGTCAGAGGTGGCGGTCATCTGGGCTTGGGGTTGAGGAGGCGCCAGGTCATCGCGCGCACGCGATCGAAGTGAGCGAGGACGATCTCAGCCGCGGCGGGGTTGACGGCTCCTGTGGCGGCGAGCAATCGCAGGTGGCTGTCGGTCTCCTTGGCCGAGGCGTACGCGATTCTCCAGAAGTCGAGCCGGTCGCGACCGGAGCGGCCGTGGCCTTCAGCCAGATTGGCCGGCACCGAGCTCGCAGAGCGGATCACCTGATCGGTGATGCACTTCAGGGGAGATGGCAGCCGCATCACGAGCTTGATGGCGGCGCCCGCAGCGTCGAGGGCCTCGCCGTGTGCGATCAGGCCAGTGTTGGGGAGCGCGTCGAGCATGTTCACCTCCGCGTCGTTACATGTGCGTTTCCCCAAGCCGGTGGCTATCTTCCCGCCGCGAACGACGCGGAGGTGAACATGCGGAAGCACGCTGCACACTCAGCGCTGCTCGCCGTCCGCTGTCGGCTGCTCGCCGTTCGCAGTCCGCGGCCGCCGATCGCCGTCGCCGTCGCTGTCGCTCATCCGCTGCGATCCCCCCAAGTCGATGCCATTTATCGGCTTGGTCGGTGTGATACCGCATGAGTTCTTTGGGAGCAGAAGCCGACGGCGCCCTGCACCCTTCGCGGACGACCGGCGCCACCCTCCCGGCGGCGAGCGGTATGCTGTGCCGAGGAGGCTGTGATGAGCGACAACCGAGGAGATTCCGGCCATCTGTCGGCCGACGAGTTCCGTCGCCAGGCCCATCGCATGGTGGATTGGATCGCCGACTACCTGGACGGCGCCGCCCGCGAGTACCCGGTGCTTGCCCGGGTGTCCCCGGACGAGGTCAGTGTGCGGCTCCCGACGGCCATGCCCGAAACGGCCGACGACCTGGACGTCATCTGGCAGGACTTCCTGGACGTGGTCCTACCCGGCGTCACCCACTGGAACCATCCCGGCTTCATGGCCTACTTCGGCATCACCGGGTCCGGCCCCGGGGTCCTCGGCGAGCTGCTCGCCGCCGGACTGAACGTCAACGCCATGCTCTGGCGCACCAGCCCGTCCGCCACCGAGCTGGAGCTGAGGGTCCTGCAGTGGCTTCGGGACGCCCTCCACCTCCCCGGGGGCTGGTTCGGGTTCCTGAACGACACCGCCTCCATCTCCTCCATGCTCGGCCTCGCCGCCGCCCGGGAGGCAGCGGACCCCGAGGGCCGACGCCGCGGCATGGCCGGCCGGCCGGACCTGCCTCCGCTGGCGGTCTACGCCTCCGATCAGGCCCACTCGTCCATCGCCAAGGCCTGCGTGGCCCTGGGCATCGGCCTCGACGGCTACCGCGCCATCCCCCACGACGCCGAGTACCGCATGGACGTCACCGCCCTGCGGGACGCGATCGCCGCAGACCGCGCCGCCGGAATGCGTCCCCTGGCCGTGGTGGCCACCGTGGGCACCACCTCCACGACGTCCGTGGATCCCGGTCCCGGCCATCGCCGAGGTGTGCGCCGAGCACGGCCTGTGGCTGCACGTGGACGCCGCCTACGCCGGCACCGCGGCCCTCTGTCCCGAGCACCGCTGGTGCCTCGACGGGTGCGAGCGGGCCGACAGCCTGGTCTTCAACCCCCACAAGTGGATGTTCGTGCCCATCGACTGCTCGGTGCTCTTCACGCCCCACCAGGACCTGTTCCGGCGTGCCTTCTCCCTGGTCCCCGAGTACCTGACGACCCCGCCAGACCGGACGGGTCGTGGATCTCATGGACTACGGCGTGCAGCTCGGCCGACGCTTTCGAGCCCTCAAGCTGTGGTGGGTGCTGCGGGCCTTCGGGCGCCAGGGGATCATCGACCGCCTCCGTCGCCACGTCGCGCTGGCCCGAGGAGCTCGCCGCCTGGATCGACGACGAGCCCCTCTTCGAGCGCCTCGCGCCGGTCCCGTTCTCCGTGGTGTGCTTCCGCGTGCGGCCCCCGGGGGTGACGGACGCCGACCAGCTGGACCGTCTCAACCTCGACCTTCTGGAGCGGGTCAACGCCTCCGGCGAGGTCTTCCTCTCCCACACCCGGTTGGATGCCGGGATCGCCCTGCGGGTCGCCATCGGGAACCTCGGCACCACGACCCGCGACGTCGAACGGTGCCGAGCCCTCCTCCGGCAGGCCGCGACGTCGGCGGCAGCGCATCCGCGGGCACCGGGAAATGACACCCGCTCACCGGAGGTTGTAGGACGCAGCGGTACGCACAACGTGCCCGGTTCACAACCGTGAGAACTGACTTGACTGCCACCGGAACGCTCGCCGGCCCCGCCGACCGGTCGCCTTCAGTCCGCTCTGCGCGCGGGCTCCTGACCAGCTACCTCGAGCTCGCCAAGGCGCGGCTGGCCATGCTCGTGGTGTTCACCGCCGCCACCGGCTACCTCGTGGGCGGCCACGGTCTGGCCCCGCATCCGGTCTGCTGTGGGCCGTCGTCGGCACCGCACTGTCCGCGTTCGGCGCCAACATCCTCAACCAGGTTGCCGAGGTCGACCGGGACCGCAGGATGCACAGGACGCGCACCCGGCCCCTCCCCACCGGCAGGGTCAGCCGGGCCGAGGCCGTGTCGTGGGGGCTGGGCTCCATCGCCGCCGGCCTGGGCACCCTCGTCCTGGGGACCAACCTCCTGACCGCCGGCCTTTCCCTCTTCGTCATCCTGCTCTACGTGCTCGTCTACACCCCCCTGAAGGTGCGGACACCCTCAACACGGTGGTGGGCGCGGTGTGCGGAGCGGTCCCGCCCATGATGGGCTGGACCGCGGCCACGGGCCGGCTGGACGTCGGCGCGTGGGTGCTGGGCGGCATCCTGTTCTTCTGGCAGATGCCCCACTTTCTCGCCCTGGCGTGGCTGTACCGGGCCGACTACGCCCGAGGCGGCTTCCGGATGCTGCCGGCGGTGGACCGACAGGGCACCCTCACCGGCCGCATCTCGTTCCTGTACGCGGCGGCCCTGCTGCCCCTGTCGGCATCCCTCGTCGCGTCGGGGGGAAGCGGACGCCTTTATCTCGTGGTGTCCCAGCTCCTGGGCATCGGGTTCGCCGCACTGGGTTGGCACTTCCTCCGCACCAGGACCGACCGCGCCGCCCGCGTTCTGTTCCTCGCCAGCATCGTGTACCTGCCGGTGCTCCTGGGGACCATGGTCGGCGACATCGGTGGGGGGACCCGGCAGGCAGGCCGGGCGACCGCCCACACCACGGTCCACGCCCAGGGGCTCCGCTCGAGCCAGGTGGCCCTGCACCGTTGAAGCGGCTCATCGCGAGCGGCTGGTGGGTGGCGGTCGCCGCGGTTGCCTTGGGCGCACTGGTCGCGGCGCTGGAGCTCCGTTCTCCGGGCGCGGCGCCACCCCTCTACGGCGACGGAAGCTCTCTCGCCAGCTACGGCTTCGACCTGACCAGCAGCCTCGTCCCCCGCACCGAGCTGGTGCCCTCGGGGCTGCCACGGGACGGGCTGGCCGTCCTGGACGAGCCCGCCCTCCTGTCAGTGGCCGACGTGGAGCGCCGCAACCGGGAGGGCCGCGGCAAGTTCCTGCTCGACGGTGATCGGGTGGTCGGCGTGGTGGTGTCCGGGGACGCCAGGGCCTACCCCCTGCGCCTGCTGCGCTGGCACGAGGTGGTGAACGACACGGTGGGCGGCGTACCCGTCGTCGTCACCTACAACCCTCTCTGCGACGCGGTGGTGGTGGCCCGGCGTCCGGGGCACGGCACCCCCGTCCGCTTCGGCTTCTCCGGCCTCCTCTACCAGTCCAACCTGGTCCTGTATGACCGCCGCACCGACGGACAGCCGGCTAGCCTCTATAACCAGCTCCAGGCGCGGGCCATCGCCGGACCCGCCGCGGCGCGGGGGGAGGAGCTGGACGTGATCCCCGTGGCCATCACTTCCTGGGGATGGTGGCGATTCCGTCACCCGGCGACCCGCGTGCTCGCTCCCCTTGCCCGCCTCTCCTCGCAGTACGCCCGGGACCCGTACAGCTCCTACTTCGGGTCGGACCTGCTCCGCTTCCCCGTCAGCCCGCTGCCGCCGCCGGGAGCCCTCCGCCTCAAGGACCGGGTGCTCGCGGTGCGCGTCCACGGGCAGGAGGCCGTCTTCGCCCTCCCGCTGCTCGCCGCGACCACCGGTTCCGACCGCGGGTCCTTCGCCACCTCCGTGGCCGGCATCCCCATCACCATCGACTTCGACGCCGCCGCCGCCACGGCCGTGGTCATCGCGCCTGAGGGAGCCCGCCGCGAGCTCGCTGTCCGGTTCGCGTGCTGGTTCGCGTGGTTCGCCACGCATCCCGGCGGCCCACCACCCGGTCCTCGACAGTGACGAGCACTCCCGAGTCGATCGACGGCCTCTACAGGATGAGCATGGCATCTCCGTAGGAGTAGAAGCGGTAGCCCCGGCGGACGGCCTCGCCATACGCCGCGAGCACCCGCTCGCGACCCGCGAAGGCGCACACCAGCATGAGCAGGGTGGACCGTGGCAGGTGGAAGTTCGTCAGCATCGCGCCGGTCCCGGCGAAGGAGAATCCCGGTGTGATGAAGAGGTCGGTCCACCCGTCGCCGGGCTCCACCCGCCCCTCGCCCGCCCTCAGGGCGGCTTCCAGCGCCCGCACCGAGGTCGTGCCCACGCACACCACCCGCCGTCCCTCACCCCGGGCCCCGTTCACGGCGGCGGCGGCCTCGGGCGCGAAGCGATACCACTCCCGGTGCATGCGGTGCTCAGCGACGTCCTCCACGGCCACGGGCCGGAACGTCCCCAGGCCCACGTGCAGGGTGAGGAAGACCAGCTCGATCCCTTCTGCAGCCAGCTCCCCCAGAATCTCCCTGGTGAAGTGCAGACCGGCCGTGGGAGCGGCCGCCGCTCCTGCCTCGCTGGCGTACACGGTCTGGTAGTCCTCCCTGTCGGCAGCCGTCGGCCCGTGGGGTCGCCGGATGTAGGGCGGCAGGGGTGTGCCTCCCAGTCGCTCGAGGCGTGCGCTGTCCAGTGGCGGCGAAAAGCCGACCAGCCACTGTCCATCGTCCAGGCGTCGGCGTGGGACCACTGCGCCGCCGTCGGCGAGCAGGAGCTCCTCGCCGGGCCGCGCCCGCGCACCGGGTCTGAGCAGCGCCTGCCAGCACCCTTCTTCCGCCGGGCGCAGGAGCAGGAGCTCGAAGCGTCGCCCGGTCCCGCGGCGGGCCTCCAGGCGCGCCGGGATCACCCGCGTGTCGTTCAGCAGGAGGAGGTCACCGGGGACGAGGTGCTCACCGAGGCGGGGGAAGGCTTGGTGCTCGATCTTCCCGGTCGATCGGTCCAGCACCAGGAGGCGCGAGCGGCCACGCTCCAGCGGGCGCTGGGCGATCCGTTCCGACGGCAGCTCGTAGTCGAAGTCCGCGGTCTTCACGGGCCGGATAGTAGCCGCCCCCGGCCCCCCGCGACCAGCACGCCCGAGCGGGCGCCATCACCGAGGCGGTGCACTCTGAACCTGATCCGTCGGACCGCGTCGCTCACAGGCGACGGCCGAGGTCCGGCCGGAAGGCGTCCCTGAGGTGGCGGATCCGCCAGCACACGGGGCCGCGACCACCCTCGATGGCCACCACGTCGAAGCGGCAGGGGCGGTCCCAGAGGCTGAACCGCGACAGGTAGGCCGCCGCGGTTCTGGCGACGCGCCGTTGCTTGTCGTCGTCCACCGCCGCAACGGCACCCCCGAAGGCCCCGCTCCTCCGGCTCTTGACCTCCACGAACACCAGCTCGCCCCGGCGCTCCACAACCAGATCCAGCTCCCCCTCGGAGCTTCTCCAGTTGCGGTGGCGCACCCGGTATCCCTTCAGGACGAGGTAGACGCGGGCGGCCAGCTCGCCTCGGCGACCCAGACCCGCTCCGCTCCGCTCCCGCCCCCGTCGCTGCCGAGATCGTCGGGTCGGGCTCGACGTCGTCACGCCCGCCTCACCTCTGATACCAGCGCTTGCGCTCCAGCATCAGCGGGCCGCTCACGTCGCCGAGGTGGCCCCGGTGGCCGGAGGTGTCCACCGCCTCGACCCAGAACACCACCCTCCCGTTGCCGTGCATCTCCGGCGGAATGCGCAGCGCATAGAGGTCCCCACCCGTCGCGTCCAGGGACAGCTCCCGGTACGTCGGCTCGGACTCGGTCTTGATGTGCACCACCACGCGCTCGACCCGGAAGTCATCCGTGACGGTGATCGGTACGACCACCGTCTCGTTCTTGCGGTATCGCAGCTCGAGGTCTTCCGGGACCGACACCACGGGAGGATGCGCATCCAGCCTGCCGAGCTCGGCCCGGAGCTCGCGGCGGACGGCGTCGAGTCGCGCGCCGTGCGCGCCGTCCGCCGTGCTCTCGGCCAGCAGCTCCAGGCCCGCGTCGGGCCGCCCTTCGCGCCCCTGCGCGAGGGCGCGATCCAGAACCTCCTCGAGCTTCCGGTCGCGCTCCTGCTCGCGCGTCCAGGCCGCGATCCGATCGGCCAGTCCCTCCCGCTGAGGCCACGCACGCCGAAGGGGCTCCGCCAGGGCGAGGGCGCCGGCGAAGTCCCCCCCCGACGCCGCCTCCGCCGCCTGGGTCTCCAGCGACGTCGCCGCCTCCTCCCGCATGCGGTAAGCCCCGCTGTAGCCGGGCAGCAACGCGATCATCTGACGCGCCGCTTCCACCACGCGCAGCAGGTCGCCCCCGCGTTGAGCGTCCCACAGCTCCCGATGCTGATCGAGGGCCGCGCGGGCGTGCTCGAGATCCTCCCGCAGATCCGGATCATCCCGCAGCTCGCCGGCGTCCAGATCCCCCGGGCGGCCACCGCCCGCCGCAGCATGGCGATGCTCCCGGCCTCCAGCCCGCCCCGAAGATCGCGGACGGCCTCGCCCCGGTCCACGCTCTCAAGCGCAGCCCTGAGCTCCTCGAGCCTGCTCGCCGCCTCCGGGGGCAGGCGGGCCAGGTCCTCCTCCGAGATCTCATCGAGCACCGACCGGGCACCGTCCCGATCGCCATCGGACAGGAGCCGCTCCGCCTCTTCCAGGCGTGGGTCAGCCGTCGGCGTCGGGGTGATCACGTCCTGGCCGAGGCGCCGGCGTGGGCACAGGGACGGTGGCCACCGCCACGGCAGATGCCACCGCCTCACGCTTCGACGACGGAGTCGACCGACTCAGCATGGCCAGGGTGGTGAGGCAACCCGCCAGCACCGCCGCCAACGACGCCGCCACCAGGATCGCGAGCCTCACGGGGGACGGCCTCCGCCAGCCGGTCTGGGTCGCCGTCCCCACCCTCCCGCCACCTCGGGCACCGAGCCCGACCCGGGGCCGCGGCCGTGGGTGGTGCACGATCCTCCCCTCGGGCGCCAATGCAGGCGCCGTTTCACGCGCCTCCCGGTCCTCCTGCGGCGCGTGCACTCCCACTCGGTCCAGGAGCACCTCCCGCAGCTCCGACCCCAGGGGCCGCGCCGGATCGCGGCGCAGGGCGAGCGCCGCGACGGTCTCGAACTCCTCCACGGCGCCCATGCCGAGCGAATCCAGGTGGACCACCGGCCGCGCGCTCCGACGCCTTCAACCTCCGCGCCGAGGGCGTCACAGGCCATCATGACGATGGCATACACGTCGGCCAGCCAGAGATCGTCACGTCGCAGAACACCTCGGCCGAAGAGCTCCGGTGCGGCACACCGAGCTCCCGACGGCGGCCACATCCCCGACGGCGCACCCACCAGATAGGGCCCGGTGCGTTCCCGACACGCGCACCAACCGATCCATCACCAGGACGTTGTCGAGGGAGAGGTTGAAATGGGCGACCCCGGCCATGGCGAGCTCGTCCACCGTGTCGAGCACGCCAACGAGACCGGTACCACCAGCGACGGCGGGGCGGAGCAAGGCGCCCAGCGCCACGCCCCCGGCAACCGGTTCGCTGACCAGGAAGGCGTCATCGTCCGGCGTGAAGCCGAAGAACGAGCTACCGCGGCAGCCCGGGAACGAGCCTCGCTGCGCCGCGCTCATCACCTGGTTGAACCGGTGAGGGTCCGCTTCCTCCGCCACCGGACCGGCGGGATGGATGAGCTGAGCTCCACCGGTCGCTCGGTGTCGGCTCCACCGCGCGCAGCACGGTGGTCCAGACCGTAGAGCGAAGGATCCGCTCCAGCCGGTAGTCGTCCAGGACCTGTCCCGTCTGCTTGCTCCTCCGCACACCCCACCGCGTGCCGAAGCCATCGTTTCCGGACTCATCCCTCTGACCACCCGAGCCCCGATTCGGACGGTGTCGCCGTCCTCCGAGTGTCGCTTCCTTTTTCAATCGATGATAGTCGATCCGACCGGCCTACGGTTACCTTGGAGGGACGCGCGGCGGCCTGACGCGGCGAAGGAGCGGGCCGGGCTCTCTGCATGGAGTTCTCGGAGCGTGTCGGCCGGCGTCCGGCGGGCGGCCGTGTCCTCCTCGAGGAAGCTTCGCGCCGCCTCCAGGTCCTTCGAACCCACGCAGCAACCGCCCAACCGCTCGGCTCCCGCACCGCCTCCTCCCAGACCTCGCGGCCATGCGCCACAGCACGTCGTCCCCCATGCCCGGTGGTCGAGCCCGCCGCAGAGCTCCATCAGCATCGGCCCGGTGACCGCCGAGGACGTCGATCACCTTGGCCCGCGCCCGGTCGTCGTACAGGGCCGAGGTGGTCAGCACCACCTGGGCGGCGCGGAGCCGGTCGGGGACCGCCTCCCCTGCTCGCAGCTCGAGGAAGCCGCGCGGGCGCACCTCGAAGAACAGGGTAGTCAGGTGGTAGTCGAGGTCCTCCACCGTCGGCCAGCCGTACTCCGGATGACCCTCGGAGAGCCAGCGTTCGAACGTGAAACCGGGGGTCCCGGGCTCCCAGCGATTCCCCGGGAGACGGAACAGCATCACATCCGCCGGTTTCACGTTCGAACGCTGGCTCTCCGAGGGTCATCCGGAGTACGGCTGGCCGACGGTGGAGGACCTCGACTACCGACCTGACTACCCTGTTCTTCGAGGTGCGCCCGCGCGGCTTCTTGGAGCTGCGCGCCGGGGAGGCGGTGCCGGACCGACTCCGCGCCGCCCAGGTCGTGCTGATCACCTCGGCCTGTACGACGACCGGGCGCGGGCCAAGGTGATCGACGTGCTCGGCGGTCACCGGGCCGATGCTGATGGAGCTCTGGCGGCGGGCGGCGACCACCGGCATGGGGGACGGCGTGCTGCGCGCGCTCGCGGGCGAGGTCTGGGAGGAGGCGGTGCGGGGCGCCGAGCGCGTTGGGCGGGCCCTGCGTGGTTCGGAGCGACCTCGAGGCAGGCGCGAAGCTTCCTCGAGGAATACACCGGCCGCGGCCGAACCCCGGCCGACACCCTCCAAGCGCTCCATGCCGAAAGCCCGGTCCGTTCCTTGGCGGGGCCGCTCGCGCTGGACACCTCCCAGGGTGACGGTACGGCGTCGGGGTCGATTATCATCGAGTGAAGAGGAAGCGACACTCGGAGGACGGCGACCCCGTCCGAATCGGGGCTCGGTCGGTGAGGAGGGATGAGTCCGGAAAACGATGGCGTCGGCACGCGGTGGGGTGTGCGGAGTGAGCAAGCAGACGAGACAGGTCCTGGACGACTACCGGCTGGAGCGGATCCTGCGCTCTACGGTGTGGACCACCGTGCTGCGCGCGGTGGAGCCCGACACCGAGCGACCGGTGGTGCTCAAGCTCATCCATCCCGCCGGCCCGGTGGCGGAGGAAGCGAACCGGTCCCGGTTCAACCAGGTGATGAGCGCGGCGCAGCGAGGCTCGTTCCCGGGGCTGCCGCGGGTGCTCGACTTCGGCTTCACGCCGGACGGTGACGCCTTCCTGGTCAGCGAGCCGGTTGCCGGGGGCGTGGCGCTGGGCGCCTTGCGCTCCGCCCCGCCGTCGCTGGTGGTACCGGCTCTCGTCCGCGTGCTCGACACGGTGGACGGCTCGCCATGGCCGGGGTCGCCCATCTCAACCTCTCCCTCGACAACGTCCTGGTGATGGATCGGTCGGTGCGCGTGGTCGGGAACGGCACCGGGCCCTATCTGGTGGGTGCGCCGTCGGGGATGTGGCCGCCGTCGGGAGCTCGGTGCGCCGCACCGGAGCTCTACGGCCGAGGTGTTCTGCGACGTGACGATCTCTGGCTGGCCGACGTGTATGCCATCGTCATGATGGCCTGTGACGCCCTCGGCGCGGAGGTCGAAGGCGTGGGGAGCGCGCGGCCGGTGGTCCACCTGGATGCGCTCGGCATGGGCGCCGTGGAGGAGTTCGAGACCGTCGCGGCGCTCGCCCTGCGCCGCGATCCGGGGGCGCGGGCCGTCTCGGTGTCGGAGCTGCGGGAGGTGCTCCTGGACCGAGTGGGAGTGCACGCGCCGCAGGAGGACCGGGAGGCGCGTGAAACGGCGCGGCCATTGGCGCCCGAGGGGAGGATGGTGCACCACCCACGGCCGCGGCCACCGGGCCGGGCGCGGTGCCCGAGGTGGCGGGAGGGGTGGGGACGGCGACCCAGACCGGCTGGCGGCGGCCGTCCCCCGTGAGGCTCGCGATCCTGGTGGCGGCGTCGTTGGCGGCGGTGCTGGCGGGTTGCCTCACCACCCTGGCCATGCTGAGTCGGTCGACTCCGTCGGTGGAAGCGTGAGGCGGTGGCATCTGCCGTGGCGGTGGCCACCGTCCCTGTGCCCACGCCGGTGCCTCGCCAGGACGTAGTCACCCCGACGCCGACGGCTGACCCACGCCTGGAAGAGGCGGAGCGGCTCCTGTCCGATGGCGATCGGGACGGTGCCCGGTGAGTGATCGATGAGATCTCGGAGGAGGCCTGGGCCGCCTGACCGGAGGCGGCGAGCAGGCTGGGGAGTTCGGGCTGCGCTTGAGAGCGTGGACCGGGGCGAGGCCGTCCGCGATCTTCGGGGCGGGCTGGAGGCCGGGAGCATCGCCATGCTGCGGCGGGCGGTGGCCGCCCTGGGGGATCTGGACGCCGGCGAGCTGCGGGATGATCCGGATCTGCGGGAGGATCTCGAGCACGCCCGCGCGGCCCTCGATCAGCATCGGGAGCTGTGGGACGCTCAACGCGGGGGCGACCTGCTCGCGTGGTGGAAGCGGCGCGTCAGATGATCGCGTTGCTGCCCGGCTACAGCGGGGCTTACCGCATGCGGGAGGAGGCGGCGACGTCGCTGGAGACCCAGGCGGCGGAGGCGGCGTGGGGGGGCTTCGCCGGCGCCCTCGCCCTGGCGGAGCCCCTTCGGCGTGCGTGGCCTCAGCGGGAGGGACTGGCCGATCGGATCGCGGCCTGGACGCGCGAGCAGGAGCGCGACCGGAAGCTCGAGGAGGTTCTGGATCGCGCCCTCGCGCGGGGCGCGAAGGGCGGCCCGACGCGGGCCTGGAGCTGCTGGCCGAGAGCACGGCGGACGGCGCGCACGGCGCGCGACTCGACGCCGTCCGCCGCGAGCTCCGGGCCGAGCTCGGCAGGCTGGATGCGCATCCTCCCGTGGTGTCGGTCCCGGAAGACCTCGAGCTGCGATACCGCAAGAACGAGACGGTGGTCGTACCGATCGCCGTCGCGGATGACTTCCGGGTCGAGCGCGTGGTGGTGCACATCAAGACCGAGTCCGAGCCGACGTACCGGGAGCTGTCCCTGGACGCGACGGGTGGGGACCTCTATGCGCTGCGCATTCCGACGGAAATGCACGGCAACGGGAGGGTGGTGTTCTGGGTCGAGGCGGTGGACACCTCCGGCCACCGGGGCCACCTCGGCGACGTGAGCGGCCCGCTGATGCTGGAGCGCAAGCGCTGGTATCAGAGGTGAGGCGGGCGTGACGACGTCGAGCCCGACCCGACGATCTCGGCAGCGACGGGGGCGGGAGCGGAGCGGAGCGGGTCTGGGTCGCCGAGGCGAGCTGGCCGCCCGCGTCTACCTCGTCCTGAAGGGATACCGGGTGCGCCACCGCAACTGGAGAAGCTCCGAGGGGGAGCTGGATCTGGTTGTGGAGCGCCGGGGCGAGCTGGTGTTCGTGGAGGTCAAGAGCCGGAGGAGCGGGGCCTTCGGGGGTGCCGTTGCGGCGGTGGACGACGACAAGCAACGGCGCGTCGCCAGAACCGCGGCGGCCTACCTGTCGCGGTTCAGCCTCTGGGACCGCCCCTGCCGCTTCGACGTGGTGGCCATCGAGGGTGGTCGCGGCCCCGTGTGCTGGCGGATCCGCCACCTCAGGGACGCCTTCCGGCCGGACCTCGGCCGTCGCCTGTGAGCGACGCGGTCCGACGGATCAGGTTCAGAGTGCACCGCCTCGGTGATGGCGCCCGCTCGGGCGTGCTGGTCGCGGGGGGCCGGGGGCGGCTACTATCCGGCCCGTGAAGACCGCGGACTTCGACTACGAGCTGCCGTCGGAACGGATCGCCCAGCGCCCGCTGGAGCGTGGCCGCTCGCGCCTCCTGGTGCTGGACCGATCAACCGGGAAGATCGAGCACCAAGCCTTCCCCCGCCTCGGTGAGCACCTCGTCCCCGGTGACCTCCTCCTGCTGAACGACACGCGGGTGATCCCGGCGCGCCTGGAGGCCCGCCGCGGGACCGGGCGACGCTTCGAGCTCCTGCTCCTGCGCCCGGCGGAAGAAGGGTGCTGGCAGGCGCTGCTCAGACCCGGTGCGCGGGCGCGGCCCGGCGAGGAGCTCCTGCTCGCCGACGGCGGCGCAGTGGTCCCACGCCGACGCCTGGACGATGGACAGTGGCTGGTCGGCTTTTCGCCGCCACTGGACAGCGCACGCCTCGAGCGACTGGGAGGCACCCCCTGCCGCCCTACATCCGGCGACCCCACGGGCCGACGGCTGCCGACAGGGAGGACTACCAGACCGTGTACGCCAGCGAGGCAGGAGCGGCGGCCGCTCCCACGGCCGGTCTGCACTTCACCAGGGAGATTCTGGGGGAGCTGGCTGCAGAAGGGATCGAGCTGGTCTTCCTCACCCTGCACGTGGGCCTGGGGACGTTCCGGCCCGTGGCCGTGGAGGACGTCGCTGAGCACCGCATGCACCGGGAGTGGTATCGCTTCGCGCCCGAGGCCGCCGCCGCCGTGAACGGGGCCCGGGGTGAGGGACGGCGGGTGGTGTGCGTGGGCACGACCTCGGTGCGGGCGCTGGAAGCCGCCCTGAGGGCGGGCGAGGGGCGGGTGGAGCCCGGCGACGGGTGGACCGACCTCTTCATCACACCGGGATTCTCCTTCGCCGGGACCGGCGCGATGCTGACGAACTTCCACCTGCCACGGTCCACCCTGCTCATGCTGGTGTGCGCCTTCGCGGGTCGCGAGCGGGTGCTCGCGGCGTATGGCGAGGCCGTCCGCCGGGGCTACCGCTTCTACTCCTACGGAGATGCCATGCTCATCCTGTAGAGGCCGTCGATCGACTCGGGAGTGCTCGTCACTGTCGAGGACCGGGTGGTGGGCCGCCGGGATGCGTGGCGAACCACGCGAACCAGCACGCGAACCGGACAGCGAGCTCGCGGCGGGCTCCCTCAGGCGCGATGACCACGGCCGTGGCGGCGGCGGCGTCGAAGTCGATGGTGATGGGGATGCCGGCCACGGAGGTGGCGAAGGACCCGCGGTCGGAACCGGTGGTCGCGGCGAGCAGCGGGAGGGCGAAGACGGCCTCCTGCCCGTGGACGCGCACCGCGAGCACCCGGTCCTTGAGGCGGAGGGCTCCCGGCGGCGGCAGCGGGCTGACGGGGAAGCGGAGCAGGTCCGACCCGAAGTAGGAGCTGTACGGGTCCCGGGCGTACTGCGAGGAGAGGCGGGCAAGGGGAGCGAGCACGCGGGTCGCCGGGTGACGGGATCGCCACCATCCCCAGGAAGCGATGGCCACGGGGATCACGTCCAGCTCCTCCCCCGCGCCGCGGCGGGTCCGGCGATGGCCCGCGCCTGGAGCTGGTTATAGAGGCTAGCCGGCTGTCCGTCGGTGCGGCGGTCATACAGGACCAGGTTGGACTGGTAGAGGAGGCCGGAGAAGCCGAAGCGGACGGGGGTGCCGTGCCCCGGACGCCGGGCCACCACCACCGCGTCGCAGAGAGGGTTGTAGGTGACGACGACGGGTACGCCGCCCACCGTGTCGTTCACCACCTCGTGCCAGCGCAGCAGGCGCAGGGGGTAGGCCCTGGCGTCCCCGGACACCACCACGCCGACCACCCGATCACCGTCGAGCAGGAACTTGCCGCGGCCCTCCCGGTTGCGGCGCTCCACGTCGGCCACTGACAGGAGGGCGGGCTCGTCCAGGACGGCCAGCCCGTCCCGTGGCAGCCCCGAGGGCACCAGCTCGGTGCGGGGGACGAGGCTGCTGGTCAGGTCGAAGCCGTAGCTGGCGAGAGAGCTTCCGTCGCCGTAGAGGGGTGGCGCCGCGCCCGGAGAACGGAGCTCCAGCGCCGCGACCAGTGCGCCCAAGGCAACCGCGGCGACCGCCACCCACCAGCCGCTCGCGATGAGCCGCTTCAACGGTGCAGGGCCACCTGGCTCGAGCGGAGCCCCTGGGCGTGGACCGTGGTGTGGGCGGTCGCCCGGCCTGCCTGCCGGGTCCCCCCACCGATGTCGCCGACCATGGTCCCCAGGAGCACCGGAGGTACACGATGCTGGCGAGGAACAGAACGCGGGCGGCGCGGTCGGTCCTGGTCCAGAGGAAGTGCCAACCCAGTGCGGCGAACCCGATGCCCAGGAGCTGGGACACCACGAGATAAAGGCGTCCGCTCCCCCCGACGCGACGGGGATTCCGACAGGGGCGGCAGGGCCGCCGCGTACAGGAACGAGATGCGGCCGGTGAGGGTGCCCTGTTCGGTCCACCGCCGGCAGCATCCGGAAGCCGCCTCGGGCGTAGTCGGCCCGGTACAGCCACGCCAGGGCGAGAAAGTGGGGCATCTGCCAGAAGAACAGGATGCCGCCCAGCACCACCGCGCCGACGTCCAGCCGGCCCGTGGCCGCGGTCCAGCCCATCATGGGCGGGACCGCTCCGCACACCGCGCCCACCACCGTGTTGAGGGGTGTCCGCACCTTCAGGGGGGTGTAGACGAGCACGTAGAGCGGGATGACGAAGAGGGAAAGGCCGGCGGTCAGGAGGTTGGTCCCCAGGACGAGGGTGCCCAGGCCGGCGGCGATGGAGCCCAGCCCCCACGACACGGCCTGGGCCCGGCTGACCGTGCCGTGCGGGGGAGGGGAGGCCGGTGCGCGTCCTGTGCCGTCGCCCGCCGCACTGCGGTCCAGAACTGGACACCGAGCGGCGACTGCCTCGTCCAGGTGTCGGGACCGAACGCGGACATACAACGGCCACGGCGGGGGGCGAGCGGGCCAGGCCGCACGCCACGAGGTAGCCGGTGGCGGCGGTGAACACCACGAGCATGGCCAGCCGCGCCTTGGCGAGCTCGAGGTAGCTGGTCAGGAGCCCGCGCGCAGAGCGGACTGAAGGCGACCGGTCGGCGGGGCCGGCGAGCGTTCCGGTGGCAGTCAAGTCAGTTCTCACGGTTGTGAACCGGGCACGTTGTGCGTACCGCTGCGTCCTACAACCTCCGGGGCGCGGGTGTCGTTTCCCGGTGCCCGCGGATGCGCTCGCCGACGTCGCGGCCTGCCGGAGGAGGGCTCGGCACCGTTCGACGTCGCGGGTCGTGGTGCCGAGGTTCCCGATGGCGACCCGCAGGGCGATCCCGGCATCCAACCGGGTGTGGGAGAGGAAGACCTCGCCGGAGGCGTTGACCCGCTCCAGAAGGTCGAGGTTGAGACGGTCCAGCTGGTCGGCGGCCGTCACCCCCGGGGGCCGCACGCGGAAGCACACCACGGAGAACGGGACCGGTGCGAGGCGCTCGAAGAGGGGCTCGTCGTCGATCCAGGCGGCGAGCTCTCGGGCCAGCGCGACGTGGCGACGGAGGCGGTCGATGATCCCCTGGCGCCCGAAGGCCCGCAGCACCCACCACAGCTTGAGGGCTCGAAAGCGTCGGCCGAGCTGCACGCCGTAGTCCATGAGATCCACGACCCGTCCGGTCTGGGGGGTCGTCAGGTACTCGGGGACCAGGGAGAAGGCACGCCGGAACAGGTCCTGGTGGGGCGTGAAGAGCACCGAGCAGTCGATGGGCACGAACATCCACTTGTGGGGGTTGAAGACCAGGCTGTCGGCCCGCTCGCACCCGTCGAGGCACCAGCGGTGCTCGGGACAGAGGGCCGCGGTGCCGGCGTAGGCGGCGTCCACGTGCAGCCACAGGCCGTGCTCGGCGCACACCTCGGCGATGGCCGGGACCGGATCCACGGACGTCGTGGAGGTGGTGCCCACGGTGGCCACCACGGCCAGGGGACGCATTCCGGCGGCGCGGTCTGCGGCGATCGCGTCCCGCAGGGCGGTGACGTCCATGCGGTACTCGGCGTCGTGGGGGATGGCGCGGTAGCCGTCGAGGCCGATGCCCAGGGCCACGCAGGCCTTGGCGATGGACGAGTGGGCCTGATCGGAGGCGTAGACCGCCAGCGGAGGCAGGTCCGGCCGGCCGGCCATACCGCGGCGACGGCCCTCGGGGTCCGCCGCCTCCCGGGGGCGGCGAGGCCGAGCATGGAGGAGATGGAGGCGGTGTCGTTCAGGAACCCGAACCAGCCCCCGGGGAGGTGGAGGGCGTCC